>NZ_JAFFPT010000060.1 GCF_016918785.1 Leptospira ainazelensis | reverse complement strand
CTCTTCGGAGCCACGACAAAAACCGGATCCTTTCGCAAGGAAGGATCCGGGGTGTTAGGTCACGCTACTTTTTCTGTGTTCAAAGCCTCATGAAAGCCCGGTAAGAAATTGCCGGGCTTTTTTATTTTGAAGGAAGAATCCGGGGTTACTTTTCAGCTTCGCTGAAAGCCAAAGCTCACCGCCTCGCGGTGTTTGGCAATCTCGCTCTCTATGGATCGCTCGATTGGTCACTTCTTTTTCAAATCTTCAAAGCCTCATGAAAGCTCGGTAAGAAATTGCCGGGCTTTTTTATTTTGAGAAAGAAGAATTTTAAAAGTCGCACCCGAGATTCGTTTTCTGCTTCACTGAAAGCCAAAACGCTTCGCATTTGCGTCCATCTCTCTCTAACTCAGCGTCTCGCTTCTTTTGGCGCTCGACAGATCGCGCGCTGGAGTGGTCTCAATCTTAAATCGTGTGGGAACTCTCACACGCGAGAAAATGCGGGCAGGGTAAAACAGCGCCGGTTCAACGAAGATGGCGCATTCGGGACTTTAGAATTTCTTGGTTATTTTCGAAAATTGAAGGACAATTGGGTTCTTTAATTTGTTTGGAAATGAAACTATGTAGGAACTCACACACAACGGATTTTATAACCTATAGTCACATTGTTCGTACACAAAATCTTGTAGGAACTCTCACACGAAGATCAAAGAGTTGCTTACTCTCAAAAAGATTCTTCTGAAAGTAACGGAAAAAGTATCTCGTAAAAAGAATTTGTCAGAAATCTAAAAAGGGAAAAAAACTATAACTTTCATATTTTATTCCGCAGTCTCCAGTGATCGATGAAAGTGAAAGATACCCGGTTCAAAAGAACTCGGAAAGACAAAACCTTCTCTCGTCAGTCCAATTTGAATTTCTTCGGCCAGAGTCAGATCTTCCGAGATCGTTTTAAAAAAGAAATCAGCGTTGTAATTCCAATGACGTTCCATCCTCTGAGTTTTCGCTTTCTGCGGAATCAGAATTGCTTGTGTACAAAGAGTTTTTTCTTTCGAAATCGGTTGAAAGTGAATCATCGCAAAGTGGTCCCGAAAAATAACCAAAATCGTAGAAGGAAATAAAAAATAACTGATAATCAGATCCTTTCTCGCAGGAGTCGATACGTTTCCAAAGGAACGATTCGGAATTAAGATCCTCCCATGTTCTCCGATTGGATCAAAGACGGAAGCGTTCTTTGGGATGACGGCTGCGACCGAATTTTTATGGACAGTCGAGATGTGATAGGATTCCAGAAAAATCTCTACGCCTACTTTCCAATTGTATTTTCCTTCGTTCGTTTTTATCTCATAAGGAACGTATGAATCGAGTTCAAAATTTCTTAACTCATGAAAGACGGGCTCCAAATATTCCAGGGACTTCTTCTGAAAACCGACGAATAAGATTCCCGCGAAGTTGCAAATAGGCAACTCCTGAAGTCCTCTTTCGGGAACCTTACAATCGGATGTAAGCAATTTTCCGTCAAGTGAGTAGGTCCAGCTATGATAAGGACAAACCACTTTTTTTAAAGGTTTTTCCCTTTTTTCAGAAATCAATCTTGTTCCCCGGTGTATGCAGGAATTATAATATGCTCTAAGGAGATTCTTTTCGTCCCTCAAAATAAGGAGATCCCGGTTCCGAATCTTGCAAATAAAGTGATCTCCGGAAGATTGAACTTGGTCTTGAAAACCGGCTACCGCCGCCCTTTTTTCAAAAAGATTTAATTCGGAAGAATACAGTCCCTCGTCTCGGTAAAAGTCCGCTTTGAGAACGGGCCGATTTTCGGCGCGAAGAGATTCTATCGCCGAGATTTCAGGCATTCCAATTTTACTCTGTTTGAGAATACGTTCCAAAACTTCGGTTGAGAAAGGCAGGGACTTTGGTCTGGCTAATTCTGCGGTTTCTTTTTCAAACATCAAAAGGATCCTCGGTTTATTGGAGCGGATAAGAATTTACGAATAAAATAACATTCTACTATTCTAAAGTTTTCTCCTTATTTTTAGTCTGCGTCAATTTTATACCGGAAACCGAAGCCAGCGGGTCGTCTTATTGTTTTTTAGGAATTGAATTATAATAAAGAGGGGAGTTGTGGTCTTAAAAAGGTCTTCCAGCCTGTGGAAAACCCTTTTAAAAAAAGAGGATCAAAGAGGTTGAAAGATCGCTTTGCTTGGATTGGGAGAATCAAAACCTTCCTGTGTACAAGTTTGTTCCGCGTAATCGGGAGTAAATCCGAATCCGTCGATAGAATAATAACTTCTCGTCGTAAGGCCGGAAGCCGATGGATATGTACAACGTCCGGTTCTACCCGCGGCAATTGCGGCTGCGTTTACACTGTTGCACCCGGCAGCGGCGTTGGCCGTGGTTCCAGTTCCCATATAATCGTAACATCTCCTTTGGCTATCGATCTCGTTGAAAGTGGAAGTGGGGGTAATCTGTCCGTTGGCAATATGAGTTTTGAAATTGGTGGCAAGCGCACCGGAAACGAATTTAATTTGGACGATGTAAGTCCCCGCCGTTAAATTCACTTTTTCAAATTCGGAATCGTTCGCCGGGCCCGTCGCGAGCGCAGTGGAGGCGGAAGTCGGAGAGGTAAAGTAGTAAATGTCTAAATTTGCGCCCTGATACCCGAAGATATTGACGATATGATTTCCGTTTGTAGGCGCAGTGAACGTATAAAAACTACTTACGTCCTTGGATGAAACCCTTCCAATGAGTGTGTTTGGCTGATTGAGAGCGACAACGGGCGCCGGGCGATATCGAATCGTTTTGGAAATCACGTTGGAACCGGATTTTGTGATCACGAGTGGAACCGTTTTGTTCTCTGAAATATCGGAAAGGGTCGGCATCGTGAACGTGAGCGTATTCGAATTTGCTAAATTAATCCCGGTCGCGCTGATTCCGTTGACCGTTACCGAATATTGAGAAGCCGTTCCGGAGAAATCGCTTCCAGTAATCGTCGTCGTGCTTCCGGGGATTCCGAGTTCCGGATAAAAATCGGCTATGGTTTCCGAATTCATAACCGCAAACATCATAATCAGCGAAGTCGTATCATCTTCGGTTTCTCCTTTTTTACAATTGATAAGGAAAAACAAAAGAATCGCCGTCTCAATCAGTGCGATTATTTTTTTCATTCAGTAACCCCTTTTCGATATTCACCGTCGAAACGACGGTCTTTCACCAATCTATCAGAGAAGACGAATGGAATGAATCTCGGAAACTACTTAGAAAATCGATGGATATAGGAGTTAATACGGATTGTGCGATCGGAAAAGAAGAATTCTCTCCTACCAGAAATCGCCGAGTTCGAAATTCTATCTTATTCGGTTCTCATCTGGAACGTTGCGTTATTGCAGGAAAAACTCGCCTTTTTTGGAATCAGGCAAAGTTTTAGATTCTTATGATTACTATGATAAGCGTCGACTAAATACCGAGTTGTGTGTTCCACGGCGTGTAATCCGGACCATTCGTGTAGATTGACGTTAGGATTGTTTTCCACCGGGTTTCCGCCTCTAAGAGATTTTTCAGAATCCTTATTGAGACAAAGATGGGTGGCAAAAGGCTGAAAGGATTTCATCTCATCAAAGGAAAGACTCAGACACTCAAGGGCTTCTTCCTCATGATGAATTACCGGCGTAAGATCGTAGTAACCCGTTTGTATCTCGGGTCTGGAAAGCAAAAGCCAGGGTTCTTCCAATGGCGCGATTTCGATCTGATTGGAATGATTTTCCGCCCAATTGCTGTGAGCGTAAAAATCCTGAATGATATGTGTCGCGTGTCCCATATATCGCATCGAGTCCGTAAAAAGGCCCGCCTTTTCGGATTTCGATTTTAAGTTTCTGAGTTCGATTCCGCATCCGAAAATATGGTTGTCATCGCAGTGAAAACCTTCTTCTTCCATAAACTCGGAGTCGGATCGCAGATTTCCTTGAATGATCATTTCCTGGCAATCTGCCCGGATTTCATAACCGGTTTTTTCAGTAAAATCTCGAAACGACTCCTTTAGGATTCGGATATGGTTGTAAGTCCCCGCCGGTCCGAACGCGTTTAGAGAAAACGAAGGCAGGATATCCAAAAATAAGAATAACAACGGCAGTAGGCCTGTGATAGAAAGTATCCGATTCATGAAAGTAAGTAACTGCTTACTTTCTTAGACCCATTTGTTTCAAAAGGTTCGAAAAATTTTTGCGAAAAAATGAATAGTTTTTAGGTAGGAGACAGAATGTTGAGAAAGGAAGAATTAGTTGTTAAATTGTAAAAGGACAAAAGAGGAAAATCCATCCGTTGCCGGATCCCGGCTATGATTCAGGTTCCGGCTTTGGAAAGAATTCGGTTAGGAAGGGGAATTAGAATCGGGGATTTTGCTCCCCAAAAATTCAGTGAGATCGATCAGTCCCTTGATAAATTTCAAATTATAACGGCTCTCATAAAGGAGAAAGATACTCGCGATAAAAAGAAAAACTCCTCCCAAAAGCGCGGTCAAAGTTGCGAACCAGGAGTATTCGGGAGATAACGCTTGAGAAAACGCGAAGCCGAGACTAGAGAGAACAAAAAGGGAAGTGGCGGTGTAAAGAAAAGCCATCGATCTCTGAATAAGAATCGCACGGATTCTTTGGATTCGAAGTTGAGTTTTGAGACTTTCCATTCTTTCAGACGGAAAGAGTAACTTTCCCGCAAGAACTCCTTCGACTTCCGCTTTGAGAAGATTGACCCGATCAAAAATTCTTCCCAAACGGTTAGCGGTGGAAAAAATCAAACTGGCGCACGCGGTAATCATCACGGCTGGTGTGATCATCCCGGTGAGGATATTCGAATTGGAAAGCGATTCAAAGAACACGATCAATCCTTGTCCCGCTCGGCTATTTTGTCCATAAGATTTGAACGTCATTTTTTTCACCCGCTTCGAGTAAAACACGAGAAGAAAATTCTCACCGATCTGTTTTTTCAAAATGGATCCGTTTTTTTTCCTCAAACGCCTTCCCCTTGTTAGGTGAATCAAGGTTTTCTACCGATGGCTTCCGGTCTTGGAAAATGAACAAAGAATGGGTGTCTTTCAGAGCCTGTCCTTTGAGTATAGAGAGCAGGGAAGATTGAGTTCCAAGGAAACTCTAAACATAGAAAAAACGAAGTCGATTTCTTTGAAGATTCGAAGAAAAACGAATTCTTTTTGTCAGTATTTCAATGCCGGTCTCTTGGTTCGCTGGCAAGGTCGATTCTTTATAAAAAACCTACATTGTTTATAAATCCGGAAACGATATGATGAATCGGAGGTTATTTTTCTCATTTGTAGGGAAAAAAACTTGATTTATAGAGGCATTCTAAAAATAACCAAGTAAGCAACTGCTTACTATAAAATGCCAGGAAAGGCTTCCGGATTGGATTCGGAAGAAATATAAAAATTCCTTTTCCGGTTTTCCGATCAAGAATGGGGTGTCTCTTTGTTTTCACTTTTCAAACAGAAATGGAACGTTTTTGTTTCCGATTTCCAATTTAAAATTGCTGCGATTTTTGTGCTTCCGTCCATTATCCTTCTAACGGATTTAGTGATCCGCTGGAAAATCCTAAGTCAAATGGAAAAGCTCCAGTGGTCATATTATCTTCTTTCTTTTCTTTATTCGATATTGATCTACTCGTTTATTCTTCTGACCCTAAACCTTTTTCTGACTTTTTCGAAGAGACGTCTTTACTGGGCTTTTCTTGTTTACATAAGTCTCGGATACACGGTCTGTATCGTCGGCTCTTACGGATATTATTTATATTCCGGCATCATGCCGAACTTTTTCGTATTTTCCTATATTTTTCAGGAACCGTTCAACAGTTGGACCATCTTTAAAGGCGGACTAACGTTCTGGAGTCTGATCGGTTTTGTTCTTCTTTTCTTATTGTTATTCGTAACTCTAAAAGTTGCGTCTTCTTTTCAAAGACCTTCCCGTTTTTTAAAAAGTAGGTTCGTTTCTTTGAGTGTCGTGATTCTTCTTTTTGCGGCTTTTTTTCACAACAACACACGATTTAACGATCAGATCTACGTTTCCGATACGAATTCCATTTCGTTTATCAATCGTAATCTCTATAACATTTTGACCGGCGATAGACTCGGTTCGGCAGGGTTGCAGTCGCGAAATAAACCTCTTCTAAGTCAACGTGCAAATCCTACGAAAATGAATATACTCGTGATCTTGAGCGAAAGTCTTAGAAGAAAGAGTATGGGACTTTACGGATATGAAAGGGATACCACTCCGTTTCTCAAACGTTGGTCTGAAAATCCGGGCGACGGTTCAGTAGTAGTTTTTAAGAACGCCTTCTCGAATTCGAGTTCCACATTAATTTCCGTACCAAGTTTGTTATCTGGAGTTTCGCCGATCCAGCCGGTTTCCTTGACTCATAGCTCCCCCCTGTTTTGGGAATACGGCCAAGCGGCAGGTCTTTCGACGTTTTACATTTCCAGTCACAGTTTTCGCTGGAATAACTTCTCCGGATTTTTTAAAAATGCGGGGATCGATTTTTTATGGAATAAGGAGATCAGCGGGCTCAGCGTTTTTAACGATATCGGAATCGACGATCGTAAAACGGTGGAAGAGTTTGAACTTCATGTGAAAAGTCTCAAAGAAAAAAATCGAAACTTTGCGGGTGTTCTCCATCTCAACACGAATCACTTTCCTTATATCATCCCCGAAGAATCGATCGTATTTCCGATCGGAAAGGACGCTTACGCTCCTTATGATAACTCCGTACATTATTTAGACAAACTTTTGCAAAGTGTATTTCAATTCTTGCGAAAAGAAGGGCTTTCTAAAAATACTCTGGTAATTTTTACTTCCGATCACGGAGAGGGGATTTTCGAACACGATTATATCGGTCATATCGAAAGCAATCATATAGAAACGGTCGCAATTCCGATGATTTTTTATGTTCCGGATTCTTTAAAAAATACCATTCCTTTGGATCGTCTGAAAAAAAACCTGAAGAAAAACGTTTCCAATACGGATTTGATTCCTACGGTGGCCGATATATTAGGAGTTTCTAATCGATCCGAGGTAAAAGATTATCTTTCCAAGTTGGAAGGCCGTTCTCTTTTTTCCAATCTCACCGACGATCGCCGTATTTTTATCGCAAACAATAACGAAACTTCCCTTTATAGAGTCGGTATGAGTTATATCCGAGGAAATCTTCATTATATGCTTCGTCTGAACTCGTTTCCTCCCGATGAGGAAGCTTATGACATTCAAGCCGATCCAAATGAGAAAAGGAATCTTTGGCCGAGTTTAAATTCTGAAAAGAAAAAGGAAATTCGAAAACAGTTAGAGGCTTGTGGGCTTTGTCAGGATTTGTATTCCACTTCTGGAATCAAACTCTGACCCGAAAAACCCGAGAAGAGTATTGAATTCTTTCCTTGTCGATCTCTGCCAAACGCCCCTAAAGAATGCAATCTACGTTGTCCACTTTTTTTGAACGCGTAAAGATTGTTCCGACAAACTGATGCGCCTAAAAATTTGGTGCGGAATTTAAATCTGTCCTCCCAGCGACAAATCATTTAAATCGTAGGATAGAACTGTCGGAACTACGACGATCCTCCGTGAGAAAGTAGCGCGATCCTCTACCTGAGATTTGCGCATAACCTTATCCACAAAGTTGTTTGAATCCTAAGAAAAATCTGTCGTAACAACGACAGCCTTCTGTAAAACGAAAGCTCCGCCCTGCGTAGCGACCCATCGGGAGCTATGCACTGAGTTCCTTGGGGCGCGGGGCGGAAAACTCCGGGTGATTTCCTATATCACAAAATCATAATTTTGCAAGGAATATTCTCTCTGAGAGCTTTTGTAGGAACTATTGCAAAAGCTCTGACGGGGATACTTCTTCATTCTAAATCGCTTTTTTAACTTGTGGGTAAGGTTATGCTGATTGGGTAGTGGTGGCGGGAAAATTCGGAGGATTCTTCTATATCAGAAAATTCTTATTTTCGCGAGTAAAAAGTTTCCCTTTCGTCGGAACTCCGACATAGGATCATGACAGGTTGCATTGATTTCAAAAGGTTTTTGCGTCTTTGCTAAAAATTCTTTTATTGTTCTGTAAAAATATTTATATAAAATTATTATATTATAAAATCATAATTCTCAACACTCAGATTTATCAATCGTAACGGTAGAAACTCCGCCGTAAAATCCTCTTGATTCTTCGATTCTTCCAAACGCTTTTGGAATCAATGCTAAGGACAAGGAGTCCGTAAACCCTCGGAATATTCTAAGGTTTGATTTCCCGAATCAGCTCTGTTTCCGAAGGAAAAACTACGTTTCTGTTTAATAAGTCGTAGCTCAGATTGAGATAGGCCTTCGCCTTCCTGCTCATCTCCTCACAAACGTTCGGATCCTTTTCGCAGAAATTATTTTTTTCACGAGGTGGAATGATATTGTAAGAAAGATCCTCCTTCCCGTCAAAAAATCTCAGATAAAAATGTTCGTTTTCGATCCAGCCGAATAAATTCCCGTAAGCGAAGTATGCGGTTTGGGATCTTCCGGGAGCCAAAAGATTTCTTCCCATCGCTGAAAACGCAACCTTCTTTCCGACAAGACCGAGGATGGTGGGAATCACGTCCAACTGAGATGCTATAGTTTCGTCTAACGCAGGCGCGATTCTTCCGGGAGCGTAGATCAAAAACGGAACGTTCCTATCCTCGTAATAATCCAAATAACGGTGGTGAGTGTGGTCCGCGACAAATACAAAAATCGTATTCTTAAAATAACCGGACTTTTCGGCTTGTGTGATGAAGTTGTGAACCGCCCAGTCGGCGTAGTTGTAGACGTTTAAAAAATCATAGTCTCTCGTTTCCGGGCCGAAGATTCTGAATTTTTCCGAAGGAGTCCGGTAAGGGTAGTGGGTCGTAAGCGTCAGCGCCAATCCCAAGATCGGTTTTTTCGAGTTAGAAATCCGTTCATGCAATAATTGTAATACGTCGGCGTCGTCGTATCCCCAGGCTCCGAGTTTGAATCTTCCGAGTTTTGAGATCTCTTTTTCTCCCATCACCGTATCAAAGCCCCAGTGAGGCATAAGTGTACTTTTATTGTCAAAGCTCAGGTCCCCGCCGGTCACGAAAAAAGTATCGTAGCCCATTCTTTTAAAAATACTTCCGATCCCGGAAAAGTTTCCGAGAACTTGATGGGTTCGAACTACGGTCAAACCCGGGCGATCCGGAATTCCGGTAAGAATGGACATCATTCCGTTTGTAGTTCTTCCACCGGAGGCGATAAATCGATTGTAAAATCTTCCTTTTTTTAGGAGTTGATTGAAGTGAGGCGCCACTTCTTTTCCGTCCACGAGCCCGTCCGAAATCGGACGAATAAACTTTCCGGTCCAATTTTCGAGCATGATCAAAATGATGTTAGGCGGAGTTCCTTGATTGGTTTCTTTTTGAACTCTTAGGATCGGAAACTTTTCGCTTACAAATTCAGCTCCGGGATATTCGATTTCTTTTCGAACAATTTCGACGGCTTCCTCAGTTTCCAGTTTTAAAAATTTAGGAATGGACTGACTTTTCAGATCCATGATGGACGTGAAAACTCCGTTTAACGCGATATTGTTGACGAAGTTGTTTCCGGAGACGATCGCGTTCGTGGCGCGGATCGGAGATTCTTGAATTCCTCCCCGTATCGCGATGATCGAAAGAACCAAAACGATTCCTATGTGTGCCCCGTATGTTTTCCAAGATTCTCTTTTGTATTCGTAAGGATTGTATTTGAGAAAAAGCCAAGTAGAGACCGGAAGAAAGACGAGTAAAAATCCGATTCCTATGATAAACGTGGCCGTGTTTTGTTCTAATGCGGATTTTAAAATCACGCCCAAATCCTTTCCGATAAAGACGAATCCTTCGTAGCCGATATGTTTGTTCGCGTTTTCAAAATAGATGATGTCCGCGATCAAATGTGCGATCATCCAGATTCCCAAAAGAATCGGGGTGTAGCCCCAGAAAAAACGATACGCTTTGAAACGATTCAAAAAAGGAAGAACGGATAAGAATGCAAAAACTCCGAGGGTCATTCCGATGACCGCTAAGTCGAATCGAAAACCCAAAAGAAACGCGACCGCGATTTCGTCCAAAGGAACTCCGTGCAAACGATACCAATAAACCGAAAGAAAGGCAATCTTGTATAAGAGTAGGATGACTGCGAAGTAGACGACGTAACTAAAAATCAATTTGAGATGAGTGGGTATTCGTGGAAACATTCTGGCTCTTTTTATTATTCTCTCGGATATGGGATCAACACAAAGTTGCTGAGTCGAAGCCGATTCTTATAATAAGTAGGAACAAAGGCTGACACTCAAGCCAAAAACGACTGAAATTAGAAACGGATACAAACGAAACCGATTACAAATTGCATACAAAGTTCGTTTATCGATTTTTTTTAGAAGTTTTTTTATGCCGGTCTACGTTCGCTTTTTGTAAAGAATCCACTTTCTTGTTTTCAGGTTTCCGGATTTCCCCGTTTTACTTTTTGGAAAAAAGGGGAAACAATCGCTTTCACGACTTGACAAAAAAGCGTTCCTTGTTATTATGAGTGAGTAATCACTCATCATGGAAGAAATCAAAGAAAGTATAGAACTGGATCCGTCCTGGCCCGAAGGTCAAAAAAAGATTTTTTTGTCGGCGATGGAACTTTTTGCTCAAAAGGGTTTTTCGGCCACAACAACGGGCGAGATCGCAAAAAAGGCCGGAGTTGCGGAAGGGCTGATCTTCAAACATTTTAAGAACAAGAAGGAACTTCTTCTCAGTCTTGCGATGCCGCTTTTGGAAAGTTTTATCGCACCGCTTACGCTCAAACGGCTGAAGGTCATCTTTTCTCTGGACTACGCGACTCTGGAAGAATTTCTCCATGCGGTCTTTGAGGAAAGAATCTCTTTTATTCGAAAGAATAAAAATCTTATCCGTATCGTCGTTCAAGAAGCCATGATCTCTTCTGAAATGCGGGCGATCTTGGAAAGAGTTTTCAAACAAAAACTTGCGCCCTTGATGCTTGAACGTCTCAAAACGTTTCAAGAAAAAGGAATGATCAAAGACATTCCGATCACTTCCGCGTTTCGACTCTTGGCGACCAATCTTTCCGGATATATCCTTCTTACCGAAATTTTTTTCCAACCGGGAGAAGATTGGGAAGGAGAAGTGGAACTAAAAAGGACCGTCGACTTTATCGCAGGCGGTCTTGCTCCTAAAAAAATAGAACCTTCGGTTGTGAATTCGCAAGCGAAGAAAAAGAAAACGTTCCCTAACGTTGCAAAGAAGAAGAAAAAAAAGTAAGCCGGAGTCAGTCAGAATGAAAGTCCTAGTCAACTCGCTCAAATCCTTATTGAGAATTTATAGATCCTTACAACTTCCTTATCGAATATTTTATGCCGCTCTTCCCATGGTTTTGATTCTGCTTTTGTTATATAGGAACAAACCGGAAGCGGAAGATTTCGCGATCAAAGGTCCGATCTCGGAAAAGGCCTATGGATTAGGAACCGTTCATTCTTTGGATACGTTTCGTTTTCGAGTCGGCGTCCCGACTAAGGTTGCCAAAGTTTTTGTATTAGAAGGCGACGAGGTGTTTCCCGGTCAGAATCTTTTGCAGCTCGAAGGTCTTTCCACCATTCGATCTCCGATTCGAGGAATCGTTTCCGACGTCGGCTACCACGAAGGCGAGGTCGCGTTTCCAACGATCCAAGCCGTCGAAGTTTTGGGGGTCGGTTCTAAATATCTAATCGTCGCTTTGGACGAACAGATTCTTCTTTCGGTAAAAAAAGGACAAACCGCTTTTATTCGTTTCGAAGGAAAGCCAAACGATACGATCCAAGGAAAAGTGCAGGGAACTTTTTCCCACGCCGGACAATTTTTTGCGAGAATCGAAACTTCCCGTTTTCCGGAAGGAGTTCTTCCCGGAATGACCGCGGACGTCGCGATCGAGATCGGTACAAGGGACAACGCGGTTTTGGTTCCTAGAAAATACGAAAAGAAACATAAAATTGTAATATTCAGAAACGGTAAATCTTCTTCCGTCTCTTTTACTCCGGGACTCAGGTCCGAACGGTATATAGAAGTCAAAGAAGGCGATATCCGACCGGGAGATCAAATCTCCGAGGCGCCCTAATGTTGTTTATCGCGCTCAGACAGATGCTCGTCAGGGGAAAACAGACCTTGACGACTCTTTCCGGAATCGTTTTGGGAACGGCGGCGTTTATCATCATCTCCGGTGTTTTACTCGGATTTCGGGGATATCTCATCGATCAACTGATCAACGCGGACTGTCACGTTCGAATTTCTCCAAGACAGGAGATCATCCAAGCGAATTCCATGGACGATCTTTTTCCCGGAGAAAACGTATTCTGGCTTTCGCCACCTTCCGGAAAACGAGGTTCCACACATTTGAATCAGGCGAGTCTTTGGTATGAAAGACTCGATCGGGACCCGGAAGTGAAAGCGTATTCTCCGCAGGTAAGCGGAAGGATTTTTTTGTATTCCGGTTCCAATCAAGAAGCCGGAAAGATCGTAGGAATCATTCCATCGAGACAGATTCAAATCACCCCTCTTGCGGAATATATCACGGAAGGGAGTGTGGAATCTCTCTCCGCAGGAAACCGACTGATCCTGGGCGACGGACTTGCGAAACTTTTGGGATTGGGACTCAACAAAACGGTCTGGATCACGGCGGGTTTGCAGCAAAAAACTCCGTTTCGTATTTCAGGAATTTTTCGTTCCGGAAACAAGGCCTTGGACGACAGCATCGCCTACGGATTGTTATCCGAAGTTCAACAATTGACGGGGCAATCCGGAATGATCACCGACATCGCGGTGCGACTCAAAGACGTGAATCGTTCGATCCAAAAAGCGGAAGATTGGAAAAGTTTTGGTGAAGACAAAATTCTAAGCTGGCAGGAAGCCAATTCGAGCTTTTTTGCGATCTTTAAGCTGCAGGACGCGATCCGTTATTCCATGACCGCTGCGATACTCGTTGTCGCCGGATTCGGAATATACAATATTCTGAATGTAATTATCAACCAGAAAAAAAGGGAAATTGCGATTCTTCGTTCCATCGGATTTAGGCCGAAAGAGGTTTTGATGATCTTTTTGATGCAAGGAGTGATCCTCGGAATCGCAGGAGGAATCATCGGTCTCATCGTTGGATTCTTAATCTGCTTGAGAATCGAATCCCTTCCTTTTACCAATCCTTTATTTTCTTCGGGAGCGAATACGATGGTGGTATCTTTTGCGCCTTCGATTTATTTTCAGGCGTTTTTACAATCTATGGTCGCGACCTTGATTGCGAGTTGGATCCCCGCGAGGTCCGCGGGAAAACTTTCTCCGATCGAGATTATAAGGGGAGAATAGGATGCCGATCGCGGTTCAAAATGGAATCTCAGTTTTTAATCTTCAGAAGACGTTTGGAAACTCGGAAATTATCAAAGGAGTCAGCTTGGATATCGAAGAGGGCGACTACGTTTCTTTGACCGGAAAGTCAGGTTCCGGAAAGAGTACTCTCCTTTATATGATCAGTTCCTTGGATCCTCCGAGTCAAGGCGCCATTCATATCGACGGAGAAGATATTTATCGGATGAAGGAAGAGGAAATCCACGAGTTTCGAAACAAAAGAATGGGATTTATCTTTCAATTTCACTATCTTCTTCCGGAATTCAGCGCGCTCGAAAACGTTTTGATGCCGGCGAGAAAGGCGGCTCTTTTGAACGAACACCAAAGTTATGCGGAACACCTCTTGGAAGAATTCGATCTCAAAGACAGGATGAACTATCGTATCAATCGTCTTTCCGGAGGTCAGGCTCAGAGGGTTGCGATCGCAAGGGCCCTCGTGATGAATCCCAAATATATCTTTGCGGACGAACCCACGGGCGCGCTCGATTCCGCGAACACAAAAGTGGTGATGAACATTCTCGCGAAGGTAAATCGAGAGAGAAATACGACGATCGTCGTGGTGACACACGACCCGGATTTTGCCGCAAAAACCAAAAGACAGATTCATCTGGTGGACGGAAGAATCGTTTCCGGCAAGGAATGGGAGGCGATCCAGAAGGTTTCGAAAGGAGGGCGCTGATTATTTGAATTTGAGAAAGTTTTGAGATAGGCCGTACGGAAGCGATATTAAATTCTACTTTCATGCTATGGAAGTTTCCTAAATTTAAGTCGGGCCAGCTGAGGAGATGGGAATATCTGCTCCCCACGGGATCCGCAAAGGAAACCGAACAGACAGCGAAAAGAATCATCAGCGATTCTTATCTTCCGAAGATGTCCACACCCTTTCTCAAAGTTCTCCCGGGGAAAATTTTACTCGAAAATGCAAACTTCCGCCAGGCGCTCGAACTTTTGGTGAGAATCCCCTGGGTTCGGGACTTCAGACTCAATCTGGGGATGTATCCCCTCAAACGTTCTTTTGATTTTAAAGAATTTGAAAACTCTCTTCGTAAATCCGAAATTCTTCCGGCCGATTGGGATCTTCTGTTTCATCCTCAGGTAAAAGGTGCAACCGAATGGACCCCCGAGGATCTAAGGAGACTTTGGGAAACGGAACACACGAATCCCGCAAACGGAAAAAGGACGACCGAACTCAGCGCGATGATCATGGACGACGAGATCGTGATGAACGTTAGTCTCGCCGGAGAACCCCTCAATCAAAGGGGAAAGTTCAAACCGCTTTCCAAGTCGGCGCCGATCCGGGAGGATCTCGCGAGATTTTTAATTCAGAGAATGCACAAGATTCTTCCCAATCCGGACGCCGTTTTTGTTCCCTTTGCCGGAACGGGAACCTTGATCCGAGAATCCGTGGATTCTATCTTTGGAGTCGGATTTCCTCATTATCAGAGAACTTTTTTGTTTCAAGACATGGGAGAATTTCCCGAGTCTACTTGGGACTTTCTCAAAAAGAAAACCCTAAAACCTCCGGGTAAAAATCCGATCGCGGTTTGGTGGAATGAACTCAACGAAGAGACCTTTCAATACACTTTAAAAAGAATGGAACAATATCAAACTTTTCTAAAGGATTCTGCGATTCAAGACTTGGTTTCGATGCAACAGTGGCAAGGGGATTTTTTTACGGGTTCTCCAAACGAGATCTGGGAAAGCGTAGGCAAGCCGAAACGGATCTGGATGCCCCTCAATCCTCCTTACGGTTTGAGAATGGAAGCCGGTGCCACCAATACGTTTTACAAAAAGTTGGGGGAAAAGCTCAAACTTTGGTGGGAACTCCCCGTTGAAATCAGCGGATTGATTCTTTGTCCTGACGAGGATTCTTGGTCCATTCTCAATCGAAATATGGGAATCAAAACTGATACCATCCACGTAACTCACGGAGGAGTGGATCTGAGGGTCGTTTATTTTTAGAGAGAGTTTTTTTTGAAACGAAGTCCGTTTCAAGTTTTAAAACTTCACAATCCGACAAACCTCAAGGGCCCTTGTTTCTTCAGAAGATCTTGTCGCGAAAAGCCGCAATCGGACTTCAAGTGCGCCTAACGTAAAATTTTCAAAAAAAATCTTCTCAAAAAGTTTTATTCGAGGATGGAACGTTTTAGGAGAATTCAAAAAATTCTAAAACAGTTTTTGTCTTTGCTCCTAAAAAGCGGAATCTTTCAGTTTTCTAAAAAGCCGATTCTGGTCGATCGATTCTCACAAAACGATCCTAACTTTTCTCGGGTGAATCTTTCGACTACGAAAGACGTTTTAAAAAGTTACAAAGATTTAGAAAATTCTTAAAAAAATATCGGGAACCGAAAGAACTTTCTCCCCAACCTCCAAGAAAATCATATTCAAAAAACGTAACCTTTCCGAGCGGAAACGCGAAGAGGCATTCGTGAACAGAAACGATTCTAAATTATAAATAAGAGATTTGAATTCGCTCTGATTTCTTTTTTTAGGAATTCGATTTTCGCTTTCTCTTTGGAAAGTTTGTAAACTCGGAGCCCTTGAAAACCGTAAAACTCAGTCCGAATTCTTTCTTTTAATTTGAACAAAAATATTGTTCTTTACAGAAATATGAGTCAATGATCTAGAATTCATGGCATATTTAAAGTATATATGCCTTTTGTGTCTTTAGGGATAGAAGAATGGTTTCGCTTAACGTAAAGATTTCCCGGGCGGCCGGTGTGTTCTCGGCTTCGGAAGAATCTGAATCTAATGTGAGGAGTTGGTTATGATTGGAATCTGGGGAACTGAATCCAGTGTATTCTTATACGTGCTCGTTGCGTCGACATTCTTTGTGTTTGCGCTTCCCATGTTTTTGGTCCCGCTTCGGTGGGCCGCCGTTTTGGGTTGGGAGATTCCGGCTCAAGGAAATTTGTCCATTTATTACGGACGTTGTCTCGCAAGCGTAATGAGCGTTCTTTGTTATATGGGTTTTGTCGCGGCGGGAGACAGAAGTGTACAGCCGTTTTACTTTAATATTCTTTTGGGATGTTTTGGTTTGATGGTGATCGTCCACGCTTATGGAGGTATTCGAAGAATTCAACCTCTCAGCGAAACGATCGAGACCGGTTTTTGGTTGATCCTCTTTTTCTGCGGACTCTTTTTTTATCCGATCTAAGAGAGTTCCGGCTTGTAGTCCGACAGAGATTGTTTTGAGAAAATGTTCTGAGTCGGACTTTGAGTTCATTTTGGGGAATCCGATTCTTATTTACAAGTTATTCAGACTCCAAGAGAAATGTCAGTCGGAACTACGACGGCTCTTCCGTGAAAGTCGGCGGGTTCTGCCCTGCGACGATAACCTTACCTACAAAGTGGACTGAATCTTAAGAAAAATTTGTCGTAACAACGACAGTCCTCCGTGAAACGCGCGCCCCGCCCGATTTTCGGGTGGAGGGGCGGGTGGCGGAAAACTCCGGGTGTTTTTCCTATATCACAGAATTATAATTTTGCAAGGAAAAAATCCCATGTAGGAGCTCCTAAAAAGTCCTTCCGTGTAAGACAATTTTCGTGGCGGCTCCTCCCAAACTTGTGGGTAAGGTTATGCAAATCGGGTGGCGGAAAACTCCGGGTGATTTTGCTCTATCACAAAATTCTACTTCTTGCAAGTAAAAAGTTTAGAATGTAGGAGCTCACACAAAGATCCCGTATTTGCAAGGAGAATTCTTCCCGTCGCAGTTCCGACAACGATTTCCATTCGGACGGTCTTGCTCGTTTTGTCAACCTCGGCAAAACTCCCGAATCGGAAGACTCAATTCTCAAAACAGTTCTTCGAAGGATCGTCGATCTATTGTTCGATTTAACGGTCATTCTCCGCACGAATAAAAAAAGGAAGCATAAAAGAGGTAAACAATTCTGTTAAAATAGTGAATCAGAATATTCTAAAATACGAATGTATCCTTTGGTTTTTTTTCAGCGGCCGTCGCCGGTTTTTGAAACGGATCCCTTTTTTATTGCGGGTTCTGGTCCGAAAAACCGGAAAAAAAAGAAAAAGAAAGAAGTCCCGATTCGAAAAGGATCTTCCCAAAAAAAGTAAACAACGTTCCCAGACCAAAATACAAACCCATGGGAATCGGCTTTTTTCTCAGACTTTCTCCCTTCTTTCGAAGAACGATCGTAAACAAAACCGCAGGAATATAAGAAGCGTTTAAAAAAAACATCCACCAAGGATGCCCCGCAATCATCCCAAAAACCGGCGCGAAGAGAACGTCTCCAAATCCGATTCCTCCCGGAAAGAAAAAGAAAAGGAGAAGAAACGCTCCCAAAAAACCTCCGAACACAAAGAGCTCATTCCAACCCGGAAGTTTTCCGTTTAAGAGAAAAACCGCGGCGAATCCGAAAAAAACAATCCAAGGAAGATTCTCGTAATCCAAAGAAAAATGGTAAGCGTCGGTCAGACAGGAAATCAAAAGATGGCCGCATAAAAACAAAAATACAAAACTGAACGTTATATTTTGGGTAAGAACAAAACAAAAAACAAAAACACAAAAAAAAGAAAATTCCACAAGAGGAAAGATCGGAGGAATCGGTTGATTACATTTTTTGCATTTACCTTTTGTGATCAGATAACCGACTACGGGAAGCAATTCCGGATAACGGACCTCCTTTTCACAATGGTCGCAGGCGCTTGGAGAAGTGAAGATTCTCCTCCACTTCTCCCGAAAAGAAAGGGACTTTCTTTTTTTGCCGTAATAGTATTCTAAGATTCTATATCCGAGGGTAACGTAAAAACTTCCCAAGGAAGCCGCGCCAAAACTTCCGAATGCAAAAAGGATCCAAAAACTCAACGGATCAAGCGAGTGAGACAAGCGCGGACATTCCCTTCTTTAGATTCTCCCATTCCGATGCGAAACTGATCCGAATGTGGTTTTTGGAATCCGCAAAGATATAACCCGGAACTAAAATCAGTTCTTTCTCTTGAATCGCCCTTAGGACAAAATCATCGTCCTTTTCCTTGATTTTGAAAAAGAAGTAGAACGCACCTTCGCTTTTTTCGACTTCGTAATGATCCTTCAAAGAATCATAGACAAAATCCCTTTTTTCTTTGTAGTCCGCTATGTAGGAACTCATATCCGTCTTCAAAGCCTCGAGTCCCATCCACTGAGTGACGGAAGGCGCGCAGACGATCGTGTATTGTTGCAGAGTAGTTAACGCTTTTATAATAGGTTCCGGCGCGAGAATGGAGGACAAACGAAGCCCCGTCATACTGTAAGTTTTAGAAAAACCCGAAAGTGTGATCGCCTTCTCGTAAAAAGAACCGGCGGAAACAAACTTCTTATCATAGTCGAAAAGTTCGTAGATCTCGTCCGAAATCAAATAAGCTCCCGTCTTTTCAGCGAGTTCTGCGAGCGCTTCCAGTTGTTTTCTGGAAAGAATTTTACCGGTAGGATTGGAAGGAGAAGAATAAATAATGATCTTCAGTTTTTTCTTCGAAAATTCCTTTAAGTCTTCCGGTTCGAAGGATTGATGCACCGTGTTCATCTTTCCTCCGTAGATTTTGATATACGCAGGATACATCAAAAAATGGGGGGTGACGACGAGACATTCGTCTCCTTCGTTTAACAATGCGTTGAATAGGAGTAAAAAGGCGGAGCTGATTCCCGAAGTGACCAAAATTCTTTCGGGCGTTGCGTAGGAGATGCCGTTAGTCGTCTTGTATTTTTCAGCAAGCGCCGAACGAAGTTCCGGAATTCCTCCGGTGAGAGTGTAAGCCGTTTTTCCGTCTTTGAGAGCCTTACATCCGGCTTCTATGATATTTGCGGGACAAGGAAAATGAGGCTGGCCTATGGAAAGGTTGATCGGATTTTTTAAACTTCCCGCGAGTTCGAACGCTTTGCGGATCGCGGAAGTGTCGAGGCCTTGGATTCGATTTGCTAAAACATATTCTAATGGATTCTGACTCATACTAGATCCTTTTTGAAATTTCCATCGGAGAGAACTACCGCAAAACGGTCTTCTCAAAAGAATCATCTCGAAAAGTTGATTTGATAGTCAAACAATTCAAACTATAATTTCGGGAATTCAGGTTGCCAGAGGATTCTATCCGAGAAACTTTGAGTCATGGAAACCGTAAAAATCGCCGGTCTGAATGTTCCCGTTTCCAAGTCGGGAATCAACACAGGAAGTCTTGGATCCGATCTCGTTGAGACCGATTCCACAGTTCGCAATCTATCCAATATTCTCTATCCTCTTCTCGAAGGAAAACCGGTGCTCCTCGTGGGCGACGCCGGAGTGGGAAAAAACGCTCTCATCTATTATATCAACTTTATGAGAAAACATCCGACTTCTCGTTTTAGTTTTAACGAGGACACACTTCCGGAAGATCTCATCGGTTCGTATCGAATTCTCATGGATGGGCAAGGTTTTGCCTGGTCGGACGGGCCTCTTACTGCGGCGATTCGTTCGGGCCAGAGTTTTGTCGCCGACGAGATGAACCTCTGTCCTCCGCATATCATCAAACGATTCTCCACCGTTTATGAGTCCGCCTATTTGGAGTTAATCGAAGGAGACGGTTCGAGAATTTCCTGCGGTGAAGGTTTTAATTTTATTGGAACCCAGAACCCATCCGAAGGTTTTGAAGGAAGAAAACCGCTTCCTTTCGACATCACACGATTTTTCTCCGTCGTTTTTATCGATCCTCATACTCCGGATGAGATTCTTTTTATTTTGAAAAAACTCTATCCCGCTTTGAGTCCATCCCTTCTTCAATCCTGCATTCGTATTTCTCTGGAAACGGAGAATCGTGTGATCACCGGAAAACTCGGAAAGGGTGATCTGGAAAAATATCACTTCAACATTCGAAATCTCAAAAAACTGTGTAACAGAATTCTCGGATTAAAAGCGGAAACGAGCGAACTTCAGTTTCGCGAATTCTGGAACTTCTACGTCGAACCCTTCCGTAAAAAAGAAGACAGAGACGTTCAGGTCGAACTTTTGTTAAACGAAACGGGACTCAAGATGGCTCCCGAACTTCCGGAACCGACCTTCCAAGTTCATAAAGGATTTTTATACTGCAACGATAAGGCGTTTCCGGTCGTGGATGAAAACAAAGCGAAGAATCTTTTGAGCAGCGTTCCTCTTCCTTTAAAACTCCGCGAATTCTCCGAAAAGATTTTTACCGCAGTTCAGTTTCAAGAAAATGTTTTGATCGAATATTCGGAAGAACAGGATCCTCAGATTCTTCTTCCTCTCTTCACTGAAATTTCCGGTCTTCCTCTGGAGACGGTGAGTTTGTGTAAGGGAATTCACACTTCGGATATCATCGGAGCTTTAAAACCGATCAGCGGTTCCAAGGTGGATTGGGTCGACGGTCCTCTCACTCGTGGAATCCGGGAAGGCGGAAACATTCTTATCACAAACTTAGAAGCCGCCGGAGCCGAACTCGTAGAAAAATTGAATATGCTCACGGACGACGCGAGATCTCTCACACTTCCTCCCGAAGCAGGAAGAACCGAACCGATCCAGTTGACAGGCGATTCCCGCATCTTCGCTCTCAAACTTTTTAGAAAGTCGAAGTCCACCGCGACGATCTCCCGCGCGTTTCGAAATCGTTTTACGAGTGTTTTGTTTCCGGATCTCGAAGACGAATCCACGTTAACCGAAATTCTTTCCTTCTATCTTCCCGGTAGCAGTCTGATCTCGAAGATGGTGACCTTTCACACAAAGATCCGCGATCTCGCAAAAAAAAGAACCATCGGTTCGGCGAATCTTTTACCGTATCTTTTCGGTCTTTCCAATCTTCTTTTTTGGAAGGATCATATTCTTCGTTATGCGGATGAAAAAACGGGAGAAGCGGGTCTGAAAGAAACCGCAGTCCGAGGCGGTAAGATCGCTTATACAAATCAGATCGCCGATCCGAAAGAAAGACAGGAGCTCGAAAAAATCTTAGATTTCCAAATGTCAGGCATCGAGATCGAATCCGACTTCTTCAAGGTTCTTGAGGATAAGAAAAAAAAAACTCTAACAACGGCCACAGACATTGAGAAAAAACGTTGGTGGAATCCCGAACTTCATAAAAGAGAAGCGTTAACCGGAAAGGCCAAACTTCTCAACTCGGGCAACCCTCTCAAACGTGGAATTGAAATCGACACTCCGGAAACCGGAGGCCAGATGAAGGAAGGCGCCGACGCTTGGTATGGGCAGGACACTCGAGGCAACAAAGGCCAAGGTGAACCCGCCGGAGGAGGCGGGGCCTGGGGTTATCGCACCGAAGAACTCTACAAACAATTTCTTGCCAAACGGAAAATTCTCTGGGAATACTCGATCCAAGTTTCTTTAAAAGAATTTAAGGAAGTTTTTGGTCAGAGTTTGGAAGACATCGAACTCAATCTCGATCGTCTTTTTGATCCCGAGATCGACATCACTAGAATGTATCGAAACGAAGGAAATCGTATCGATACTCGGAAATATATTTCATTCTTATCCGGAAGAGGGGACTCGAAGGTTTTTGATCGTACGATCATCGATAAAAACGAGGAAAAACTCAAAGGTGTGGAAGTCGCGTTTCTCGTCTCCAAGTCGAGAAGGATCTTCAACTTCGAATACGCGGTCGCCGTAATCTCGGCGATGCTTTCTTCCGCTTATATTCTCAAAGAACACGAGGTGGATTTTTCGATCCACGCCTATTCGGATCGAAACAATAAGAAGGATCGAATCGATCTTGTTCCGATCAAACGTCTCGACGAGGAATACGACGAAGCCAAAGAAGAGGAAATGTTCAATTATCTCAGAACTGACTGGCAGGGAGACTCCGTAGAAGAGTATCAACTTCTCGAAAAAGTAGAATCGTACTTTTCGCCAGAGGCACAGACGAAAATTGTGGTAATGATCTCCGATTTTCGGGGACAAAGGGGAAAGGCAGAAGTTTCCGACGAAATCAATTCTCGGGACAACCGCAAACTCCACGCCGAAATTCTGAAAAACCAGAATCGGAACTACGTCTTTCTGGGAGTCGGTCTCGGAAGACGATACATAGCGGAACATCTGTTTCAGGATTCCATCCAGATCACTTCGGATAATTTTTACAATATGCCCAACTTGATCGGGACCGAACTAGGCAGATTGATTCTCACTCATCACAGTATGAGAAATTAATCGGAATTCGACGTTCTTCGGCGCTGAAATCCGTTAGGGACCGCCGAATCTAGAATCGATGCAAATCAAAAAACCGTCCACGAAGTCGGTTTAACAAAGTAAGATGGCAGACAAAAAAGAAGAATCCGGGCATTCGCCCTTGGTCAACAAAAAGGCCAAGTTCAACTTCGAATTGATATCATTCATCGAAGCGGGCATCGTTTTGACCGGATCCGAAGTCAAAAGTCTTCGTGAAAAAAAAGGGAATCTTACCGACGCCTTCGCCAAGATCAAAAACGGCGAAATCTTTTTAGAAAATTTTTCCATTACTCCGTACAAAAACGGAGGTTACGCAAATCATCCGGAGATCCGAGCTCGAAAGCTTCTTCTGCATAAGAGGGAAATCGAAAAGTTGGATCGTCAGGTAAAAGAAAAGGGTTTGGTTCTCGTCGCCACAAAGGTCTATTTTAAGAATAACCTTCGAGTTAAGGTGGAGATCGCCGTCGCCAAACCGAAGAAGATACACGATAAACGGGATGACATGCAGAAAAAAGACGCACAGCAGGAAATCGCTCGCGCCTTAAAATCTTCCAATCGTTACGATTCTTAGGAAGTATCAATTAGGATCCATATGGCTAAAGCCAGAAAAAAAACAACCGAAGAATCGGAAGAAATCGTTCCGATCAAAGCTCCACGAAAAGAACCCGGTGAAATCATTCCCGTTGTTTCGATCGTGGGAAGACAGAACGTGGGAAAATCCACGCTCTTCAACGCGCTCTTAAAAAAGAAACTCGCGATCACCGAAGACTATCCCGGTGTGACGCGTGACGTTCTTTCCGCGAGAATCTATCAGGAAGACAAGGACTTGGACTTTTATCTCTGCGATACTCCGGGACTCGACATCGACAATCCGGATACGCTTGCCCAATCCATATTAGAAGCCGCTTATAGACAACTCAAGGCTTCCGATCTGATCATCTTTTTATTGGATAAGAATGAGGTTACTCCGGCGGATCATACTCTTCTCGGATATCTGAGAAGGGAACCCGATGTCGCGAAAAAACCGATCATCTACTGCGTAAACAAGGCGGATAAGGAACTCGACGAGTTCGATCTTGAAGAATTCTATAGAATGGGTCTTGCCGAAGTCCTTCCCATCTCGGCCGTGGGAAGAAAGAATCTCGGACTACTTCTGGAGAAGATTAAATTTTTCTTAAGTGGAAGAAAACTCGGAAAAGTCTGGATCGAAAAGATGAATCCTGCGAAGAAGAAGGACGCACAACCCCTTCCTCTCGCGGAAGAAGACTACGAGTTTCGTCTTGCGATCGTCGGAAAACCGAATTCCGGAAAATCCAGTTTGTTAAATGCGATCTGCGGTTACGAAAGGGCGGTGGTCAGCGCCGTCGCCGGAACCACACGGGACTCGGTGGACACTCTATTAGAATTCGGTGATAGACGTTTGCTTTTGACCGACACCGCAGGGATTCGAAGACACAGCAAATCCGCGGAAGCTTTGGAATTCTATTCGTATCAGAGAACTCTCAAGGCGATCGATGGAAGCGATCTTGTCATCCATCTTCTGGACGCACAAAAGGGTTTCGGGGATTTTGATAAAAAGATCACTTCTCTTTTGCAGGAAAAAGGAAAACCGTTTTTGATCGCGGTCAACAAATGGGACGCTATCGAAGACAAAAGCGATAAGACCTTCAAGGAATATAAGGAAAAACTATTCAGCAGATTTCCATTGTTAAACGAAGTCCCGATCATCACGATCAGCGCGACCGAAAAACTCCGCGTCAAAAAGTTGGTGGATCTTGCGTTCGATCTCGCGACCCGTTCTCAGAGAAAGGTGAGCACTTCCGAGTTGAACAAAAATCTCAAATCCTGGATGGGACTTGCGGGAAGATCGTTTTCCGCCCACCAACCTCCGAAGATGTTGTATTGCACTCAGGTTTCGACTTCTCCGTTTCATCTTATTTTGTTCGTAAATCACGTAGACTACTTCAAACCGAATCTCGTTTCTTTTTTGAAAAAGAAACTTACGGAGACTTACGAACTCCAAGGAATCCCGGTTCAATTGGAGTTTCGCTCGGATCGTAAATGAATTTTCTTCTTTGTGCTTTTTTAAGTTTTGCCGCGGGTTCGATTCCTTTCGGATATTGGATCGCTCTTCGATTGGCCGGCGTGGATATCCGCAAGTCCGGAAGTAAAAACATAGGCGCGACGAACGTCGGCCGATTGGTCGGTTGGAGATACGGTTTTCCCGTTTTGGTTTTGGACGTTGCCAAGGGCGCGCTTCCGGTTTATCTTTCCGGGTTGTTTCTTCCGGAAGGTGGAATTCCGTTTCAGTTGCTCTGCGGAGTCCTGGCCGTCCTCGGACATATGTTCTCCCCATTCTTAAACTTCAAAGGTGGGAAGGGAGTTGCGACTGCGTTAGGCGTGTTCTTGGTTCTTACTCCGATCGCGTGTTTGGGAGCGGTTCTCGTTTTTTTAGCGGTTTATAAATTTTTTAAATTTGTTTCTCTGGGATCAATTTTTGCTTCCCTAACGCTTCCTCTCGTTTATGCTTTTTCCTCGGTTCTTCTTTTACACGAAGAGATTTCGTATTGGGTTTTAGGAACCATGATTTTTATCTCTATCGGGATCATACTGACCCATAGGGAGAACATCCTTCGGATTTTAAATCAGTCCGAATTGTTCGCGATCAAAAACGAGGATCAAAAAAGTGATTCAGAGAGAAATCGACGATAACAAATCTCGCGAAGAAAAGATCGAATTCTTAGATCGATTCTTGATCTACCATCCCGTCTTCGAAATCGCGGACCTTTACAAATGGCTCTATTACGGAGAATTTGGAGAAGTTGAAAAACAAGAGTTCTATTCGGATCATACGGAAATCGTTCCTGAATTGCAGTCCATTCTAGACGACCTAAAAGAGGAAGAGGGAAAACTTTTTCCGGAAAGAGTCTGGGAACCTCTCGGCTTTTCGCAGAGATATCTTCTGATCTATCTGACTCCGTATGCAAAACGGGATTATCCTCTCAAAAGACTTGTCAATCTGATCCAGAGGTCTTCGGCGTTTCAAGGTTATAGGATGCGTTTTAAGTTGGACTGGATCATTCTAAAAGATTTGATCACCGAAAGACTTCCGGTTTTCACCAAACAAGAGTTTAACGACTTTGAGGATAGAATCCAGTTTCAACAGTTGCCAGATGTGGAACTTTCCCCCACTTATAAAAACGCTTACCCGTACAAATTCCGCGTCGTCTCTGCAAAATTATTTTACGAATACTTTCCGGAATTTGTAAGAGAACCCAAAGGATTCTCTCTCCTGATGAAGATGAAAGACGAAGGAGAACCGGAACTGGAGCTTCCAAAAAAAGAAAAAACTTCCGAAAAGGTTTCGGCGATTCTCGCCGAAGTTCCCCAGGAACAGGATTCTGAAAATACCGAAAATTTTAATTTCGACGGCCTGTAATCCGGAGAGAATTTGAGGAAGGACCGAATTCGGGTTTGGATCGAAAGGTCGATTTTCGCTTTACAAAGTTGTAAAATGGTTGTTCCCTTGAAAGAAAAAAGGACATTCGCAGGCCATGCTCAAAGAAATCAATTTTGCACTTCAAAGTTCACCCGGCGCACGCCAATTTTCAAAGTCTGAATTTACGATTCGGAACATGCCCGATCGTCTTCATCCTCTTTCCGAATTGGAGAATGTAAATTCCGGTGCGCGGAACATCGCGAAGGTGGGAGTCAACACCGACGATCAAGCGACTCGAAGAGGTTATCTCATCGACTTAAACGCGTGAGAGATTTTAAAAAAGTAGGATCTCACACATTTCGCCTTTTTTACGAGGGGATTCTTTCTTAAAAAATTTCCAAAAAAAACGGACTCAAGGTTCGTATCCAAAAAGAATCCCGAGCAATCTTAAAAAACGATCGGTTTTACTACACGATGAAATTGCGTTTTGTTTTTAGGATACTCGTCTTACTCACCGGATTCCACTCTCTTTTTGCACAACGTTCGGACGGTCCGATCGGAAAATGTTATCCCTCCCTCAACGAATGGATAGAATCGATCGCGGGCCCGAATGGATTCGAGGATGAAAATATCAAAATCCAAAAGACGTCTTTTACCGATGGAAGTTTTTGGCTGATCGATTCCACACCTTCTAAAAATCGGGATTGGTATCTTCTACGACCTCAAAAAAAAGAGAAACTTTGCCTTATTCTCCAGACAAGCGCGTTCCAGATAAGGACAATCGAAAAGGGAAAACAAAGGATGATCCTCTCGAAGATCCAAGGTTCGGGAAATTTTCCGATGCGGGAAATTACTTTTGTTAGCGATTTCGGAGAAACGATATTTCAACCAAAGAATTGCGTAGAGATTGTATTTCACGGAAAAAAAATAGTTCGAAAAAAGTTTTCTTGTGCCTCCTTTTTGGAATAGACAGTATATTTTGTGGGAATTCCGACAAGAGTTTTGAGAGAGAATTGTGTTTGCAAAAAGTAGAATCTTCTGATATAGAAAATTTCTCCCCGTTTTTTTCCCGCCACCTCTCCTCCTCCACCCAATCAGGGCGGGGCGCGCGACTTTCACGGATGAGCTGTCGGTGGTACGACAATATTTTTAAAGATTCAGTTCACTTGCGGGCAGGGTTTGTTCATTCGGGCGGGAGGAGGTGTGGATTAACTCAATAGGACGCTCTTTACAAATCGTGTCGCAGGGAAAAAATCGGGAGATTTTCCTCTATTAGAAAAATCTAATCCTTGCAAATAAAAAGTCTTAATTGTAGGAACTCCTATAAAAATTCTCATGGGATTTCTTTGATTCTAAATCTAAACTTGCGGGTAACGTTATGAAACGAATCAGGGCGGGGTGCGAAACTTGCACCATGGAGGTCGGAACTACGACAAAAAACTCAACCTATGGGTCGCACGTAAAAACTCAGCGCTTCGCTCCCTATGGGTCGCACGCGAGACGCAAGAGTTTTACGGAGAATTTGTAGTTCTTACCACGAATTTTTTTCTAAGACTCACTCCTGGTTGAGCAAGGGTAAGGAAGAACGGAAAACTTCTTTCAAGTTCAAGACGTTTTGTTTTCGATTCCCGAAAGAAGTTTTCGTTTGAGTCCGGTAAATTCCTTCAAGACGGCTCCCAAAAAAAGGTCCTTCTTTCTGATTTCGTCTAACGTGTTTTTGTGTCTGAGAATGTAAATTTCAGTCTTCCGGACGAGATAACCTAAATCTTCCCAATCGGATATTTTTTTTCTAAAATCTGAGAGAATCGATTCATAAGAATCTCCCCGAACTGAAGGTTTTGAAAACGTATCCAAGACGTTTTGGATCTTCTCCAAAAGTTCTTTGCGAAAGGTTTCCGCAGTTTCCACGGAGATTTCCGGATCTTGTTCGGAATTCCAGGGAAGAAATTTTTTCCAGTAATATCCATGATCGGAAAATTGGGAAAGAATAGAATCCGCAGTTTCGATCGAAACGTTTTCACAGTTTGCGATTTTGGCGCCTCGAACGTTGACGTTGTAAACCGGGAAGTCGAGTGTCTGAAAGGATTCTTCAAACCAATGACGGTATAAATCCAAAACGTAATCCGTCAAAACCTCTCCTCCACCCGCAGACGGAACCAAACGAGTGTCCCTTTTTCGGATGATCATCTCGTTGATCCTTTCGAGACTCTGAGTTCGTTTTAGCAAGGTGAGCCATTTTTCGTTGTGATGAGTTCCCGTAGAATGGATTTCCCTTCCCGAATACGCGAGATCCTGTCCCACCAAAAAAATCGGCTTACAACCCAAGTTTCGAAGAAGGTCAAACGCGGTCGTCGCCACACTTCCTCCGGATTGAATGTCTCCGATGGTCCCGAGAATTTTTTCCGCAGTCTTCGAACCGGCGGTCACTTCTCTTTTGAGTTCCCCGCTTGCGTCGACTACATATTTCGCGGTCAAGGAATGAACGATCTTGGAAAACTTTTGAGATCTTAGGATAGGAGGAGAACTGACCAAGTCCGCAAACAAAGGCACGTTAAACGATTCCGCTCCCATAAAATGAAAGAAAGAATGAGTCTGTGCGTCGAGGGTAATCACTCCGTCCGGAACGATTCCGAACTTGAGGAGAGCTTTTAAGGAAGTATCACAGGAGAATAAAAAAACCTTCTCTCGGACCTTGGAAATCCATTCGCACTGACTTCGAAGGGAAGGCCCTGCGGAGACGAGCATCGCCGGAGTATTTGCGAACTTTTCTTTTAAGAGTTCGACACGGGTTCTTGGATTTTTAGAATCCGGAAAGTTCGCGGTGTTTACGAACGTGTTGGTGACCCAGATTCTTTCAAACTCGAACTTGGTCAAAAGGTCACTCATCTTGGAAGAAAGGATCTTTCGAATTTTAACTTCGAGTTCTCCGTAATACGATTCGTTCAGTGAAGTGCTCGCGGCGTTTCGAAAAATTCGGACCCCTGAAACTCTTTCGACGGGAAGCGACTCCATATAATTCCACAACAAGTTGAGCGCGGAATGACCGAGAAACAGATGTCTTCCCGGAACCTCCATCACCGATTCCAAAACTCCCTCCCAAAGAGGAAAGATGAGCTCGGGATGTTCGTCGATCAAAAGAAGAATCTGACCCGGTTCTAAATTCTTATGAACTTCATAGATAAGATGTGGATTTCCAAGCCCGATCACGGCGACGAGATCGGTCGCTGAAATTTTTTGGGCCTGAACGGATCGTAACGCTTGCGTCAGAGGTGAGACGGTGCTCGAAAGCGCGCGACCGTTGAAGTCGAGAAACCATTCTTCCGAATTCTTAGCCGGCTTGAGCGTGAACTGGAGGTTCGGGTCGGGTTGTCTTTGGAAATAGAGGGATAAGTACGGCTTTTTCCCGAATATTTCTCTTGTCTTTTCAGAGAGATTGTGAGACATAATAACCCAGGTGCATTCTATTCCCTGCCGAAATCTGGTCAATTGGAATCATCTTTCCGGAACATCCGGAATCGAAAAACACAAAAACTATGTATTTAAAAAGCCTGAATATTGTTGGATTCAAAACGTTCGCGGACGAGACGGAAGTTCTTCTCGATCCGGGTTTTACCGCCGTGGTAGGACCGAATGGAAGCGGTAAGTCGAATATCGTAGACGCGGTGAAATGGGTTTTCGGTGAGAAGTCCGCAAAGGGACTTCGCGGTGATAAGATGGACGACGTCATCTTTCACGGTTCCGAAGCGCGCAAACCCGCGGGTTATGCCGAAGTCTCGGTGATCTTCGATAATTCTTCCAGACTCATCAAGATGGATTATCCTTCGGTGAAGATGACCCGTCGTCTTTACTTGGACGGTAACAACGAATACTGTATCAACGATTCGAGGGTTCAGAGAAAGGATATCGAAAAACTTCTCATGGATACCGGGATCGGAAAGTCTTCCTATTCCATCATGGAACAAGGAAAGGTGGATCGGATTCTTCATTCCAAACCCGAAGAAAGAAGATTGATCTTCGAAGAAGCGGCGGGTGTTTCCCGTTTCAAGGTGGAACGTCAAGAAGCACTCAAACGTCTGGACGATACAAAACAAAACCTTCTTCGCATCCAAGACATCATGAATTCCATGAAAAAAGAAATGGAAGTCAAAGAGAAACAGGCCGAAAGAGCGGAAGCCTATTTTAAACTCAAAGCGGAGTTAGACGAAACCGATAAGATCATCCGTTATCTCAAATACAGCACTCTTACAAAAAAACTCAAGGCTTCCGAAGAGGAACTTCAATCCATCAAGGATAAGAATCAAACTCTTCTCGAAACGATCAGCGAAGAAACCGGAAGAATCGAAGTTTTGGAAAAGGACAAAGCGGAGATCGAAAAACGAGTCTCCGAGATCGATAAGAAATTATACGATCATCTTTCCCAAACAAAGATCCAAAAAGAGAAGATCGAAAAAAACAAACAGATCATCCTCGAATACGAGGAAAGAATTTCCGATATGACGGAAACTCTGAACAGCGAAGAATCTTCTCTGAGCCTTCTTGTCATCGATTTGGAAAGAATTCAGAGAGAATGTTCCGAACTCCAGGGTGAAGTCGAACTTCTCGAAGAAGAAATCGCTAAATTAAAGAATTCTAAACTAGTCCTCGAAAAACAAATCGAAGACGAAAATCACAGCGTTCTGGAAAAAGAATCCAAGATCGCTGCGAACGACAAGGCTCACAACGAACTCAGAGAAAAACTCAAAGAAGTGATCTTTGAACTGATCAGCCAACTCGAATCCAGAAAAAAAGAAGCCATCGATACCGAAACCCGCAGAAAGGAACTCAAAGAATTTCTTCTTTCGAGGATGTCCGAATACGCGGTTCAAATCCAGGATTTGCGAAACAATCTGCAACTCTCGGACAATTCTAAGATCGCCGCGGTTTTGGAAACCCTCGATCTCGGAGACGTTCAAACCAAGTTGGAAGAATTTGTTCATCTCGAGGATATGATCCGAAACATTCTTTTTGATCGAGACGGATTTCTTTCCCGCAAAGAAACCTTGGATCAACAGATCGAAGATCTCATTTTAGACAACGAAAATCTCACGAGAAGCATCAAAGATTCCGGTTTGAAGATCGAGTCTCTTCGAGAAGATTTGGAAGCGAACAAGGAACAAACCGTATTCTTAGAAAAGAAGGTTTTGGAACTTGGGTCCGAAAGAAATTCAAGACTCGAGGCGGCCAAAGCGATCGGACTTCGTAAAGAAGAGATCGAAAAAAGAATCCAGAACGCAAAGGATTCTATCCAAAACGTGATCGTTAAAAAGAAGGAATTCGAAAGGGAAGTTTCCGAACTCGAACAACAGATCGAATCCAGCTACAACGAATTTTTGGATATGAGCCGCGCTTTAGAATCCGAAAAGGAAACGCTTCGAAATATCCTAAAAGAAATCCAAACTCTCAAACACGATATTCAGAAAAATCAGGACGATTTTAAAAATCTCATTCCCGTTTTGACGGAAAAAGAAAGAACGGCTTCCGGTTTGAAAGTGCAGATCGATTCCTTTACGGAAGAATTGTACAACGACTATTCCATTTCGGAACAGGAACTCAGCGCCGAGTTTGAAAAGAGAGACTTGGAACGAACCAAGGAAGAAGTCAAACTCAAACGTCTCAAGTCCGACATTCAGATGTTGGGATCGATCAATCCTCTTTCTATTGAAGAATACAGAAGTGTCAAAGAAATCTACGAACACCACCGTGTTCAAAAAGAGGATATCGAAAGATCCAAAGGGGACGTGGAAGACGTTCTCAATCGAATCAACGAAGAATCCGAAAAACTCTTCCGGGAAACCTTCGAAAAGATTCGCGAGAATTTTCAGGAAACCTTTTCGACCTTGTTTAACGGGGGAAGGGCCATTCTCGAACTGACCGAAAGTGAAGATAGCTTAAACGCCGGAATTGAAATTATGGCGGAACCTCCGGGTAAACACGTTCAAAACCTAAGACTTCTTTCCGGCGGGGAAAAATCCATGACGGCCATCGCTCTTTTGTTTGCGATCTATATGGTAAAACCTTCTCCGTTCTGCTTTTTGGATGAGATCGACGCGGCTCTGGACGAAGCGAACAAACTTCGTTTCTGTCAGATCCTGGATAAGTTTAAGGACAAGTCTCAGTTTATCGTGATCACACACGCACAGTCCACGATCAACCGAGCAAATTCCATCTTTGGTGTTACGAACGAAGAACCCGGGATTTCGAAAATTCTTTCTCTAAAACTCGACGAGGCCGCTCATCTTGCGGAAAAAGTAACGGAAGCGGCGGTATAACGCGCTAAGGCTACAAGACGAAGATCGTATTTCAGGCGATACTTTCTTCGTTTTGTGTTGTTTCGCCGTTCATTTGGGTATGAACGGTGAATTCCACTTTTACTCTTAAAAGATCGACCAGGTTTTCACTGAAAATGTCCACGATCTCCGGATCGAAAGAAGTTCCCGCTTGTGATCGGATGTATTCCACCGCTTGTCCGATCGGCCATCCGTTTTTATAAGGGCGGTTCGTCGTCAAAGCGTCGAAGACATCCGCCACGGATGCGATTCGTGCGGAAAGACTGATCTCTTCTCCTTTGAGTCCGTAAGGATAACCGGAGCCGTCCCATTTTTCATGATGCCCGATACAAATCTCTCTCGCCACTTTGAGAAGTCCCGTTTCGTGTTCACCGATGATATTGGCCCCGATGATGGGATGGGTTTTGATGATTTCGAATTCTTCCGAAGTCAGCCTTCCGTTTTTTCGCAAGATAGAATCGGGGATTCCGATTTTTCCGACGTCGTGCATCGCCGACGCGTTGTGGATATCTTCCACGGATTCCGGAGAAAGTCCATAAGACTTTGCTAATACTTCGGAATACTTACTCATTCTTAAAATATGATTTCCGGTTTCATTGTCTCTGTATTCGGACGCTACCACCAATCTTCGGATGATTTCCAAACGGGAGGATTTGATTTCCAACATTCTACTGAGTTCAAGATGGGATTTTACCCTGGCTCTGAATACGGGAGGGCTAAAAGGTTTTTTTAAAAAATCGACTGCGCCCATTTGGAAACCAAGAGTTTCCATTTTCGGATCTTCGATGGAAGTGATAAAAATAACGGGGATATCGGTCGTCTGAGGATTTTTTTTCAGTCTACGGCAGACTTCCACACCTCCGATTTGAGGCATCCTGATATCCATAAGAATCAGATCCGGCTGATTGGTTCTGGCCAATTGAATCGCTAAATTCGGATCTTGGACGAGAATCGTTTCATAATCCTTTTCCAAATGGTGTTGGATCACTTGCAGATCCAATAAATTATCTTCTACGACCATCACTTTCTTTTTTCTCGGTATTGGAACTGTGTGCATTTGTTTTGGCTCGGATAGATTCGTATTTGGAAATCGGATAAAAGTTTTGCTTTGGATCTCTTTTGGCTCTGTTCTTAAGTGACTTATAAATAAATATGAATAATCCGTTTTTATATAAAAAAACAATTATAAAGGTTATAAAAAAAATAAAATTCAAGAATTATCCGAGTGGAGCGCGAGCGAAGCGAATACGAATAGTCTTTCTTCTTTTTGGGAGACAATGAACAGACGTTCTCTGAAATAAATTTACGTCCAATGAGTCAACTTCTTACCTCCGTTAATCGAAACGGGAACTCTATGAACTCGGAATTCTCTCTTTATTGGATGATTTGGAAAATATTACGGTACTGTAGTGGAGTTTTTCGTGGAAAGAGGAAGGGAGGCCGCGGTTTAAAGCGCAGGCAAACTCTGTAGATTCTATGAGCATAAGAGGCTCTGAGAAAATCGTGTCTCAAATTTTCTCTGAGCCTCTTTGTTTCGAGAACCGATGGGAGAATGGATTTTTAGGGAAAATCTTCCGGTGATAGGACGTGAATTGGGTTTGGTTCGAACTCTATCCTCTTTGTAATTTCGTTTTTAAGTAGATCGAGGTGCCAGATATAACTGTAAATATTTTGAAAGGTGGGACATCCCACATTTAAAACTCTATCAAGGTAAATTCCGCCTCCGGAATCCTCCAGCCAGAAGAGATAATTTACCATAAAACAACGAGAGACACCGTGTGCGGCCGCTAAGACGCCCAAGATGGCCCAGACTCCGGTATCAATTCTCATATTGATTCTTCTGAGTTTTCCTTGGTCCTTTTGATAAAGAATTTTTCCTGCATTCTTATTGATTCTCCTCAAGGAAAGAATGAGTTTCTGATATCTCCTCAAAAGTGGTAAGATCCGTTTCGGAAGCGCTTTTCTTTCTTCTTCGCTTAGACGATCCAGATATTTTTCAGGAATTAAGATCGTTTCCACGTTCATCCTGGATAAGACCAAAGTAGATTGAATTTTTCGATTCGTGTTTAAAAAGATTTGTCCCATATTCTTTCCGGTTCCAGGAAAGAATCGAACGTTGTCTATTTTAGAAAAAAAAAGATCTCTTCTGAGATTCTTTTCTTATTTTCAGAAGGCTTCTTGACGGAGAGGAGTCTTTGAAAGATCTCTACAGAAGAATGTCAAACGTATCTAAAGAATCCGAGGATTCTCTTGTAATCGCCGGACGGACTTTTCACTCCAGGCTTTTTTTAGGAACCGGAAAGTTTTCATCGGGGAAAATCATGCAAAGTGCAATCGAGGCTTCCGAAACCGAGGTTGTCACGGTCGCGCTGAGAAGAGTCGATTTGGAATCACCGGAAGACGATATTCTTTCCCATATCGATCGAGAACGGATTCTTCTTCTTGCAAATACGAGCGGAGCGCGGAACGCGGAAGAAGCGGTTCGTCTGGCCATTCTCGCGAGGGAATTAGGAGCAGGAGATTGGTTAAAATTGGAAGTCACACCCGATCCGGTCTATCTTCTTCCCGATCCGATCGAAACCCTCAAAGCAGCGAAGATCCTCGTCAAAGAAGGTTTTAAGGTGCTTCCTTATATCAATGCGGACCCGATCCTCTGCAAACATCTCGAAGACGCGGGTTGTGCGACCGTGATGCCCTTGGGTTCGCCGATCGGTTCCAATTTAGGAATTTCAACAAGGACGAATCTTGAGATCATCATCTCTCAATCCAAAATTCCGGTCGTCGTAGATGCCGGTCTTGGACTACCTTCTCACGCCGCGGAAGCGATGGAACTCGGAGCCGATGCGGTTCTTGTAAACACAGCGATCGCGATCGCAAAGAATCCCGTCGAGATCGCAAAAGCCTTTAAACTCGCGACGATTGCGGGAAGAATGGGACGTCTTTACGGCGGAAGCGGATCGAAGTTTCAATGGGAAGCCTCCGCCTCGAGTCCGCTCACCGGTTTTTTAAACGAAGAGGAAAGAAATGTACACGGAGCTTTTTGATAAAACTCCGTTTAAGTCCGGCTCTGAAATCATACGATCCAAAAAAAAAGAGGACGTAGAAAACGCTTTGCATCGCGGTTCTATCGGACTTCCTCTCGACTTCCAAGACTACCTTTCCCTCGTATCTCCTTCCGCTTCTTCGTATCTCGAACCGATGGCCTTTCTTTCGCAAAAAATCAAAAAGGAAAGATTCGGGAATACGATTCAACTTTTTATGCCTTTGTATCTTTCCAACGAATGTCGTTCTTCTTGTCTTTACTGCGGATTCAGTTATGAAAATAAGATCCCGAGAAAAACTCTTACCGAAGAGGAAATAAGAAAAGAGGTAGAGGTTCTCAAATCGAAAGGGATTCGTCATCTTGTAATTCTTACGGGAGAGGATTACAGTAAAACGAATTTGGATTATATTCTTCGAGCCGTTTCCATTCTAAAAGAATCCTTTGATTCTCTCGCGATCGAGATTTATCCCTTGGATACGGACGACTATCAAACCGTGATCGCTTCCGGAGTCGAAGCCCTGATCGTATATCAGGAAACCTATGACAGAGAAGTTTACGCGGAAAATCACTACAGAGGGATCAAAAAAAACATGGGCTATCGTTTGGAAGCCCCGGACCGGGGAGGGAAGGCCGGCTTTCGAAGGATCGGACTCGGAGCGCTCCTCGGACTTTCCGATCCCCTGGGAGAGATGTATAAACTCGGAGAACATGCAAAATATCTAATGAAAGAATATTGGAGAACTTCGTTTCAGATTTCCCTTCCTAGAATGCGGCCTGCGGCCGGGGATTTTCAGAAGATCGTTCCCGTAGACGATCGTGATTTTGTTCGGTATCTTTTTGCGCTTCGGATAACGTTTCCGGATATCGGTCTTGTTCTTTCCACAAGAGAATCTCCCCGTCTCAGGAACCGTCTCGCAAGTCTTGGAATTACTAGTATGTCCGTGGAATCCAAAACGGAACCGGGCGGATATTCCAACTCGGGCGCGCTCAAACAATTCGAGATCGAGGACGATCGTCCCCTCGCGGAAGTCGCGGCGTCTCTAAAAAGTGCGGGTCTGGATCCGGTCCTTAAGGATTTTGATCGGGCTTTGTTGTCATCGAAGGGTCTTTTTTGATTTGCGATTCCGATTCAAAAAGAATCTAAGTTTCCAAAAAGGAGGATAAATAGATTCTAAATTTAGAATATTCTAAAACCGGAATTTTTAGGAAAAGCCCCCGTTTTCAAAAGATATAAAAAAAGAGCGGGATAAAACCCGCTCTTTTTAATTCTAACGTAGAAGATCTTAAATTCGATCGTTCTATTTTTTATTCGCGTTGTATGCGTTTATGATACACTCGTTAAACGGTTTGCACTGATTTTTGTGGTTCTCAAAACATGCGGCAACCGCTTGTGAGTGTTTTTTGCAGGAATTCAAACATCCGGCCTTTACCTTTGTTTTTTCATCCGCGCTTAACTTTCTCGGAGCGTTTTGCTCCACACATCCCGAATAAAACCCGCAGATTTCGCTACAGGCCGGGGATTGAGCTGGCACGGACTGAGCCAGAAGGAAGAAAGAAAGAATCATTAGAAAGAGATATTTCAATGTCTTCTCCTTGAAACTATTAGCGACGCAGGGATTCGAACCCCGGACCTGCGGATTATGATTCCGTTGCTCTAACCAGCTGAGCTACGTCGCCGCTTTTATTGGACCCGACAAGTCGGTTCCAGTGCTATTTTTTTGAAGGGAATCGACCTGTCAAGGTTTCTTGATATTCAGGATTTCCAGATTTCTATGAGAGATTTCCAAGAAGAAACGTTTGCGATTTCGTCAATTTTTTTCGTCGAGAGGGAGTTTCGCTCCTTCCATTTTTGAAGAATCAAATCGTTCGTCGCGGAATGAAGATTTTTCCATTCTTCCTTTGTGGATTCGTCAGCGGAAATACTCTGAGAGGATTCTTGGATGATCTTGATACGATCTAAAAGTTTCGGAATTTCCACCTGCTCCAATTCTTCTCTCCGAAGATCTAAGTGAGAATCCAAAATCTTTTTGGAAACTTCGAATTCTTTTTGGAGAAGTTCGAAAAAGAATTTTTCATCCGTTTCCAGATGTCTCGCTACGCGAGCGGCAAATCGGTGTTCCGTGACGTCCCTCCAGGATTCACTTTTCGTAAACTTCGAAATCATATTCGAATTAGAATTCGTTGAATTTCCAGGCTCCCATTTTTCCCAAGCATCCAAGATCGAAGAATTCAAAACTAAAAATACAAAGGAGGCACTGAGCCAGGGCGAAATCGTTATTTCGAGAGAAGAATCGCCGTAGACCGGAGCGTTTTCGAAATCGAGCCCCGCTAGAACGGAGCCGGACCGTTGGATCCAAACGGGAAGAATTTCCTTTATCGAAAAAAGATCGATTCTTATACTCTGAAACTTAAATTCGAGATCGGAAATACGTTCGCTAAAAAGATGAATCGCAAACAAACTCTGTGTCGCGCTGAGTTTGGGCGTGATTAGAATTTTTTGACTTCCTCTTTCCAAAATTCTTTCCACGAAGTTTTCCGGAATCTCAGTTTCTAAAATTCTTTCCAAAGAATCGTTCGATTTCGAAGAGATCAAAAACTCCAACTGAAAAGTCTGCGTCTCTCCATTCTTCTTTGTTTTTTGAAATCGTTCGGCTTCGATCTTTTCTTCCAGAAATAAAATCTTGGATGCGATGGATTCTTCTTCGGATTCAAAAGGGAAATAAAATATTTCTTTCCAGACAAAAGGAGGAAACGTTTGAGAAGGAATTCTTGGAGGGATGGATTTCGAAAATTCGGAGAGGGTTTGTATGGAACGTTCCGTTTCGCGCAAAAAATCCGGGAGCGTCGATTGTTCGATGGCGTTTTCAGGGAATTCTACGCAGAATTTTGCGTTCTGTCCTTCGGCCCAGTGTTTCAATCGGAGATGGAATTCTTTCCGAACGGTTTCGGAAACTCCGCTTTTTGTGAAGAGGAGTTCCATCGTTTCTCGGTCGAGCATTGTCTTTATAGCCGCTTCGTTCAGAAATTGAATCTGTTTCATCTGGTTCTCATTGATGGATAATATTTGCGCAGAATGGTTGTTCTTGGTACTGGCTCTGTACGAATTTTAAGCTAGTTGCCGAAGGGATTGGAAAAAAGAGAAAATCTGCTACCGCATTGTATTTTAGGGCTTGCCTGTCGTTCAAGGAATTTTACTCTGATTCCGGAATCGACTTCAAAACGGATCCAAAGAGTAGAGCAGACTCTTTTTTTCGGAAAACCGGGGATTTGCTTCCCATGGTACGAAATTTGCATCGAATCTACAGACGCACGCTGAGCGTGAATTAGAGATTAGTTATTAATACTCGAAGACAAATAGGAGAATAGAATGTCCAGAACACCTAGTGAAGTTATCGCATACGCCAAGGCGAATAACGTTCTTTTCTACGATTTCCGTTTTACGGATATCAAAGGAGCTTGGCACCACGTATCTTATCACACCGTTGCCATCACTGAAGATTCCTTCAAGGGTCTTCCTTTCGACGGAAGTTCCATCCCAGCATGGCAACCGATCGATCGATCCGATATGCAATTGATTCCCGATACGGACGCGATCTTCTTAGATCCTTTTACTGCGGATCCGACACTCGTAGTTTTCTGCGACGTATTTGATATCTACAAAGGCGCTCTTTACGAAAAATGTCCTCGTTCCATCGCGAAAAAAGCTCTGAAATATCTCGAATCTTCCGGACTCGCCGACACCGCTTACTTCGGTCCTGAAAACGAATTTTTTATTTTTGACAGCATCAAAGTTAGAGACGCCATCAACGTTCAATACTATGAAATCGATTCTTCGGAAGGGATTTGGAATTCTCATACGGATTTCCCGGGTGCGACCAACACCGGTCACCGTCCCGGAACCAAAGGCGGTTATTTCCCGGTAGCTCCTGTGGATTCTCAAGTGGATCTCAGAGCCGCGATCGTAAAGACGCTTCACCAGATCGGAATGGAAACTTTCGTGGTTCACCACGAGGTTGCACAAGGTCAAGGTGAGATCGGAGTAAAATTCGGAACTCTGATCGAAGCGGCGGATAACGTTCAAAAACTGAAATATGTAGTGAAGATGGTAGCTCACAATTACGGTAAAACCGCCACCTTTATGCCGAAGCCGCTCTACGGAGACAACGGGAACGGGATGCACTGTCACCAATCCATCTGGAAAAACGGTGTGAACCTTTTCGCGGGAAAAGGATATCAAAACCTAAGCGACACTGCGATGAATTATATCGGCGGTGTTTTATCTCACGCTAAGTCTTGTGCGGCGTTTACAAACGCTTCCACAAATTCTTACAAGAGACTTCTTCCCGGTTTCGAAGCTCCTTCGATTCTGGCGTATTCCGCTCAGAACCGTTCCGCTTCTTGCCGGATTCCTTTCGTAAACGGAGACAAGGCTAGAAGAGTGGAGTTCCGTTTCCCTGATTCTTCCGCGAACCCATATCTCGCTTTTGCAGCGATGTTGATGGCGGGTATCGACGGAGTTCAAAAGAAAATCGATCCGGGTCCGCCACGGGAAGAAGATCTTTTCGAACTTTCTTTGGATGAAATCCGTGAAAAAGGAATTCAGCAGATGCCTCATACTTTGAGAGAAGCTGTCGAGCATATGCTCGCTGACAGAGACTTCCTCAAAAAAGGGGACGTGTTTACCGAAGACTTTCTCCAAACTTACAAAGCTTATAAGTTTGAAACTGAAATTTGGCCATGGGAAGGAAGACCTCACCCGTTCGAATTTCTTACTACTTATTCTTGTTGATTTGAATGAGTGCGAAAGCGCTTCTTCGGTTTAGAGAATTTAAAAAAGCCCGGTGGAAATCGGGCTTTTTTTGTTTGGAGAGGGAATGTAGGAGTTCCGACTTCTACTGTAAAAGTTGCGGGCCCCGCCCTGAACTTGGGTGGAGGGGAGAGGTGGTGGGAAAACCTCGGCTAACTTTTCTCTATCAGAAAATGCTTATATTTGCAAGGAAAATTCTTCTTGTAGGAGTTCCGACTTCAACTGTGAAAGTTGCGTGCCCCGCCCTGATCTTGGGTGGAGGGGAGAGGTGGCGGGAAAAACTCCTGCATATCCGCCATATCAGAATATTCTACTTTTTTCAAGTAATATCCTCACAGCCGATCTCGTAGGAACTCCCACATTTTTTTCGGCTTTACTGTTCAAGAAGAGGTTTATTCGCATCCGGATGTTGGACGAGGTATTCTTTTACGGTATTCCTTTTTTTCTCTAAACGAGAGAGATGATCGTCGATGATCTTTCCGAAATCGAGCTTTCCAGTAATGATTTCATATCTTTCCGTTTCTAACGTACCGAGATCCAGGTCGCTCTCGATTTCGGAAGAACGGTCCGCGTATCTCTGAGCTTCCTTCCAATAGGGAATTGCTTCCTTATAAAATCCGTCCGCGACTTCGAACGATCGATTGAGGTCGTAGGCGAAATCCAAATTATAAAAGTAAAGATGTCGCTTATCAAATTGGGACGCGATTCTCATATAGGATCTCATAATCTGAAGATTGATATGCATAAAAAGAAGATTGCGATATTTATAATATTCTTCCTCGTCTTTTACCGGACAAAGGGCGTTTTTCGGATGTCGAAAACGTTTTTTGAGTCCTATCTTGAGAAAGTAGATGTCCCTTCTGAGATCGTTTTCTTTGTAATGAAGTTTTAGGCCGTAGAGTTGATAATAGTCTTCTAAGAATTTTGGTTCCCACTTATGGAGTTTGTAGGGAACCCAATCTGAGAATTTTGTGTAAGGGCCGTTCTTTTCGTATTCGTAGTTGTAATCCAGATCGACCTCTGCCGAAATCGAACTCGTTCCAAAATTGCAGACCACCCCTAAAAGGATACAACTGAGGAGTTTTAGAATTCCGGCGTTCATTCTTCTTCATTTTCGGCAGATTTCGACTTTTAGGCGAGTTCGGAACCGGATAAAAAAGTCGGGCGGGGTGGACGGTTTTTGAAAGGAATCGGCTCTTTTTCTTCTTCCAAGGTTTTCACATTTAGAATTTAGATTCTAAAAAAAAATCCTTTTAGAAAGGCCCAGAGTCTAAACTACGAGTTCAAGCTCATCTTTGCTCGGAATCGGGTTGACCCCTTTTTTTTTAGCAAAAGTATTGTTTCTTGGATGACGTTTTATTTTTTTCTGGTCATTTGATCCGTGGTATTGAGAACCCAGCAACATAAGAATTCGAAAAGCAGATTTCTGTTCCTGGGGTTTCTGTCCTTTTTTCTCATCACACTCTCTCTTTCCGCCGAAGATCTTTCCATTTCTTGGTTTGAGAAAATTCAAAAGTCGGTTTCTTCCGGGGTCGCCGGCGGGGGTTTTGAATGGACCACCGGCTTTGTTCTCATTGCGGGCGGAGTTTTAGCGAGTCTTCTTCCCTGCGTCTATCCTCTCTATCCGATCACAGTCGGAATCGTGAGGGCGAGGGGAGACGGATCTCCGAAAATTCTTCACCCCGCGGTTTATTATTTGGGATTGGTTGCGGTTTATTGGTGCTTCGGTCTCATAGCCGGTTTTTCGGGAGGAGCGTTTAACGTAATTCTACGTTATCCGTTCACTAACCTCGCTCTAGCGGTTCTCATCTTTCTATTGGCGCTCGCTTCTTTGGATCTGATCCATCTTCCTTTTTTTCAATCCAAGGAAGTCAAAACAGGAAGGGGTTGTAAGGGAACCTTTCTCCTTGGAATGGGCGCGGGACTTCTTTCCTCTCCTTGTGTCGGTCCCGTTGTAGTCGCGATCCTTTTGCAGATCACCGCAGGATCCGGCGCGATTTCGATCGGCTCGATTCTCCTTGCTTCTTTTAAGATGTTTCTCTTCGGAGTAGGATTGGGTTTTCCATTTTTGATGATCGGTGTTTTCGGTCTAAGTCTTCCGAAGTCAGGGAAGTGGATGAGATGGATCCAGTGGGTTCTCGGGATTTTTGTATTATACTTTTCTTATACTTATTTTCAGAAGGCCCTTTCGGGTTGGGGAGTTTTGGATCGTTCGATTCCTCCGGCCGCGGCCGGAGTTTTGATTCTTCTAATTTGTCTTTATTTTTTTCTTCCGGAAGATTGGGACAAATACAAAAGAATGAAAAAGGCCCTTTTCTTGGGCGGAGTGGTTTTGTCTGCGGCCGGGCTCGTGATTCTTCTTTCCGGCGGTTTAGGCGGGGCGAGTATCTCGGGAATTTCCGAAACCGAAACAAAAGGAAATCTGACCTGGTTTCGACTTCCCGGGAAAGCCTATGAAGAGGGGAAGGACAGCGGTAAAAAAGTATTCATCGACTTTTACGCGGATTGGTGTACGAATTGTAAAGCATTTGAAGAATTGACCCTTTCCGATTCTTCTTTAAACGATGCTTTAGGGAACGCAGTTCTTTTAAAAATCAAAGACGACGATCCGGTCTTTGAAACCTACGCGAGAGATCCTCGTTTTGAAGAATTAAAAATCGGTCTTCCTTTTTTTGTGATCTTGGACGGAGAAGGAAATCTTTTGTTTAAGACCACGGATTATCAAGATACGAAGACGATGATCAAGATTCTAAAAGAAGAACGTTAGGAGACATTGCGGATGCGGTTTTCTTCGGTGGATCGGATTTTTGACTGGTGTGTGGACGTATTGATTTTTTGGGCTAAAGTTTTCGGGATTACCTACAACGAAATCAACGTTTATATCTTTTGTGTGATCTGGCCGCTTTTTACCTTGATTTTGATCGTCCTCGTCTTTTTACTTCTGAGAACCAATCGGAAACTGCGAGCCGAACTTTTGGAAAAAAGAAAATAAGATAACGGAGCGGGAAAATTCTCCCCATTATCCTTTCTCGTTAGGATCTTAAGACCGTCGGTTTTCAATCGACGCTTTTCTTAAAACCCGCCGGTGTCAATCATCCGAGACGCTTGAGTTTCACAAAATGTGGGAACTCCTCTATTTACGGGAAATCTATCTGCTTTGAAAGTTCTAACGACTAAAGAGACAGAATCTGTGGGAACTCCTGCCTTGTTCCATTACGAGTTTGTAAAATGTTGTCCCACGTTTTTCTAAAACTCTAGGACAAACGTTTCATTTTTAGAATCGGAAAAATAAGAATCGGTCCCAAAGTCTCGAAGGACGGAAAGAATCCCGTTGTATAAAATCAATTCTCCCGTGTGAGCTCCTACGATTGAGAACGTATTGGACTTTTTAGGAAATCTTCCATCATTCCAGAAAAGTGTGAGTTCCTACATTTTTAGTCTTCGGGGTAGGATCTCGATTTTTCTAATAAACGTGAAACGGGAGAGTGAGTATCATAACCTTGCCCGCAAGTTGAGAGGAACTGCAACGAGCATCGTCTTACAAAGAAGGATTTTGTAGGAGTTCCTACATAGGATTTTTTTCTTGCAAAATTAGAATTTTGTGATATAGGAAAGTTTCCCGGAGTTTTCCGCCCCCCGCCCCTCCACCCAAAATTTGGGCGGGGCTTTCGTTTTACGGAAGACTGTCGTTGTTACGACAGATTCTTCTGGAGATTCAAGAGCCTTGTGGGTAAGGTTAAGGAGAGTGTGCGGGGGGAAACGTAAAAAAAATTGGGTTTGGTGGTTCCAACGTTCGATCGACCTTCAATGAAAAGGTCGATCGAAAAAAAATCAAACGGTCGCTTCTTTTTCCCAGAGTTTCCATTTTACAAAAAAGAAAATTCCCACCGCGATGATCGCGATCGAAACCCACTGAGACTGGGAAAATCCGTGCCAGTAATACTGACTCAAAAATTCCGGATTCTGTTCGGCGTTTGGAATGTTGACTAACGGAGGAGGTGTGATAAACGGAAACACCGCCTTGTTGACTCTCAAAAATTCCACCATCAGTCTTGCAAACCCGTGAAGGATAAGATACTGAGCTCCGATGGAGAATTTCCGAAAACCTTTGTCCTTGGCCCAAAATTGAAAGTAGGCGAAAAATACAAAAGATATGATCGATTCGATCAGAGGAGTGTTCCAAACTGGAACCCCCGAAGGATGAGCCCCGTGATAATCAAAAACCAAAAGAGGAATTCTTAAGTCGGTCGCGAATCCGTAACATCCGTCACCCGAAACCCAACAACCCAATCTTCCGATCGCATAACCGATCGCCATACTTGGGACGGCAGCGTCCAAATAAGAAGCCACGTCGAGTTTGAAATATTTCATGTAGAGCGAGATAAAAAGAATTCCGAAAAGAAATCCTCCGTAAAAAACAAGACCGCTTCCAGAAAATAAATTATCCCAGAGAGCCATTCTTCCCGGAAACCCGAACCAGTGAGTGAGAGGATAGAGAAACCTTCCGTCAAAGCCGGGAGTTTCCATAAAAATCTGATCCCAGATTTCAAAGATAAAAAAAATCTTCGCGCCGACCAAGGTTCCTAAAATTCCCAAAAGAAGAAGCCAGTCCGAATGTTCGGGTTCTAAGTTTCTTCGTTTTAATTCTTTAGGAAGAAGATAGGATGCGGCTAAAAAACCGAGCATCATGAGAATGCTGAATGTGGACGGTCCATCCCAATTGAAGAATTGTTTGAGAAAGGGCACTGGAATTCTATCGATCATAGTGTAACCAATTCTCTCGATTGCGGGAATGGATCAACCCATAATCCTTTTTTGAAAAAGACAAAGACGCTCTTTCGAGATTTGAAAAATTAAATTCTTTTGAAAAACGCTGGAACGTAAGAATGAAAACTTTGGTCTTCTTTTTTTTGGAAGAATCACTCGATGTTGATAAATTCGGCAGGATCCACGGGAGGGTCTTGTCCAAAGTGAACTTCGTAGTGAACGTGAGGCCCCGTCGCTTTTCCGGTCGAACCTACAAGTCCGATCAGATCTCCCCGTTTTACTACCTGATTTTTTTCCACGAGAATTTGAGAACAATGACCGTAGACCGTAAAGATTCCGTTTAAATGATTGATTCGAATGTTCTTTCCGAGTCCTCCCGAAGACTGGCCGGATTCTACAACGATTCCCGGTGCGGTGGCATAGATTGGAGTTCCTTCGGAAGAAGCGAAGTCGACGCCGGAGTGATGTTCCCCTAAGATTACGAGACCGAAGGGATCGACCCTTCCTCCGAATGTGGAGGAAACAAAACCGACCCCCGGTTTGAGAGGACGTCCCCTAGGCAATGCGTAGAGAATGGATTCCCTTTCTTCGAGATAATCAAAGGCGTTTTCAAAGGCCTGGCGAATTCGGAAAAGTTCGATGTTCTGGGCGGCAAAACCTTCCACCGTATTCTTATAGAGTTCTAGGTTTGTCTCGGAATCCGGAATCTCTTTTTTGAGCCGAAACTCGGGGATTACTTCATAGGTAAGAATTCGTTTCCAAGGAACCTCGTCCCAGGCCACGAGATTCAGCTGTTCGGTTTTTCTTTCCAAACCTCGAATTTCCTTTTTGGCGTCTTGGAGGAGCATATCATAGTAAAGATATTGGCTCACGTTCTCGTCGCTTTTTTGAAAAAGGTCTTCGTCGGGGCGATAGAAGAAGTTGAGATAAGAAAGAAAGACAAAGGCAAGCGCGAGAATCGATCCTAAGAGGATTCCGAGGAACCAAGCCATAAAAACGTTCAGTTCGATCCGAATTACGTTCTCGTGACTGTGTGGAACGAGTAAAAAGGAGATCTTTTTGGACCCTCTCTCTTTAAATTTACGAAACCAATTTTTGAACTTGAGAATTCTGACCTGCAAACGCTCGGAATGCGTTAATTTGAGATCGAACTTTGCAGGGCTTGTCATAGATTTTTACTTGCAGGTAGGGGGAATGAAAGGATTATAGACTCATTCTTTATATGAAATTCCTGTCCAATCTGTTCAAGAAAAAAATAGGATCAGTTGAGGATATTCTCTCTCACCCGGATGGCAAGCGCTATTATCGGGATGCCCATCTGATCCGCAAAAACATGATAGATGAGGACGCGGTCAAGATCATTCATAGGCTGAATAAATTTGGATTTAAGGCTTACATCGTTGGAGGAGGGGTCCGAGACCTTCTCCTGGGAAGAAAGCCTAAAGACTTCGACGTAGTCACTAACGCAACTCCGAACCAGATAAAAAAAATCTTCAACAACTGTCGAATCATCGGAAGAAGATTCAAAATTGTGCATATTCTTTTTCGCGGAAAAGTGATCGAAGTCAGTACGTTTCGTTCCCTGCCGGATTATCGGTTGGGAAAAGCCGTGGAAGATCAGGATTACCTCATCAAGAGAGACAACAAGTTCGGCACACCTCAGGAAGATGCCGCTCGCAGAGACTTTACAATCAATTCTTTATATTATGACGTTCGAAATGATTCCATCATCGATTACGTCGGCGGATTTGAAGACATTCAGAATAAGGTACTGCGGGTTATCGGAGACCCGGATATTTCGTTTCGGGAAGATCCTGTAAGAATGCTTCGCGCCGTAAAGTTCGCGGAGATTCTTGGTTTAACAATTGAAAAGGCAACCGCAAAGGCGATCCGCAAACACAAGATCGAATTGGAAAAAGCTTCGAGTTCTAGAATGTTGGAAGAATACAATAAGATCTTCCGCACCTGGAAAACTTCTCTGATCTTTCAAGGAATGGCGGAGCACGGTCTTTTGGAAGTTCTTTTCAAAGAAGCCTTTGACAAAGAGCGTAAGAAAAATTCTAATTTTGGCGAAAAGTTTTTAGAAACCAATATCGGAAAACGTCTTGCGATCGCGGACAAACTTCTCACGGAAAGAGAGGAGATGACTCCTCATATTTTCTATTCTCTCATTTTTTCGGATCTCGCAAGCGAGGCCCTTACGAAAGAGAATATGCATTTGGTTCCGGCGATCAAAACGAGCTTGGATCCGATCTTCAATCGACTCGAAACTCCTAAAAAAGATAAGGATCGATTGATTAAGATTTTTGCAAGTCAGCAGAGATTCCTAAGCACGGAAGATGAAAAATCGTCGCAGAATAATTTTTTCCGTATGAAGGATTACTTTTACGACGCCTTTATGGTCTTTAAAATCGGAGCCATTGCAGAGAACGACGAACAATCGATTCAGAGCGCTTTTTTCTGGGAAATTTCCGTAAGAAAGAGACCGATTCCGGTGAAGAAGTTTCACGAAGGAAGAGGTGGTGGAAATCAAAGCCAAGGCGGCGGAGACAGACCCGGTCCGCGTCCGAATAAAAATCGGAACAAAAACTTTCGGAATAAAAACCGTGGAGGAGAAGACGGAGGACAAAGAGGAGAACGTGGAAACCGGAAAGAAGAAATTTCCAACGGTGAAAGCGGAAACTCTAAAAACGATTCCGACGATTCTCGCGGAAACAATTCCGCAAATTTTCCCGGAGAAGAATCTTAATTTTCCGATTCTTGAAAGTAGTTTACTACAAACTGAAGGGAAGTTTTGGATCGAAAGGTGGATTCCTCCAAGGAACCCCAGAGATCCAGACTTCCGGTTTTGCTGAGTAAGTCTAAAAAATCTTTCCCACGATTCCAGATCAGACACTGGATCGTTTCGGGAACTCCCAAAATTCTAAAACGAACGTGTTTTCCGTCGGTCATCGGTTTGGTGTGATAGATCTTTGCGCCTTTGATGGAATAAAGAGGAACCGGATTCTCATGACCAAAGGGTTCAAAGACGGAGAGTTCCTGAAAGATTTTTGCGTTGAGTTCGGTTGGTTCGAGGGAAACCAGACTCGGAGTGGAATGTTGAACCGCCTGTTTTTGTTCTTCTTCCAACCAAGAATCCGCGTGTTCAAAGATGACCTTCGCGAGTTCGGGAATTTGATCGATGGTAAGGGAAAAACCTCCGGCTTCCTTGTGGCCTCCGTATTGAAAGAAGATCGATTCGGCTTTTTTTAGAAGATTCAAAACATTCTCCTTTCCAAAAGAACGAATGCTTCCCTTTGCGTGACCGTGATCGGGCGTGATAAATAAAACCGGCTTTTTGTATTCTTCCACAAGACGGGTCGCTACGATTCCGGAAACCCCGGGTTCGAAGTCGGGTTCGTAACAAAAAAGAACCGCTTTCTGCGTTCTTTCCTGTTTTCGTTTTAGAAAACCGTCGACCTTGAAAAGATTTCGTTTTGTTCTTTCCCTTCTTTCCTCGTTTAACTTTTGAAGTTCCTTGGCTCCCGCCTTTGCACGTTCCGGATTCTCCTCCAAAAGAAGATGAAGAGCGACTTCGGTGGAATTCATTCTTCCCGCGGAGTTGATCATGGGTCCGAGGCCCCAGCCGAGATCTTTCGAGGTGACGTGTTTTTCGCTGAGTTCCATGAGTTGAAGGAGCTGATACAATCCTTCCCTATGTCTGGTTTCCTTACGATAGAGTTTGGAAAGAATTTTACATCCTTCCTTTACGATGATTCTATTTTCTCCGAAAAGGGGCATCATGTCGGAGATCGTGCCGACCGCGGCGAGATCGAAATTTTGAAGATACTGTTCTAAGATCGCCGGGTATTTTAGAAATTCCTGATAGAACCATTCTCTTTCCGGAAACTCGGAAGAGAAGCTGTAGTGCGCTTCTCGGATGGGAAAGGAGAATTTGGATTCTACTTCCTGTCTTTCTCCTTGAAAGACGAGTTTTCCTCTGTGGATCAAATAACCAGAGAAGAGAGAATTTCCGTCTCCGATCCAAGTCCCGAGGTTGTATTCTTCCAAAGAAGAATAAAGATAGGCTTGGATAAATTTGAGCGCGAGAACCGCGGTGCAGATTTTTTCGTTCGGATATTGGGAGTCCGGACGTTTGGGAGAAACAAGAAAACAAGCTGGAATTCTTTCCGGAATTTCATGGTGATCGAGGACGATGACCTTGATCCCGAGAGAAGCGAGTTCGTCGATCTGAACGTGATTGGTAGTTCCGAAGTCCAGAGTGATGAGAAGATCGGGTTTGTGTTTTTTTACGAAGTCGAGCGCGGCGGGAGAAAGTCCGTAGTCTTCTTCGTTGGAAACTTTGAGGATCAATTCTCCCGGATGGATTTTTTTTAAAAATCCTCCAAGAAGACTTGTGGAAGAAACTCCGTCACAATCCCGATCTCCAAAGAGAAGAATTTTTTTTCCGGAGGAAACGGTTTCCTTTAAGAGTTCGAGGGCCGGTTCCAGATCCGGAAGTAAAAAGGGAGAAGGGAGTTCCCTGAGTCCGTGATAGAGAAGGTGTTCGGGATGGGATTTTTCCCGTAAGTGAGTTTGGTAGAATCTATGTTGGAGAGGGCTGAGATGCGGGCGAGGCCCGGAGGAAGAAATTTCCTTCAATCCCGGGCCATGAGAATAGGGGGAATTTTTGAGCATTCTTACATTGCGCTATTGCCGCTAAAACGTGCTCCGGATTCTATTTCTAAATCGGGTGTGCGGATGTCTCCGATGACTTTTCCGGTTTTACGGATGGAGACTTTTCCGTTTGCTGAAACGTTTCCTTTCAGAGCGCCTTCGACTTCGAGGGTTCCTGTTTGGATGTCCGCTTCCACTTCGCCCGTATCCCCGACTACGAGTTTTCCGGTCGTTTCGATGGTTCCTTTAAAGTTGCCTTTGATTTTCAAGGAATTGCTGAATTTCAGTTTTCCTCGGAAATGGATATCGTCTCCGATGATTGTATCGATGTGTTCGTCGCTCATTCTGTCTCCAAGTTTTGAGGGAAGAGAGGCAGTTTCAAATGTTTTTTTGCCCTTTTAGGCGGCGTTTCCCTTTTCCCTTCTGTTTAAAGACGGTTCTTGAAGAGGAACACTCGGAACGGTTTTTTGATTTTTTTTTACCAAAATTCAGATTTTTTTTTGCTGATTCGGAAAGGATTCTTTCCACACGTTGTGCGTCTTTGAAAGTGAAGTCGGTTAAGGGGAAAAATTAGGAAAGTCGCGGAGGGTCTTTGTCGTAGTTCCGACCTTCTACTGAGAAATTTGCAGGCCCACACCGGGTAGAGAGCCATAGGGATCTTGCACTGAGTTTTTTGCATAACCTTACACGCAATTGGAAAAACTATTTAGAATGAACCAGGTCCCGATAAGATTTTTTGTAGGAGTTCCTACAAAGGCTCTGAGAGAGAATTGTGTTTGCAAAATTATAATTCTGTGATATAGGAAAATCTCCCGGAGTTTTCCCGCCACCGCTCCCCTCCACCCGAAATCCGGGCGGGGATTTCGTTTCACGGAGGATTGTCGTAGTTCCGACAGATTTTTCTTAAGATTCAAACAACTTTGTGGGTAAGGAATGCCCGGACTGGGCGGACTCGCTTCCCGGGAAAACTTGGAAGATTTTTCTTTTTCACGGAAATCGCATTCTTACAAGAAAAAAAAATCGGACGTCTTTTGTCGGAACTTCGACCATCCTCCGTGAACGCCGCGATTTTTTAAACTCTTAGAAAGCGGCGACCAAGATCGTCTCGATCTCGTTTTTAGGAAGTTCTCTCGGAAGGGAATCCAAAAACGGAAACGAAGCCGCGAGATTTGCAATCAGAGGAAGATCGATCTTTCTCACTTCGTATTCGGACAACCTCTGAGGAATTTTCAATTCTATAAAAATTTTCCGAATTCCTTCCACGGCCTTGATAGCGGCCTCGATCACCGAAATGTTCGTGATGTCCTCGTCTAAGGCTCTTGCGATCATCACGTATTTACCCGCGGAGGAGGTGAGATTGTATTCCATCACGTGTGGAAGAAGAATGGACATGGACTGAAAAATATCAAGATTCGTAATATTCGAACTTGCTAATGAAAGCGCGAAACAAAGTCCTAAAGAGCTGGAAGACTGAGCGATTCCGGTCAAAAGACTCGCAGCATAAAGACCGTTTTTATAGTTGATGTTTTTCGGATCCCTTATCGAAGGAATCAGGTTTTTCTGAAGAAGTTCGATCGCTCTCAAGGCGGAAGAAATCGTCAACTCAGTGGAAAATTTGGAAAGAATCGTGTCCACCGCCGCAGCCAAAATTCCTACTCCAACTTTTGAAATATCGGAAGAACTCATAAAAGAGGAAATTTTCGGGTCCGCGATGATCAGCTCGGGAAAAAGAAGTTCGTGGGAAAAGTATTTGATGATCTTCTCGTCTCCCAAAAGAACCGTAGAAATCGGAGAACATTCCAAACCAAAAACGGGATGAGTGGGAATCAAAATAAGCGGAAGCGGTTTTTTAAGTTTTGTCTTTTTATCGTTTAACATCTCTTCTGCGAAAATGTCGTTTGTAACGAGAAGGGCGATGATTTTCGCCATGCTGATCGATTCGTAGGAACCGTAACCGATGATACAATCCGCGTTTGCGATTTTAGCAAAATATGCGGCCGTGTCCAATTCTTCGAGTGTGGGTTCTTTTACGATATCATCGTAGAGTATAACTCCATCGATATGTTTTTCTAAACTGGTTTTGATGATGGACAACTCGTCCATATTCTCCAGCTCTTGTTGAGTGGAAAAAATAACGGTTCTTGTTCCAATGTTTTTAACGAAGTTACCCACTTTGTAACCGCAGTCAGCTTCAAAGTGGATTTTAGGTGGAAATGTGTAATTAACCCAATCGGGGAGTATCGGCATCGTCGTCGTCCCCCAGAGTAACCTAGTGACTCGGAATCATTCTAATTTAAATAGAGGTAAAAATCAGTCTTCCGTAACGTTTTTATTGACCTAACATGGTCTCAGAGATTCTGTCTGCGATCGTGTTTAGAACATCGGAACTCAGATTGTCATAGTCTCCGTTTTTGAGTTTTTCTTTGACTTCTTTTAATTTTACGGAACGATCCGATTCTTCCGGAGTGGAAAGAATTTTACGAGTTATAGTTTGAACTTCAGCCTGAAGCCTTGCTTCGGATGCTTTTTGTTTTGCGGTATCGGAAATGGAAACGTTGTCAAAAGTCTCTTTTGATTCCGCTTTTTTAACCGGGGTGGTTCTTTTCGGTTCGTATCCGCTTCCGCCGATCCCACCGATTTTATCGATAGTCATGATTTCTTACCTCTACTGAATTCTATCGGCCGATCCAAGAGAGCCTTTAAGCATTTTTTTCCGATTCGTATTGATTAAAACCACAAATTCGCCCTTTCGGGCAAATTCCTTGAGTTTTCCTTCGGAAAGAGGAGAATAATGAAGAATTTCCTCGTGCATTTTGGTCATTTCTCGTCCGATCAGAAATTCCCCGTTCGGAAAAATTTCTTTCACGGCGTCGAGGGTATCTCCGATCCGATGTACCGATTCAAAGATCATGATCAAACCTTCGAAGTTTTTCCATTCTCCCAGCTGATTTCTCTTCTTTCCTTTTTTTTCGGAAATAAATCCCAGAAACAAAAACGGATTTGCCTGCCAACCGGAGATCGAGAGTAACGCGGTGAGAGCGCTTGCACCGGGAATCGGGGTTACTCTGAGTCCCGCTTCCCGTACCATTCTCACGAGATGAGAACCCGGATCCGAAACCCCGGGCGCCCCGGCGTCGGAGATAAGAGCGAAATTCTTTCCTTCTCTCAATTCTTCCAGAAGCCCCGAATAGGGAACCTCGGATTGATCCTTATAGAGCGTAGAAGCCGGAGTGTCGATTCCATAGAATTTAAGAAGTCTTCGGGAATGTCCCGCGTTCTCACAAAGGATTCGATTTGTATTTTTAAGAATGCGTAAGGCTCGAAAGGTAAGGTCTTCCAAGTTTCCGATCGGTGTGGAAACCACATATAGAGTTCCCGGTTGGAGTGGAATTTCTTCCGAGGAAGATTCTTCCGATTCTTCCTCTAAACTCATAGATTGCAGCCGGGAGGAGATACGCCGGACGGACACGCGCATCCGGTTTCTTCGGCTCCGGCGATCAGACAAGGATTACAAAGAGTTCCCACGGGACAGTTTTGTTTCACCGTCGTACTGCAAGAAGCTGTATTACATTCCGAAGGATTACAACTGGATCCGACCGGACAGAGATAAGGACGAGAAGAAGAACACATCCGAACCGCCGTGGAAGGGTTGGAAAAGATTCCGTTGTTCAGAAGAGCTCTCATCGAAAACGTATAGATTTCGCATTTGATAAACGGAAAAACTCCCGGAGGAGCAACCTGATTTAAAACACGACGGGTTTGCAGTTTTGTGGAAGTAGTGGAGGCTTCGGAAGCCAAATGAGGAAAGGAAGGTTGTACCCCGTCTTCCAAATAGACGTTTCCACCCGCGAGAGTTTCCGCGACGGAAGGAGCCGCCGTTGTAATATAAAGATTGTATCCTACAAACTGAGGTTCCCCGTTTGTAACAAAATAACGGATTAAAAACTCCGGTTTGTAGCTGTTCGGTTCGGAAACGAAATCCGTATCTTTTTCAGCTTTGTCGGTGATTCCTTCGTTCGCCGCGATGACGCTAAAAAACTGAGGAACTCCTACGGGAGAAAGAAAAACAAAAGGCGACTGAGCCGTCTCCGTATTTTGACCACATCCGAAAAAAAGAAAAATCGAAAGAAAGGTGGAAAGAATCGCCGGATGTTGTGTTTTAGAAGACATTTTTTATCTTGCTTCGGATTCGAATTCTCAAAAATTTGAAAAGGATCCGCTTTCAGGATAGAATTTCCTATAAGAGCGGTCTTACAATCAAAATTTCCAGAATTCTTCCGGAGCAAAACCCTTGATCAGCATTCGTAAAATCGTTCTCTATTCCGGTATTTCCATAGCTCTTTTTGTTTTGATTTGGATTCTTTTTTCTTCCGACGATCCTTCGGAAAGGGAAAAGAAAAATCGAGAAGCTGACAGCGTTGCGCTTCTTTTGGGCGGGGGAGGAAGTTCTTCCTCTTCCTCTTCCTCTTCCGGCTCCTCCGGTGGAAGGACCAATGATTCGATTTTTGATTCCTCTTTTTACAAAGCCGGAAAGGGAGAATACATCGAATCGGAAAAAGGAGAAACCAAAGAATCGGATCCGAACGCCGCCGATCCAGATAACCCTCTCAATCCGCAGACAAACAAACCTTATACGAACGAAGAGATGGAACGTTTCTCCCAGTTGAGAGAACGTTTTCCGAACAATTCTCTCGTTCCTAAAAAGTTGAATGCCGCCGAGAGAGAAGCCAAAAAACAAGAGGAGAATCAGATCGCGGAAGCTGCGAGAAACGTCTACGCAAGAACCGCTTCTCCCACTCAGATTCGTTCCTACTACAATCACATGGAAAAACAAACTCAGGATAGAATGGATATCATCAACTATCTTGTGGATCTTCAGAAAGGTTCGGGTGAGGAAGAGACCGAGAAAAAATTACAAAACATCCAGGACTCGATCAAAAACCAGCTCCAACAGGTTCAAAAAGATAAGGAAAACGCGTTTAAACAAGCGGGTTTATAAAATTCTAAACTACCAAAGGCCGATCTAAAACGATCGGCCGCTTTCCGCCAAACTCACAACCTTTCTTCCCCATTTTAGAATTGAGAGATCTTTCTAAAATCGTATCGTTTCTCCTCCGGACTCGAAGTCCGATTTCATTTTTCTAAAAACCAATTTGTCTGAAAAACATTCTATTTTTCTAATGAACTGAATCTTTTTTCGCTCCTATAAAATTAAAAAAACCTTGACATTTGTATTGCTTTACTTATGGTGAAGAAAGATGATTCAATCTTTCGGAGACAAGCTCACGGAAAGTGTTCACAACGGATGGTCTCCCAAAGAATATCGCGTCTTTGAAGACGTCGCGAGAAGAAAACTTCGATCTCTGGATTCGGCAAAGATGCTCCAGGATTTAAAAAGTCCTCCTGGAAACCGTCTGGAAATTTTGAAAGGGGATCGAAAGGGAATGTATTCGGTACGAATCAACGATCAGTGGAGAATTTGTTTTTTCTGGAAGGACAACGTCCTCACGAAGTTATGATCGTCGACTATCACTGAAATTGTGTTTCTATTTTATGTGCGAAGAATTTGATAAACTTAACCTTGTATGAGGTTTTTACGATGAAAATAAAAAATCGAAGAGTTTCCAATCCACATCCTGGAGATGTTTTAAAGTTTGATTTTTTGGAACCGATGTCCTTGTCCGCGTATCGTCTATCAAAGGACATCGGCGTTTCCGAAAGTTTGATTTCACAGATCATTCACCGTAAAAAGTCGATTTCACCGGACACTGCGTTGCGGCTGGCGAAATATTTTAAGATGACTCCGGATTTCTGGCTCAACTACCAGATGGCATTCGATTTGGAAGAACTGATTCGGCTCAAAGGCAAAGAATACGACAAAATCAAACCGACCGATTTAAAGGTCGGCTGATTTTAGATTCCGGATCCTTTTTCTTCCGAAAGAATGGGAAAACGAAAACTCGATTTTGGATCGAGTCCGTATTCGTCGAGGTGAAACGAAGGAGGAAGTCTTTCCCGTTTCCATTGGTTTCTATGAAACAATTGAACATATTTTCGAACGCTTTCCTCTAAAAATCCGGAAGGAAGTTTTAGAACCTCGGGTTCTGAGGAAAGAAGCTGAACGATTTCTGCGTATCCCGCGCCGCGAACCACAAAAAGTTCTTCGATCTTTTGCAAAAGAGGATAGGGCATGAGATCTTTTTCGTCCTCTTGTTTGTCCTCGAGCGGTTTGAGTTCCGCGCTCGGGGGCGACTGAACGATCTCTTTCACCGAAGGAAACGAAGGAAGAATCGGATCCTTTCCTTCCGCGACAAAATGCATCCATTTTAGAATGAATTCTTTACTGACCCCCGTCAGCGGCGCCACGGAACCGGAAGAATCTCCGTCCATCGTCGTATAACCCGCGCTCGCCTCGCTCCGATTCCCCGTGGAAAGAAGAAGATGTCCGTTTAAATTCGCGAGCATCCAGACGATCGGAGAACGAACCCTTGCCTGTATATTCTGCAATACGAGATTGTGTTTTTCCCAGTCGAAAGAAACACCCGTAACTTTGGAAATTTTGTCAGTGATACTTTTTACTTCATCGTCGATCGTTAGATCTCCGTGAACGGCTTGCAGGTCTTTTGCGAGTTCCGCAGCGAGAGATCTTGTCCTTTCGGAATTGTTTTTTGTCGCTTGATAAAGTGTGGAAAGAATTCGATCCTCGGAAATTCCTTTGGTTTGAAAGTAATTCTCACCTAATTCTTCTTTGGCGATTTTTTTCATCGCGGTCACGAGAAGAGCGCATGCGGCGCTATCGGCTCCTCCCGAAAGTGAAAGTGTATAACCCTTGGTCCCCGATTGAATCATATAATCGAAAAGTCCGAGAGCGACCGCTCTCGTGAAGTCGCGATACGATTCTTCCTCTTTGGAAAGTGAAGGTTCCGGGAGAGAACGTTGGATCTTCGGTTTTTTTTCTCGGAATTGGATTCCGAGATAAATTCGATTGTCCTCTTCCGTCCGATTTTTCCTGGAACGGTTTCCCGAAGGACGAAAGTTTCTCGCTCGATCGGATCTGGAAACGTCGAAATCGATTTCCGAGGAGCAGACCTGAGCCTCTCCAAAGAACAAACGTTCCGATTCCGCGACGAGGTTTCCGTTTTGAACGATCAAGGATCCGCCTTCAAAGATCAGTCTTCCGGATTCGTTTCCACAAAGATTGGAGAACAGATACACGTTAGACTCTCTTCTCGAACTTTCTTTGAAAATTTGCCTTCTGATCCTTTGTTTTCCGAACGCGAAATGAGAAGCGCCGGGAGAAAGTATAAGATCGGTTCCGGACTCCGAAAGTGTAAGGGAAGGTTTTTGTAATACCCAAGAATCTTCGCAGATCTCTACTCCGAAAGAAAAATGATCGGTTTCAAAAATCAGGGAGCCAAAGGGAATCGCCGATCCGTCGGGGGCCACCAGATTCTCCTGAGCTTCTTCTCCTTTGGCAAACCACCTGTTTTCGTAGTGTACTCCCGTGGCCGCAAGATTGGATTTAGGAACGATTCCGGCTACGGCTCTGTTACAGAGAACAGCGGCACAATTGAATAGATAAGGATTTTGGAATATAGGAAGGCCGACGACTACGATCTTATTTTCGGTAAAGGGAAGAAGTTGGTTCAGGGATTCCCAGGAATCCTTCCATACTCTCGGGAAAAAAAACGAATCCTCACATCCGTATCCGGAGATACAAAGTTCGGGAAATAAGATCAGATCGGAATCTTTTTCTTTCTCCAAGACCCTCTTTATTTTTTCAAAGTTTCCCGAAAAATCCAGAACTCGAGTTTTGAGAGAAACGGAAGTAAGTCTCACTGACTGCATGTTTTACAGAATTCAGGTTCGAACTCCTTTTGAAAGTGTTTTTTCCGGTTTTCCAGATTCTTTCCATTTCGGATTCTGGTTAAAAATATTTTTAAAAAAAGAACGAGAACTCTTTATGAAACAAGATCTTTTAGACCTCATTCGAATCCACGCGTATCGTTATTCCGAACAACCCTTTACCCTGGCCTCGGGAAAACAATCCAGACACTATTTTAACTGCAAGGAAATCACTCTCGTTCCGGATCGTCTCGAACTTCTCTGCAAATACGTCGTGGACGAACACCTTCCTCAGGTAGGAATCTCAAAACCGGAAGCCTTTGGCGGACTTACGATGGGTTCCGATCCGATCTGCTACGGAATCAGTTTGGAATTTAGAAAACAAAATAAAAACGTCTATCCTTTGATCATCCGCAAAACTTCCAAAGAACACGGGACCAAAAAACTCGTCGAAGGAGCGGTTCACGCGGTCAAAACCTGCGTTGTTGTCGACGACGTGATCACGACCGGCGGTTCCACCATTCAAGCGATTCGAAGTCTGAGAGACGCCGGTATCGAAGTGACCCAGGGGATTTGTATTCTGGATCGTGAGGAAGGCGGAATGGAAGCGATCCTTGCGGAAGGCGTTAAGATCTTTCCTATATTCAAAAAAAGTGATTTTGGTAATTTAGAACATGCGTGAATTCTTATATGATTCCGCGAGGTTTCGCAGGAATCTTCTTCTTCGTTCCGTGGCGGTGATTCTTTTGTATCTTTCCTTTTTGGTCTGGAACTTCCTAAAGGTTCCCGAAGAGGGAAAAACTGACTTCGTGAGAATTTTTGGTCTTCTTTCGATCTTTCTCGGGTTTCTTCTTTATAGAAATTTTTCGAGACAACTCCGCGTTTTGGAAGGAGCCAAGGTGGAGTTGGGGCCTCATTCTTTTAAACTTTTCAATTCCAAAGGGCAATCCTTGGAAACAAAACTCAAGTCGGTGGTTTCGATCGAAAGGGATATCTTTCGTTCCTATGTCCGTTTTTTGATCTCCACAAAGGAAGATCAAATTCCGGTTCTCAATCTTTTGGAGCCGGATTTGTTTCAATCGGAACTGGAAAAACATAGCGGTAAAAAGGTGATTCTTACGGAAAATAAGGGAGGTTTTTTTCAACTCAAAACTCTTTTGTATTTTATCCCTTCCTTTGCGGTTTTGGCGGCTTCCTTTTATAAACCGTTCGGAATCAAGATAGAATCCTTTTATCTCGTAGCAAACGTGAACGCGCTTCTTGTGGCGATTTATTTTCCGGAAGACAGGATTCAGATGGCTTTTTCCGCAAAACGACGTTGGATTTTTCTCTTAGGAGCGCTTTTGATCGCGCAGTGTGCGATCTATTTAAAGTTATTCTAATATTCTATCTTTATAGAATTTTTGATTTTCCGAGCAGATTGAGTTTTCTCTGTGTGAGTCTTCGGAGTTCCACCATTTCTTCCAGATAAGAAGCGAGGACCGTGTCGACGTGGATGTTTTTTTCCATTTTCAAAAGACTATCGCGAACCAGACGTAGTTGTTCGGCTTCGGCCACCTTTCCCGTGATGATCAATTTGCGTATGGTTTCGAATTCGCATTTTCTGAGATGAACTCGAAGCAGGAAGTCCACCGAAAATTTGGAAACCATTCTTCCCCAAGGACTGTTGGGGTTGACGTTGTTTAGTTGTTCTTCCATCCGATCCGTCGCTCTCTGCGAAGGGACCGGACTAAAGGAGCTGGAAAACGAAGACGTGGGAGAAGAGTCTTCGACGATGTCTTTTCCTTCAGACGGACTACTTCCTTTGGAAACGAGGATCTCCTCCAAGGCTTGGATTCTAAACTCCTCTAAAAAGTCGTTCGGATTGTTGTTCATCATCCGAATAAACTCTTCGAGCATCACGGCGATGTTTACGATTCTTCCGATCGGAGTGTTGTTCAGTTCCCGGATTTTCGGAAAAAGTTCGCGAGCGATAAGAGAGGGAGATTTCTTTTTGTAATACGTCGCCTCGTAAAGGCGTTCCAATTTTTTTTCAGCGAAGTATTTTAGATCGGTCAAAATTTTGAGATCGGCATACGCGTAAGCGTCCACACCCGGATCGTTCATCTTGCTCGCCCTTTCTTCCGGCAATACGATCTTGATGACAAAGACTATTTTTGCTTCTCGAAGGGCCTCTATGATATTGCGAAGATCTTCCGGTTCTCGCGAATAAAGAGCCATCAATTCTTTTACAAACGTATCCGAAGTGGGGATCTTGTCGTCGTCCTGAAGATTGATCTTCTTGATTTCGGAAGCGATTTCTAAAGCGACGTCTGTCAGGCTCTTCATAACGGTTGGAACATCCTAATCGAAAGTTCTTTTACAATCAAGTTGGTTTTCATCCGAGTATCAAACATAGAATGTTAGAAATCATTCCTGACTGATTCGGAATCCGAGTTTTCGCAGAGTATACAACGGAACCAAGGCTGAAAGAATTCCGAGGAGCGGAGAAAGGATCAGAAAAAAGAAGGAAACCTCGGGGTTTACGGTAAACTTGAGCGTCCATCCGAATGCGTTTTTATTGACGACGTAAAGAACGATCGGGGATAAAAGAAACGCAAGAAGAATGCCGAAACAAGTGGAAACTACCGTGAGAAAGATACTTTCGGTCAAAAGAACCTTGCCGAGTTGTGCGTGATCGGCTCCCAGGTATTTAAGAATTCCTAACGTCATTTTTTTGGAGATAAGATTGTGGAGAAGAGATGAAACCAAGGAGATCATCGCGATGATAAAGGCGGTCGTTTTGAGCGTATTTAAAACTCCAAAAACCTTATCCACTCCTTCGGTATAAATTTCCCTGAGTTCCTGAGAGTTTAACAGTTTCAAGGAAGGATTTTGTATTAAAATTTTCGAAATCGCAAGTTCGGCTTCTTTTTCTTTCAAAGGTTCTTTTAAGAATATCTTGATCGAATTGTATCCTCCAAGTCCGAAAAAACGATCGTAGTTTTTGATATCCATCATGATCGTCCCTCGCTCCGAAAAAAAATGTTCCTTGATTCCTCGGATCCAAAATTCTTCCTTTCCGAGTTTTGTGGAGAGAATGATTTTATCTCCCACTTTAAAGTTTTGCAGATAAGCCATGTTCGAAGAGATGAGAATTTCATTCTCCCTTGTCGCGAGTTTCTCCGCCGCATCCGCGCGATCGTATGTTGAAAAAGTATATGCGTGAATCGTAAAGTTTCCGCGATCCGTCTCCGTTCTCGTGTTTACGCAGAATCCGTCCAGGGATTTTACCTGCGGGAGTTGCGCCAGTTCGTTTAACAAGGAAAGGGGAACTCCTCCGTGGATTCCCGCTGCGAGATTTTCAGCGTTGATGATCGTTAGTTCCGCCGGAAATTCCGAATCCACCCAGTCGTTGAGGGATTTTCGATAACTGTCCGTAAGAATGGAAAGACAAACCACCAAGGAAGTAGCGAGCATCAATGTCGCCGAAGTAAGAGTGTTTCTGAGAGGTTGGTTTTTGGTTTCTTCCAAACCGACCTTCATAAAAACAAAGGATCGATCGGAACGATCGCCGATACGAAAGAAAAAACCCGTAATCGTCCGAAATATCCAGGGGAAACAGAGGGTAATTCCGACCACGATTCCTCCGATTCCCAAAAAACCCGTGATCGGAAATCGCAAACGAATCGGCAAAAAAGAGATTCCAGACGATGCCACTAATATTAAGATTCCATAAAGTAATAATTTCTGTTCGGGAACACGATCGTTTCCGGAAGAGGATTCCCGGAGAATCGTCACCGGGGAAACGTTTCCCGCCCTAAAGGAAGAAAAGGCGGCGGAAAAAAACGAACCGAGGATTCCGATTCCAAGACCCAAAATCCAAATCGAAGAAGGAATCGATCGATACGTTTTAATATAAGAAAGATCGGCGGACGCCGCTTCCGGACTAAAAAAATCCAGTCTTGAAAAAAGGAATCCGATTCCGAGACCGAAAACGCTCCCCGCGATTCCTAAAAGAAGAGCCTGTGAGACGAACAAAAGAAAGGTGTGTCCCGCGCTTAAACCCATCGTTTTTAAGATTCCCAATTCTTTTTCGCGAGCGATGTACAAACCGGACATCGTATTCGAAACCATAAAAAACGCGATGATGAGGGAAATAAAAGAGATCACGAGGAGATTGAGTTGGAAGGAACGAAGTGCATTCCCCGATTTTTCCCGAATATCGTCTATCGTTTCGACCCGATAGAGAGTACCGAGTTTTTTTTCTAAAATTTGCTTCTGGGAAGAATGGAAGTTACGAGGTTGGATCAAAAGAAAACTAACGTTCCCGTCGGTCTCAAATCGTTCCATTGCGGTCTCTATGTCCTCGATGAGAATACTTCCGCCTTCACTTTCAACGGGTTTTAGATTTTTAAGGACAAAACTTTTGGACTGGGAACGAAGTTTTGTTTCCGATCCGCCGAGTTTTTCGAACAAACTTCGACTGATATAAATCGATCCCATGTTTTCGGAATCGTTCGGATTCTTAAAATCTTCCGATTCATGGAGTCCTCCGGTTTCTTTTAAAAAGTCCAAACCCAAATAAACCGCGCGGATTCCGTCTTCGAGAATGACCTCCTTTTGAAAACGGGGAACGATCTTTTCGATCCAGTCGAGATCGCGGTCAAGGGTAAGTTTCCGGATTAGGGTTGCGGGAAGATTTTGATCCCCTTTGGAAGAGGAAATTTTAATCTTAAATTCTCCCTGAAAATAACCCATCGCAAAATCGGTGAGACTTTTTTCAGCCTTCATTCCGTTAGCCGTCGTGGAAATAAAAAGTCCGACCCCGAGCGCGATTCCGGATAACGCAAAAAAAGCGGCGAGTTTGTGGCTTCGAAAGTATTCGAATAGGAATAGGGTGTAGATTCGAAACGACATCGGTTTTTTAAGGGACAAGAATCCCGTCCGCCATTTTGAGTCTAAATTCTCCGAGCGAACCGAGGTTTTGATCGTGGGTTACGATTATAAGCGTGAACTTTTCCTTTTTTTGAAGATCCATCAAAAGATGAATTACGTTTTCTGCATTCTTCGTATCCAAATTTCCGGTGGGTTCGTCGGCAAGAATCAAGGAAGGGTTTTTGCAGACGGCTCTTGCGATCGCCACACGTTGTTGTTCCCCTCCGGAAAGTTCGTCCGGTTTGTGGAGGATTCTTGTTTCGAGCCCGACTTTTTCCAACGCTTCCTTAGCTTTTTTCTGAGCTTGTTTTTTTCCGATCCCGGAAATGTAGAGGGGAACCGCTACGTTTTCCAAGGCGCTCAGATAGGGGAGGAGATGAAAGAATTGAAAGATGATTCCCGTTTCTTCCCTTCTGTATTTCGTGAGTTCCTTTTCGTTCATGGAGTGAAGAGGATGCCCGTTTACGAAAATTTCCCCCGAGTCCGGTGTGTCGATCCCGGAAAGTATATTCAAAAATGTTGATTTACCCGAACCGGATGGACCCATAAGGGTTATGACCGATTCGCCGGGAATATCTAAATTTACACCTTTTAAAACAAAAGTTTGGAGTTTTCCGCTCTGATAGGATTTTCTAAGTTGAGAGACGCGGATCCGGAAAGGGGAAGATTGCGAAAGAATGGAATTTGTCATTTCTTATGATCAGACAGAAGATAGAAGAATCGGGATCGTGAAAAGAGAAAAAAGATTTCGATTTGTTTAAAGAAAACAGAATCCAGCAAACGATTTGTAATCAAAGGTTCATGTTCTTTTACAAGATTTCCGAATTCCGCTCAAAGGACCGAAATCAAAGCGCCCTGGATTGTCCGCAAAAAGCGGTTGTATCGAAGGCGCTTTTAAGAAGTGATTCTTAAAAGTTTCCGGTTTTAAAATTTCAAAAGGATTAACGAGTGATTCTTGCGAGTTCGATTCCAGGGTAATAGTGTCTGAGAATTTCTACGTAGTTGTAATTCTCCTTTGCCATTCCGAAACTTCCCCATTGACTTAAACCCACTCCGTGGCCGGAACCCATTCCTTTGACAAGATATCCGTTTCCTTCTTTTTGAATTCCAAAACGAAGAGAACGAACCGGCGTTCCCAATGCCTGTCTAAATTCTTTTCCTCGAATTCTTGCGGAACCTTCGTTTCCCACAAATTCCATGAGATCCACACGGCCGGATCCGGTTCTGGATAAAACCTGGATCGATTGGATTTCTCCGATTTTGAGATTTGGAAATTTGGAAGAGATGAGATCTTGAGAGATCGTTTCCTTCCAATAAAAATTGTCGCCCGCACGATCAAACTCGGAAGCGACCGTTGGAAGATAAGGAATTTTTTTTCCACCCCAGACGTTCTCCGGAGTTTCCGTCTTACCGCCGCTATTCGAATGGAAGAAAGCCTGGATCGGAGTTTCTTCATAAATCGCCATCACGCCGGTCGTGTCTTGAACCGCTTTGGTAGTGGAGGGATGTTCCTTTTCCAATCCACCGTAGACTTGGGAGTTGGTCGTAGCTTCCACGTCGTAGAGCGCATTCTTTTTATTTAATATTTCACGAACTGCATAGGTTCTCGCGCAGATCGCTTGCGCCTTTAACGCCTCGTTCGGCCAGCTATAAGGAACTTCGGAAGGAACGACGGCGTAGAGATATTCTTCGAGTGGAAGGGAGTTAACGATCAACGCGGGGCCTTGGCCTTGGGGAAGGACAAAGATTGCGCCGCGGACCTTTAAGGATTTGTATTGGAGTAGGTTGCCTTCTCCCGAAAAACGAATCGGAGCCTTGAGACGAGAAACGTCGAGAGATATAAGATCGATTCCCTTTTTGATCAAAAGATCGTTTGCGTCGTAGACGGAGAGGATTCCTTCGCCTCGGATCTGAAGATCACCTTCCGCTTTTCCGATGAGAACTCGGACGTCGTGAACGGAACGGCTTTTATAAGGAGGAGTCCAGGGACGAATGATTACGGTGTTACAACCCGTTTCCCAAAGAATTAAAAAGAGTGAGAAGAATAAAACTAGTTTTCTGGTCATAGAGGATTCCTGGAGATACGTCTATCTCTTTCTTAAATATCGTTGGGAAGTCGGAATCCCTGCAGAGATTTTTGTTTTTTTAAGAATCTAAATCGACTTCAAAAGCGCTACGGATTCCAGGTGGGGAGTCTGAGGATAAGGATCCGTTACGAGGATCTTTTGAATTTGGAAACGATCCTTTAGTTTCCAGAGATCTTCTTTTTGAGAAGAAGGATTGCATGAGACATAGAGAAAAGAGGCAATCTTAGAATTTTTTAAAACGTCGATGACAAACTCGCCCAAGCCCGCGCGAGGAGGGTCCGCGATCAGAAGAATTTTTTCCTTTCCTTGAAAGAGTTTTTCCAAACCTTCAATCGCCTTTTTGGAAAAAAGATCTTCTCGAATATAGGAAAAAGAAATTTCCGGAAAATCGGTCTCCATTTGTTTACGGGCGATCTCTAAAGAACTTTCGATCGAGTCGATACCCGTGATCTTTTGAAAACGGTCCGCAAGAATTCTGCTAAAAAAACCGGACCCGCAAAAAAGATCGATGAGATGTTCGGAAGATTCCGGAATTTCGTCTTGGATAAAATCCAAGATCGGTTGAAACCCGAAAGGATTCGGTTGAAAAAAAGAATCAAAGGGAACTCGAAATTCCTTTCCCGCAACGAGTTCGAGATAAGAATCCTTTCCTCTGAGAATTTTGATTTCTCCCATCGCTGAAATTTCTCCCTTTCTACGATTGAAACAAAAAAGAAGATGATCCGATTTTAGGAATTTTTTGCACACTTCCGCAAATCTGAATTCTTCCTCCGTATCTTTGAATTCTTCCACAAAGGTTAGAATCGACATAAGTTCGTTTGTGTTTCTCGCTTTACGAAGTGTGATGTATTTTAGAAATCCTGAATCTTCTCTTCGATCATAAGGGAGTTCCGGAAATTTTTGGATGAGATTGCGAAATCTTGTCAGTTCCTCGTTGGACTCGGCGCTTTGGATAAAACAGGATTCTAAATCGACCACGTATCGAAAGGATCCGGATTCTCTCTGGCCGACTACGGGTCCCGGAAATACCGAGAAGTCCATTCGATTTCTGTACTGATACGTTTCCCTAGCCGGAATCAGAATCGGCGATACTCCGAAGTCATTTTGATAACTTTGCAAAAGAGAAGAAGTCTTTAGTAAAAACTGTTCTTCATAGGGAATGTGTTGGGCCGAACAACCTCCACAACGTGTAAAAGCCGGACAGGGCGGAATTGTAGTTCTTGGAACCTGGGAAACTAATTCGAGTTTGGCGGAAGGTTTTCTTCTTTTCTTTTTAAAAAGAGTTACGTTGTAAATATCCCCCGGTAGTGAATAGGGGACTTCGATCTGATTTTTTTCGAATAAGAGGACGCCGCGAAGATTGGATTTGATTTTCTCCACGGTGGCGGAGGGAACTGCTTTGTGAGCGGGATCGACTTCCATTTTAGGTCAGGTTAGGAGCGAAGACTCCTCTGTAAATCGCTTGTTTTCGAGTTTGATCCGTATTTTTTTATCTACTTTGATTTGGAATACTGTCTGATATAGATCGGAGCCAGATTCTTTGATCACAGTCAGAAACCTTCAGAAGTCCTTTCAAATCTCCAAAAGAAAACCCGGAATCATCGGGGCGATCGGTTCGCTCTTTCATACAAAGAAAGAAATCATTCACGCAGTCGAAAACGTGTCCTTTGAAATTCAGCCCGGAGAATTTCTCGGATACATCGGTCCTAACGGTGCCGGAAAATCCACTACCATTAAATTATTGACCGGAGTTTTGACTCCGGATCAGGGGGAGATTCGTATTTTCGGTCTGGATCCTTCCAGAGACAGAAGGGAAAATTCAAAACAAATCGGAGTTGTTTTCGGCCAAAAAACTCAACTCTGGTGGGATCTTCCCGTGGGAGAATCTTTCGATCTTCTGAGATCCATCTATAAGATCGAAGAGAAAGATTACAAAAAACGAATGGAGATGTTCAACGATCTTCTGGGTCTTCAGGAATTTTTTCAGCAACAGGTAAGAAAATTGAGTTTGGGACAAAGGATGAAGGCCGAAATCGCCGCGAGCCTTCTTCACTTTCCTCGAGTCTTGTTTCTGGACGAACCCACGATCGGATTGGATGTTCTTGTAAAAGAAAAGGTGCGTGAATTTATTCGAACCATCAATCAAGAAGAGAAGGTTACGATTCTTTTGACAACCCACGACGTCCAAGACATAGAATATCTCGCGAAAAGGATCATTCTCATCGACCACGGAAAAATTCGTTTTGACGGAGATCTGAATTCTTTTCGAGGGTTGGGCGGGACGAACAACGTGGTAGAGATCCAATACAAAGGTGAAACGATTTCAAAACTTCCTTCCGAGTTTGCTTGGATTCAAAACGGTTTACCCAATCACGCAAGTATCGTAGTAAAGGAAGGCGAGTCCTTAAATCGTCTTCTTTCTTTTTTGAGCGCCTCCGGATTGGAAATAACGGAGATAAACTTTAAAAAACCGGATCTTGCAACCGTTATCAAGCAGATCTACGGGGAAAAATCCTGATGCTTTATCTAAAAGTTATTTCCAAAGCGTTTCAGAGATCTTCCACCTATCGACTTGAATACTTTACCGGAGTTCTCAACGCGGTCTTGTATCTCGCCATTCTGACTTCAGTCTGGCAGTCAGTTTCAGGAAATGATTTGGAAGGAGGAAGGAGCAGAGAATCCCTGATTCTTTACGCCGTTATCTCCACCTTGATCAAGGTTTCGTTTGGGAGACAGGACGGACTTGTTTCTTCTAAGATTAAGAATGGAACGATCGTTTTTGATCTTCTAAAACCGATTCGATTCCCGTTGATCGTTTTTGCCGATACGATCGGAGTCAGCATCTATCATCTTCTATCAAGATCGTTTCCCCTTCTGATTCTTGCATACGCGGTATTGGATCTAAGATTTGCGCCCGAACTCGTTTCCATTTTTTCCTTTTTGTTGGTTTACGGTCTTGCGTTTTTAATCTTTTTCTTGATCGGATTTTTAATCTCGTCCTTATCCTTTTATTTTACCGAAGTGTTTTCCTTTTTTCTGCTTTATTTCGCGTTGATTACTTTGTTTTCGGGAGCAGTCATTCCGTTGGATCTATTCCCCGATTTTTTAAGGAGTGTTTCTTCCTGGCTTCCCTTCGCTTATCTATATTATTATCCGACACAAGTTTTGACTTCGCAGCCGATCGGAATGGAATATGGAGAGTTGATCGCTCGTTACTTTCTGATGATCGGAATTCTTACCGCTGCGGCGTCGGCGATTTATCTTTCCGGGCTGAAACGCCTGGAACTGGCGGGAGGTTAGACGTTGTTACGCGCTTTGAAAACCTATCTCAAGTTGGCGGTTTCGTCGGTTCAATCACACATGGAATATAAGGCGAGTTTTTGGATCTATCTTGTCACACTGCTCATCTACTATTCCGCGCAGGCTGCGACGATTTTTATTCTTCTTTCTAAGTTTGTTTCGATCGGCGGATGGAGCCGCGGAGAAATCGCGTTTCTTTACAGTCTTTTGATTTTCGCACAGGGAATCGTCGCTTCAGTATTTTCGGGAATGGTGGAATTCGGATCGCTTGTGAGAGACGGAGGTTATGACCGATATCTTTTAAGACCGCTTTCTCCGATCGGTCAGGTATTGATGAACCACTTCGATATCACCGGACTCCTTCATTTGATTTTAGGAGTCGTCACGTTTATCGCGGCCAATCAGTTTACGAATATTGAATGGACTTGGGAGAAGGTGATCATGTTGTTTTTAGTAGTTTTAGGAAGTGCGATGATTCTGGCGGGAATCCGAATCGCGATCGCTTCGATCGCGTTTTATGCGATTCAAAATTATTCTTTAGTTCACTTATTTATTTTTTCGAGCCGGGAGTTTATGATGTATCCGATGAATATCTACAACGTTTCGATTCGTATTCTTCTTACTTTTTTGCTTCCTCTCGGATTCGTTAATTTTTATCCAGCGCATTATTTTTTGGATAAAAGCGGCGATTCCTTATTTCATCCTTTTTTTATATACTTGAACTTTCCGGTAGGTTGTTTTCTTTTTTTCGGTTCCTTGTTTCTCTGGAAAACGGGTCAGAAAAGATACGAATCGACAGGAACTTAGAATGATTTGATTTCTAAGTGTTCGATTCCGGATTCCGTAAAGATCTCCTCGTATTTTGAAATAAAGGGAGCTTCTTTTTCGATTCTTTCTTCGATTGCCATTCCCTTGATTTCGGCTTCGGTATAAGTTCTAGTAAAATCTCTTCCCGCCAATCTCTGAACGAGTTCGTCCCAGAAGATACTATCCTGATATTCCGTAATCAAATCGGAAATGTCGGTCTTTTCTTCGAACTCTCTCGTCAGGTAGTGAAGTTCTTCCTCGCTGTCATACGCAACCAAATGGGAAACTTCCAAAGCTTTTGCGTATGACAGCACTTGTTGTTCCATGTCCTCGTAGGCATCATACGAATCCAAACGGTCGGGAGCGGGTTCCTCTTCCTCTAAGATCGAGTGATAGAGAAAACGGGTGATCGCTAAGGACTTGAGAAGGGCTTCGTATTGTTCGCGTGTGAGTTCGATATTCATTACAATTCCCATTTCACGGGGGAGGCGCAGATTGCCAAATCTATTTCTATAGGAAATTTACCGCAAACGATCCGGAAACCGTTCCGAAAGAATCCTTGCGGCGAAAGAACAAAAGATCCTTCCGAAGGTTTATACAAAAAGCGGATCTGCTTTTTTAAGTTTTCCCTTATGCAATGGGTTGGTTGTAATCGCGAACTGCAAAGAGGAGGTTTATCGTAGATTCTAAAATTGGAGGAAGATCGGGAACGTTATCCGACACTTTTCGTAAAATCCGATTTATCGGCGGTAAATTTGAACTCGATTTCGGTTCACAAAACTCATTCTATCTCCTTTAAAATTTTGCATTCCGGAATCTCCTCTTTCTCCACACGTTTTTCTTTTCTATATCCCAGGACGTGTCCCGGAATCGAAGAAAACAAACCGAGATATTGACCGGCGGACCCCAACAAGGCGCCCGTCGCATAAGTTGAATACGCGGGATATAACGTTCTGTAGGCGAGGAGTTCGTTTTTCTGATCACATTTGTGTCTGAGATAACGAAGCGCGTCATCGGAGGCTCTTGCCTCCGGATAAAGAGCTCCTAAAATTGGAATCGAATATCCGAGGCTATAAAGGGATTTATACTTTCTCATAGCGAAGTCTTTGGAGTGTCCTCCTTCGTGAAGGACCACCGCCGGAATGTCGCTGTAGATATTGATCGTATTTGTGTAAGGATTGTAGTGATCTCCTCCTCCGAAAATAAAACCGGCGAAAAGTCTTTCGGGGAATACCGTGGAAATCAGCCAGCTAACGATTCCAAGCGTGTATTTTAAGACGGGATGAACCGTATCGGATTTCCAGAGTTGTTTCAAATCGTTACCCGGAGAATACTGATTAAAACGGACCTTGACGTCTTTGAGATTGTTCTCTCGGATATAATCCATCAGATACTTTTTTGTTTCTTCCGAAATGTTATGATTGTTCATCTTGGAATTCCAGAGGATGAGTTTTGTCAAAGCGCCGAAGATGTTGCCGAGTAAGTCCAAAAACCAGTAGGGTTCTCCTTCCTCAAATTGAGGATTGTCCTCGTCGAAATAATTTTCGTTCGGATAATAAGGCTTTGCATAAACATATTTTTTCTCAACGGAATAAGAACAACCGATCGAGGTCATGATACAAAAAAGGAGAAGGAACGAACTTACGGTTTTTATCGTCGAATTCATGAATGGCGCTTTTTCCCTCTATTTTTTTTCAGTTCGTGGAACTGAGGACTTTTCCAGAGAGGACTTGAGCCGTTCAGAGAATTCCAAGAGAGCGATTCTACCGAGCTGATTGAGCTGGTCTTCTCTGTTTCCACGAAATCCCAAATAAGGCATATAGATCAACCATCCAACGATCGTAGCGGTCGCAAGAGTAAAGTTACAATCGGTCACGTTCGAATCGATGGAATCTTCAAAATGAAATTCTAAAATTTTTTCTTCCCGAGCGGACCGGATCACGTCGATTTCCAAATTGACGGCGGTCATACTTCCGAAAAAACAACGGTCGTTCGTCTTGAGTTCGAAATTCTTTATTAGAATTTTATACTTTTGATCGACCTTGTAATCCTTCCTATTTCGATCCAATTCCCTCAAAATCAGCGTTTTGACCGATCCATACTCGTTTTCCAATTTTCGCGGAGCTAAGAAGAATAAGGACGGGTCCCTCGTTGCAAAAGCGGATCCATTTGTTTCCTGCGATTCTATCACTTCAAAATTCGGATTCTCCCTTGGAACGGCAAAATGAGGAATCGTATCCACGTTTCCGATATCGAATACATCCGTTCCTTTTTGCGGAATATAAACCCGGATCGAGATACAACTTATGAAAAAAGTGAACGTAAAAAGAAATAAAAATAAAACAATAATTTTAGAATATAATAAAAAGGAAATGTTTAATATATAGGACTCGGATTTCATTTCGGGATTCCTCTGATCACTTGTGCAGTGAACGTAGTGCAGTATTTTGTTCCTAAAAACTGATAATACCAGGATTCCTGGATTCTGATTTCGGTTAATATCCCGTCTTTGGCCTGTTCCAATAATTTTGAGTAGGCTCTTGTATATCGATCGTTTATATGGATCGGAATGAAAAATAAGAATACGGTCCCACATTCTCTTGCATATGCGGGAGAACTGACGGATCCGATTTCGATCCTCTGATTCTGTTCGATCAAAACGGGATTTGAAAAACAAGAAAGGAAAAGAAAAGGAAAAAGAAGGAAAAATCCGATTTTTGAAATCATTGAATCGCCTCGCCCGAGATGGTAAGGCATTGAAAGGTCCCGAAAATTCCCCAAAACCAGTATTCTCCTATTTTGATATTCTTAATCGCCTTTGTTCCGGGAATTTGTTCTAACGCATTTTGATGAGCTCTTTCTATTTTAGAAGTTTGCCGAATCGGAATCAAATAATGGATTGGAAAAAGAATAAATACCGGAAGCGGGAATCCGACAAAACCGCAGGCTTTACCTTTTACATCGCCTAACGTCTTTTCATTTCCAGTCAAAGCGGGTTGCAGAAGAATGTGATCGGAAGAACATTGATGGAAAATAGAAATCGCGAGGAGCATATAGATAAGAACGAAAGATTGTTTCATGAAGGTTCTCGATTCAGAATGATCTTGACTTAACGAATACGGGTAAAGTATTTTTTACGAAGGATTCGGGAGACAAAACTTTAGTTCCTTTAGATTTGGCGCCGGATAGTTTTGTTTTGCCCGCGGAAAAATTCACTTGGATTGAATGATTCTCTCGCGGACAGTTCTAATCATTTTAGCGATTTTATTCCCCCCAGACGACGACGCAGTTTTTGTAAAAGACCGGACCTAAAAAACTAAAGGAAGCATAGTCAACGACCGCGATCTTTTCGATCCCGAATTCTTTGGCGATTTCGGTGACGCTGTTTTTGGGTCCACGATACATCGAATTGTAGTAGAAAAGAGAGATCGCATAGGCGCAACTTTCTCCTTTTTTTAAAACTCTCGCGGAAGAAATCAGACTTCCGTTGCTTTTGGAAAGAAGATGTTGCGTATTGTAAGAGACGAGAAGAGCCGGTTCCGAAGTGGCGATACAATTTGAAAATTGCAGAATCAGAAACGTTACGATTGTGAAAGAGGAAAGATTGTTTTTAAAAATCCGTTTCATTCTTTTTCTCCCGCAACGATGACGCAGTGATTTCGATATACGATCGCGAGGATATGAAGGGCGCTGTAGTCGATCATTGCAATCCTTTGGATCCCGTTATTTTTGGCGACGGCTCCTACACCCGCGTTCCCAAAACTGATCAAGCCGAAAATGTTATGAATACATCCGTCTGCGATCGTTTCCGGTTTTACGTCGTTTGCAGGATTGATTTGTCCCGGATATTTGTTGTAAGTAAAAAGAAGACCTCCGACCGGACCGGAAGCGCAGTTTACAAAGAAGAATAAAGAAAGAATCAGAAAGAGAAACGATTTTTGATTTTTCATTCCGACGCACCTTTGATTTTTTTCCTTTTTATGATTTCGGAATCCGGATTTGAATTTTGTGCGTCTTCTCCCACGCTCGGAGTCGGGTTGGATTCTCCCACAACGATTGTGCAAAAACTGTGATATACGATCGCAAGAATCGCAGTGTGTTCGTATTCTATATGTGCAATTTTTTTAATATTCCCTTTTTGTGTTGCGGTAAGAATGGAGGAATCTCCCCAAGCAAATAAGGACAACACCGATTTCGAACAAGCTTCTCCTCGGTCTATACTTTTCGCGTTTCCGGTCAGAGTCGCAGGGATCGATTCGTTGTGATAAAAAAAGCCGCCCTTATAAAAGAGTTCCAAAGACGGCCTTCCATAAGCGGGAGTGGGGTTGGTGTTCATTTCTTCCGGGCCTACGGGAGAATTGACGAGATTGACCCCGGTGCAGCCGGAAGAAAAAAGGATTCCTAATAAAAAGACTCCGGAAATAAACCGAAGGTCTTTTCGGAATAAAAACGATGAAGCCATAAATTCCCCCTGACCTCTTATATCATATCTTTCTAAAATTTTAAGACAGAAGAATTTGCATTTTTCGATAAAAAAAAGTCATTCTCCGCTTTTTTGCGGGTTTTCTAAAAAAGAAAGCCCGAAAAAGCGGTTTGTGAATTCGTACATTAGCGAAATGAGGAATTTTAGTCCGATTTGTTCTTTGTGAGAGTCCAAGCGAGGTTCCGGAATGATTCAATTTTTTTTTTACGTTTTATCTTTTAGCGAAATAAAAAACCGAATGGAAACTGAAACTTTTTTTTTAGGAATCCGTTTCCCAAAAAAAGGTCAGTTTTTTTCGGAGAGAGTCTCCGATTCTTCCGGATCGTAAGAAAACGGAGAAATGGTATGGGAGATATCGTCTTCCTCTTTTTGTCTTCGTATCTTTCCAAAAACACCTTTCCACATTTCCGCTTTTTTTTTGGATGTGGAAGTTGCATTTTTTTGAATATAAAAAAGAGAGAATAAAAGCAATTCTCTGTTAAATCCGGTTTGTTTGAGTTTAGAATCCAAAAACTCTTCGTCGAGAGGGTGGTTCGATTCTACGATTTCTTGTAGAATTTCGATCGCTTGTATGTCGGAGACGTTTCCTCTTTGTCTGTAGATTCTATGCAAGGGATAAAGAATTTCTTTTCCGGCCCTTCCTTCCTTTTTGAGACTCAGATAAAACGCCCTTCGGGACATCGCCAAAGACTCGTTATATCTTTTGTTTTGCAGGAATTCGAGAGCGGATTCGTAGGCGAAGATCGGTTCATCCCGGAAAATCGCGGCTCGATCGAGAAGGGCTTGTTCTAATAGAGGAGATTGTTTTTTTTTCAGAGACAAAAGAAGAATTCGGTGGAGATAAGAATTTTCCGGAAAGTAGAGAAGATATTTTCTGCATTTGGAGATCGCCTCGTCAATTTTTCCAGTTTCGTTGGAGGTGTTGACCTCGGCTTCGATTGCCGCTTGATCTTCCCTGTATGGATTGTTTTTTTGAATCCAAAACAGAGTTTCCTTGTAATAGTTCAGATTTCCAAGTCTCGAACTCAAGACAAGCGCCTTGTAACGGTATTCGGGATGATTCGGATTTTGATTGAGGCTGAGTCTTGTAAATCGAAAGGTCTTATCCGGTTTTTTTAATTCTTCAAAACCCGCGATTATTTCTTGTAAGAGGGGTTGGTTTGCCGGTTCGATCTGAATACTTTTTTCAAAACTTTCCAAGGCGGTCGTCAGGTCGCCCTTTCCGATCCAAGCTCTTCCTTCGATCTCGTAGTAGGGAGCGGTTCTTTTGGTTCCTAAAGAATCGGCGATTTCCAACTTCTGGAGCGCTTCGTCATAGCGGAGACGTCCCAATTCTTCCTTTGCCTGTCTGAGCAACTCTCCGTAAGAAAAGGTTGAATTCCCATGGAGCGTTGAATAACCTGTGCAAAGTACAAAAAAGAACCAAGTGGATAGCAGTTTCCCAGGCGCTCTGTCAGGTAGAATTCTTCCCATCTTTTTAAACATCGGAACATTGAAAAAAAACAAGAGGTTTCACTGAATGAATTCAGTTACGATTATTATCGCCATGTCCATTTTGGCGATCGTTACTGCAGTAGTCTATACCTTCAAAGTGATCGGCATCAAAGTCGGCGCCCCGGGTAGTAACGATAAAGAGACTCAAAAACTCATCGAAATATCATCCGCCATCTCCGAAGGGGCCATGGCCTTCCTCGTTCGGGAATACAAGGTTATTTCCGTATTCATCGCCTTTATGGCGGTCCTGATCGTTCTTCTTTTGGACAATCCGGGTTCGGAAGGGTTCAATGACGGAATTCACACCGCGATTGCATTCGTTTCCGGAGCCGTGATTTCCTGTCTCTGCGGATTTATCGGAATGAAGATTGCAACCGCAGGAAACGTGAGAACCGCAGAAGCCGCAAAAACTTCTCTTTCCAAAGCGTTCCGAGTTGCCTTTGATTCCGGAGCCGTGATGGGTTTTGGTCTCGTAGGTCTTGCGATCCTCGGAATGATCGTTCTTTTTATGATTTTCACAGGATTACATCCTGAAATCGAAAAACACTTTCTCATGGAATCCCTCGCCGGTTTCGGTCTGGGTGGTTCTGCGGTCGCACTTTTCGGAAGAGTAGGCGGAGGAATTTACACAAAGGCCGCCGACGTCGGAGCTGACTTGGTTGGAAAGGTGGAAAAGGGAATTCCGGAAGATGATCCGAGAAACCCAGCTACGATTGCGGATAACGTGGGAGACAACGTGGGTGACGTTGCCGGTATGGGCGCCGATCTTTTCGGTTCCTGTGCGGAAGCGACCTGTGCGGCTCTTGTGATCGGAGCGACCGCTTCGGCTCTTTCAGGATCCGTGGACGCACTTTTGTATCCACTTCTCATTTCCGCTTTTGGAATCCCGGCTTCTCTTTTGACGAGTTTTCTCGCCAGAGTCAAAGAAGGTGGAAACGTGGAAACCACTCTGAAAGTTCAGCTTTGGGTTTCGACGATTCTTGTTGCGATCATCATGTATTTTGTAACCAACACCTTTATGGTGGATTCTTTTGAAATCGCCGGAAAGACGATCACAAAATGGGACGTTTATATCTCCATGCTCGTCGGTCTTTTTTCGGGAATGTTCATCGGGATCATAACCGAGTATTACACTTCCCATTCTTACAAACCCGTAAGAGAAGTGGCGGAAGCGTCTAACACCGGTGCGGCGACAAACATCATCTACGGACTCGCGCTTGGATATCATTCTTCCGTGATTCCCGTGATTCTTCTCGTGATCACCATCGTAACCGCGAATATTCTTGCGGGAATGTATGGAATCGCGATTGCGGCGCTTGGGATGATTTCCACAATCGCAATCGGTCTTACGATCGACGCATACGGTCCTGTTTCGGATAACGCAGGCGGGATCGCCGAGATGGCGGAACTCGGAAAAGAAGTCCGTGATAGAACGGATACGCTGGACGCGGCGGGAAATACGACTGCGGCGATCGGAAAAGGGTTTGCGATCGGTTCGGCGGCTTTGACGTCACTCGCTCTTTTTGCGGCCTTTATCACGAGAACACAAACCACAAGTCTAGAAATTCTAAACCCGGAAGTTTTCGGGGGATTGATGTTTGGCGCGATGTTGCCTTTTCTTTTCACAGCGATGACGATGAAGTCGGTTGGAAAAGCGGCGGTGGATATGGTGGAAGAAGTCCGAAAACAGTTCCGTGAAATTCCAGGAATTATGGAAGGAAAGAACAAACCGGACTACAAACGTTGTGTGGACATTTCCACGACGGCGGCGCTGAGAGAAATGATTCTTCCCGGATTGCTCGTCCTTTTGACGCCGATCGTTGTCGGTTATCTTTTCGGAGTAAAGTCTCTTGCGGGAGTTCTCGCGGGTGCGCTCGTTGCCGGTGTGGTTCTCGCGATCTCCGCAGCAAACTCGGGCGGCGGTTGGGACAACGCAAAGAAATACATCGAGAAAAAAGCCGGTGGAAAAGGTTCCGACCAACACAAGGCTGCGGTCGTAGGCGATACCGTGGGAGATCCGTTCAAGGATACATCCGGACCTTCGATCAACATTCTCATCAAACTGATGGCGATCACAAGTCTTGTCTTTGCTGAGTTTTTTGTTCAGCACGGCGGATTGGTTTTAAGATTGTTTCAATAGAATTTTAGAATTCGATTCCGTTCGAATTTATAATTTTAAAAAGCCCTTTTCGCAAATAAGCGGGAGGGGCTTTTTTATTTTCATTTGGGCGTGCCCTATCTTGCGACCCATCGGGAGCAAGATTGAGTTTTCTGCGAAGGTCGCGCTCTCCGCTTCAGTCAAGTTATTGAAGTTTTTCCGAGAGCGATGTTACGAATTTGGGAGCAATAACTTGACTCCGCGTCGATCGCTCACGCTTTGGGGGAGCCTCAGAGATTTTCGGGCTTTTAGGGAAAGGGATCGGGCGGAGATTCGCTTGTGATCGGGTCTGGTTCGAAGTGTAAGGCTCGGGCGATTTGATTTTTCCGTAGATTTAGAGTCCATGTCATCTGGTAAATCGTATGGAAGTGAGGAACTCCCCGATTCATCGTTTCAACGATAGAATCCCCGACTCCGGCGTCTTCCAACCACAAAAGATAGTTAAAAAGAAAACATCGCGAAACACCGTGAGCCGCCGCTAAAGCCCCCAAAACCGCCCAAACACCCGAATGCACATGAATCGTCATCTTCTTCAGGTCTCCGACTCCCCAATTGTATTTGATCCTACCTCCTTTACAATGAAGACGATCCAAAGAAGCAATGTATTTCGTATATCTTATCAGCAAAAAAGGGAGTTTTTGAGAAAGAGCTTTCTTTTGAATTTTGTCTAAACGATTCCAGTAACTGAACGGAATCAAAAGAGAATCCGAGCCCAACTCGCCTTCATTCAGAGCGGAAAGAATCTTTTTTTTAGAAGAAAGTAAAAGAATATCCATACTAAAAACGGTTCTTTCTTTAACGCGGAACGTACTCCAAAAGCGAAAAAAAAGAAAGTTTCGGGAAATAAGTTCACAACAAAAAGACAAAACGGCCCGAGAAACGAATCAAAATTAGAATCCGTTAGAATCAACGTCGGAAATTAGATCCACCGTTCGATTCACTCTCCACATTCTCACTTGCAAATTCTTAAAAGAAGTTCTTTTTATCCTTATGAAACTTCGATCTTTTGTAGTTCCCGCACTTTTTTCAGTCCTCTACGCAAGCGCGGTTCAGTATATTATCAGAATTGAATCCTTAAAAAATCTTGGAATCACGATGGCCTACGGCGCCGTTTTTATCCTTCCGTTTTTGATCGGAGCGATCAGCGTCTACTGGGCCGAAAAAGAAAAACCAAGATCGATTTTTTTTCATATCTTCTTTCCATGGATGCCGACGACGATTTCGATGTTGCTTTCTTTTCTCGTAAACTGGGAAGGAATGATTTGTCTCGTCATGGGTCTTCCGATCTATCTCGTCTTATCGAGCGTGGGTGGAATTGCAGTCGGAATCTGGTTTTATATTTTTCCGGAGAATCGGATGAATTTCCTCGGTGCGTTAGGCATTCTTTCCCTTCCACTTGTTTCAGGATATTTAGAATCACACTGGGATTTACCGAACGAAATCCGTTTTGTGGAAACTAGCATTTCCGTAAATGCAAAACCGGAAACGATCTGGAAGAATATCATTCGAATTTCGGAATTGGAAAAAACGGAGGAAGGATTTTTTTACAAGATAGGGTTTCCAAGGCCGATCGAGGCGACACTTTCTCACGAAGGAGTCGGCGGGATTCGAGAAGCAAAATTCGAAAGGGGACTTTTCTTTTACGAAACGATCACGGAATGGAAACCGCAACATCGATTGAAGTTCGAAATCAAAGCGGATCCGAATCTCACACCGCTTACTACGTTAGACGCCCATGTGGTTCCGGGAGGGGCTTACTTCGACGCGCTCCAAGGAGAATACGAATTGGAATATACAAAAGGTGACGGCGAGAACGAAAAGCGGAACGTAATCTTACATCTCAGAAGCAAATATCGCCTTTCGACCCATTTTAACTTTTATGCGTCTTTCTGGGGGGATTTTCTGATGCGGGACATTCAAAATACGATTTTGAGAATTTTGAAAAAGAGAATGGAGAAGTCCTAGAACGATTTCGCTCAAAAGGACTTTGATCTTATCCTAAAATCGAAAAACGTGGGAACTCTTACTTTTTTGGAATCAAAGAGAAGGATTCGAAATCTCACAATAAGCCTTATGAGACTTAATATGTTGGAACTCTCACACTTTTCCGGATGTCAGTGATCGATTCGAATGATTACGAGATGGGCCGAAGAGACGTAATCTGTTGGAACTCTCACACTTATGGTTTTCCACATTTTCTATTCATCGAACCGAAAGAAATCTGAATTGAATCCGAAAGGAGATTTCCTCCCTTATTTATCGTGGGAATTTGAGGAGCAGATCGGGTCCGAGTAAAAAAGAATTTCCTCTAAAAAGTTCACACCGAAAAAACACCGAATCTTCCGAAGTTGACCCGAGGAACGGACTGTTTTTTCACCGTTTCCGGAAGTTCTTGATCGATATGAATATGGCCAACATAAACGAGTCGATCTTGATCCTTTCTTTCCTTACTCAATTTCGAAAGCAAAACGGGAGTATCCGAATACCAGAGTGTAGTGTCGATCGGAAGCTTCGAATTTGCCGAATCGTTTTTGGGTCGATCGACTAGGAACTTTTTAAGATTGGAAAAACCGTCGTAACCTTGATCCCAGGACCATTCCGGTTTCCGACCGCGCTTAACGTGTCTTATTAATACGAAATCGAGTTTCCGCTTTATATCGCTGCCTTCCAAAACGGAGACGTCCTTCAAAAGAACATCATACGCGTCTTCCGTGATCTCTCGATCGAACCACCTCGTCGGATTTAGAAGGTTTAAAAACCCGAAAAAAGAGGAACCGGGAATATGAGAATGACCATTTAAATCTTCCTTTTTTAGGGCCCTTTGAATATAAGAATGTGAATTTGGTTCTTTGACGAATTCGGCGGAAACGGCCGAAAGGATTTTGACCTGCGAAATTGTTTCGGCGGAATGTAATTTCCCGATTCCGATCAGAAAGAAACAACAAAAGACTAATATAAAGGGAAATCGATAGATTTCCACGCCCGACCTAAAGTTTAGAAATCTCTTCATACAATCTTTCCGCCGCGCCCCGACCGTTTCTAACAAACTCAGAGTTTTGTTTTCTGATCTCTGCGATTTCGTTCGGAGGAAAATTCAAAATTCTTAATATATCTTCCGGTTTATTTACTACAAACAAACCGCCGGTTTTGTTTAAGATCATCGCCTCCGGAGAATTGGAAATTTTAGGACCCGTCATTAGAGGAAGGCCGAAGGTCGCGGGTTCCAAAACGTTGTGAACCCGGTTGTGAAGGGCTCCACCGACGTAGGCGAAATCCACAGCTTGATAGGCGAACGCCAAAATTCCCAAAACGTCGAATACGATCGTCTGCGCGCTCATCTTTTCGTAGGGAGTGGAAGTCCATGTTTGGTATTCCATCCTTGCGTCCTGCAGTCTGTGTTCTAGGGAAGTGATTCTTTCGGGAGAGGTTTTGTGAGGAAAGATCCAAAACGCAAATTCGTTTAACAAATTCGGTTGTTTTTCTTTGGCGAGTTTGTAAAAGGAAACAAAAAGTTCTTCGCAAGGTTCGTAAGTGGACGCGAATAGTATGATTTTTGAATACGGATAATCTTTGGGTCTGACGAATTTCTTTTGGTTATCCTCGATTTTTTTTAAAACCGTATCGAATCGTGTGTCTCCTAAAACCTTTACCGGAATTTTTTCCGGAACAAGAGAACGGAACGCATCGTAAAAACTTTTGTGGGAAGGATAGATCCCGCTCAGGTTCCGGAAAACGGACCTCGTCAACATTCCTAAAATTCCGTCTTTGCGCGTTCCTATAACTGCGGATCCCAAAACCACCTTTGTTCCGAATCGTTTTGCCGAAAGAATCAGATTCGGCCAAGTGTCCCAAGCCATCAGCACAAGAACGTTTGGATGAAAGTGTCCGAAAATCCAGTCGTAACCAAACGGAGTGTCGATCGGAAGACGAAAGGTTTCATCCGCCGGAAACGCTTCCAATTGAGAATCTCTAACGCTTTCGGAAAAAACGGACTGAAGTAAAAAGGCGTCTGGATCTTTTTTTCGAAACTCTAATGCCAAAGCCCGGCACTGATCCAATTCTCCCACCGAAGCGGCGTGAAGCCAGATCGTTTTTTTTCCGGAAGAATCAAAGGGTTTGGAAAGAATTCTTTTCCGATCTTCCTTTCGTTTTAGAAAAAAAATTCTTCCCGCGGGAAAGAGGAACAAAAGAGGAACGATAAAGATACGAAGAAAGATCGTCAGGATTTGATAGAGAAAAATCATTGGTTTATGAGCGGAGTTCTGTTTGCTTTTGATCTGATGGATACCTTGATCAAGGATCCCTTTCATTCTGCACTTTATAAAATACTTCCCAGCGAATCGAGAGAAAAATTTATCCAGGGAAGGGAAAGAAACGCCTTTATCGAATTCGAAAAAGGGCATATCGAAGAAGAGGAATTTTTCGAACGATTCTATCTTCCCGAATTTAGAAATTCCGATCTTCCCGATCCTCGTAAGATCAAGGAACTGATGTTTCAAAAAGTCCGCTTGATTCAGGAAAGTGTCGGAATCGTCAAACTCCTAAAGGCGAACGGAAACAAACTCGTCCTCGCGAGCAATTATTCGATCTGGTATAAGGAACTCGAAAAATTCCCGGAAATGCAGGAAGTTTTTTCCCAATTCGATCAACTCTATTTTTCCTGCGAATTAGGAACCCGAAAACCCGCGGAGGAATACTTTCAATGGATCCAGACCGATTATCCCGATAAACGTTACGTTTTGATCGACGACAACGCGACTAACGTGGAAGCGGCTGGTTACGTTGGTTGGGATACGTTTCAATTTAGTTCTAAAAATCCTTCGGAACTCGGAGAGTTTTTTAAAAACCAGTACCCCAATTGTCTTTGATCTCGGCGCCCGGATAAGCTTCGTCTCTTGTGTCGATGAGAAGTCCCATTCGATCCAAGTAAAAAACGAATTCCCCCTTTTTTTGAAACGGACCCGGAATCAACCGGATCGCCGCGATCTCGAACGGATAACGCAAACTTCGATTGAGTCTTGTGTTTCTCGCCGGAATCTCCAATTTTTTCTCGATTCGTTTCCAACCGTCAAAACTCAAATCCGAAAGTTCGATCACGATCTCCTTGGACCGATACTGATGAAGAACCAATTCTATCTTTGCGTTTTGGGAAGAAGCATACATCCAAAAAAAGATCCGAGTCGGGGCGCCGATCGGAAGACGGATTTTTTCTTTGGGGCGAAGTTCGAGATGTGAGTGTTTCGGATTTTCAAAAAAGGTCTGGACCATCATCGAACGGTAGTCATTCGCAGGAGTGAGAGTCGGATAGAATTCTCTTTCCTTTAAAAACGCGGAATTGGCAGGAATCTGAGAATTGAAACGGATCTCGTTTAAAAACGAAACTCCTCTATAAATTTCCCAAGGTCTTTCTCCGTCGAAGGAATCCACAAGAAAAAGATTGTATTGCTTCCAGTCGGAGAGTATCTTTTCCAAGATCAGAACCCGGCTGACCTCGTCTTCGTCTCTTTTGACGGGAGCCGAAGGAAGATCGGTAAAACCTCCAAACAAGCTCAAACCAAGGAAACAGAGAAGGGTGAGAATGGAAAAGCGAAGGTTCACAGGATTCTATTCGGTGAAAATGAGACTTAAAAAGAGACACTTATCCCGTTTTCCCTTCCCTTTTTCGAAGGAAAAAACCGATATTCTAAAAAGGTATGCCCATGAGACGAGACCAGTTGAAAATCTTACTTTCCGGAATTTTAGTTTTACTCTTAGGATCTTTGATCCTCTACAGTTATCTCTTTCGGGAAGACATCTCCAAATTCTTAAAAAAGAAAGAAGGCGAAGAAGTCTCGAACAATTCTAAAACGGATCGAGTCATCTTAAGTCCCGAGATGAACACCGAACCTCCGATTTCTCCGAACGATCTCAATACGCTTCCGACCGAAGAAAAAAATTCTCCACCTATCGGCGATTCTACGGGAATGGAAAAAGAGAAAACTCCATCCAAAGAAAACAAAAGTCTCAAAGAAGAATGGCCCGAGGAAAAGAAGACGACTTCCCCCTCAAAACCCGAAAAAGAAAAATATCCCGAAGAAAAATGGAATCCTCCCAAAGACGAAACGAGCGTCTATAAAGACGAAGAACCCAAATCCAAAAAAGAAAGGGTAAAAGAGGACAAAACGGATTGGGAAGACAAGGCGGAAAGAAAACATCCCGTCAAAAAGAAAAGACATCTTAAAAAACATCCTTCAATCAAAACCGGAAAAAGAATTCGCTCCTTGGAAACGAGGGTGAATCGATTGGAAAAAAAATTGGGAATTTCTCCTTCTAAAAAAAAGGGCAAAACCAAAAAAACTTCTTCCAAAAGAAGTCTGGAAAAACGCGTAGAAAAACTCGAAAGAGAAATGAAAAAGTTAAAATCCAGCGAATGATATGGGGATCCGAGAACGTTATTTTCAAATCCAAGAAGAGCTGACAAAACTTCGACCCGAAAAACCTCCCACTCTGATCGCGGTCTCCAAGTTCCAAACATTGGAGGCGGTAAGAGAAGCCGTAAACGGAGGAGTTCTTCATTTCGGAGAAAATCGAATCCAGGAAGGATTGGAAAAATTCGAAGAATGGTTAAAACAAAAAGATTCTCCTCTGGTTCTGCATCATATCGGGCCGGTGCAGAGCGGAACCCTTCGAAAATTATTCTTAGGTTATTCATACGCGCATGGGGTCGGTAGTCTTGGAACCGTAGAAGAACTTTTGAAACGCGCCCAAAAAGAACAAAAAAAAATCGGCTATTTCTTACAAGCCAATCTCACGGACGAAAACACCAAGCACGGCTTTGATAAAAAAGAACTTCTCGAAATTCTTTCCCAAAAAGAAAGCCTTTCCAACGAGTTTTGTTTTTTGGAAGGAATGATGACGATGGGACCGTCCGACGGAGAGCCTAACAAAACGAGAGAAGTTTTTCGAGAACTCGCAAACATCCGAAAAGAATATTATCCCGAAGGAAAATTATCCATGGGAATGTCCGGTGACTACAGAATCGCGATCGAAGAGGGAAGCGATTTTGTAAGAATCGGAAGCGCCATCTTTGGAGAAAGGAATTGATCATGAAACATACGATTGGAATCGCAGGTTGCGGAAATATGGGAGGAGCGATCTATCTCTCTCTCAAGAAACGTTATCCGACACAGGTTTTTGGATACGATCCCCACATGACCTCGAATAAAAAGATAGAACTCGTATCTTCTTGGGAAGAATTCTCGGCAAAATCGGATCTCATCGTAGTTTGTGTAAAACCGGGAAAGGTCGTTGAACTTCTCAAACAAATCTCCTCTCCCAAGTTGGTCCTTTCCGTTGCCGCAGGAATCGGCTTACAGACGATTCGAAATTCTCTTCCATCCGGATCCAAGGTCGTTCGTATCATGCCGAATCTTCCCTTACTCGTTGGGGAAGGGGCGATCGGATATTATGGCGATCACGAACTCTACAAAACCGTAGAAGAAATTTTTCAATCTCTTGGGCATGCGATCGCTCTCAGTTCCGAGTCCTTGATGGACGCGGTGACCGGGCTTTCCGGATCGGGGCCTGCTTATGTATTTAAATTTATCCAAGCTCTCGCAGAAGGCGGGATTCTTTCCGGTCTAGGTTATCAAGAGGCTCTGGATCTGAGCATACAAACCGTGATCGGTTCTGCGGAACTTCTTCGCAAAGAAAGAAAAAAAGATCCGGAAACACATCCGGAAGTTTGGAAGAATAAAGTGACTTCCCCTGGAGGAACTACGATCGCCGGACTCGCGGAACTTGAAAAACACGGGTTTACCCATGCGATCTTAGAAGCGGTTCAAGCTGCTACAAGACGATCCAAAGAACTCGGAAATTAATGCGAAATGGGAGAAATCCCATTTGTCACCAAAACATTTTCTCAAAAGGCGTTTTCGGATGAATGGGGTAGCTCTTTTTGATTAGTTTCTGTAGCAAGAAGAGACTAACGTAAGGCTGTGAGTAAATATTCACTTTCCTTTTTAGAAAAAGGATGCAAACTTAGCTGAATATTCAGTTATATTGGAAAACAAGGACAAAAGGGAAAATTTATCTTGAAAAGAAAGAGGGAAGGATTAAAACACTAGCGCGGACAGGATTCGAACCTATGACCTTTGGGTTATGAGCCCAACGAGCTACCAGCTGCTCCACCGCGCGGTGTATATAGGTCAGTATTTGTGCTGAACCCTCGAAAGCAAGAATAAATCGACAAAAAGAATTGATTTTTAAAGAAAAATTAGATCTTATATCCTTTGTATTAAGAGATTCGTTTCGAATGAAAAAGAAAGCCGTTCAAAGTTTCGGCAATAAATTGGAAAAGGCTCCTTTCGTATCTATAGCACCGGAGAACCAACCGTTTGATCAGTAAAGAAAATGATCCACTGATGATAGAATATCTCGAAAAGAAAATCTATGATCAAAAGCAATTATTAGAAATCAGCAAAGCTCTCAATTCCACGTTAGATTACAAATATCTAATGGATGCAATTCTTAATATTTGTCTCGCACAGTTGCAAACCTTGCAGGCGGCAATCTATGTCAGCCCGGAAGCGGATTCCGATTTTTTCGAATTGGATCCGAGTTACAAAGGTTTTGATCTTTCGGAAAACGAAAAATCATTCCGTATCAAAACGGACGCGGCTCTCATTCAGTTTTTAGAAACCAGAATGAAAGCGATGACGGTAAACCAGATTGAAGAGAGTATGGGCCGATCCGTAACCGAAATCGATTTCCTCCGGGGAATCGGAGCAGACCTCATCATTCCTTTGAACGCAAAGGGAAAGGTGAACGGTCTTCTTGTACTCGGAGAAAAGATGACCATGAACGAGGTCCAAGAAGAGGACCGGGATTTTTTAACTACACTTTCCACTCTTGCGGGAATTGCAGTGGAAAACTCTCGTCTTTACGAACTCGCGACCGTGGATATGATGACCGGTCTCAAAGTACATCACTACTTCCAGACAAAACTCAAAGAAGAGATGGATCGTTGTAGAAAGAAAAAGTCTCATCTGACTCTTCTTTTTACCGACGTGGACAACTTTAAAAAGTTCAACGATACACATGGTCACCAAGCCGGGGATCAGGTTCTGATCGAAGTCGCGAGACAGTTGATTCGAAACGCAGGCAAACACGATACGCCGGCTCGATACGGCGGAGAAGAATTCTGCCTCGTGATGCCGGGAGCGGATCTCGAAAGAGGATATGAGATGGGAGAAAAGATCCGTGCAGCGGTGGAAGCCAGCAGCGTAAAAAACCCGAACGGCGGTCCGGATCTCAAAGTCACACTTTCCGTTGGAGTCTCCGAGTTTTGGCCAAAAGACAAAAATAACAGAGATCTGATCGAAAGAGCGGACAAGGCCCTTTATATGGCGAAACATTCGGGAAAGAATCGGACCATTTGTTATAAAGAAACCTAAGAAAACCTTTTTCTTTTTTCGGAATTTGCCGATCAGTACAGCATGGAAAAGAATCTCCTGCTGTACCAAGTTCCTCTGACCCAAATCGAAGAAAGAGAACTCACAAAACGGATCCAAGACCGAGCGCTCGGGAAAGAAAAATTTGATTTTTCTCCGTATTCGTGTTTTATAGAATACAAACCAGCGGACCCAATGACAGGCATTCAGTACAGGGACTGCGTGATCGACTACACACGATGTTCCAATCAGAAATGTATCAAAAAATTGATCTGAGGTTTTTCCTTACACTCTTTCTTTTTGCGTTTCTTTCCTGCTCCCTTCTTCCCTCGAAAACACAGGTCAATGTAGTTTCCGGGGGAATGGAAATCATTCTTCCCTTTTTTGAAAAACAAGGATTTCGTTTTATTCAACTTTCCTTGAGTCCCGAAGAAAAACCCCTTCGGTTTTTAGTCGATACCGGTTCTCGATTCTCCTTTTTGGATGAAAAGTTTTTCAACGAACAGGATTCTAAACGAAGGATTGCGGTCACCTATCCCGGAGGAAAAGACGATTCTTACCGCAAAGTGAGGACGATTCAGCTTTTTTCCAAATCTCATTCGGTCTTTAAGGATCTTACCGTACTTTCTCACTCCTTTGCCGGAAATCTCGAACTCGACGGAATCCTCGGTATGGACGCGCTCTATGAGAAAATTCTAATCTTAGAATATCCCACGCAGATTCGTTTTTTGGAAAGCGCCGGCGGAGAATTTACCGAAGCCATGCTTTCTCCCTTCCCCGGCCTTGCTCAGAATACGGAACCGCTTCGATTCTTTTCCGGACATCCGGTTCTGGAAATCGAATATGGAACCCAAGAAAAGGCGCTTCTCCTGATGGACACCGGCGCCGACTTGAGTCTTTTGGAATTGCCGAATCCGATTCCCGGTTTTGTGGAAGAAACTTCTTCGAGTCGTCCCGTTCAGATTCTCAACTTCCAAGGAAAGGTTTTGAACGTGAGAACGCGTTTTGTTCGTAAACTTTGTATTCTCGCGACGTCCAATTGTGTAAATGATCTCGAAATTCTACCTTCGGGGCTTCCGGTCGATTTTGCCGGTGTTTCGACCGGAGTTCGGATCCAGGGAATTCTCGGCGTAAACTGGTTAAACGAGCACAGAATTCTCTTGGACATGAAACGGAGTCTTATAGGTATAGTAGGGAAAGACGGCGGGAAGTAAGATGAGCAAGGGTAAAATCATTGTAGCCATGAGCGGCGGAGTGGACAGCGCGGTGACGGCGGGTCTTCTCATGGAAGAAGGCTACGAAGTCATCGGGGTCAATCTCCGAACCTGGGAATACGAAGCCCCCGCTTGCGACACGACCAAAAAATCCTGTTGTTCTCCCGAAGACATTCGGGACGCGAGAGACGTGGGTCTTTCGCTCAAAATTCCGTTCTACGTAGTGAAGATGGAAAAGGTCTTTCAAGAGAAAGTGATCGATCGTTTTATAGACGACTATCAACACGGAAAAACTCCGAACCCCTGTGTGGAATGTAATACCTTCGTCAAGTTCGGCGCACTTTTTGAAAAAGCAAAAGCCCTCGGAATCGACAAGATCGCAACTGGTCACTACGCCCGCATCGCGCAAAACGGAGATCGTTACGCGATCGCCAACGGTCTCGATATGGGAAAAAATCAGGCCTATTATTTATACGGACTTTCTCAGGAGAATCTCAAAAACGTAATCTTTCCTCTCGGAGAAATGACAAAACCGGAAGTCAGAGAGATCGCAAGAAGAATGGGACTTCCCGTCGCGGAAAAAGCGGAATCGCAAGAGATCTGTTTTATCCCCGAGAACGACTACCGAAAATTCTTAGAAAAGAAAAACGTGGAATTCACTCCCGGTTTTTTTAAACTCAGAGACGGAAGAATCATCGGCAAACACAAAGGACGGGAAAACTTCACGATCGGCCAAAGAAAGGGTCTCGGGATCGCTTGGAAAAACCCGTTGTATGTCATCGCGATCGAAGATGACGGATCCGTAATATTAGGAGAAGAGAATGAAACTTATACGGGTTCTTTCTCCGTAATCGATACCAACTACCAAGGTTTGGCTCCTCTCGAAGAAGGGGAATCCTTGGAATGCCGCGTGCAAGTCCGTTACAGACACAGTCCGATCCGTTGTACGATCACAAAACGCGGAGAAGATTTAGTCGTCGAACCTCTCGAAGACGTGAGAGGAGTAACTCCGGGACAATCCGCCGTGTTCTATCCCGTCGATTCCGACTATCTCTTGTTAGGTGGAATCATTCGAAAGGGAAGTATTGAGATGCAGATCCGAGAAACGGTTCCGGCCGTTGCGCTTCAGAACTAAATAGGACTTTCTTTTTTGTCAGTGAATCACAAAATCACCGGGAAAACCATCATGATCGTGGGTGGGGGACTTCTCCAGGTTCCGATCATCCAAACCGCGAGAATGATGAAACTTACAACCGTAGTCGCCGACATGAACGGAGAAGCTCCGGGAATGAAAATCTGCGACGTCCCGATGGTGATGAGCACGAAAGACATCGAAGGAATGGTGCGAGAATCCAAAAAACTCGCGACCAAGATCAAGATCGACGGAGTGATCACCGCGGGAACGGATGCGAGTATGACGGTCGCAGCGGTCGCAAACGCGCTCGATCTTCCCGGGATTCGTTATGTGGACGCGGAGGCCGCTTCCAACAAGGTCAAGATGCGCGAACGTCTCAAAAAAGCGGGAATTCCTCTTCCCGGTTTTGCTCCCGTCTGGAGCCTCGCCGATACGAGAGACGCATTAGAATTTTTGAAATTTCCTTTGGTCATGAAACCCGCTGACAATATGGGCGCCAGGGGCGTGATCAAGGTCGAGAATCGAGAAGAATTACAAGCCGCCTTCAAACACGCAAAAAAATATTCTCCCACGGGAGAAATGATTCTCGAAGAATATATGCCCGGCCCGGAGGTCTCGGTCGACGCTTTGACTTGGAACGGAAATTTTGTGATCACGGGAATCGCCGATCGAATCATAGAAAGAGAACCGTTTTTTATCGAGATGGGGCACAACATGCCTTCGGCTTTGAGTCCTTCCGTTTTGAAAGAAGTGGAAGACGTAATGTTTCGCAGTATGAAAGCCTTGGGCATTACACTCGGAGCCGGTAAGGGAGACATCAAGGTCACTCCGGACGGTGTCAAGGTGGGAGAGATCGCCGCGAGACTTTCCGGCGGTTTTATGTCCGCGTTTACGTTTCCCCTTTCTTCGGGGATCAACTTAAATCGCGCGGCTATTTTGATCGCGCTCGGAGAAGAACCCGACAATCTCACACCTACGGTCCAAAGGGTTTCGATCGAACGTTGTCTCTTGGCTCCGAGAGGAAAGTTACTCGCCATTGACGGAATTGAAGACGCGCGTAAGATCGAAGGGGTCAACGATCTCTTCTTTATGAACAAGATCGGCGATATCATCCATGAACCTACGAATAACATCGAAAAGACGGGACACGTCATCATCAGCGCTGACAACTTGCAAAACGCGGAATCGGTCTTTGAAAAAGTAAAAAATACGATCCGTTTTACTTGCGACGAACTCTATTCTATCTCCGAAAAAGAAATCCAACAAAACGCGAGGACTCGTTTTGGAAAAGAAGTCTGCTGGGTCTGCAAAGTCTGCGACGGAACCGACTGCGCTTCGGGAGTTCCCGGTATGGGAGGTTTGGGAAGAATGCTTACGTTCCAAGACAATATCGCCGCACTTCAGGAATATTCGATTCTTCCGCGTTATATCCGGGAACACACACAGGCCTCGGTGGAAACCGCATTCTTAGGAAAAAAATTAAAAACTCCGATCATGGCGGCTCCTATGACCGGAGCGGTCACGAACATGAACGGGGCAATGGACGAGTTTACGTTTGCGGCGACACTTCTTGAAGGTTGTCGATCCTCCGGCACCTTAGCATGGTTAGGCGATGGAGCCAGTCCTGAAAAATATCTCATCATGCTCGAAGCGGTTCGTAAGACAAAGGCGGACGCGATTCTTATCTGCAAACCGAGAGAGGACGAAGGACTTTTAAAAGAACGTTTTCAAGAATCCGAAAACGCCGGCATTTTTGCGCTGGGAATGGATGTGGACGCCGTGAATTTTAAAACGATGGCGATGAAAAATATTTCCTCGGTGACAAGAAACGTTTCCAAACTCGCAAAGATCCGGTCTCTCACAAAACTTCCCTTTATCATCAAAGGTGTGATGACCCCCGAAGACGCACAACTCGCGATCGAAGCCGGCGCGGATTGTATCGTAGTTTCCAATCACGGAGGCAGGGTTTTGGACGATATGCCCGGAACCGCGAGGGTTCTTTCCGGAATTCGAAAGGCGGTGGGAGAATCGTTTCCGATCGCGGTCGACGGAGGGGTTCGCAGCGGAATGGACGTCTTTAAAATGCTCGCGCTCGGAGCAAACACGGTTCTCGTAGGAAGGCCGATGGCGATCTATGCAGTAGGCGGAGGAGTCGCCGGAATTCGATACTTGATCTCTCAATTTACGGAAAATTTATTACAATCCATGAATGTAACCGGAGTGGAAAATTTAAAGGGAATCGGGACCGATCTCCTTTTTCGGAAAAAAATTGACGAAGAAAATTCAGCGTCTCAATGAGAAAATCGTTTTACTAACTCGACTTTTCCGATTGAATATTCAAACTTACGATCGTCAGTTTATAGGATCCTTTACAAAAACGGATTTCAAATCGTAATTATAGAATCATGGACAAACTCATCAACGACCCGGAAGGGATTCACAAAATTCTTCAGTCTCTTTTTACGAGACTTCCCGTTGCGATCGTTGTGGAGAATCGTCCTCTTCCCGTAAGAATCGTCGGACTCAAGGACGCGACTCGTATCGTGGTCACACTTCCGCCGGGAACAACTCCCGAACCGAATCGTAAACTCTATCTGATTCATAACAATCATCGATTTGCGGCGAACTTCGCCGTGGAAATGCACAATCCCGCAAACGGCGTGGAGTTGTTGCTTGCTACTTCGATTCAAGTTACGATTGCACAAAGAACCGAAGAACGGATTCCGGTTGATACTTCTTCCGGGTCTCAGACGATTCTTACAAACATCATCAATCAAGGGAATCTCAGAAAGACATTAGCATTTGCTGATAAAAAGATCGATGAGATCGTAAAAAAACACGCAAAACAACTCAAAGAAAAATACCCGAATTCGACCGTATTTTTCTCCGATCGAATGGACAATCGTCTGCGATTGATGTATAACTTCGATCAGTCGATCTACGTTTTGGATCGTTATTCTAAAAATGACGGAAGCGGCGGATTTCAGTTTTTACCGTTTCCGGAATATCAGAAACTCATCACGGTCAATAAATTAGAATCCGGAATCACGTCCGAAGTATCGATCATGATCCGCTACAAAGGTTATACTCCGCTCGGTTACGTTCAGATTCTTTCCGAAAAGGAGTTGAATACGAACGACTTCAACTCCGCGAACATCGCCGCGAGCGCAGTTTCCAAGGACGTGATCGCTTCCGGATTTTTTCAAGAATCAAAAGAAAAATGCAGCGTGGATAATATTTCTCTGCAAGGTCTCGGTTTTTTTCATCCTCAATCCATTTTCTTTTCCAGAAGTTTTACGGTTGGTGAAACGATTCTTTTCGATCTCAATCTTTCCGCCGATAACAAAGGGACTTTTCGTGCCGTGATACGAAACATCAATAACACGGATAAGATGTTTCGGATCGGTTGCGAGTTTTTCAATCTAAATGAAAAAGAAGAATCGATGATTCAGAATTATATCGATTCCAAGGAACAGGCGTCCTGAATCCGATCCTATCTGATTCTTTACAAATTTTAGAATCGGAAGAATCCATCTCCGAGTCTTTGCGGATTATCGTTCGAGCGGAAGATTCGGCCGTCAGACTCGATCACTTTTTGTCCAAAAAATTCACATATCATTCTCGAACCGTTTGGCAGAGGGAGATTTCCGAAGGTAGAATTCTTCTTTCCGGTAAAAAAGTAAAACCGGGGATACTTCTCAAAGAAGGCGATCAAGTCGTTTATCAAATCGAAAACAAAACGGAACCGCCGGTTCGAACCGATTACAAAATCATCTTTGAAGACGAATGGCTCGTTGCAATCGATAAACCGGGGGATCTTCCGGTTCATCCGGCCGGGGTTTACAGAAAGGGAAATCTTCTTACACTCTTGTTGGAATCGGGAAAGTTTCCGGAATTATATACGATCCATCGTTTGGATCGAGAGACATCGGGAGTGATTCTTTTTGCAAAGAATCAAAAAACAGCGTCCAAACTGAGCGGTCTATTCAGTTCCGGGAATATTCAGAAATTCTACATTACAAAAGTTTGGGGCAACTTTCCGGATTCCCTTGTAGGATACGGCGTTCTTAAATCCGACGAAAAATCTAAAATCCGCAAAAAAAGAAAATTTGTATCTTTGAAAAAAAATAAATTTATTTCAAAACAAAGTTTGATTCTGGAAACGGAAACTTCGGTGGAAGAAGAAATTAGTCTGACTTATTTTCGCAAAATCAAACCGGATCGGATTGATTCCAGGACGGACGCAAGAATCAGTTCGTATGTCCTTTGTAAGCCGGTTACGGGAAGAATGCATCAGATCCGCGCTACCCTTTACGGTCTCGGTTATCCGTTGTTAGGCGACAAACTCTACGGAAAAGAGGAAGAAGTCTTTTTGGAATTTATAGAAGGAAAAGAACCCGATCTTGTCGAAAGATTGGGAATGCAAAGACAGGCCTTACACTCATATGCAGTTTTTTTTATACATCCGGATACCGATCGGAAGTTGAAAATTCGAGCGAAGATACCGGAGGATTTTTTATGAAACTCATTCAACCGGGTTTGTTCGAATCGGTCATTCCTGTTTTTGTTTTGGTCTTGGGCCTGGGATATGCGGGTGTGGTTTTCGGAAACGGCACAGTGGACGGGCCGGCTCAGATGCTTTTGATTCTATCCGGAACGGTCGCGAGTTTGCTCGGTCTTCGTCTCGGAGTAAAGTGGGAAACCTTAGAAGATCAGATTTTAGAATCATTGAAGAATGTTTTAAAACCCGTTCTCATTCTTTTGCTGATCGGTTCTTTGATAGGAGTTTGGATTTGGTCCGGAATCGTTCCTTCGATGATCGTCTGGGGTTTGCAAATATTGGATCCTTCTTACTTTTTGATCACCGCCTGTCTTCTTTCTTCCGTGGTTTCTTTGATCACGGGAAGCTCCTGGTCCACCGCGGGTACGGTCGGAGTCGCCTTAATGGGAATCGGAACCACATTGGGAATTCCTCCCGGAATTTCGGCAGGCGCTATCGTTTCCGGGGCTTACTTCGGAGATAAACTTTCTCCTTTTTCGGAGACTACAAACCTAGCTTCTTCCATCGCAGGAACACCTCTTTTTACGCATATTCAACATATGTTATATACTACGATTCCCGCTTTTTGTATCGCGCTTGTCGCGTTTGTTTGGATCGGGTTTGGAGAATTTTCAGGATCTTCCGGTTCCGGTCAAAAGACCGAGGAGGTCATTCGGCTTCTTGAGTCTTCGTTTCGAATCCATCCGGCCTTATTGTTTCCTCCGGTTCTGACTTTTGTCTTGATCTATTTTAAAATTCCTGCAATTCCTTCCATCTTGGCGGGAATTCTTTCCGGAATCGTTTCGGGGATATTTTTACAACATCCGGATTTGGGTTTTCAAGAAGTTTATAGACAGATTTTGAATGCGGCTTCGAAAGGAAATTCCATGGAGACCGGAAACACTCTGACGAACGCGCTTCTTTCGAGAGGTGGAATGGCTTCAATGCTTCCGACCGTTTGGCTTATTTTTTCGGCGATGTTTTTTGCGGGTGCGATGGAAGGGGCGGGGTTTATTCAGAAAATTACGACAGCGATTTTAAGATTCGCTACCACGGACCGTTCTCTTTTGACCGGAACGATTCTTACGAGTTTTGCGGCGAACCTGCTTTCTTCGGATCAGTATCTTTCGATTCTTGTTCCGGGAAAGATGTTCAAAAAAGCGTATGAAGAAAGAGGTTTGGATCCGAAAAATCTTTCCAGAGCCTTGGAAGATTCCGGAACGATGACTTCCGCTTTGGTTCCTTGGAATACCTGCGGTTCGTTTATGGCGGCCACGTTAGGCGTTCCCGTGATCGTTTTTCTTCCCTACGCGTTTATGAACCTAAGCAGTCCGATCATTTCTCTGATCTGCGCCTGGACCGGCTGGACGATTCGTCGGAAAGTTTCATGAAGGATCTCTTCCAAAACGTCAAAAGAAATTGAAGTTTTGCGATTCTAAGATCGAAGTAGTTTGGTGCGAAGAAATAGAATTCCGATTTTACGATCCTATTTTACAATTTACGTTTGGAGCCGGAGTCGTCTCTCTTTTCTTTGGATAAGAATCAGTTTCGACGGTTAGGATGGGAAAGTATAAAATAGTTTTAAGCCTTTTGTCATTCGTCATGATCGGCTTTGTAGTTCCGCAAGAATTTTCAATGCCGGTGCAAGCCGCAACAATATCCAGTTATAACAAACAATCCTTTTGGTTCTATCCCTGGGGAAGGTCGGGAACTCACAAAGGAGTCGATATCTTTGCGCAGGAAGGAGAGAACGTTCTTTCTTCCACGGATGGAATTGTAGTTTTTTGCGGCGAAATAGAAATGGGAGGGAATGTGGTTCTTGTCCTAGGGCCGAAGTGGAGATTTCATTATTACGCACATCTGAAAGAAATAAAAACTTCAATGTGGTCTTTGTTAAACCGAAAGGAGCGGATCGGAACCGTCGGCACGACGGGAAATGCAATCGGTAAACCGCCGCATTTGCATTATGCGATTCTCACCCCGATTCCTTATGTTTGGAGAATGGATCGGGACAGAGAAGGATGGAAAAAAATGTTCTTTCTCAATCCGATTCATTACATCCAATCGGCTCTTGAATCCGATTCTTCGTTTCGCAAATAAAAAATGAAGTTTTAAACGTTTTGGCGGAACCTTAAAGGAGAAAAATTTCGTTTTTCTGTATATTACGACTTCCTAATTTTGGAGACAAGAACAAACGAAAATTACAGCTTTTCCCAAAATCTCGTAAACCGAAAGATTCTCATTTTATAAAATTCTAATCAATCTGTGAGAGTTCCCACATTTTAGGTTTTCGGAAGATTCAAAATTCAAAAAATGGAATGTTCCAATCGAAAAATCTTTTAGATCAAAATTTTCAGAACCAAAAAAGTCCCGAAGTTTATTCCGCCTAAGATAAAAAACCATTGAAAACTCGGAGAAGAGATCGTCTCCAGAATCGCAAAGTCGATCGTTTTTTTGAGAGCGTTTTGCAGATCTTCCGAGTTCGGATTTTCCTGATCCGGAATTTTCGCCGAGATTTCCTTCAGAAGCGTATCAACTTTGAGTTTTTGCGTAAGTCTCGAGACGAGGGCGGTCAGTGGAAAGGGAAGGTTGTCCAACTTCGTTAAATAGTAGGGAAGATTTTGGATCTGCTGCGCGATCGAAAAATTCTTTCCTTTTGTGTTGTCCGTTTCCGCTTTTTTTCGGATCGATTCTTCCAGACGTTCCGAAAGATATTCGCTGATGATTCCCCGATTGTCCCCAAGGAGTTGATAGAGCGCTTTTGTGACGGCGAATTTTTTTCCGAAGAGAAAATGAAGCCCCGGAAATAGGATTCCAAAACCTAACACAATTAAGGTGACCGGCCAGAGTTCGATGATGATGAAGACGAGCGCGATCACTGCGCCGATTCCTCCAGCTCTTGCGATCGGAAGTCCGCCCAAATTGGAGAAAAGGGTTTGCATCTCGGGAAAAAGAAAAGCGAGAAGAATCCAGTTAAAGGTAAGTCCGATCAGGGAAAAAAATACGATGTTCAAAAGACCGGATAAAGAAGCTTTGGTGGTGGATTTGAGCAGGACCATTTTGTCTATTTTCATTCGAATTTCGTCTCTCCTTGCCGATCGGAACGGAATCTCAGAAAAACATTTCCATAAATCCGAGTCTATAAATTATTAAGGAAAAGAGAAGCGTCGATCTCGAAAATTCGGAAGAATCGACGGTCGATCGTAGTTTTGTGTTATTCTATCGGGCTCGATAGAAGGAAACCGATCAGTATCGAGTAGAATTTTTAGAGCCGTTCGTCAAACTGCGGTTTATCGGAACCATACATTCGCAGGAAATCTGTCCCGTCTCGGGACAGATTTCGTAAGTTTTACTTTGTAAATTCTTGACCGAATTTGTCCGAAGCCGCATTCAAATCGTTAGTCGCCTTTGCCAGGTTTTGATTGATACGATCCAAAAGAGTGTCGATCTGAGCCTCGTCGGCTTTTGCCCCGTTTTTTATGCCGACTCTGAGATCAATGAGGCTCTTGTAATCGGATCCTACTATTTTTTGATACAATTCGATCGAGGCGATTCCCGCATTTTTTAGAGAACCGTTCCCCTTGAAGTCCTTCATTTTTTTTAATTCTTCGAGAGCCGTTGCCAGTTTGGTTTCCCATTGTTTTCGAATCGTTTCCGCGGCCGTAAAATCCTCTTTTCCCATCGCGTCGTTCATTGCATCCATGTCTTGTCCGGCGCCGTTGACCGTGTCGATGATTTGATTGTTATAAGCTACCGGATCCTGCGAAGTGCAGGCGGAAACAAGGAGGAGGCAACTGATAGTTGCAAAAATTGTAATATTCTTCATGGTTTTCATAGGCCGATCGTTTCCTGCACATCTTTCTATGCAAGAGTTTTGAAAATTAGAATTATCGCATCTGATAAAATGAATAATCTTTATTTAAATAAAAACGAGTTCAACCTATAACTGGGAGTTGAATCTTTATGGAATATTGCTCTACTTCGACGATCATCCGGAAACGAGAATTCAATTTAAGAATTCGGTTCGAACAAATCCGGATGTGTAAGTGATGACCTTTTGTGAAGAATTGTGTGCCGCCCTAAACCTTTCTGCTGATATCTAGAAAATGGGGCCAAAGCGTTTCTTCTTTCGTTGAGTTCTTGAAGATTTGGACCTACAATGGGTTAAACCGTAATCGGGAACGATTTAAACTAAGAACTTTTCCAAAATTCTCAAAAGAAATCACTTACAGCGCGCCATGATTTTATAAAAAAAACGGTGGAGTTCCCACAAAGTTTGCTTCTGGAACGGTTTATGAATTTTCTAAAGAACTCTATCTTGCTAAATCCTGATTGGAGTTCCCACACTTTAATAGTTTCAGAACAAATCTTTTAAAGTGAAACCGGATTCTTTCGAATTTTGGAATTGGGCTAATGGTGATAAAAGTTCGAATCGGATTCAAATTTGCGGAGATTCCAAGGCGGTTAGAATCCGTTTCCGGGATCGAACAAACCCCTGAATTTTGAGCTTTTTTTCCTTGGAAAAAGGGTGGAAGGCCGATATAAAAAAGTAGAGAAAGCCATGGTTTCCAGAATTCAAACAGCACTGATCGTATTTATCTCCCTTTCCGGCGGCCTTTTGTGGGCCGTTTCACCGGATCAAACGAATCTCGGAATTTTGATTGGTGAAAACAAAATCAATCTCAAATTCATCAATATTTGTGTGAGTAATCTCGCACCGCCCTTGGAAGAGGGCGCAGGCGGAGATAAAACACCGCCAAACAATACAAAGGCGGAGGCCGGAACGGCGGCTCCTGCTACTTCTCCCGCCGAAAATAGCGCGGGCAAAGAAGAGGTTTATAAAAAGTTAAACGCGCTTCCATCGTATACGAGTCTGAAAAAAGCGAATCAATTCGATTTTAACGGAAACATGTGGTATTATCAGAGTAATTATAGCCTTTCCTTTAAAAATCTTCGAGGCGCTCAGGGCGAGATGAAGGATCTTTATCAAGCTACACACGAGGCGTATCTTCAAAACTCAAGGGTCATTTTAGAATACGCCTCTCCTTTGATCGTGAGGAGCAATGATAAGATCGCTCAACATCTTCTTCGTTTGGGATTTAGGGACCTTAAAAGTTCGGAAGATCATTTTACGACCGCATACAATTCCGCTCCGTATCAGTTCCGCTACAAACTACTGCTCCATAGCGAAGGAATCAAAATTGCAAGAAGGGCGAGAAGATTTGCGCTCCTTGCAATGATCGCTTCCAAAACCCCCGCGGAAGACAAACCGGAATATCAATTTGTAAATCTCGACGATATCAAAGCGACCGCTGAAAAAGAGAACATCTCGGATTACGAAAGAATCCGCAACACCATGATCAATTATATCGATAACGATCTCATTCAAAGAAAGATCGTTCCTCCCGGAGAATCCAAAGACAAACCGATCGATATATTAGAAATTCATGATGATAATTATTCGTTCATCACGTCCGGAAGAGTCTCTTTTATGGATATGAGCAACGACGAGATCAAAACCGACGATATGATTCAGAAGGAAACTCTTCCTCCGATACCGGCCAAAACCGGAAATTAAAATTGACTTCCGAAAGGAATTAGAAGTATGAATCGATCCAAGAAATATTCTATCGTTTGTTTTCTCGCGCTTTTTGTTCTTCCAAGTTTTTTGGAGGCCGGAACTCTTTCCTTTCGAGAGAAGAAAAAATCGATCGAAAGAAAAATCAAAATTTTGGAAGAATCCAAAAAGGCGATCCCCTTTCACAAACAGGATGAAAACTGGACAAAACTCCAAAATCTAAAGGAACGTTTTCAAAACTTCGCGCGTTCCGGAAGCGCTCAAGAAAGAGAAGAATCTTTGCTTCTTTTAGAAAGAGCGGTTCCACAGATCACTTCGGAGTTTGCCGCCGAAGGAAAAGGCTCCGCTAAAAACTTGATCATCCGTTATTCGGAAGCATTCTTACAAAAAAAGAATCATCCGGATGAAACTCCGATCTCCGTCAAGGACGAGGAAAAATCCTCCAACTACTTTCGCATGGCAAAGGAAGAATTCAATCAAGCCGAGAAGTTTGACCGGGATCGAAATGATTTTTACGCACTCGTTTTGTACGGAAGATCGATTCAGTATTCTTTAAAGGCGCTGGATTCTTTGGATTTGGATCCTCCAAAAGGTTACGAAGGTTTTTTAAAAAAGAAAACTAAGCAGTGAAAATCAGCCTTCCTGTACTCTAAGGATATTCGTTTTTATCGCACCGTCGTAGAATCTATTTCGATAGAAACTTCCTTTTGTTTTTTTATTCCCCCGTTTTCTTTTCGTTTTCTTCCGCCGAGTCGTCCTTTGTTTCGGAAGGATTTTTACGAACCTCTTCCTTTGGATCGGATTCTTTTTTTATATCGGAGTCCAATTCGGAGATCTCGATCGATACTGCGGCGGTAACGGCATAATCATACAATCGTTGATCTTCTCCTCGAAGGAGAGGGTAACGATACGCAAGATTGAAGTTGAGTTTTTCCGAAACGTTGGCAGAAAGTCCCACGCTGACCTCTCTAAAGATGGAAGGAACCTTTCCCTGATCGGATCTTTTGAGATCGATTCCTTCATACGGAGTTCGATAGAGATAACCGGTAAAAAAAGAAAGTCCCGGCTTCCAAAGCCAGGTAACGTATCCTGAAATCATCGCGGTTTTTTTGAGTAAATACGTTTCTTCCGGCGGAGCGGAAGAAGGATCTCTGAGCCAGTAGGCGATCCCGTCGTTGTCTTGTAAGTTGTTAGGTTGGGATCTTGAGAGTGGAAAAATTCCGCTGAGTCTTGTTACAAAGCTGAACTTTCCCCAAAGATATCCCAAAGTAACTCCCGGAATTCCGGAATAGTAATTCCCGCCCGTGAACTTATCCGTGTCCGGTCCGGACGGGAAGCCTACGTTTGCGCTAAAAACTACGAAGTAGTTTTTTTGAAAGTCGATCAACGGGAGATATTTCATTCCGATGTATGTTTTTCCGATACGCGCCGCATCCGATCGATCTTTTTGTTCGTAATAAGTGTAGGGTGTGCTTAGGTTGATCGCAAACATTCCGTTTTTCAGATTCATCTCGCCGTAGAAGGTGGTCGTATGGATGTTGCTGTTCTCTTTTGTTTGTTTATAGAAATCCTGGGTGAGTACGAAATAGTTTGCAGGCTTTTCCCTTTTTCCCGTAAAAGGATCCACAAATCGAGTGGAGGCCTGATCGCTTCCCCCCATCCCCGTGTGATGCGCGAAAACGGAGCGAGACGCCGAAAAAAAACAAAGAATCAATAAAATTAGAATATTCCGTTTCATTAAAATACACTGCATCCGGTTTGATACAAGACTCTGTCCTGTTGTTGAAAGTTTGTCAGGATCAGGTTGTAGAGGTTTACGTTTTGATACGGGTTGATATTGAAGGTTCCGGCCGCCGGAACCGTTCCTAGGAGAGAGATACCGGCCTGATCCTGCAAAATTCCGGTTAGGTTCCAAGTGACCGGAAAGTTTCCGAGTTTTTCGGGAACGATATCGAATCTGCATCTCGGAAACAACTCCACAACAAAGGGAGCCAGTTGGATTCTTACCGTCGTATTGATGCCCGGAGCCGTGATCTGAAACGAAAGATCCAGGGATTGTATCTTATACTTTACGGAGGCGAGATAACCAGAGGGAATCCCTTGGATGGGAGGAACTACGGAAGAATGAACGTCCCCCGTCAGTATCGATCCGTTCGCGACTTCCAGACTCGAATCCGTAAACGAAGGAGTCCCGTAGTCCGCTCCATAGGGGGAAGATACGGGCAAGTCCAAAGGAACCGTATACGGAGTATGCGATTGTGCTGAATGTTCGTTTTTGTCGATCGAACTGGACTGATTCGGTATGGTCGGTACCGGATTCGGATTGACTCGGATCGCAACCCCGTCCCAAACGATTTTTGATCCGGCTAACAACTGTAAGTTGTAGGTAGTACCTCCGGAAACAAGACTAAAAGTTCCGATATTGACGTCCTGTTGGTCGTCCGTAAAATAAATCCCGGTTTGAAACGAGGAAGTTCTCTGACTAAAAAGTGTAAGAAGTTTTTGAATCATTTTCGCTTCTTCCTCTTTTGAGTTTCCGACCGAGCCAAACGTGCAGGATCCGAAAAAGAGGGTAGCGCAAAAAAAACTAAAAAGGATCGCTGTGTTTCGCATTGGTCACGAATTCCGTATCGGTTAAACTTTTGAGAAAATTTACGAGATCCGTTTTTTCACCCGCCGTAAGTCCGATCGCAAAGACAAAACCGTTTTTGTTGGGATTGGTTCTTCCGTCTCCTGCGTTGGGACCGACGGTGACGTTTCTTCCGCCGTTGTTGTAGTGTTCCACGACATTCTCAAGAGTATCGATCGAACCGTCGTGCATATAAGGCGCGGTCAATTCTATGTTGCGGATCGACGGAGCTCTGAATTTTCCTTTGTCGGAAGCAAGCCCCGTAAATTCGAAAAGTCCTTGGTTGCCGGTAGGATAACTTCCGGTTCCGCCGACGTTATAGAGTCCGTTGTTGTGAAACGTAACTTCCTCTAACACCGTTCCTACGTGGACGCTGGTCGAAGCGAGATTAAATCCGCCGTGGCAGTGAAAACATTCTCCCTTTTCCGAGAAGAATATCTGAGCTCCTCTCAGGATGGACGCCCTTTGTGTGGAGTTTCCAAGCGCGGCGACGTCACCGTCGTAGAGATATTTGTCATAGGGAGAACGTCCTGAAATCAGAGTCCGTTCAAAACTCGCGATCGCCTTTACGAGATTCCCCGTTGTAAAAGGATCTCCTCCGGGAAAGGCCCGTGCAAACATCGTCTGATAGCGGTTATCCGATCGAAGACGATCCAACATTTCGTTTTCCTTATTGGCCAGTCCGAGTTCCACCGGATGTTCTCCGAAAATCGGAACCAACATCTGGTCTTCTAAGTTTCTTAGATTGGGATTGACCCAAGTTTGACGGAGGTTGTAGGCGACGTTGATGATTCCCTGAGAATTTCTGGGATGAACGTCGCCGGTGGAACCGATTCCCGTTGCGAGTCCGTCCGTAAACGCTTTGGCTTGTTTGTGACAGGAGCCGCAGGATTGGGTTTGATTTCCGGAAATTCTTTTATCAAAAAATAAAAATCTGCCTAAATCCACTTTTTCCTGAGTCATCGGATTGGAAGCCGGAACCTGGGGAACCGGAAAACCGGGTGGAAGATTCCATACGTAAGAATTTTGGGGAAGAAGCAAAAGAAGCAAAGCGTCGCTGTTTTTGGATTCTTTTTTTTTGAAAGGATCGATCGGAAGGATTCCGGATCCGCACTGGATCAAAAAAAGTAAAAAAATGGAATATGCTAAAAATCTCATATATTTGTCCCTTCGACGCCCGGAATTTTTCCGGGCGTTCTAATAGGTTATTTGGAGATGATCGAAAAAACCGTCTGATTCGGAGTGATCGGTACACCGGTCGCGAGATTCAATCCGATATTCGGAAATATGGTGGGGCAACCGACCGCCATCATACCTGCGGTTCCGGACATACACATAGCGCCGTTCGCGTTTGCGGTAAGGTCGATTCCTTGTAAAAGCGCCTGCACGTTGATTTTAACGGTCTGAGTCGCCGGGTTAAAACCTCCGTCGGGAGTCAAAGTAACCGGAATTCGATTGGCACGAACACAGGTGCTCGCGCTTCCGGTTCCCGTACAATCTCCCGATCCGATATGAACCGAGGTTCCGGCTGCTCCGGTTTCTGCGGTTTCAAAATCCAATTTTAAGAATTTGTAACCTGCGGTCCAGCTCCAGAACATACCGGTCGTGTTCAAGGGAGAAGGTTGACTGTCGGCGTTTAGGTGGTTTTTTTCCTCCGGAAGTCCGACCGTAAACTTGAGTCCCTTATAAGTTCCTGCGGGAATCATCGCCGAAACCATATTGTTTGTTTCCGCTGTTCCGTCGCATTTTCCGGTTTTGTCTTCGAAGTCCAGAAGCGCGATATTTCCGTTTTGAAACTTCCCGTCTTGGTTTAGACTCAGAGGGATTTCGGTTCCGTCCGCCGCGACGAGAGTAACCCCGTAGACAAACAATCGAAAGTCATGCAACTGAAACGTTAGACTTTCGGCGATATGCGCCGAAGGAACAAAAGGGACGGTTTCCAGAGTGAGCGCGTGACCTTTGAGGGTTTGTCCGCATTCTAACTTTTGAGTTCCTGCATATGCAGAAAATTGAATGCCCTGAGTGGTATTCAAAGCAACGAGCGAGGCGATGGAAAGAAGATTGTCGTCTTCCTTTTTTTTGTTCCAAGGACAGTTGATAAACGTAAAACCGACGAAAAGAATCGAAAATGCGACTAGTAATTTTTTAGTCATGAGAATTCTCCTAAAATCATAAAATGCCGATTTGAAAACTAAAGAAGGCTCGGCGCCTATTCTAAAGCGGAATCGAAATTTAGGAGAATTGAGGGGGACGAAGGAGGAAAGAAGAGGAATGAATCCCTGTATTCAAATCTTTGAATACGATGATTTCGAGAAGACCGGAAACCGGTTCTATCGGACGGAAAATTACCGCGGAAAAAAGAATGGAATAGAACGCACTCAGTTGAGAAACCTTGTTCTCCGATTTTTTACAGGCGCAGGTATGTGTTTCTCCCGATTTTGCGGAATGACAGTCCGGGAGTTTTTGGGAAGAATGGAACGTTTCCGATTCGGAACGGACGGTTTTTGTAAAACGATCGTCTTCTTGATTTTTGTGTTTTTGGGCCCGGCTTCCGTGATTGCATTCACAGATTTTGGCCTGTTCGGATAACACACAGCCGAAAAGACCGCTTGAAAACACGACTGCTTGAAATAGGATTGTGGTCGAGAGATAGACGGAAAGAAGACGTTTCATCCCAAATTGATCTTGAGTTTGGAAAGAACCAACTGTAGTCCTTCGCTCAATTTAACTTCCGAAATTTGAATTTGTTCCTTTTTCAGATCCGAGATAAATTTTAGAATTCGGTTGAGAACCATGGAGGGAATCGCGACGACCGGAGTCAGATCCAACACGACCGCTTGTGGACGGATTTCCCGGATTTGAGAAAGAATGATCTCGATTTCCTCCGATTCCACGGAGCAGATATTCTTACGAAACTCCACTCGGAACAGATTTTTATCGGGGTAGATGGTGGATTCTTCCAGTCGTTGCATAAAAGGGAACTTTCGTACAACTATTTCAGAAGCAAGTTTTTCCTGGAAACAAAAAAACTCTTTCTCGATAAGAATCCAAATCTCGACCCTAAGACATTGAATTTATCGTTTCGGAAAAAATCCTTTTGAATTTCTGTATCCTTATGCAAAATCGGAAGCAAAATCCATTCTTCTCCCATTTGCGGATCCCGGCGTGGAAGATTCAGCTTTGGATCGGATTCTCTTTTCTGCTTCTCGTTCCACTTTTGAGTTTTTATCCCTGGAAGTATAGAATCGTTTTTACCGCGGGGATGTTTTTGCTGGTTCTGATCGATTTATTTTCTCCGTTAGTCGCCACAGCGATCCTCGCCGCTTCGTCGGTTTTTTTTGGGAATCATCCAGGAGGAAGATTTTTAGAACTCCAGGATTCTTTTTGGATCTTTTGGTCCGTCAGGGGGATCGTTGAACTCAAGTTTTCAGGAAGTTCGGTCTTCTCTTTGGATTTTTGGAAACGCCCGCTTGGAATTCTTCTTCTTTGTTTTTTTGCTTCCGGGTTTTTGAGTCTTCTCGCCAATCCGGAACTCGTATTTGATCTCCGTTTTTATCAAAAAGGATGGTTTTGGTTTTTACATTCCACGGAGCTCGAGCCCTGGTATCCGATCAAACTTCTTACGATCGGTCTTTTATTTTGGGTCGGTTTGAACTCAAGAAAAGAATGGTTGAAAAAAAGTCAAAACTCCGATCGGCTTTTGGATTTTTTCGCGATCGGAATCGTAAGCGGTCTTTTTATCGCGGTCATAGTGGGTTGGCTGGAATATTTTTTTCCATTCGTCAAATCAAAGTTAGACGCGTATCATTTTTGGCTGGATGGATACAAACTCGTTGCGGAGCCGCATGCTTTTTTTCCGTGGATAAAAAAACTGCAGGCTCCTTTTGGAATTCAATCCCTGTTTTGGAATCGAAGTTGGTTTGCGGTTTATCTGATTTCAAGTATTCCTTTTTTATTCTATATCCTTTTTGAAAAACTAAACAAAAGGTTTGAAAACTACGACTCGATCTCTAAAACGTTTCGGGACCGGAATCTCACCCGGATCTTTTGGTTTTTGGGAATCTTTTTTTTCCTGGGTTTGACGCTTCTTTGGATCGGAGCTCGGGGAGGAATCCTTTCCTTTGTGGTTCTTTGGATCGTCGCGGGTTTTCATTTTCTCTTTTTCAAGTCGGTAAAAAAAGAATGGCTTCAAAAGGGATTTGTTCGATTCGGGATTTCGGCTCTGATTCTTTGTGGGATCGGATTTCCGATCCTCGTAGTTTATACAAAACTCGGGGAAGGTGATCCGGAACGTCTTTCTCATTTTACGGCGGGTTGGAAACTTTTTTTAACCAAACCCTTGTTTGGCGGAGCATTCGAGTCTTATGGATGGTACAACGAATGTTGTCTGAGCCAGAGCGGAAAAGAAAGTCAGTATCACACGACTCATAACCAGTGGATTCAGATTTTTTCTGGACTTGGAATTTTCGGCGCGGTCATTTTTGCTCTGCTTTGGGGATTGCTTTTGGATTCGATCGCGTTTGGGAAAAAGGAAAAAAACGCGTCGATCGGCGCAAACTCCTTGTATTTGGGTGCGGCCGTTGCGATCTTCGTCTATTCCTTTTTTCAAGAATGGTTCTATCTACGCGGGGTTTATCTTCAGTGGATTGTTTTGTTCGTTTTTTTCGAAAAGGAAGTTTTAGATAAAACAAACAAATACGCTTTTGGAATATTCCAAAAGAAGAATGTTCTGAAAATCGTTTTTTCTTTGGTCGTTTTGTTTTGTCTGTCTTTTTATTTTTTCCCGACTAAGCTGTTTCGGTCCGGGGTTTATTTTCCACCGGGAGTAGAATTGCCTCCCGAAGGGAAGCCGCGTTCCGCATGGATCTTGGAAGGTCGGAGTTCGATCGTCTTAGTAAGCGAGCCCGATTCTTATTCCGTTTATCCGCAACATGATTTTCCCGACGGAATTTCGAAGATCGATATAGAAGGTGGATATCTACAATCCCGTTTGTTTCCAAAGTCGACGGATCGGCAGGATCGTTTAATTTTTAGAACGGTGGAAGGTCAGAATATTCTAAAATTGGAATGTGGTTTAGGGACCGAGAGAAAGGATCTGGAGAAGTTCGCATTCTGGAAATCTCGGGTTCTGGATCCGGAACCCCGAAAGATCTGCGGTAGAATTTTGATCGAGAAACGTTTTCTATGAATTCTCTTCCCGTCTCGGTAATCATTCCCACCTTCAACCGAGAGCAAAAAATTCTGACTGCGATCGAGAGTGTTCTGAAGCAGACTCGATTGCCCGAGGAAATTCTCGTCGTAGACGACGGTTCCACGGATGGGACAGTCTCAAATATCCGCGGACGATTTTCGAATTTTTTGGAAAGGATCCGGATTCTTACCTTGGAACATCACGGTGTGAGTTACGCCAGAAATCGGGGGGTGGAACTCGCAAGCTGTGATTGGATCGCGTTTTTGGATTCGGACGACGAATGGCTGCCCGAGAAGTTGGAAAGACAGTGGGAGTTTTTGCAAAAAAATCCGAACGTCAGAATTCTTCAATCCTCGGAAGTCTGGATCCGAAACGGGAAGAGGGTCAATCCTCCGATTTATTTACAAAAAAAAGACGGACAAATTTTCGGAGAAAGTCTGGAATTCTGCGCGGTCACTCCTTCTTCCGTGATCTTACAAAAAGGACTCTTTTTGGAAACAGGGGGAATGGACGAAAACTTGCCCGCCTGCGAAGACTACGATCTCTGGTTACGGATCACTTCTCAAAATCCCGTGGTTTTGTTAAGCGAAGAACTCCTGATTCGATACGGAGGTCACGAAGACCAACTCTCCTTTCAGTATCCCGTTATGGATCGATTCCGGATTTACTCCATTCTAAAATTATTAAATACTCATATATTGACCGCAGCGCAGGAAGAACAGGCAGAGGCCATTCTGTTTATAAAGTGGAATGTTTTAAAACAAGGAAGGATCAAAAGAAATCTTTGGAATCCGGGATTGGATCTTCTTTGGGAAGAAACGATTCGAAACGGTTTCTCTTCTCCGTCCGGAAAATCCTTCCAAACGTTTTTACTCTCCAATGAAAACTGGACTCGAACCTAATTTCTTTCCGATCGTTTTTTATCTCCGATTTGATTTCTGGTTTTCTTTTTTTTCCCGATTGTGAAATGTAATTTCAACTTGGATCGTATCGTGTTAAAATCGAGATCCATCGGAGAAAATTAGATGCTCAAAGGTTTTCAGGAACTCATTCAAAGAAAAAAAAAGTTAGTGATGGACGCGCTTTCTTTTGAAGTTTTAAAAAGTGAGATCGTTCGTACTCGGATTTTGTTTCGTTTCTTTTTGGCCGCCACTCTCGTACTCGGCTTCGTTTATTTTATCTTTGGCGAAAGGATGACAAAGGAAGTCGGAGTTCGTCTTCCGTTTGAAGCGATCGTCCTTACAGGTCTCGGGATTTCTTTTTATGAATATATCGTCTACAGGATGTTTCTTCTGTTTCAGAAAAAACGAAAGATTATCTTTCCGCCGGCGCGTTTTGGAAACGCCTTTATCGAGATTTCCTTTGTTACATTTTTGATCTGGTTGAATATCAATTCGTTCGGTTCTCCTTTGATTCCGCTTTATTCGCCCGCGCCTTATATTTATTCTATCTTTATCATTCTTTCGGTGTTACGACTTGAATTTTCTCTGAGTGTGTTTACCGGTTTGATCGCCGGCGTCGAGTTGTTCGGTCTGGCTTTTATCTATATTCCCGCGAACGAAATCAAACTTTCGATTCAGTTCTTCAATTCGTTTATGCCGTTTTTAGGGAAAGGAATTCTGTTGTTGATGGGCGGTGTCGTTTCCGGTTTGGTCGCGGTTCAGTTAAAAAGAACCCTGATTTCGGCAACCGACGCGGTTCAGGAAAAGAATAAGGTGGTCGGAATGTTCGGCCAGTATGTTTCTCCCGAGGTCGTGGATCGTCTTCTCGAACAGAAAAACGAAAACTTCTCCGAGTTCAAACACGTTTGTGTGATGTTTTTGGACATTCGAAATTTTACAAGATTCTCCGAAAAACGATCTCCCGGTGAAGTGATCGATTATCTCAATTATCTTTTTACTCACTTGATCGATATCGTCAACATGCACAACGGGATGATCAATAAATTTTTGGGAGACGGTTTTATGGCGGTTTTCGGAGCGCCGATCTCGGACGGGGCCAACGACATTCACAACGCGGTGAACGCGTCATTGGCGATTCTCAAAAAAGTGGAACAACTCAACCTGGAAGGAAAAATCCCGGAGACAAACATCGGGATCGGTCTTCATTCGGGCGAGGCGATGACGGGTAACGTTGGATCCGAAGCCCGCAAAGAATACACGATCATCGGAGACGTCGTTAATCTCGCGTCGAGGGTCGAACAGTTGAATAAGGAATTTCAGACGAAATTTTTAGTGACTCAGGCGGTTTTTGACAACGTAAAAGACAAGGTTCCGGGAAGACATCTTTCTTCGATCCATGTAAAAGGAAGAGAAGAGCCCGTGGACATTTACGAGCTCGCGAAACTCTAAAGCCAGAATTCGAATTCTTTCTGGTATTTGACCGGATTCCATTCTAAGATTTGGTATTCGGCGACTCCGTTTGTATAAAAAGGATCTTGTTGGCAAAACGCCTCAAGGTCCTTTCTCGTTTCCGCTCTTGCGATCAAAATTCCTCCGCTTCTTGGTTCTTGTGGTCCGGAAGCGAGAAGAATTTTTTGTTCGTATCCTTTGGAAAGAAAGGCTCTGTGTTCGATCACGTGTTGATCTACGATTTCAATCGGAGTGAGATAGCGGAGAATTACGATAAACTGTTTCATTGGAATTCCTATAATGGAGGAGACTCTTGTATTTTAAACCTTAATTTAACGAATGTCTTTGAGAATGTAGACAAATATCCTTTTTGATGTTTCTCCGATCGCTTTTGGATACCATCGAGTCGTTTTTGTCTGCAAACTTTTGAAGAGTGCTCCTTTTGAAACCTTCTTTTTTTTGAATTTTAACCGCGAAAGTTTTCCCTCGTTGTCTCAGTTTCGAACCTCGAGTTGTATGTTTCAGCTACAAGAAAAGCTGATCAGTGCGTGCATTTCTTGAAGGAAAATTTTATGACTTTGAATTTTAGAACAAAAGCGAAAACCATTTTTATTTTGATTATGTTTCTTGTTTTTGCTCGGTGTAATCAAAATTCTCAAGCTGGGGACGAAGCAATTCCGCTTCTTTCGCTTGTAACCAATGTAGGAAATTCGAACGGTATCGAAAATCAAACGACCGTGGATGGGTCGAATCTGGAAGCTTCCATTCAGCCGGAGCTGGTATCAAACCCTATCGCGGATTTGAACGCTTCGTTCGGAGAAGGTCCGGATTTGGTTCCAACGGGGATTACTCATTTTTATACACTTCCCGTTGGCCAATCGTTTTTAGAAGGTGTTTTTGTTAAGAATTTTGGAAACGTTTTAGCAAAAGGGAATACCGCTTCCCAAGTGGGCTATAAAGTCGATTTCCTTCTTTCTAAGAATCAGGAAGCGGTACAAGGAACTCCTATCAAATTGGGAAGTTTGAGTCTGACGAAAGACTTACCTGCGGGGCAGGGTGAATATCAGCTCGAGAAACTCAGGATTCCGAGAGAACTATCTGCGGGAAGTTACGATCTTTGTGCGATTGTCGATCCGGAAGGAGCGGTTTTAGAATCGAATGAGAACAACAACAGATTTTGTGTTACGATGGAAATCACCGTTCCTTCCAGTCTTCTACCGGATCTCGTGATTCCACGCGCTTCCATTTATCCGAGCGGAATGAAATGTAGAGCCGGAAAGCCGATGCTTTTCGTGACGGCCGAAGTGAAAAATATCGGAAAAGCGGCAAGTCCTAATCTCTTACAAGTCGGACTCTTGAACGCGCTCGATACGAATGGAGCCGTATGGGGAGAGGGGAACGGCGTTTGGGGGAATGGAATCGGACTGGAAGCGATTCAACCCGGTCAAACCGTGACGGTTACCTTTCCAATCTATTACTTGGAAAAGGATCCGTTGTTTATGGAAGGTTCGCACATTTTTGATCTGAGAGTCAATCGCGGCAACTGGATTCAGGAAGCGGACATTAAGAATAACGGATATAAGAAGAGTTTGGAAATTACGATTCCGGAAGGATACTGCAAAAATCATCCCGGTTGAAAAAAGACTTCACGCTTTGAAAAAAAACCGTTCGAGACAAAGAAAAACGTCTCGAACGGTTTTTTCATTTTTAGAATCAGAATACTCGAAAGAACGAACTTTAGAATCGTTCACGATAGAATTGAGACGTTCCCTTCTTGAAACGGAAAAAATTCTACAAGTTGCGAGATGAAAACGAAAGGGTCCGTATTAAAATCGTTCGAGGATAGTGTCAAAACTACAAATTCGACGCTCACTTAAAGATTCTAAAGGCGCGGATTTCTCGAGAGAAATACTAATAAAATCCGACTTTGATTCGTTAGTTGTCAGCTTTGTTTTTATGGATGGGGACTCGGATCCGACGCGTTAACGTTCGCAGTAAGAAGACCAAAACGGAAATCGACAAAAACGGAATCCAAACAAAAAGAAACTCCGATCGTAACACCGTCATACCTCTCGCGGTCAAAAAGTTTTTGACGCCGATCGGGGAAACGCGGATCGGTCTGTAATCGAAAAAAAATCTTTCGGAAGAATAGGGAACCAAAAATCCAACGCCCAAACCTCCGCTCGTCATCGCGTCCAGAAGTCCGTGTGATAAAATCGATAGAAATAAGAATGGGATAAGAATCCTCGCTTTTACTTGAAACCGACGGACAAGAACACAGGCAAAAATCGAAAGAGAAAATGCGAATCCGATGGAATGACTCAAACCCCGATGACCCAAGTCGGCTTCATAAGGAATTCCTAATTTGAATGCGATTACGTCCGCGTCCGGAAGAACTGAAAATATCATTCCCGCGGTTAACAGTTTTAAAGGGATCGTCTTTTTGCCAAGAGCGATCCATAAGGAAATCGGAACCGCCGTATGAGTCATGATCGTAGGCATTCGGTTTAATCCTTGGTATCGATGGAAATCATCTTTGGAAAACTTTTCACGTTTTGCAGCCATTTCTCCACTGAAGGAAAACTTACCAAGGAAAACCCGCCGTCCTCGGCGACGTGGGAATAGGCGTATAACGCGATGTCGGCGATCGTGAGTCTGTTTCCTACGAAAAAGTCCCTGTTTTTGAGATGAGCCTCCATCACCGTAAACGCTTTGATTCCTTTGGAATGATTGTTTGCGATCTGTTCCGCGTTTGTATTTTCCGGAGCAAATTTGAGGAGCCAGCGGTTGACCGCCACAAAAGGTTCGTGGCTGTATTGTTCGAAAAAAAGCCATTCTAAAATTCGAGTTTGTTCCAAAAGCTCGTTGGAAAAAAATTTCGTATCTCTTGCAAGGTAATATAGAATCGCGTTGCTCTCCGAAATATTGGCGCCGTCCTTCAGTTGAAGCACCGGAATTTTTCCGTTTGGATTGATCTTTAGAAATTCCGCAGTTTTGGTTTCTCCCTTTCTGGTATCCAGTTCCACCCATTCGAACGGAAGATCCAAAAGTGTAAGAATCGTTTTTACCTTATGGCAATTTCCGGAAACCTTCATCCCGAAAACTTTATAATTTTTTTCCAAATCGAATTCTCCCGCGTCTTTGTCCGAATTTTACGATCGACTTGTTTTGGAGCCGAGTCCTTTCGTTTTGAAACAAAGAATCTTTCGGAAACATCTTTTTGACTCCGCGAAGCCTGTATTTCTTTTTTTTAAACGGAAGACTTAATATTTAAGAATCGGATTCGATTCTTAACAAAAAAGAAGGCCGCAGTTTCAAGAAGACGGAAGTTAGAATCAAAAAGATCCTTCGGTTCTTTTTTCCCTTTTTAAGTTTGACGGAGAGGAGAATTTGTAAGATCGTATTTCCGTTCGCCTTGCTTTCTGACTTTTTTTCAAGTTTTACAAAACGAAAGGTTGTTTGTGCGCGAGGTTCCGATCGGATCTGATATATGAGTGATCGTTTTAAAAAAAGAAGTTCCATGACGACGGATGGGGACAACCGAGCTCCCAATCGTGCCATGCTTCGGGCCGTCGGGTTTACGGACGAAGACTTTCAAAAACCGATGATCGGCATCGCTTCCACCTGGAGCGAAGTCACTCCTTGCAATATTCATATCAACGGGCTTGCACAAAAAGTCAAGGAAGGTGTGAGGACCGCCGGCGGGATGCCTCAAGTCTACGGAACGATTACCGTATCCGACGGAATTGCGATGGGCCACGAAGGAATGCACTATTCTCTTCCTTCCCGAGAAGTTATCGCGGATTCGATCGAGATCGTTTCCAATGCGATGAGACACGACGGTGTGATCGCGATCGGCGGTTGTGATAAGAACATGCCGGGTTGTTTGATGGCTCTTTGCCGCGTCGATGTTCCTTCCATCTTTGTTTACGGGGGAACGATTCTTCCGGGAAATTGCGACGGTCAAGACGTGGATATCGTTTCCATCTTCGAAGCGGTCGGTAAGTTCAACGCAGGAAAAATTTCAAGAGAAGAATTTATCCGAATCGAAGAGAACGCTTGTCCCGGAGCCGGAAGTTGTGGAGGAATGTACACCGCGAATACGATGGCTTCCGCGATCGAAGCTCTGGGAATGAGCCTTCCCGGTTCCGCATCGATGCCGGCGGTCAGTTCCAGAAAGTCGAACGACTGTTACGAGGCGGGAAAGGCCCTGATCGAATTGATCCAAAAAGACATCACTCCTAAAAAAATTCTCACCAAAAAAGCGTTCGAAAACGCGATTACCGTCGTTCTTGTGTTAGGCGGTTCTACGAACGCGGTTCTTCACTTGATAGCGATCGCCAAAGAGATCGGAGTAAATCTGACTCTGGATGACTTCGATAGAATCAGTAAAAAAACTCCCCACCTAGCGGACTTAAAACCCGGCGGAAAATACGCGATGACCGATCTCGATAAGGTAGGCGGGGTCCACGGCGTGATGAAGTATCTTTTAAACGAAGGAATGCTCCACGGAGATTGTCTCACCGTCACGGGAAAAACACTTGCAGAAAATCTAAAAGACATTCCGGACCTTGTCGCCGGTCAAACGATCGTTAAAAAGAAGTCGGAAGCGCTCCATCCTTCCGGTCCTCTTGTGATTCTCAAAGGAAACTTAGCGCCCGATGGAGCCGTCGCAAAAATTTCAGGACTCAAAAAAATTTCGATCACCGGACCCGCGAAGGTTTTCGAATCCGAAGACGATTGTTTTAACGCGATCCTGGGCGATCAGATCAAAGCGGGGGACGTGATTATCATCCGTTACGAAGGTCCGAAGGGCGGGCCTGGAATGAGGGAAATGTTAGCGGTTACGTCCGCGCTCGTCGGAAAGGGACTCGGCGAAGACGTTGGGCTTATGACCGACGGTCGTTTTAGCGGCGGAACCCACGGTCTTGTGGTAGGACATATTTCTCCGGAGGCGTTTGACGGAGGCCCCATCGCGATCGTTCAAAGCGGGGACAACGTGACCATCGATTCTTCGAAAAATCTTCTGCAAGTTGAAATTTCTCAGGAAGAAATCGATAGACGACTGAAAAATTGGAAACCGATGGAACCTCGTTACAAATCCGGAGTACTCGCCAAATACGCGAAGCTGGTCCAATCCGCCTCCAACGGGGCGATCACGAATCTGCTTTGAAAACGATCTATCTTGCAGGGCCTGAAGTTTTTTTACCCGACGCGGTTGAAGTTCTTCAGGATAAAAAATCCCTCTGTTTTTCCCGGGGTTTTTCGGCGCTTTCTCCTTTTGATTCCGAAGTTCCGAAAGACGCAAAAAGAAACCAGGATCTAGCCCGAAAAATATTTTTTGGAAATTTGGATCTGATCCAGAAATCGGATCTCATATTAGCGAATTGTAATCCGTTTCGAGGACCGCTTGTGGACGACGGCACTGCCTTTGAAATCGGATACGCCTTCGCTCTCGGAAAAACAATCTACGGTTATGCGAAATCGCTTCCTCCTTTGCCCGAAATCGTAAAAAGAATGATACCGACGTTTCCCCATTCTTCCGGCTACGCGATGGATCGCGAAGGTTATTTGTTAAACGAAGACTTCGGCAATTCCCTCAACTTGATGCTGCAGTACGCGATCGAAGGTCGCGGATTTTTGGTAGAAGGAGAATTCGAGGACGCGCTCCAGGAAATCGTCGCGCGCGAATCGATCTGAGATTCTAAGGACAACTTTTTGCTTTCATCCCTGCGATCCATTTGTAAATGAGATCGACTCCTTCTTTGTGAACAAGCGCTCTTCCTATCTGCGGCATCATCGCTCCAGGATCGGTTGTCGCCATTCTATGATGGAGAATGGATTCTTTCGGACTTCCCGGTACTATATCAAATCGGAGTCCCCCGCCTCCTTTTCCTGCGGATCCGGGAGTCTTACAGACTCCAAATAGGGACATGTCCTCCTCGTCGTAAGAAAGAATCAGCTTGGAATTAATGCCTCCGGCCGCACTTGCTTGGTGACAGTGGGCACAGTTGATATCCAAATAAGCCCTAGCTCTTTCGTTGATCGATTCTTTTTCGTCCAGAGCATTCGCGAGTTTCGGAATTCCGAAAAATGGAAGGCCGACCAATGCGTTCCTCTTCGACATATATCGAAGTTGGTTTTCCTTATCCGAGGTAAAACCGTATTCCTTATTGAGATGTCTCGCTTTGATTCCGATCGGTACTATGGATTGCGCTCTGCCTTCATAGGATTGATGACAGGAAGAACATTGGTTTCTGGACGGCACCGAGTAGTTGAAGGTTCGTTTGGATCCGGCCTCGTCCTTATAATTCACCGGAATGGTTTCTCCTGCGTATGCGATATCGGCATCCGTATTCTCCTCATTCCAAACATACGACACGGCAAACCAACCTTTCGGTTGGTGTATCAAAAGACGGGTTTCCAGTCTTTTGCCGAATTGTCCTGACTTTGTGGAGAAATTTTCAGGAAGAGAAAACGTTTTTGCGATTACACTTCCGATCGGAAAGTCGAATTCCCTTTCGGAATTGTAGGCCATGTTGGTTCCGTTCGGCAAAAAAAGAATACGATCCTTTCTTGTATAATCGGAGAACAACGGAGTGTTCAAATCGTATTCGATGCCGGAAGAGATCGGGATCAGTTTACTCGGGTTGATTGTTGAGAATAATCCGTAAGCGGATAGTTTTTCGTTTATTTTTACCACCTTTCCCTCAAGATTGAGATTGGCTTTTGCCCCGCAGCCTATAACAAATAAACTGAATATACTAAAAACGCTTACCCATAAAAAACGAGCTTTCATATCGTTATTCCTATCTCTTCTCATTTTCAAATCGAAGTTTAAGCACCGGGAAAAACGACGGGCATACCTTCGAACCGAAATCCTTCGCAATCGAAACCGGAATTAGGAGTTCCGCCATAGGCGGGTGCATCCGAATATCGATATACTTTCGTTTCACCCGATCTTACCGATTTACGCATGGATTCATCCGTCGGGTCTTCCGAATTGTCGAGGATGGCAGGTAGGTTTATATCCAAAAGGGAGGGCGCGACCTTTCCCTTGTTATTGTTTTTTAGACAGATTCGGTTGAGATTTCCAGGATGATTTCCGAACCAAGTCGTCATTTGGAGAACCGTGAATCCGGTATCGACTCCATCATACACGATATTGGGAACAGGCTCCGCTTTTTTGTTATTTGAAACGTTAAATTCATTGATTGAATCCATCACCGATTTAACGAGCAAACCGAGAGGACGGTTTTTACCGTCGGTGCTACCGTTGTCCACCGCTTTGCCGGAATCCTCTCCGAAAGAGTTATCGTGCAGATAGATGTCGTGTGCTCGCCAATTGTTCATAGGCCATTCGGAAAAATTCGGAGTTTCCGATACCAAGCCGTTCATAATTCCGATATCGGTAGAATTGTTTTTTCCGAAGACATTGTCGTAGATCTCGATATCTCGAATCGAAGTAAGTACCATTCCTACGCCGGCGGGAACAGTCTTTACGATTCCCGTGCTTGCAAAATTCGGATTGTTATTGCCGTAGATCCGATTCTTATGAACCCGAATGTTTCTGGAAACGATCGTATTCTTGTTCAAATCGTATGCTAAAAAACCGCCCGTGTTATTGGTTACCGTGTTTTCGTAGACGTCTGCGTTGATCGTATTTTCGATCTCAAGTCCCATTACGTTGTATTCTGCTCGATTGTAACGAACGAGTGCGTTGATACACTGTCCGACATACAATCCTGCATCCGAAGCATAAAAGGTATCCGTATTCTGCAAAAGGACGTTGATTACGTTGACCGGATAAACTCCGTATGCTCCGTTCTTTTTCATCGCTTCACCGGAGGTTGCGGACCACGTAACTTCAATGTTATCGATTAAGATGTTTTCGGATAATCGGATTTCCAATCCGTTTTTCGGGCTATCGAGAATTTTTAGATCCCGAATGGTAAACGAATTTGCCGCTTCCACATCCACTCCGTTGACGTTTCCTGCATCCACGAATTTCAGAGTGGTCGCTTTTTTGCCTGCGCCTTTCAGTTTGATTCCGTTGACTCCGGAAATAGAAACGCTGTTGTTGAAAACGTAGATTCCCGAAGCTAAATCGATGGTCGTACATTCTTCCAGAGAGTTGAGTAAGGTTTGTAATTCCTTAATCTGATTCGGAATAAATTTGAAAGTTTTAGAATTCTTATTTTTACAATACGTATCCGAATCGGAAAACGTCGCCGGGAATGTGGGAACGGTCTTTTTTTCCATTCGAGAGAAAAATAAAAAGGTAATATACAGAATGGGTAAAAGGACGATCGTTCCCATTGTTATCAATTTTATATTTGCGTTTTTCATGTATGGATTCTCCTGAATAACTCTCCGTTCTTGATTGCAGACCGATAAAAACGGAATTTAAATCGTTTACAATAAAAATTTCTCCCAAAGTAGAGATTGGGGAGATAATCCTTGCTTCCCCGGGCGAAGACGGTTCAGCCTGGGCTTGTTCCTTTTGCTCATATTCCGCGGATGAAATGGTATCTGAGGAAGACCGAATTTTTGAAAATTTCTTTTCTTTCGGAAAGAGGCCTTCGTTTGGATGGAAAAATCTGAAATACGCAGTTTATAAGAAACTATTTTCCAAGAACAAAACCGAAGAGGTGAATCGAAAAATAAATTTTGTCAGTTAGTCGCTGTTGACTACAACTTCCTTTTCCACCTGTCCCATACTTTTAAAGTAGAATCGGGTGCTGAATAGACTTCCTTCTAAGTAGATATAAATCCATTCCGAAACATAACTTGTCTGAGGAACTGTCTGTAAAACCGAGAGAAGTCTGTCCTTTTCCAGGATATAGCGCGTGGAACAGATCTCCTGGTTGATCGAGTCCATAGAACATTCCAGAATTTTATAAAATTTTCCGTCCCGAGAAGGTGTGAGAGTATAATATTTTTTGAATTCGAGTTCGCCGCTTTTTGCCAGTCGGATCGAATCGAGTAATTTTTCTTCGTTCGGCTTGCCCGAAACGCGGATTCCGGTGATAAAGATTTCTTCGGAACGGTAGGGAATATTTTCTGTTCTTTTATCGATTTGATTCTGAACCGAATCATTTTTAAGAAAGGAACGTTCCACAGTTTCATAATATTCTAATTTAGAATCGTCCCAGGCGATTCCGTTGGATAAAAATTCGAGATATTTAAGGGCATATTCCCTTTCCATACGAACGTATTTTTCCGCGAGTATTTGGTCCTTTGGGGATAATTTTGCCGGCTTCGACCCAGGTCGATACCAGTCGAATTTTCTAAAATACGAATCCAGTTTTGTGTTTTTGAATTTTTGGCCTTGTTTGGCGAAAAGTTCGTTTCTTTTGAGAATGATTTCTTCGAGCGAGGAGTTTTCAGTCTCGGAAAACAGGGAAAAAGAAAAAAATAAAAGGAAAAAAAAGAAAAATGGGCGGTTCATAATCATGGTCCGTTGTTTCGACCTCTCGATTTTAAATCTTAGGTCTTTTAAAAATCCCTTCTCAAAAGATTTGAAAATCTTCTTTGATACGGGTTACTTTTACAACAAACCAAACGGCGGACGTTGTGCGGAATTGTTCCATTTTGGAAAGATATTTCCGTTTGTGAGACTTGAGTTTTGGAAACTAACCAAACCTCGTTACAGGACCCGAGGTTTGTTCGAATTTTTTAAGGTTCGTCCGATCGAATCGACCCGGAAGGGAAACATCCGGAATCAACTTTGAAAGCGAAGTTAGGACCGTTCTTCCAAAAGAATCTGGAAACGTTTCTTTTGGAAGAATCGATTGGAACGCGGCTTTAAAAAAAAGTTACACATCCATCCTTGCCATAAACTTACCCGCAAAGTGAGACCGAATCTTTCAAAGAATTTGTCGTAACAACGACGATCTTCTGTGAAAGTCGCGCGCCCCGCCCTGTTTTTGGGTGGAGGGGCGGGATGGTGGAAAACTCCGGGAGATTTTCCTATATCACAGAATCAATATTTTGCAAGTAAAAAGTCCCAGATGTAGGAACTCCTACAAAATTTTGATTGGAATCGCCCCGATTCGAAATCGCTTTTTTAACCTGTGGGTAAGGCTGCAAGTTCAAAACAAAGGAACCAACAGGCTTGGTTTGGAATACGGAGTTCCGTGTACCGCCTCAGGATCGGAAATCGTAATCACGTCCAAACCGGTTTTGAGATACTGAGCCAAACCCTGTAGTTCGGAATGACTGAAGAATGGGTCTTTGTCCAACCATACAACTTTGAGATTGAATCCGGCCCAGATATTCGGTGAAATTTGCAAACGAGGACGGGATTCCGTCGTTTCTCCCGATGGATCCAAACCGACTACGTTTGCACCTGCGGGATACGGCTCCAAATTATTCATGAGCGGAATTTCGCTTGGAGTAGGTGCTCCCGAAACGGGCACACCGTTGACTGAATATTTGGTACCCATAAAGAAATCGTTCGGGCTTTGTACGAAATATCCAAAGGCTAAGACCGGCGGATAGGGTTCGAATTCCACGACCTTTTGAACTTTATAATTCCATACCAGACTTTTTGCGGAATTCGGATCGCTCATGTCCGTATCTCCCGGATACCAAGGCAATGGAGACGGGATATCGCTTGCGATGAGAATCGTATTTTCGATTCCAAAACTGGAAAGAAGATTTCCACCCCAGCCCCGTGTAACGAATTGATTTTGAACGATCTGGATGACGAGCCCGCCTAAACTATGGCCAACGATCGTATGAATTTTTTTTCCCTCGGTCACCGTCATTTGAGATAACAAGGCACGAAGCGCATCGGCGTAGTGAATGAGAGTAAGATCGCTTGCATATTTCGGCAAAGCGGCGGAACCCTGACCCACGATGCTTTCCCCGTGTCCCGGTAAATCCAGTATATAAACGGTGTGAGCCTTAGACTGATTGATCAACTCTTTGGCAAGCGGTTCGTAGATCGTGCTGTTGTCGCCAAAACCGTGAACACACAAAACACTCTTGAGTTTTGGATCTAAGATGATCCCCGTTTTTTTGTATTTGATTACGTTTAATGAGTAGTGAGTTGTCTCCCCGGTATAAAAATTACGACCTATCACATCGTAAGTTAAAACCGTTCTTTCGTAGGCCGCGCTCACCGACTGAGTGACGAACAGAACGAACGTCACCAACATTGCAATTCCGGTTTTCCGAAATAGGAAACGGATCCTAGATTTGTCCCATCTTCTCTTCATGAATTTTCTCCAGTTCTAATTTGAATGAAGAAAACCCGACTCTATAGCTGATATATTTTTGAATCTTAGAAGCCGAATGTGATTTTAGTTTTCGGCTTTAGTCAATAAAAAAATCAAAAAAGTCAAAATTAGTTCAAAAAAAGTAAAATCGAAATAGAAATAACACTCGTTAGACTCTATTTTTGGAGAATTCAAATTCACGGTTTTCGGTTCTATTTATTCCGATTTGGAATAAATATTCTAAATTTAGAATGTGATTTCTTACATACTTCTGCGATACTGACCGCCGACCTCATAGAGAGAATGGGTCATCTGTCCAAGAGAGGCTACTTTGGAAGTTTCCATCAACTCTTGAAAGATATTCCCGTTTGTGAGACTCGTTTTTTTCAGTTGTTCCAAACGGGACTCGCTTACCGATTCGTTTCTTTTTTGAAATTCTCGGAGCGCCTTGATCTGGTCCTGCTTTTCTGCGTCGGTCGAACGGATCACTTCTTCGGGAATGATCGTAGGAGATCCTTCCTTGCTCAAGAACGTGTTTACTCCGATGACCGGGAATTCTCCGTTGTGCTTTAGAGATTCGTAATAAAGAGATTCTTCTTGGATCTTGTTTCTCTGATACATCATCTCCATCGCTCCGAGAACACCGCCTCGTTCGGAGATTCTATGGAATTCTTCCAGGATCGCTTGTTCGACCAAGTCGGTCAGCTCTTCAATGATAAAGGCTCCCTGTCCCGGATTTTCGTTTTTGGCGAGTCCGAGCTCCCGGTTGATGATGAGCTGGATCGCCATCGCTCTTCGTACGGATTCTTCGGTCGGAGTTGTGATCGCCTCGTCGTATGCGTTCGTATGCAATGAATTACAATTGTCGAAGATGGCGTATAACGCCTGTAATGTGGTTCGGATATCGTTGAATGCGATCTCCTGCGCGTGTAAGGAACGGCCCGAGGTTTGGATATGATACTTTAGCATCGAAGAACGTTCGTTGGCTCCGTATTTGTATTTCATAGCCTTGGCCCAGATTCTTCTCGCTACGCGGCCGATGACCGCGTATTCGGGATCGATTCCGTTGGAAAAAAAGAAGGACAAGTTCGGTGCAAAGTCGTCGATCCTCATTCCCCTGCTTAAAAAATATTCCACATACGTTAATCCGTTTGCAAGAGTGAACGCGACCTGTGTGATCGGATTGGCTCCGGCTTCCGCGATATGATAACCCGAGATTGAAACCGAATAAAAATTTCTCACCTGTTTTGTGATAAAGAATTCCTGAATGTCTCCCATCATCTTTAGAGCGAATTCGGTCGAGAAGATACAGGTATTCTGAGCCTGGTCCTCTTTGAGAATGTCAGCTTGGACCGTTCCTCGGACGACTTTTAGAGTTTCTTCTTTGATCTTCTCATAAACATCTTTTTCCAAAACCTGATCCCCGGTGACGCCGAGAAGCATCAGACCAAGTCCGTCGTTTCCTTCGGGAATCGCGGCGTTGTATTTTGGAACGGGAAGATTTTTTTCTTTGTAGATCGTTTCTGTCTTCTTACGAACCTCAGTTTCGATTCCTTGGGCATGGATGTATTTTTCGCAGGCTTGATCGATAGCCGCGTTCATAAAAAACGCAAGAACCATCGGAGCGGGTCCGTTGATCGTCATCGATACCGAAGTAGTAGGGTTGCAGAGATCAAAACCGGAATAGAGTTTTTTGGCGTCGTCCAAGGTTGCGATGCTTACGCCCGAGTTTCCGATCTTTCCGTAGATATCCGGTCTTTCTCCGGGATCTTCTCCGTAAAGAGTCACCGAATCGAATGCGGTGGAAAGACGTTGTGCGGGCATTCCGACGCTTACATAATGAAAACGTGAATTGGTTCTTTCGGGACCGCCTTCGCCCGCGAACATACGAGTAGGATCCTCTCCGGTTCTTTTAAAAGGAAACACTCCCGCGGTGTAAGGAAATTCTCCGGGAAAGTTTTCCTGGAAAGACCAGCGAACGATCTCTCCCCAGTCCTTGAACTTCGGAGTCGCGACCTTCGGAATTTTTAAATGACTCAAGGATTCCGTCGTGTTTGCAACCCGGATTTCCTTGTCCCTGACCTTGTAAGTAAAACTTTCACCCTGGTAGTTTTTGAGTTTGGATTCCCAGGTCGCGAGAATCTGTTTTGCATCCGCGCTCAGAGAACTTTCAATTTTAGAATATTCTAATTCTATAATTTTCGTATCTTGACCGGAGGATTTTAGAACTTCCTGCGCGCCCGCGAGTTGAAAAAGTTTTCTGGCTTTTGCGGATTCTTTTTCGGTCATCTGGTCGTAGCGGTTGCATTCTTCGCGGATTTCGGCGAGATAACGGACTCGGTCCGGAGGAATGATAAAGATTTTTTCGCTCATCCCGGCTTCCTTTCCGTAAGAACTCGTCCAGCCGAGTTCCAATTTTTCGGAAACCGCGTGGATTACGTTGTTATAAAGGCCGTTTGTTCCCGGATCGTTGAACTGAGAAGCGATGGTTCCGAAGACGGGCATGGAATCTACGTTTTCCAAAAACAACTGTCTGGATCTCTGGTATTGCTTTTTCACGTCTCGGAGCGCGTCGAGCGCCCCTCGTTTGTCGAACTTGTTGATCGCGATTAAGTCCGCGTAGTCGATCATATCGATCTTTTCGAGTTGGGTAGCCGCTCCGTATTCGGGAGTCATTACGTAAAGGGAAACGTCCGCGACTTCGGTGATTTCGGAATCGCTCTGGCCGATTCCCGCGGTTTCGACGACGATTAGATCGAAACCCGCGCTTTTTAAAACCTCGATACTTCGCTTAACGTTTTTGTTAAGCGCAATGTTTGCCTCTCTCGTCGCGAAGGATCTCATATAAACCCTTTCGTGGGAAATCGAATTCATACGGATTCTATCGCCGAGAAGGGCCCCTCCGGTTTTTCTTTTGGAAGGATCGACTGAAAGAATCGCGATCGTTTTATCCGGAAAATCGATTAAAAATCTTCGAACCAATTCGTCGGTGAGAGAAGACTTACCTGCGCCTCCGGTTCCCGTGATTCCGAGGATCGGAACTTTTTTTGAGGAGGGAGGAAACTGAAGTTTTTCGGTAAGGGCCGACTTTTCCGATTCTTCTCTTTCAAACGTGTTTTCGACGAGTGTGATCGTTTGTGCGATCGCCAACGGATTTTTTTCTCTGAGAGAAGCGTGTAGGGTTCCGTTAAAACTCAGAGGGGGAATAAAGTCCGACTTGGAGATCAGGTCGTTGATCATTCCCTGAAGTCCGAGTTCTCTTCCGTCGTCCGGAGAATAGATTCTTGTAACTCCGTAGGCTTCGAGTTCTTTGATCTCGGATGGAAGAATCGTTCCGCCTCCGCCTCCGAATACTTTGATATGACCCGCGCCTTTTTCTTTCAAAAGGTCTATCATATATTTGAAATATTCTACGTGACCTCCTTGGTAACTCGTGATCGCGATTCCCTGTGCGTCTTCTTGGATCGCACATTCCACGATCTCTTTTACGGAACGGTTGTGGCCGAGATGAATGACTTCCACTCCGGAGGCTTGTAGAATTCTCCTCATGATATTGATCGACGCGTCGTGTCCGTCGAAGAGGGAGGCCGCCGTGATAAAACGGACCTTGTGTTTGGGAGTGTAGACTTGTGTTTCCATATTGATTCTTCTATAATAGATTCAAAAAATTGAATTTAGCTTTCCGGAGAATCGATGAGTTTTCTCACACGATTCTCCAATTCTTCCGTAACCATTTTTGCGGCTTTTTTCAAAGGTTCTTTTGGAAACTGATCCGGGTAGATCGGTTTTCCGATATTGTAAGTGATTTTGGAACCGAAAGCTTTTCCGGTCAGAAAGGATTCCGGTTTCATCATTCTCCAGGCTCCGTTGATCCCGCTCGGAATGATCGGAACTCCGGCGCGGATCGCGAGTTTTGCGGACAAGGCCTTGAAGGATCCGGGCTCCACGTTTTCGACTCTGGTTCCCTGCGGATAGACCGAAATGAGTTCTCCTTTTTGAATCAGCTCCACCATATAATTTTCCAGATTTTCATAATAGGCCGCCGCCGACTTTGCGTCCTTTACGTTATGCGCTCTTAGGATGGGATGGCCTCCCCAGTGCATCAATTGTTTTCCTTGAAGACCGCCGAGGGCGTTGAGGGCCGTGACCAGAGTTTGTTTCATCAGACTTAAAGGAAAGGTATTGAGGGGAGAATCGGGATTGTTGAGAAGTTCGAGGACGGTTTCCTGAGGATGAAACAATTCGTATTTTCCGAGATAAATCACTTTTCTTAAAACCGACGTACCTTGTACGATTACATCCAGGTTGTCCGTGTGATTCGAAATGAGAACGGCGCCTCCGGTTGGGGGAACGTTTTCAAGACCGGTAACTTCCACCGAATAAACGAGGTTGAGAAGGGTTCTGAGAAATTGTTTTACGGGTTCTCTGGGGATGAGGAAAAGGCTTTCAAGAAGATCGGATTCTGTTTGGGTTTCCATGCAAGGTCTGCTTTTCGAACAAGTGTTCAATAAATATTGGATTTAGAATTCATTGTATGGAAAGGAATCGAATCCATCAAGTTGGATTTTTTGAAAGCGACTTGAACTTTGTGTAGTTTTCCGAGAATACACTTTGAATTGTCCAAAGGGAAAGATCGTAAAAAAAAATCCGAATTCGGAACCGGCTTTGGAAAAAAAATACGTTAGGAGAAAGGTGAAAATATGAGTTGGTTTCAGGACTCTTTTTGGTTTGGGAATGGTTTTTTAGAAACGTTACGAGGAACTTCTCTGAACGCGAGTTTGTTGGGTTGGGTGAGTCTTTTGTTTCATCATCTCGGAGGAAATCTATTTTTTATGATTCTTCTTTCGAGCGTTTATATTTTTTGGAATCGCAAACTCGGGATTCGACTTGGAGTCGGACTTCTTACTTCCGGAATCGTAAACGGATTGGCAAAGGCTTTTTTTGAAAGTCCGAGACCTTTTCTTGCGTGGATGGGGCCGGCAAGTTTGACAGAATTCGCATACGGATTTCCATCGGGTCACGTGCAGACGTCGGTTGTGATCTGGGGACTCATTCTTCTCAATACAAAATCAAGACCGCTTCAGTTGGTAGCGGGGATCATCATTCTTCTGATGCCGTTTTCGAGGATGTATGCGGGAGTTCATTTTCCCGGAGACGTACTCGGGGGATTTGTTTTAGGACTTCTTGGACTTCTTTTTGTACAACTTTTGTTCCGTTTTGTTCCGGAGCTCGAAGCGCCGCATCCGTTTCCGGGACAGAATCTTTCCAACACAAAAACGCTTTCTTTGATCTTCGTAGTTGCGACTCTTCCCTCGGTGCTTTTGTATTCGGAAAACAACGGAATCGAAAAAGCGAAATCCTACGAGCAGGTGATTTCGGCTTGTGGAGCGCTCGCAGGATTTGCGATCGGAATTCTGATATCCAAGTATCATTCCTTGGATTGGAAACCGATGAAGACTCTCGATGAAACCGCAAAAAGGGTGGGGATCTTGATCGCCGGAGTATTGTTGTTTTACTTTCTTCCGGGTTATCTTGTTCAAAAGCTCTTTCCAGAAAATCCGGTTGCAAGATACCTAAGGTACGGGATCGTTAGCAGTTATATCGGTTTTTTCTCGGTTTATCTATTGTCGTTTTGGAGAGAGAAAACAGATTTCAAAAAATAGAATGTTAAAACTTTCAGGGAAGGTGAAAAAAGTTTCGAACCTCGTGGTTCAATTTCGGAAATCCGGAATGTTCAAATCTTCCCTGTTTGTAAGTATCTCAAAAGCGATCTCTTCTTTGCTCAATCTTGTGTTTATGGTCTACTCCGTAAACATACTCACAAAAAGTGAAAACGGACTTTTTCAATACTACGCCGGATTTTTGCCGGTGCTTCTTGCGATCGCGGAATTCGGACTTCCCGCCGCGCTCGTAAAATTTTTAGCTCCTGTCACGGGAGACAAACAAAAGATCGGGGTTTTATTGTCCTCCTCGATGTGGATCAAGTTGGGAGCGCTTGGAGCTCTGGCTTTGATCAGTCTGATCGGCGCCGTACTTTTGAGAGAAAGTTCGATCGTGGTCGCTCTTCTTGTATTGGGGAGTTTTGTTCTCTCTTTTAATTCCTTTTTTGAAAGTATCTTTATCTGTTTTGGAAATTATATTTCTTTGTCGTTTTGGAATCCGTTACCCAATCTGGTGCGGCTTCTTGTGTTGTATGCGGCCGATCATCTTTCCAAAAAAGCGCTCGGACATCTGGACATTCTCGCGATTTTTACGGCGTCTCCGCTTTTTGTATTGGTCTTATTCTTTTTTGTATTTCCGAGAAATCAACTCTACTGGAGCGGCGCAAAAGACCAGGTCAAGGAAATGACGTCGACGCTGACTTCGTTTAACGGATATGCGTTTTTGGCTTCGATATTCGCGATGATTTCGGATCGGATGGAGATCTTCTTTTTGAAGTGGTATCATTCCCAGGAGTCCGCGGCCGTATACGGAACCGCCTTACAATTGTTCAGCGGGTTTGTGATCTTATTTTCGGTGATCAATTCGTTGATCTATCCAAAACTATCCAGACTTGTGGAATCCGAGGAATTTCCGAAATTTCTCTGGAAGTCGATGCTTCTCGCGGTGGGAATGGCGGTTTTATTGTCGCCGGGATTTTTTCTCGCGGAATGGATCTTAAATCTATTGTTTCGCGGAAAATACGCGGATTCGATCGGCGTATTTCAGATACTTTATCCGAACTATATGTTACAACTCGTGTTTTCACCCTTGGGAATCGCGTTATTCGCGCTTGGACAACCTCGGATGCTCGCGTTTTTGGCGTTGTTACGATTGGTCTGCGGACTCGTGCTTGCGAACGTATTGATTCCGGAATACGGACCGACGGGAGCGGCGTCTTCTTACTTTTTGGGTCAGATCGTATCCTGGCTCATCCTGACCGGATACTTCCTTGCATTTTTCCGAAGATGAAATGGAAAATTTACGAAAAGGAAAGGCGCCGGGCGGTTCCGCTGCGCGGACCGGGCTCTCCGCTACAGTCAATAAATTCAAAAATTCTAAATTACAAAAACTGAATTTAACAACCAATTTATTGACTCCGCGTCGATCCCTACCGCAGGATCGAAACAAAAAAACGATCTCGCAAAAACTCGTATTACTGATTTGGATCGTATTTCCGATTTTAACGATCAACGCGGAATCCTTTCCGGAATATCGGCTGGACGATCTTCTGTTATTACAGGATGGAAAAAGAGATCTCAAAGGAAAGGGAAGATTTTCGTTTCCAAAAAAAGAAATTCAGGATTCTAAAACGGCGGAGACGTTTTCCGAAACGGAAATGATAGCAGGGACGAATGGGAAAACGATCCAGGAAGGCCTGCAAGGCAACGAAGCGCGTTCCAATTCGGGAGATTCTTCCATGAAAAAACGAAATCCCGCCAAACCCGATTCTTCTTTTTATCTCAACACAACCTTGCTCTACAGAGGACTGACTCAAAACGGAGGCAAACGGGAAGAACAAGCAGATAGAAGTTTTTCCAGAGGGATCGTAAGTCCCGAGTTCGGATGGGCGCAGAAGGGAAATCGATTTTATCAACAGATTCTAATCTCGCCCTTTTTGGAATACGAAGAGAGTATCATCGGAACCAAAACGGTAACGAGGGGCGCCGACGGAGAACTTTTATATCTGAGCGGATGGGAAACTCCGGAATGGAGAATCGGAGTCGAAGCGGGAAGGGGATATCAGAGACTCGATCGAAACGGATTTCTTTTTGCGGGATTTTTAAACTATGGAGAATTTTCAGTCCAATGGAAACCGATCGGACTTTCTTTTTCGGCGCTCGGGGCTCAGATGCAAAATTCGAATTTGTATTCCGAAAAAAATCGCGACGAATCGCCCCGCAGAATTTCCGGAGGAAGTTTTTCCCTCTCCGAAAAAATGGGACTTGAGAATTTTAGAATATTCTACTATATCTATCAAGAGTCCAGACAAGAAGCGCTCAAAGGGGATTTGTTTTTGAAAGAGAGTCCGCTTCGTCCTTACGGTCGATATCAATACTATGGATTCGAATTTTCCACCGCGAAAATCAGGAACTTGAGTCTGGATCTGGACGGAATCGTCGTGAGCGGTTCGCGGGAATACGGATTAAACGCGTTTCAGAGTTACGGGACGTCTCAAACGACGTTTGGAAATCTATTCGGATCCAAGTTGAACTGGGAAAGACCCGAGGCTACATACTTTCTTGGAGGTCTTTATACGTCCAAGGATCCGAATCTGAAAACCGATTCGGACTCGAACGGATTTTCCGGAATTCGAACGGACGCGAGAGGATACGGAGGAAAAACCTCCTTTCTTTTGATGCAAAGTCTTCTTCTCCAAGAGGGAACCGTTTTTAAAGAGGACGGAACTTCTTCCCGACCAAACTACGAAAACAAAGGAATTCAGCTTTTCCAAGCGGGGGTTCGTAAAACCTGGGACAAACGATGGACCGCGCAGGGGACGATTCTTACCTCTTCTTCTCCGATGGGAAGAGGCTGGGAAGGAATCGGGACGGCGGGATTTCAATCAGAATATTCTTATATTCTTATGAGCTTTTCCTATACGATCGTGGATCCTCAAAGACAAGAGAAGATTTTTTTCGACGAGTGGACAAAAAAAGCCGAGAAGAAGGAATATTCCAGGATCTATCTTTCAGCCGGTGTTTACTTTTGATTGGGCTTCCACCGCTTTTTTTAGGGTTTTGCTAAACCGAACTTCGTTTCCGATCTCGTTGTAGATCAGTTCGTCCACGTTCATTCTTACCAAAAAAATTCCCCTACCGGAAAGATGACTTGCGTTCGGGTCCGTAACCGGATCGGGAACTTTTGAAGGATCAAAACCGGCGCCGTGGTCCTTTAGCAAAACGTAAATTTTCTGATTTTCAAAACTGATTTCCAATTGTACGACCTCGTTCAGAGCGTCGCAGATCTTATCCACGTGATCGAAATAGTTTACGTCCGAAGAGAGGAGTTTGGATTTTTTTTCATAGTTGATCCCTGCGGAACCGTGTTCGATCGAGTTTCCGAGGAGTTCATACAACGCGAGTTTGATCGCGAGAATATCGTCGGTATGAATTCCAGGAATCAGGGAAATAGAACGCATGACAAGATTCACGTATTGATTTAGATTCTTAAGACTGGGTTTGATTGCGAATTGCTGTTTGGATTCGGTAAGTTGAAAATGATTTTTGCTGATCAACTCCTGACTGGAAATAAAAAGATTTTCGAACTTCTGGAGGGAATGACGGATCGCGTCCATTCGAAAGGGTTTGATAAAAAAATCCACGGCCCCGAGACGAAGCGCACGGATAGAAACGTCGATGTCCTGATTACCGGTGATCACGATAAAGGGAGTTTCCACTCCCATGTCTCGGAGTCTGGAAACAAAGTCGATTCCGCTCATTTTAGGAAGTCGAACGTCGGTCACGATCAAATCAAACGTATGATTTTTGCAGATTTCGAGGGCTTCTTCGGCGGTTCCCGTCAAAGTAAGATCATGCAAGGAACCGAATATTTCTCGGAATAAATCTCGAATAACTTCTTCGTCGTCTAAGAATAGGATTCGCATTGGATCATTCCGGAATCAAAAATTACATTTTTGAAATAGATCCGTCAAGATATTATCAGTCTAAATTGTCGAGTTTGTCCAGATTATAGTTTGAAAGAATCTTCTGATTTAGGGATCGTAATTGTTCTTTTTGAAACGTCGCGATCCGATTTCCTGAAAAACGGAAAACGATATACTCGTCTTGGTTTTCCCTTAAGATTTCCTTTAAGTCCGCCAAAGAACGAACACGTTTGTCGTTTGCGGATTCTAAGATTTGGTCTTGAAAATCGTGAAATCCCTGGTTTTCCGCGTCGGGAAAAACCCGGCTGATAAAGACGAGGCGGTTTTTTTCGGGATGGGACTTTTTGTTATAGGATTCGTAGAGATAAAGAAGTTTTTTATCGGAGTTTTCTCTGTATTTATCTCCGGATTCTTTCAGATACGCTCCGGTGAGTTCCGTAAAAAAGAGACCTCCTGCGATGAGATAAGAAGGAGGTTTGTTTCCCGATTTGGAAGGAATAAAAAAGAATTCTTCCGAATACGGTTTTAAGTGATACGAGATTTCTCTTTTTTTTCCGGAGCGGAAAATTCCGAGGGTGATTTGTGTTCCCGGCTGAGAATGGTGATGATTTCGGGAAAGAATTCTAGAATAGATTTCCTGACGGCTCGGAGGAGAGGAAAATCCCTGACCGTTGATGCTGTAGATAGCGTCTCCTGGAAATAAATTGTGAACCGGACCGATTCCGGGAAGAACTTCCGAAACCACAATTCCGTAAGAAGAATCCGGAAAGTAGAATTTTTTTTCCGGAACCGTAAGGGCGTCGTCAAAGTAAAATCCCGGATGTGTGATCGGGTTGCTCGAAGGGCTGTGGAGAAAATAACTCAAATACTCGGCGGGGACGTTCCATCTTCCGTCCGAATAACCGCAGATTCCATTTTTAGAATATAAGAATTTTCTTTCACTCGATTCTTCCTTTTGGTGTTTGCTCATCCGAAGGATCGAGTTGGAAAAGTCAGGATTGGCCCATTCCAGCTTTGGAAAAAAATGGGAACAACCCGATTGGTTTGCACCCGCGAAATGAACCCGTCTTTTTTCGGAGAACTTGCCGCGGTGGGAAAAAAGAGCGAGCCCTGTTTCCGGATCGTGTTTGAAAATATACAAACGAGTCCCCGGTTTTGTTTCCGGATTCATTTCGGAAAAAAGAGGAAGTTCCCCCGGAGGAAGTAACGCGAGAATAAAATCCGGATTCGCTATGATCGCGGGAACCTTTTTCTCGTAATGCGAACCTTTTTGCCAAGGGTTCTGATGCGAAAACTTGCGAAAGTGAACGAGAATCGTCTCCGCGCGTAAGGAATCGGAAAGTAAAAAAGCTAAAAGAAGAACCGACAAAATTCTAAAACGAAGAAGGTTGGATAAGAACTGAAACAAAATCATTCGTCCGCCTCCGCGTCGAAGCGTTTTTTAATCCGAACGTTGATCTTATCGATCGTTTCCTGATCGAGAACGACTGGAAGATTGATACCTCTAAACTTTAGGCTGATTGTTCCTCCGTAGAATTTTTTCCAGAGCGATTTAAAATCCTCCAGACTCGAAGGAGTGCGATCGTTGATGGATTCCAAAATTTTATAACGATAACCCGCGTATTTTGAATTGAGAGGGTCCGGATAAACTCCCGAAAGAATGATATCGCGGTCCGTGAATCGATAAAGTTCGTCTTGGATATAATAACTGTAGTGATAACGAAGGGAACTTTCCAGACGTTTGGAATCTCCTCCCGCCAAAGCGCGGTTTACCGGTTGAAACAAAAAACCGCCGGAAAGAAAACTTGTTCCGCTTCCCTGTTGTCTGTAAAGATCCAAAGAAGGAACTTGTTTGAGAGTACCTTCCACTTTGTAGTTTTTTCCGTTTCGATAAAAGAAAATTTTCACAGGATCGCCGATAAACTTGTTCTCGATCATCTCTCCGATAAAAATCCCGCTCGGATCCAAAATCCCGCCTTCGTCGTTGAGATAGGCCTCGTCGATTTTATACACGAAGTCTTCCGGTTTTAAAAGATCCGAAAAGGAAGAATCCGGATAAACGGTATTGATCAAAATTCCGTTCAAACCTTCCGGAATTTTAAGATAACTTTTTAAGGAGGCGGAATAACCGCTTTGAAAGCTAAAACCGGGAAAAGGAAATCCGTGATAGGTTTCGTCTTCGACGTCCTTTAGAAAATGATTGATGACTTCCGGTGGAATCAAATACGCAACGTTTCCCTGCGACTGACTGACCTGGAAGGTAACTCCTGAGACTTTGCCGTTTTGGATCGCGGGACCGCCGGAATAACCGGGAACGATGTTTGCGTTGACTCGAATCGCTTTTCTGTAATCCAAACCCGTAAACGAATAACGGACCCTTTCCACCCGGGAAACATTCCCGTTTTCTAATGTGATATTGTCGTCTCCGCCTGGATAACCGAGGATCAGAAGATTACTCCCTAGAGCCGGCGAGGATTCCGCTATTTCCAAGGGTTCGATTCCGTTGAAAAATTCCTCTTCCTCAACTTTTAAAATGGCGAGGTCGCAGTCAAAGCCGACGTATTGAACGCGCGCTTTGAAAAATTGACTGGAATTAAAATGTTTTACTTTGAGATAACTCGAGTTGGAAACCACGTGAGCGTTGGTAAGAATTCGATTTCCCGCGATGATCATTCCGGTTCCTGCGTCCCGGTTGATCGATTTTTCGGAATAACCCGACTGTTCTTCCTTTTCCGAAAACGTATCGCTTCGGATAATTACTACGCCGTCGAGCAGGGCCTTTAGATCCGCCGAGTTTCCGTTTTGAGCGGAAAGGGAGGAACCCAAAACGATACTTAAGAAAAGTAGAATATTCTGAAATGTCTTTTTATTCATTGTAGATTTCCGCGTCTTGCCAGACGATTTTATCCGGTTCGATGGAATGGATTTTCAATTTGCCGAGATATTTCGCGCCTTCCTGAATCTGATCGGTGTCCTTATCATCCAGACGGATTTTTCCCAAAAAGTCCGATTTGATACGGATAAAAGAATACGGAGAGGAAGGAATACAACTCACCTGAAACGAATAATAAGTGGCCTTGTCCCAATAAAAATCGGAATCCTTTTTTAAAAAGATCAGAGGACAAGAAGAATCGAAAAAAATTTCTTTTCCCGAATTGAGGCTTCTTCTCGCGGGATGTTTGGCGATGCTCAAAAAATACTGAAGACCGAAATTGTCCTTTGGATCTTTTTGAGGGCGAGGTTTATCGAAAGCGGCGTCCTTGTTCGGTTTTTTTTTCGGATCCCAAGAGGAATGTTCCTCCACACCGAGGTCGTAGGAAGGTTTTACTTCGAGATAGACCTTCTTTCCGATTTTTAAAACTTCGCCGAGGGCGATTCTTTCCGGATTGTTTTTCCAAGAACTCCACTTCGAACCTAGATAGATAAAACCTGAAAATTTTTCTTCCTTACAACTGTAAGTGAGATAAATCACTTTTTCAAAACGACCGGATTCTTCAAAGACACAAGGTGTTACGGGAACGGAGCCGTGTTTTTTTTGAAAGGATCGGGCTGCGGACTCGGAAGGACTTTTTTGAAATTCTCTGAGGAAGGATTTGAATTCTTCCTGCGCGCTGCGGGAAGGATTCGGTTCTGCGGGAATGTTTCCCGAACTCAGGATGAGGAAAAGGAGAGTCCAGACAAAGAAGAAACGTTTCCTCCGAAACTTTTTCGGAGAATCGGATCTCAAAATACGGTCTTTCCTGAATTCTCTTATCATTGTTAAGAATATCGGTCTTTGCTCCCCCCGATATTAAATCCTCTCGAACAAAGAGATCGCAGGAATCACTTTGCGATTTGTTTTTTAGCAAGGAATTCTAAGATTCTTCCAAATTGAAGTTTTCCGGAACTCGAGAGGCCGATGATTTTTATTTTATTCTTATGTCCCAAAATTCTCATCTTTTTTAAAAAAAAGTACATCGGAAATCTCAGGCTAAAAATAATGGTTAAATCCAAAGAATAAGACTCATTTCGATAGATAGGGTAGGTTTGCTTGTCCAGCTGGAATTTTATTAAAACTGATCTCAACGATAAAGACTTTTTGATCGACTGCCGTTCGTCTGCGGCGTATCAAGAATCTACTCTGAGAGGAGCGTATAGCTTTCCTTTTATTAAGAAGGCGTTCGCGTCGGATCCGGAATCTCAAAAGAAGATGACCGGTCCTATAGAAGAAATTTTGAAACTCATACAAAAAGAAGAAACGACCCGCGTCATCGCCTTTGACGAAGGAATGGGGATGTTCGCTTCGAGAATGGTTTTTCTCTTGAGAGCCGCCGGATATCAAAACGCGTTTCTTTATGGAAGCCGTTGGCCTTCCCAGGGTGTGGCTCTGGAAAAAGGTTCGAAAGAAATGGAACTCGGCCCCGGAGACAAACCGAAAAAACTCGAAGGAGTCGTAGACAAAGCCTTCTTGGAAAAAAATCTAACCAGGCTTCAAATCTTTGATACAAGAACCCAAGAAGAATACGAAGGAAAACTTCCCCGCCTCACGGCTCCCGAACCCGGTTCCTTGTGCGGTCGTCTTCCCGGCGCCTTTCTTTGGGATTGGAGAATTCTCTATGACGGTCAAGGGAACCTGATCGAAAAAACTCAGTTCAATAAAAAACTCAGATCCTTTCCGTTTATGCCGGAACGAACCACGGTGATTTACGATTACAACGGCGCGAGATCTTCGCTTCTCGCTTTGATGTTACGCGAAGTCGGTTATCTTGACGTTCATACCTACCAAGGTTCTTGGTTTGAATGGAGAAGATCCAGTCTTCCCAAACAAGCGGTTTCCGTATACGGACAGAGCGGTTCCAGCGCCGCGGGTCCGCGAGTGGGCGGAACCGATCGCAAATAATTTCGTAAAGAGAATTTTTGTAAAAACGTTTCCAAAAGAATGGAATGTTCTCTTGGAACGTTGATCGCAAGTGAGTCAAAAAGGATTCGGAAACGGATCCTTTTTTTATGAATTTTAATCTTGAGTGAGTTCCCACAGATTACGTCTCGTCCGAAGTTGTTTTGGATTTTAGGCTTTTCCCTATTCTCTCAGATCGTGAGAGTTCCCACAGATTACGTCTTATCCGAGAAGTTGCTTTGGATTTTAGGCCTTTCCCTATTCTCTAAGATCGTGTGAGTTCCTACAAATTACGTCTCGTCCGAACTTGCTTTGGATTTTAGGCTTTTCCCTATTCTCTCAGATCGTGTGAGTTCCCACAAATTACGTCTCGTCCGAAGTTGCTTTGGATTTTAGGCCTTTCCCTATTCTCTAAGATTGTGAGAGTTCCCACATTTCGCGTTCCATCCTCTAATTTCAAGAATGGAAATTTTATGAACGAATGTTCTATCGGAAAGAAACCTGGAAACAAATTAGAACTGGATTTTTAGAAGAGTGTTGCTACTTCGGTAGTATCTTTTTTGCCGGGAGCTTTTATGTTCTTACGATCGTTTTTGATTCTTACACTTTTTGTTTGTTTTTCTTTTTGTAATCGTCCGTTTGCAAATTATACAAAACTTACTCTCCCTAAGGAAAAACAATTCACGTTTGGAAAAGGATTTCAGGCGATTCAGAAAGAAGGTGTTTTGGAAATCCGTTCTTCTCAGGGAATTTTTCTCGAACTTTCCTTAGAATCTCCCTTTTTATCCGCTGCAAAGGGAGAACAAAAAGTAAAATCGAAGTTTGCTTCGTTTCATATCCAGGACAAGATCCAGACACGTTGTGATTTACAGAGTTTAGAACGGATTCTTTCCAACGAAAAAGAACTTACAATTTCAGGTAAACTCGAAGGGGAGAATTGTAAGACCGACTATGAAATCCGTTTTATTCCGTTAGACGAAACCGCTCTGGAGTTCAAGGTAGTATTTTCGGATTCTTCCCTCAATCGTTCGTACATAAGGATTCTTTCCGAAAAGAATGAAAATATCTTCGGTCTGGGAGAACAATTCTCCCATTTTAACTTCAAAGGAAAAACTCCGTTTTTATTGACCGAAGAACAAGGACTGGGAAGGGGAGACCAGCCGATCACCGCCGGAGCCAATCTGATGGCGGGAGCCGGCGGAAACGAATATTCCACTTATACTCCGATCCCGTTTTTTCTGACTTCCAAAAACCGATCCTTTTATTTCGAAAACAGTTCGTATTCTATATTTGATTTTTCTAAACCGGAGGAGATCACGATCGAGTTTCGGGAAAACGGACTGAAAGGATCGATCTGGAAAAATTCTTCTCCTTCCCAACTCGTTCAGAAGTTTACGCAGAAGACGGGAAGGGCGCAGATTCTTCCGGATTGGGCTTACGGAACCTGGCTCGGAGTTCAAGGTGGAAAGGATGTCGTATTAAAAAGAATAGAAGAAGCGAAAAAAGCGGGAAACCCGATCACGGCTCTTTGGATCCAGGATTGGGTGGGAAGAAGAAAGACGAGCTTCGGTTCCCAGCTTTGGTGGCGATGGATCGCGGATGAAAAGTCCTATCCCGAGTTTAGAAAATTCTGCTCGGATCTAAACTCACAAGGAATTTCTGTATTAGGTTATTTGAATCCTTTTTTAGCGAACGAAGGTCCCCTTTTTGAAGAAGCTGTCAAAAAGAATTTTCTCGTAAAGGACAAAAACGGAAAAGACTACGAAATCGCGACGGCCGGTTTTCCCGCCTACTTACTCGATCTTACAAACCCGGAAGCCGTAAAGTGGATCCAGGGGATCATTCAAAAAAATCTGATAGGCGCGGGTCTTTCAGGTTGGATGGCGGATTTTGGGGAATGGCTTCCTCTTGACGCGGTTCTTCATTCCGGCGTAAGCGCGGAAAGCTATCATAACGTGTACCCCGTCGAATGGGCTCGAATCAATCGGGAAGCGATCCGCCAGGCCGGCCAGGAAGGAAAGATCGTATTTTTTACAAGAGCGGGTTATAGCGAATCTATGAAACATTCCACTCTTTTTTGGGAAGGGGATCAGATGGTGAGCTGGGGAGAACACGACGGACTTACTTCCGCTCTCACCGGTCTTCTGTCCGGGGGTTTAAGCGGAATTTCACTCAATCACAGCGATATCGGCGGTTACACCACGATCAACAATCCGATCCGGGATTATCATCGTTCCAAAGAGTTGTTTTTGCGTTGGGCCGAGTTGAACGTCTTTAGTCCGGTCTTTCGAACGCACGAAGGAAATCGCCCCGAAAAAAACCACCAAGCCTATAGCGACGAAGAAACGATTCGAGAATTTGCAAGATACGGAAAGATGCACTTTGTATTGAAAGAATATCTGCAAGCCCTCGTCAAAGAAGCGTCTCTCACCGGTCTCCCCGTGGTTCGGCCCTTGTATCTGCACTATTCTAACGATCCAAGAACCCACGAGATCAAAACTGAATTTTTATTGGGAGAAGATCTTTTGGTAATACCCGTTTTACAAAAAGGAGAATCCTCCGTAAAAGGATATCTTCCCGAAGGTGAATGGGAACATCTCTGGACGGGAAAAAATTATACGGGAAAACAAGAGATCGAAGTGGAAAGTCCTTTGGGAAGTCCGGCGGTTTTTTTAAGGAAGAATGGACCCTGGTCTCCCAAGTTAAAAAACGTGCTCTTGCCTTTTAAACGATAAACGAAACAAAAGAAAATGAGCGGCGCTGGAATTTCCGGCTTCTATATAATAATAAAAAAGTAGAATATTCTAAAAAAATAATATGAATTCGTTTGTGTATCTTTCCTTTGCGATCTTATTCTTTGTCTCTTGTAGCACAAGAGGAAACGAAACTCAACTTCATGTCGAATCCGGAAACAAATTCGATCGAAAAGGAAGACTGACGTTTCAAATCGAAAGATCGGAAGATCAGAATTCTCTAATACGGGTTTCGATGATGAAAAAGGAATCCTATCTTTCCCAAGGGAGAATTTTCAAAGAAGAATTTTCGATCACCGATCGTTTACCCGAAAAAAAATGGATCCTTGATCTTCCCGAAGGTGATTATGTGGGTTCGATTCAAATCGAATCCAAGAATTCATACGCGCCTTTCAGAAGCCGAACCTATTCGACCACGGTCCTTTATTTCGATGAGATAAAGACCTCTCAATTCAAGTCGACGGAATCGGAGTTTCTTCCGATCGACGCGCATCTGAAAACAAAACATCCAGGTTATAAAGAATACGTCGGACACAACGATTTGGCAACGTATTACGAATATTCTTCTTTGGAGATCCGATCCGAATCGGAAAGAATTTTTTTCGTTCGAGAAAGACCCGAAAAAAAATTGAACTTAAAAAAAACGGGTTTGGTCTGGGCCTGGTTTGGATTGGCTTTTACCAATCCAGCTTTTTATCCGGGGATCTACGCTGTCGTCTATGGAAGTTTCTTTTTGGGCCCCGTGATTTTCGGCTCCGCGATTTACAATTACAAGACTGAAGTTGAGGAGCGGACACAACCAGAATAAGAATTCGTTACTCGTAGGAGGATCGGGAAAGAAATTCATTGTGGAATCCGTTCCTGAGGGGGGCTGGGACAAGTAGGGAAAAGCGGTTGGAAGTCAAGAAGGATCCCAAAGACGAATCTTTGTGTGAGTTCCTACATCGAGACTTTTTACTTGCAAAAGCGTGATTTTCTGATAAAGGAAAGTCACCCAAGTTTTTCCCACGAACCCGCCACCTCCAACCCGAAAAGCTCAGTGCGTAGCTTCCGATGGGTCGCTACGCAGGGCGGGGCGCGCGACTTTTACGGAGAAGCGTCGGAACTACGACAGATTTAAGTAAAAATTCAACACGTTTGCGAGAGATAACGATCGGGATGAATTTTAAAATCGAAATCCAAAACAACGGTAAAGGCAAAGGACTTGGAATCTATGTATAAGAATTGGATCTATCTCTTCTGTATTTTAATTTTTTTTTCACTTTCCGCGGAGGAATTTAAAAACGGAGTTCACTTGATCAATCGAGACAAGGTTTCGCACGAGATCGTTTACACGGAAAGTATGATTCCGTCTTCTAAGATTTGTTTTGTAAAGAAGTCGACAAAGGCGGTGAAGAACGGAATCGCTCCCGTATCCCTTCGGGAAGGAATCGTAGGATTTCGAATTCTTTCCAAAAAAAACGAAACACAAACGTTTCAGACGGTAACAAAAGCCGTCGTCGAAGCGGGAGCTAACGTTCCTTGTCTTAGCCTGAGTCTTGAATCGTTCTCTTTAGGAAAAGAAATTTCGAATTCAAAGATCAAGGATCAGACGATCGTGATCGAAAGTGGAAAAATTCTCTTTTCTCAAAAATAGAAAAGGTTTTCCTCCTTGCCCTTAAAATTGGATTCTCTTTTGAAAACAAAGACAAGAAGATTCCGATCAAGAAAAGTCTAAACAATACATGGATTTAATGGAAGACAAACGGGAAACTCCGATCGTATTTTTTGACGGAGTATGCAATCTCTGCAACGGAACCGTTTTATTCTTCTTGGATCATAACCCGAAAAAAAATCTTCGATTTGCGAGTCTTCAATCGGAGTTCGCGGAACGGATTTTGACGAAAAAAAATCTTCCCGACGTTGCTCCTTCCTCGGTTCTTTTTTTGGAGAATGGAATTCTTTACGAAAAGTCAAACGCCGTATTGAAGATCGCGGCTCATCTTTCCTTTCCTTGGAACCTGGCGTCGATCTTTCGATGGGTTCCGACCCTATTGCGAGACATCGTCTATGATTGGATCGCAAAAAATCGATATCGATGGTTTGGAAAGAGCGAGGCTTGCAGAATTCCAAGTCCGGAATTGAAATCTCGTTTTTTAGAATTCTAAAACAGAACGTTTGTCTCGTTCTTTTTGCAATGCATAAATTCAAAAAGAAGAATGGAGTGTTAGCGTGGTTTTCATTTGAATTCCGTGGGAAAATTTCTTCCGTTCTCTTGCAATTCGAATTTGGAAAGGGAAACGTAGGAACTCCTGCTTTTCTAAATAAGAATCTGTTCTCAATAAGAAAGCTCGAAGTTCCAGAAAATGGCAAAAAACTCTTAAAAACGATCTAATCTACCTTATTCTTCTAAAAATCATATAAAATCTTTAAATATCGTTGATTTTTGCTTTGGGAATTGCGTCGAAAAATTCTTGAATGGAATCCCCAAACGAGAAGACTGACTTCAGAAGTTGTTTTCCGTTGCCGACCTTGAAAATAGGCCCCGGACATCGAGGCTTTTTGGCGACATATTTGGGAATCTACGATATGAAAAGAAAAACTGGCTACATACTGGCGGGATTGCTTGTTCTTGGGCTACTCTTTAGCATCAAATCCTTCGCCAATACAAATTTAGAAGAAATCAAATTGGACAATCAGTATCTTCAGACCTACCGAGGCACGGAAGGAATCTGGATTGTCCCCAATCGTGTCAAAGAATCCGTAGGAGACCTGGTTCACAACTTTGGAACCACGGAACACGAGATCAAACGGGTCAACGGAATCCCGGACAACGAAAGAATTCCGGTCAATGAACCTGTATTCTTCCCTTACAACGAAAATTTTACAAGAAGTCTTCTTCTCGAAGACAAAGGAAGAGAGATTCTCCGGACCGATCAGAGAGAATTTATCTGGCCGATCAGTTTTAAACATTCCTTCGTAACTTCTCGTCTGGGAAGAAGATGGAACGCGATGCATTCCGGAGTGGACATCGCCTGTCCCACCGGCTCGATCGTCATCGCCGCCGCAGACGGAGTGGTTTTAGAATCCAAAAAGGACGGCGGTTACGGAAATAAAATTCTTCTTTCGCATCCCGGAATCAATCAGATCAACACTCTCTACGCACACAATTCGCTTCTTTATGTAAAAGAAGGGGATAAGGTCAAAAAAGGACAGATCATCGCGCTTTCCGGAAATACGGGACATACGACCGGTCCACATCTTCACTTCGAAGTTCGCTATCAAAACGTAGTTTTAAATCCGGAACACTACCTTCCGCTCTTTCAATCTTCTTCCGAGGGTCGTGTGGCGATCGCGCGGGAGACCATCGAACCTTAAAGTGTCCATTCGCCGGGATTTTTGGAATCCGGATCTTTACGAAACTCTTTCCCGGCTTTCTCCCGGGAAAGCCGCATTCGATTTTGATAATACTCTCGTAAAAAACGACTTCGGAGAAGCCGTGATGGAACTCTTTCTTTCGCAAGGAGTTCCGGCTTATCGGGAAGACATTTCCTCTTTTTTTTCGGAGAAGAATCGGGAACGGATTCTTTCCGCAAGATTCAAAGATCCTCTTTTGTTTCGCTCTCTTGTTTTGGAAGAATACGATTCGATCCAACAAAACTTGGGCTTAGAAGCTTCGTATCGCTGGAGTTCCTGGATCTTTTCGGGCCATTCTCCGGAGGAATTAAAAACGATTTCCCGCTCGGTTTGGAATCAACACGCGGAAGATTCCGATTCACTTTCCGTAAAGATCTACGAACCGATGAAAGAACTGGTGAGTCATCTGCAAGCTTCCGGTTGGGAAGTTTGGATCGTGACCGCGTCTCCTCAGGAAATCATTCAGTCGGTTTCCAAACTTTTTGAAATTCCGGAAGAGAAGGTTTTAGGAATGCAACTTTCTCTTCAAAACGGAATCCATTCTTCTCGGATTTTGGAACCCTTTACGTATGGAAAAGGGAAGGTGGCACGTTTCCAAGAATCCGCCCGCGGGCTTCCCGATCTCGCCTTTGGTGATTCCGTAAACGACTTTCCTCTTTTGGAATCTTCCAAACTCGGGGTTTTTCTGGATCGGGCGAAAGGCTACGTTCCTCCGAAAGAAGCCAAGGTCCAGAGTCTTCGCGCTTGGAACGTTCTGGAAGGAGTTTTGATCTGAACTATGGATACAAAACCGAAAGGAGTTTTGATCCTTGTTTCCGTTTCTCTTGGAAATCCGGGCGATATAACGCAGAGGGCAAAAGAACTATTAGAACATTCTGATATACTCATAGGGGAAGAATCCAGAACGACTTCCACTCTACTCAAGTCCCTTTCCATCAATAAAGAATTTTTGCTTTGTAACGAACATTCGACCGCCGAAGACATACGTGCGTTAGGCGAAATGGTTCTCGGGTCCGACTTGACCGTTCTGATTTCTGACGCGGGAACTCCGGGAATCGAAGATCCGGGTCGGGAACTCGTCCAAGAAGTTTTGAGAAGAGGCGGAACTGTGAGGAGCGCGCCCGGTCCGATCGCCTTCGGTGCCGCCCTCAGCATTTCCGGATTTAAGATTTCACCTTTTACCTTTTGCGGTTTTCTTTCGAGAGAATCTTCGGAGCGTAAAAAAGAATTGGATCGTTTTTTAAAACCGGGACATACGCTAGTATTTTACGAAACACCGTATCGTTATAAGGCGGTTCTTCACGACTTGGATTTCGTTTTAAAAGAATCCGGTGAGGAAAGACAGATTTTTCTTTGTTTGGATCTCACCTTAGAAACGGAATTTCAATTTCGAGGAAAACTTTCCGAACTTCTCAAAATCATAGATTCGCTTCCGAAAGGAAATCCGGTGATCGTTCTTTCTCAGAGAAAGGGCGGATCCGTTTTTAAGGCCGATCAAAAAACGTTCTCAAAAAAGAATTCCCAGAAACCTAAAAACAAAAAGTAAGTTTTCAGTTTATTTGTTTTTGTTTAAGTTTGAAAAAAAGGAGAACAGAAAATTCTAAATTTAGAATATTATAGATCCGGCATGTCGATCGCTTTTAGAAATTGGGTTCTATCTTTAAAAACGGATTCTTCGATCGGGAAGGTCGAAATTTCGGAAACCTTCTGGCACTGAGATTTTTTTTCCGAAGAAAACGTTGTCAGCTTTTGTGTCCGGAAGGTCGGGAGGAAACCGATTTCCTTTTGAGTTTTCTTGTTTTTGGGAGTAAGGACTGCGAAAATTTTCACATTCGAATCCTTTAGGACGTTCAGTGTAAAAATCCCCGAAGGTTCGATACTTCCGTAACTCGTTCCGAAGTAATCGATTCCGATTCCTTGGATCGAAAATTCTTCCGGATTTTTCGCGAGAATTTTTCCCGTAACGCAGGTAAATTCCGGCTTTGGTTTATCGAAGTTCCACCAACCGGAGGAATCAATTTTGGAATAGATTTGAAAAGGAATCGAATCCGCTCCTTCGATTTCGGATATCGTAGAGGTTTCCTGCTTTTCCGAAATCAAATCCCAATTCCCCTTTGTATAACGATATATGTTCGAACCGTTCGGATCCGCGAGAGGGAATAATTCTACTCTCAGTTTTTTTTTGGGTTCGATCCGTTTTCCATCTTCGTCAAAAAAGGAAACGTAGAACATTCCGGTGGATTCCAAAAGAAGATTTGGACTCCGGTTCGGACCGATTTGTGTCGGAATTCCCGCAAAGAGAAAATCCGCGTGGTTGTTTAAGGTGATGACTCTCACTTCCACTCGATTCGTTTTCGGAAAGGAACGGGGAGGAATCGTCAGTCTAAAATTTCCGATATCCATTACGGATTCTAAATCCGTAGAAAAAAATTCCACTGCGGGTTTTAAAACCGAAAAGAGGAAAGGGGTAGGATTCGGAGACGATTTTCCGATTTCCCATCGAGTCTCCTGATTCTGTATGATCTTCAGCCGTTCTTCCGGACTCAAGGTCGGATCGCTCGGATCCGGCTCCGCCGCGATCGGTTTCAAAAGAAAACAAATAAGAATCAAAGGAAAAATCAATAAACGTTTCATAGGATGATTTTCGATTTTTAAACGATAACCTTTAGGAGGAATGGGATTTTTTTCGAGTTGTATGGTGTTTTCGGTCTTTTTTTTCGGTCTCATTTTTTTTTCTTAAAAACTCGGCACTTTTCGGTCCTGAATTTCCATTTGTCTGAAAAATAGTTCCATTTTAATTCTATAATATTAGAATTTCTTTAAATATTCCGGCATTTCCGGCAACGTATTCTCCGTCCAGACCCAGTCTCCGACAAGAGAAACGATCGGAGCGGATTCCCCTTCTAAGACGGCGACTAACGCTTTTTTGAGATCGTTTTGGGAAGTCAGTCGAAACGGAATGTCCGGAAACTTGGATGCAAAAGAGGATTCCTCTTGTTTGGCGACGTACTCAAGAAAAAAATCAGGAAAGCTTAGGCCCGATTCTTTCTGCTGTTTGATTAGGTCTTGTAGATCTTTGTCTTGCGATTTTTTTCCCATTCTCTGAAGAAGGATCGTAATTCCCCGAACGCTCTGACTAAAAAAAGAACCGGCACGGATGATCTTTCGATGTTTCGGATTCTGCAGAGCCCATTCTTCCATCTTTCTTTTGATAAAAGCAAGTGAACCGTAAAAGGGTTGGAGGTGCGGTCTGTAATAATACGCGGAATAGCCGACGCTCAAAAGCGGTTTTAATTTTTCTTCCACCGCGAGCATCGGATCCAAACAAAACTTCGCCGCTTCTATTACGTCGTTTTCCGGAGTCTCGGAAACGGGGTAGCCCAGATTTCCCCTCGCGGGTGTATAAACAAAAAGATCGAGTGTTTCGATTCCATTCTTTTTCAAAGCTTCATACAAACGTTCGAGCGAGATTTTCGGATCGTCCAAGTTGATTTTTGTGATCGTAAGATCCGCTTCGGGAAGTGAAACATCCTTGCTCGTGGTCGCGAGGATCTTCCAATCCTCGTTTTTTTTCTTTGCAAATTCCCGAACCGCTTCTACCGCGCTTTGTCCGGCGACTCCGCTTGTTCCGATGATGAGTGCATTCTTTGACATGAAAATTCTCCGTTCGCAGGAGATAGTTCCGAAGAAGTTTTCTTTGTCTTTCTATTTTATGGAGAATTTGGAAAAAAGAGTAAGGTCGATCAAAACTCCGTCTAAGAATCTTTTGAAATCGATCGGAGGAGGACATAGAATCCGTTCTTCTAAGCCGTCCTTTTCGGAAAAGGAAACTCCAAGCGCGTGCAATTGGGACCGTTTTGACTGAGGATTTTTTTTTCCGTTCCTTTTGGAATTCGGTCTTTGATCGTCTAACGTCGATTTATCGGAAATTCCGTAGACGGAATCCCCGACGATCGGATATCCTTTTTCACTCAGATGAAATCGAATCTGATGTCTTCTCCCCGTATGAAGTTTTGCGAGAAGGACCGAATAGTTCTCTTTTGGATTTCGTTTTAATACTACGAACTCGGTCACGGCCTTATCGCCGCCGGAAAATACTTTTTTGACCCTTTTGTTTCCGTCTTTGAGATAACAGGTTTCCGTAAAACGATCCTCGGGAACAATTCCTTCGGCGACACAGAGATAAATTTTTATCGAAGATTTTAGAATTTGATCCGCTTCCTTATTCTTTTCGGGATTTTTGCAGAAGAATACAAGGCCGCTTGTATCCAGATCGAGACGATTTACGGTTCTTAAAAACGGAAGACCGAGTTGATTTTGAAGGAGATCGGAAAAGTTTTCCCTTTTAGAATCCTTGGTTGCGTGGACCGGAATTCCGGCGGGTTTTTCGGCGAATAGAAAAGAATCCGTTTGGTAGAATATTCTAAAATTGGAATGTTCTTTAGGCATTTTTTTGTCTTAGATCCAAAAAAGAACTTCTGAAACTTTTTTAGTTTTTAAGAATGGAAAAAGGAAGTCCGTCTTTGTTTCCCGTAATCGGAATGGTTTTTTAGGTCGGTTCTTTTTCTCGGTAAGCCGGAAAAGGAAGTCGGTTCGGAATTCTTTTGAATCCGGTTTTAGAGACAGAAGTTTTTTAAATCCCAAATTGTTGGGAGCATTGGGAATTGCCGCCCTATCCGCTTTTTCTTTTTTGAATTTAGATTTCATTCCCTTTTTTTCGAAAGCCGGTTTCATTCTTCTATTGGAACCTGGATTGTAAAGTGGGATTGTGTTTCTCACTTGGCGCTTCTCCGGTCCTCAAAACGTTATAAGAACGCGCGGTTTTCGATCAAGGGACCGAGACAAAGCCGTGTTTTCGATGTTTTCGAGTAAGGTTCTCTCGTCCGTTTCATCCGTTTTTTTTGTATTTCGTGCTTTTCGGATTTCCATTCTTGCCTTAGAATTCTATGGATTTCGGATGTAACCAAAGGGATTTCGTACTTGTAGTTCCTAAATTTTTCTGAGAAAAGAAATGGAACCGTTGTTATCTTATAAGAGGCGGGTATGAAACACACGATCAGAGCATGGTTTTTCATTCTTCTGCTTTCCTCCTGTGCGGAAGCGGATAAGTATAGTTTTGATAATTCCAATCCTTTGGCGATGCTCGGGCAGATCGGATGGAGTCTGGGTTCTGTTCCCGCAAAGGGGGCAAACGGCTCCCTTTCCTTTGTCGCGGTTGGAAGCAATTGTTCTTCTTGGACGAGTGGGGACGGGACAACTTGGAAATACAGCGCGACCCGTTTTCCCGGTTGTGTGGACGGATTTATCTACAGTGTCGCTTACGGAAACGGAACCTGGGTTGCCGTGGGAACTCTTACGGCAAACACAGGTTGTGGGATTTGGTCTAGTCAGGACGGGGAAACCTGGGTTCAGTCTTCTTGCGCTGCCGGTACGATTACGATCAGTGGAACTCCTACTTCGGTGATCCGAAATCTCTATACGGTCACTTTTGGGGGCGGACGTTTTTTTGCGGCGGGAGAGCATATTGCCGCTCAGACCGGGGTCGGTTTTTTTGGCCAAATCTCCGACGACGGTAAAAACTGGCAGTTTCTTTCGATTACCGACGGATCGACTTATATCGGGACGGATTACTTTTCCTTTAGCTCTTACAGCTCCGCGAACTCCGAAGTTTATATCAGCGGTCTTCACAGCGTGAACTCGGAATTGGTTCAGTTTTCTCTTCCTTCTTTGAGCAGCTCTTCGGTTTCGATTTCGACTCCTTCCTCAAAGAGTGGAGTATTGGCTCTCAAGTCCGGTAAGGTTTTTGTTTTTGGCGGGAATACGGATGTGAATCCTACCTCAAGTTTTGCGAAGATCGGAAATACGGTTTTGAACGTCGCTTCGAGCGGGACTTTCAATACGGCGATTCCCGGTTTTATCAATTCCGCAGTGGAAGGTAAGGACAAGATCGTCGTTTTTGGAAATCAGTGTGCCGTGGATTATTACGATCTTACGCTTCAAGTTTGGCACCCTGCCGCTTCCCCCAATATGGTCCAATGTTCCGGTCTGGATTGGATGTCTTCTGTCTACAATTCTACCTTGGATTTGTTTGTTGTAGGAGGGCGCGTCTCGGCAAATGTGCCAACTGCGTTTGGGTTTTCTAAAACGGGACTTCCCACCGATTGGACCGTCGTGACACAAGGAGATGCGGGTTCTCCCGGACCAAGTATATTAGGAATTGCTACTCAATAGATCTAGAATGTGATTTCAAAAAAAACGATTCGATTTTTCGGACCGAAATTTTAGGCCCATTGGTTTGAGAATTTTCTTGGTTTTGCTTTGAATTCTCCCTTTAAAAAAAAAGATTTTTCCATTTCCTGATTCTCCTTTTTTTCAATCATAACCTTATCCGCAAGTTTTAAAGCTATTTAGAATGAAGAAGGATCCCAGTAGGACTTTTTGTAAGAGTTCCTACAAAAGCTCTGAGAGAGAATATTCCTTTGCAAAATTATGATTTTGTGATATAGAAAAATCTCCCGGATTTTTCCGCCTCCCGCCCCTCCACCCAAAAATCAGGGCAGGGCTTTCGTTTTACGGAGGACTGTCGTTGTTCCGACAGATTTTTCTTAAGATTCAAACAACTTTGTGGGTAAGGATATGTTTTTCAATCGAGGGTCAGGATTCGCTTTTCAGAGTCGTTCGGGGCCTTTCTTTGTGGTTTCTGCGTCTTGTATCCGTTTTTTCGCGGCCCCTTATAAGTTTTTGATTCGAATCCGGATTTTGATTCTAAGTCTATTTTTCGAGGGATAGGAGTTTTCGATTGACAAAATTCTGCTATATTAGACAAAAAAAGGGAAATGAACCCAGCAACGGAAGAATTGGAAGCGGGGAAAGAACTTCCTTCCAGCGAGCACATCACAGAAGTCGTTAAAGAAAATCTAAAACTCATCCGCCATACAAAAGGGTTTTCCTTGGATAAACTAGCTTCCCGTTGCGGAGTTAGCCGGGCCATGCTTTCTCAAATCGAACAAGGAAAGAGCGTTCCTACGATTTCCGTACTTTGGAAGATCGCAAACGGTCTGAATGTTCCTTTTAGCGAACTTTTGAAAGAAAAAGGAACCGAAGGTATCATCGTGATGAAGGCCGAAAGCACGAAGGTTTTGTTTTCCAGCTCCAAGGTTTTTTCGAGCCGCGCGCTTTTCCCTTATAACGGAAATCGAAAGACTGAATTTTACGAACTCATTTTAAAACCGGGTGGAATCGAGATTGCGGAACCGCATCAGTCCGGAACCACCGAAAACATCGTCGTCGTTTCCGGGAAACTTCGTCTCCGTGTCGGAGAAAAAATCGTAGAACTCGAGCCGAAGGATTCCGTCTTTTTTAGGGCCGATATTCCTCACGAATATTCCAATCCGACGGATCAAGAAACTCTGATGTATCTTGTGATGGATTACCGAGACGAAATCAATTGATTTTGTAAAAAAGATCTTTCCTTTCTTTGTCTGAAAAGAAGAATCCTCAGGATAATTCCTTTTAGGATAAACAAAAGAATGCGTTACCTTTTTTTTTCACGGATCGTTTTTCTTTCCTCGATCGTAGTTTCTCTTTTATTCCATTCTTTCTTAAGTGCGGAGAGTTTGCCGGTCGTGCCCTCCGACGCCGACGCGGTCTATGAAGAACAAATCTCCTGTCATCCGAACGATTGTATTTCCTTAAAACTAGAAGATATTCTTACGGAAGGAGTGAAGCCGAAAATTTCTCAGTTGATGTCCGAGAACGCGGGAAAAATTCTTATCGATACTTCCGCCTCGGCGCGTAAAATCGATTCGGAAGATTTGGACGATGTTCGAACCGTTTTGGAGGAAATTTCCAAAAGGGACGGTAAGGTTGCGATCGAAAGACTGCATATCGCGGTTCGTTCCTTTCAACTTCCCGAACCTCCGTTCTTAAAAGATCTTGGTCTTGTCGGTTGGGACGTTTTTAAAAGAATCTATAAAAAGGTTTATTATAGAAGGACTTCCGATTATCACGCGAAGGTTTTGTATCATCCTGAAACTTTAAATATCTTCCTCGTTTATTTTGTTCATCGCAAATACGGAGACATCTGCAATACGGTTTTTGCGAATTGCAACGAGATCGAATACCTGGACGACGATACCTTTGATTTACAACTCTCCCAAGCCTTAAAAGAATCCGGGGAAAAAATGATTCCGGTCAAGGTTTCGTTTCGCCAAACGGAAGCCGTTCTTCCCGAAGTAAAATTGGATCTCGAACACATGAAAGGAATGAATCGTTCGACTCGGATCTACAAATGGATGGCCGCGGGAAAAGAAAGAGAGGTCAAACCCGTAACGAAGTCGCGTTTTCTCGTCTTTCCCGCCGTCGTTACTGCAATCGACTATTCTCTTACCGTCTACGATATGATTTCGGCTTTGATTCTTTATAAACCCGCCTCGGAGAGAAAGATCGAAATCAACTACATCGATTCGGAAAAGGGAAAAAAGATCGATTCCGTGATCTTTCTTCCTCCGGAAGAATCGAAAAAATAAAAAAGAGAATTTTTCGATTCTAAGATCGAAGTGGCTCCGCGAAAACGATGTCTCTTAGATTCTAAGATGGAAGGGGATTTTGGCAAAGATTGGTTCTTTTAGAATATTCTAAAAATAGAATATTTCATCTGCGTATTTTTTAGATCAAAAACAAGTTTTTAGAATGAGAGAAAGGAAGGAAGGTGAGAACGTCCAAGAATGAAAATCAAGGCCATTCTTTTCGATTACGACGATACCTTAGTACAGACAAAAAAGGTTCGTTACAATACTCTGAAGAATCTCGCAAGAGAACGATTTCGGTTTGAATTGAAGGACTTCCAAATCGACGAGGCTTGGGGTTTGCCCGGAGACGATTTTTTAAGAAGAATTTACGGAAAACATTCCGAAGACTTGGAAGCTCTTTGGAATGTTTACGATTCCTTTTGCCAAAGAGATCCGAATCTTACCTTTCCCGGTGTAGAGGACTTCCTACAAAAATACGGTCCGCGGTTTCACTTTGGGATTCTTTCTTCTTCGAGCGGGAGGAGGGTCTTGAAAGAATTGGAAAGTTTTTCCTTTTCTAAAAATTCTTTTTTCGCGATACAGACCGCGGAAGACACAAAAGTTCACAAACCCAATCCGAAAGTTTTTCTTCCGATTCTGGAGGAGGCTCAAAAGAGAAAACTGGATTTTTCCGAAATCATGTATGTCGGAGACACGATCGGAGATGCGACTTCCTCAATGGGGGCCGGTTTGCGGTTTTTAGGAATGGCTCATGAAGAATATTCCGCAGAAATCTTTCGAAAGGAAAATTTAGAATTTGTGTCTTCCTTTTCCGAATTGGAACTCTGGATCGAATCTTATTTTTCTTAGGGAAAAAAGACTTTGTCGTGATTTTAACGAATTCGGGTTTTGGTCGGAACTCCGACGTTCCCCCGTGAAAGCCGCGCGCCCCGCCCTGATTGGGTGGAGGAGGCGGGCTCGCGGGAAAATTCGGGAGACTTTGCTCTATCAGAAAATCATATTTTTTGCAAATAGAATTCTGCCTTCGAATTTGTGTCGGAACAACGACAGGTCCCCCGTGAAAGCCGCGCGCCCCGCCCTCATAGGGTGGAGGAGGCGGGCTCGCGGGAAAACTCGGGAGACTTTGCTCTATCAGAAAATCACACTTTTTGCAAGTAGAATTTTGCCTTCGAATTTGTGTCGGAACTCCGACAGGTCCCCCGTAAAAGCCGCGCCCCCCGCCCTCATCGGGTCATAACCTTACCCGAAAGTTGTTTGAATCTTCAGAAAAATTTGTCGTAACTACGACGATCCTCCGTAAAACGAAAGCCCCGCCCGAATTTTGGGTGGAGGGGCGGGAGGCGGAAGACTCCGGGAGATTTTCCTATATCAGAAAATCATAACTTTGCAAGGAATATTCTCTCTCAGAGCTTTTGCAGGAACTCCCACGTTCCCCCGTGAAAGTCGCGCGCCCCACCCTCATAGGGTGGAGGAGGCGGGTCCGCGGGAAAAACTCGGCTGACTTTGCTCTATCAGAAAATCACACTTTTTGCAAGTAGAATTTTGCCTTCGAATTCGTAGGAGCTCTTACAAAAAGCCCCTCCCAAAAACGAGAAGGGCCTGTGGATCATTCTTTCTAACGAAAAAAGATAAACGTAAGAAGGATAAACGTCGGAATCAAAATCGCAAAAGAATACAAAACATATCCTCCGAAACTCGGCATCTTTACGTTGTTTTCTTCGGCAACGGATTTTACCATAAAGTTAGGCGCGTTTCCGATATAAGTGAGCGCTCCCATAAAGACGGCGCCGACTGAAATCGCTTTCAGAAGACTTTCTGCATACGGATCCGCCAGGATTTGAGCGACGTTGTTCATTCCCAGAGTTCCTTTAGCCAAAGACAGGAAGGTGAGATATGTCGGTGCGTTATCCAAAACTCCCGAGAAAAGACCCGTAACCCAGAAGAACTGCCAAGGTTGAGTCACTCCCAGATCCTTTCCGTGGTGTTCTAAAAGAATCAGAGCCGGAATCATCGTAACAAAAATTCCGATAAAAAGATACGCAACTTCCTGAATCGGATGAAGCGTAAACTTGTTGTGTTCTCTCACGTGTCCTCTCGTGGTAAGTTTGGAAACCACGATCAAACCGATCAAAACCGCTTCTCTAATAAATGCAAGATACGGGTTTGCGGCGATTTGTGGAATGTAGTTTTGATTGATAAACGCCACCGACAAAACAACTCCCAAAAGCCAGATAAAATTCACCTGACCCTCGAGGCTGATCGGTTGTTTGTGAATGCGGTCTTTTTTGAGATCTTTGGGAGTTTCTTTTTTGTAGGCGATCGAATCCCAGATAAAATACGCTACGAGAAGAAGAATCCCCGCAACTAACAATTCCGGAAGAAGTTTAAAAGTCCAAGTGAACGGAACACCGATCAAATAACCTAGGAAAAGAGGAGGATCTCCGAGCGGAGTCAAGGAACCCCCGATGTTCGAAACAAGAAAGATAAAAAAGATAACCGTGTGAACTACGTATTTTCTTTCCGAGTTTGTTTTCAGAATCGGACGGATCAAAAGCATAGAAGCTCCGGTCGTTCCGATAAAGGAGGCAAGAAAGGTTCCGATGATCAAAAAGATCGTGTTGTTTACCGGAGTCGCTTCGATATCACCTTTCAGACGGATTCCGCCGGAAATATAAAAGAGCGCGCCCAGAAGAATGATAAAGGGCACATACTCGAAGACAAGGGTATGAACGATCTTTCCAAACCAACCGTGGAGAACCAAAATCACAAAAGAGATCGCAGCCAAACCCAAGGCTAGGATCAGCTTATTCGTGTTACTTTCCCACCAATGAGAAGTGGTGTGGGAAACGATCGGAAGAAGCGCGATGCTCAGAAGAATCAGAACAAAGGGAATTACGCTCCAATAGGGAAGGTCTTCTCCTTGAACTTCGTGGTGACCGCCTCCGGTCGCCTCTTCATGAGAAGAATCGTGATTCTCGGTGGACTGAACCTGGGGTTGTGTTTCTCCCGTGGGTTCGTCGGCCAAGAGCGCCGCTGCGGGCAGAGTAAGAAGGATCGCCAGAAGGACGGAAGTAAGTTTTTGTTTCATAGCTCGTATCATCTGAAGAATTTTTAGACATTTTCAGGATTTAGAAGCGAGAGTAAAAGGAAAAAGAATCTCTTTGTCTTTTTTTTCCGATTTGTGGCATTCTTTTTTGCGAACTTTTTTGGATTGCAGAATTTTTCAAGAAAGAGAATGGTTTCTTAAGCCGTTGGACAAATAAATTGTGCAAAAACTCACTTTGAGTATGTCAGATGGATAGAAGGTTCTTCCCTTAAGGGATTTTAAAAAGAATGGAAGCGTTGTTTACAAAGAAGGCCTGTTTGACCCCGAACGAGATCGAACAGAGATTGAAGTCGGTTTCCATCCAACCTACGATGCAGAGAATTTCGATTTGTCAGTATGTTCTTTGCGAGGCCGATCATCCTACCGCAGAAGAAGTAAAAGAATGGGTCGATAGTCGGTCTTTTAAGATGAGTCTGGCGACCGTCTACAACACGTTAAACATTCTTGTGAGTGCGGGACTTTTGAGAGAATTCAAATTCTCCTGTTTGGGAAAGTCCGTCTATGACAGTAATATCGTGGATCACTATCATTTTTTCGACGAGGTCTCGGGAAAATTTCACGATATCGATCCTTCTCTTCTTTCTCTCAGTTCTCATCTTCCCTCCGAGTTTCAGGTAAACAAGACCGATATCTTGCTTACTGGAAATCTGGATTCTAAACTCAAAGATTGATCGCTTCTCCCAGAGCCGCTCCGAACGCCTCCATAACGGTTTCCGAAAGCGTAGGGTGGGCGAAGATCGTGGAAGCGATTTCTTTCGCCGTCAATTCTTGAGTGATCCCGAGGGCGACCGTCGGAAGAAGTTCCGTCACACCGGGGCCGATCAGATGTGCTCCTAAGATTTCTCCCGAGTTTTGATCCACGATCACTTTTGTAAAACCTCCGGCGTCTCCCATCGCACGCGCGCGGCCGTTTCCGATAAAGGGAAACTTTCCGACTCGGATCGTATAACCGAGATCGATCGCCTTTTGTTCGGTAAAACCGATCGATGCGACCTCGGGATGACAATACGTACAACCCGGGATCGCGTTGTAGTCGATGGGAGTATAACGTAGTCGATGCGGATTTCCCGCGTGGATCGAGATCGCTTCCGCGGCTTTGATTCCTTCCATAGACGCGACGTGAGCGAGAAGCGGAGGCCCGTTGCAATCTCCGATCGCATAGATATGAGGAACGCTCGTTTTGTATTTTGTATCCGTCTTTACAAAACCTCTTTGTAAAAAAACTCCGATCTCTTCCAAGTTCATCGAGTCCGTATTGGGAACAAGTCCGATCGAAACTAGAATTTTCTCCGACTCCAAAATTTCTCCCGATTCCGGAAGATTTTTTCCTTTCAGAAGAACTTTGACTTTTCCGTCCTTGAGTGTTGGACCGGAAACTCCGACCCCCGTCAAAACTCGAATGCCTCTTTTTACAAACGATTTTTCTAAGAATAAAGAGATCTCTTTGTCCTCGACCGGAAGAATCCGATCCAACATTTCGACTAACGTGACTTTGGTTCCCATCGCCGCATAAAAGTCCGCAAACTCGACTCCGATCGCTCCGGCTCCCACGATCAAAAGAGAATCCGGAATTTTTTCCAACACCATCGCACTTTTGGAAGACAGAACGGTTTTTCCGTCGAAAGGAAGACCCGGAAGTTCTCTGGCTCTGGCTCCCGTCGCCACGATAAAATATTTGGAAACAATTTCCTCTTTGGAAGTATCCGGAAGCCAGATCATATTCGAATCTTTGAATACGGCGGTTCCTTTTTTACGAGTGATCTTATTTTTGTTTAAAAGGAATTCCACACCCGAGGCCATTGTGTCCGCGACTTCACGGGACCGTTGTATGATTTTCGGGAAATCGGGTTTTGCTTGGCTTGAGTCGATTCCGAATTCTTTTGACGCGTGTATTTTTTCCAAAAGGTGAGCCGATTCCAAAAGCGCTTTTGTGGGAATACAACCCCAATTGAGACAGATTCCGCCGGGTTTATCTTTTTCAATGACGCAGACGTTCATTCCCAATTGGGCGGCTCGAATGGCGGCAACATAACCGCCGGGTCCGGCGCCGATGACGGTGAGATCGTAGGATTCTGGCATAAAATTCTCCCGAGCTATGAGATAGGTCTTTGCCAAGGTTGGGCAAGGATTTTTTGAACGATTCTGAATTTTCCGAACTTCCTTATCGGACTATCTTTGAGTCAAATTTTAATTCTTTCTCCGATCCGCATCACGTTCAAAACAAAGAACATTCCATTTTTTGAATCTTTTCGAAATCGCTTTTAAGAAGAATTTTGAAAAGCGATTTTTATACTTTGAAACGGAATTATAGTTCAAAGGTGGAAATTGCCGAAATGAAATTCGGTTGAATATTCGATTCGGATTGAGTCCGAGAATATATTGTTTGCGGGTTGCCCGAGAAAGTTTTCGAGTTTAAGAGTTTTTTCTTTTTAAAACGAGAATCATTCTTCCGGCGGAATTCTTAAACTTGGTTTCGTTAAAACCTGAATAGACGTGCATGATTTCGAATTTATGTCTAAGGATCATCTTTTCGATCTCCGGAAGATAGAAAACGCGCATAACGTGTTTATCTCTGATTTCACGGGTATTGATCTGGTAGATGTAGTTGACTTCCACCATGGTGGAAGTATCGGCCCTGACCAGACGAAAGCCTCTGTTTCTTTGGATCGTGGCGTTTTGGGATTTGATCTGAGCCACGGGAGTGATCGGTTTTCTTTTGATCGCCCGCAAAGGTTCGGCGTTCCAGACTTCCAAGACCGCAAGACCCGCAGGTTTTAGATTTTGTTCGATGAGTTTGAGTGTGGAGTCGATCTCTTCGTTCGTTAAGAGATAGTTAAACGAACCGAAAAGACTGACTACACAATCCAAAAGAAAACCGGATTGATATTTCTGCATCGGAGCTACGTCGAACTTACAATGAGAATATCTTTTTTTTGCTACGTCGATCATTCGAGAGGAAGAGTCGATTCCCTTCGGTCTGTAACCGAGGGATTGAAAATAGCGGACGTGTTCTCCGGTTCCGCAACCCATATCCAGAATCGTCATGATTCTGTGTTTGCGGAAAAGACGATCCAAAAACTTGGCTTCCGAATCGATCTTGCGGGCCGGTTTTTCGATATCAAAGTAGAATTCTGCGAGTTCGTTGTACAACTTCATAAAAATTGGTTCAGAGGTATCGGAATCTGCCCGTTAACTATATTAACGGCACTCAGCTTATGAAAATCCAATATTTCGGAATCATTTTAGTTTTTTTTAATCGATCCCTTTTTGCTCAAACCAAACCGGTTGGTTTTGTTCAGGAATTCCTGTCCGGAGACACCTTGGTTTTGGGGGGAATTTCGATTTCACTCTTGTTTCTCTTTGGGCTTGTTCTCAAAGAAAGCGTAGATAAACCAAAACAAAAAAACAAAGAAGAATTTTCAGAAAACAAGATCACGAGCTCCCGGCCTTCTCCATCGGCGACGATCCAAGCGGAGAATCCGGTCGTACCGGAACAAAAGGCGGATCGGATCGTAAAACAGGGCGACAGCTCTTTTCGGCAAAACAAATCGCTGATTACATGGAAAAGGGAAGTTCCTTCTCATCCGGAATTGATCGAAGCCCATCAAAAATTTTTGGAACAGCTGAGTTCTAAAATTCAAAACGCTGAGATCTATTTTTTGAGCGGAGAAGTTTCCCTTCTTTTGGCGTCCAAGAGGGGAAAACTATTTCATCTTCCTGAATCGCCGGAAGAATGGGATCTTTCGGAAAAAACGTTAAAAGAAATCAACAGTGGAAGAATCGGTTTTCAAGACGAGTTTGTATACATTCCTCTGGCGACCGGAATTCAACCTTTCGGATATCTCAAACTCGCGTCGAACGACTGGAAATTTTTGAATCAGAGAGAATTTCAATCCTGGAAAGAGGAATACGAAGAGAGGGTATCGATTCAGTTTGAATCTTCCGATCCGGAAACCGGTTTTGGAAACATCCACGCATTCGAACTCGATAAGATCCGGGTCCAGGAGAATATTCTAATTTTTGCAAGTATTCTTACCGCTTCCTCTCTTCCTTATATTCTAAAATGGACTTCTTTGTGGACTTCAAAGGTTCTTAGAAAACAAATTCGTTTTTATAGAATTCGTCAGGACCGAGTCGCCTTCTTTTTGTCTCCGGAAGACTGGGAACAATTCAGTAAGAATCTGAAGGAACTAATAGAATCCTTACAAAAGGAAAACCACCGGGTCGATCTGAATCTCGGAGTATCCATTCTGGAAGAAAGCAGAGAAGAATGGGCTGCTAACGCGAGAAAAGCGCTCGGTCTTTCGATCGAACAAGGACCGAATAGGTATATCTGTCTGTGAGTATAGATCCCTTACTCGACGAAAAATTCATTCTTACCATTTCCCAGATTTTTCCGGAATATCTGGATAAGACCTTGAACGTAACCGCGATGCGGGAAGCCTTTGGTCCCTCCAAAAACGAAGGTTTGTGTTACGAAAACTGTACGATGGTCGAGTTTAAAGGGGAGATAGAAGGAAAATTATTTCTTGCGATGGACGGATATACAAAACTGAAATTACTTCCTATGATAGCAAGATCCTTTCATATCGATCCGACCGTACGCGCGGATGCGCCTTCTATTCTTATGGAGTTTGCAAACCAGATCTGCGGATCTTTGATCTCCGAAATGAGACTCGGAAGATTCGAAACCGAACTTCTTCCTCCGGAAATCCTAAATCACAAAATCGTTCCGATCGATCTCGAAACGTTTCGCCAATACATCCTGATTTATTTTTTAAAGGACGCGCGTGAAAAACAATATCTCGGAAGAATCTATCTCATCCTTCTGATGAAGAAGTTTTGAGTCTACGATCCGGCTTTTCTTCCTTTTTGGTTCTCCTCTGCGGATCGTTTTTTAACGATCGAATTTTTTCCAGATTCGAAAACGGATTCAATTCGAAATTCCCCGCGAGAAGACGTTAAAAAATCGGTTTCGGTTCCAAAAATTTTGTGGAGATTTTTACCGCGCCTTAAACCTTAATTTGCAATGAATTCTTTACATCTTTGGAAAGGACTTCCGTTTTTAATCGACTACTCCGGTTTCAAAACTCCCAAGGAAGCGCGTGTAACGGAAACTGTTTTGAGGCTTCCGAATTCCGTTTTACTAAGAACCAAAATTCTTGAAAGAGAGAACAATCCTTCCGCGCCGATCGTCCATCTCCAACACGGAATGAGCGTAAGGGGGATCGACGATCCGAGGATTCTCGCGCTTGGAACCAATCTCGCCAACCGTGGTTTTCGGGTTTATCTTCCCGAACTACCGGAAGTAAAGTCGCTTATTATGAGTTCGGAAACCGTCTCGAATATCCGCTCCTCATTCTTACAGATCTACGCTCTGGAACGGCGTCCTATCTCCTATCTTTCGGCCAGTTTTTCCGCGGGAATGGGCTTTGTCGCATTAGCAAATCTGGAATGTCAGAGGATTCTTTCTTCGATGCTTTTGATCGGTTCCTACTCAAACTTCGGACAAACCTTTCCTTTTATTCTTAAAAATTACGAAAAGGAAAGTTATGCGGTCAATGTAATGATGTTTAATTATGTTCATCTGATTCGTTCGAACGTGGAACTTTTAAAGGAATACTTTTTCGAATCGGCTCTTGACAACGGACTTTCGAGGAAAGGACATTTAGCAAAGGGGCCGCAGATCTTTCATTCTCTCAACGGAGAGGATCGGAAATTTGTGAAAGATTTTTTGGAAAATCCTCAGTTTCGAATCCAAGCCTCCAAACAATTGAGAACCCAGGTTCCTGATTCGTTTATCGAAGAAACATCTCCCGCTTTTTTCGCGAATCGTTGTATCAAACCCTGTTTTTTACTCCACGGAGACGATGATCCCGTCATTTCAGCACAAGAATCCAAAGATCTCCAAAGTCTGATCCTCAAGAACCAAGCCGTTTCCGCCGTTTATCTGGAAACAAGCCTTTTGACTCACGGCGATCATTTACCGTTTTACTCGCGTTTGACGGAAATTCTTCCGATGGCCGAATTCTGGGGAAGTTATCTTTTTTCTGCGTCGAATCGGTTTTAGACGTGGAATGTTATATCCGACTTCGTCTCATACACGGCCAAATTAGAATCCGATTCTTATCCGAGTATATGAATACTTGCTCGCAATCTTACGGAAAAATGTTAGGATTGAGGAAGGAAAATCGAGCCATTGTTTGTTGTTTGAGATGAACCTTCTTTTTATTTATGATTTCATCCTAATATAAGTAAAAAAAAGTTTCAATTCAAGGGAACTTTATATACTACATTCAAGTTCCTTCTCCCTAAGCCGAGATTAGAGAGAGACGAACCTTGGTCTCCGGGCCAAAGATCGAAATACTATGAATGCGAACGACGAACCTATGAACACACCTAGTCCTGAATCTCAAGTTTCACCCATTTCGGTGGAATCCGCGATCAGCATTGCGATTTCCCCCGATCAACTTTCCGCGATTCTTACGGTAAGACCTTACAATCTCAAAGGAGAAACCGTTTCTAAGGATAAACTCTGGAGTATTATCATGGAGTGGGGGATTCATAGAGAAAGAATGTTAACCGATGAAATTCGGAGAATTCTTACTCTGTTGGACGAAGCCGGTAAAAAGAACGACTTTACTCCGATCAAGGTGGAAGTCGCTAAAGGTGTGGCTCCGACTCCCGGAGAAAACGGTTGGGTTCGTTTTTATCATCCGATGGCAAAACGAGTCAAACTTCTCGAAGACGGAAGAGCCGATTTTAGAAATATCGATCGATACATCAACGTCAAGATCGGCGAAAAACTCGCTACCAAGTTTGAAGGGACTCCGGGAATTCCGGGCTTTGACGTTTTTGGTAATATCATTCCTCCGCCCGCGATCAAACGTCCAAAACTCGTCGTCGGGAATAATATCGAAGAACGTAAGGTAATGGAGGAAGGAAAGGAACTTCAGGAATACCACGCGACTAGCAACGGTGTTATCTTTGTCACCGAATCTTCCATCAACGTTTCTCCTGAGTTACAGATTGCGGGTAACGTAGGTCTTTCCACTGGAAACATTCAGTTTGACGGAAACGTGATCGTTCGGGGAGATATCGAACTCGGTTCGGTCGTACAATGTTCAGGTTCTTTAGTGATCTACGGAAACTTGGAGAGTAATACGATCAAAGTCGGCCAGGATCTAATCGTTCACGGAGGAATCAAAGGTGGGGGAGAGGATGTCATCCAAGTGATCGGCAGGGTTCAGGCAAAGTTTATCGAAAACGCGCGTTTGGAAACCGAAAGCGACATCATCATCGAAGGAGCCATTCTTAATTCTACGATCGATACCCTGGGTTCCATCATCCTAAACGGACCGAACGGGAACCTAGTTTCCAGTAAGGTTAGAACCAACGAAGGTATTTCTTTAAGTTCCTTAGGTTCCAATGCGGAACTGGACGTGAGTATCGAACTCGGTTTTCATTTTAAAAACGATCGTTCCTTCCAGGATATCACTCGTAAGATCCAACTCGGTGAGAAGGAGATGGAAAAGATTCTTCCGAAAATCCAACAGATCAAACACCTGGTCCAACGTTCTAGAGGAAATCTTCCGGACGATAAAAAGGCCGCTTTTAAAGCCGTGTTCGAAGACTATAACAAAAAATTAAAAATTTTGAATATGCTTAAGTTCAAACAAGACACTCTGAAAGGCGCTCGTTTTAATCCCGGTTCGGTTCGATTGGCGGTTCAGAAAGGAGCTCATCCCGGAGCCGTGATTCATTATAGAAGACAGATCGAAAAGATCATTAAATTTCAATCCTCCTTTATGATGGTTTTCGAACCCGGTCAAGACAAGGCGATGATGGTTTCTCTTCAGAAATAGCCGCGGCGATCGATTTAAAAAGTCAAATACCGGATTCGTTCAAGCGGCATTTCGAGTTTTGAGTTACGATTGTTTCCATGAGTCGTAAAAAATTTTTCATTTTTTCAGTTCCCGTCTTTTTGGGAATCGTGTTCTGGAATCTTCTCAATTTCCCCGAAGATCATTTTAAAAAACAAATCCAGGAGCCGGTGGATTTTCCTTACAACGAGGAAATAGAAAAAGTCAAGGATCCTCGGGATCTAAGCTCGAAAGGAATTCAGACCTTGATATCGGACGTTCCGGCTCAAGATGAAATCCTTTTACAAGAAGAATTGGATAGGGCTTTTGTAGCTTCGATGGACGGTTTTATTTGGATCGTCGATCTAAAAAATAATAGCGCGACACCTTTTGTGAAAACTCCCCTGTTACCCGGAGGAATGGTCGCTCATCCTAAAAATCCGGACTTTATTTACTTTTGCGCGTCTCGTGGAAAAAAGGACGATCCGACCGATCCGAACGGACCCGGAATTTACGAATTACAAATTTCTAATAAACGAATCCGGAAGATCGGAACTCGTGTCCCCAAAATTCCGGAATCGGGATACGGATCTGGAAAGAATAATATCGGTAAATTCTACACCCCCGAAAAACAGCCGACCTTGAGTTTTACGGAAATGACTGAAGAGAATAGTCGCGCGGTGGAAAAGGCGGACGATCTCGCGATCAGCGAGGACGGAGAAAGAATTTATTTTACCGAACCTTACGATCATAAGGGAGCCATACTCGGAGTCAGCAGTCAATCCCGGAGCGAGGTTTTAACCCTTGGAAAAAACGGGAATCTCTGGAAGTTTGATTTAAAAGAAAAAACCGCAAGTTTGGTCGCTTACGACTATTCCTATCTAGACGGGATCCTACTCGAATATCCGCCGCATGGAAAAAGGGAAACCTCGGTCTTAATGAACGAACTTTCAAAATGCCGATTGATTCGTTTGCACTTGTTAGGCGATCGTGCGGGTGAGGATGAAATCGTGATCGAAGGTTTGCCCGGATTTCCGGACGGAATGGACCGCGATCCGCAGGGAAGAATTTGGATCGCCTTGCCGGTGGAAAGATCTAAATTGATCACCTGGTTACACAAACATCCTTTTTGGAAAAACTTAGTTCTGTATATTCCCGAAAAACTCCAGCCCGTATCAAAAAAGACCGGTCTGCTCGTTTTGTCAAAGGACGCCAAAAAGCCGCTTTATTACGTTATGCACAACGGTTCTCTATTTTCCACTCTGATCGTCGTTGTTCCGGGAAAAAAGCGGGTTTATCTTTCGGTCTATGAAAAGGATTACAAGGGATTGAATCTGATTCCGTATCCGATCTAAGTTTTGTTTTCGACTGAAAATTCAGGAATGTTTCCAATAAAAAAAGATTAACCCTGAAACCGTTCGAAAGTCTCCGTTTTTGACTTGATAAGTTCCCTTTGGTTCGGACAATCATTCTTCCGGAATCCGAGGACCGAATTTGATAAGCGACATGATTTTCCTTTTCTCGGATTCGGTTTAAAATTAAGAATCGGATCAAAGAAGAGTTTGTTCGAAACAAACGAAACAAATCGGAGAATCTCGGATGGACTTTTCTCATAAAGACATTCTTTATCTATGGAATAGCAGGGTTATGTACGCGACGAACGCGATGCAGACCGATTTTCACGTGCACTATGCGGCGACTTTGGCGATCAGCTTGGAAAAAAAAATCAGTATTGAAACCGAACAAGGAAAAGAAGAATACCGAGTGGCATTGGTCGGACCCAACACGTATCATAGAACGGTTTCCCCCGGAGTAGAGATGATCGCCTTGTTGATCGATCCGGAAACATACGAGTATGCGTCAATTTCAGACTTTGTAAAAACGGGAGAAGTTAAACGTCTTGAGATCGAAAACTTCCTCCCTCTGACGGAAAAATTATGGAAGTTATATAACGGAATTCTAAACGACGAAGAAGCCTGGGATTTACATCTGGATCTTCTTCAGTGTGTGTTTCCCTTTCGAAAATTGGAAAAAAACATAGACGAAAGGATTCGCAGGATCGCTTATAAAATTCGGACCGAACTTCCGGATAGCATTCGAATGAAGGAAATCGGAAAGGACTTTTCCATTTCTGAGGATCGGTTGATTCGTCTTTTTAAGGAGAATTTAGGAATTCCTCTCAGACGTTATTTACTCTGGGTTCGGATTTTGAGCACGGTGAAACTTTTGAAAGAAGGCAAAAATATCACAGAGGCGGCACACGCCGCGGGGTTTTCGGATTCCGCTCATTTTTCAAGAACGTTTAAGGAGAATTTCGGATTTGTTCCTTCTCTTTTTTTCGGTCATCTGAAATCGATCGAGGTCAGATTCTGCGAGCCGGATTGATTTTGGAGAATCTAAAAATTTAAGCCGATACCGGAATCATTCAATCCAAACGTTTTCGAATCTGTTAGTCTTTTCCCCATTGCACAAAGGGAAAAATTTATGCCAGTACAGACTCAGAGGGGATTCTTATCCAAACTTTCCTCGAAAATTTCCAGATACAATTCCGAATCGATCAAAACTCCTAGCGAGGAAGAGAAGACGGGTTTTTTAAAAGCGCAGCGGCTCGCGTACCAGTGTGTGACCGAAACCGAAAGAGAAATGCGGGAAGGATGGACCGAGATTCAGACCACAAAACGGATGGAAATGTTTTTGAGAGACCACGGTGTGAAGGCGTTTTTACATCGTCCCTTTGCCTGGTTCGGAGAACACGCGAGGTTTGACGGTTACAAACGTTTTACTCAGTTTCATCCCGGCAAGAAGAGACTAACGTCTCACGAATCCTTTATCCTCGACGTTTCTCCCGTTGTAGACGGCTATATCGGAGATATCGGTTATTCTTCTTCTTTGATTCCGAACCCGGAACTGGCTTTAGGAATGGAATATCTTCTTAAACTTAGAAAAGAAATTCCGAAATACTTTTCATCTTCTATGAGCGCTTCCGAGATTTGGTGGAAGATCGATCGGGATGCGAAGGAAAGCGGTTTTGATAACGTGCATTCTTTATATCCGTTCGCGGTTTTAGGTCATCGGGTTTATAAAGTGCATCTTCCCAGTTTTTCCTTCCCTTTGCTGCCCGTCGGTTTTGCGAGCTGGTTTAGCCTGCAGGGCTCGTTCGAATTTTTATCACACAAGGTTTTGCCGGAACTTTTGACTCCGGATCACGAAGGAGATAAAATCGGATTGTGGGCGATAGAACCTCACCTAGGTCGCGGTAAGACCGGCTATAAATTCGAGGAGATCTTGGTTGTGGAAAAAGACAAAGCGTATTGGTTGGACGAGGAAGTCCCTCACGTAATCAAAAAAAGGAAATTGCCGCCGTAAAATGAAAGTAAATCAAATAATTATAATATTCTTATTAGTTTTGATCGGAGTCGGCTGTAATCCCGGGAAAATCAAAATCGGAGAAGCGGTTATCTTGGGAGAAACCCCCTCCGGAATTTTGGAAGTCGAAACAAAAGAAGATCCGTTTTTAAACGGACTCAAGGTGGAGATGGAGGATCTGCCCGGACACGACGATCTGATTTTCGATTCTAAAAAGAAAATCGGTTACGCATCGGGTATGGACGGATGGATCTGGAAACTGGACGAGATGGAGGGTAAGGCTACACGATGGGTTCGTCCTCCGGTGAATCCGGCGGGAATACAATTCGCGGACGATCGAAAGGAAAAGATTCTTTTCTGCGCTTCCCGGTTGGGCGGAGAATCTTACGGAGAAAAAGACCGAGTCGGTTTGTATGAGGTCGATATTGCGACTAGAATTCTTAAACCTTTGGTAATCGATCTGCCAAAAACCGAAAAAGAGGAATTCGAAAAAGTTTATACGTTATCTGAAAGACCGACCTTTTTTTTAAAGGATTTAAACGCCTCGAACTCGAGGCCGTTTTCTCTTTGCAACGACCTTGCGGTTTCAAAAGACGGGAATCGTATTTATATCACCGAACCCTTTGAAAGATCGGACGCCGCGATGGGAAGCGGCGCGGTTCCGGAAGCGATAGGACTCTATCCTCACGGTAAACTCTGGATGTACAATCGTAAAGAAAAATCCGTCTCACTCTTGTTAGGCGGTTTTACGTTTGTGGACGGAATTCTTTTGGAAGAAGGGAAAACAAAAGATGACGAGTCCGTCGTTTTTACCGAAACAACTAAGTTTAGAATTCTTCGCGCTTTTTTATCCGGAAGGAACGAGGGGAAATCCGAGATCCTTTTTGAAAATCTGCCGGGTTTAGCAGACGGTTTGGAACGGGACGAAAAGGGAAGAATTTGGGTAGGAGTTATCAAACGAAGATCGGGATTGATCAACTTTGTTCACAAAAATCCCTGGCTTAAGTCTTTTCTTCTATCTCTTCCGCAAGGAATTTTACCCATCTCAAAAAAGACCGGAGTGCTTGTTCTGAGCTCCGATGCAAAACGCGCTTTGTATTATTGGATGCACGACGGTTCCAAGATTACCGATATTTCGGTCGCGGTTCCGTTTGGAGATCGGATTTACTTTCCTACCTTTGATAAAAAGTCGAAGGGATTGTTTTCCATTTCGATCGACAAATTTCGATTCGGCGAATGAAGTCTTTTCGGAGGCGAACCGAATTCTTATAAACTGGAATTCGGTTTTTTCGTTCTTTCAAGTTCGCGAATTCGTTTAACAAATGTTATCGGGAAGTGAAAATCTTTCTGAGATTTTCCTCGGTAACAGGAGAGATAATTCCTCTTTCCGTGATGATTCCGGTGATCAAGGATGCGGGTGTTACGTCGAAGGACGGATTGAGAGCGGGCATTCCCTTGGGTGCGATGATTCCTTCGGTCAAAAACGGTTTTCCTTCCGCGTCCTTTAAAAAACCGAAGGAGGTTACCTCTTCTTCTTTTCTCATTTCGATCGGAATCTGTGTTCCGTCCGGGATTCTAAAATCCATACTCTTTTCGGTTGCCGCCACATAAAAAGGGACTCCATGGTGTTTGGCGACGATCGCGAGAGGATACGTTCCGATCTTATTGGCCGTGTCCCCGTTGGAAGCGATTCGATCCGCGCCTACGATCACTGCGTCGATCTTGCGGGAAGACATGAGCCAACCGGCCATACTGTCCGTGATCAGATACGCAGGAATTCCTTCCTCCTTAAGTTCCCAGGCTGTAAGTCTCGCGCCTTGAAGATAGGGTCTTGTCTCATCGGCGTATACGGTGAGCGAATGTCCCGCGTCGCGGAGAGATCGTATAACGCCTAACGCAGTTCCGTGACCTGCGGTAGCTAACGCTCCGGTGTTACAATGTGTGATGATGTTTAACGGCGACGGATTTTTGGGAAACAAGACAAGTGAGTTTTTGGAAAGTGCGAGGTTGTTATTCAAATCCTCTTCGAGCATAAAAAGCGCGAACGTTTCCGCCCCTTTCTGAAGATCTTCCAAATCAAAAGAGGAATAATCTTTTTCAGGAAAACGAGATTGGAATTCTTCGATCGCGAGTCTGAGGTTTACCGCGGTCGGTCTGGATTCTAAAAGTTCGGCGAGTTTTTTCTTTAACTCCGAAAGAGACGGTTTGGAGGAAAGTCCCTTGAGATAGAGCGTGATTCCGAACGCTCCCGTAATCGCGATCGCAGGCGCTCCTCGAACGACCATTTCTCGGATCGCAAAAATACAATCTTCCAGAGTTTTTGCGGTCAAAAAAGAAGTGCTACCGGGAAGAACTCTTTGATCCAAAAGGACGAGTTCTTTTTCTTTCCAAAGAATTGGTTTTAATCCTGATTCTTGCATTTTTTTGTTCCCGGCTATAAAGGATGAGGCTCTTTTTTTCGATGAAAAGAGTGTGATTGAAAATCATTCTCCTTCTCCCGGAGAATGAGGAAACCCGGGGTGAAATTTTGCCCCGGCTTTGCCTGCTTGACTCTCTGACCACAGTTCGTATTCTATCCTATATGGCAAAAAGAAAATACCGAAACGGAATCTCGCTTTTCGGTTATTCCATTTTTCATCCGATCAATCTGTTCCTCTTGGCAAACGTTCTCATATACATTCTTCAACTTTTTGCGGGTGGAACCGGAATTCTTGAATACTACTTTGCTCTGACTCCTGCGCGTTTTTTTAAAGGAGATTACTGGCAGATTTTTTCTTACGGCTTTCTTCACGACGTCCACGGAACTCCTTTTATTCATCTTTTTTTGAATATGTATGTTCTTGTGATGTTCGGCGGTTTGATCTGCAAATACGTTCCCGCTTGGAAATTCTCGATCATCTATGTCGTTTCCATTTTGGTGGGCGGTCTTACCGTTGCGCTCGCTCCGGTGATTCTTCACGTTTTAGGAATTCCCTATCCGATGGATCTTTTTCAGACGATGACATTGGGCGCAAGCGGGGGAATCACCGGCATTTTGGTTCTTTTCGGAATTTTATTTCCTGAAACCGAAGTTTTTCTTATCTTCTTTCGAATGAAAGCCCGTTATGCGCCTTGGATCATCGTGGGAGTGGGTTATGCAGGCGATCTGATTTCCCTATACTATTTTCATTCCCCGTTTTTTATCAGCAACTCATGTCATTTAGGCGGAGCGATCGGAGCCACTCTCGTGGCTCCCTGGATCTTAAAGGGGAATCTTTTTGATTCAGGAAAAATCTTTCCTAAACAAACTCAGAGAGAATCTTCTCCTTCGGTTCCGACGGCCCGTTCTATGAGCGAGGATCTGGATACACAAACTAGAAAAAATCGGGAACTCTTAGCACAACTCTCAAAGATCAATACCTTTTCCGAGAAGGAAACAATTCTGACTCCTTTGCAACAGACAAATGTAAATTTATGTCCACCTTCGACGTTTCAGCCTGAGGATCCTTTTTGTCTTCGTTGTGAATGGCTGCCGAACTGCGCTCTGAGAAAAATTCAGGCCGAAGAGAATTCTGGTAATTAATTGTTTCCAATTCTTCGTCGTTACACTTCTATGAAACGCCGCTTTTTTTATAATAAAAATCGTCTCATAAACCGTTAGTAATGGACTGGATAGGCGTTTCTTCCGATAAGAATAATAGAATCTTTCCTTGAAATCGAATTCTTACTTTCGGTGAAACCGATGGTTTGAATCTAATCCGGGTTTGGTGTAAGTTTAAAATAGATAGGATTTTGATCGTGACTAAGAATAAGAAGAGCGCTTTATTTGATATTTTAAAACGTGAAAAACTTGAGAAGTTGATCAAAGGGAATCAAAATTCCGCTTCCAAGGCCGCCGGTCCGAAAGAGACTCAAAAATCTTCAGGTTCGGAAAATCTCGCGGAGAAGACTGCTCCATCGGAAAAAAAAGAAGGGCAGGGAATGAAGATTTATAAAGCCATGGACGAAGTCAAATTGGATATCCGTTATTATTTCTTGGAAGACGAATACAAAGAGAAAGTCGCAGGAATTTACAATAAGAACGAAGGCCATCTTGATCGACTCGGGATCGAGCCGAGAAAATATCTCGACTACGCAAGAGAAAGTTTCGATCGTTTCAAACAACTCAATAAAAAAATGCCTTTGGAGCCCATGAATAAAAAATCCTGGGACTATGTTGAAAAGAGCTTAAACGAGCTGATTGCAAAACTTTTGGAGAAGTTCGTAAAATAATTCACTCTTCACTTCTCTCCATTCTTCCTTTTTAAATCCCTATCAAAGAAAAACAAAAAAGCCGCAATCGCTTGCGGCTTTTTGAATGTAGGTTTTCGTAAAACCGATTAGCTGAAAAATCTTTTGGACGCTTCTTCTGAAACCGGTATTCCGGTCAGTTTTGCTTTCTGAAGAATTTCCCAAAAATATCTGTAAGTCGCGCGGTCATGAAGATCGCCCGCGTATTGGATCGGTCCCCATTCCGCGTTTTGAGCTTGGATCAAAATTTCAGCGGCGGTTTGAACTTCGCTGTAATCCGGAGCCATCGCGTCGAGGATCGCCTGGATTTGAGTCGGGTAGATGGACCACATTCTCAAAAATCCGAAATCGTCATGGGCGCGTTTTGCGTCCTTGTAAGTTTGATATTGATTTTTTAAATCGAGAGTTACGTTGTGCGCCGGAATCACTCCGTTTGCAAGAGCGGCCGCCACGAGGTTCGCTTTTCCTCTTCTCAAAAGTTCGTGATCGAATTGACCGGGGCTTTTCATACAAGAAGCAGGAATCGCTCCGTGGTGTCCCGAGATAAAGTCCATTAAACCGAAGTCAAGAACTTGCAACCAAGGAAGAGCCGCGATCTTTTCGATTTCCTGAAGCGCTCCGTTGGTTTCGATCAGAACGTGAATCGGAATTTCTCTTTTGATTCCAGCTTTCTGAACCGCTTTTTGAATATAGGTGATCATCTCTTCCACTTGAGCCGCGCGAGTCGGTTTTGGAATGGTGATGTATGCGATTTTTGCGCCTGCGCCCGGAACGATGATATCTACGTCTTGTTTCCAGAAAGCGTTTGTATAGTCGTGAATTCTCACGCCGCTCATGTTGTGTTTGTTGAGCTCGCTGTTCTGAAGACGAACTATCAATTCCGCGTGTTCTTTTTCTTTTCCGGTTTGAGCTCCGTCTTCGCAGTCCATAGTGATGTCGAAAAGACCGCCGAGTTTGTTCTGGAGTTCAAGGGCTTTTGTGATCAGCTTTTCGGAGCCGGCAAAGTGTTCGCAGGCTGGAATGATAGGGAAAGGCTTTTCTCCTTCGAAGAGCGCCTCTCTTGGATGAGTCAATTTAGACATAGAGATACCTTTAATTCTTATTCGAGCCCGCAAGTGAGGGTGAAAAGGCTCTAAATACAGGTTTCGGAAGCGTAGGCCTCTGGTAAACCGATTTTCGGAAAGGTTACGCCTCGAGAAGTTTTAGAATGACGGCTTTTTGAGCGTCCAGACGATTCTCGGCTTGTTGAAAGATGATGGATCGGTGACTTAAGACGACGTCTCTTGTGATCTCGTATCCCGCGTGGATCGGCATATCGTGCATGACCTTCGCATCCGTTTTTTCCATAAGAGAAGAATTGATCTGATAAGGCATCATGAGTTCCATTCTTTCCTTTTTTTTCTCCGCATAAGAAGGGTCGTTGAAGAATTCCATGTCGAGCCAAGTGTCCGTGTAGATATAATCCGCGTCCTTTACCGCCTTCTCGAGATTTTTCTCCCAGGCGAGGGTTCCTTTCGACTTGGCTCTTTCTACGGTTCCTTCGTGGATGTTTTCTTTCTCGGCGATCGGAGTCGCAAGCGTCAGATGAATTCCTAAGGCCGCTGTGATTCCGATGAGAGAATTGACCACGTTGTTGTGAACTCCGATATAAGTAAGTTTCACTTGATCGAGGGGACGATCGGGTTTGTCCAAGGCGATCGTCATAACGTCGGCGAGGGACTGGCAAGGGTGAAACATATTGTCGCAACCGTTGATAACGGGAACCTGAGATCCGTTTCTCATAGCCAAGAGGTCTTCGTGTTTTTTGAGACGGGCCATGATGACTGAGACGTTTCTGGAAAGATATCTCGCTTCTAGATCGATATCGGAGAGCTGAAAGTTAGACGCCATCCAATCCAGATAGATTCCATGACCTCCCATTTCGGTCATTGCAACTTCGAAGGAAACCCTGGTTCTTGTGGAAGTTTTCTGAAAGAGCATCGCGAGGCTTCGTCCACTGAGATGACCCGCGTAGTTGACACGATTCTTCTTTACATGGATCGCAAATTTGAGCAAATCGACGATCTCGGAATCCGACCAATCTTCCCAGGAAATCAGATGTTTCACGTTGCTTTCAGACATAAGGGATATGTACAGAAAACAAAACGGAAGTTGTTTCGTAAATGAAAATTGATAAATTACGATTCGGCGAACGGCGACCCGTAAGAAAGTGAGGCGTAGAGTCTAAAAAAAAGCGGGGCTAAAAAGCGCCCCGTAAAAGGTTCATGGTTTGTCGGGAACGAATGCCTAAAAAGAAAAAAAGAAAACTAAGAAGCGAGTTCAAGAGCGATGAGAAGATCGGGATACTTTGTGGTCTGATGGAATTGGATTCCCAAGATAAATCCGTTTTGATCCGGTCGGAGGACTTGTCTTTGTAAACTTCCTTGAAATCGAAATTGGAGATTTAAACCGGGGGAAGCGATCTGCCCGCTTAAGGGAGATCCAACGAGGAGATTGAGTTCCGACAAAGAAGAAACCGTGATTCCTTCTTCTCTGATTTTTAGAATTTCAAAAGATTCTTCGAGTCCGTCTATTTGTAGTTTCAATCCTTTGAGAACTCTGGATGGAGTGAGGGGAATCCCTTCCATAAAACACCTTTCTTTTTGTAAGATAGGGAAGAATCTAATCCATTCCTGTTACAATCGATTTACCCGATGAATACGAACGTGAGAAAAAATGAAAGGTGGAGTCGCTGAAGTTTTTTTGGAAAATCGAAGAATCTTTTAAGAAGCACGAGCATACCGGAAGTTTTTATAGAGGGGAATTTTGTAAGAGTCCCACGCTTTTGTCGAGGGACAAATTTTTTTAAGAATTCCGGATTTGAAAAATCAAGAATGGAATTCGGGGGTCAGACGGGATCGATAAAAAGGTAGAAAAGTTTTGTAGGAGTTCCTACAAAAGCTCTGAGAGAGAATATTCCTTGCAAAAAGAGTGATTTTCTGATAGAGCAAAGTCTCCCGAATTTTTCCGCCTCCCGCCCCTCCACCCGAAATTTGGGCGGGGATTTCGTTTAACGGAGGACTGTCGTTGTTACGACAGATTCTTTTCAAGATTCAGTCCACTTTAAGGGTAAGGTTATGACCCAATCAGGGCGGGGCGCGAGACTTTCACGGAGGAGCGTCGGAACTACGAAGAAACGAATTCGAAAGTAGAGGCGTTGATTCTTCCTTATTCTTTCCAATCCTTCATCCAATAAATCCTGCTTGTTTTAAACCCGAGTTTAATTGCTGACAGTCGGGTCCAAATGAAAAATCTGGAAAAGGGTAGGGCAAATTCTATGAGCGAGACCGTAGCGCAGAAACAAAATCAAACGATAGAAGAAGAAACCCGGCGAAGAAGAACCTTCGCGATCATCGCCCACCCGGATGCGGGGAAAACAACGCTTACAGAAAAACTTCTCCTCTACGGAGGTGCGATTCAACTCGCGGGTGCCGTAAAGGCTCGTAAGAATCGGAAGGCCGCCACTTCCGACTGGATGGAGATGGAAAAAGAAAAAGGAATCTCCATCACTTCCGCCGCACTTCAGTTTGAATACAACGGACACGTCCTCAATCTCTTAGATACTCCCGGTCACGAAGATTTCTCCGAAGATACATACCGAACCCTCATCGCGGCGGATACGGCCGTAATGGTTCTCGACGCAGGAAAAGGCGTTGAACCACAGACGATCAAACTTTTCAAGGTCTGTCGGGATCGTGGAATTCCGATCGTAACCTTTATCAACAAAATGGATCGACCCACAAAAAATCTTTTTGTACTCTTGGATGAGATCGAAAAGGTTCTCGGAATTTCTGCGGTTCCCATGGTATGGCCGATTGGAACCGGAGTGGATTTTAGCGGAGTTTATTCCAGAAAAGATAAATCCATTCTTACCTATGACAAAACTCCGGGAGGAAGTCAAAAATCTTCTTTTCAAACTTCGGGAATCAACGATCCCGAATTGGATTCTCGCTTTGAGGACTGGGTCATCAAAGCGTTTCGAGAAGAATTAGAACTCGTAGAAGGTGGGATCTCCGAGTTTAACAAAGAGGACTTTTTAGAATCCAAGATCACTCCCGTCTTTTTCGGATCTGCGGTGAACAATTTCGGGATTCAATTGTTCTTGGATGAATTTATAAAAATCGCCCCGCCTCCTATGTTTTTTCCTTTAAAGGACGGATCCAAACTGGATCCGGTTCACACTCCGTTTAGCGGATTTATCTTCAAGGTTCAAGCGAACATGAATCGCCAGCACCGGGATCGAATCGCATTCTTAAGAGTCACTTCCGGAAAATTTGAAAGAGGGCTCAACGTCCTTCACGGAAGATTGGGAAAATCCGTAAAACTTTCCTCTTCTTTTGCGTTTTTTGGACAGGATCGAAACACGGTCGATGAAGCGTATCCCGGAGATATCATCGGACTTGTAAATCCAGGAACGTATGCGATCGGAGATATCGTCGCGACTTCCAAGGTTCCGGATCTCAAAGGACTTCCGGTTTTTGCGCCCGAACTTTTCGCCACAATTTCTTCTTCCGACACGGCGAGTATGAAAAGTTTTCGAAAAGGAATCGATCAGCTCGCAGAGGAAGGAATCTTACATCTTTTTTCTTCTCAGACCGTCGGCGCCGGATTGCCGATCATCGGTGCGATGGGACAACTTCAGTTCGAGGTTTTCAAGAGAAGACTTATGGACGAATACAATGCTCCTTCTACGATCACGATTCTTCCCTACGCCATCTCTTGTTGGATCGCTCAAGAGGATCTTGCAAAGGTTCCTTCTTCGGCAAATCTCGTGACGGATCGGGGCGGTCGCGCCGCGCTTCTTTTCGACACGGAATGGGACAAAGGATATTTTCAAAAGAAGAATCCGGAGATAACTCTTTTGGATTACCCGCCTGCTTCTTAAAGAATTAGAATCTTCCTTCTTTTACAAAAAGAGGGAAGATTTCTTTGCATTCGCATGGGAGAATCCTCTGAAAGGAGGCCTTCCTCGGTTTCCTTCCAAGTTTTTGTCAAGACGGCAGACTTTTCTCCGGGAAAGACTCTGTTTTCGTTCCGAAGAAAAATTCCCTCTGAATTTACAAATCTTAGAATTCGTTTCTAAAAAAAGAGAATTTGGAAAGTAAGAATCTGAAATTTTTTAGAGTCTTAAGAAACGTATTTGCACCAGATGTCTTTGAGGCGAAGCGGTCTTTGACCACTTCGCCTATTTTTTTTAAAAGGCCCTTGGTTCAAAGAGCGCGTTCTTTTTTTTTAAACCTCCTCCGCGGAATCGTCAATTGGATTCTTAAAAAAATCTTATCTCTCATCCCAAAGACCCAATAAAAAGGAACGAAAACCCTTTCAGGACCTAAGCCGTTTTTTTAAAGTCTCGATCAACGTTATGCGCCTCCGAACGGTTGACTCGATTTCTTAGAAAACGGAACGCGGAATGAAAATCTTTGTCTCCCACGGTTTGGATCCGATAACCTTTCTTCCAAAATGTATTTTTTCCTAAAATTCTGGAAGAATAACCTTTGAGACGGCGAACCACCGACGCAAGTCCGATTGTGGGTGGAACTGAGAGAAGGGCGTGGACCTGATTTTTAGTTCCGTTTACAAGAAAGATTTTTACTTTCAATTCTTCAGCCTTCTCTCGAAAGAGATTTCGAATCTGGGTCATCAGATGCGGGTTTAACCAGGGACATTCTTCCTTTGTTTCAAAGATCAAGTGAACCTCGTTTGAAGAGACGGATTGTGGGAGTTTATAATTCTTTCTGAGTGATCGAATCGGAATACTTTTCATGGATTCTCCTGATTTGTTGTTGGAGTTCCTACGAATTTTCGATCGTTTGAGAAAGTCAATCTTCCTTAAAATCTCCAGTCTCATTTTTTTTTGAATCTTATACCTTCCGACAAAATTCTTAATAAAAGTAGAAAGAGGTTTGGATTAGAACGAAAATAAAGCGAGGTTTTAGAATCTTCTAAATTCTTTATTTAGTTTTCTAAGTAAATCGATTCTTCGAAGGAAACGATTTCATTGGAAGTGAGTGGATTCGAAATTAAAATTTGTTAGCTGTTTATTTCTGCAAAACGTCAAGTGTGGGAACTCTTACTTTTAGAGGATTCTAAAACAGAACTTTGTTCTAAAACGCCCAGTGTGGGAACTCTTACTTTTAGAAGATTCTAAAACAGAACTTTGTTCTAAAACGCCCAGTGCGGGAACTCTTACTTTTAGAAGATTCTAAAACGGAACTCTGTTCTAAAACGCCAAGTGTGGGAACTCTTACTTTTAGAGGATTCTAAAACAGAACTTTGTTCTAAAACGTCAAGTGTGGGAACTCTTACTTTTAGAGGATTCTAAAACGCACAAGGCTGAGAAACTGACTTCTCTTGTAAGAATTCTAACGAATTTCCTTAGGATTCTCCAAATTTCAGCACTTGGAATTGATTCATTTCTTACGACAAACAATGTCCTTCCTAAAAAGGTTTGAAATTGGACTTGGAGAATCCTTTTCAAGAGTAAACGGAAAGTTTCGACGATTTTCAAAAATTCTAAATTGAAAAAATTTCAGACGGAAGAGGGGCCGAGGAACTAAAACGAAATTCGTAACAAAGCAAGGATTGAAGGATTAGGGGCTCGTGCATCCAAAGAAAGTTTTGATTTTTGCAATCGGAAAAAGAGTAAAAAGGAAATAAAAAAGCCGGCTTTTAAAGACCGGCTTTTTTATGAGTAAATTCTAAATTAGAAACGGTTAGACGAGGTTGTCCGCCACCAATTCCGCGATATCTTTTACTTTTACATCTTCTACCTTTCCTTCGTGTTTTACTCCGTCGGTGATCATGGTCACGCAGAAAGGACAAGCCGTTGCGATCGTCGTCGCTCCGGTATCCAGAAGTTGTTTGGTTCTCTTGATGTTTACGCGGTCGTTGTTCTGTTCTTCCATCCACATCTGAGCCCCGCCGGCTCCACAACAAAGTCCTTTTGTGTGGTGATCGGAAGGTTCGGCGAGTTTTCCACCGGCCACTTTTTTGACCACGTCTCTTGGGTTTTCGTAGTTGTCGTTGTAGCGACCGATGTAGCAAGAATCGTGATAGGTATATTTCCCGGAAGACGCGTCTTCTGCGGTTTTTACATCCAGCTTTTTCTCTTTTACAAGATCGTTGATAAACTCGGAGTGGTGAACGACTTCGAAGTTTCCTCCGAACTGAGGATATTCATTTTTGATCGTGTTGTAGCAGTGTGGACAAGCGGTTACAACTTTTTTGACGTTGTATCCGTTCATCGTATCCACGTTTGTTTGTGCAAGAGTTTGATAGAGATATTCGTTCCCACCTCTTCTTGCGGAATCTCCAGAGCAGTTTTCTTCGGTTCCTAAGATCCCAAACTTAACATCCGCTTTCTGGAGAATTTTTACAAAGGACTTCGCGATACTCTTGTTTCTTTCGTCAAAAGCTCCGGCGCAACCGACCCAGTAGAGAACGTCTACGTTGGAATCTTCCGCCATGGTTTTTACACCGAGTCCGTCCGCCCAATCCGCTCTTGTGTGAGCTCCTACACCCCAAGGGTTGGAGTTGTTTTCCATATTCACAAACGCGTTTTGGAGTTCTACGGGGAATTTGGATTCTGCAAGAACCAAGTGTCTTCTCATTTCCATGATCGCGTTCACCTGGTTGTTTCCAACGGGGCAAGCCTCGACACAAGCATAACAGGTTGTACAACCCCAAAGGGCTTCTTCGGAAAGGCCTTCGTAGTTGTTGATCACTGCCGTATCCAGAGCGGCCACTTTTTCTGCGGCAACTGCCGCGTCGGATTCTTCCAGACGGATCTTTGCGACTTCCGGCATTTTTTCCAGAAGTGCGTGTTTGAGTTCTACGATGATTGCTTTTGGGTTTAAGACCTTTCCGGTTCTATTTGCCGGGCATTGAACTTGGCAACGTCCACACTCAATACAGGACATCCCGTCGAGGAGGTTCGGCCAAGGAAAGTCTTCCACACGGTTTACACCCCAGACCACATTCTCATCTTCTAAATTGATTTTAGAAAGGGCTCCTTTCGGAGTATCGGATTGAAGGAAGTAGTTAAAAGGAGCAAAGATCAAGTGCGCGTGTTTGGAAGTCGGCACATAAAGCATAAATGCAAAAACGGAAAGAATGTGAACCCACCACATGATCTGAACCACCAGGTCGGCGGTGGAATATTCGACACCGATCGATTTCCAAACGGCCCCGATTCCTGCAGCGATAAAGGACGCGTTTTCAGTCGGGCTATCGTAAACCGCACCGACCGCCTTTGCGCCTTCTCCCAAAAGGGTGGAGATCATAAGAATGGAAATCATAGAAATTACGATCGCAGACGCTGGAGAATGGACATCGAGTCCTTTCGCCTTTTGAACCCATCTTCTCCAAGCGAAGAATCCGAGACCGATTAAGACAAAAATCGAAACTACCTGAACGATCGATTCATACAAATGACCGATACTTTCTCCAAAAAGAAAACCGATCAGGGAGAATTTATAAGGATCATCCATTCCGTATCCGAACATTCCCGAAATCATCTGGCTCGTGGTATGAAGCAGATAGGTTACGAATCCGTAAAAGATAAACGCGTGCATGATTCCACGAAGAGGTTCTTTGAAGTTCTTCTTCTGAAGAATCACGTTCTGGATAAAACTGTTGATTCTAAATCCCCAGTTTGGGTTCTCCAGAAAATTTTCAGTCCCCGCCGCTTTTCTTGCGTTGAAGATCAGTTGAAGGCGATAAAAAATCGCACGGATAAAAACTACATTCGCGACGACGAAGAGGATCGTAAAGATCACGTGAAAGGCGATTTGTGAAATTGCCATATTGATGAGTTACCCTTTCTTTTGGATTGGTGATTTGATTTACAGGGTAGGAATCCAGAACCTCCCTGTCGAGGAATTTTCAAATTGAGGATCTTCGGTAGAACGATCGTTCTTGAGATTGAAACTCAATGGTTTTTAGTAAGACCGAAATTTGTAAGAGTTCCTACTTTTCTGGTGGAGGCTTGAAGAGGTGTGGGAACTCTCACGTTTTTCGTGAATCTGATCTCGACTTCGCAGTGCGAGCTCCGGTGTGGGAACTCTTACATTTTTCGTGAATCTGATCTCGACTTCGCGGCGCGAGCTCCGGTGTGGGAACTCTCACGTTTTGGAAAATCGAACTTGCATTTTCGTTGAGACAAAGTCTCTTTTAGAGAAAGGAACCGTTCGGGGGAAACAAAATTCTCCCTCAAAAAGAAGATGCCAAATAAGGAATCAGTCCAAAGATTGAAGGAGATTCCCTTTTTTAAGAACGTCCGAACAGGAGCATAAGTGGCCTCAATTTTTTCTTCCCATCCTACCGATTCGATTTTAGAAAAAGCCCTCGATGGAGTTCGAATTTCTCCGGAAGAAGCCCTCTTGCTTTACAAAGATGCGGATCACCTCAAAATTATGGCGACCGCCAGAACCTTGAGAGAAAAAATTCTCCCTCATTCGCAGGCGAGTTATACGATGTTTCGCGTCGTAAACTACACAAACTTCTGCAACGTAGAATGTAGTTTTTGTTCTTTTATGGATGAGATCGGAAGCGGGAAAGGTTACGTCCTGAGCGCCGAAGACATTTTGGAAAAGATGGACTACGCAGTGAGTGAAGGAGCGGATCAGATGTTTCTCCAAGGCGGAGTTTATCCGGATCTTCCCTTTGATTATTATCTAAACGTCATCTCTTCCGTAAAAAAGAAATATCCGGACATGCATATCCGAGCATTTTCTCCGGTGGAAATCATCAACTTAGAAAAGATCACGGGACTTCCTCTCAAGGAAGTATTACAAATTTTGAAACAAGCCGGATTGGATTCCGTTCCCGGAGCGGGAGCGGAGATTCTTACCGATCGGATGCGCAACATCATTTCTCCGAAAAAAGCAACCACGGAAGAATGGGTTCGCGCGATGGAAACTTCTCACGAGGCTGGACTTCCGGGAAGCGCCAACATCGTCTTCGGTTCGGAAGAAACAAAAGAAGAAGTGATCGAACATTTGAGCGTTGTGCGAAACCTCCAAGATCGGACCGGAGGATTCTTATCCTTTATTCCTTGGACGTTTCAACCGCAGACAAAACGTTTCAAAGTTCGCGCCGTTTCCACGCAGGAATATCTAAAGGTTCTCGGGATTTGTAGAATTTTCTTAGACAATGTTCCTCATATCGAAACTTCGGTGATGGTTCTTGGAAAAGGAGTCGGGCAGTTGGCTTTGACGAGCGGGGCCGACGATATCTCTTCGGTCGTCATCGAAGAAAACGTCCTTCGTTCCTACGGACTCAAGACCGAAAAAGAAGCGATTAAGTTTTTAAAGGAAGGCGGATTTGTTCCAAAACGAAGAGACCTTCTCTACAACTATGATCGATATGGAAACGAATTGGCGGGGACTCTTTAAAAAATATTTTGGAACGTCTCGTCTCGTATTCCCATTCTAAAAATAAGAAAAATTTTTCTCAAAGGGAAGTGAGCATCACGGTTCTCAAGAAAAATGTTCGGATATTTGGGATTTTTTCTTCTTCGAGAAGGGCCTTGCCGAATTCCACCTTGGAACGGACTTTAAGTCCGAATCGACTCCGATTTACAAAAAATAGATAGTCGGAACAAAGATTGGCTCTTCCGCAATGTTTTCGAGATAAGAATAGAAAAGAGAAGAATCCGTTTTTAAACAAAAAAAGGTCTTAAAAAGAGAACGCCTTTCGAAACGAAAAGCGATGAGGAGAAAGAGATGAAGATTCTAAATTGTATTCTGGTGTTTACGTTGGCTTTTACCTCCTGCGCCCACGAGGTAAAAGAAAGAATTCAAATGGAAACGGGGGTCACGGTAAAAACTCTCGGACCCCATCGCTATGAACTCGTTTCGATCGGACAGGCTTCCGCTTCTTCGATCGAAGAAAACGACAGGTTCAAAATGCAGAACACTTCCTGCACAGCCGCCAAAACGATCGTAACCCGCAAACTGGAAGAATTGGAACCCGACCAAAAAAACAGACAGTTCTTTTTGGAGTTAAAAAATACTAAGTATTTGGAAGAGGGAGTTTACTGCGAAATCACCTATCACTACGAACTTCCGACTCCTAAGAAGTAAAAGCTCTCGGATTTTCTTTTGGAAAATAACGAATCGGTTCGATAAACGAAACTCGGTTTCTTCCCTTCTTTTTGGATTCGTAAAGAGCGGAATCGATCGAATGATAGATATCGTCAAAACTGAATTCTTCTTCGGGGCCGAAGATACAGGCTCCGATGGAAACGGTGATCTTGACCGGATCTCCGGTTTTTGTTCGATACGAAAGTTCCTTTTCGGAAACGTCCAGTCTTAGTTTTTCGCAGAGTTGGGAAAGGTCTTCTCTTTTGATCGCGTCGAGAAGAATACAAAATTCATCCCCTCCGATTCGGGAACAGATATCGGTGGCCCTCACTCTGTGTTTCATCACTTCCGAAATGGTTCGCAGCGACAAATCCCCAGCCAGATGTCCGTAAGAATCGTTGATCTCTTTGAGATAGTCCATGTCCAAGATGATCATCGCGAGAGAGAATTTATAACGTTGAGCCCTTTTTAAAAAAAGTTCAAACTGTTCGATCAGATATCTTCTGTTGTAAAGACGGGTGAGTTCGTCGACCTTCGATATTTTTTCGATCTGGATGTTTTTGTCCCGGAGCTTATTGACCGCTTTCTGCAATTTTTTTTTCGCACGATGATCCATCACTCTCCAGAAATTGATCAGAAGATTTCCGATCACCCCTGTCGTCAGATAAATCAATATGATCGCAAAGTCGTGCTGAAGCGGAATCGCAAAACCGGTGATTGTTGTACAGAGAACTAACGAAAAGTAGAAGAGGGAATTGAAAAAGATCACGGTGGTTCCCGTAAACCAGAGAAGAATGTTCCCGCTTACCACCAAGGCGGTAAAAAAATGAAAGTAAAGTCCCATTCTTTCGGAATCCAAAAAGATAAACGGAAGAACTGAAAAGACGATTGTTCCCGAAGAAAGAATGCTGAACCTCTCGATTTTTCTCCGAAAAAAGTTTTTCCACTTTATAAGTAAGAATGCAAAAAAACTCGATAACAAAACTACCGCCAATCGGGAGTAAACGAGAATCCGGTTTTCCTCTCCGAGAGGATTTGCTCCATCCGGAACCAAAGCCGAGAGAATGCTGATCCCGATGCAGAGAAAAAAATAAATGACGGTGGCTCTTTGAATATCCGGTTGATAGATCTTTAGATAATCGTCCGGGAAGGGATTGAAAAAAACTCTCCGAGCGAGGAGTTTTGCTTTTTGATTGTTTCCGAAAGAATATCTCATTGATTTGCGGACGACGAAAGGATCTTGCTTCCCCATTTTAAGAATGGCTCTGTTTAAACAATCAGGATTTGTAAAGGCCTCTTCGACATAGGGATTCGACCGAATTTGGAAAAAAATAACGGTGTCGAATATTAAAAAACTACGATCTTTCGAGGATTTTTTGTCAGAACGGAGGGCAAAGGCATTCCTTCTCCGCCGAGAGAACGTACCGCTCTTCCGTTGATTTTCAGGTGAACTCCCCGAATCGGAAGATTCTCCATAAGACTGTAAGTGAGCTGGTCGATTCTGTCTTTGAGAATCTCAGGGCCGGCGCTTCTTTCCAAATCGCTGCTCAGGGAAATCTTCAGAATTCCGTCTTCGATCCTGTAATCCGGATCGTAGCTAAGACTCGAGGGAATCGAATTGAGAATTCCTTTTTCCTTTTCGGCTCCAACCGGACCCGCAATGAGTGAATTTAGGACGAGTCTTACGCGATCACCGCCCTTCGAAAGCCGAAGAACCTTTACAAGTCTGGAATGGCTCTTACTTCCTTTTCCATAGAATTTGAGAAAGTAGAGGGCCAATTCTCCCTTTTCCGTGGGAAGCGCGGTCTCTACGCCTTGCGTTTCGGAAATCTGCGGATCCAGTACGGGAACAAGATTTTCCTCGTTTAGATCTTCTTCGATCACGTTTGTAGTTTCGGAAGAAGAGGTTTGGATGTCTCCGTTTTGTAGGAGCTCCCCGAGGATTTCGTCTTCGGCTTGGTCCATCATTTCTTTGTGATTGAGATTGCCTCGGTTGGAACTCTGAGATTCCGGATTCATCTTACCGATATTTCGAAAACCTTGAAACCCGGTTCCGGAAAGGGAAAAGCCGGACCCGGTACTCTTATCCAAAAGTACCAAAGTAAAGATGATTCCCGTTAAAATGAAGATGAGATTTTTTCTTTTTTCCGAATCCGGCACTCTATCATTTTCGGAAAGAATTTGGATTCTATACAGGCAAAAATCAGAGGAGTTTGGCGAGATCCGAGAGGTTTTTGAGTTCCATCTCGAAGTCGGGAATTTCTCCCGGATTGGCGTGTCCGTATGTGCAGAACGCAAAGGGACAACCGTTTTGACGAGCCGCCTCGTGGTCGGAAAGTCGGTCTCCGATCATAAGAATTTTTTCGGGTTCAAGGCCGTAGAGTTTTACGTATTCTTTCAGAATTCCTCCTTTGGTTTTGATCCTTTCGTTGTCGATCACGAGAATGGGATCAAAAAGGGGAAGAACTCCGGCGACGTCTAAAATGGTTTCGATATAGGGTCTTCTACCGTTGGAAGCCGCTAAAATACGAAATCCTTTTCTGGAAAGGGACTCGATCGTCTCTTTTACCTTTGGATAAAATTCTCCCTCTCCGTTTCGGATTCTCTGACAAAGAAAACGAAGGACGCCGTCGGAGATTCCGTCTCTTTGTTCTTCTTGGAGCTGAGGAAGAAGATTTTGAAAAATGGTTTTGACCGGTTTTCCGATCTCGTCCATGATTCTTTCCCTCGAAGGCAATTCGATGGGAATTCCCGAACTTTGGGAAAAATGTTCGATTGAGTCCTTATAAACTTCGAGAATGATCTCCTCCGAAGAAAACAAGGTTCCGTCTACGTCGAAGGCAAGAGCTTGGAGAGAATCCGGGGAAAAAGAAGTCATTTCTCTGGACAGTTTCTGAAAACGGATCCTTTTGGCATTTTCTTTTTCCCTTTGCTTGATTTTCCCCGGACGCGGAGAAAATAGGAAGTATCTCCTCTATGAAAACTTCGGATCTCAATCAGACGGACGTTTCTTCTCTGCAAAATCTTTTGCAGAACCGCTCCGAACTCTTTTCGTCCTTTGTTTGGACCGATTATAAGGCGCAGTTGAAGAATCGGGTCCAAGGTGAAAAATTGGAGCGCTACTTTGAACTGACTCCGAGCGAAAGAATCGGATTGAAAGAGACGATTCGATTGAATGTTTCCGCGACTCCATATTACATTTCTCTTACGGACCCGAACGATCCCGAAGATCCGATTCGAAAGATGATTCTTCCGAGAGAGGCCGAATCTATTTTTTCTCCGGAAGAATCGGCCGATCCGCTTCATGAAGAAAGACTTTCTCCCGTGAAGGGATTGACTCACATGTATCCGGATCGGGTTCTTCTTTTTACCAATCACGAGTGTTCGGTTTATTGCAGACATTGTATGAGAGGAAGAAAGGTCTCCGATTCTAAAGAAAGAATGGCGACCGATGATCTGGAAGCCTGTTTCGAATACATAGAATCCCATCCTGAGATTCGAGACGTGGTTTTGTCGGGAGGGGATCCTCTGAACTTGAGCGATTCTAAGATCGATTGGATTTTGGAAAAACTCGAAAAAATCGAACACGTAAAAATCTGCAGACTCGGAACTAGAAACCCCGTGACGTTGCCGTTTCGAATCACATACGAACTTTGTAATATAATAGAATCTCACAACAATGACCGATTGTCGATCTTCTGCAATACCCAATTCAATCATTCAAAGGAATGCACCTCCGAGGCGAAGGAAGCGATTCTAAAACTTCTCAAGGCCGGCGTGAGCGTAGGAAACCAATGTGTTCTCCTAAAAGGGATCAACGATTCCGGAGAAACTATGTTAGAACTTCATAAAAAACTCTTGGAGCTTAGGATTCGCGCGTATTATATGTATGATCCGGAATTGATTCCCGGTTCCCGAGGTTTTAGAACTCCTCTTGCAAAAGGGATCGAGATCGTTGGATATCTTCGGGGAAAAATCGCGGGAATGGGAATTCCTCAATTTGTGAACGATCTTCCCGGAGGCGGAGGAAAGATCACCCTGACTCCCGATTGGTATCTCGGTTATTACAAACCGGAGAGGATGCACGTTTTTCGATCCGCGTTACGCGGAACCTATCATTTGAGTCCGGAGCCTCCCGATTCCACAATGGAAGAAAGTTATCCCGAAATCACGACGGAAACTTGGGAAAGAATTTATCCCGGAAGTTTCGGCGCGAAAGAAAAACATTTTTATGAATGAGGTTATTCCCACCGTACTCGTCTACGCCGATCTCCACGAGTTTTCGGGAGAATTTCCGGATTCTTACAAACAAGAATGGGAATCCAGAGCATCCGTCGAAAAGATCATGGAATTGTTAAACGAACTCGGGGAAGTTGTGGAACTCGCGACTACTCCGAGGGATTTATTAGAAAAGTTGAATTTATATTCTTCTTTGGAATTTCGCGATCGACCGGTGATTTTTCACCTGATGGAAGGTTTTCGCTCTCGAAATCGGGAAGCCTTGATTCCGGCGACCGCCGAACTTTTCGGTTTTCCGCATACCGGTTCGGACGCATTTTCTCAAAACGTCTCTTTGGATAAGAATCTGACGAAGATCTTTGCGAAGTCTCTGGGAATCCCCGTGGCAAAAGGTTTTTCCATTTCCTTTGCGGATCGGGAAAATTTTACATTGCCTAAGGAAATCTCCTTTCCTTGTTTTTTAAAACCTTCCGGAGAAGGTTCGAGTCTCGGGATCGGAGAAAAAAGCGTAGTCGGAAACGAAAAAGAACTACGTTCCCGACTGGTTCAGCTACCCGAAGAGTATTTTCCCTATTTAGCGGAAGATTACTTAAAAGGTTCTGAATATACGGTTTCTGTAATGGGTTCCTTGGCCTACGGCTATCGCGTGAGCCCTGCGGGTCGTCTGATCCTGAAAGACGATCTGAAAGTCGAAGAAGTCTACGGAGAAAAGACGAAGTCAAAGAGCGTTATGCCCGAGGTTTTGGTTTTTGATTGTCCGGCAGAAAGGGAATTGTTCCTTCAGGAACAGAGCGTCCTTTTTTGTAAAACCTTAGGGAGTTCCGGTCCCGCACGTTTGGACTGGAAATGCAACGAAGAAGGGGAGCCTTTTTTTTTGGAAATCAATCTGACCCCCGGTTTGTCACCGTTTTATTCCACCTTTCCGATTTGTTATCGTCAGGCGTTGGGGGAGGAAAAATCCTTGTTTTCGGAGATTCTAAAGATTGCACGTTTGGACGGCGAAACTCCTCGGTTTTTGTATTCTAAGTTAAAGACCGATTTTCTTCTCACAAAAAAATAAAAAAGAATTTATGCAGACGTTTCATTCCTCTCAAACCGACGTTTCTTTTCGGAATTCTCTGGAAGAATCGGTTCGAAATCATCCAGTCCTAACCGCGAATCTTTGGTTGGAATCCAAAGAAAGAAAAATGGAAAAAGAAGATCTTCTTCTTTGGCTGCGTCAGGAATATTTCGTGAGCGTGGATTTTGTAAATTGGTTTCTCAATACCGCTGCGATCAGCGAAAGTCTGGACGCAAAAATCGTTCTTGTACATAATATCTGGGAAGAATTGGGAGAAGGAAATGTCGAGGATTCCCATGTTTCCATTCTTAAAAAATTTCTTTCCGATATGGGAGAAGTCGTTTTCGAGTCCCATCTTCTTCCTCAGACAAAAGCCTATCTCGATCTGATGCAGAGAATCACGACTACCGATTTTTATTCCGCGTTGGGTGCGCTCGGTCCGGCAAACGAATACTTGCTAAAATTAGAATATTCAAGAATGTTTAAGTCTTACGGAGAGCTGAAAGGAAGGGCCTCGCTTCCGGAGGGGAAATTCTTCCAAGTCAATTTGGACGCGGACGAATCTCACGCGGAAAAACTCTTTCGTTTGATCGATTTCGTCGCGGACAACGATGAAAAAAAGAATCGTGTGATGGAAGGGAATCGCCTGGCATTGGATGCAAGACTGGTTTTTTACGAAGGTCTATCGGCTTTTCAAGGTCTTTAAGACGTTCATTCCGATCATCCCGAAAATCGGAATCAGAGGGAGATAGAGGAGGGGTGAAATCCAACGATATCCTCTGAGAGAATGGCTGAGTTTTCGGACTGCAAAAAATCCGGGGTATCTTCTTCCGTCGGCGATCATCTGAACATTTCCCTCCGCCACTTGGATATTCAAACTCGGGTGAATTTCTCTGAGTTCTTTTTCGGAAAAATCTCGGAAGGATTGAAAGCGGATGTTCGACTTGAGATTGTAAGACTGGAGCTTTTGCGCTAAGTCCTTGCAAAAAGAACAATCTCCGTCGTATAAAAAGACTGGTGAGTTCATGAGTTTTCCCTTCTTATGTATTTCTTCTGTCGTAGTTCCGACAATCGCCGTGCAAGTCGCGCGCCCCGCCCTGATCTAGGAAACTCAAGTGCATCGCTCTCTACGGATCGCGCTGCAGGGGTGAGGTGGATAAACTCAGTGCATCGCTCCCTATGGGTCGCGTTGCAGGGAAAACCTCGCGGCGAACTCCGCATATCAGAAAAACATACTTTTTGCAAGTAATATTCTCCCTGTCGGAACTCCTACAAGTCTTCCATTTTAAAATTTACAACTTTTTTGTTCGGCAAACCGCCGTCAAAAAATATCCTTCGACTACTTCGTGTTGGACGGAGCTTCCAAATCCTGCGGTAGATTTTTTAGAAAATTACAAATCGGCTGGATATGTTCTTCCATGACCCCGATCCAAAAGTAGATCCAGATTCCTTCTTTCTGCATTCCGTCGCAGACTTTTATATACCACTTGGAAATCGAATTCTCCTTTCGCGCTCTCCAGAAAAGCGCCGGGAATCTTTGGACCAATTGATCCCAGATATCCCTTCCCACACCTTCCCCTCTCGCGATTTCGTCGACGGCAAACTTGGAAAGAAAAAAACCGTAAGGAGTCTCCTTGACCAATGCGCAGCCCTTGTATTCCGACTCGAGAAGAATCCCCGCAAACTCTTGTTCCCAGAAATTCGGTTTCAAAGGTCTCTGAAACGCCTTTTCAATAAGTTGATTGATCTTCTCCTTGGGAATCGAATTGAGATCGGAAATAAAATCGATTCGATTTTTCTTACGAATGAGAGTTCCGCTTCCTTTGATCGTAAACAATTCTTTCAGAAGAGAAGAAGCCGAAGTGATTGCGATCCCGAATTCCGGGTCCTTTACGTTTTTATAAAGTTGATTGCAAGCGTGAAAAAGAACCGAATCGATCGGATCGGGTTCGATTGTGGAATCCACGTCACAGATGGAAATTTTTTCACCACCGGAATAAATTCCTCCGCGGGGATTTAAGTAGATGAGTTTTTTTGTTTTTAAGGAAGAGCAGAGGTTGTTTAAGAATTCGAAAAGACCGTTTCCTCTTTCTTCGGCGACGAAAACCGGAAGCTTTTTTTCGGCAAGAGCGGAAGCCACCGAAGTTTCCAGTTGATTGAAATGACGAAAAAGTTTACCGGGAAGCGCGGAGTCCGTTTCTTCCTTGGACTGATTTCTATAAAAAAGATTCGTATAGGAAATTCCGTCCTTATCCAAAACGACAACCGGATAGAGTTCGAGTTTGTGAAGAAGTTTGAGATTGTAAAGAAGCGCTTCGGCGGATTCCATCAGAGTTCCCGAATCGGCGTAGATCACGGCAAACTTTTCGGGTTCTATGGAACGAAAGAGTTTAAGAAATTGAAACGAATCCTTCGTGTTCTCAGTGACTTCTAAGAGTTTAAGAAGAATTTCCTGATGTTTCATTCCGATTCGATTGGATTATTTGCCCAGAGTGTAGGCAACTAATTTTCCCTTTAGCTTGCCGATTGTGAGCGATTGTTCCTTGTCTTTTTTAAGTTTTAGAAATCCTAAAAGAGACGTGTCGCCGCAGACGAGCGCAAGAATATTCCCGGCAAAATGGTCTTTGAGTTTTTTACCCCAGGCCAAATAGATTTCTTTGGCTTCTTCCTTGGTTCCCAGTCGAACACCGTAGGGAGGATTGGTAACGATAAATCCGTTTTGGATTCCTTTTTCGTTTTCAGAAACCGTCGCATCCGCCGTAAAAAAATCGATGAGATGTTCCACGCCCGCATTTTTTGCGTTTAACTTCGCGAGATTCAAGGCCTTTTCGTCTTGATCCGACGCGAATATTAGAATTTTAGAAACCTTCCCCGCTTCCTCTTTCAGATTGGGTTCTCCGAAAAGTTTTTTAAACGGAAGTGAAGAATCCAGACTTCTGTAATTCGTGTAACCGCCGTACAAAAGTTTCAATGCGGCTTCGATAACGATCGTTCCGGAACCGCAGAAAGGATCGTATAACGCGGATTTGGCGTCCCAACCGGAGTAACGAACCAGAGCGGACGCAAGAATTTCTCGCATCGGAGCTTCTCCTCCGATTCTTCCATGACCGCGCTGTTGGAGGGGCCTTGTATTCAGACCCAGAGAAAGTTTCGCGTGGTCGGAATGAGAACGAAGATAGAATAAAAAATCGGGTTCGTCTCTGGAAACCTGCGGAGTTTCTTTACCCTTGGAACGAAAACGATCGAACATCGCGTCCTTGAGTTTGTAGGTCGCATAACGCGAGTCCTTCAAAGAATCCTTGGTCGTAGAATCGATCCGAAAGGATTGTTCCGGACTGATGATCTTCTCAAAAGGAAATTGAAGGGCTTGGTTATAAAGATCTTCCGGACTATCGACCCTCCAATAACGTAAAGAAATACTGATCCCCGAAGCGATCCCGGTCGTAAGGATAAAATCTTTTAAGGCTTTGGCCGAACCTTGAAAAAAAACTCCGCCTCGATTTTCCGCGAGAACCGTAAGTCCGGCTTCTAAAATTTCTTCTCGGAGTAAACCGGAAAGACCGTCCGGACAAGACGCATGGTATTCAAAAGTATCAGGTCTTGAAAAATCCCATTCCGTTTTGGAAGGGACTTCTTTCTCTCTGGAACGATCCGAAGAAGAGGGGCGCCCCTCCGGTTTTCGGACTTTCAACCTTAACGATTTTTTGGGAGCGGGGTTTCTAAAATTCGTCACTCGATTTGTTGCGCCAGATAGTTTTCAACGCCGATCTGACGAATGATTTCCTGTTGTGCCTCGATCCAGTCCACGTGTTCTTCTTCCGAAAGCAGAATTTTTTCAAAAAGTTCGCGGGTTCCGTTGTCGTTGTTTTTTACCGCGATCGCGATTCCTCGATTGAATCTTTCCACGGCGGCGTATTCCAATTCCAGATCCGCTTTGAGGATCTCTTGGATATTGTTGCCGACGTTTACTTTCATGTATCTCTGAAGATCGGGAACTCCGTCCAAATAAAGAATTCGATCGATGATCTCGTCCGCGTGTTTCATCTCGTCGATGGATTCGTGTTTCATAAAATCGGCGAGTTTTTTGAAACCCCAGTTTTTGTTCATCTTCGCGTGAATAAAATATTGATTGATTGCTGTGAGTTCTGCGGCAAGGACTTCGCCAAGAATTTCGAGAACTTCTTTATTTCCTTTCATAGTATTTCCCCTTCTATCCTTTCAGTATAAAAAACATTCTTAAATTTGCAAGGATACTTTCGAAAGCGCTCTGAAAAGTCGTTAGTCTCGTTTTGATTTATTTTTTTTGATTTTCAATCTCACAATTTTCAAAAACATAGACTATCGTGTCTTCATCCGTATTCATCATCGATTCTCAACTCAGTCGTTTTGGTAAAACTGAACTTGATTATCATTCTCTTTCTTATCAAACTGCGATTCAACTTCTCAAACGGAATTCTGAGTTTGAACCTCAATTTCTGATTTTCGCCGCTATGGCTCCGGAAAAATATACGGGAGAAATTTTTCTTCCCGCAAGAATCAAAGAAAGTTTGGGTCTTAAGAATCTTTTTGTCATCAGAACGGAAACCGCTTCTTCGAGCGGGGCAAGCGCCTTACACACCGCGACCTATCTTCTCCGATCCGGCGCGTTTCAAAGGGGAATCGTTATCGCAACCGAAGTGATGAGTCGCCTGGAAAGGGAAGAAAACAATCTTCTTCTGGGAAGTGTACTTTCCGATCGTCAGAGAGGATTTGCGATGTCGATGGCGCAAGGAGGCGGAATGATCGCGACTCGTTATCTTTACGAAAACGGATACGACCGAAAGGATCTTTATTCTCTTTCCAAAAAACTCCACGACAACGGACTTCAAAACGAAAACGCTCATATCCGGAAGAATATTACGGAAGAAGAATATTTTAGATCGCCGCTTTTTACGAGTCCTCTTTGTCTGTACGATATTTCCCCTCTCTCCGACGGAAGTTGCGCCGTGCTTATGAGCTCCGACAAAACGAATTCTTCCAAAGAATTAAAGATCGCTGGGATCGGACATGGGATCGGAAATCTTTCCGCCGCTCCCGGGAGTTTGAGTTTTCCTTCGAGTGTCGCGGCCTTTGAAGGCGCATATAAGGAAGCAGGCTTAAAACCCAAGGACATTCATCTCGCCGAACTTCACGACGCATTTACTCCTTTTGAATTGATCGGAGCCGAGGACGCGGGACTTTTTCCGAAGGGAAAGGCGCTGCGTTATGTGAAAGAGGGAAAGACTCACCCGGACGGACAACTTCCGATCAACGCATCCGGAGGTCTAAAAACGAGAGGACATCCGGTCGGAGTATCGGGTCTGGCTCAGATCGCCGAACTTCAGACTTGGATGTACAAAGAAGACCGTTTTCAAAACGGTCTCGCCCTTTCGATCGGAGGATTGGGAGTGAATAACTTTGCGACAATTCTTTCCAAAGGATAAGAATGGAATCTCACGTGACTGAAAAAATACTTTTGATTCAAACCGCGTTTTTGGGCGATTTAATCTTGACGACCGCCTTTTTTCGAGAAGTAAAACGTAAGTATCCGAATTCTCATCTGACGGTCGTAGTCAACAAGGGCACCGAAGGAGTTCTGGAAGCGAATCCTCATATCGATCGCCTCATCCCTCTGGATAAAAAAGAATTTAAAAAATCGCTCTGGAAATTTTTTTCCTTTTTGTGGAGCATTCGAAAAGAAGAATATACCCTTTGTCTGCTTCCTCATTTTTCATTTCGTTCGACGCTTATGGGATTTGCCAGCGGGGCAAAGGTTAGAATCGGCTATGAAAGCGCGGGTTTCTCCTTTCTTCTTACGAAAAAAATCCCTCGTCCAATACGGGGAAAACACGAGGTGGAAAAACTATTCTCCTTGATTTACGAGGAGAAGGACTACTCTCAACTTTCGAAACGCCCCGAACTGTTTTGGAAGGAAGAATCGGTCTTTCGAGTGCGGGTTTTGATGAAGGAAAACGGCTTGGAAACCGGGAATTATATTCTTCTTGCCCCAAGTTCGGTCTGGGAAACAAAAAGAATGCCGGCCTCCCATTTTCGCGCGTTAGGCGAAAGGCTTTCCAAAGAAACCGGGAAGAAGATCGTATTGATCGGTTCCAAAGGGGATTTTGAACTTTGTGAGGAAGTCGGCTCCGGGTTCGGAATCAATCTCGCCGGAAAGACAAATCTTCAGGAACTTTCCTTTCTCGTTTCCAAAGCGTCTCTGATGATCAGCAATGATTCTTCTCCGATCCACTTTGCTTCTTCGTTTAACATTCCTACGTTAGCCGTCTTTGGCGCTACGGTTCCGGATTTCGGTTATACACCTTTGGCAGATCTTTCTTTTGTTTCCGGGATTTCCGGACTTTCCTGCCGACCCTGCGGAATCCACGGGGGAAGGGTTTGTCCGGAAGGACATTTTCGTTGTATGAAAGACCAAGATCCGGACAAATTGTTTTCGATAGCAGTCCAATTAGAAAAGGGAATCCAGCCATGACTCATTCTATTTATCGGGAAAGAATCGCAGAGGTTCAAAAAAAACTTAAAGAAGGCGAGGTTTTGATCGTCTTTGCCGCTTCTCATCTGATCCGAAACCGGGACGTGGAATATAAGTTTCGCCAGGATTCCGATTACTTTTATCTGACAGGTTTGGACGAGGCCGACGGAATTCTAATATTAAAAAATTCTTATAAATCCGTCTTTATGCTCCCGAAAGACAAGGAAAAAGAAATTTGGACCGGGATCCGGGTCGGGAAGGAAAAGGCGAAAACACTTTTAGGTCTCGACGAATCCTTTGATACTACCGAATGGGAATCTAAGTTAGATGAAATTCTCGTCAATCAGCATACTCTTTATCATTTTTTCGGTAAGGACTTAGTCCGAGATTCCAAACTCATTCAGTGGATCTATTCTCTCAACCAGCGTTCGAGAGAGGGGAAGTTCGGACCAAGAAGAATCGAATCTCCGGACTTCCTACACTGGATGAGAATGTTCAAAAGTCCAGTGGAGATTGAAGCGTTACGTGAATCCGCAAGAATTACGGCTCTCGGTCATAAACGATTGATGCAAGAATCCAAACTTGGAATGTTCGAATACGAACTCGAAGCGATTTTAGAATCCGAATATCTCAAACATGGAGCTTGGGGCGGAGGATATGGACATATCGTCGCGACAGGAAGGAATGCTACGATTCTCCACTATACGTCTAACAACTGTCAGCTGAAGGAGGGAGAGATCGTACTCGTGGACAGCGGAGCCGAAAAAGGCTACTACACCGCCGACGTTACGCGCAACTTCCCGGTCGGCAAAAAATTCTCACCCGAACAAAAAGCGGTTTATGAGATCGTCTTAAAAGCGCAGAAAGAAGCGATCCTACATACAAAGGAGGGGGTTGAATTTGTCGCTATTCATAATCAAGCCGTAAAAACACTCTGCGAAGGTTTGAAGGATCTGGGAGTTCTGGAAGGTTCTCTGGATGCCATTTTGGAACAGGGAATATTCAAAAAATATTATATGCATAGGACGAGCCATTATCTGGGTATGGACGTTCACGACGTGGGAACTTATTATCAAAACGGAACTTCCAAAAAATTGGAAAACGGCCAAGTGATTACAATCGAACCGGGATTGTATTTTGATCCGGAAGATCCCGAAATTCCGGAACGTTTTCGCGGAATCGGGATTCGAATCGAGGACGATATCCTAGTCCGAGGTCAAAATCCCTTCAATTTAACCGAAATGATTCCGAAAGAAATCGATGAAATCGAAGCTCTAAAAAATTAAACCGAAATCATACTCAGGATTGAGGAATTCTTTTATAAAAAGAAATTGCGCATTCTCAAAAATGTAAATTTATCCTTGTCTTAACCGGAATCAGAACGTTAGTTGTATTGTTTTTTGTCTCCGAAAAGAGTTTTTATCCCCGATAGAAACTCTTTTGGATGTCGGAATCGAATGCGGCCAACGTTCTTTTTTTGGATGAAAGCGCGGAATTCTTTCGATTTCTAAATTTATAAAAAGGGTTTTGCCCAATCAGAACTAAGGAAGAGTTGTTTCTATGTTTTTATACGAACATGCCCTCGGTCCGATTTTTAAAAAGGAATCCTTTTCTTTTTTTTATCCCATTCTCAACGGATTTTTTTTCTTTCGAAAAATCTCGATTTATAAACTTTTTTGCCTTTTGATTCTCTGCGATTGTTTTGTCTTTTCACTCTACTCGGAATCGATTCAAAAAATTTCATCCTTTGATACGATGACAAGTCTGGATTCTACTTCAGAGTACAACTGGGAAATCACAACTTCTCCGATCGATCCGATTTCTTTTTCAAATTCTTATTTGGAAGGAAAGAAAAATTCCATTCCTTTTGAGATCTACAAAGCGCCGGGGGTCCATAAGTTAAAAGACGAATCCGTACAAACCGTTTATATCGTTAAAAAATTTATCGCACCGAAGGAATGGAACGCATCAAGTCTTTCCATTCGATTGGGGACGATCAACGATAAGGACCGAACTTATCTCAACGGAACATTGATCGGAGCGACGGGTGATCTGAATTCTAAGTTTCCGCAGGCTTACGATAAGATTCGGGTTTATCCGATCTCGAACGATCTCATTCGAAGGGGAGAAAAGAATATAATCGTAATACAAGTGAAGAAATTTTTTGACCGAGAGGTCGGAATCGAACAGGATCGGACCTTGATAGGGGATAGCGCTTTGGTTTTAAAGGATCTTCTGCGCGCAGAGTATATTAAGATATTCTTATTGATGATCTATCTCACAGTGGGCGGATATTTTCTCTTTTTATACGTAAGGCGCCGTTCGGATCAGGAAAATTTATACTACGGCCTTTTTACGATTCTGTTTTTTATCTATCAATTTTTAAGAAATCAGATCAAATACGATCTGGGAATCGAATTTATCTATATGAAAAAGGTGGAATATATCATTCTTACCGTTTTGATTCCTCTTTTCGCCAACTTTGTCAGGATTTATTTTAAATATCCTAGAAATCTTGCGTTAAACGTTTTGGACGGAAGTTACGCTTTGTTTACCCTTTTTTATCTTTTTTCAAACAACGTTATCCATTACAATATGTTGAATAAACACGTAGTTCAATTCGGTTGGATTCTTTACGTTGGACTCATTTCGTATTATTTGATTCGGAGGATCGGTCAAAAGGATCGGGACGCGTTTTTTATTCTGATCGGAGTTTTGGTCGTGGTGATCGCCGGAGTTTTGGACACTCTCGGAGCCCGCAACGTGATAGTTTTTCCAAGGGTTGTCGGTTACGCTTTTTTATTCTTTATTCTAAACATCGCTACGATTCTTGCCAATAAGTTTGTTCGTCTTAACGAGGAAGTGGAGGAATTAAACGAGGATCTTGAAAAGAAAGTGGAACGAAGGACCGAAGAACTGAAACAATCCCTGGAACAAGTCAATCGTCTCAAGATTCAGCAGGACGCGGATTATTTTCTCACTTCTCTTCTGATCAATCCTCTTTCTTCCAATAAGAATACGAGTCAAACCGTCAAAACAGAATTTTATACAAAGCAGAAAAAATCCTTCGAATTCAAGGGGAAAACATACGAGATCGGCGGCGATATTCTGATATCCGGAAACGTGGAGCTGAGCGGGAAACGTTATGTGGTCTTTGTCAATGGGGACGCGATGGGAAAATCCATCCAAGGAGCTGGAGGCGCCTTGGTAATGGGAACCGTTTTTAATACCATTCTGACCCGATCCGGAATCAATTCTCAAAAAGAAAAATCTCCCGAACGTTGGTTGAAGGAAGCCTTTCTGGAACTTCAGAAAATTTTCGAGTCTTTCGACGGATCGATGTATATCTCGATCGTCCTCGGTCTGGTCGAAGAATCTTCGGGATTACTCTACTATATCAATGCAGAACATCCTTGGACGGTGTTATACCGGGATCGGGTCGCGTCTTACATAGAAGACGAGCTTACTCTTCGTAAAATCGGAATTCCGGAAAATGAACAACATCTTACGATCAAGACCTTTCGAATGCTCCCGGGAGATACGATCGTAATCGGCTCGGACGGAAGGGACGATCTTTTGATCGGTAAGGCGGAGGATCGAGTGATCAACGAAGATCAGGATCAATTTTTAAGAAGGGTGGAAGAAGGCGCGGCCGACCTGAAAGAAGTATATGATCGAATTGTAAAGTTCGGCGCTCTCGTCGACGACTTCACACTTTTAAAGATCACCTATCATCCCGAATCCGCAAGTCCTTCCTTTCGAACTTTTCCCGAATTTTCGTTTCAAGAGGCGCTGGACCGCGGAAGAGAACTTCTCGAAAAAAATCGGGTTGAGGACGGATTAAAAACCTTAGAAAACGCCTTGGAACTTTATCCGAAAAACGAACAGATTCTTAAGGTTTTAGCAAGATTTTATCTTAGGGAAAAAGATTATGCGAAGTCGGTAGGGTATTGGGAAACCCTTCTTGATCAGAACGCGGCTTCCAGCGACTTTTTGTATCATACTTCTCTTTGTTACAAAATGCTTAAATTCTACCAAAAGGCCGCCGATTTGGGGGAAAGGGCGTATTTGTTGGACCCATTGTTAATACGAAATCTGATCAATCTCGCTGATATATACAGAATTATGAATATTCTTCCTCGTGCTAAGGATCTAGTGGAAAAAGCTCTCGATATAGATCCGAAAAATCTCAAAGCTCTTCAGGTTAAAACCTCGCTTGAAACCGTTTGATGGATTGTATTCGTCGAGTAGTGAAAAGTTATAGGTAAATTCCGATTGATCCTACGAGCCTTTCGGAATTCATGACATTTCAAGCGGGCAGATCTTGTTCCATTGCTTTCTAAGCTTGTAAATATATAATTCTCGCAAATACGGATTTTTACTTAGTTCGATCTCGGTGGAGAAAGTATAGAATTCTAACGGATCCGTTGTCGTCTTTTGTTTTCACTTTTTTACAAACGAGGTTTTTTCAAAGGAGATTCAGAGGATCGTATCTTTCGAAGAAGTTGTTTCTTTGGATTCTTCTCAAAACTCGAGTTGGGAAGTTTCACTTCAAAGGCTGGACCCGATCCAAGATTCCATTTCCTATCTCAAAGGAGATCGAAATTTTAGATTGCAGACGCGGGAATATTCGGTTCCCGGAAGTTACCCGGATGAACTTTCGAAAACAAACACGGGTTATCTTGTCAAAAGATTTATCGCACCCGTTTACTGGAAGGCTTCCGGAATCGCAATTCGATTAGGGACTATTTCCGATAAGGATCGGACGTATCTGAACGGAACTCTGATCGGTCAGACCGGAGACTTTTCCAGTGAAGATCCGCAGGCGTATGATAAAATTAGAATCTATTCGGTTCCTTCGGATCTGATTCGAAAAGGAAAAGAAAATCTAATCGTAATTGAAGTGAAAGGTTATTTTCCGAATAGACTGGGGATAGAACAGGATCGAACCGAGATCGGGGATTCAGCCGTTGTATTTAAAAATTTCTTCGATACCGAACATCTCAAACTGGGATTTTTGATCGTATATCTAACGGTCGGATTCTTTTTTCTTTTTCTATATCTTAGAAAAAGATCGAGTAAGGAGAACTTCTACTACGGTCTTTTTACAATTCTATTGGTGATCTATCAATTTTTAAGAAATCAGGCGAAATACGATATCGGACTCGAACTCATTTATTTAAAGAAAATTGAATATATTTCGGTCGCGTTTATGATGCCCGTGGGATTCCGTTTTATTCGATTCTACTTTAGATATCCTAAAACTAAGTTTACGAACGCTCTGGATATTTCGTTTTTAGGAATCGGATTTTTTTATCTGTTTTCGAACGACGTGAATCTAAACGGCCGAATCAACAAAAATTTGGTTCAGTTTTTATACCTTCCCTATGTCGTGTATATGTTTTACTATCTCATCAAACGTCTGATCGAAAAGGAAAAAGACGCACTTCTGATTTTGTTAGCGCTTTTGGTAGTGATCATCGCTTCCACTGTGGACGCCCTGACCGCCCGAGAGCTGATCGTTTTTCCGAGACTTTTAGGATACGCGTTTTTCGTTTTTATCATGAGCGTAGCGACCATTCTCGCCAATCGTTACGTCAGTCTGAACCGGATGGTGGAGGATTTGAACAACGATTTCGAAAAAAAAGCGACACAAAGGACGCAAGAGTTGAACGATTCTTTGACGGAAGTTCAGAATTTGAAAGTCCAGCAGGACGTGGAGGAAGCCGACGGAAATCTGGAAGAAATCAATAATTCGATCAGCTCACTCGGCGAACTCACCGACGATTTTACTCTATTGAGAATTTCGTATATTCCAATTTTAGAAAGTAATGGTTTGTCCGGATTAGACTATTTTAGAGAGGATCTGGAATCTGCAAAAACGTTTTTCCGGACCAACGAGGTGCGAAAGGGAATCGAAATTTTAGAAAACCTTTTGAAGTTGAAAAGTGAGAACGAGGAATTACTTCACCTTTTAGGAAAAGCGTATATCAAGGAAAAACAATTCGTCCGAGCCGAGAATTGTTTTGAAATCATCGTCCTTAACCGTCCGGATTCTACGGAGTCCTTGTATTATCTTTCCTATTGTGCGAAGTTGAATCGGCGTTATTCGGAGGCGGTGGATGCGGCTTTGAAACTTCTTTCCTTGGATCCGGATCATCTGAGGAATCTGATCAATCTCGCGGATCTCTATAAAATTTTAAGGGAATTTCATCTCGCCGAGGCGGTAGTAAACCGCGCCCTGTCGATCGCGCCGAACAATCAAAACGCGCTGAAAATTCTGGATTCGGTCCGGATCGGACTTAGACCCATATAATAAAATTCTAATTTTCATCCAAATAGATTCGGATCGCTTCCTTTAGGACGGAAAGTCCGATGGAAAGAGAGTCTTCGTCGATATCGAACTTCGAGCTGTGGTGCGGATGGACGAGACCTTTGGATTCGTTCATCGAACCCACAAAAAAATAACAACCGGGCACTTTCATAAGAAACGCGGAAAAATCCTCTCCACCCATGGACTTCGTATGCTCCTCGGTTACACTCTCTGCGCCAAGAATGTTAAACGAAGCCTTACGGACTATATTCGCCATAAAAGGGTCGTTGATCGTGGGTTGGTTGGTTCTTTCGTAGTGAATCGAAACTTTAGCTCCTAGCGCTGACGCGATTCCTTTTACCACTCGTTCGAGTTTTCCGGGAACTTCTTCAAACATCTTTTTGGAATAGGTTCTTACGGTTCCTTTGAGTTCCGCAGTTTCGGGAATCACGTTAAACGCGTTTCCAGAGTGAAAACTTCCCACGGTAACCACGCAAGAATCCAATGGGTCCGTGTTTCTTGAGACGATCGTCTGAAGAGCCGTTACGATTTGTGCGCCGACGACGATCGGATCGACCGTATGTTGCGGCATCGCTCCGTGACCGCTGATTCCGGCGATAGTAATCGTAAATTCGTCCACTGCGGCCATCATCGGTCCGTCCACAACTCCGACCTTTCCGACCGGAATATGATTCCAGACGTGAAGGGCGAGGGCCGCGTCTACGTTATATTTTTCTAATATTCCTTCTTCGATCATTTTATCGGCGCCTTGCCCGCCTTCTTCGGCGGGTTGAAAGACGAGTAAAACCTTTCCCTTGGGAAGAATGGAACGGATGTCCTCTTTGATATCGGAAGCGAGGCCCATAAGAATCGACGTGTGAGCGTCGTGACCGCAGGCGTGCATGACTCCGTCGTGGACGGATTTGTATTCAGCTTTGGATTCCTCAAAGATGGGGAGTGCGTCCATGTCCGCGCGGACGAGAAGTGTTTTACCGGGTTTTCCGGAATCGACTAACGCGACCACTCCGGTTTTCGCGATTTTATCCTGAAAGGAAAGACCGAGAGACTTGAGGTGATCGATCACATAACCCGCGGTTTGATTTTCCTCGTAACGGAGTTCGGGATGTTTGTGAATCTGTCTTCTGTAACGAATGAGTTCCTGGGTTCGGCTGTCGGTCACTGTGAGTTTCATACTTCTTCGACCATTCTACAGCGTAGAATCGTTTTCGGAAAGAATTTTAGATCACTCGGGAATACTCGGACAGTTCTCTTTTCCAGACCTGGGTTCCACAGTAGTGATCTCCTTCCGGACAATAGGGTTTGACTTCGCCCTGGAGTCGGATCCAGCATGGGGCCTTGATCCACTTTGCGATCTCCGGATGTACTTTCATGACGTCGGTGAGTTCTTCCACGGAGGCTTGGAAAATTTCTTCCTGGGCGTTGTAACAGGTTCTGGATCTCCATTTGTGATGGAGGTTTAAGAGATCCCCGCTTTCGTAAAAACGGATCGGGAATGCGTTCGGTAAAAGATAGGTTGCATATTCGGGGGAACCGCCTGCGTCTAAAAATCGGTTTAACTTTTCGAAGATCTGCTTCATATCGGAATCATACTTCTCTTTGAGTTGCGGATATTTTTGGACCACGAGAGGAGTGATGTAATCCGGTGTTCCCGCATACTGGGACATGAGAACCGGTCTTCCTCCTGGAACCATTCTATGTCTTTGATCCTGACTGTCTGCGGTGTGAGAAATTCTTTTTTGGAAAGAATACTGAACGTTGAAGAGGGCTCTTGTGATCGGACTGAGAGAACTTTCGTTCAAGGTAGAAGTCAGGTGTTTATTCTTGGACGGATTTAAGACGAGGTCGATCGCGTCCTGATCATCGAGAGAAGATTTAGGAATTCCTAATATAGATCGAACCGATTGTGCAAGAATTTCCGGCGCATTGGAAGAATGCGATACTAGTTTCGAATACCGAGCTCCGAGTTCGCCGTCGTATTCTTTTACAAAAGCTCCCGCGACTTCCGGATGGTATTCTTTTTTTGCGGTCCCGAACATGGAATCAAAAAAACGATACTCCGTCGTTTCCTCGAGGGGCAGCGGATCGTCCATTTCGTCTGCGTAGAGAGGATCGACGGCGCGAACTTGGTTTACCATTTCGGTCACGACGGTCCTTTGTTCTTCGGGGACGTCGTAAGAATTCATCAATCGATAGTAACGATGAAGAGTTAATCCGTTGATGGAATGATAGAGATACGTATAAGTTCCAAGCGGTAGCAGATAACGCGCCACTTCGAGACATTTTTTTTTGATCGGTCCCTGCCATTTGTCCGGATAGTTGGCTCTGGCCTTGTAGATGTTGAAGTATTCTTCTTGGATAAATGGATGGAGAATTTCGTTGTATGAGAAGTAGGCTTGGCTCGCGAAATCGACCGCGTCGAGATAGAGTTCGAGTAGTTTGCCGCTGAGTCCCGGTGGAACGTAGTAATTCTCCTTTTTTACTTCTACGTATCTCTGAGATACTTGTTCCGAGTTATAAAACGGATGAGAGTGTAAGAAGGACCAGACGAATTGTCGGGAGACTTTATCCAGCGTGAAGATAAACTGAGGATGTTGTCTTGTTGTAAGATGTCCGGCCTTTTTGGTAGATTTGGCGACGCGGTCGCGAATCTCGATGGATTTTTCCGAAGAGACCATGTCGGAGGGGAGGAGAATTCCTTTGGAAGAATAGCAGGTTCTTGCCGTTGCGATGGCGAGATTGAAAGGATCCTTGCTGTGATCCAGTAGTGAAACGATCGGTTTTTGGGTTAACATCGGATTCTCCGGGCGGGACTTTGGGGTCCCCGGTAGAACAATCCTGGGGAGCGAAACGGGACCGGAAACTCTTTTTTTGGACATAATTCGCGATCCGTAGAGAGCGAATTAGCCGTAAGGCAGCGGAGCGTGGCCGTCGGCTCTTTGTTTTTAACAAGGACCGCGATCCGCCGAGTGACCGTAGAAACGAGGCGCTTTAGTTTGCGAGCGACTTGTCGGAGTTCCGACAGGTTTGTAGAGGCGCGATTTGTTGTTGTCGGAAATGCTTTTCTGTGATCGGGAGATTTTGCCGGAGTTTTTCCCTGCGACGCGATTCGTAAAGAGCGTCGCATTGAGTTAATCCACCACCCAATCAGCATAACCTTACCCACAAGTTAAAAGCTATTTAGAATGAAGAAGGATCCGAGTTTGACTTTTTGTAGGAGTTCCTACAAAAGCTCTGAGAAATATTCCTTGCAAAGTCATAATTCTGTGATATAGGAAAATCTCCGGGAGTCTTCCGCCTCCCGCCCCTCCACCCGAAAATCAGGGCGGGGCGCGCGACTTTCACGGAAGATTGTCGTTGTTACGACAGATTTTTCTTAAGATTCAGTCCACTTTGTGGGTAAGAATTGCTCATAGGATTCATAACCTTACCCACAAGTTAAAAGCTATTTAGAATGAAGAAGGATCCGAGTATGACTTTTTGTAGGAGTTCCTACAAAAGCTCTGCGAGAGAATATTCCTTGCAAAGTTATAATTCTGTGATATAGGAAAATCTCCGGGAGTCTTCCGCCTCCCGCCCCTCCACCCGAAAATCGGGCGGGGCGCGCGACTTTCACGGAGAAGCGTCGTAATTCCTACAAGAGAAAAGAGCCGTTTTCTAAAAAGTGTTCCTCATTTCTTTTTCTTTGGCTTTTTCGATTTTGGAGAACGGTTTTTGGATTCCGCTTCGGAATCTTCTTCCGTGGTCAGTTCCTCTAGATCCGAATGCATCCAATCTCTGTTGCTCTGCCCAAAACCTGCGTTTGCCCCAAAGGTCTGTTTTTCCAGGAGTTGTCTTTTCGCGGACTTTTTCTTTTCTTGGGATTCATAGACGTTCAAAAGATATTCCATTACGATCGGAAGTAGAACACGGGAGAATACGGTCGCGACGATCACTCCAAAAATCACCACCGTTGCCAGAGGTCTCTGCACTTCCGCGCCGGCCATCGTCGAAATCGCCATCGGGATAAAACCCACGGCAGCGATCACCTCGGTGGTCATAACGGGACGAAGAGAATGGATTCCTGCTAAATAGACCGCGTCCGCGATCGACGCTCCTTTTTCCAATTCTTCCTTTAGAGTCGATGCGTAGACAACGCCGTTTAGAACCGCGATCCCGCTCACTGCGATAAAACCGACTCCCGCGGGAATACTAAACGGAAGACCTCTTAGAACAAGACCGATGATTCCGCCCGAAACCGCGAGAGGAACGACGATAAAGACGCCTAACGCGTAGTAGATACTTCCGAAAGCCGCCATCAACATAAAGAAGATGATGGCAAGAGCGATCGGAACCACCATCGCGAGTCTTTCTTTCGCTCTTGTGAAGTTCTCGAACTGACCTCCCCAGTCGGTCCTATAACCCGGAGGGAGATTTTTTTCGATCTCTTCTGTGACCTTCTGAGCCTCGTTTACAAAACCGACGAGGTCTCTTCCCCGAATGTTGGTCTCCACCATAATTCTTCTTTTCAAAGATTCTCTGTAGATCGCCGCGGGACCTTCCACGAGTTTGATCTCCGCAACTTGGCCGAGAGGAACCGTCGAACCCGAAGAAGTAAAGACCGGAATATTCCCCACTTGTTCCAAATCGGTAGCGTCGATTTTCAGACGAACCACAAGATCAAAACGTTTAAAACCTTCGAACACTTTTCCGGTGTTTCTTCCCAGACGAAGCGCTTCCACGGTCGCGAGAATTTCTTCGGCTTGAACTCCGTAACGCGCCATGTTCTCTCGATCCACTTTGATCTCAACGAGAGGAAGTCCCAAAACCCTCTGCACTCTTAAATCCGCGACACCTTGTACACCCTTTAGCTTTCCCGCAAACTGTCCGGCGATATCTTTGAGTTTGACTAAGTCGTCTCCGTAGATTTTGATAACGACGTCCGCTTTCGAACCGGAAAGAAGCGCGTTCACACGGTTCTCGATCGGTTGCGACAAACTCACCGTACTCGAAGGAATGTATTTAAGAATTTCATCCTTCATCTTCGTCATAAGTTCTTCTCTGTCGTCGGCGCTTACCCATTCTTTACGGGGTTTCAGTTTTACCATCGCCTCGCCTTCGTCGGTTCCGATCGGCTCCGCAGCCGATTCTCCTCGACCCATTTTGGAGACGACGCTGATCACTTCCGGAAATTTTTTCAGAATGGTTTCCATGTCGGTGTTTGTATCTCTGGAATAGTTGAGAGAAGTGGAAGGAAGACGTTTGATATCTACCGCGATCTCTCCTTCGTCGATTCTTGGTAAGAATTCGGAACCCAAAGTTGAACCCAAAAGAAGCGCGAACACCACAACTCCGACGCCCGCGTATAAGAATTCTTTCTTTCGAGACATTCCGAAATCCAAAAGTTCTTTGTATTTTTCGGTGATCACGTCCCAATACTTGCTATGATGAAAAACGGGTTCTTTGAACAAGATACTCGCCGCCGCGGGAAAGGTGGTGAGTGAAAAAAGAAGCGCGGCTCCGAGAGCGAGAGCGACCGTGATCGCCATCGGCTTAAACATCCTTCCTTCCACACCTTCCAAACTCATCAGAGGAAGATAGACGAGCATGATGATTGCAACGGAGAAAGTGGCGGCTCGACCGACTCGGACACAGGCGTCGGTGATGATCTCTTCCGCCGCCATCTCCCGATCTTCCAACTTGGTCTGCATCTCGTAAAAGGATCGTTTTAAGATAAACGCATGAAGAATAGATTCCAACATCACGATCGTTCCGTCCACGAGAAGACCGAAGTCGAGGGCTCCCAAGGACATGAGGTTTCCCACGATTCCGAAAGCGTTCATAAAAATCGTGGCGACGAGCATAGGAATCGGAATCGCCAAAGCGACGAGTAACGCACCCTTAACCGTTCCAAGAGCGATGATCAAAACGATAATGACAAGAACGGCGGCTTCGGCCAGGTTTGTGAAGATGGTGCCTAACGTTCTTCCGATAAACTCGGAACGATCGTAATAGGTTTCGATTCTCATTCCCGGAGGAAGTCTTTTTTTGATGTCTTCGATTTTGATCTTAACTCTTTTTACGACCTCAAGGGAGTTTTGACCCATGAGCATCATCGCGGTAGCGCCCACGACTTCACCCTTAGCGTCCTTAGTAATCAAACCGAAACGAAGAGCGGGACCGATTTCTATCTCCGCGATCTGACCGAGCAAAAGAGGGATTCCGTCTCCAGCGGTAGTCACCGCGGTGTTTCGTAAATCCTCAATCGATTTGTACTGACTTTCCCCTCGGATCACGATTTGTTCCGCGCCCTTGGTGATATAACCGCCCCCGGTGTTCTGGTTGGCGGAATCTAACTTTTCGTAGATTTGGGAAAGGGTCAGGTTGTGAACCGCGAGTCTTCTCGGATCGATCTTGACCTGATACTGACGGACCTGACCTCCGATGATGTTAACATCGATGATACCTTCGACCGACTTTACTTCTCTTGCCAGTTCCCATTCCATATAGGTTCTCAGTTCTTCGGGAGAATGGCGATCGGACGTTAATACGAATTCGTAAATATCTCCAAGACCGGTCGCGATCGGAGAAAGTTCCGGTCTTCCATAACCCGGAGGAATGATCGCTTCGGCTTGTTTGATTCTTTCGTTCACGAGTTGTCTCGCGAAGTAGATATCGGTTCCGTCCTTAAAGATGACGGTAACGGAACTCACACCGGTTCTAGAGATGGAACGGATTTCGGTGACGTTCGGAAGACCGGTGAACTCCATCTCGATCGGATACGTAATGAACTGTTCGACTTCGAGAGGAGAAAGACCGGGAGACGCGGTCACTGCGGAAACCTGAACGTTGGTCACGTCCGGGATCGCGTCGATGGAAAGATGATAGGCGTTGTAGATCCCGACGAGGGTGATCATAAATGTGAGAACCAACACCAAGGCTCTGTTCTTAATGGAAGCGCGGATCAGTGTATCAATCATGTGTTTCGAAGAACTCTAAAAAAAGACGATATGGACAGGAAACCCTCACAAGGTCATAGATGAAAGGTTTTTTTAGAAAGAATGTTTTGAAGGAACTGTGTCGAATCCTAATAAAAAGAAGAACCTTTTCGGATCCGATCAGGTCGTGCTCGAACTTCTTGTAGATGGATTCAGCGAAGAGATGAGTTTGTAATCAATATGCAAAAAGAAGAATAGAATTCCGTATTCGACGCCGATCCACCAAAAAGAATCCCGATACGGAAACGTCTCGTATGTGGAATAAGAAAGAAGAATCAAGGCGGACCAAACGATGGAAAAAATTCTCCCCGAAAAAACGCTGAAAACAAGCAAAGGAAGAATATACCAAGGATGAACCGTCGTGGAAAAAAGAAAAAAGAAAAGATAGATCGTTTCCGCAGAGGCGAAAAAATCTCCGAGATCGGTTTCTTTTTTTCTTTGATACGAGAACGCGAGAATGAGGAATAACGCGGCCCATCCGCAGATCTTTCCCGCAAGATAAAAGTTTGCTCCGATCGTTCTTAGGAATTCTCTCAGCAAATAGTAAAAACCTCCGTTAAATTCGAAAAGTTGGAAAAAAACTCCGAGACCGGATTCGTTTTGTTTTTCAAAAAATTCTTCTCGAAAAAAGAAAAGACCGACTAACGCAAACACCGTTGCAAAAAGAGAAGTTTGAAGTAAAAGCAGAAATTTTTTTCTACCGAATAAAGTAAAAACGGTCCATGGTAAAAGAATCAGCGGAGTGATTTTGGTGAGAATTCCCAAAACTACAAAGACAACGTGAAAAAAAAAGTCCTTTGTTTTTTGATATTTTGTCCATTTCCAAAGAGAATATACCGCGCCGACCAAAAAGAAAAGAAGAACCGGTTCCGGATGCGCGTTACCCGCAATCTCTAAAATCACGAGAGGGTTCAGCCAATAGATCAGACTTCTTCGGATCGGAAGATCGTTTTCTTTTAGGATTTTACAAAGAAGCAGGAGAACTCCGATCTCCGAAAAGATCAAAATCGATTTCCAGATCGCGATTCCGACGGAAACGTTTTGAAACCAGAGCATTCCCTTGGCGCTGAGATAAAAAAGAAACTGAAGAAGAGGAGGGTAGACTGAATAGAATTTCGCGGAGTTCATTTCGTTTAACAATTGAGCCACAAGAATTCGGGCGGACCCGTTAAAAACCGAAAGATCCAATTCCTTAGGAAGAATGGAAAACGGAGAAATTCCTTCGTGGACCAAAAGTCCGTCCCACAAAAAACGATCTACGTCTTCGGATAAAATCGGTTCCGAAAAAAACATCCCGATTCTCAAAACGAATCCTAAAAAGATCCAGGTTCGAAACGAAAACTCCGAACTCGAAATTTCGGGAAGCAATATTCGAATTTTTGCAACTGTTTTGGTAAACGAGGAAAAACGATCCTCGATTTCTTTTGAAAAAACGATCCGGAAATAAGCGAGAAAAGCCGGGAGATTGGATCCGATCAAAAGTGCGAAGTCTTTTCTTTCGCCGAAGAGTTGAAACGCCACGCCGGGAAGAAAGAATAAAAAAAGAACGAATTCCTTACTCATTTGGTGAATTGAAGTTTTGCGATCGTATAAAGAATTTTCCAGCCCGCCTTGATCGAACCGGAAATCGTTCCGCTTACTTTGGAAGTCCCGATTCTTTTTTTATAACTGACCGGAACTTCCACACAATTCATTCCGAGTTTGGCGGCTTTGATCTGCATTTCCACAGTCCATCCGAAATTCCGATCCTGCATATTCAATTTTTTGAGAGAATCCAAACGGATCACACGAAACGGGCCGAGGTCCGTAAACTTTACACCGTAAAGGACTCGAATTAGAAAGGTCGAAAGTTGATTTCCGAATTTTTGAACCGGCAAAAGGGAACCTTTTTCGGCTTTTCCCAAAGCTCTCGAACCGACGACGAGATCTATATTCGGATTTTGGAATTCGTTTAACAAATAGACTAGTTCCGCAGGAGAGTCCGAATAGTCCGCGTCGACAAAGGCCACAAGATTCGGAGGATCGGCTGATTCTAAAATTCTTCGGATTCCTCTGAGACAGGCGGCTCCGTATCCTCTTTCAAATTCGTTTAATACGACGGCCCCGTTTTGAAAAGCGATCTCCGCAGTTTTGTCTCTGGAACCGTTGTCGACTACGATGATTTCCCTGATCTTTGAGTTTTTTATTTTTTGCAAATCCTTGAGAACGAGAGCGATCGACTTTTCTTCGTTTAACGCCGGAATGACGACGCTCACCGATTGTAAACTCACAGATCGCCTCGTTTGGAAATCTCGAGTAATTTTACCTTGGAAGTGATCCGAATTTTCCCCGTGTTTAGATCGGTTTTAGACTCGTAAAAAACGTTAGCAAAGGGATAGTTGAGTTCGATTTTTCCCAGTTTATCTCCGATTTCCTTCGGAGTGTTGGGGGCGTTTTTTCTCATGTGTTCGGCGTTTTCTTTTGTTAAACGAACATGCAGAATTCTTAAAATACCGAAAACGGGTTTGGTGTCCGGTTCGATTTTTAGATTCCATTCCATCTTTCTTTTTTCACCCGAACGGATTCGATTGTCGTTTACGAGTTTAGCTTCCGGATACCACTCCCAGTTTTGGCCGATCCTTTGGACTTTTTTCAAAATCTCCTTGCCGTTCGTATCCTGAAGAATCGCTTCTACCAAAAGATGTCTTTCCGGGTCTCCGGTAGGAACGCTGTGGCCTGCAAAGGTGTTTTCCAGAGTAACATCCAATCGGACGTTTTTATTTTCAAAAGACCATCGAGGTTCTTCGATTTTCAGACCGCTTTGATAATCTTTCCACTGCGAGTCGAAAAGCGCGAAGGTTTTGGGAACACCTCCTCCGATAAAGGTATGTCTGTGGGAATCTTTTTTTTCCTTTCGAAAAGCGGGAAGTACGATGCTACGGTTGATCGACGGCATGTGACAGCTAACGCAGTCTTCTTTTGGAAAGTGAACGCTCTTTTTGTATTCGTCACCGGTTTTGAAATAACAGACGAGAGATAAGTTGAGTTTGTAATCCTGGTTGTGACAATCGTTACAACGAGAGTGTAATGCCTCTCTGTTTTTTTCAACCGGATGCGGAGCTTGTGCTCCCGTAGGACCGATGAGAACCGTATTCCCTTGGGAATCGGATTTGAGGTGACAGGTTCCGCAACTGATTCCTTCTTTCTCCCATTCCGGATCGAACTTTTTGTTGGAAACGAGTACGGGTTGAAATACGTCCCCGCCTTTGAGATGGGTCGCAATTTCCCTTCTCTGACCGGACAAAGGAATATGACAATTCAAACAGAGCCATTGTGGAGAATTGGGTTTGGAAAGTTCCGCCTGAAATTGAAGATCCGTAAAGGCATTTGCGTGTGTGGAAGTTTTCCATTCTTTATAATGATCTTCGTGACATCTTCCGCAATCTTTAGCGGTAAGACCTTCGATTCCGGGAAGCGATTTTACGACGTTCACGGGTTCGGCCCAGGCGCGACCGGGGAAACGATCCTTTACGGGAGTGAGTTCGGAATCGTTTTTGCAAACGTAAAAAGAGGAAAATGCGACTGAAATTCCCAATCCGATCCGAATTGTACTCCACGAATTTAGAATATTCAAAAAATGAAGTATTTTGATATCGATCATTTTACGTCGAGGGGAAAATCCTTTTCGTTTCCTGAAGACCATTCCCACATCGAACCCGCGTAGTTTTTTGCGTTATATCCTTCGTTTCTAAGAACCGCGGTCACCCAAGCGGAACGGATTCCGCCGGTGCAATAAGCGACTATGATCGATTCTCTTCCGATTCCGAGTTCTTTGATTTTCTCGGAAATTTCTTCCGAAGATAAAAGAGAACCGTCGTCGTGTAACAGATTTTTGTAATAGAGATGTTTTGCGCCGGGGATATGTCCGCCTCTGGATTCTCCGTAAGGAGTTTCGCCTAAAAATTCCCTTTCTTCCCTCGTGTCTAAAAAGACGTACTTTCGATTTTTGAGATTGGATTTGATTTCCAAAGAAGTCGCCGTGAGTTTTGGATCGGCTTTGATCGATAACGAACCCTTATTTTTCGGTTCTCCTTGGTTGGAGACCGGGGCCCCCAGGCGTTTTAGGCCGGAATAACCTCCGTCGACTAAAAATGCGGAACGATGTCCGAGAGAACGAAGCATCCAAACGATTCTTCCGTCTTCCCCCCAGTTGTTTTTAGGTTCGCTGATAACGAGTACGGGTTGGTTGTTGTCGATCCCATAGGATTCTAATTTTTTTTTGAGAATCTCCGGCGGAAGCAAGTTTCCGCGAAACGGAAGATTGGGAACCGAAAATTCTTCCCAAGAAACGGAACGGGAACCGTTGATATGTTCTCTGTAAAAAATGGAACGAGATCTTGTATCCAATACGAGGCTATTGGGTAATAGTGCCCTGGCTTCGCCGGGGGTGAGAATCCAGGATTCCGACCTTTGTGCAAAAAGGAAACTCGGTGTAAGGACTAGAAAAGTTAAGAATGCAGCTTGAAGTTTCATCGTTTTTTTCCTGAGCAGCCTGGAGATCTTTTCATTCTATCATTTAGAAGGATCTCAAACCTGGATTTCTTTTTTTTGTCAGAAGAATCTGGGAATTTCTATATGACAATCGATATTTCGTTATAGCAGAAAAAATAATGTTATAGCAAAATATTTAAAATTATTGCAGAACTTGTGGTTCATTTTTTAAAATACGAATTCGGTCTAAGAATGGGACCTGTCGTTATCCAAGAGGGATAGGAGGACGGATGATTCGTATCGGAAATTTCCCGGATTCGGTCAATGAATACGCCGCGAGATCGGTTGCAGGTCTTGTTCTGGCTCTCAGTTTGGCTACGTTGTTTACACAATCGATTTGGTTGAATCTGGCTTTGTTTTACGGTTTTAGCGCCCGAGTTTTGTACGGGCCGAAGTTTTCACTTTTTGCAAAGATTGCAATCCACGGAATCGTTCCCTTGTTTCATTTAGGGGATCGCCCGACACCCGGTCCTCCAAAACGATTCGCACAAACGATTGGGTTTCTGTTTAGCCTAACGTCTCTTATTTTACTCTTTCAAGAACAGATATTTGCGTTTAAAATTGTGCTCGGAATTTTGTCCTTTTTCGCCGCGCTTGAATCGATCGTCGGTTTTTGCGCCGGTTGTTTTGTGTTCGGATATCTGATGCAATGGGGAGTGATTCCGAAAGAGATCTGCGAAAAGTGTAACAATCTCACGTTCAAGGCGAAGAATTGATTTTACAAACGTTTCCAAACGGTTGATTCTAAAAAGATCAACGTCTATAAGCGAAATTTGATTTCACCGAAATACTCGTCAAAAAAGGAATCGATCTATGTCTAAAGAAAGTTACTACGTCCCCGAAGATCTCAAAAAATTCGGAAGTATCGGAGAATTCCAACCCAATCTTGCGAAAAAGTTTTTTGATTATTATGGAGACGTTTTTGCGGACGGGGCTTTGACCGCCCGCGAAAAATCTCTGATCGCACTCGCGGTTTCTCACGCGATTCAATGTCCGTATTGTATCGATGCCTATACGACGGACACTCTCGAAAAGGGAGTGAGTGAAGCCGGACTGATGGAAGCGGTTCACGTCGCGGCGGCGATTCGCGGGGGAGCGTCTCTTGTACATTCGGTTCAGATGATGAATAAAGTCAAAGAACTCGGGATGTGATCGTATGAGAAAGTTTTTGGAGAAAGAATGATGAAATCCTTACAGTCTCGAGGAAGCGAATTGGTTTCTCCGCAGCGGCAGTTTCGGATCTTAAAAGAGGTCTTTGCGGATAAGAATTTTCCGTCTTTCTCCGATAAACTCGATCAATCCGGAGTCGGGGCTCTGCATCCGATTCCCACTGAGATCTTTCAGATGAACCTCGGAAAACTCTGCAATCAAACCTGCAAACACTGTCACGTGGACGCAGGTCCGGATCGAAAGGAAAGTATGAGCAAGGATACGATGTTTCACTGTTTGAGCGTCCTTGCAACGAGTCCGATACCGACTGTGGATATCACCGGAGGGGCTCCCGAAATGCATCCCGAGTTTCGGTGGCTCGTGTTGGAACTTCGAAAGCTCGATAAAAAAGTGTTGGTTCGTTGTAATCTAACCATTCTACTCGCGGGTGCGCGTTATGCGGATCTTCCCCGATTTTATGCGGAAAACAAGGTGGAAGTTATTTCCAGTCTTCCTTACTTTGAAAAAAGAAGAACCGATTCTCAGAGAGGAGAAGGGGTTTTTGATCGTTCGATAGAGGCCCTCAAACGTCTGAACGCGGTCGGATACGGAATTCCCGATTCCGGTCTTGTATTGAATCTTGTCTACAATCCTGCGGGAGCTTTTTTACCGGGGGCTCAAGGGTCGCTTGAGAAGGAGTTTAAAAATTCTCTCGAAAAGGAACACGGTATCCGGTTCAATTCTTTATTCACGATTACGAATATGCCAATTTCTAGATATTTGGAATATCTGCAGGAAAGCGGAAATCTCGAAAATTATCTCGAAAAACTAGTCTCTTCCTATAATCCGTCCGCCGCTTTAGGGGTTATGTGTAAGAATACGCTCAGCGTTGGATACGACGGTTCGCTCTATGATTGCGATTTCAATCAGATGCTGGAGATGAAAGTGGAAAGTGAAAATCAAACGATCAGAGATTACGACGGAGACCTTTTGTTAAAAAGAACGATCCGCGTCGGCGAACATTGTTACGGTTGTACGGCCGGTGCGGGTTCGAGTTGCGGCGGAGCGACCGCTTGAAAATGGGGAGAATATTCGACTTCGATACCGTTATCGCCGTTTCGTTCGATCCTCGTAATTTTTTCCAAAGTGAGGAATTTTTCCTGATTGGTGACGACCGGAGTTTGCAGACTTTGATTGAAATGAAGAAAAGATTTTCCTTCTTCGAGTCTTGAATGTACGAAAAGATCGTGATTGGTTTTTCTTTTTTCCACGATTCGATTGAGTTCTTCGGGAAGAGCGGATAGATTTTGAAACGGATTTTGAAGAAGATTGGAATCCAGATCAAAACCGATGGAGTTCCTACAGTTGCCTATGGCAGAAAGAGTTGTAGTTCCCGTTCCGAGAAAGGGATCCAAAACCAAATCCCCTTTGAGAGAATACATTCGGAGAATTCGATTTGCGAGTTCCAAGGGATAGGCCGCGCTCCTTTCTCTTCCCGCGATCGAATCCAGGCCTTGTTTTTTTCCCTTAAAATCCCAGAGATCGGAAAACCAGAGATTGCGTTCTTCCCAAAAAAATGCGCTCCGCGCTCTCGCTAATTTTTCAGATTTGGATGAGAACTTTCGTTTATTCCCTTTTCGGAATATTAGAATGTGTTCATGTTCTAAGGTTACATACGCGCCGGCCGGCAACATTCCGGAACCCATGAATTTATTGGGGGAATTGGTTTGTTTTCTCCAGAGGATTCCCGGAAGACTTTGAAAGCCGAAAAAATTGCAACTTTGAATCACTCGAGCGTGATTCATAAAAATTTGGAAACCGGAGTTCGTCTTCCGAGTCGCGTCGCCGATATTGATCACCAGAAAACCGCCGTCTTTCAGAACGCGAAACGATTCTTTCCAGACCTTGTCCAACTCCAAGTGCATCTTTTCAAAGGAAAGATTCGGATTTACCGAAATGGTTTCTCGTATAGAATCCGAAAAACCGAAAAAAAGATCGTCCCACATTTCAATCATCGGATACGGAGGAGATGTGAGAATCAAATCCACGGTATCGGAATCGATCGGAAATGGTTCTCTCGAATCTCGATTCAATATCTGATGGATTGTCTTCTCCATAATGGAATCCATAGAATTCTTACGATCCGTTTCTTTGTCCACTCAAAACAACGCGAACTTCTGCGATAAAACGACATCTTTTGTTTTTGGGGGCCTCCGCAAATTTTAACGGTGCGATCTCTTTTTTGTTGTATCTCGGATTTTTCCTTTTTGGGAATCGAGTATTCCGGTAATACGAGGCTTATTCTTTTTATAGGCGTTTACCCGATTCTTTTTGGAATCGCTCTTTTGCCGTTTTGGAAAACAAAGGATGAAAGCGAGGCTGGAGAAGGAGAAAGTTAAGACCTGGATCTGGGGAATTCTATTTCGTCTAACTGCGATCTTGAGCTCCAACTTTCGGAAGCCTTGCAAAAAGCTAAATCTTCGCGTTATGCGCTCTTGGAACTCGAACGAAACTTGGGTCGCTCAGCCTTCGAGTAAAAATTCATCCACGGATCGAATCAAAAGAAGCCCGCCTCCCTTTGGGAGTTCGTCCACACGAAATTCCGGATGATTTTCCCAGATATCCAAATCGCAAAGGATCAGATCAAACTGTTTCCAATCGGAAACGCTCGAACCCGGCTGAAGGATTTTTACCTTTTCCCGTTTTAGATTTTGTTTGATCTTGGAGGGAATTTGATCCACGGAACCGTTCAGATCGACGATCGAAAGTTTAGAATTATAGTTGGACGCAAGCCTTTTTGCGATCTGCAAAAGGGCCAAATCCTTTTCGGATCCGAAAAGAATATGGATGTTCTTTACGTCTTCCAGTTGGGATGAGAATAAAATTCCAGTATTACAATCGGTTTCTTTCAGAATCGTACGGATCTTTCCTCCGAGGATATCGTCCGAGAAAAAAGAACGGGCGGCGCCGATCAAAAGTAGTTTAAAGTTGCCGTCTTCTAAAATTCGAATGATGTCTTTGGTGATATTCGTGGAAGTTTTGTAGATCGTTTTCAGGCGAATGTTCAAGTCCTTTGAAAGTTCTTTCAAAGGTGTGAAACTCGAGGCCTCGTATTTTTCAGCGTGCGATTCGGAGATATTCGAATCGGGAGAAAGATGGACCGCGGTTACTTCTCTTTCTTTTTTCTTTTCCGGAAAAAGTCCATAAGCAATCTTTAATAGTTCCAAACCTCTGGAATGTTGTGCAAAGGAAATTAAAATTCCGTTTCCGGATCTGTATTTTGAAAACGTTTCCTCTTTGGAAAAAAACCAGTCTACGATTTTTAGACCCGGACCGGTCATTACGGTGGTGGTCAATGCCATAAGAACCATCATCGAGAAAATTTCCTCGGACAAAACTCCAAGATCGTAACCTATGTTCAAAACGATCAGCTCCATCAAACCTCTGGTGTTCATGAGAATCCCGATGGAAAGAGAATCCTTCCAATTCTTACCGGAGAGTCTGGACGCGATCGCGCTTCCGCCTAACTTTCCAAGGATCGCGACAAAAAGAATCAGGAAAAAAATCGGCCAGAGTCCTGAACTCGAAAGAAGTCCGATTTTGGTTCGAAGACCCGTAAAGGCGAAAAAGAGGGGAAGTAATACGGTGAGGCTGAAGTCTTCGATTTTATCCACCAGATTGCTTCGAAGTTCCTTTTTATCGGGCATGACCACACCCGCGACAAACGCACCGAATAACGCGTGTATGCCGATCGCCTCGGTGATCCAAGAGGAGATAAAGATAAAAAGAAAGAAGAATGCGGATATCGTTTTGGTCATCGATTCTTTGGTAGTATAGAGGTTTCCCGCCCTTCTCATGAGAGGAAGAATCGCTTTCCACATCACGATCATGTAGGTAACGGACATAAGAATCGTAAGAATTCCGGAGGAGAACGATCCTGCGTTTACGATAGTCACCACGATCGCAAGAACACACCAAGCCGTCACGTCGTCCGCCGCGGCTGCCGTGATTGCAAGACTGCCTAACGTGGTTTTGGTCCAACCTTTCTCCAGAATAATTCTTGCGAGGACCGGAAACGCGGTAATACTCATTCCGATCCCCATAAAAAGACAAAACGCTATAAAATCGACTTTCTCCGGCGCCAGAGGAATGTAGATAAAGTAGGCGAGACCGGCCCCCAAAAGAAATGGAAACATGATACTCGAGTGAGAGATGACGATCGCGGACTCTGCTTGGTTTTTTAGAATTTTGAGATCCAATTCCATTCCGATCACAAACATAAAAAGCAGAAGACCCAACTGACTGAGAATCTGAAGCGTCGACAAGGATTCTTTCGGGAAAAGAAGCGCAAATCCTTCCGGAAACAAAAAACCGAGCAAAGAAGGGCCTAAAAGAATTCCGGCAAGGATTTCTCCTATCACGGCGGGTTGTCCTACAAGAGTCGCGACTTTTCCGAAAAATCTCGCTGCGAGCATGATCGCGATCAGTTGGAGTAATAATCTAGAAAGAGGTTGTTTGAGGTGTCCTGAAAAAATCTCGCCGATAGATTTGAAATCGAGCAACCCGGGTCTTTCCAAAACGTTTTGAATCGGAGTTTTTTTCTGATTCGCCGATTTTGTTTCCGAACTTTGAGAAGAATGAAAAGTTTCCTTTTTCGGTTCCAAGTCTTTCCCGGACTGCAGGATAAAAGCGAGGGAAAAAACAAAAGAGAAAATTAGAAAAATATAAAATACCGAAATTTTTTTCATGAGGGAAATCCTGTCTCTGGGAGCAGATTCTCTCCGAATTCTGGATTCGTCATTCAGATTTTAATTTGGATTTCGAGCTTTCAGGATTGATATTCTTATAATTTTACCGTTAGGAAATGCCGGATTCAAAAAAAGGAAACACAACACCTTAGAATGTCGATTTTTTTATTTTTTCCAAAAGGTGAAGTGAATCGTTCTTCCAATCGACTTCGTTTAACAAATGCGATTTACGGTAAAGGGGAGAGCTGTAAAAATTCTTCTTGGATAATCTTAGAAGCGAGTTTTGCCGCTTCCAACGGAGCGGCGGGTTGTCCCGTCGTTCTCACTCGAGTTAAAACCAGCCACTGTTTTCCTTCTTTTTGAAACAATGCCCAGAACCAAGAGTTTGCCTCGTCTTGATTGTAGTAAAAAGAAGAATCTGATCGGTAATCTTCGATTCCGCTCCAGGTTCCGGGAAGGTCGTGATTTCCGCTCGCGTTGGAAAGGGACCCCGCTTCTCGTTTTAAAAGACCGAAGACGGTCTGAATCGTCTTTTTTCGAAAGGGAGGATTCGATTCTTGCAGACGCGTTAGGAAATCTACGAATTCGGAAGGAGAGACCGTGTAAGATCCATCCAGCCAAAAAGAGTTTCTCGTGATCGGAACCGGACTTGAGAAACCGTTCACTCTTTCCAGAAGTTGTTTTCCTTTTTCCGGGCCGATATCGTTCCAGAGTTTCGCGAAATACCAATGCACCGAATACTCAAGCGCCGATTTTAGATTTTGATCCTTTTGCCAACGTATATAAGGATGTCTTGTTTTATCCCAGAAAAATAGGGACTGGTCTTCTTTGAGATAACCGCTTTCCAGGGCGTTTAACGCGAGGAAGGTATGAAAGAGAGACGCGGGCGGGGACTTGTAAAAACATTCTTCTTTTTGAAAGTAGATTTTGGTTCTTGCCGCAAGATTGACTAACACGGCGCAGGCGGACTTTCCGTCCCAATTCAGATTTTTTTCGGAAAAGGGCATCGGAGGAAGAGACAAAACTGCGGGTTCGCTCTTACAAAACAAAAGAACGAAAACGATCCAAAAGTATGAGATAAAAAACTTCACTGAAGATTGACTCAATCAGTTTAAGATAGAGATGCCAATCAAAATTAGAGAAACTGGAAGATAAAAAAAGAAGAAGTAGAGTTTTCCCGCCTTCTTCCAGGGTTTCTTCATTTTTGGCCTTAAAAGTTCGATCAGTTTCTCATCGTTTGCGTTATAGAGTTCGGAGGCGTCGTTCATTCCGTATAAACGAGATGCAAGCCGGAGAAAAGCTTTTTCCCGATTGACCTTCAGATATTCCCAACTCGCGGAAATAAGCGCGGAATCGTCCGAAAAAAGATTCCGAAACACGGAAGGAATTTCGTAGAATTTTCCAATGAGAAGGCTTGAGAAACGAGTAAAAAGACCCAGATAAAAGAGGGACGCGTATTTGACGGCCTCCATTTTTAAACCGAAAACGATGATAAAACAAACCAAGTAAGCCCCGTAACCGAGGATGAGTCCGCTCCTTTCGAAAAAACGGTTCCAAAAAACTTCTTTGTCGAATTCTAAATCAAGGGACTCCGTGGAGTAGGGTGCGGTTTTGTTTTGGGTCATCGGGTAAATTATGAAAAAGGAATATTCCTGGTTCTTCTATCCATCCAAAATTCCACACTCGAAATGACAAATCAAATCGAGCCGGTCTCGATATCATTTTGCGAAACAGCCGACTGCCTGCCCGGAAACAAAAAGGAGATTTGAGAATTTCATTCGCTTCGCTAAATTTTGTCTCCGTGAAATTCTAAACGTTTGCCGTGTTAGCTTTTTGGAAAGAGCGGCGTGCAGGAGAGACATAACAAACCGGTCGAAATTTTCCTTTTGCAAAAACGAAGTCCTATCTTTCACTCTTCTTTTTCTTCAGGTGAAAACTCGTTGGAAGACCGAAAATCTTTTCATACGAGGCCTCCTGGATGTCGACCGCACTCAAAAGAAAAGAAAGAAAAATTCAAACCGGAGAATTCTGGACTTCGCGCCAGAGACAATCACACTCCATTCATTACAGCGTAAGTTATCGCGCCTCGTTCAAACCGGAACTCCCCGCATTCTTCTTGGATAAATATCTTTCGGGGAATAAGGGAGTCGTCTTGGACCCGTTTGGCGGAAGAGGAACCACTTCGATCCAAGCCAATCTGGAAGGACATACCGCGATTCACAACGATATCAGTCCTATGTCCTTGTTTCTCGCGAAGTCAAGACAGATCGTTCCTTCGATCGAAAGTATGGAGAAAATTCTTTCGGGTCTGGATCTCAAGAAAAAGATTTCCGAAGAAAAAGAAGACAAGGATCTTCTCGCATTCTATCATAAAGACACTTTAAAAGAGATCAAGAATCTCAAAAGAATTCTCGCACAAGACGGGACTCCTGAAATTCAATACATCGGAGTCACCGCCCTTTCTCGTTTGCACGGGCACAGCGACGGCTTCTTTTCAGTTTATAGTTTTCCTCAGATTTCCATTCCTCCTTCCGCGCAGAAACGGAACAATGAGAAGAAGGGGATTCGTCCTGAATACAAGGAGATCAAATCTCGAATCATGCAGAAGATGAAGAGAGATCTAAAAACTCCGCTTCCTCCGTTCTATCACGAGTTCTCGGGAAGAAATCGTTATACGAATCATTCTTCTCTCCATCTTGAATCTCTCGAAGACTCGGTTACCGATCTTGTCATAACGTCTCCGCCTTTTCTCGATAAGGTGAACTACGAAGAAGACAACTGGCTTCGTTACTGGTTTTTAGAGATAGAACTTCCGGATCATAAGAAGCCGAGTATCTTCTCGACCCTTTCCGGCTGGACCGATTTTATTCACGGAACTTTGGAAGAACTTTCCCGCGTCCTAAAACCTCAAGGCGTTTGTGTGATGGAAGTCGGGGACATCAAAAAGGGAAGAACCGTTTTTAATCTGGACGAATATGTGATCCAAGCCGCCGCAGGAACCGGATTAGAATGGGAAACTACGTTTATCAACGATCAGAAGTTTACAAAACTCTCCAATTGCTGGAACGTCTCGAACAACGAGAAAGGCACAAACTCGAATCGTTGTGTGGTCTTTCGGAATTACAAATAGAAGAGAGTGTGGGAACTCCTATGGTTCCTTGGAGAGTTTTCCAAAAAAAAGGGGACTCTTCCTACAATCTTTGGCCGCATCCGCTGGCGCGGTCGGGCCGCTCCGGGCTCGCGAAGTCTCGCTCGGTCTAAAACGCGGCAAAGTAATTTTCAAAAGATTCGAAGTTTTCTGCAAACGCGCGTTTTAGACTAAACCCTCCGTGTCCCTTGCGGTGTGGGAACTCCTTCTTTCTTCTGCGGCGTTCCTAAGAACTCGGATAAATGTCCTTTTACAAATCTCATTTTGGGTCCGGGCAATGAATTTGAAAGAAGTCGCCCGGAGAGGGGGTAGCGGAAGACGCTTTGCGGCTGCAGCGAGGGGGAGGCTTCCCCCTCCTCGTTTAACTCTCATTTTTTACGAATTCTGTCTCTAATTCGAAGCTTTCCCCTTCACCAATTTCGGATTTCGACCGAACTTGAATACAGAAGAGGGTTACCGGAATATGATGCGCTCACTCTGGACTGCGGCTACGGGTATGATTGCCCAGCAATTCCATATCGATACGATTTCCAACAACTTGGCAAACGTAAACACAACCGGTTTTAAAAAGAACCGTGCGGACTTTGAAGACTTAGTCTATCAACATCAGGTTTTGGCCGGAACACCGGCGACTTCCGTGAGCGAGATTCCCACGGGAGTGAACGTAGGTCACGGGGTTCGCGCAGCGGCTTCCCAAAAACTTTTTGAGATCGGTTCCTTCCAAGCAACGGGAAACAAGCTGGATATGGCGATCACCGGTGAGATGGGATTTTTTAAGATCCAAATGCCGGACGGAAGTTTTGCATTCTCCAGAGACGGATCTTTTAAGATCGACTCGAATCAACAGGTGGTGACGTCTAACGGATATCTCCTGGAGCCGCCTCTCATTCTTCCCGAAGGCTCTATCTTAAACACGCTTATGATCTCCGAACAAGGGGAAGTTACGGTAAAGGTAGGAGCTGACATCCGTCCGATCGTAATCGGTCAGGTCGAACTCTATCGTTTTGTAAACCCCGCCGGTCTTACAGCCATCGGAAAAAACTTATTTCAAGAGACCATGGCTTCCGGTCCCGAGATACCGGGGAATCCGGGGATGGAAGGATTTGGAAACGTCCTCCAGGGTTTTCTCGAGATGAGTAACGTAAAAATCGTGGAAGAGATGGTGAACATGATCGTCGCACAGAGGGCTTACGAATCCAATTCGAAAGCGATCCAAACCTCGGACAACATGCTCTCTACCGCCATTTCACTCAAGAGATAAGAATTTTATAAATTTCTTATGAAGACCGCGATAACTTTCCTCTTTCTGATTTTATTTTTGAACCCTCTTTGGGGAAGGGGAGTTTCCGGAATCTACCTAAAGGGCCGCGCCGTAGTGGACGGAGACGAAGTTTTCCTTTCTTCTATCGCGAGAATTCCGGACGGTTTTGAAGATCGAGTCATTCTTAAAAATTTAAAAAAACCGGTCTTTGTGGGTTCCAAGGAAATTTTAAACGTCTACAGGGATTTGGATCCGATCGTGACCGGAAAAGAAACACTGGTACTTCCGCTCAATCACGTTCTGGAACCGTCCGAGATTACCGATTCTCTCTCCGACGAAATTAAAAAGAAACATCCAAACGAAGAATTTCGTCTAACGTTCTTATCCGGTGAAACCAAGGTTCCTTCCGAAGGAGTCGAACTCCGTTGGGCGAGCCTTGCTTCGCGTCTGCATCCGGGGCAAGTTATGGCGTCTTTGGAAATTTTTTATCAAAATCAAAAAGTGCATACTTTAAGAATCCGATTTCAAGTGGAACAAAAGGTTCGTGTTCAAAAAGCCGTCCGATCTTTGAACAAAGGAATCAGAGTTACCGAAAACGACTTTCAAGAAGAAGAAATCCTTACTCCCGAAGAAATTTTAGATTCTCCAGGGAAGGAACTTTTGGGTTCGACACTTTTGAAGGATATGAACGAAGGTGAAATCTTCCGTAAAAAACACGTCCGTAAGATCGCAGACGTCCAAAGAGGCGGAGAAATTCTTATGGTCTATCATAAGGGAAGTCTTGTCCTTAAAACAAAAGTGAAGGCTTTGAGCTCCGGAAATATCGGTGACGAAGTTCAGGTTACGACTCATTCCAGAGACGGGCAGATGAGAGCGAAGGTCGTGGATAAGAATACGGTGGTCACGGAATGAAATTCGAATCTATCAAAAAGATCCTCTTTGATCTTTTTCCGGGAATCCTCGGCGCCGGGACTGTTTACGTTTTACTAATATTGGTTCTTCTCGTCGAGGACGGATCCAGGCTGAGGGCGCAAGATTCCTCACTTTGGACCGATAAAAATCCGTATTCGGTCCGCCAGAATCTCAAAGTTGGTTCTCCTCTTTATATCAGAATCACGAACGGACTTCAAGCCGAGTTCGAACTCGAGTCCAATGCGGACGAAACTCTGACTCTCAAGGCGATGCCCGATAAAAAAATCATTCCCGATATGCCGTCATATAACAACGATCGTACGATTACACGCAAGAACAAGGGAAAGATCAAGTCGATAGGAAAGATCAAAGGAAATCTAACTGCGCTCGTAACCGCAGTCGATCCGAATACCGGACTTCTTTCCATTCAGGGACAAAAGGTGAGTGTGATCAACGGAGAAGAAAACAGTCTGATTCTCGCGGGAACGGTCGCTCCCGAGTTTGTGGAAAAGGATTCTTCCCTGAATTCCGATAAAATCGCGAATTTGCAGGTTACATACAATGGAAGAATCAACCCCAAACAGGTGACCCCGCCGATCGCTCTAAAGACGGTGAACAATCCGGACGGATCCGTGACCGTCAAGGCGGAACTTTCAGAAGAGGAAAAACAAAGGCTGATTTTGAATCAACTCAATCGTCTTCTGGGAGAATCACAATGAAATTGAAATATTCCGCATTCTTTATGTGTTTTTTATCTTTGATTGCCGGGTTGTCGGCGACTGAACTTCGACTGAAGGATATCGCAAAAATCGAAGGCGTTCGTGAAAATCAAATCACCGGATACGGAATCGTGGTAGGTCTTCCCGGAACCGGCGACAGCAAAACTCCGATGACATCCGAAAGTATGAAAAACTATCTCAAAAACCTCGGAGTAGAAGCCAATTTAAAACCGGATCAAACGCGAAACATCGCATCCGTCCTTATTACGGCGACGATTCCGACCTACGCCCGCAAAGGTGATAAGTTAAACGTAGTGGTCTCTTCGATCGGAGACGCAAAATCCTTGGAAGGCGGAGTGCTTCTCCAGTCTCCTCTGAAAACCGCAGGTGATAAAACTTTTGCGGTAGCTTCCGGGGTGATTTCTTTCGGCGGAAGACAGGAACAAGAACGTGGAACGAGCGGACGTGGAAATAAAAAAACGGTAGGTCTCATTCATGGCGGTGCGATCGTCGAACAAGAATTAGATCAGAATTTTTACGCCTCGGAAAGGGTTCAAATTCAATTGGACAATCAGGACTTTACCACCTTAAACGCCGTCATCACTCAGATCCGATCCATTCTTCCCGGAAAACACGGAATCGGTCCGGAATCGGTGGTTCCCGTTTCTCCGTCTGAAATCAATATCGTCCTCGGAAAAACCTTCGAAAACAAATCGGACTTATTCTTAACTTTGTTAAGCGACATTGAAAATCTTACCGTAGAAACCCAAGTAAAACCCAGAGTTGTCATCAACGAAAGAACCGGAGTGATCGTCATGGGTGGAAATATCACGATCGAAGAAGTTGCGGTTTCACGTTCGGGATTGAATCTTTCTGTCACCGACAAAAACAGGAAACGCAACTGGCTCGGAAAAGAACAGGAGCCCGTAAAAAGTTCCTTTCTTATCGAAGAATCCACGAGCGTAGGCGACGTTGTGGAAGCCTTGAACAAAGTGGGAGCGTCCACAAGAGACATCATAGCAATTTTAGAAGCACTCAAAAAATCGGGAGCCTTACACGCCGAACTGGAGATCCAATGAAAATCGATTCGATCAACGATTATACTAACAAGTTAAATCTCCTGGAAAAGTCGGAGGTAAGAAGTCTTATCAACGCCGAAAAAGCGAGCCAGGGAAAACAAAACGTTTCTTTTCCGGATCAACTTAGGGAAGAATTTAACGAAAAACTTTCCGGTAAGATCAGTTCCTCTGAAATACGTCTTCCTCATAATATCAAGGAAGAAATCCAAGCCGACCCATATCGAAAAAAATTATATTCTGCTTCCGTGGAATTCGAATCGATTTTCGTCAAGATGATGTTAACCGAAATGAAAAAGACCGTCGAAAAATCGGGTTTGATCGACGGCGGACACGCGGAGGAAATTTTCGAAGACATGCTCTACGACGAATATGCGAAAAATCTTTCTTCCAATTCCTCGCTCGGACTCGCGGAACAAATCTACCAATCTCTCGCTTCCAATCTTCCTCCGGTAACCGGTTCCAAAAAACTGGATCAAAAAGTCTAATCGGTATTAGCCGATTAGATCGTTAAATTTGATAGTATCCAGATCGTTCTGAAGTTTTTCTTCCGTTTTCTCCACTTTGGTTTGAAGATTGGATGGGAATAGTTTTAAACCCGAGTCCCCCGTCAGCAAAGGTTCCGGAATTTTTCGATAGACGTCACCCACGCTTAGATCAGTGGACGCGGCTATCGGAACGTATTCGTTCTTTTTGGTTTCCGATAAGAATCCCAATTCACATAGTTTTTTAGTGAGCACTGGAATTTCTTCTTCCTTCAAACTGGAAATCAGGGCGATTTCGTGCGAAGTGGAAGGAACTTTTTTATCCTTCTGAATCTGATACGCGGATTTTAAGGCGAGGATCAACTTTCTAAATTCGTTGCTCGTGGAAGTATGTATTCTTTCCAAGGATTGAAGGGGAGCCAGATATCTTTCCCTAAATTGTAAGGAGGCCGTTATTTCGGCGCCGAATAGAACGATTAGAGAAAGTGAATATACTCCCAATAAAAAAATCGGGATTGCGGCTAACGCCTTGTAGATGATCATCGTCGTTTCGCTGAACGAGGAAAGATAGACTTGAAATCCCCAGAGAAAGATCAAAAAGATCACACCCGTTACCGCGGCTCCGACCGAAGAGGCTTTGAGAGGGACTTTTGTGTTCGGAATCAAAGAATAAAGGCTTAGGAAAAAGAGCCAGATTCCAGAAAGAGGGAAAAGAATTCTTAAGAAGGAATAGATCGAAAAGACGCTGTCTCCTCCCGTCACAAGCGTTGTTGAAAACTTCTGATCCTTGGATTCTGTGATGCTGATAGTTCTGTATTCTCCTACGTTTAGCATTCTGATTTTTCCGTTTTCCTTTCTTTCCAAAAGAAGATTGGCCCAGAGTTTACCGTTCAGGGGAGTATAAAAAGGATTCCAGTGATCGCCTTCGTCCGTGGAAATGAGAATATGACCGAGGCTGTCCATCGCGAAAAGTTCCATCGTATCCATACCGGTAAAGGACCAGATACGAATAAAATTGTAACGTTTGTGACTGGTTTCGATCCAACTGTTTCCTCCATCCTTGGATCGGAAGATGACTCCTCTTTCTCCGGCTAAAAAGATGTCCCCGTTTTGGGTTTTGTGAATATCATGAAACGACAAATGTGTCAATCGGTTCGGATAGAATGTGAAACCTTTGTCATTGCTCGTCCAGACCGTTCCGGATTCGTCTGCGATATAACCGTTTAGCGGGTCGGGAAAGTAAACTTTGGAGGCGTTCATCCTCAATCGGTCCTTGAAGATCGGTTTGAAGGAGATTCCTTCGGGGATGTAGTGAAGAACTTCACCATTCTTGAATACAATAAAAATATTATTTGAATCCACGATTTCTATGTCTTTGAGTTCCACACCTTCGAGGGAGGTCAAGGTCCAAACCGAGGATTCGATAGGTTTTATGAGAAGGACGCCTTTTTGAGAAAGGACATAGATGAGTCCGTCCCGAATTCTAATTTTCAAAAAATCGGAAGCCCCTATATCCGGTTTTTTACAGAAGTCGAGTCGTCCTCCTAAGTTGTCCAAACATCTCATGTTCTCAAAGTCGATTTCGTCTTCACGGATGGAATATTCTCTCTTAAGATTTGAATCCATTCGGAACAAGGTTCCATTCTCACCGCTCACCCAAATTTTTTCGGAAGAATCTTTTTCCATGGAAAAGTAATGGGGTGGTCTGAAAAAATCGATCGTCTTTTCCGCGACACCTTCGCCGATCACAAAAAGAAGCGGTCCGATGGCTAAGACAAAAAAATAGAACACCAATTTTTGGAAAAGGGAACGATTGGATTGAATTTTCCAAATTCCGTTAAACGCGTTTTCGAGAGAACGTAAAACCGCGGTCGCGGAAAATACAAGAATGACAAAACCGATAGCTCCGATCTGGGACGCTGTGTCGATCAAATCTCCGATCGCTTCAAGATACGTGTTGATGTCGACGTTGATATTACTTTGCAGAATGAAGGTGTTGATCGTATCGAAGATTTCCTCCTTTCGATTTTCCAAACCGGAAGTGATCGTGATCAAGGAAAGAGCTACGGTCAGCATGGGAATGAGCGAAACGATCGTGGTATAAGAAATTCCGGAAGCCTGCATAAGACAATCGTCTTTGATAAAACGATAGGCGGAACCGACGAGCACTCTCAGGAAAAGTACGAAGTAACGTAAGAATCCGCTTTTAGGAATTTTTTCGGAGTCGGTCAACCAACCCGGTTTTAAAAATTGTAACATCCTTCATTCTACCTTGAAGCTGTACAGTACCATAGACGATGTCAAAGGTCTGTCTTTCTTTTTGAATTTGCTTTTCCAGTGATAGATTCCGATACGAATCCATTTCCAATAATCGAACCAAGAATGGAAACTACCTCTGGACTTGAGTAACTTTGCCGAGAGAGAAAAGTCGACTCCGGGATACGTGATATGATCGGTGAAACCGGATTGATCAAGAATTTTTTTCAGATTGGATTCGGAATAATAATAAAAATGTCCCGGAAGATAGTAGTGATAGTTCGGGCCCGCTTCGATCGCCTGCCATCCTTCGAAGTTGGCGGTTTGCAGAAGAAGAAGGCCTCCGGGTTTTAGAATCCGATTTAGTTTTGCAAAAACTTTCGAAGGTTTGGAAAGATGTTCGATCACTTCGACAAGGGTGACGACGTCGAAAAAGTTTTCGGGCAGGTCCGCGTCTAAAAATTCTCCGGTAAAAACCTTAAAACCTCTGGATTCAGCGACCTTTGAAGAATAAGGAGAAATTTCGACTCCGGTAACTCCGAAACCCGCTTCTTTCGCGCAGTTTAAAAATCCGCCGAAGGAACAACCGATATCCAGAAATTGCCCCGTATGTTTGAATTTTTGAATGTTTTTGATTCTTGCCTTCCAGACGTAACGATCGAATTTTTCAGTTTTTCTTTCGTCTCTGTATGAAAATTCGGCGTTTCCGGAATAATAGTCTTCCGTGTATAACTCGGAGGCTTTAGGTCTTGGAAACTGAGTCTGCAGACCACAGAAGGTGCACAAGAATATCGGTATATTATAATGATTGAATGCAGAGTGATATAAGAATTTCCAGAGATTTTTCCGGCAACAAGGGCAGGTTTCGTCTAAAGTTTGGCCAGAAAAATCCAATGGCAAATCCTTTCTTCCAGTTTTCCGAGAGGAGTCCTTTCCGTGTATCCGAACTCGACTTGGGAAAAACCGTTCAGATCTTGTTTTAATTCTTCCAACGTATAAAACCGGGAATAGGCGCCCTTGAGATCCGGTGTTTGGATCGTGGTTCCTTTTGCCTGAAGATGAGTGTCTCCCACGGCTCGAACTGAACCCGCGAGAAATCCGCCCGGTTTCAAAATTCTTTTTTTCTCGTCCAAGATTTGTGTTGCGAGTTCGACAGTGTTGTAGTGAAGGACTCCCCAGCTTACGATCACGTCGAAGAATTCGTTTTTGAAAGAATAGGGCGGAGCTCCGGTGACGGAAGCGTTTACAAACGGATATTCTTTTGAAATCGTTTGGACCGCATTCTCCGTATAATCCGTCGCGTAAACTTGATAAGCGAATTCGTTTAACAAAAGACAGTGTCTACCCGAACCGGCGCCGAAATCCAAAGCTTTTTTTGGAATCGAAGATTCTTCCGCGTTTGTTTTGATTTTAGAAAGTATTCTTACCAGGTTCTCGTCCGGATAAGCTAGCTTGGATTTGTTTCGAGTATAGTGAATATTCCAAGCCGACTGGGAAGAGGGTTCAGATGGATTCAAACTTGCCTTCCAGTCTTTTGTAAACGGAGGTTTTCCATTCTTCCAGACTTTGGTTGTTTTGTTCGGGCCCTAAGAGTGCGACTCCGCGAGTGCGGACCGAATTTCCGTCGTTTGTTCTTAAAACTTCGCCGGGTTGTTTCCATTTTTGATCGAAGATAAGCTTTTCTTTTCCTAACGTTTGAAAAGAAGAATGTTCGACGAGTTTGGATTTTCCTTCGGGAGGTGCGGAAAAAAATACTCCCGCGTATTTTTTGGGAACTTCCGAATAGAGATCGAACGGTTTGAGCGTTTCACCGGTCAGAAGCCGAACCAAATTTTCAAAATATCGGGTTCCGAAGTAGTTGGGAATAAGATAGTCCGCTAAAAATTCTCCCCCGACTTCGGGAACCGCTTCGATGAGAAAAATTTCTCCGAGAGGATTGATACGAAATTCCGCGACAAAGGGACAGTTGTTCATCTTTGTCGCGGCAACAAGAGCCCTACAGTTGAGTAGAATTTCTCCCACAAGTTCCGGATGTAAAAAGGGAAGTGTATGAGCGATTTCTAAATAAGGTGCGTAAGAAGTTACATCCTTGTGGGAGATCGAAGCCGTAAAGAATTCCTTGTTTTGAACAAGTCCGCAGACCGTAATTTCAAAGCCGGGAACGTATTCTTCCGCGATCCAATCCTCTTTTTCGGTTATGTTCGGAGAAGTTTTTTTCTTGGAGGAAGTTTTGGGTCTAGGAAGTTTTTTTTTGGACTTGAGATGGTGTTCCCATTCTTCCGGATGATAGAAGGTATGAATTCCTTCTTTGCTGTTTCCACGCGCCGGTTTTAATACGAATGGAAACTGAGTTTTGGATATTGCCGAATGGAGATCCAGACTTTCAGGAACTAGGATTCCGACTTTTTCGGCGGTTGCTTTCAGAAGATTCTTATCCGAACAAATCTCCACCGAGGAAAGAGGCGCATAACGCAGTTTCATCTTATCGGCGATATACGATGTCGTGTACGTCGCTTTTCCGTATGAGCGGGTTCCCACTCCTACGATCCGGCCTTGTAAAGGAAGTTCGGAAGCGGTTTTTAGAATTTTACGATATTCAGTTACGGATTCTAAGATTCGAAGTGAGGCGAGGCCCAACCCAGGCGCACGATCGTTTTGATCCACCGCAATGACTGTGTATCCCAAGTTGATCGCGGCTGAGATGAGGGGTACTTGGTTGATACCGGCTCCGATGGAAAGAAAATACCCCTTCTGCTTCATTTCCCTTCGTATTTCTTTGGATCCCCTAAGAAAGTCAAAGGATTTTTAAGTAGGAAGAGCGAGGCTGGAGATCCATTCCTCCGCGATCTGCGGATCGGTGTAGAAATGTTCGTTGTCTCTTCCGAACTTCTCTTCGTAAGAATCGATCTTGGTTTTGTCCTGATGAACGTGAACCGCGCCGAGACAACGAATCCCGCGATGATTTCTAAATCGCATTTGTTTGGATTCTTCAAAAAGATCCAGATATCCCACCTTCCATCCGTAATCGGAAAGAACTTCGGGGATGATCGTGCGAAATCGTTTGTGAGCTTCGATGTTTGCGCTTTCGAATCCGTGAAGATTTACAAAAATCTTAAAAACTCCGTTATCCGGTATTTGTTCCAAAGAATCCAGAAGGGTCCTTTCCCAAAGTTCCACGTCTTCTACTTCCATCTTACCTCTGATCGTCGTGGAAATTAATTGTTTCTCAGGAATCCACCGGGTCGTAGTTGTTTTCGTCATTTTTTATCCTTGCGCGTTTTTCTTTGTTTCGCTCAAGAATTGGACTTTGAGTTTTTAAGAATGGTTTACTCGTTCGTAAAGAATTCTGACTCCACCCGCTTTTTCTCCTTCCGGGGTCAAATTCTGTGAAAAGATGACGAGTTTATTTTCACCGTCTTTTTCGAGATGGGTTTTCCAGCCCCACTGTCTTTCCGGAGTTTCTCCTCCATAGTGACCGGTGAATGAAAAATCTGCGGCTCCGGATTCTCCTTGTGAAAAAAGAATTCCGCTTCCCATTCCGAATGTTTCAATCCATGCGGATTCGTATCGTTTTCGATCGATGTGATATCCGTAGATTGCGATTCCTTCCAGGGGTTCACCCGCGTAACTTCCCTTGTATTCGTGAAAAAGGAATCTTCCACCTAACACTAGTTTTATGTTTCCCGCGATCGGAGATTCGTCGGCGATTTTTCCTTCTTCGAATATCATCTGAGCGACTCCTTTCCAGTCGCCGATAAAGGATTCGAATTCTTTGTGGACTCCGTTCCATTTCGAAGTTTCAAACTTTTCTTTACTCATGGCAGAACAGTAGGGAACAATCGAACCGGGAAATCAAGATAATTTAGGTTGAAAAACGGGAAGAAGAATCGGGTGTCGTGTCGCTGGCTTTGTGTGAGATCCTACGTTTTACGAAATTTCACCGCAAGATCTCCGTGTTGTGTGAGATCCTACATTTTCAAGATTTCACCGCAAGATCTCCGTCGCGTGTGAGATCCTACGTTTTACGAGATTTCACCGTAAAATCTCCGTCGTGTGTGAGATCCTACATTTTCAAGATTCTACAGCAAAATCTCCGTCGTGTGTGAGATCCTACATTTTATTGAATTTCGAATTCTACGCTGACCTTGGCTTGGATCTTTCTTTCTCCGACGGAAAGAGGGGAGGATTCACTTTCTCTCCCTTTCATTTGATAGACGACCTGAGGAAATACGCTCGAATCGGATTCTACAATTCGAATCGGAACCACCTTTGTTTTTCCGATCGAGGTAGCAAGAACGAGAGCCTTGTTTGTAGCGTCTTCCAAAGCCGCCACAAGTGCTTCCTTCTCTTGCTTTTGAGTGTTGTCGGATTTGAATTCGATTCCGCTCACTTGGTTGACTCCGAGCTTTTGAATCTCCAACAGTAAATCTTTATAGACTTTTATGTTTCTGAGTTTGAGTAGAATTCCGGAGGACGCCAGATAAGGTCTCTGTTTTCCTTCTTCCAGATATTGCCTTTGCAAAGTATAGTCCGTACTGTGGATGTCCTTGGAAGAAATCTTAAATTCTTTGGAAAGGGCTTGGATCACGTTAGCCACTCTCTGTAAATTTTTTTCCTGAGCGATTTTAGGATTAGCGTCCTCCACCTCGACCGAAAAAGACATCTGAATATAGTCCGTTTCGACGACTGCTATACCGTTACCGCTGACGGTAACGGTTTGTTTTGTTTCGGAAAAAATTTCCAGAGTCGGAAGGATGAATAACGTAAGAAGAATTAGGAAGCGTCGAATCATGTTTGAGATTCTTTTTTAAGTTTGAGTTTTTGAAAACAAAAAAAGGCGGAAGAGGAAAACCTCGACCGCCTTTTTTGATTGAATCAAAAGAAAGGAAAGAATGGATTACATCATTCCGCCCATTCCTCCCATACCACCGCCCATTCCCGCCATCGGGTTAGGACCGTCTTTTTCAGGTTTATCGGTGATCGTAACTTCTGTAGTTAAGATCATAGAACCGATAGAAGCCGCGTTTTGGAGAGCGGAACGAACCACTTTCGCAGGGTCAACAACTCCGGCTACGAGAAGGTCTTCCCAAACCATAGTCAGTGCGTTAAAACCTTCGTTTCCTTTTTTGCTCTTCGCGTGTTCAACGATTACGGATCCTTCCAGACCTGCGTTGTTCGTGATCATACGAATCGGTTCTTCGAGAGCTCTGAAGATGATTTTTGCTCCGGTAGCTTCGTCACCTTCGAGTTTCAGAGCGGCTACCGCTTCCTGAGCCTTTAGAAGAGTCAAACCGCCACCAGGAACGATTCCTTCTTCCACAGCGGCGCGAGTCGCGGAAAGAGCGTCTTCCACACGGGCTTTTTTCTCTTTCATTTCTACTTCGGTTGCGGCGCCCACGTGAATCACGGCAACACCACCCGCAAGTTTCGCGAGTCTTTCTTGGAGTTTTTCTCTGTCATACTCGGAAGAAGTATCTTCGATCTGTTTTTTGATCTGACCGATTCTTCCTTGGATGTCTTTTGTCTGGCCTTTCCCTTCGATGATCGTAGTATTTTCTTTGTCTACGGTCACTTTGTTCGCTCGTCCGAGCATCTGAAGAGTAGCGTTTTCGAGTTTCATTCCGAGGTCTTCGGAGATCACTTGTCCGCCGGTGAGAATCGCAATGTCTTCCAACATGGATTTTCTTCTGTCACCAAAACCGGGAGCTTTCACCGCAACGCAAGAAATGGTTTTTCTGAGAGTGTTTACTACGATGGTAGCCAAAGCTTCTCCTTCCACTTCTTCGGAGATGATCACTAAAGGTTTTCCAGCTTGTGCCACTTTTTCAAGAACGTGAATCAGATCTTTCATAGAAGAGATCTTTTTGTCGTAGATGAGGATGAAAGGATCGTTCAGAGTTGCGATCATGGATTCAGGATCGGTCACCATATAAGGTGAAATGTATCCTCTGTCGAATTGCATTCCTTCCACCACGTCAAGAGTGGTTTCGATGGACTTTGCTTCTTCTACAGTGATGACTCCGTCTTTCCCAACTTTGTCCATCGCGTCGGCGATCAGATTTCCGATCGCGCTGTCGTTGTTTGCAGAGATGGTAGCAACGTTAGCGATGTCTTTTTTGTTTTCGATCTTAACGGCTCTTTTTTGAATGCTTTCGACAGCCGCAGTAACCGCCTTATCAATTCCTCTTTTCAGAGACATTGGGTTCGCACCTGCGGTTACGTTTTTCAAACCTTCGTTGATGATGGATTGAGCAAGAATGGTAGCAGTGGTAGTTCCGTCTCCGGCGACGTCATTCGTCTTTGTGGAAACTTCTTTTACCATTTGCGCGCCCATGTTTTCCAGAGCGTCTTCGAGTTCGATTTCTTTTGCAACAGTCACACCGTCTTTTGTGATGGTGGGAGCGCCGAATTTTTTATCGATAACTACGTTACGACCCTTAGGCCCGAGGGTAACTTTCACCGCGTTTGCGAGTTTGTTCACGCCTTCGAGGAGTTTACGTCTTGCTGTTTCGTTGTATTCTATTTCTTTAGCCATGATTCACTCCTAAATTATTTTTTAACAACGGCGAGAATATCGCTCTCACGGATGATGAGGTATTCTTTGCCTTCGGATTTGATTTCAGTTCCGGAATATTTTCCGTAAAGGACGGTATCGCCTACTTTTACTTCAAGAGGGATGAGTTTTCCGTCTTCGTATTTGCCGCTTCCGACCTCTACGACTTTCCCTTCTTGCGGTTTTTCTTTTGCCGTATCAGGAACGAAAATGCTACCGATCTTTTCCTCGGCTTCCTGTCTTGGTTCTACGAGGACTCTGTCACCCAGAGGTTTAATCGATGCCATAGACTAACTCCTTAAAATGTTGATTAGCACTATACTAGGAAGAGTGCTGACTTAGATTTCCAGTTAAAAAATTTGCCTTCGGTTCGTCAAGCACTTCCTGCCTGAGAGTGCTAATTTACGAGAGGGAAAAAAAGAAGAATTCTGTAGAATTTCGCGAAACGCCGAACGGAAGAAGTCTAAGGAAGAATCCGTTTCCAGGGAGAATCATGTTTCCAAAAGAAAATCTGATCCGAGTCCGAGATCTAAATCAAAAACCGGTTCGAGAAGAAGGGGCTTACATTCTCTACTGGATGTCGATGGCGAGGCGACTTGCTTGGAATCATTCTTTGGATTATGCGATTCATCTTTCCAAAAAATACAAAAAGGAACTTCTGATCTACGAACCGCTGAAGATGGATTATCCTTGGAGTTCCCCCCGGCTTCATCGATTTATGATGGAAGGAATGGCGGATAACGCAAGAGAGGCGAAGAAGACCGGACTTAAATACAGAGCCTTTGTCGAAACCAAGGAAAATCCGATTTCGGAAGTTCTTTCGAAATTGAGCAGGGATGCCGCGCTCATAATCACAGACGATTATCCCGCTTATATCATCCCGGAAATGTTTAAACAAGTTGTTTCTAAGATCGAATGCAAGTTACTCGCCGTCGATTCCAATTCCATCATACCACTTTTTTCTTACGGAGAATTTGCATCCGCCGCGAGGATCTTAAGACCTAGAGTTCATCGTTTGTTCGGAGAAGCCTGGGGTCTACGGTCTTCCCGTAAACCCGGAAAACCTTTTGTGGAAAGGGAAAATTCTTGGTTGGAGAAGAATCCGGATTCTCCCTTAAAGAAAGTTCTCTGGTATGATCCGGAAGAAAATCCTAATTTTAGAATATTCGAAAAAATTGATTTTCAATTCCCAAACGTAAGGCCCGTAGAAGGGAAAAGCGGCGGGAGAGCGGAAGGGCTCAGATTTCTCAAAAAATTCTTAAAGGAAGGTCTTTCCGGTTATTCTGAAAAAAGGAGTCAGCCTAAAAGTCCGGAAGATTCGAATTCTTCCCTTTTGTCGCCGTATTTACACTTCGGTCATATCGCGCAAGAAGAAGTCGTAAGCGCCGTCCTAGATTGGAATCTGGAAGAACCTTGGAATCCAGGAATCATCATTCCCGAAAATAAAAACAAAAGAGAAGGTTTCTTTCATCCGGATGCAAATGTGAATTCTTTTTTGGACGAACTCATCACGTGGAGAGACGTGGGCTTTTTGATGTTTTGGAAAAAGCCTTCGTTTCGAAAGGACCTTTCCATTCTTCCGGATTGGATTCAGAAGAATCTGGATTTTCATAAAAAGGACAAACGTCCTTTTTTGTATTCGAAAGAGGATTTGGAAAAAGCAAAGACGCATGACGTGGTTTGGAACGCCGCTCAGAAAGAGCTGGTTTTATCCGGAAGTATGCACAACTATCTTCGGATGCTCTGGGGAAAAAAAGTGATCGAATGGACTCCCGATTATGAAACCGCGTTCGAGATTTTGGAGGACTTCAACAACAAATACGCGTATGACGGGAGGGATCCGAATTCTTATACCGGGATTCTTTGGTGTTTTGGTTTGTTTGATCGGCCTTGGTTTCCGGAGAGAAACGTTTTCGGTAACATCCGAACTATGTCATCGGATTCTACGGCGAAGAAGTTCAAGCTTCAGTCCTACTTCGATTACGTTCATTCTTTGGAAGGAATTTCGACGGATTTGTTTTCATCCAAATGACTTGCATTTTTGAACTGGAATGGATAGAATCGTAGAAAAAAAAGGATGAACCGCTATGACTACCGAAGCCGCACCGAAGACTTATGATACGTTTAAAGAATTTTGGCCCTTTTACTTGGGGGAACATTCGCACCCGCTCAATCGAACCCTTCATTTTATCGGAACTTCGATTGCTCTTGGTTGGATCTTAACCGCGATCATCAACTTCAATCCGTATTACATTTTTGCCGCTTTGTTTTCCGGTTACTTCTTTGCATGGATCGGTCATTTTTTTGTCGAGAAGAATCGTCCTGCGACCTTTACGTATCCGTTCAAATCCTTTATGGGGGATTGGGTCATGTATTTCTACATTCTCACGGGACAGATCGGAAAAGAACTCGAGAAGATCGGAAAGAAGTAACTCCCCCGATTTTTTTAGCGGCGCGAGGGTGCATCTTGAGTTCAGAAGTTGTATTTACTTCAGGCAAAATCTGAAGAACCTTGTCCGCAAGTGAACTGAGTCTTTCATAGAATCTGTCGTAACTCCAACAATTTCTCTGTGAAAGCCGCGCGCCCCGCCCTGATTTTTGGGAGCCTGTTGAAAAAGAAAAACAGAGAATCTCTCCTGATTC
>NZ_JAFFPT010000045.1 GCF_016918785.1 Leptospira ainazelensis | reverse complement strand
GTGATTCCAAAGTTCCTTCGACGCAGTTCCTATCTGACAACGGTCCTCAATATACTTCTTTCGCTACTATGGCTTTTATTGAAACGTTGGGATTTGAAGTTTGTCATACTCCTGCTTATTCTCCAGAGAGTAACGGAATGGCTGAAGCCTTTGTGAAAACATTCAAAAGAGATTATGCTTATGTGAATCAATTAAATCACGCTGAAGAAGTTATGCTGAAAATACACAATTGGATTGACGACTATAATTCCTTCGCACCACATAAGGGATTGCAAATGTTGTCGCCGAAAGAATTTATAGAAAAAGAGCTAACATTGGCTGTATGATTTTTGGGGGTAACTCCACTACTCATCTTTACCTTTTCCTCGTTTCGAGCGAAAAAGGTGTCTACTTTTACGTAACTAGGTTAACCTTGATTTAGAAACCATATTCGACGTCTTTCCTTTACCAAGGAGAATGAATGCCGAGCCGGATCTACAAGGATTCACAAGGATCTATGAGCCGAACGCATACCCATCTCAAAGAATCGGGTTTACAAGGGAATGCGGTAAAAGGTCTGAGATTCCGCTTTCAAAAGCGCAAAACATCACTCTGAATCCAAGGATTGAATTCCGAAAGAATCAGATGAGAGTAGTTTATTTCGCGCAATCCGAAGAAAATAAAGTCTATTGAGTCACAAAAACAATCCAAACAAGCCCTCAAAACGAGATTTAGTTTCACGATTTCTTAAATTTTGAACCTTTAGGGACTTCATTTTTCCTTAATAAATACAATATCATAAATACACAGCTAAACCAAGCATGGTCGATACGAAAAAATTATGTTTATATAATAAATATAATACTATTTTATATAAACATAATATCAATATTAATAACATAGCCTTGACTCGGTGTTATTTTAAATTATTATTTGAACTATAAAAACTAAAAATCTAGATGGTGAAAATTCTAAGGAGAGACTTCTTCATGAAGAAAAATTTAATTAAGCTGGTAGCAGTTATGGCTCTCGCTCTTGCGATTGCCGCTTGCAAACCAAAGGAAGACGACGATACAACTACGCTTGCGGCTCTTGCATATTTCGTAGATCAGACCAGTGGAAACTGTGCACAAGTTACTAAACTTAGCGCAACCAACTACTTTGCTACGCTTTCTGCTATCCCAAAAGGTGGGTGCAATCAAGCGACTTTGCTCGGAAGCGATCTCGCTTCCTATAAAGTAATTCAAAGCGCCAATTTCGATGCCATTAGCGCTCTATCTACTACATTGAATTGTTCAGCCGCAACAAACACTGCTATTGCGAACCAAAAGACTGCGGTCCTTGCAACGACACAGGCTAATTTTGATACGGCAGCAGCCTCTATTAGATATTTTCCGATATCTGACTTGAGAGTAGAAGGGCTGATTCCGCTTTCTGCAGCAGCTTCGGCTTTGACTGTTCTTGGCTTCAGCGCTGCGGAAATCCTTAACCTAAACCGTTTAACGGTAGACCAATCAAAATTGGCATCCGCTACACAATTTTTAGGAGTATTGGCGGCGGGGACAGCGGATGCGGCTTGCCTTACAGCAATCGGAAACAACAACAAGACTGCATTTGCCGGTATTTTAGGTTTAGATTCCACTGCAAACTCCAAAGATACCGTGAAAGGTATTCCTTCAGCGACTTGCTTGTACGGAAGTGGAGCCGCTGCGACTGCGAAATGTGCTACTCTGAGCACTGAATTCTAAATTCTTAGATTTAGATTAGAGATAATTAATAAAACAAAAAGTCATCTTAACGATGGCTTTTTGTTTTATTTTTTTAGACTTATCTTTTCTTTTACCTCATGAAATATCACTCATTTTTTCTTTTTCTTTTTCTAAATACTTATAGCTGCTGCTCGGAATTCAATGCGACCCCGATGGATCAAACAAAAGACGGTAAGGTCGACAATATTCTCTATACGAAAACTGATTCTAAAATCGCGATTTTTATGGAAACTTTCGAGTATCAAAAAGAAGTTCCCGACGACTGGATGTGGTTAAAGATGGATTCGAAAAATCCAGAGTCATATCAAGCATTATACAACGAAATCGCATCCAACGATCCACATAAGGTGGACGTGAAAGTTTGGTATGGCCCCGGGAATTTAAAGCTCATTGAAAAAGACGACCGAGACCAAGACGGCTATTTCGAAACTACACAATACTACAATCGTTTTGCAAAACCCAAAATCAATTCCGGAATCATAGCAAGAATTGAAATCGATTCGGACAAGGATCAAAGAACCGATATTTGGATCTATCCGATGAAAAGAATGGAAATCGACACAAACAAAGACGGAATTCCGGACGGAGTCAGCGAAAACGTCGATACAATCAACGAAGTCCTCAAAAAAAGAAAACGTATTCAACTTCCAAATGTTTTGCCGCTTACATCCTCACAATCTTGGGCGCTTCATCCGGAACGGATCTCAGATGAAACCTGGAAAGCGGTAATTCCTTTTTCCCTCTAAGGTTAAAGGAAACTCTTAGCTTTAGAATCCTTTGTTTCGCGAAAAGGAGTAAATCGAAACGACTCCTTCAAAAGCTAGCAACTTCTTGTCGTTTTATAAAATTCGTAATTCCTAAACCTATATTATCATAACAACCAAGGACTTTGACCATGAAAGATTTGGGCGAATTCCGCTGCCCATTTGTTTATCCGAGAAGGCACCTCTTCAACAATGAGCTTGGACTCAGAGCATTTAAGTCTCAAATACTCTTCAGCATTTATAATCGCACCCTTGTATCCAAAAAAATCATATTCATTCTGATTCTTATTAGAATTACTTGAAGAATCTCTCGAACAAACTCTAATCGATTCAAACGGTTCCAGCCGATTCTACGATAAACAAATTCGCTATTATCAAATCAACACTGTATTAAAAATCAAGTTCAAGGACCCAAACTCGACCTTTTTGTGTGCCTTGGAAACAAGGACAATCCTCCGCGCCGCTTTCGAGTTCGCTTTCTACAATCTTCTTCCGCAGATTTTGCCTCAAGAATGAATCCAGGAAAAGACCCTATCCACCCACCTCCGAAACCACTCAATACTTCACCGGATTAAAGAATTGAATTTCAAAGAAATAGTTGGAAGTAGCTTATTTCGGACAATCAAAGAACAAAAAAAAATTAGTTTTAAAAGCCAATTAGAATTCGCTCAAAATACGAGATTTAATTTCACTTTTTTAGAAGATAGAAGCCTAAGAATATTCCCTATTCTTAAAAAACATCAGATTATAAACAAACGAAAATATAAAATAAATATTAATCTCATAATATTAAGTTAACATCATATAACATATATTATATTATATTTACTTAATATTATTTATAAATAACTAAACCTATTTTGTCTTTCTTTTAATTTTTTATTTGAATAATGAAAAACAAAAATCTTGATGGTGAAAAATTCAAGGAGCAACTTCTTCATGAAGAAACATATAATTAAGCTGGTAGCAGTTATGGCTCTCGCTCTTGCGATTGCCGCTTGTAAACCAAAGGAAGACGACGACACGACTACGATTGCAGCTCTTGCATATTTCGTAGATCAAACTAGTGGAAACTGCGCACAAGTTTTCAAACTGAGCGCGACTAACTATCTTGCAACACTTTCTGCAGTTCCAAAAGGCGGATGCAATCAAGCTACTTTATTCGGTAGCGATCTTGCTTCCTATAAAGTAGTCCAAAGCGCGAATTCCGATTCCGTAAGTGCACTGTCTACGACATTGAATTGTTCGGCTGCTACAAACACCGCTATTGCGAACCAAAAGGCTGCGATTCTTGCAACAACGCAGACAACTTTTGATACCACATCTGCTTCTCTTAGATTTTACCCAATATCTGACTTGAGAATAGAAGGACTTGTTCCGCTTTCTGCAGCGAATTCGGCTTTGACGGTTCTTGGCTTCAGCGCTTCAGAAATTCTTAACTTAAACCGTTTAACATTAGAGCAAACAAGATTGGCAGCTGCTACGCAACTACTAGGACTTTTGGCGGCAGGAACAGCGGATGCGGCCTGCCTTACTGCAATTGGAAATAACAACAAGACGGCTTTTGCAGGTGTCTTTGGTTTAGATTCCACTGCAAATTCCAAAGAAACTGTAAAAGGGATTCCTTCAGCAACTTGCCAGTATGGAACTGGAGCTGCTGTGACGACTAAATGTGCAACTCTGAGCACTGAATTCTAAATTCTTAGATTTAGATTTGAGATAATTAATAAAACAAAAAGTCATCTTAACGATGGCTTTTTGTTTTATTTTTTTAGACTTTTTTTTTCTTTTACCTCATGAAATATCACTCATTTCTTCTTTTTCTTTTTCTAAATACTTATAGCTGCTGCTCGGAATTCAATGCGACCCCGATGGATCAAACAAAAGACGGTAAGGTCGACAATATTCTCTATACGAAAACCGATTCTAAAATCGCGATTTTTATGGAAACTTTCGAGTATCAAAAAGAAGTTCCCGACGACTGGATGTGGTTAAAAATGGATTCGAAAAATCCAGAGTCATATCAAACATTATACAACGAAATCGCATCCAAAGATCCGCATAAGGTGGACGTGAAAGTTTGGTATGGACCCGGGAATTTAAAGCTCGTTGAAAAAGACGACCGAGACCAAGACGGCTATTTCGAAACTACACAATACTACAATCGTTTTGCAAAACCGAAAATTACTTCGGGGATTGTTGCGAGAATTGAAATCGATTCAGACAAAGACCAAAAGCCTGATATTTGGATCTTTCCGATGGAAAGGATGGAGTTGGACACGAACAACGACGGATTTCCTGATAAACTTGTCTCTGATCCCGAAATCATGAGAACAGTTCTAAAAAATAAAAAGCAAATAGGAATTACCTCGTCTGTTTTCCTTTCTTCAAATCGATCCTGGGCTTTACATCCTGAATTTATCCGAGATGAGACTTTGAAAGCCATCATCCCATTTTCTCTTTAATACGTTTGCTCGAATTTTCGGAGGCCCCGTAGACTCATGAGAGCTCAGTTATTGGTCGGTTGCAAATGAGCTTTAAGGCTAAATCCAAAAGTTCTATCTGTGAGACGAAAAATCCTCTCCAAATAAGAAGGTGATCAGAAGATCGAACTCTCTATATAACCGCCAAGTCTTAAATTTAAATAAGATTTTCATCTGCATTTTATTCTGTTCGCGCTCGAAGCTTTTATCCTAACGAGTCGTCCTTTATTTATCTCACGAAAACGGGAATTCGGTTTCTTGAGTTGCAAGAAAGAATAATAAGCACAGTGCTCTTCCTATAACTTTACCCACAAGTTTAAAAGCTATTTGGAATCAACAAAATTCAAATAAAAATTTCTGTAGGAGTTCCTACATTCGAGACTTGTTACTTGCAAAAATACTAATTTTCTGATAGAGCAAAGTCACACGGAGCCTCCCGCCCTCCACCCAAAAAACTCAGTGCGGCGCTCTCTAAGGATCGCGCCGCAGGACGGGGATTTCGTTTCACGGAGGATTGTCGTAGTTACTACAAATTCCTTTAAAATTCAGTCTACTTTGTGGGTAAGGATATGGCGCTTCCAGCGGAGTCGTTTTATGGAGAAAGGTGCAAACAAAGAAATGTAAAGTTTCCAAGGACATAACTCGATTCAGATTCTTTTAAAAAAATTAAAAAAAGAATTCAAGTTATATTATGTACGCTGAATTCTATGGATTCAATTCTTTAAGAGACTTGTCTGGCTTTCTGTGATTCATCCTTTCTAGGGGATACACCGTGAATTCTTTTGAATGCTTTTGAGAAAGCAAACGCAGAAGAATAACCTACGATCCTTGCAACTTCTTCCAAGGTTGCCCCCTGATCCTGAATTAAACTTCTTCCTTTTTCAATCCGAAGTCTTGCGAGATAATCCATGGGAGTACAACCCAAAACGTCACGGAAACGATTTGCAAGAGACGCTCTGGAAATACCAATGGCCCCCGCTAAATTCTCAAGAGTCCAAGCATGCGCCGGTCTTTTGTGAAGCGCTTCTAACGCCGCCAAAATTTTTCCATCCTTAAACGCGCTCCTCCATCCGGGTGAAAGCGAAGGATGAGTTTCCAACCAATGACGAATCACGTAATAAAGAAGAATGTCGGTCAATCTTTGTAAAATCAAATCCGAACCGAGTTCCGAATCGACTTCTTGAGAAATCAGAATCAGAGTCGTATGCAACGGATGATGGGGAGGAATTTCTCCCGAACGAATGAGTATATGATCCGGGAGTTCGAGAAAGAACGGATGTTGTGTCGTCTCCGGGACTTCGTAACGAACCGAAACAAAAGTGGTGATCGGAACTCCGGCCGTCTTGGAATCCTCCTTCGCCAAGAACTCGTTGAACTTTCCGATATCCATTGTTTTCTGATTTGGAGAAGATATTAGCTCGTGATTGAATCCTCTTGCGATAAAAAGAATATCGCCTTTTTCCAGAGGGATACACTTACCCTGAAATCGAACAAAACACGAACCCTGAGAAAGAAGATGAAAACCTCCGCTTCTCTCGCAGGGAAACCGTAACCCCCAAGCACGATACATAGATCGCCTCACGAGAATATCAGTCTTCCAAGCCGCACTCGTGAGAATTTCCGAAAGTAGATCCATAAGCCAATCATATTCCAAAATATCCAAAAGTCGATCTATTTATACGATTGGATATTCTTTTTAGATCATAGGACATAGCCAAATTCTTTCTTCCGAGATACTATGTTTTTAGGAGAATGAATTATGAAAATATTCGTATATGCCGCAAGCGGTTTGGTATCAAGCCAAGTAGTCGACGGTTTATTAGCAAAAGGTCACGAAGTCTATGCCGGTACTAGAACGCCGGAAACGGGCAAAAAAGTCCCGAATCTTCATTGGGTAAAAGCGGACGCATTACAACCAAATCTTGGACTCGAAGTTTTAGATCAAGTGGATAGGGCGTTTTTTCTTTCCCCGACGGGTTTTACGGATCAGTTTGGGGCGTTAAATCCATGGTTGGAAAAAGCAAAATCTAAAAATTTGAAAAAAATTGTACTCATGACCGCAATCGGTGTTGAACACTCTCCCGAAGATGTGCCTCTTAGAAAATTGGAAATCACTTTGAAAAATTCGGGCGTTCCTTACAACATCATTCGTCCGAATTGGTTTATGCAAAACTTTCAGACTTTCTGGCTTTCTGGAATCTTAAAGGATAAGAAGATCTACTTCCCCGGCGGCCAAGCAAAGACAAGTTTTATCGACGCAAGAGATATCGCGTCCTCGGCTGTCTCACTTCTACTCGATGATTCTTCAAACGGTAAAGAGTTTGCGCTCACGGGAAAAGATTCCGTCACACACGACGAGGTCGCTCAGAAGTTATCCAAAGCGACTGGTCTAAATATCATATTTGAGGATATCACACCGGAAGAATTTAAGAAGAATTTATTGAGCGCGGGTGTTCCGGAAGACTACGCAAACTTTTTAGTTTTTATTGCCGGTCTTCTGAAGGAAGGGCACGTGGCTCCGATATCGAACGACGTAAAAGAGATCACGGGAAAGGATCCCATCTCCTTCGATCAATACGCGAACGACAATAAAAAGGTCTGGTTGAATTAAAATTTCAAGAAGCCCGAATTCGGGTTTCTTTCTTCCTAAAAATCGGTAGTTCATGGAATTTTATTCTAAGAATCTAAAGTCGATTCAAAAGAATTTTTAATAACTCTTAAAACAAGAATTGCAAAAAGTCTAATTTTCTGTTGAATGATGGATGTTTAGAAAGGAGAATTTCGATTCATGAAAATTAAAGGAATTGCATTTGCGTTCTTGTTATCCGCTTCTTTGTTGCAAGCGGAACCGTTTCAACTCAAAAGTCCGGAACTCACTAAGGGTAAACTGATTGCCGACGAACAAGTGTTTAACGGTTTCGGATGCACCGGCGGAAACGTTTCCCCTTCCCTTTCCTGGTCCGGACTCCCAAAGGAGACGAAGAGTATCGCGGTCACAGTTTACGATCCTGACGCGCCCACCGGAAGCGGTTGGTGGCATTGGGTAGTATTCAATCTTCCTGCTACGACTTCCTCCCTTCCTGCAAACGCCGGAAACCTTGAAAAAGATCTTCTACCAAAAGAAACAATCCAAAGTAGAACGGATTTTGGAACCGGCGGTTACGGCGGCCCTTGTCCTCCGAAAGGTGATAAGCCGCATCGATATATCTTCACGGTTTACGCTCTGAAAGATAAGATCGGAGCGGATCAGAATTCTTCCGGCGCCTTGATCGGTTTTTATATCAATCAACTGAAAATCGGCGAAGCAAAACTGATTGCCAAATTCGGACGATAAAACCGCTCTCTAATTTTTAGTTTATACCTCCGGAACAAAATCTTGTAAGGGAGGTATAAACTTTCTAATTTTATTTTTTAAGAATTTTGAGAGTTTCTCGATTTAAAAAAAAATCCGAATCGAAAGACAACTTTAATCTCAAGGCAAGGCCACAGAATAAAGACTCAGGAGTTTTTCCTTTCCTTTTACTTTCACCTCGCCCATTCCGACGGTTTGAAAATCATCTCCGATTCGATCTAAAACTTCCCTTGAAATCAAAAAATCCACATTCAATTCTTTGCATGCGGACTCGATTCGAGAGGCTGCGTTCACCGCGTCTCCGATTACGGTAAATTCGAGACGCTCCGCGGTGCCGATATTTCCGCAAATCGCTTCCCCGAAGTGAATTCCGATTCCTTGTCTGATCTCGGGAAGACCTCTTTGAGATCTCAAAATATTCAATTTTTTTAATTCTTTTTTCATTCCAATTCCCGCGAGTACGGCATTGCGACAATCTTCCTCTCCGGATTCCGGAATTCCGAATGTGATTAAAATCCCGTCGCCGATAAACTTATCGACGGAACCTCCGTTTTCAAAGACGACTCGAACCATTTCTTTATGATAATCCGTCAAAAGCGAAATAACTTCTTCAGGAGAAAGTTTTTCCGCAATCGAAGTGAAATCGCGGATATCGCAGAACAAAACGGCTATCTTCTGAATTCTTCCCCCCGGCGCAAAAAGATTGTCCTCCGCGGTAATTCTCTGGATTACCCCCGGAGAAAAATATCTTCCTAACTGAGAGCTCTTTCTTTCAAGAAAGACGGATTCTTTCAAAAGGGAACGCGCGGTAAAAGCTATAAACGAAGTGATTCCTCCGTATAATAAAAGTAAGGCGGTCATTGAAAAATGATATTCCGCATTTGCCTTTGGAGATAGGAACGTTTCCGAAAGACTCGATGTCCATTCTACATTCGGATCTCCTTGAACGTAGAAAAACAACCAAATCGAGATTACTATCGAGCCCAAGGATACCAAAAGCGGATATGCCGGTTTTAAAGAAAGACCGTTCACAAGAATAAAAACCGCAGAGATCGGAATAATTCCGGTCTTCATGAGATACGCTCTCGGGATTGTCTCCCCTCCAACCGAATCATACCAAGTCCAGGGAAGTATCGAAAGTATCAAAATATCTAAGCAGACACCGGCCCATCCTGCGATTCGATTGTCGTCTTTCAGACAAAACCTTTCCTTATTTAAAAACCAAAACATCCCCGCCGAAAAAAGTGCGGAACCCGAATACAAGATTAGAATCCAGATCCGTTCCGTAATACTTTGCGAAATATTTAAACTCGGTGGAATAAATGAAGCGGCAATGATCATTCTAAGAACAAAGCCGATTCGAAAAGCGCGTTTTTCTTTATAGCCGAGTATTTCTTCTGTCGGTTGCATCGTTATACCCTTTCGATATTATAAGAACTGTAAAAGTTTTATTCTTCGTTTATCGTTTCCTTTCGCAAAGTTCGACTTCATTCCTAAATAAATTCTTTACAATTCTAAATTCTTTCCGAAAATCCTTTTTCCACGAGGTTAACAAGATACAATGAAACGATTGTTTTTATTTTCAGTTTTCTTCCTTATTCTTTCTTCGAGTTTTGCCCAGAACGTCTCCCTTTGGCAGACGATGTTTGGAGGAGAACAATTCAACGGACTCAAACCGAATGAATGTCCGGAGGAACTTCCTTCGGGACTCGCTTCATTCAAAGACGGCAGTTTTGTCGTCGTCGGCTCTTCCAATAGTTGTGCAAAAGGAGACATGGATTCTAAAATTGAACAAAAGAAATACGGGGCCGCTTGGATAGCCAAAGTGGATTCCAATGGGAACCCGGTTTGGTGGAAATATCTTTACCCTAGCAAGCCCGTGGATATGGAGGGCTATTCGATAGCTCTTCACGATCACAACAGTTATCCAGGAGAACACCTCATCGTAACTCAGGATGGCAATTTTATCACGGCCGGATCGATCGGAGGTTCCACTTTCAATCGGAAACTTTCTTTTTCTAAACACAACGCGCAAGGCGAACTCATTGAAGATCGTTTTATCAACGCGAACGAATTCTGCGACGGGTTTTGCGGTTTAGAGGATCCTCAGATCTTTCACTTACAAGAACTTTCCAATGAAAAGTTAAGGGGGCTAGTTTCCGTTTCTCATAAAGTGGAAACGACCGAGAAAGAAGGAAACACAACGGTGATTTCCACAAAAATCAAAACGAGCTTTCTCTATACACTTTTCGGGAAAGACGGCTCGGTTAAGAATTCGAAATACATTCCGGATTTAAATTTTGCTCCGGACGCTTCCGTCGCTCTTCCCGACGGAGGTTTCGCATTTGCAGTAAGCACGGATAACGTGTCAGGAAAAGAATCTCAAAGAGACGTGATTGTTCAGAGATACGACGAAGACGGAAATCCTCTTTGGAAGAAGAAATTCGGAACGCCGGGAGTGGAAGATTTTGCCATTTCTCTGCTAAAACTTACGGATGGGAATCTTCTTTTATCCGGAGGAGTTTCCGGCGCCGGAAACAAAGCTGTCTGGTTTCTGAAACTTTCTCCCAACGGAGAGACAATCTGGGAAGTAAAACACAAGTTAGGCGGACATAATTTTTTGGATCCCATCATTGAATCGCCGGATCAAGGTTTTCTCGGCGTTCTTTCGGACGGAGAAGGACCGATGGTTTTGGTGAAGTTCGATTCCTTCGGTAAAAAAATCTGGGAAAAAAAACATTCGCAGAGAGTTTACATGGCGAGTAAAATTCTTAAGAATGAAAAAGGATACGTTATACTATCCTATACTAAGAAAAAGCCCGCGCAGTATGTGGATGCTCTTTTGATTCAAACCGACTGGGATGGAAATTTATCCAAGGAAGCGATCAGAAAGAATTTTCCTTAGAGGTGTTTCAAAAATATTTCTGAGAAAGCATGATAAGATCTTTGCGAAAGAGATGGCCTGGAAGAAAGAAACGTTTTTGTAAAGTAAAACTGTGTTTCACTTTGTCGGAGGTACGACGATCTTCCGTAAAAGCCGCGCGCCCTGAACTTGGATAACCTTACACACAAGTTAAGAAAGCGAACTCGAATCAGGACAATCCCAATCAAAATTTTTATAGGAGTTCCTACATTTTGGGTTTTTTACTTGCAAAATTATGATTTTCTGATAGAGCAAAGTCGGCCGGAATTTTTCCACCACCCGCCCCGCCACCCGAAAATTTGGGCGGGGCGCGCGACTTTCACAGAGGATTGTCGTTGTTACGACAAATTCTTGGAAAGATTCAGTCCACTTGTGGGTAACTCCAATGCTGAACTTGAGTGGTCGAGGCGGGTGTGAGACTTTCACAGTAAAGTCTACGTTACGGCAGGATCAAAAAAATTCACTTCCCCTTTCTCACAAAACAAAAACAGTCCGCGGTATGATCCATCACCATTCCCGTCGCTTGCATAAAGGCGTAACAAATCGTAGAACCCACGAACTTGAATCCCCTTTTTTTGAGATCCTTGCTCATCGCTCTTGACTCAACCGTTTCGTTCGGCGCTTCTCTGATCGTTTTCCAAGAATTAAAGATCGTCTTTTGATTCACAAATTCCCAGATATACTTATCGAAAGAACCGTATTCTTTTTGAATATTCAAAAACTCTTTTGCGTTTGTAACTGCGGATCGAATCTTCAATCGGTTCCGGACGATTCCCTCGTCTTTGAGAAGAGACTGAATCTTTTTTTCGCCGTATCCCGCAACCTTCTTAGGATCGAACCCGTCAAAAGCCTTTCTATAGTTTTCTCTCTTTCTTAAGATCGTAATCCAGGAAAGCCCTGCTTGTGCACCTTCTAAAATTAAGAATTCGAAAAGTTTTCGATCCTCGTGAACGGGAGTTCCCCATTCTTTATCGTGATACTTTATATAAAGAGGATCTTCAGTTACCCAAGCACAACGTGTTTTATCGGACTTACTTTTCATTTTCTTTCTCTTTACTCTCAAAAAGATTTTCCGAGCGGATTTTCAATCTAAGAATGGAAAACGAAATCTTCCCTCTTCGTCCGGTGCGATCTCGTAAATATGTTCCACCGCGTCCACATTCAAAGGGCCGAAGATATGAGGAAAAATATTCTTCCCTTCCTCTTTCGAAAATTTAGGGGAATCGCTCGTTTCGTATTTTAATTCCGATCTTAATTTTTCGATCTTGACCACGAGAAGAACCAGATCCTTCCTTCCGGAAAAAATCCGATTCGCAGTGTCTTCCACCTGATTCTTTTTTGAACTGTGAATAAATCCTTCGTTTGTGAGAGAATCAGTCGTATAAAAACCGTTCTTGATCGCATCCTCGTAATCTTTTTTAGAAGCGATATTGTAGATATATTTCGGAGAGGATTCTACCATCTTGCGATATGATCTTCGGCCCAACCTTGACCGTTCGTAATCTTATATTCGTTCTTTCCCAATCGGATGACACCTTCGAATTTCCCGATCATCTGATGTACGGAAGAAGCGAGAATTCCCGTATTTGTGTTAGCCTTTCTGTGGAATTCGGGAACGAACTGCAGATCGATCGCCTGCGAATCCTTCGTGTACAAATGCCAGGGTTTCATCCAGTTTTCTTTATCGATCTCAAAAACCGCGTTAGACGGGATCTTATAAATTCTTCCGTTTACTAAAATTGCGTTCTCGGTGGTTCCGGTTTCGTCCGTCCATCCCGCTCCGAGATTGATCCCGATTTTTTCTCCTGCGTTAACCGCCACCATCGAAGCCCAGTTCCATTTTGTGGAATAAGGCCAAACCCCTCTTCCATAATCCAAACAGGCAAAGGAATTCTCAGGTTCGAATTTGTGCTCCATCGCTCCGTATCGAACGGTTCCGCTTGCGCCGACTCCGAATAACTTTTCAGTAAATTGAAATCTTCTCTTGGACCAAGGAACGACTACGTTGAGCGTCTCCCAATTCTCCGGAACGGGAACAAAAAGTTCGGCTTGAACCGGAATTTTATTCCTTGGAGAAAAATTGATCGAAAGACGATATCCTTCCTCTTCCCGGAAGAATTGAAGTCTCGCGTTGTTTCCGATATAAGTCGCGTTGCTTCCGAGAAGTTGTCCCAAACTCACACCGGATCCAAAAGGAGTAAGAATCGTTCCTTCCTCGAAATCCCCCGTTTTACGATTGAGCCAATAGACGAAGATAACTCCGGCGTAGTCCACGTCCGAGATCGTGAACGAGGCCAAGAAGTTTTCGTCATAGATACACCAATAATTCCATTTCTTTTTTCTCAGGTAATGTCCGCTCAGATTGCACCTATGCAACGGCTTTTTGGACCAACCTACCGCGTTTAAATTCAGATTCCCGGATTTATCGCAAAGATTCGTTTCTTGTCTGATTTCTGTCTCTAAGTTCATCTATGGAAAACTCTTTTTAGGATATTGAGTACGGATATCGCATTCCACCTCGAGAAGTCGACTTCTTTCCTCCGGTTCCAGTTTCGGTTTTCCGACCGCAAAAATCTCCCGAGGTCTGTAAATTTCTTTTCAAATTATAATCCGTTATTTAGAACTTACCAATCTTCCCCCGGAACGAATGCAGAATCTTTGATAGATTATTTCAAAAACGTTAGGCCGCTATTTTAGAATTTTTTTAGGTGCAGAATGAAACGGTATCTTTTCATCTCGGTTTTTGGGATTTTACTTCATGCTTGTAATCCGGCAAATTTCATGAATTCCGGAAATCCGACCACGAGCGAATATTGGCTGGGACAATTTTTCGCCGGGATCCATCCCATTTCCTTTCGCGAAAACACCGGGACCTTAGTATGGACGGTACTCGAAGGAAAAGCGGGGACAAGTAGTCGAGGGAAAGACATAGCCTTGGATCCTTTTCAGAACATCGTAGTCGCGGGGGAAACGGATGGAGCCCTTTTTAGCGGAAGCGTGGTCGGAACTCAGGATCTTACCATCGCTAAATACAACGCCGAAAGCGGCCGAGCCTGGGCTTTTCAACTGGGAGCGCCCGGAGCTCTTCTCACTGTGGTCGGAATTGCAACGGACCCCTCCGGTAACTCTTATATCGCCGGATATACAAATGCGGCCTTTGCTGCCCCGCTCTTCAGCGGTCAGGATCTTTTTGTCGCCAAGTTCTCTTTGGACGGAACTCCGCTCTGGATCAAACAAGTCGGGCCGACCGGAGGCAGTTATTTTCTAAATCCAACGGACATCTGTGTGGACGATCTCGGAAATTCTTATGTGGTCGGAGATACGAACGGACCCTTCGGTGGTCCAGTCGCCGTTGGGGGAACTATGTTTGTGGTTCGTTTTGATTCTTCCGGAAATCAATTCTGGGCCACACAACTTTCGGTTACGGGAGCAAATACCACCGCAACCAGTGTTGTTTGTGATCCGACATCCGGTTCGGCTTTTGTCGCCGGTTGGGGAGGAGCCAATTATTCTACGTTAACCGTCCCTGGAATCGGAGGCAACGATCTCTTTGTTTTCAAATACAACTCTAGCGGAAGCAGAACGTTGTTCAAACACATAGGCCAAGCGACTTTCGAAGTCCTCACAGGCCCGATCATTCTCGATCGTTCCGGAAATGTTTTTGTAGGAGCGACTAGTAACGCCGATTTCGGTTCCGGAAATACCGGAACCGCCTATCCGGGAACCATCTTTAAATTCAACTCAAGCGGAACTCAACAATGGGTTCAGCAATTCGGCGTCAATTTAGGAACATCGACGACGACGGTTATGTCCTTATCGACGGATTTTGTCGGAAACGTTTTTTCCACCGGATATACGACCGGAAATTTGCTGACCGGTTCAAGCGCGTCCATCGGCAATAACGATCTATTCTTTGTGAAATACGACGGGCAAGGACAACAACAATGGCTTCGTCAGATCGGAACCCCCGGCGCAACCTTAATGGGTAACGGACTTATCATCGATCAGGAAGGATCGTTTTACGGAACGGGTTCCGCAACCGGAACGATCAACGGAATCGCCATCAACGGAACTCAGGATTTGTTTTTAGTCAAATATCGCTAATCGAAGTTCGGAAGAATTTCTTTTCTATTCAAAAAAGATCCTTTTGTTAGAAAGGATCGGAAGACCCCAAACTATGAATCGAAATCGAAGTATCATTCACGTCGGACTCAGCGATTTATTTTTACCGATCGTTGTAAGATCGAAATCCGAAATTCTTCAGTTCCAAGCTAAACTGGAAGAATTGGGAATCGAAATCACGGGAACCAATTACGGCCCGAATCAAAACGTCCTTACGAGACAACTCTCTCAATCGGTTCTTACGATCCAAGTGATCAACGCGGGACCGAATATCACACAACTCTTAATCATCTCCGAAAACCCGGACGGCTCTTTGGAATCCATCGAAGAGGATTTTGAAAGAGTCATCGAAGCCTTCGACAAGGTCTGGCAGATCCAAGGGAAGAATGTCGTAAAAAGCGATCTCACCGTGCGTCTTCTTACCGACGCTTCCACGGAACACGCGTTTGGCGAGATTTGGGAAAAACGTCTCAAACAAAGCAGAGACAGTCTGCAACAACTCGGAAGACCGATCCTGGGCGGAGGACTTCGTTTTGTTCTTCCTCCTCTCAATCCGCAGGATCCGGAAGACCACGGAATCGAAATCAAGATCGAATCCTTCTTTCCCGATCCCCGCAAAATTTTTATAGAAGCGATCTTTCTCTGGGGCGCTCCTCGAATGATCTCCGAAAAATGGAACGCCTCCGATCGAATTCAAAAAGTCATCCAATACGTGGAACAACATCTCATCACTTTTTTGGATCAAAGTTAATCCCCGGCTTAGCGATCTGCAGCGCGCCGAAGGCGTTCTTTGTCGAAGACAAAGAACGAGCGGGAATCCGCGAGCGCGAAAGAAGCGCGACCGCCCTTTCCCAAGGGCGGGAAGCCCCGCAAAATTTCGAAAAAAAAAATTCGAAAAGAAACGGATTCCCTTGAATTTTTGTCCGGGGAAAACCCTATTCTTAGAAATTAGGACCTAGCCCATGATTCGATTTTTACACAGCGCCGATCTGCATCTCAGTCAAAAAGAAAAAGACTATTCCCTTTCCGTCCTCAAAGAGATCGTCTCGGTCGCCTCCGAAGAACAATGCACTCATATCCTCTTTTGCGGAGATCTTTTTGATCGAAACAACGATATCTCCGCGCTCAAAGAAGAAGTAAAATCGATCCTCAATTCCTTTTCAGGTAAAATTTTTTATATCCCCGGCAACCACGAAGAACTCGGCCTTGCGGAAGGAGCCTATCCGATTTCCGCGGATCTTTCTCCCATGCTCTATCCCCAAAAGGGTGAAAACGTAAAACTCTGGTTGGAAGAATCGGACGGGGTCTCCGCCGAGTTTTTCGGTTTTCCGTTCAACAGAAATTTAGATTATTCGAATATTCAATTTAAGGATAAGAAGGTTCAATATAGAATCGCCCTTCTCCACGGGACCGAAACAAAAATGGTGGAATATCTCGGTCCTTCTCCCGAAGAAGCGGATTCCATTCTCGATTCGGGACCGTTTCTCGAAGCGAAGTTCGACTATCTCGCGTTAGGTCATATTCATTCGAAACGTTCGGAGGTTTCCGGTTCGCTCATCAAAGCCTATCCCGGTTCTCCTCGTATCGTTTCTTTGGGAGAATCCGGAGTCCGCACCGTCAACATCGTTTCCCTCGGAAAAAACGGAACTCCGGTTTTGAAAGAAAGGGCGATCGTTTCCGCCGGAGAATTTAAGGACTTTTCTCTTTCCGTAACTCTTTCCGGTGAAATTCCGGAACTCGAAAAAACGGTTTCCCGTTTTTCACCGGAGGACACGATTCGGATTCGTGTTTCGGGAATCGTGGAAGACGAACACGTAGTCTCCGAAACCCTGAATCGTTTTTGCGAAACGGCGCTTTGCAGAAAGATCGAAATCAAAACCTCGGATCTCAAAACTTCATCGACCCTCATCGACAACCCGGTCGCGAAACTATTTTACGAAAAACTAATGGAACGCCGACAAAACTGGTCCGGCGCCGACGCCCCCGACTGGAACGAAATTCTGGTCTTAGGTCTGGAACAAATCGAAAAAAATGCGGGTAAAAGCGAAAGATGATCTCCAAACTCCAGCTTCTCAAATTCGGAAAGTTTCAAAAATCCGACTTCGAACTCAGTCCATCCGTTACGATCTTTCAAGGTAAGAATGAATCGGGAAAAACCACGATCTTCGACGCGTTTCGTCTCGGAATCGGAAGCAAGTTTCTGACCGCGAGCCAGGAACCGAAAAAAAGTATTCTTTCCCGTTACGGGGAAAAGAGTCTGGAAGGATATCAACTCTTGGGTGAAATTCCCGAACTCTCCAAAGAATCGGCGCCTCAATACGTCCATTGTATTTCCCTTCGAGAAGGCGAATTGGAATTCGCGTTTAACAACGAAAAGTTTATCAAACCGGAATTTTTACGAAGTAAACTTCTCAACAACGGAGTCAACTTGGAAGGAATTTCGACTTCGTTTAACAAAATTCATTCTCCAAAAACGGGAAGTAAGGATTGGACCGCGGTTGAAAACCTCAAAAAAGAAATCGAGGATCTCAAAGCCAAAAGAGTTCACCTAACTTCGAAAATCGAATCCCTTCATTTTAGAAACAAAAACAACCTGGAAATGGAAGGAAAACACCTCAAAGACCGGGAAAGAGCCGCGGAGATCAAAGACAAACTCGCCCAGCTCGAAAAGGAATTCTTTTTGGATTCTAAGATCCAGAAAAAAATCCAACTTTTGGATTCTCTTTCCAAGATCCAAAGATTAAAAACTCTGGAAGAATCTCTTAAAAAAAACTTTCTCTATTCCAAAGACGAATCTTCGGCTTACGAAAATTTTCAAAAAGAAATCGAAAAAATTCAGTCTTCGCTTTCTTCTTCGGAGGCGCTTTTTCAAGACAAACAAAAGGCGATCGTTCTCAAAAAGAAAGAATCCGATTCCCTCCAAAATCAAATTTCCCTTCTACAAAGGATGAAAGTAAAAGCTGAAGAATTGATCGAGAAGATCGACAAAACTCTCAGAGAAGAAGGTTTTACCGAAGAGGTCCGCACCGATCTTTCCAACTCCAATCAGAAACTCATCGGAGGAGGAATCTCCGGTTTCGGTTTTTTAAGTTTGCTGGGAGTTTTGATTTCTTTGTCGTTTGCAAACGTTTCTCCGATCGGACTTTTGATCGGTTCTTTGTTTTCCGTCGGCGCGATCGGAATCGGTCTTTATCTCCTCGTTCGGAAAAAAGAATCCTTGGAAATTCGTTACAGCCCAGCAAAGGAAAAGGATGCGGTCTCCAAAAGATTAAACGAATGGAATCTAACGTTTCCCGAAACTCAGTTCTCCTCCGTCGAAAGAATGGATATTCTTAGACAATTTTTATACAAACAGATTCAAAATTTTGAAAGTAGATCCGAGCAGTTGGAGATTTTGGAAAAGGAACTCAAAGTTTTGAGAGAGGCCCTGGAAACGATTCAGTCCAAGGGCAAACTCGAAAAAGATCAACTTTCCGAACTTCAAACAAAACGAAATTCTTGGTTGGGCGAAAGAAGGGTCGCTTCCATCCAGGACTATCACAAACAAGTGGCGGAGTTTCAATCTCAATCCAAAATTCTCGCGGAGTCTTCTCAAAAACTCCGATCCGCAAACGCCGGAAAGAATTTGGAAGATCTGGAAAACCAGTGGAAAACCGAAATATTAACGTTAGACGAAATTCCAACACAGGGACTTTCGGAAGCGGAAAAACTTTCCAAAAACGCTCAAAAAAAAGAATTGGAAACTGAACTTCAATCCTTGGAAAAAAGATTAAACGAACTCAATACGGAAATCAAAGTGGAGGACTCCTTAATCCAGGATTCTCTTCCGGAAAAAGAAAAGGAACTGATTTCTACTCTGCAACTTCTTGCGGAAAAAGAAAAAGAATTCTCAAGCTTGAATTCGAAACGCAAATCCGCAAAAATCGCGCAGGAAATCGTGGAAGAGATTTCCAAAGACCAGTCCTTTCAGTTCGTTTCGATCGCTTCCGAAATCAAAAAAGATCTCAACCTTTTTCTTCCCAAAAGAGAAGTTTCCTTTGAGGCGCTCGATAAAAAGGAACTGATCAAAATGCAAGACGCGGCGGGGACGTTTCGTTCCATCGAACACCTTTCCGGAGGAACGCTTGCGACGTTCTACTTGATCTTTAAACTATTTTTGGCACGTAAGACCGTTCCTAAAAACGGAATTCTCCTTTTGGACGAACCCTTTGTCCATCTGGATCCGGTAAGAATTCAATCCGCTCTTTCTTATCTCAAAACCTTTCAAGAAGAAACTGAATATCAAATTTGTTTTTTTACAAAACAGGAAGAGCTTTCCGAAACGATCCTAAAAACGTTTCAAAAAGCTAAAAAAATCTCCCTTGAGTAAGATTCCTTCGGACTTTTACGGAATTCAATTCGAAAGGTAGAATCCGGTATATGCAAAAATTCTTAAATTCTTTTTCGTAAAACTTCCGGAAAGACCAGGTTCAATCCCAAAACTGGGACAGAATCTTGCAGCTTGATCTTTCTGATAAAGTTTAATCGAGTTTTGGTAAACGCTGTAAATATTTTTTTGAATATTACGAAATTCTACAATCTCCGTATCGTTTGTAAAACGTAGAATCGATTTCATTTTTATCCATGAAATTTATTTCTGATTGACCTTAGGTCCGTGAAAGATAACCTTTCTTAAACATATTATCAGAGGTCGACTTTGAAAACTCTATTCAGTAGAATTCTCATTTTGTTTTTTCTTTCCCAAGTTTATAACTGCTTATTATTTGATACTCTCGGGATCGCGCCGGGAAGGATCAAAGGATCCGAAGCCGCCGGTGAAATCAGAGACGCCGCAATCGTCACCGATCTGATCAACTCGACCATTTTGAACGGACGTGCGACGGTTTCGATTCTTTCCCTTTTATCGGACCAATTGGCCGGTATCAAGTCGGACGGTAATTACGTAAAAACGGAAGTGGACGATTGTATCACCGAAATCAAGGGTCTGAGCGGTTATATCATCGGCGCCCCTCTTACGATTCTCCTTCAATCCAAATGTTCTTTAAAAGAAGACAAGATCATTCTAGATTCTCCTTTCCCTGAACTTTAATCCTAAATTTTTCGAGCCGGATCCCCGGCTCGAGTCTTCCTTGTTTTCCCCGAAAAAATCGCTTCTCTGATTTCCGGTCTCGTATATAAAATCGGAACTGTCTTTTATTAAAAGCCTACCCAATACTGCGAAAGACTAAAGAATCCCATTTTATAAAATTTGAATCTATATGTGAGTTCCCACATTTTAATGCTTTTGGATAGAATATAAGTCGAAAATTCAAAAACGAATGTTTCTACTGTATTTTCCTCGGAACGAACTTGAATTCCGTTTCCAAGTTCGTTTACAAAAATAGTTTTGTAGGAACTCCTACAAACATTCTTTTTTTTACTTGAAAGTTCAGAACCTCTAAAAAGGGAAAATCGAAACGGATTAAAAAAGGAACAGTTTTATCAATCCAATACTATCTAGTAAAAACCGCGACACTTTCCAGATGACTCGTGTGCGGGAATAAATCCACCGGAGTCAGTTTTTCATATCGGAAAGATTTCGTAAGTTCCAAAGCGTCTCTTCGCAGGGTTTCCGGATTACAGGAAACATAGAGAATTCTTCCTACTTTAGAATTCAGTAATATCTTTTTGGTTTCCGGATCCAATCCTTCCCTCGGCGGATCCACGATCACAACATCGGGTTTTTCGTTCAAAGAGAATTGTAACGTCTGAAGAACTTTTCCTTTTGTAAAAATCGCATTCTCCACTTGATTCGCTTTCGCGGCTCCGATTGCGGAGCGGATAGAATTCGGATTCTCCTCAAGACCGATCACCTTTTTAGATTTGGATGCAGCGTAAAGAGTGATCGTGCCGATCCCGCAGTACGCGTCCACGACGACGGAATCGGATGGAAGATCCTCTAAAACAAGGTTATATAGATTTTCGATCTGGAACGGATTGACCTGAAAGAATGTCGAAAGACCGATCTGAAAATTTAATTCTCCGATTTTCTCTTTGATAAAATGTCTACCAAACCACGTCGTCTCCTTATCGCCGAGGACAACTTTCGTATTTCTCTGGTTTACATTCTGCAGAATTCCGACCACTTCGGCCTTCGACTTTTCCTGACTTAAGAATTGTTTAATATACGAATGTAGACTGTTTGTGATATTCTTTCTTCCGGGGATTTCGTTCGCATTGGTGACGATTCCCACGAGAATTTCCTGCGAAGCACGGGCTTTTCTCAAAACGATATGTCTCAAAAGACCGTTCCCGTTTTTTTCAAAGTAAGGACTGAGATTTTCGGTTCTCGCCCAGTGTCGAATCGCGGAGGCGACAACGGTTAAGTCGGCGTCCTGAATTCTACATTCTTTCTGATCGATGATAAAAGTATTTTCTTTGTTGTGTAAGCCTAAAGTAAGAATCGTCTTTTTACCGATCTTACGATGTCCAAAAGGCAGTTGCACCTTATGACGATACATCTGATCCTTCGGACTTTTTACGATCGTTCGAATCTCCAATCCCTTAAAGCCGCCGAACTGTTTTTCAATCTCTTCCTGTTTTAGCTGAAGTTGTTTTTCATAACCGATATGCAGGCGATCACAACCGGCGCACTCCGGGTAGTGTTGACAGGACTGACTCGCGGGAGGTTTCATTCTACTTTCAGGCTTTTGATCCTCTCCGCTCTGTCAATTGAATTCGTTCTTCGGGCCGGTTTACATAAGATAGATTTTCCCGTGTTTATCCTTGATCATCGGATCCGCCCCGTGTTTGAGAAGAAGTTCGGCAAATTCGGACATCCCATGCGAGGACTTCGCCAAATTCATACAAGTCACTCCGTCAAAATCTTGCACGTTCGGATCGGCCCCCTTCTCCAAAAGAATCCGAAAGGGAGAAAGTTTTCCTTCGTTCACACAGTGATGAAGAGGACTCATCCCGTTACTATCTTTTCGATTGAGATCTGCTCCGTATAAAACCAACAAAGACAATATCTCGGGCGAAGAATCTTCCAAAACAGAATGGATCAACGGAGTCAAACCGGTGGTTTCGTCGGGTTGGTTCGGATCGGCTGAAAATTCCAAAAGAATTTCGACGATACTCGGATTCTGATATTTAACTGCAAGAGAAACCGGACTCATTCCATAATACGTCAACCCATTCGGATTCAATCCGTTTCGCAAAAGTTTTTTTAAGGCAAAGGTGTTTCCTTTTTTGAGCGCTCTAAAGAATAAAAACCGTTTCCAAAAAGAAACGTTTGATTTCGGATTCGAGTCTTCCTCGGTTTTATTTTGATTCATCCTTTTCTCCTAGGCGGCGACAAGCGACTTTTTGAATGCGTTTTTGATCGAATCCTTTCCTAAAGTCGGACACGATACAAAAATAGAACGGCGCTTACGTTTCATCTTCGAAAATTGATAGGCTTTTTTTTCGGCCTATCTCCAACTTCCGTATCTGATTTTTCTTTCGATATTGTACTAGAAAGAATGCGGTCTTGTCTTGTAAAAAAGGGACAAAATTCGATCCCTAACCCCGTACCAAACCAAGGGAGAATATCCGGAAAGAGCGACGAACTCTTTGTTTAAATGAGATTGATCGTAGTAGCCCGCGTTTAGAGCGAGTTCGCTGAGATTTTGATCTTCCAATTTCATCCAAGCCGCGTTTTGAAAACGAACGACTCTCGCAAATTCCTTCGGATTGTATCCGATTCTTTCTTGGAATTTCCTTTCCAATGTTTTTTTGATCACACCCAAATCCCGAGTCAATTGTGAGATCGGAATTTTTCCTTTGCTCATCGTGATTCTTCTGACGGCCTCTGCGACGACCGGTTCGGTTTCTTTTTTGGAATTTAATAATTTTATAAAGTATTCGTTTGAAATCGTCACACGATCTTCGAAGGAATTCGAGTCACGAATTCGATTTACAAAATCCGAATATCGCTCGTTGCCCGGAATTTGCAAATCGCTCAAATGACTCCGAACTTCTTTTCCCGGTATTTTAAAAAATTCATAAAAGGTTCCGGGAAACATTCGTATATTAAAAAATCCTACTTTTCCCTCGGGAGAAATTCGAAAGGGGGAAAGATGATTTCCGACGATATGTCCTTGGGAAGAATTCCATTCTCCCTTTCCATCCCCAATGGTTCCGAATAAAATCGGATCTCGATAAGAGATATGAATCTCGTTTTCTACTGACGGGAATATCTTCGGAAACTCGATCTGAGTCGACGTGGAATCGGATTCCCAACCCCAATAACATCCGATCCAAGGGGTCAAAACCGGATCACATTGTGAAAAAAGAATTTTCATTTGGACTCTCGGATCTTTTTTACCAACTCCCGATTGGATTCCTGTCTCAACACCGCATTCTTAAATCTTCTGGTCTCCGCCTCGGTCTCGGGTTTGACCTGCGGGACGGGGCACGGTTTTTTCGATTCGTCTAACGCTACAAAGGTGAGATAGGCGGTAGTCGCCCTTACGACGGTTCCGGTATAAGGATTTTCCTTTGAAACCTGAACCCCGACTTCCATCGAAGTTCTTCCCGTATAATTCACGCTCGCTTTTAGGATTACGTGGTCTCCGACTTCGATCGGGGCTATAAAATTAAGCCGATCCACGCTCGCGGTTACCGCTTCTTTTCCGCAATGCCTCTGGGCGACCATAACCGCGATCATATCGATCCAATACATAAGAGTTCCTCCAAACAAGGTTCCATAGTGATTGGCCTGATCGGGCATCACGATATGTCTTGTTTCCACGGAACTCTGACTGGGTGTTTTTAAATTTTCCATTCGATTATTTTAATATACTTCTTTCCACTTCCATGTAGAAATGATCCGGTATTTTCCCGACCGGTCCGCCGAAACTTCTAGCTTCGACCGTCTGAAAACCCAACCCTTTGTAGAGTTGAATCGCAGCTTCGTTCTTCTGTGAGACGTCCAAAGAAAGAGTTTTGAATCGAGGAAACGTCTTTGCCATAAATCGGATGAGCTCCTTTCCGATTCCCTTTCCTCTGTGTTTTTCGGAAACCGCGATATGACCGAGATAGAGTCTTCCTGATTTCGGAGGACGTATCATTCCCTCGGTAACGAGCCCTCGCCCCATCACCTTCGGAGAAGAGAATCCGTAAACGGAGACGATTCTCAAAGCCGTTCCTCCGTTTAACAAAAGAAAAGACGGTTGATGATAACTCAGAATGGCGCCTACGACTTCACCATTCAACTCGGCCACAAAATGATTTTTGTAGGAAATGGTATTTCCCCGTTTGATAAACGAAGCGCTAAGAAAATCAAAAGGAGTTTTGGATCCTTGGGTAAAAACGTAATCCCAAGCCGCAGGGCCTGAAGAATAGATCAAAGGGACGATTGCGTCCACGTCTTTCGGTTGGGCAGGACGAATGATGATCGATGAGTTCAAAGTTTTTCCCCTTTTTTATTTTCGCTCTAAGTTAAAAGGATTTGTTTCCGACTCAAGCGAGAAATTCCCTATCATTGACCTTGAGAATCGCACGAAGAACGTCGCTCCGCGTGATCATTCCTATTACCTGAGCCTGTTCGTTTACGACGGGAAGACATCCGATCCTTTCCTCGAAAAGGACTTTCGAAATCTCTCCCATTCCGGCATACATCCGAACCGAAAGAACTTTTGTTTTCATGATGTCGCCTATCGTTTTTGCTAATCCGACTTCTTTTCCTTTGGTCAATTGCCATTTCATCCAATCCCGATCGGAAAGAATTCCGCATAACGTGGATTCGTCTTTGACCACCGGAACATGGCGGAATCTTTTTTGAAAAAAGATTTCCTCCGCCCTTTCGATCGGATCCTTTTCTTCAAAACAGACAACGGGCGAACTCATCAAATCCCGCGCTGTCAAGGAGGATAAGAATTCTCCCTGTTTCGATTTTACGTCCGCCAAAGAAGAATTGGCCTTGTACTCGGAGCTCGCCCCTTTCGAAAAAACCTCCGACGGATTCCCGCTCCCAGGTTTGTCTTCGGTTTCTATTTTTTTAGAAGACGGTAAAGGAGGAACCGCGTGCAAAGGATGAACGATCTCCGGTCTCGCAGGAGGAATATAAGGTTCCGGAACCCCGCGAGAAATCCAAAAGAACAACTAACTCATCCTCATGATCAAAAAATTATAGGAAGCGATGATTCTCTGAGTCATCTCCAATCCGTCCTTGTTGATGTCCGGATGATACTTCTTGATCAACTCTTTGAATCGTTTTTTGAGCTCTTCCAAAGTACAAGGTGCGTCGAAACCGAGGACGTCGAGATGTCTTTGTGTTTCCGGATCCATTTCCTGAAACACGGAGACCGGCTTTTTCTTTTTCGGTTTTTTGCGGAACGCTCCGAACAACTCGTAGTAAGCGCGGTCCCTGTATTCTCTTGTGATTTCCCGAAGATGAAACAGTTTTGTATTGAGAATCGAAAAGATATGATTTTTTAAAAAGACATCGGCTCCAAAATCGTTTTGAATCGACTTCGATTCCATAAAATCGGAAATTCCGTTCACCACGATTCTTTCGAAATTGAACTTATCGTCGAAGTAAGAATCGAAAGCGTCGTCAAAGTCGATCGTAGCGGAGGACAAAAGCAAAAGAAGTTCCTTATCCAGCTCGTGTCTTTCCAGACGATTTTGTATGTTCTCTTTCAGGTTGATTTGAAGTTCCGCGAGATGGTTATCGTCAAAGTATATTCCACTTTTTGCAAATTCGTCTCCGATCCCTTCTATCTTTAGAATTTTTGAAAGAAGTTGTATGAGAGAATCCGCCTGCGTCTCGTTAAAGCCGGAAGCGGCTCTGGAGGAAAAATGGACTTCGTTTCTGAGATCGTAAAAAATTCTATAATAATCCTCTTTACGAATGTTCAATGCGGATATGATTTTTTCAACGGAGATATACCACTCGCAGTTCGTACATCCGGACTGGATGTCGAAAATAATGTCCTCTAAGGAGGAACGAATCTGTTCAAAACTTCGAGTTTGCATTCTCTTCTACTTCCAGATTTTCAACCCTAGTAAATCCGTTCATCAATTCTTTTTCAGATTCTTCCATAAGAATCCGAAACGGAATTCCTCCTGAGCGTTGAAAAAAGGTTTGCTCGGACGCTTTCTTAACCCCATTCATCCTAATATGCTCCCGCTCATCGCCGTCCTCGGTTGTTTTCTTGCCTATTTTCTTGGATATAAATTTTATTCGGGTTATATATCTCGATCGATCTTCGGATTGAAGGACAATACGTCAGACACTCCGGCTCATAAACTCAACGATGGGGTCGACTACCTTCCCACAAAACCGATCGTCTTATTCGGCCACCACTACGCGTCTATCGCGGGTCTGGCTCCTATTCTTGGACCTGCGGTCGCGGTCATTTGGGGTTGGTTCCCCGCGATGATCTGGGTGGTCTTCGGAAGTATTTTTATGGGTTGTGTGCACGACTTCGGAGCTTTAGTCGTCTCCGTTCGCAACCAAGGCAAAAGTATCGGTCAAGTCGCGGAAGACCTTCTTGGTCACCGTGCTAGAAGTTTGTTTCACGCGATCATATTCTTCTTAGTTGCTCTTGCGATGGGGGTTTTTGTTCTGGTTCTTGCGGAAATGTTCTCCGCAGATCCGAAGACGGTCCAGAATTCCAAACCGACCGCAGTTACGGAAACCGCAAAGGTTCCGTCTAACGTGATCGCGAAGGATCCAACCAAAGAAGCTCACGATCATCCCGGCGAAATTCGAACCGAAGAAAAACCTTCCATTCGTCTGAGAAGCCATTTTCCGGAAGCGGTTATTCCTTCCGCGGCGATCATGATTCTTGCGATCATCGTCGGATATCTGCATTACAAAAAAGGAATGAACCTAACCCCGCTTACGATCGTCAGCGTCCTCGCCACTTTAGCTTCTATGGTTTTGGGAATGCAAGAATCGGTTCTTCACGCCACCGGACTTGCGTCGGTGGATACTTCTCCTTCGACTGGAAGTTGGAAATACATCCTTTTGGCCTACGCATTCTTAGCGTCCGTAACTCCGATCTGGCTTCTTCTGCAAAGCCGCGACTATATCAATTCTTTTCTTTTGTATCTGGGAATCATCCTGATCTACTTCGGTTTTTTTACGGGAGCGGTTTTACAAAACTTTCCTTCGTTCAACGCGGAAGCGATCCGAACCGATTCGATCGGCTTGGATTTAATTCCCTTCGTCTTTATCACGATCGCCTGCGGTGCGGTTTCCGGTTTTCACGCGTTAGTCAGCTCGGGAACGACCGCGAAACAGTTGGACAGAGAAGTCGACGCAAGACCGATCGGTTACGGAGGAATGATCGGCGAATCGTTGTTAGGTCTTTCCGCGGTAATCGCCTGCACTATCGGTTTTAGTTCGGCGGCTGAATGGTCCGGATTCTATCGTTCCTGGTCCGGAATTCAGGGACTGGCTCCTCAGGTCGGCGCCTATATCTACGGAACCGGAAGATTTTTGGCGCAGATCGGAATTCCGGAAGCGTTTGGACAAGGTTTTATCGCGCTTATCGTGATCAGTTTTGCTCTGACCTCTTTGGATTCCGCGACAAGACTTCTTCGTTACAATATCGAAGAGATCGCGGAATCGACTCGAATCGTGTGGATCCAAAAACTCGTAGGCAATCGTTACGTTTCCAGCCTCATCGCCTGCGCCGCGATCGGTATGTTTGCGTTTATGGAAATAGAACAGGACGGAAAGAAAAAACCCGCCGGACTCGCGTTATGGAAACTTTTCGGAACCACGAACCAACTTCTTGCCGGTCTTGCCCTTTTGGTTGTAACCGTTTTCCTTCTCAAATCGAAGAAAAGAATCAAAGTGGCATTTATACCGATGTTGTTCGTTTTAACGGTGACTTTTTGGGCGATGATCCGAAATTTTTTCGACTTTTTACTCGGACCTTCCCCGAACATTCTTCTCGCGGGTGTCGGCGGAACCTTGATCGTGCTCGCGGTTTGGCTTTTGGTGGAAGCTACTCTTACCTGGAATCGCATTAGAAAAGTATGAAATACTGTAGCTCTTGCGGTTCTGCCGTATCACAAAAAATCCCCGAGGGAGACAATCGACCTCGGCATATCTGCGACAACTGCGGAACCATCCACTACCAAAACCCCAAGGTGGTAGTGGGAAGTATTCCGATTTGGGAGGATAAAATTCTTCTCTGCAAACGGGCGATCGAACCAAGAAAAGGATACTGGACTCTTCCGGCGGGTTTTCTGGAGAATCGGGAAACGGTCGAAGAAGGCGCGATCCGAGAAACCGGCGAAGAAGCCAACGCACGGATCAACATCCTCGGACTTCAGTGTGTCTATAGTATCCCTCATATCAGCCAGATTTATATGTTTTTTTTGGCGGATCTCGTAGACGGTAAATTCTCCGAAAGCTCCGAATCCGAAGAAGTAAAACTCTTTTCGGCGAACGAAATCCCTTGGGAAGAACTCGCGTTCACTTCGGTTTATTACGCACTCAGACAGTATGTGGACTCACCGGACAAAAACTCCTTTCACTTGGGGAGCACTCGAAGAAGAAACCATCCTCCTTCGAAAGAATCCTGATCTAACTCACGAACCCATTCTTAAAAAAACATAGGAAAAAAAACGTACCAAATTAGAGTGTACTGCAATGCGGAACCGGATTCTTTTCATCGTAGCTTTCTATTTCTTTTTTTCCTATTCCCTGAACGCGGACACTTTTATCAAAACGAGTTCGGAATCATTCTCCCCCAATTGGGACGGAAAAAACGATACGGTAGAATTTAGAATTTCCAAATCCGCGCTTCCCCGTTTGTTCGACTGGGAATTGATCGTTAAAAACGCAGGAGACGATGTAGTAAAAACGTTTCGAGCCGATCACAGAAGAAAAAAAGGATTCTCCCTTTTTCCATTTTTGCAAGACGAGAATAAACTTTCTCCGTTGGAGATTACGATTCCGGAAACCATTCTCTGGAGCGGAGACGACTCTAAGGGATTTTTATTACCCGATGGAGAATACAAATACAGACTGAGATTGGTGACGGAGAATAAGGAGAATCTTTTATCCGAAGAGAAATCGATCCTTCTCGACTCTCATTCTCCGAGCTCCGAACTCAACTCAAAAACAAGAGTTCTTTTTTTAGGCGGAGACCGTTCGACATCCAAGATCAATATCTCGCAAAAAGTTTCGGGAGAATTCGGAGACAACTTCACCGGAGAATTTTTGGATAATCAAGGGAAGGTCGTAAAATCCTATTCGTGGAAGTTTAAAGAAGTCCCTTCCAACTTGAGTTGGGACGGAACCGATTTTTCAAATAAACAACTTCCGAGCGGAATTTATTCCTATCGTTTGATCGGATTTGATAAGGGTAGAAACGAATCCACAACTTTGTTAAACGACTTGACGATTCGAAACGAAACGGGCGGAATCGATCTGTTTTCCGATTCCAAATTGTATTCTTATCTTCCCGGAAGTCTTAGGAACTCGGTTCGATTCCATTCTTCTATTTCTCCGAAAATCAAATCGGATTCTTACGAAATCGAAATCTTTCAGAAAAACGGAAACGAAGAAAAAAGCGTTTATCGTCTCCGCGATACGGGTGAACCTTCTTCCGAATGGAGGTGGGATCTCCGAAATCAAGCGGGCGACTTTATCTCCTCGGGAGTTTATCATTACCGACTAACAATTCATAGTCGATACGAACGTTATCAATCCATTCCTTCTTTTTTCCAAATCACAAAAGATTCTTTTCATCTTTCGGTTTCCGTTTCTCCGAAAGAATTCACTCCCGATAACGACGGTAAAAACGACGTCTTAAAAGTTTTTCTCAACGCGCAGGGCGTTCCTCTTCAATCTTGGGAAATCACGTTATACGAAACACCTCCTTACACGGATTTGAAAAAAAAGGTAAAAACCTGGTCGGGCAACGGTTCTCCTTGCGAGGAAATTCCCTGGGAAGGTTTGGACGAAACCGGAATTAGGGTCGGTTCTCTAAGCGACTTTTATTTCGAATGGAAATTTACGGACGTATTGGGAAGGGAATCTGAGGGAAAGGGCGCCGAGTTTAAAACCGGAATTCTGGTGTTAGAAGAGGATCATTCTCTTAGAATTTCGATTCCGGAATCGCAGGTGGAAGCGAGGTGGTGGTCCCTTCCGGGGAAAGTCCGATCTTTGTTAAACGAATTCCCCGGATACAAAATCGAAGTTCAATCCCATTCTTCCCACCAAGGCGACGAAGAGGTCAATCAAGCGACGACTGAAGAACGTTCCAGAACCGCTTTCGAATATTTCTTTTCCAAATCCGTTCCGTTCGGAAGAATTCGGTTTCGAGGTTACGGTGAAACCCTTCCTCTAATTCCGGGTTCCGGAAAATACGAAGCCGATAAAAATCGGAGAATCGATTTTTATCTTTCTCCCCAATAACGTTATGTGCACTGCGATCATCTACAGAAATCGGGAAACAAAGATTTTCGGCCTGGGTTTTAATCGGGACGAATCCGTAAAAAGGAAACCTTCCTCCCTTCCTCAAAAAATCGGGAACGGACCCGTTTACGCAATCGCACCTTTGGACGGGGATTACGGCGGAACATGGATCGGGGTCAACTCTTCTCGGGAAATTTTTTGTCTTTTGAATTTTTACGAAGCTACTCTGAAACTTTTGAGAAACCCGACAAGCAGGGGTTTACTCGTTCGTTCTTGTTTGTTAAGCGAAGTCGATCCGGACAAACTTAAAAAAGAGGACCTCCTTAACTTTTATCCGTTCAAATTGGTAAGAATCACTCTCGCAAAAACCGATATTTTTATCTGGGACGGCATAAACTTAACCGTGACGGCGAACGAAGAAACATTTCAAATCATGGGAAGTTCGTTTACACAAGGCCCTAAGGCCCAGGTTTCGAGAGAGTCGGTTTTCAAAGAACATTTCCTTCCGAAAATTCTTCCAAACTCCGAAGAATTTTTACTCTTATCAAAAAATTTTCTGACTTCGCATATTCCCGAAAAAGGAGCCCTTTCCGCTTGTATGCACCGAAGAGACGCGCACACGGTTTCAAAAACCGAAGTCGTATTAACGGAGAAGTTCTTGACGGTCGCGTATCAGGACGGACAACCTTGTGAATCGCCGGATCCGACGTTTCTTAATTTGACTTTGACGGATTTTTCGGTATTAGGATAGTTGAACTTATATGGCCGGCACCAAGTCCTTATTTGACGATTCTTTCGAATACAGAGATCCTGCGATTCAAAAAAGAAAGAATGCCCGCGTTAAAATCACCTTGGACGCGGAAATGACGATCAAAGGAAAATCGGAAAGACATCCCGTTACGATTCTCGATATAGGAACCGGCGGCGTAGCTCTCGATTCGAGAATGACGATGTTCGAAGGGGATCGAATTCATCTTCACGCGAGGATCAACGGAAAAGACATGACACTCGAAGCGGAGATCATCCGTTCTTCGGGAAAAAAAGCGAACAGCATCTTTGTAAACATCGCCGACGATCATAGAAACGAAATCCAAGAACTCATTCATAAGAAGTTTTTCGAAAAAGAAAAAAAGCTAAACTGAACAAAACAAATTCAATTCTCGGAATATTCCATTTTTTGATTGATTCTATCCGATTTCCTGAAAACAATCGAGTCGATGAAACCCAAATCGAAAACTCCGAAAAAGAAAACTAAAATCGCGGCCCGCACGGTAAAAACAAAAACTCCGAGCCAAAAGATTTCGAGTATCCCCGCTCCCCAGAACGAATCTTTTTACGCGAGAATGTTCGCGCGCTTTTACGACCGGTTTATGAATAGAATCGAAAAAACGGTTCTCTTTCGAAAAAGAAAACACCTGATACAACCCTTACAAGGAAAAATACTCGAGATCGGAAGCGGAACCGGAATCAACTTTCCGATCTATTCTCCCAAAGCGGACGTGATCGCGATCGAACCTTCAGCTTCTATGATGAAAAAGGCGAAGGAAAGAATTCGTTCCTTGGAAAGTTCGTCCGATTCCAAAAGACATCCGAGGATAAAAATGGAGGTTCTCGGTTTGGGGAATCCGGGATTAGAATCCTTAGTTCCTCCGAAAAGTATGGACGCAATCATCTTTACGCTCGTTTTATGCACCGTCCCGGACCCGGTTTACGCGATTCAATTTGCAAAATCCCGATTAAAACGCGGCGGAAAAATTCTTATCCTCGAGCACGTGAAGGCAGCTTCAAAAGCCGGACAAATTCTACAAAACCTTCTCAATCCATTTTGGAATCGTTTTGCACAGGGTTGTAACCTCAACAGAGATCCGGCTTCGATCTTAAAGGCGGAAGGATTTAAACCGATAGAAGAATTTCGTTTTAAAAAGACCTTACCCTTTTACCAAGCGATCTACGAATGGAAGTAGGATTTGTTTACCGTTTTCTTTTGGAATTTTTAGCTACGGACTTTTTCCTTTTTGGAAACGGAATTTTAAAAAACGATCCCTTTGATTGTTTGACGGTTCGTAACAATCGAGCTACAACATCCTGATCAAATCCGTTGATCCAAAATAGATCTTCAAAACTCATAGTAAAATAAAAGTTACTGTCTTTATCGAAGTTTTCGAAGGGCAAAAGATATGCGAAAAATGGAAAGTAATCGGCAAACGAATTCCAATCCTTGATTTGAATCTTCTCCTTTTTCAATAACTCCCAAATAGATTCCGTAATCTTCCAATCGGGGATTTCCAAAGGACCGTTGATTGGATCGTAAGGATCATTCTTATACTCAACAAAGATGACCCAAAGACCCGTTATGATCGAAGCAAAAACCACCAACTTGATAACGCCGATCAATAGTTCGTCGGTAATTCCGAAATTTTTATAGAGAAGTAGAAAACTTTCGGATAAGATTACGACTCCGATTTTTAGGGTTTTCTTTTTGTATGTTACTCGGAATTTTTGTTTTTGCGAAACAAAGCCGAAAGACTCTAAAAGATCGAACGGAATTCTTAGGCTTTGATTTGGAGAAAACAAAGTTGGTAGAAGAATTCCTCGATTGATACTTTCATTCTTTGAAAAAAGGATCGTAAACATTCCCACGCAGAAGGAAATCACGAGCAAAACAAATAAAACAAGATCGTATTGATTCGAATCAAAGTCCATCTCTACCGCCGGGAAATTTGTTGACCTTTCTTTGAAGAGCAACAAACCTCTCGCAGTTTTTTGAGACGAATTAGAATCCGTCCAATCCTCTATCGTTTGGAGATTTCTCCTTCGACAATGACCTCATAACGCGCAAAACAGACAAACGGTATCAAAGGTAAAATGCAGAACGGAAACTTCATCTCGATTTCCACATTTCTCAGAATGGGATTAGAAGTTTCAACTTCCTTCAGATAAGAATTCAATCCGATCGGAAAAAGCCCGCCCACACCGATTCTATATTTGCCGAATTGAACTTGTTTCGATTTTGAAATCTCGGTCTCGATCGGCCGGTTCGGTTTTTCTAAAATAACATAACTTATCTTTTTCGGAGTTTGAGAACAACACAGGAAAAAAATGGAAAGGAGATAGGCTAATAATTTCGGACTTCGTTTCATGTTCAATTCTCCTTTGAAATTGTGTTGCTGTTCAGAGCAAAACCTTTGATAAGAATACAGTGCATAGGAGCAAACGGCCCCGTCGTATGTGTGACTTCCGCGTCAAGAATCGTATCGTATTTTGTATTCGTAATCGCGTTCTCAAATGCTTTTGCAAGGCTATAGTAGAATCCGCAATCCTTGCCTTCTTTTATTTCCCCGGCAAGACTTCGGATATCCTCCGGAATTTTTTTCCCTTCTAAGTTCCCTTGCGACAAAAGGTGTATCTTTTGTGTGGTGGAACAAAACTGAAAAAACAAAATACAAATCAACGCCAAAAAACGGATTCGAGCTGGAATCATAGAACCTCATTTAAAAAATTAAGTATTTTGAATGTATTTTTATCTTTCCGAAAATACAAACCCAATCCCAAAAAGAGAAAGAAGGAACCGATTTTATTTTTTTTGCCCGGAATCGATTCTTCTTCTATTTCCCCTTTCATTTTATCGTAAAAGATAATCTGAAATGAAGGCGGAGATTCTTTTTCAAAAGGGGTTAAATTATGAGCTCAGAATTCCAAAAGAATGAATTCAGATTGTAAGTCGGGTAGCGGACATAAGTCTCGAATACTGGAACTATCAATTATTGGAAACCACATTGAATTAGAGACCTCCATTTCCCGAAACTAGTTGTATGAAGTTCGTTTTGGGAATCGGGATCGCTCTTTTACTTTGGATTCCCGTTTCCATATCAGCGGATCTTGCGAGTAGCGCGGCCACTCATCTGGTCCGTGTTGAAAAAGGGCTCAAGGTAAACGAGTTTCTCATCAAATCGATGAACAGTTCGATTTCGAACATCGGTTCCGAAGCTGACAAAGCCCTCTACAAAAGAATCATCCAACACCACGTGGAAACGAACCAACTCTACTTTCAATTTGATCTGGAAAGATCCTACGCCGAACTCAAACGAACCCAGGACTTACTCGTGATTCTCTACTCGAACGTCGTCGAGGCGAGTAAAAAAACCGTTCGTGGTGAACTGACCTCTCTCGGTTATCAAGCGATTCGAGGAACGGAAGCCCGGCCTAAAAAACACCTTGAGATGGCTTATCGGGAACTCGCGTCCGCGGAACAAAAAAAATTGATAGCGGACAACACAAGACCGTATCTTCAACCGATCAAATTGGAATTACTTTACGAATCTCTAAAACTCCTGAAACAATCCAGAAAGTATGTCATCCTACTTTCCATGGAATATCTTTCCGATTTTCCGGCAGACCCCGAAAGCGAAGACTTTCTCGGAATCCTCAACGAGATCAATAGGGCGATGTTTTCCCGCAAAGACGAGTTCGCAAGAATCCATTTTGACAATCATTTCCACGCCTACTCCGGTGAAAATCTCTACGATACCTATTGGCAAGAACCCGCTCTCGAAGAATTGGAAAAACCCTTGGGAGAAGTCGACGCCGCCTATCTCCGGGATCGTCGAAGAGCAAAACGTTGATCGACCGTGCGCGAGGGATCGACGCGGTATCAACAAATTGTTTCTTTCGGAAAATATTTTTTCCCAAGGCCGTTTCAATTTGTTGATAAGAGCCGAGAGCCCGGTGGGCGCTTGGAAAAAGTAAATTCCTCTTCTCGGAACTTCCCCGCCCACGCGCCCAAATTGATTTTTTCCGTTTCCTATTTTAGAAATTCACGTGACAGGGAATTCTTGTCTAGATACAACCTATCCTTGTGTTAGAACTGAGTTGTCCGAACTGCGGCGCGCCCGTCCCCTTTCAAAGCAAGGCTTCGATTTATGGAGTCTGTCCGAACTGTAAGACTCTAACCGTTCAAAAGAACCAATCCCTCGAGAGCCTCGGCAAAGCCGGAATACTCGTCCCGGATCTTTCTCCGATTCAAGTAGGAACCTCCGGGAAGACAAAGGACGGGATCCAGTTTCAAGTCGTCGGAAGGATTCAACAACAGTACAGCCTCGGAACCTGGAACGAGTGGCACGCGATTTCTCACGAGGGTAAATCCATTTGGCTCGCGGAAGCGCAGGGCCAGTTTATGATCACCGAACTCCGCCCCACTTCTCAAAACGAAATTTTTCCGGAACACGATCCGATCCGAGATCTGGAAACTCCGCCGGACGTTTATTTTATCTCTTCCAAAACTTCGAAACAACTCCTGAGAGCGGGTGATACCCTCCAACTCGAAAATTCTCATTGGATGATCCGCGAAATCGGAGTCGCTACCTGTGTCGGAGGCGAGGGAGAACTTCCCGTCGGTTTCGAATCGGGAACCACTTCCGTTCTTTTGGATCTCGCAAACGACGAGGGTTGGTTTGCTACATTAGATTATTCTCATACACCACCCCTCTATTTCCGCGGAAAAGTTTATAGTTTCGATCAGATCGATTTTATCAATCTTCGAGATCCGAAAGCCTTCCAAGGGTTTCAAAAAGTGGAGGAAGCAAAGGCGATCCAATGTCTCGGCTGCGGCGCGTCCTTGAGTCAAAGAAGTCCGGACTTCTCCAAATCCATCGCCTGCGAATACTGCGGGACCGTGATGGATACGAGCAAAGACGAGCTCAAAATTCTTTCCAAATTTCAAGAAGTCATCAAAGATAGAATCTATCTCCTCCCCGGAACCAAACTCAGCCTCAAAGGAAAAGAATGCGAAGTCCTCGGAGTGGTCAAAAAATCGGTTCATGCGGACGGACAAATTTTTCCTTGGACGGAATACCTTCTCCATTTTACGGGGGGCTACTACTGGTTAAACGAAACGAGCGGACACTGGACCGTATTCGAACCGGTTCCCTTTATTCCGAGAACGATCATCGGAACCTATCCGCCGAAAAAAACGTTTCAAAAAGAAGAATACAGACTTTTCAATTCTTCCAACGCCGGGACCGACTTCGCTTTTGGAGAATTCTACTATAAGATCCACGCGGGAGACACGGCGGAACTCGCGGACTTTATCGCTCCGCCGAAAATGCTCTCTTCCGAAAAAACTCCGAACGAACTTTTCTGGTCTATCGGAGAATACATTCCGGTGGACGAACTCAAAAAATCGATCCATGGAGACGCCGAGCTTCCGGAACCGGAAGGAATCGGCACGGCACAGCCGAACCCCTATAGTAAATTAAGAAAACGGAATGTTAAAATCGCGGTATGGCTTTCCGCGATCATGCTCGTTATCCAGATCGGATTCTGTCTGAGTTCTCAGGACAAAGAAGTTTTTTCAAAAGACTATCCCTACGTTCGAGAACAGGCCCCGGGTGGGACGACCGACCTTTCTTTTGTAACCGAGAGTTTTCAATTTGAAGGAAACTCAAGACAAAACGTTCAGATCAAGGTGGACGTTCCCAATCTTTCCAATCACTATATCTACTATTCCTTAGCGTTGATCAATACTCAAACCGATATCGCCTATGACACCGGTTTGGAAGTCAGCTACTACGAAGGTGTAGACGACGGAGAAAGTTGGACGGAGGGTGATAAGTCAGCGGACGTCATCATCGGAGAGGTTCCTCCGGGAGAATACTATCTTAGGATCGAATCGGAATCCGATTTTCCAAGAGGAACGGGAACGGTCGCACATTTCAGCATCCGAAGAGACGTGGATCAGTCTTATTATTATCTTCTTTTTTTATTGGGAATCTGGTTGCCCGTTCCTTATTCCATGTTTCGAAGTTTTTCTTTTGAAGCTTCCCGAAACGAGAATAGCGATTTTGCACCGGATCATGGCTCGGACGATTCCGACGACGATTCCTATTCTTCCAGCGATGATTGATAAGCGGGGAAAGAATGTGAAAAAGGAATTCTCGATCGATCCAAAACTTTACAACGTCAAAGGACAAATGTTATGAATTTTCTAAAACCACTTTTATATCCTCTCTACGCGGTAGGACTTACGGGTTATCTGACATACACGAACATGTTTGGAGGCGGGTCCAGCAACGTGGATGAAATCGAAAATGTTCCCAAAACCGTAAGAGAAAATCCGGGAGTTTATAGATCTCATTATACGAACTTTATGAGATATTCCGGAGGAAAGTAAGACCGTTTGCAAACAGCCCTTTATATTTCCGTCCTCATCATCTCCTCCTGCGGCCTCGTCTACGAACTTTTAGCCGGAACGATCGCTTCCTATCTCCTAGGAGAAACCGTAACACAGTTTTCATTGATCATAGGAACCTATCTTTTTTCGATGGGGGTGGGTTCCTGGCTTTCCAAATATGTGGAAAAGGATCTGATCTCTAAGTTTTTAGAGATCGAACTCGCAATCGGCCTCGTGGGAGGTTTTAGCGCTGCGATTCTTTATTTGAGTTTCGGGCAAATTCGGTTTTTTCAAATTCCTTTGTTTTTACTCGTGATCTTGGTGGGGATCCTAGTCGGTCTTGAAATTCCGGTTTTGCTGAGAATTTTAAAAAAGGAACTTCAATTCAAGGAACTCGTATCTCGGGTATTGAGTTTGGATTATGTAGGAGCTCTACTCGCTTCGATTTTATTTCCGATCTTCTTCGCGCCGAAACTCGGATTGATCCGAACCAGCTTTTTGTTCGGAATTTTGAATGCTGCGGTTGCCCTTTGGGGAACCTGGGCTTTACCGCTCAAACATTCAAGAATGCTCATGCTCCGGGCTCAATCCGTGATCGTTCTCACACTTTTGGTTCTAGGATTTTCGTTTTCGGACCTGATTACTTATTACAGCGAAGAGACTCTTTACACAGACGAAATCATTCTTTCGAAACAATCCCAGTTTCAGAGGATCATCGTAACAAGATGGAAAAACGAAATACGGCTTTTTTTAAACGGACATCTTCAGTTTTCTTCCAGAGACGAATACAGATATCACGAGACCTTGGTTCATCCCGCAGTTTTGGCGCATCCGTCGCCGAAAAAAGTTTTGGTCTTAGGCGGAGGAGACGGATTAGCGGTGAGGGAAATCCTCAAACACAAAGGAGTAGAATCGATTACGTTAGTCGATCTTGATCCAGCGGTAACGGATCTTTTTACGGATCACACCGTATTGAAAGAACTCAACGAGGGAAGTTTAAAAAATCCAAAAGTAAAAGTGATCAACACGGACGCGTTTGTCTGGCTGGAAGAATCCGATCAGACCTTTGACGTCGTAATCATAGACTTTCCGGATCCTAGTAATTTTTCGCTAGGAAAACTCTACACGACCGCATTCTTTCACGTACTCAAAAGAAGAATGAACGAAACTTCCGTTTTGGAAATACAATCCACGTCTCCTCTGTTCGCGCGTTCTTCGTATTGGTGTATCGAAAAAACGATTTCGTCCTTGGGATTTCAGACGCTTCCATTGCACGTTTATGTTCCTTCTTTTGGAGAATGGGGATTTGTTCTCGCGGGGCAAAGACCGATCCGGTTTCAGGAAAAATTCCCCGAAGATCTTAGATTCTTAAACTCGGAAGAACTCAAATCGATACAGATCTTTCCATCGGACATGTCGAAAATTCCCGTAGAAATCAATCGATTGGACAACCAAGCCCTTGTAAGATATTACGATCGGGAATGGAACCGAATCTTAGATTGAGAATGAATACGATTTAGGGATCGCGGGGCGGCTCCTGAAGTTTTTCTCTATCAGAAAATTCGACCGTAATTGCAGGACCGAGCTCTCAGCTCCGGTCAATAAATTGGATCCGTTCGCACGAGGAGCCTTTTTCCAAAAAGCAATTTATTGACCCCGCCTCGATCTCTGCCGCGGGGAAAAGTAGGATCTCCTGCGTTTTAATCTAAGCTTTTCCTAAGTTCAAAAAGTAGGATCTCCTGCGTTTTAATCTAAGCTTTTCCTAAGTTCAAAAAGTAGGATCTCCTGCGTTTTATCTAGAGCTTTTCTTAAGTTCAAAAAAGTAGGATCTCCTGCGTTTTACTCTGAGCTTTTCTTAAGTTCAAAAAAGTAGGATCTCCTGCAAAAAGAAAAAGGATTGAGTCCGGCTTCCCTACTAGATTGACAGAATTTACAAAAAGGGGGAACCTGAATCCCAAAAACTTGTCTTACTTGTGGATGGAATTTTATACGATAAAATCCATCAAGAGGACGCTACTTAAGGATTCCTAAATGAAACAAACGAAAGCCCTTCTTTCACTATTTGCGTTAGCCGCGCTACTTACGTTCTCCTTGAACGCACAACCGGAACGTAAAATCGAAACAACGGTCCACGACTTTATGGAAGATTATCCGAAACTCGCGGTCAAAGCCGCTAAAAAAGGAAAACCGGAATACATAGAAAAGATTTTGGCCGAACTTCCGAACTTCGCTCTGGACGAACAAAAGGCAAAGTGGACCGAAATCTCCCAAGAAGCTCTTAAGACAAAAGACTACGAACAATCCTGCAAAACCTGTCACAAAGAATTTAAAAAAGAATACAAGAAGACTTACCGTAAGAGACCGATTCAGGTTTCTCCGGAACTGATCCAATATCTAAAAGAACTCAAAAAATAAACGATCCAGCCGAATTTTCAAAGGAAAACTTCCGGAAGAAACTCCGATCCAAATCCCGTTCCGGACGTTTTTCGATTTTCGAACGGGTCAAGATCCGGTTCGAGAGCTTTCTTGAAAAAAGGAGGAGGCAGTTTCTTCTTCCTTTTCAAACTTCCCGTTTAAGTCCAAGATCAGCAGAGTAATGTCGTCTTCGAATTGATCGCCGCGTCCGGACCAGGATTTCACCTTATCAAAAACAAGTTGGTTTAAAATTTTTCCTTGGATCGCGGAATTCGTTTTTAAGAATTCGTAAAACTTTTGATAACCGAACATCTGCCCGTATTGATTTCGCGCTTCCGTAACACCGTCCGTGAACATGATAATCCGATCCTCTTTTTTGATCGGAATAATCAGTTGGCCGTTCTTCAGATTTCCGTCGATTCCCATGATCCAACCCGGAAGAAAAATTTCTCTAAATTCTCCCTTGGCGTGGTTGAGAATCGCAATCGGAGGATGCCCCGCGTTCGAATACGTTATGATTCCCTTATGAATATCTAGGATCAAATACGCTGCGGTGATAAAATGTTTACCGTATTTACCCATCAAAGCGCGGTTCACGTTCTTCAAAAGATCGGCGGGTTCCACAGCCTTTCTAACTTCGATGGAAAACGCGAGTTTCACCATCGAGGCGATGATCGCCGCCGGAATCCCATGACCGGAAACGTCGCTGATAAAAACACCGAGACGGCCGTCTCCATAATCGTGAAAATCGTAGAAGTCCCCGCCGACCGAACTCGCACATTCCATCTTTACGGAAAGTTCGATTCCTTCCACCTTCGGAAGTTTATCCGGAAGAATGGATTCTTGGAGTTCTCTTGCGATCTTCAGCTCCTGTTCGATCTCGGATAGTTTGATCTGATTCTCATACGCGTCGATACTTGTTTGCAAACTCTCTGCTTGGAGGGATTTAAAACGATCCGCCAATGCGAAAGAAAGAAGAGTCATTTCCAAAAGAGAACCGATCAAGGAACCCCAGTTGGTAAACAAATTACTCGGCAACACCGATAAGTTTCTGAGGACGGTGATCAAAATAAAAACCACCAGAACCGACCAAGCAAGAAGAAAGAATCTTGCGGGTCTGTATCCTTGACGATAACGATCGATTCCCGCGTAGATCACTACGACGGAAGTAAAAATCGGAAACAAGGTAAGAGCCTGCATATTCCAAAAGTAAAACATAGGAAAGAAGGAAAGAAGAATTCCCGCAATTCCCGGGATCATGAATAAAACAAGAATATAATCCATTATCTTCATCGTTCTACCAGTATGAAGAAAGGATCTCGTAAACTGGATGGAAAAGACGATCGCAAGATAGGCGAACGGAACCAGAAGGTCGTTCCAAGTTTTGAGAGCAGAAGTGTAGAGATATTGGTTCCCGACTCCGGTCACGGACAACTGCCACAAACCGAAAAACAAAAGATAAAGAACGTAAAAAAGATAACCCGCTTCTTTGACCGTAAAAAGGACAAATCCGTTGTAGACGAGCATCACGAGCAAGGCCCCGAAAAATAATCCGAACAGAATATTCTGGACTTGAACGTTTGTGAGGAATTCGTAAACGCTCCACGCCTTTAGGTTCAGAATCAAGGATCTTCTCGTAGAAACCTTGATCAAATATTCTTCAGTGTTACCGTATTGAGTAACCAAACGATAAACCGGATGAAAATATTCGATACTCTGATCCCTTTTGATCTCCTGATAGCGGATCGGAAACTGAGAAAGTTTTTTATAGAGAACGAATTCTTCGGAAGCGGGATTTGCCAATTCTAAAAACCAAGGTTGAAAACCGTGGCCGATCTTTTCAAAATGAATCTTGGAACGAATCCAAAACGTAGATCGAGTATATCCTTTGGAAAGACTGTCTTTTCCGAAATCCTTCCACTCAGGGTGGAAGTTCGGATTGGAGAAATTTTCGATTCGAATTTGTCCATTAGGATCTTCTAATACTTGAAGAGTCTTCCCTAAAAATTCTCCTTTCATTCTTTCGGTAAGTGAGAATGCGGATTGTTGCGGAGAGGTTTGATTCTCCGATACTGAAATCGGATCGGAAAAAACCGAAACGGTACCGATCAGAAATAGAAAAAGAAACGGGAGGACTTTAAATTTCAAAGTTTCACACCCGCAAGTCCCAGAATAAACTGAAACTCCGCGGGAGAAACTGGCTGAATAGAAAGGCGGGAACCTTTCTGTAGAAGCACCATATTCTTAAGTTGTTTGTGCTTTTTCATTTCTTCCATCGTGACAGGTTCAGGGAATCTTTTTTTAAATTTTACGTCTACCATGTACCAAGTCGGATTCTCAGCCTTACTTTTCGGATCGAAGTATTTATGAGAAGGATCAAATGCGAAATGATCCGGATAACCTTGTTTTGCTACTTCGGCTATCCCAACAATGGAAAGGGGTTTAGCCTGGCTATGGTAGAAGAGAATTAGATCCCCTTTTTTAATACTGTCACGCAAGAAATTGCGAGCCTGATAATTTCTTACCCCTTCCCAAGGAGCGATATGGGAAGGAGAATTGTATAGATCATCGATCGAAAAAACGTCGGGTTCTGTTTTAAATAACCAGTGATTCATTCCATTCCGGCGTTGTACGCGGGGTTTGTCTTGATTCCGTTTTGTTTTTTCGATTTAACCGTTTTTTCCGGCTTTTTTTTTGTGCCGTCTTCGCTCGCAGGATGAACGATGAGCATCAATTCGTCGTGAGAAATCGTTTCTTTCGCAAGAAGGGCTTTTGCCAATCCTTCAAACTTGGAAGCGTTTTTACGAACAAGATCGCGTCCTTTGTTGAGACAAGTCTGAACGATTTCACGAACTTCCTTGTCGATCATAGCGGCGAATTCTTCCGAATAGTATTTATTGCTGTGACCCATGTCTCGACCCACGAAAACGTTGGCCTGATCTCCGGCGTAATTTACGGTTCCGAGTTTTTCGGACATTCCCCATTCGCAGACCATCTTACGAGCGATGTTAGATGCTTGTTGGATATCGTTGCTCGAACCCGTGGAAGTGACTCCGAATTTAAATTCTTCCGCGATAAACCCGCCCATAGCGACCACGATCTGATCGAGCCAATATGTCTTCGGAAGAATATGTCTGTCTTCTTTCGGAAGAGACTGAGTGAGACCTAAAGCGCGCCCTCTTGGAATGATCGTAACCTTGTGAACCGGTTCCGTATAAGGAAGAAGAGTTCCCAAAATTGCGTGACCCGCTTCGTGATACGCGATGACCTCTTTTTCTTTCTCGGACATAAAGAAGGATTTTCTCTCAGGCCCCATGAGCACCTTGTCGCGCGCTTCTTCGAGTTCGTCCTGAGTGACTCTTTTTTTATTCTTACGAGCGGCGAGTAACGCGCCTTCGTTGATCAGGTTTGCAAGATCCGCACCGGTAAAGCCGGGGGTTCCTCTCGCAATCGAGTGAAGAGAAATATCGCTGGTCATAGGAACTTTGCGAGAATGTACTTTTAGAATTTCTTCTCTTCCTCTGATATCCGGAAGATCCACCATTACCTGACGGTCAAAACGACCCGGACGAAGAAGGGCGGGGTCGAGAACGTCCGCACGGTTTGTAGCCGCCATTACGATCACACCTTCGTTCTTTTCAAAACCGTCCATCTCTACGAGCATCTGGTTCAGAGTTTGTTCTCTTTCATCATGGCCGCCGCCGAGACCTGCGCCTCTCAAACGGCCGACCGCGTCGATCTCATCGATAAAGATGATACAAGGAGCATTTTTCTTACCTTGATCGAACAAGTCTCTCACACGAGAAGCCCCCACACCCACGAACATTTCTACGAAGTCGGAACCGGAAATCGAGAAGAAGGGAACTCCCGCTTCGCCGGCAACCGCTCTTGCGAGTAATGTTTTACCGGTTCCCGGAGGACCGACTAACAACACACCGGTGGGAATTCTCGCTCCGATCGCGTGAAACTTTTTCGGATCTTTTAAGAATTCTATAATTTCTACTAATTCTTCTTTTGCTTCTTCACAACCCGCAACGTCTTCAAACGTAATTTTAACTTTCGGATCGACGGTCATCTTCGCTTTGGATTTTCCAAAGGAGAACGCTTTGTTCCCTGTAGACTGTATCTGTCTCATCATGATAAACCAGAAAAGACCGATCAGAATTACGATAAGAAGAATGTTGCTTCCGATCACGCTCCAAAACTTTCCTTCCTCGGCGGAACGCGCGTCGAAAGAAACATTAGCTCTTCTTAATGAAGCTATCAGATCCTTATCAAGCGGAGCGACTGTGGTTCTGAATTTTACCGGTTTTGCGGTTTTGGATTCCGAGTATTCGGCTGGAATGTAAAATCCTTCGATTATATCTTTCTCGATTTGGATTTTGTTGTATTTATCGACAGTTCCTTTATAGAGTTTGCCCAGAGGTTTTTTGCCCTCAACCGGTTCCAACATATTTAAAAAGTCGGAATAGGAGATATCCTTGGTCGCGCCGGCATTGTTCTCATAATTATAAGCGATGATCAAAACGACCATCATAATGATTAGGACAAAGAATACATTTTTTACGTTCTTGTTCATGGAGTTCTCCTGTAACTTAGACGCCTGTGAGATACATTAAACAGGCAAGAGGTTCCTTCTGTTAGAATTTCACGTTTCTTCAAAAAGGCAAGGAAGAATTGAGCGAAACCGCCAAAAGGAAAACGGTTGGAATGAAATTCGGACAGAAATTTTTACAGCGCCTTGAAAAATTTGATCCTCTTTACCAAAAAAATCAAGCTGCAAGGTTCTGTCCGAAGGACAGGTTCTTACATCAAAGATGATATTTTTCGATCACGTCGTCGATATCTCCGAGAGAAATCGAACGAATCGCCGCTTCCGCGTCGTTGATGATCTGAATCAAACTCAGGTTCTCCATCGGTTCGAAATCTTCTTTTAAGAAAGAATCTCTCACTTTAAGATCGAATCCGTCATTCCAAATTCCGATTCTGATCCTGATAAAATTCGGAGAACGAAGAGATTGAATGATGGATTTTACTCCGGGGTGATCGGTTTCCTGAGTTCCCTTGTCTACGACGATTCTTCCAAGGGGAAGGCTCCAGTCTTCTTGGATGACAAGAATTTCTCCCACTTGTATTTTTAGAAACGACGCGATATAAAGAACGGATTCTCCGGAGAGATCGCTAAAAGTCTGAGGTTTTAAGAGTACAACTTCTTCCCCCTCAAAATCACCGCGACCAATCAGAGATTTCTTCTTCTTGGTCTTGATTTCAACATTGATGTTATTTGCGATAACATCCAATATTTTGAAACCGATGTTTGAGCGGTTATTATTGTATCTGTCTCCTGGATTCCCGAGTCCGACGATCAGCTTCATGAATACCTATCTGTATCTTTCAGGTTAGACCCGAATCAGTTCCGTATTATTTTTTACCTTTTTTGCCTTTAGCGTCTTCTTTAGCGCCTTGAGCTTCCGCTCTTTCTGCCGCGAGAAGAGCTTTGGTTTTATTTACGGAAGTTACGATCGGATCTCCGTTGATCAAAATTTCCCAGCTTGCGGGAACCTTGAGTTGGCTGATCTTAATTGCGTCGCCTACGTCGAGATCGGTGACGTCTATCGTAAGATTTTCTATCAGATCTTCAGGAATCGTTTTTACTCGAAGTTCATGAATGATATGTTCGAACTGTCCGCCGGTTTTAGAACCTTTCGCAACACCGGTAGTTTCAATACCGATTTTAGTAACGATCTTCTGACCGGGAACAACCTTATAAAAGTCTACGTGACGGATTCTATCGATCTCAGGAAATCTTTGGATTTCCTTTACATAAACTTTTTGAGATCCTTGACCTTCCACGTCCAACTCGATCAGAGTGGACTGACGGATTCCGGAATGAACCATCTTTTCAAGTTCTTTCTCGTTCACCGCGCCCGAGGTTGCAACGCCCGCACCGATAATATTGATGGGAACGAGTCCCGACGCACGAAGACGATTGTTTTCGTTCTTACCGGTTTCCGTTCTTTTTTTAACTGCAATCTTGTGAATAGTGTTCTGGCTCATTTTTATTACCTAACCTTAATCGAATAAAGTGCTGACTGATTGATTTGTGTGAATCCTTTGAATCGCGTTTGCGAGCAAAGGAGCTACGGACAATGATTTCAATTTGTGGATCTTTTTGGATTCGGGAATCGCGATGGTATTTGCGAGAACGACTTCCGTGAAGTTCGTCGCGTTGATTCGATTTACCGCCTCTCCGGAAAGAACACCGTGTGTCGCCGCGCAATAAACCGACTTCGCGCCGTGTTTGAGAAGCGCTTCCGCAGCCTTGCAGATCGTTCCCGCCGTGTCGATCATGTCGTCGAGAAGAATACAATTCTTCCCTTCGATCTCGCCGATCACGTTCATCACTTCGGATTCGTTAGCTTTTGGTCTTCTTTTGTCGATGATCGCGAGGGAACCGTTTACTTTTTTACCGAAGGCGCGAGCGCGTTCCGCTCCGCCCGAGTCCGGAGAAACGATGACTAAGTCTTCGATCTTTTTTGTATTGATGTATTCCGCGAGAACGGGAGCGAAATGAAGATTGTCCACAGGAACTCTAAAAAATCCCTGAATCTGATCCGCGTGAAGATCCATGGTAAGAATCCGGTTTGGTCCGACGACCTCGAGAAGATCCGCGACAACTCTTGCAGAAATCGGAACTCTCGGTTCGACTTTGCGATCCTGGCGACCGTAACCGTAATAGGGAATCACGACGCTGATGCTCGAAACGGAGGCTCTGCGAAGAGCGTCCATGATAAGAATCAATTCCATCAAATGATCGTTAGCCGGAGCCGAAGTAGACTGAACGACGAAAACTTCTCTTCCTCGAACGTTGTCTTCGATCTTTACCGAAATCTCTCCGTCGGAGAATTTCTTCAGGTTGATCTTCCCCGGTTGAATCTTGAGATGAGCGCAGATTTCTTCGGCGATTTCTTTATTGGAACTTCCCGCAAATACGGCGATATCTCCATTCATGGATGGACAGCCTCCCCTTTGATCATAGCGGAAAGCATCTGCAGGTCTTCGGGAGAGTTCACTCCATGACTTTCAAGATGATTCTTTAATTTCATCGCGCCGAGTTTCTTTCCTGAATTTCTATATAATTTCACGAGATCGGGAAGATAGTATTCTCCCTGCGCATTGGAGTTTCCGATCTGACGGAGGGAATCAAAAAGCCCGTCTCCGTCAAAGACGTAAGTTCCCGTATTGATTTCGTTGATGAGTTTTTCTTCCGAAGAGGAGTCTTTTTCTTCCACGATAGCCGAAACGTCTCCGGAAGAATTACGGATAATTCTTCCGTAACCCGTCGGCTTTTCAACAACGGCGGAAAGAATCGTTGCGGAGAATTCGTTTTCTTTGTGTTCTTTTACGATATTGGAAAAAGTTTCCGAAGTAATCATCGGAACGTCGCCGCAGGCAACGATCACGGAACCGCGAAAGTCCGTAAGTTGGGCTTCCGCACAGAGAAGAGCATGAGCGGTTCCGAGTTGTTCGGTCTGTTCCGCAAAGGAAATACCGGAAATGCCGGTGCAGAGATCTTGAACCAATTCTTTTTTGTAGCCTACGACGACGACGATCTGTTCTACGCCGGAAGCTTTCAGGTGATCGAGTACGTGAAGGAGTAGCGGTTTGCCATTCAGCTCTACCGCTACCTTAGGCTGATCCGTCTTCATGCGGGTGCCCTTCCCTGCGGCTAATACCACAGCGACCTTATCCTGAGTAGGTTTCATCGTTAATCAATGTCAGTAATACAATTGGCTGGGCTGCTAGGATTCGAACCTAGGAAATGGCGATACCAAAAACCGCTGCCTTACCACTTGGCGACAGCCCAGTTTCTAAAAATTGAATCGTACGAATGTGAGATTTGGGAATTCCTGTCTCAGCCTGTGCAACAGTTCTTCCTGGATCTCAAGGCCCTGGACCAGCCCGTACAAACTCGAACCCGAACCGGTCAGAGAACAATAACTGGATCCAAATTCCAGGAATCTGTCCTTAAGAACTCCCAATTCCGGATGAAGTTGGAAGGCAACCGGCTCAAAATCATTCAAGAGCCTACCCTGTAGAGCATTCCAATCCCCGTTTTTTAGAACAGAAATTAGATTTTCCGACAGCGTATTCCCATTTTTCTGAGAGGGCCCCTCTTGTAAAGGTTTTTTCAGTAAGGAGTACATTTCCGCCGTATTCATTACTTGCGGAGTTAACGCAAGAATTCCTTGTCCAGGACAGACTTCGATTTCCTGAGAATTCTCTCCTCTTCCGGTAACGTAAGCGTTGCCTTCTCCTAAAAAAAAGGGGACGTCGGATCCGATTTCAGCGGCGAGATTTCTCATTTCATCGGTTGTAAAAAAAGAACGCCAAGAAAAGAAAAACGAAAGAAGCGAGGCCGCGTTTGTACTTCCGCCGCCGAGTCCACCGGCCGGTGAAATTCTTTTTGTGATATGAATTTTTACTCCGGAAATCTCCGGAAAAAGTGATCTCGCCTTTTGAAACGTTTTGTAGAGAATGTTTTTTTTATAATCTCCGAGTTCGGAAACTTGATCATAAAGTTTTCGTTTTTCTAATATGATTTCGTTTTGCGAAATGAGTTCGAAAACTCCGTTATCGGCTGGTTCGATTTCGATATCGTCTCCCCAAGAAATTCTTAAAAAGACGCTGCGAATCTCGTGAAATCCATCGGGACGTTTATAAGGAATTTCTAATCCGAGATTGATCTTTGCGGGAGAAAGCAAATCGATTCCTCCTAACGTAGCATCATTTCGATCTCGCCGATCGCTCTTTTTACAATGGATGGGGGGCTTTTGAGAATCACGTTTTTTCCAAATGGAAGAATCGTTTCTAAAAACCAGGATTCTTCCCGGATCTTTGCTTTGGACAAATGATAAACGACATTCTCGAGAGTCCTGGTTTCGCTCGTTCTTTCAAGACCCAGCTTACGATCGAGATTATAGAAAATTTCCTTCGTGTGCCAGATTTCGGCGATTCCGGAAGAATTTTCCCGATTCTTACGAAATCGTTCAAACTCTTGGATGTATTTCAACTTTGTCTGCCCGGACGGTTGTGTGATCGGATCGCTCCCGGTCTTTAGGGAAAGAATATGGTCCAATCTAAAATTACGAGCCGCTTTTCTTTCGTGGCAATATCCCAAGAGATAGTCTTCGAGAGAATGAAAGAGGAACCAAGGATCGATCCTTCTTTGGAGAGATTTTTCATCGCTTCGAGATTGATATTCTAAGATCAGGGTTTTTCCGTTTCGAATCGCTTCTTGAATCGTATTCTTATAAGAGGTAAGTGCGTTCTGTCCCGTAATCGGAAGAATGGAAATTATTTTTTGAAGAATTTTTTTGGAAACTGCGCTCGTATGCGAATCAAAGTTTGATTCCGATGTTTCTTCCAAAATATTTCGAAGCGTAAGCCATTCTCGAATGCTCAACCTTAAACTGGAATCGAATCGAAAAGGGAGAATCAATCCGAACGTATCCGTTTCGGAATCGTAATCCACTTGTATCAGATCGGCTACGTGAGGAGTCGCTCCGAGGAAAAATAATTCTCCAAGTTGCTCTTTGAGATCTTTTTGATTGGTCACTCCGGTTACGTTAGAAAGTTCTTCCAGAGTCATTCGTTTTCCATCTCGGAGATGACGAATGAGATTCAGTTTGAAATTGAGACGGACCGTACTTGGATTCATGGAATGTCCTCAAGGCTAAATTCGCGGGGTTTTCTTGTAAACTGGAAATGTGAAAATTCTTACCTATTTGGTTTGATGGATGTGAGTTGCAATTTTGAAATCCGGAATGGTGTCGTCGCTCGAAGATTAAGAATGAGACTTTGAAAATGAATGAAGTTTCTTCCGTTTTTTCCCTTGTAAAAAAGGGAATTTTAGAATTCTCGCTTTGGGTATAAAAAGTCCCTCCCTGAAAAGAGCTAAGGGGCTTTCAGTGCTTTTTAGATTTTGTGTCAGATCTTTAGGAGATTAGAATTTTACGAGCCCAGGGAAAACTCATATCGAAAAAGGGACTTATCGGGTTTGGGTCGAATTCTAAGGTCCGGGTGATCGTGTTTTGGATTAGATCTAGGTGCCAGATATATCTGTAAACGTCATGAAAGGTAGGAACTCCCGCATTTAAAACTTCCACGATAGAATCTCCCACTTCAGCGTCTTCCAAAGACAAAAGAAAATTAAAAAGAAAACATCGAGAGACCCCATGAGCTTGAGCCAAAACCCCCAACATCGACCAATAACCGGTATTCACGCGGAAATTCATTTTTTTCATTTTTCCCGGACTTTGATAAAGAATTGAATCCGCTTTGGAATTTAGACGACTTCTGGAAGTCATCAACTTTGAGTATCTCCTCAAAAGAAAAGGAAGTTTTTTCGGAAGCCTTCTCTGTTCTTCTACAGACAGACGATCGAAGTAATTTTCAGGAATCAAAAGAGTCACAACTTTCTCTTTTCTTTCAGCAAGAAGAGATTCAATCTTCTCATCCGGACTTAAAAATATTTGTTCCATTACCTTAACGGTTCTTAGAAATTTTCACGCAGGCAGAATTCTTCAGAAAAAATGGAAACCAACAGATTTTTTTACTTACCTTCCCTTTCAAAGTTTAACTAAAATCGGAATGTTTTCTTTCTTACGATCGAACCTCGTCGGTGCAAGGCGGTAAAACGCCAAAAACATCCTGATTGACAAATCCGCATTTTCATAAACTTTTAAAAGATGCGAAAGTATCTTTGGATCGTCCTCCTATTCCTCCCCTGCCTCTATTACATTGGGACCCTTTTGAGTTGGGAAAAAAAGAAAAAACTTCCTATTACGGGTGACGAACCACACTATCTCATCATTGCGGAAAGTATCCTCCGGGATGCGGACGTTGACCTCAAAAATAATTACGAAGACGACGCAATCACAAAAAAGATCCTTGGTCCAACCGACGTTGAGAATCATACGATTCCGAAAAACGGAAAATTATACAGCGTACATCCGATCGGGACTTCTTGGCTCGTCCTATTCGGATACGCTTTTTCAGGAATCGGAGGGGCGAGAATTCTTCTGGCGATTCTTACCGGGCTTCTTCCTTTTATATTCTTCAATATTGGAAGAATGTTCCATCGATCTCGAAGCGAATCCGCGTGGCTGAGTCTTATCTACTCGATCGGCCTTCCCTTTCCGATGGTCGCCGGACAAATTTTTCCCGATTTACCCTCAGGAATTTTATTCATTTTTATCTTCTCCTCTCTTCTCTATCTCGAAACTCACACGAAAAAAAAAGAATTCCAGAATATTCTACTTTTTGCATGTGGAATCGGTTTCGGTTTTTTGGCTTGGCTCCACGTAAAGAATATGCCCGCGATGATTCCACTTCTACTCTGGTTCCTATCCAAAAAAGAATGGGGATTCAAATCGAAAATCGTATCCTTAGGCGTCACGGCCCTCTTCATTCTTAGCCTATTCTATTGGAATGATCTCTGGTATGATTCGATCAGAGGCTCCTTTTTTGCGGCTAAGAATGCGCCGCCAAGATTAGATTCCAGAATAGAACACTGGGTGACGGTCGGCTTGGGTCTCTTTATGGATCGTAATCAAGGCCTTTTCTTTCAAAACCCTTTGATCTGGATTCCGGGTTGTATCGGTTGGTTTTATCTTTTCCAAAGTCCGAAACTAAGAAAATTCGGAATCCTTTTATTCCTTACTTTAGGAATTCAATGGCTTTTAAATGCGGGTCATCCTTGTTCTTACGGATGCCTTGCATTGCCCGGAAGATTTCAATGGGGATCCGCAACGCTCTGGTTTATCCCTTTTCTCGGCGGGTGGATTCTTCTTAAAAACCATTCTAAGACGATTTCACAAGGAATCCTGATTCTTGCGGCCGTATATCAGCTTTGGATCGGAAAATACTGGTTTGATCATACCGCTTCTCTGTATCACGTAATGCAGCCTGATCCGGAAAAGAGACCCGGATTTTTTCCCGAATCGATTCTTCCCTATTTACCCTCCTGGACAGACCTTGAAAATTCTTGGAAAAACCCCATCAACGGGCTCTGGATCGGAATCTTTCTTTTTCCTCTCCTTGCCTTTGGCGCCTCCCAGATCCGGAACAAAAAAGAGAGTGAGAATGGTCTCAAACCTTTGATTGACAGAGAAAGTAAATGAGAACGAATATTCTAAAGTAACCCAACAAAAGAAGAACTTCTATGAAACGGAACCTCTATAATCCCCTTAAGAAATCCATTCTCCTCCTGCTACTTTCTATCCCTTCTGCCGGCTTTTGGGCGCAAGAAGCGAATACGGTAGTAAAAGAAAAAATGGTCTGTCAAAAAATCGAGCTCATCATCAACGGCCAAACGTATGACGACGGGCACAAATGTATTTCGCCGGAAGCGATCTGCTATCTTGTGGAAGGGCTTTCCTTGAGCTGTTTTGCAAATCCAAACAGAGAATCGACTCTGACAAAGCCAAAAACGAACTAAGGGAATTCAGATAGATCGATTGAGGAAATTGAAATCAATCCTTGCAGCGGTCTCTCCGACCACCCGGCCCAAAGACCGAAATCATTCTAAATCATTTTGAGTACAATAAAAAAGGCGTCTCTAAAGACGCCTTTTTTATCCAGCCTAAGAAAAACAGACTGAACTAAAGATTAAAGACTTCCAAGAACGGATTGATATCTTTGAGCTTCTCTTTCCAGAGCTTGTGCTTGTTTAATATATTTTTGAGACTGAACGTTGCTTGCGAGGAATTTTCCACCGGTGGATCTTCTTGCAAGTTCGCGAAGTTCTTCTGCTCTGGTGGCTTTTTGTTGAGCAACGGCTTTCAGGTAATTTCCGACCGCAGTTTTTTGTTCTTTGGTAACGGCACTTTCAACGATCGCTTTTTCCAAGAGTTGATCCTCAACTTCTTCGGATACCGCAAAAGCAGAACTAGTTGCCAAAAGGCCAAGAAGGGAAACCACAGAAATCAGTTTGTTTGTAGTCATGATATTGAAACCTCGAATGAGTTTTTATTTTTTTGAAGAACGAATCTTCGTTACCAGTTAGACAAAAGCTCTTTGAGAAATAAATCAAAAAAAACATTCTCACACCTTTTTCATTAAAAAAAGAGAAACGATCGGACGTAACATTCAGTTTTTAGAATATTCTATTTTATTTAAGCATCGCAACTTAAGCCTGACTCAAAAGAACACAAGGCATGTAACCATCGCTTAGTATTTGCAACGTTTATTATAGGTTTGAATGCAATGAATACAAAAGAAGAGTTCTTGCTTAATCGAAAGACGAATGTTTTGTTTAAGCGCATTCGTTTTTATTTTATAAACAACTCTTTCAAAATTCTTTTAATCTCTTGAAGAAATTGTATCCGAATTCGTCTCCGAGAGTCCTTTTTTAAGAAAAATTGAAACAATTGCCCCTCCCAACTACGTTGCCTTATTTTTGGGCATTTATTTTTTGGAAAATTTGTCGCGATAATTAACACAAGAAGTCAATTAATAGGACTTATATCTAAGAAAAGAGCAAATTTCGTGAAAACGAAACATGGCCGCTTCCGCCCTTCAAAAGATTATGTCTCAAAAGTTGAAAATTTTTTAGGAGATCCTACAAATTCTAAAAAACCAAAGCCCGATTTTCTACTTCAGAACCATTAGAGAAGACAAAATTCTATAAAAATTCATACGACACCGCGAGAAAATGGCGCCTGGATTACAAAAAAACAGGGGTTTGTACTGGATTCGCCCAAAAAAGCGACACTCTTTTTTTAGAAAAGAACCCCGAAAACGCTCACCCAAAACGTCTTCCTCTGTAAAAAAAGGAATCCGCCTTTTAAAAAACAACGTAAGAGCTCCCACAAATCTTCGAGGAGCCCGAACAAAATAGGAAAGAAATTTCCTTTTTTTACGAATTGTCTATTCTATCCTATATCCGATTTTTGTAACTGGAGAAAACATGAAATACCTTCACACAATGATTCGAGTTCAAGATTTAGAAAAGGCTCTCGATTTTTTTTGTATGACTCTCGGACTCGTCGTCTCGCGCAAGAAAGAACATCCTGAAGGAAAATACACTCTCGTCTTCTTATCAACGGGGGAACCCGACGCGCCGGAAATCGAGCTGACCTACAACTGGGGTCAAAAAGAACCTTATACGAGCGGAAGAAACTTCGGACATCTCGCTTTCGAAGTGGAAAATATCTACGAAACCTGCGAAAAGATTTCCGCGAGAGGGATCACGATCAACCGCCCTCCTCGGGATGGAAGAATGGCCTTCATCCGTTCACCGGATCTGATCTCCGTGGAACTTCTTCAAAAAGGACACGCACTTTCGCCGCAGGAACCTTGGCTCTCGATGCCTAATACGGGAGAATGGTAATCTAAGAATTCCTGGAAAAAAGGGTAGCTTTCCGAAAAAAACGGATCGATCGTCTTAAATCCGTTTTCAAAAATCAAAAACTTGAAAATTCCAGGACTGAATCCGAATATCTTTGAAAAGGACAGCGGAAGCTCTCGATGATAGATTTCATCCCCGTCCTTAGGATCATTTTTCGGAACTGAAGAATTTTTACTACATTCTATACAAACAAAACCGAGATCTAAGTTTTCAAAAAAAATCCCGATCGAGAATTCAGATTAAATTCGAATTGACTTTATATAGTGTATATGCACTATATATTTAAACGAGAGGAGAATACTAAGATGGAAGAAACATTTCGTTTTGAATTGAGAATTCCCGTCCGATTCAGCGACACGGACGTCAACGGGCACGTAAACAATCAAAATTACAATTCCTACTGCGACGAAGCAAAGATGAAAGCCTTTATAAGCTCCGGAATCGATATGGAAAAAACCAAAGAGAGTGGAATCGGACCGATCGTCTATAAAGCCGAATACGAATATCTTTCCGATCTCAAATATCCCGATACTGTGATCGTGAGAACCAGAGTTGAATTTATCAAAAAGACTCGTGCGATCTTTCATCAGCAGCTTGAAAGGGAATCCGACGGAAAAATCGTGAGCAAGGTCCGCTCTTACGGAATGTGGATCAACTTTGAGACCAAAAAACCAGCATTCTTACCGACGGAAGTTTTGGAAAAAATGGGAGAATTCAAATTCAACTTGGAGAACAAGGAAGCCGCCTTGGTTTAAAAAAGATTCTTTTCCGATTTCAAATAAACGCAAAAGGTAAGAATGGAATTGGAAATTGGTTTCGAAGAGGTGTAGGATTATGAAATTTTCGAACGAGGATTTAAAGGTTATCGGTCTTTCCTGTCTGAATCTCAATTTGAGAAGGACCACTCGATTGATCACGACGTTTTACGATTTCATTCTAAAACCCTCAGGTTTGAGAATCACTCAATTCACCGTACTCGCGAGCATCGCTTACGAGAAAGAACCGAGTATCTCCGATCTTGCAAGAATCACCGACATCGATCGAACCACCCTTCAAAGAAGTTTGGAAATTCTTAATCGAGACGGACTGATCCGAATCGAAAAAAAGGAAACCGGTAACGTTCGTTCGGTTTATCTCACAAAAAAAGGAGAGTCCAAACTTGGAGAAGGAATCGAACTCTGGAAACAAGCTCAAAATTCCCTTACTGAAAACCTCGGAAAAACAAAACTCAAAGACACGCTCAAAATACTTTCGGAGATACGAAAACTCCCGGTATTAAAAACGGTTTTGGAAGAATGATTTAGAAAATCATAAGGTTCTCTCCCAAAACCGGGACAAAACCTTGCAGTTTGATTTTTCTGATAAAGTAAAACGAGCTTCGGGACACGCCGTAAGTCTAACTTTTAGAATTAATATAGTGTATATACACCTCATAGGAGTAAATAGAATGGCTGTAATCATCGACGGAGTAAGGACTCCTTTTGGAAAATTCGGAGGAGGACTCAAGGACTTTAGTTCCTCGGAATTGGGAGTGATCACCGCAAAAGAGACGATCCGTAAAACGGGAATCGATCCTAAGGAGATCGAGGAAGCAATTTACGGAAATGTAATACAGGACGATCAGGATTCCGCTTATTTAGCCAGACATATCGGACTTAGATCCGGTCTTGCCGAAAGTTCGAGCGCCCTGACTCTCAATCGCCTCTGCGGTTCCGGTTTGGAAAGTATTCTCATCGGTGCGAGAAAGATTCTCTCCCAAGAGAACAATCTGATTCTTGCGGGAGGAACGGAATCGATGAGCAACGCGCCTTTTGTTTTAAAGAACGCGAGATGGGGAAATAAATACGGCAACTCGATCACGGAAGATCGGCTCGCGCAAAGCCTCAACGACTGTTTTGCAGATCTTACGATGGGAATGACCGCAGAAAACATCGCAAAACATTTTCGGATTTCGAGAACCGAACAAGACGAATGGGCCGGAATCTCGCAAGTCCGCGCGGAAAGGGCGACGATCCAGGGAATTTTCTCCGAGGAAATGATTCCGGTTCAGACCAAAGGAAAGAAGTCGATTCTTCTCCAAAAAGACGAACAGATTCGGGGAGCGGAATGTGTGGACCAACTCAAAAACCTTCCCACCGCATTCTTAAAGGACGGAAGTATTACGGCGGGAAACGCCTCGGGTATCAACGACGGAGCCGCATCCGTTCTTCTTTCTTCCGATACTTGGGCGAAAAACGCGAAGTTAAAACCTTTGGCGCATATTCTTGGTTATGCGAACGTAGGTTGTGATCCGAAGATGATGGGACTCGGTCCGGTTTTCGCGGTTCCAAAAGCGCTCTCCAACGCGGGAATCAAAATCGAAGACGTGGACCTTTTCGAAATCAACGAAGCCTACGCTTCTCAAACGTTAGCCGTTATCCGAGAACTCAAACTGGATCCGGATAAAACCAACGTAAACGGAGGGGCGATCGCGATCGGACATCCGCTCGGAGCGAGCGGCGCGAGAGTTACCTTGGCTCTTGCTTACGAACTGAAAAGAAGAAACAAAAGAATCGGAGTGGCTTCGCTTTGTATCGGAGGAGGACAGGGCATCGCAATCGTTTTAGAAAATTCCGAGTTTAGAAATTAGAACTCCGATTTCGATTCAAACGTTCTCCGAAAACGATTGATAATTGAACGATATTTGTTCGACGTTCTTCCGGAAAGCCTCCGCCAAGGTCTCCGGAAGAATTTTTTGAATCGTATCCCTTGCCTCGATCAAAAAAGGAAACAAACCTTCCTGATTGGTGATCTTAAATCGAAAAGAATCCCTTTTGAATTCTTCATAAGGAATTTCCGAGATTCCGTTTCTTACCTTATAAGAAAACTCCGGATCGCAGACCAACTCGACTTCGATCGGGTCGTGAACCTGAAAGAGCGCGGGATGAAGCACCCAATCCTGGGAGATTTCTTTTTTGAGTCCTTGCGGTTGATAGAGAGAATTTTCGGCGATCGATTCTAATTTTGTCATCTTTGGAATGATAAATCTTCTTCTTTCTTTTTTCTTTCGATCGTAAGCTAAAAGATAATAATCTTCCGAATTCTTTCGAATCAATCGGATCGGATCGACTTCCACTCGATACGTTTCTTCGGGAAACGTTTTGTAATATAAGAATTGGATGGGAGATCTCGTCTTTAAAGATTCAAGAAGTTTTTTTAAGATCTCTTCCGAAGCGCTGGTTTCGTTTTGGCTGAGAGATTTTTGGGTTTTTAAGTCCATCTCCAACTCCGGATAAACGTCCAACTTTCCTTCGAAAAGTTTTTGAGAAAGGGAATAGAGTTCGAGCGAAGGTGATTCCTGATAGGATTTGAGAATCGTTTCCGCGAGGACCTGCAATTCTTCCTTTTCCAATTTTAATTCCCGATTGGAAACGTTTCGATCCAAGACGTAACCTTCCTGAGTGGAACGGACAAAAAAACCGAGTTCCCCCAATTCTTCCACGTCTCTGGAAAGTTTTTTCCGATCGGAATCGGGATTCTCCAAATTTTGGTAATGATCGGGAAGGAGAGAACGGATTTTTGTAAAACTCATAGGAGAATGATGATTGAGAAGATTGAATAAGAGAGCGGAAAGCCTGGATTCCGTCCTTCCGGCTTCCTTGACGGGGATTGGAAAGTCCTCTTCCTCGTCGTTCCAGTTTTCATTTTGAGACATAGCTGAAACTTTCCGAGAATCCGGATTCTAAGCAACCCGAAAACCACTTGAATCCCTTCGCTTTCTTTGCAAAATCTCCTCATTCTTAGTTTTTGAAAAAGGAAGCAAAATGAATACTATCTTTAATTACGTCATTCCTCACACAGTCGGAGTAATTCTCATCGCGATCGGATGGTATGTGAGTATCTTAAACGTCGGCTTGACTCGTTTTACCGAGAACGTTCTGATTTCGAAATGGACGGTCGGCGGTTTGGTTATGATTTTAGTCGGGGCCTACCTTCCTGAAATTTGGATCGGAACCAGAAATCTTTTTAAGAAAGACTAAAAACAATAAAGAAGCCGGGAGCAATTCCGGACTCGCTTTCACATTTTGTAATACCGAATTCACGTTTGTTTGGTTTTAAGAAGAATCAGAAGATCCTAATGTGATTTGAATCAACAAATCCATTCCTTTTTGTTTAAACCCAAATCGATACAAGTTTGTGAATTTCAGTTCAGATAAATGCCAATTCCTTGAACAGCCAAGGGGCGAGCGAACCTAAACGTTTATACGGGAAGCCTGGTCCCCGAACAAAGGCCGGACTTTTCTGTAAGTTTTGTTTTATAGGAGTTCCTACATTTTCCCGAACAAAGGCCGGTCTTTTCCGGAAGTTTCGTTCGATAGGAGTTCCTACTTTTTCCGAACAAAGGCCGGATCGTAAGAATTCCTCAAGAAATCCCAAGCTCGAAACTGACGACGGCACTTCACCCGGATCGCAGGAGTTCCTACATTTTTTTCCACAGCAAATCATTCATGAAAAAGAAAAAGTTCCGGCGGTTTCCCCAAATTTACGAGAAAATCTCCCCACCCACGATCTTTCCGAGGGAGTTCCCACAAAAATCCCCCGGGCGGGAAAGATTTTTCTTGTACTTTTTCCCGCATCTACGAATCTCCGTTTGCAGACCGCCAAAAAGGAATTTACGAGATTCTTCTTTTGCATAGAATGCGACATAATAAAATTATATGAGCTTGAGTTGGATATGAGTAGCACCGAAACTGAAATTCTGGAAAAAAATCCCAAGAAAAAGACGGAGATTGAATTTCACAAACCCACTCTTTCTAGAGAGGATCTAAAAACGGTCTTAGAATGCCTCGTGGAAGACCATCTCACAACAGGAAATGTAACGACTCGATTCGAAAAGGTCTTCGCTTCCACTTTTCGTTTCAAACAAGTTGTTTCCAGTAGCAATCTTACTTCCGCCTATCATCTGGCTCTTCTTGCCCTTGACGTCCAAGCCGGAGACAAGGTAGTCATCTCGACTTTCGCTCCCGTTTCCGCACTCGATGCCATTTTTCTTCTCAAAGCGATTCCTCTCGTTGTCGATTTAGATAAGAATTCTTTCCATATGAACGCGGAAGGTTTGAAAACGGCGCTGGAAGATTCTTCCGTAAAGGTGATCATCCTGGATCACGCTTTTGGTGCGGTCGCCGACGCAAAAAAATATGACTTCAAAGGAATCCCTGTCATTGAAGATATTTCCGAAGTTTTAGGAGCTCAGAGCGAAACCTTTACTCCCGGAAAACAAGGAAGCCTCGCGGTCTGCGGTCTTTCCGTCGACCAGATGATTACTACCGGAAACGGAGCGATGATCATCACCGACCAAGAACCTCTCGCAAAAAAAATGCGAGCGATGAAGGCGGGAAAAGAACCTTATCAGAGAAAAGAAGGACAGCCTAAATTAGATTATAACCTAATCGACTATCAAGCCGCTTTAGGAATCGAACAACTTTCCAAAATCGGAATCATCTTAGAAAGAAAAAGAAAGATCGCCCAAGTTTATCTCCAATCGATCTCCGGAACATCCGTCACAACTTGGTACGGGGATCCGAATCTGGATTCCTTCAATCGTTTCATCATCATCGCACCCGGCGCTTACGAACAAGTGGAACGCTATTTCCGTTCTCTTCAAATCGGAACTCAAAGAGCTTCCGAGGAACCGATCCATCATATCTTGGAACTTTCCAATTCGGATTTTCCAAACGGAGAAAGACTTTTCCAAAGAGGACATTGTATTCCGATTTATCCGAATCTTACAAAAGACAATATCCAAAGAATTTCTCAAGCGATTCGAAGAATTTATTAACTCAAAAGTTTCCTTGAAAAACCAAAGATAGGAGTTCCTACTTTCTAAAAAGTAGGAACTCCTATCTTTCCAAAGTCATCGGCAATACTTTTCTCCATAATCTCCTAAAACATTCTTCTTGAATTGTTTTTAATTTCAAACTATTCAGACTTATTTTTGACCAAGATTCTAAATTTTCTCCACGGAAAATTGATAGTGATTTCTTTTTTAAGAAGGAGGTCCGTATCTGGTAGATACACTGAGGTAATCCATGAACATCGCCCAGCTTTCGATCAAACGACCTATTTTTATTTCGAGCATCGTTCTTCTCATGCTTCTCACCGGCTGGGTTGCATTGGGAAGAATGGGAGTCGATCTTTTCCCCGATGTAAACATTCCTGTAGTTTCCGTGACTACCATCTATCCGGGAGCCGGCCCTGAGGAAATCGAGGAACTCGTCTCCAAACCGATGGAAGAAGAACTTTCTTCCATTTCCGGTCTTAAAAAAATCTCCTCCCGAAACCAAGAAGGGGTCTCCGTTGTTTTTGGAGAATTCACTCTGGATACGGATATCAAATACGCAGAACAACAATTCCGCGATAAGGTCGGTCTCGTAAAACCGAAACTTCCCACAGGAATCAGAGAACCGAAAGTGGTTCGTTTCGACCCCGCAGATCAACCCATCATTCGTCTTGCTGTCTTTGCGGAATTGGATCAAGCAAAACTCTACGACTTAGCAAAAGAAACCATCAAAGCCAGACTCGAACAAGTACAAGGTGTGGGATCGGTAAAACTTGTCGGTGGAACCAGAAGAGAAATTCAGATCGAACTCGATCGAAACAAACTCAGTTCTTATCAGATGCCGATGGTGGTCATCGCAAATCGATTGAAAAACGCGGGCTTAAACGTTCCCGTTGGAAAGTTTGAAACCGGTTCTAAAGAAACTTCCTACCGAACCTTGGGAAGATACGAATCTCTTTCTCAAATCGAAAACACGATCGTTTCCTTTGGCGGTGAAGTCGGAAACGCGGTTTTAATCAAACAATTGGGAACCGTTCGAGACGGAACCGAAGACGAAGAAACGATCGGTTATCTCTGGGCTTCCAAAAACGACGTAGAAGAAGAAAAGACTTCCTTTTTTGCAAAAATTGGAAACCTCTTCAAAGGAAAAAAAGCAGTCGGAGAAGTTCCCAAAGAAATCAAACCCGCGCTTTTTATCGACGTCTACAAACAATCCGGCGGTAACACCGTTGCAGTCGCAGACGAAGTCCTCAAAAGAATCGGGAAACTCAACGAGGGAATCAAGGATATGGAAGGAAAGCCGAAAATTCGGCTGATCCGCGACGGTTCCAAGTGGATTCGATACAACGTAGAGGACGTAACCGAAGCGATCGTAATCGGGATTCTTCTCGCGGTGATCACGGTTTACTTTTTCTTAGGAAACTTCCGCTCCACGGTGATCACTGGACTCGCACTTCCAAACTCGATGCTCGGTGCATTCGTTCTTATGTGGGTTATGGGTTTTACGATCAACGTTATGACACTCTTGGCCTTATCCCTGGCGGTGGGATTACTCGTCGACGACGCAATCGTAGTTCGTGAAAATATTTTTCGAAAACTCGAAGAAGGAATGGGGGTTTTAGAAGCCTCCGAAAAAGGAACCACCGAAGTAACGTTAGCCGTTATCGGAACCTCCCTCACTGTGATCGCGGTATTTTTACCCGTTGGATTTCTTTCCGGAATCGTGGGACAATTTTTCAAACAGTTCGGATTGACCGTCGTGTTTGCAATGCTTATCTCCCTCTTCGACGGTCTCGCAGTAGCGCCGATGCTTTCGGCTTATTTCGCGGGAAAAATCGACCACAACGCAAAGAAAAACAGAGCCGTAGTAGCCTTCGACAAGTTTCAAACCTGGTTGGAAAAACAATACGGAAGAGTGATGAGAGTCGCCCTGAAAAGACCGGGTCTTGTACTTTTAGGGACTCTTGGAATTTTTATTCTTTCCATTTTTTCTCTGAAGTTCGTAAAAAGTACATTCTTACCCGCAAACGACCAGGGAGAATTTTTAGTAACCTTAGATCTTCCTCCTGGAACCAGTCTTCAAGGAACCAAACAGGTCGCCGACCAGGTTTTGGACGTACTCAAAAAAATTCCTGAAATGGATATGATCGCCGTTACGATCGGAAAACCGGACGGAGGAGAACCGAATGCGGCGACTCTTGCCATCGCATTAGTAAATTCTAAACAACGAAAACGTACTACGACCCAAGTCAAAGACGATATTCGGGAAATTCTCAAAAAGTTCATGTTTGCGAGACCCGCGGTTTCCGATTATAGCGCGGTCGGAGGCGGAATTCAATATCCGTTCCAGCTCGTGATCAAGGGTGAGAATCTGGCGGAGATGGAAGTATATTCCAAAAAGGTAGTAGAACGATTGAAGTCCATCTCGGATCTCGCCGACTTGGATACGGATTACAGAGCGGGTAAACCGGAATACCAGATCCATTTGGATAACATGAGAATGCAGTTGGTCGGAGTTCTTCCCGGCGTCGCGGGATCCGAACTTCGTTATCAGATCGCCGGAGACGAGGTCAGCAAATACTACGACAAAGGGATCGAGTATGAAGTAAGAATGCGACTGCGTCCGGATCAGAGAAACTTGAGAATGGCCTACGGACAAACCAAGGTTCCGAACATTGCCAACAAACTGATTCCTCTTTCTGCGATCAGCACCGGAAAAGAAACCGCGGGCCCGTCTCGAATCAATCGTATCGACCGCGCGAGGACGATCGTAGTCAACGCGAACTTGGCTCCGGGAGGAGCGGTTCAGGACGCAACTCGGATGGCGGATGAAATTCTTAAAAAAGAACTCCCTCCTCCACCGGGCGTACGATACAACTTCCAAGGACAATCCGAAGACTTTAAGGAATTGTTGGCGAATATCGTTTTGGCGTTCGGATTGGCGCTGGTATTTATCTATCTCGTACTCGCGTCCTTGTATGAATCGTTTATCACACCGGTTACGATTCTATTCGCGATTCCTCCCGCGATTTCGGGGGCATTCTTCGCACTTGCTCTTACAAACGAGATGCTCAACCTTTTCTCGATGATCGGGTTGATTCTTCTCATGGGTCTCGTTGCGAAGAACTCGATTCTTCTTGTGGATTACGCAATGCAGGCGATGAGGGACGAAGGATTGTCGAGAAACGAAGCGATCTACCAAGCGGGACTGGTTCGACTCAGGCCGATCTTGATGACTTCTCTCGCGATGATTATGGGAACCGTTCCCATCGCATTGGGATTTGGAGAAGCCGCAAAATCTAGGACAGCGATGGGGATCGCGATCATCGGAGGCCTCATTCTTTCCACCGTGGTCACTCTCGTCGTCGTTCCTTCGATTTTCGGATTTATCGATCGTTTTAGAGAATGGATCGAATCCAAGTTCCGTCCGGACTACGACATGAACGCTTCTTTGGTCCATCCGTCTTCCCATCCTTCGAGCGGTCAGATGGCCTACGAAAAAGAATTAATGCTCGCACAGGAAGAGGAATCTTTTTCTAAAAAGGCAATCCCTAAAAAACCGAAAAAATAACATTCAAAAAATAGAATGGAGAATCCGATTAAAAACGGATTCTCCATCGTAATTCCCAACGACTTAGGCTGTTTCCGGGAAGACCGGCCTGTGGCAACATGGGAACGTTATTTTTCTCCGGAGAATCCGGAACGATCGGTGTTATTGGGTTTTGAGAAGAATCCGGAGTCACATTGATCTCGATGGATTCCTTCTTTTCTTCCGGAACCTTTGCGAAAAAATTCCAAGGTCTTCCGAACAACCAAGCGTCTATCAGATTGAAAGTATAGATTGTCAAAAAAAGCACAAGCGCTCCGGAAGCCTGAATCCCGGCTTGATACCTTCGGTTCCTGATTTCATTTGCATACAAAAAAGCGGACGAGATCAAACCTGCATCTCCGCTCGCGCCGGTCAAAAGAGAAAGCTGATTTGTGTCGTTCAAATCCCGGGTTTCTTTTTTATACTTTGAATCCGCTTGAAACCAGTAGAGAAAAGTAAGTCCTGCGGAGATCGAGAAAAAATATCCTCTTTCAAAATCGCCTCTGTAAAATTGTCCCCAGCCGGGCAGAATCGCACTTCTCCAAAGGGAAGATTTCGCAAGTCCTTGATTTTTTTGAACCTCCTCTTTCTTTAAGGATTCTTGGGATTCTTTTTCCGAAAGCGACTTTTTGAGAGAATCCATTTCGCTTATCATTCTTTCTTTTTCCCGCATTTGATTTCGAACGTAAATTTCTTCGTCTTCGTTAAACGAAATCCGAGAAATCTTTTTCTTTTCGATTTCCCAGGTTTCCCTCTCGTTGGAAACGCTGACCTTTTCCATATCCTGATTGAGCACTTTTACGAAAATGACCCGCCCGTCTTTTAAGTAGATAATATCCGCAAAAAGGGATACATTCAAAAATAAGAATGTTATAAAAATCCAAATAATTTTATTTTTCCACATCATAGTTTAAACGTTTCTAAAACGTTCTCCAGCGGAAGGAAATCAAAATTGATTTAAATTTCCGATCCGGTTGCATACAAAATCGAAGTAAAAAACGAATTCGGTCAATTTGATTTTAGGGATTCGTAATGATTTTAAGAGACAATCCGCTCTTTAAAAGTCTCAATGAGGATAGGATGAAGTTTTTAAAAAAAGGAATTTCCCCGCCCATTTTGAGGAAAAGCCTTCCTGGATTGAATTTTTCGAATCAACGTTTCACCTGCAAAACGCTCTATAATCGGCTTACCGGTAAAAACGACGTTTGACTAAACTGATAGACAATCAGATAAAACCTCATATAGAAATCGGAATCCGCAGAATCGGGAAAAGGTCTTGTTTGCCCAAAAGGGATTTGGATAGATTCGGAAAAAACGTTTTGCATCGATGAAATGCAAAGTTGGATTCCGTTTTCCTCATGCAAAACATCCTCGGATCCGATTCTAAAAACAAAGTGTCAAGTATGACAAAGACGATGAGATATATGTTATTTCTCGAAATCGTTTTTCGTGTTAGAATATAAATCGTAGATACGACTAAAACTTCTTCGTCCAATGAAAGAGGAATTTCAAGGGTAAGGGATTTAAAATTTGAATCCAAAAAATTCGACTATCGTAGGGAACATATTTTCTCCCGAATCATCGGAGATATTGGATCATCTTCCGATATTGATCTGTAAATTTCTTCCCGATACAACTTTGACTTACATCAACCAAAGCTGTTGCGATACTTTTGGGAAAACCAAACAGCAACTCTATGCGATTCAGTGGATCCATTTTCTTTCGGAACCCGCGAAAAATAAAATTTATGAAATTCTAAAGAACATAAAAAATACGTTAACTCCGGAATCTCATTCTTATAAAATCCGAAACGTTGCGGGAATCTTTTTGAACGTAGAATGGAAAGTTTATCCGGTGATCGACACACAAAATCAGTTTCAGGGATACCTGGCAACCGGGAGCGATAAAACCAAAGAAGTAAAGGCTGAATCCAACGTAAAAGAAAAAGAAGATCTTTTAAAAAAAGTATTGGGAACGATCGACGATCTGATCTGGTCCGCGGACGCAAAAAATAACATCCCGCTCTTTGTAAGCGAAGGCGCTCGAAAAATCTACGGAGTGGAGCCGGAAGAATTCGCAAACGATCACGAGCTCTGGGCCCGAATGGCCCATCCGGAAGATCAGCATATCATCCAGCACAAACTTCAAGAATTAAATTCCGGAAAACCGTTTGTAGAGGTGGAATATAGAGTCGTTAAGCGGAACGGCGAGATAATTCATCTCTGCGATCGATCTTGGGTCGTTTCGGACGACGAGGGAAAACCCGATCGGTATGAAGGAATCGCAAGAGACATCACTCGTGAAAAACAACTTCAAGCGGAGATGGAAAAAATTCGTTCCACAATCCATTCTATCATCGGGAATACGAACGATCCGATCTGGTCCGTTGATAAAAACCACCGTCTAACATACTTTAATGAAGCGATGAGAAAACGTTATGAAAAATTTTCAGGCATCGAAATTCAAAAGGGAATGACTTTAGAAGAAATCACTCCTAACGCCGGACTCAGCTCATTATTCGAAAAATTAATCGAAAGAGCCTTTAAAAACGAAAGGTTCGTCCACGACCACGAAATGGACGGAAGGATCCTTGAATTATCTTTCAATCCGATCTTAAAGGAAGAAGAGATCAACGGTGTCGCCATATTCTGCAAGGACGTAACGGAAAGAATGGCGATGGCCGAAAAACTGGCGCGATCGGAGGCCAATCTAAGAATTTTGATAGAAAATACGCAGGACTCCATTCTATCCATAGATAAGGATTATAAAATTCTCGTGATGAATCAGTCGTTCCAAAATTCGATTCAGAACCTATACGGCATCGATTTAAAAGTGGGGGCGAATATAGTCGAACAATTCGATCCGGAGATGAGCAAATATTGGAAAGAGATCTACGACGAAACCTTTAAGGGAAATTCCATCCGCAGAGAACTGGAGGTAAAATTTGATAATAAAACTTCAGTTTATTATGAAATTCTAACATATCCTATCCTAAGCCATTTTCAATCGGCAAATCGAAAATTTCAAAAAGATGAGGGTCCGCGGACTTCGGACTCGATTTACGACGGACGTTCTTTCCAGGAAGAGATCGTATCGGGAGCCACGGTCTATATCAGGGACATTACCGAAAGAAAAATATACGAACAAAAAACGATCGATAGTATCAAAAGTAAGGATCGACTTCTTGCAGCCGTGGCCCACGATCTGAAAAATCCGATCAGCGGAATTCTAAGTTTGACCGAATTCATGAAAGACCAGACGACCGATCAGAACAATATAGAATTACTCAATATGATGCTTCGGGCGGGGAGTAAATCTCTCAATATCATTCAGGAATTATTACAGATCGCAGAGATGGAAAACGAGCATTATCGATTGAAATTGGAAAAAGCCAATCTCAATCATCTCGTAGAAGCTCTGATCAAACAAAACGTAAACGAGGCGGAAAAAAACGGAATCAAGTTGTATGCAAACTTAGGGACCGATCCTATTCACGTTCAGATAGAAATACCCAAGTTTCAGAGAGTATTGGAAAATCTAATTTCAAATTCTTTAAAGTTCACAAAGGAAGGCGGAGAAATTCTTATACGTTCTTTTGCGGAAAACAAAAAGGCCGTCTTAGAGGTGGAAGATTCCGGAATCGGAATTCCGCTCGGTTTACAACCGATTCTTTTCGAACAGTTCACAAGGGCAAAACGTCAAGGATTGAAAGGAGAAGAAACAACCGGATTAGGAATGTCGATCGTAAAGGTGATCGTTGAACTTCACAAGGGGAAAATTCGAATGGAAAGCCAGGAAGGAGTCGGAACAAAATTCATCATTGAACTTCCGCTCGATCTATAAAGCGCCAAGATCCCAATCTACAAAAAATCGATTTCAAAGCCAATAGTTCCGTTTCCAAATCAATTAAATCCCCATCTTCAAAAATAAAGTTTGATCCAAAACTATCTAGAACAAATTTTGGAAAGAGATAGGACGAGAAAAAAATTTAGACTCAATCAAAGAGGACACTTATGAAATTAGCAAAAGAAATCATCTCAGCAAAGGATTCTAAAATCGGAGTTTTGAAATTAGTAGCCGATGGTCCAATGACCTTAACTCTTCCTCTGATGCAAGAATTGGGTTCCATTCTAAAAGAATTTACTCTGGATCAAGATATCAGAGCCGGAATTATCACGGGTCCGGACGGGGATTTTTGCGTGGGTTTGGATCCGGATGCGATTCTAAATTCCAATGAAGATGAGATCGGAAAAATCATGGCCGGAGTATTCGAAATGTTCGCGTCTCTGATCAGTTTTCCAAAACCTCTGATCTCCGAAGTCGGAGGGAACGCGGTAGGCGGAGGAGCCATCATCGCTTATACTTGCGATTACAGATACATGGTGGACGGAAAAGGAAGGATCGGATTCGCGGAACCGTTAGTCGGTCTTCCACTTTCATCCTCGCTGGTCATTCGTCTAAGACAAACGATGTTGCCTTCCGCAGCGGCGGAAGCGGCGTTGGAAGGCGCGCTCTACAAACCCGCAGAAGCGGTACAAAACGGATTGTTAACCGAAGTGGGAGCTTCCTTAGAAGAACTGAGAAAAAAATCATTGAGCAAGATAAACGTTCTCAACAGAGTTCCGGCATCCGCTACACAAGAAACCAAAAGATCTCTCAATCGAGAAGCGTACGAAGCGGCGAAGGCGGCTCCGAAACAACTCGCAAATCTTTTCAAAGAACAACCGAGTATGGTAAAAAATCTAATGGAAGCGATGAAGGCCAACAAAGAAAGAAGAAGACCCGTTTTGACCCACGAAACAAACTATCAATAAATTTCAGAAAATTGTTTGGGCGGCTCCGCGCTAAAACGCGCGGACCGGGCTCTCCGCTCCGGTCCTTCGGACCCCGCTCGATCCCTGCCGCTTCGATCCATAGAGCGCAGTGGCATTGAGTGAAACGAACCCAGTGAGTGGCCTGCAATCCGTAACCTTCAGAAATTGTCTAAATCCTCGGAAAAATCTGTCGTAACAACGACAGTCGTCTGTGAAACGAAAGCCCCACCCTGAATTCGGGTGGTGGAGGCGGGTTCGCGGGAAAACTCCGGGCGATTTTCCTATATCACAGAATCATAATTTTGCAAGGAATATTCTCTCTCAGATTTTTTGTAGGAACTCCGACAAAAATCCATACTGAGATATTGTTGATTCCTAATAGCTTCCAACCTGCAGGTAAGGTTATGACCTCGCCCGATCGAGTGACCTATAGGAGAATATTATGATTTTCTTCTATAGAATTTTAGACCGGACCAGATATCCGATACGGCGCAGACCTTAACGTCCACAATCCCCAATTTTAGGCCCATATCGCGAATTACGTTTTCATTCAAGTCCGTAGGAATTTTAGAAGAACCCTTCGGCCAGGAAATCCAAATCATTCCTTTTTCGGCGAGGTGATCTACGAATTTCGAAAATTGTTTCTGAAGTTCCTTGGATTCTTTTGTAAAAAGATGCAAATAATCCTGAGAACCCTTTAGAGCATTTGCAAGTTCAACTTCGGAAAGATAACTTTCAAGATCCTTATAAACGTCTTCCGGAAGACCTTTGAAATAAACCTTCATCCCCGGTTTTAAACCGAGCTTATCTCCCAGGGGTTTACCGGAATATCCGGCCATGACTATTTCTCCGTCCTCTGAATTTCTTTTTCCATAAATTCCAAATAAGTTCGTATGGTCGCGGTGTGACCGAAAACGTATTTCGAAAAGAACCGGAAAACGGGAGAAAAGACCTTTCCATTTTCCGTAATTTTGAGTTTGGTTCCGTTTGGCACGGAACTCAATTCGAAAGTCCAAGAACCGCCGAACGGTTTATCCTCGTCCATAATCTTGGATTCGACGAGTTCGTTTTTTCTTTCTTGAACAAAGGAATACGTGAGCGTTTCGTTGTGGGAGTCGGTTTCTTTCCAAGACGAAGAGGAGATTTCCTCGATCTTTTTTAGATTCGGTCTCCAAGACGGATATTCTTTAAAATTAAGAATCAAAGAATAGATACGATCCGACGGCGCGGAAAAAAACCGTTCCAAGGAAGAGGAATGTTCTATCGGAAGGCTCGCTCCTACGCCGTAGATTCCGGCAACCAACAAAACTAAAAAAACAAGGACATATATAAAAATCGTATAAATCATAAACAGTCTCCTCTCAATGTTAAATAAATAGAATATTCAATTTTTAAAATACAAATTTCACTTTTTTTTGGACCAGGCGCGGGAAAGACTTTTATTTTTCATCTCCAATTCTGCTGCAAAAGCGAGCAAACCCAAACCCTTCACCGCGGCCTCTTGTTCTTCCCTGCTCAATCGTTTGAGTAGATTTTTGACCAAAACGGGATCTAAAACCGACTTTTTGCTTTTAATCTTTTCACCGGATTTTGTTAAACGAATCAGAGTTCCTCTTCCATCCTTTGGATTTTTTTCCTTTATAAGATATCCCAGAATTTCCAAACGGGAAACCGTAATCGACATCGTGGAAGGAGTTACCCCCATGTGAAGTGCAAGATCAAAAAGACTTACGGGCTCGTCTCCGTCCAAATGATCGAGAACGCTTGCCTGGTTTGCGGTTAAGATCTGTTTTGTTTTCGGATCCTCGACATGTCTCGTATGACAGGCAAAAAATATTCTTGGATAAAATTCAAGAATCTGACTTACAAAATCCGCCGCCATAAACCAGGATAAGCACATTTAGTTTGATTAGTCAAATCAAATAATCAAGAATTTTAACCTAAAAAACAATTCGATACTTTATAGTCCGAAAATAAGGACTCGTTCCAAAACCTGAAAAGGAACCACTTTAATTACTTGATAAGCTCGTAAAAAAAGCTGGGGTTCCCACATATTAAGTCTCTTAAACGGATTTATGAACTTTCTAACAGACTTATCGTTCTTAAACTTTTATGGGAGTTCCTACATTTTTCTGAAGTATTGGGACAAACTCTAAATTAGAAAAAATGAAAAAGGGGAGTTCGGAAAGGATCGTAAGCGATGAGGTTTGCAAAAAAAAAAAAGATAAAGAAAGGTAAGCTTTAGTTCTAACCCTGCTTTTATAGTTTTCGTTACTTGCTTCAAATCCCTGTAAAGTTCACTGATGGATATAACCCCAGCTTTCTAAGATTTTGCGAACTTCTTGTCCCATCGCGGCTTCTTCCGCAGATTCTCTGCCGCCGGAAAACCCGGTGTGATAATACACAAAAGGGATTTTAGAAGAAGAATAACGATATGGAATTCTTCCTAAAGAAACGTTATCCGGTTCCGAAGCCAGAATTCCCGCAGCCACATCGGATCGAATCCCCCACTTTCCGACGCGAAAATTCTCATTCTTCCCATCCCTCAAAATTTGAAGTCGAAAGACCGGAGATACGTCCACGGTTTTGACGGAAAGGGTCTGTTCGGAGCGATTGGATTCTTTGGAAAAAAACAAGTTTAGATTTTTGGAATCTTCGTTGATGACTTTCGCCTCTCCCGTAAAATCGAAACGATAGATTCCACCTTTTGAAAAAAAACGGATTTCACGTTCACAGTCGTTTTCGCACTTGGGAAGCCTAAGTGTAAAAACATTCTTATCGAGTTGATTTTCTTTGAGAATGTTTCGAGCTTCGCTTAACAATTTCGGATTTTTTTCAACGATGTTTGAGAGTTCGTTAGGATCCGATTTTAAATCATACAACTCTTCCGGCATTTTATGCGGAATTCCTTCTCTGGTTCTTCGAACGGTATCGTAACCGGGATATCTTCTCAGATATTTGAAATTAGGGGTTTGAATCGATTCCGAATAACGTCCTTCCGAGTAAATGACCGGTTCAAACTCGGGTCCGTCTTTTCCAAAGATCGCTTTTGAATAGTCGTTTCCCTTAAGTTTTTTATTTTCCGATTCGATTCCGTTCAAACCGAGTAACGTAGGCATTAAGGATAATAGCGAAACCTGTCCTGAAAATTCTCTCTTTCGAATTCGGTCCTGAAAACTTTTCGGAGGATGAATGATCCACGGAACTCGGATTTCTTTTTCGTAGTGGGTTTCTCCGTGAGCATAAACCGTTTCCGTAATAAAATGATGATGATAATAATGCGACTTCTCTAACAGCTCTCCGTGATCGCTCGTAACGACGATCCAGGAGTTCTCAAACAACCCTTGTTTTTTCAGCTCTTCAAAAATTCTTCCTAAAAGCGCGTCCGTATAACGAACTTCTCCCAGATATTTTTGTTGGTATTCGTCTAAATTTTTCCACAACTGAGGATCGGCTTGATCCTTCAATTCTTGAAAGTAACGAGCGGGCGGGCGATAACCCCAATGTGGAGTGTTTAGATTCAAATGTAAAAAGAAAAGATCGTCCTTATGGTCTCGAAAAAAGTTCTCGGCCCTGGAAACCAATTCTTCCGTATCCAACGTGTCCTTCCCAACTTGTTGAATTTTATGAAAACCTAGATCGACTCCGACCGAAGTATAATCCATTAGAAAAACGTTATTCATGATACTTTCGGTAAAGTATCCGTTTTCTCGAAACACGTTCGGAAGCGTGGATGGTTTTTTCGAATAGAAAATCTTTCTCTGCTGACTTGAAGTATAAAACCAGGCATTCCCAAGACCTAAGTTAGACGCCACCTCGGACGTAAAAAAGGAAAGCATGGAAGGTTTTGTCCAATTTCCGTTTGCGATCGTATTCTGAAACACGATCGAATCTTTGGATAAAGAATCCAAAACCGGAGTTGTGGGAAACTGAGATCCTCCGGAAGACAAGGCATCCTGACGAAGCGCGTCGATCACGATCAAAATTACATTTTGCCTTTTGGTTTTTTCCTTCTCCAATAAAACCGGTGATCCCAAAAACAAACCGGATCCGTTTTTCGATTTCCATTTGATTCTAAAAACCGAATGTCCGTTTAAATTTTCCGCCTCCAAAGGAAGAGAAAACTTTTTCCATTCTTCTTTTTGAATCTTAAAATCGTAAGATAGAATTTCTTTGTCTTCCGAAAGAATCCGCAATTGTCCCGGAGCAAATTCTCCAAGCCCTTGCGACAAAATCGTCGCATAAAATTGAAATAGAATCGGATTCGAACCCGAAAAGGGTTCCTTCATCGTGAGAGAACATTCTTCGCCGGAAGGAATGAATAAAGAATCCTGAGACTCGTTGATAAAAAGCGTCTCATCGACGTAAAGTGTTAGCTGGACATTTTTCCAGCGATCGTTCGGATCGAGACCGGAATATCTTCCCGGATTTTTCTTCCAATGCGCACGAAATCTTTCGATCTCTTGATTTGCATCTCCGGAACAAACAAACTCCGAGTTTTTCAGAAGTCTGGTAAGATCTCCTTTGACCAGATTCCTTTCTTTCTCGGGGATTCGACCGCAATTCCATAAAATCAAAAACAGGATCGAGCAATTCCAAAATTCTTTGCTATGGGAGAATGTTCGGGATAAGAACATGAATCCAGGAAAATCGTTTCCTTCCTCTCGACAACTGAAAAGAACCCCGTTCGAACCGTGAATTTTTAACAAATGAAATTTTTTTCTCTTTCCAAAGGATCGTTTCCGTTTATAACACGTTTCGCTATGTCATGGAGTAATTCTTACAATCTACAGGATGATACCTTCGCAGGAAGCGGAGGATCAAAGATCTTTTATCGCACCTATCAGCCCAAGGAAGGGAGAAAGGGAAACCGGGTTCTTGTGGTTCAACACGGAATCGGAGAACACAGCGGCCGTTATGAATTTTTAGTGGAAGCCCTCGCAGGAACGGGAACCGCGCTTTACTTGATCGATTCTCGAGGGCATGGACGATCCGAAGGAAAACGAGGCGCCGTGGATTCCTTTTCGGACTTTCTTTCCGACTTGGACAAACTCATCGCGATTGCTAAGGAAAAAGAAAAAGTTCCGAAGATCACTCTTTTGGGACATTCCATGGGAGCGGCGATCGTTACCCTTTACGCAGAGGAAGGAACCAATCAGGGAAATCTCAACGCATTGGTTGTCTCGGCGCTTCCGATTCGTGCAAAAATGGATATGAGTCTGAAAATTAAAAAAGGAATCGCACCTTTTATTTCCGAAATTTTGCCGAATCTGACTTTGCCTACCGGCTTAGACGTAAATGCGCTCAGTCGCGATCGCGCCGTAGTCGAAGCCTATAAAAAAGATCCATTGGTGCACGGAATGGCTTCGAGTTATCTCGGCAATATGCTTCTCAATTCGGAAACGCCGATTCTTGGAAACGCCGGAAAAATCAAAGTCCCGATTTATATCTTCCATGGAAAAGAGGACGCGATCGCCATTTATACCGGGAGCGAAGCCTTTTTTGAAGTGGTAGGTTCTTCCGATAAAACTTTGAAAATCTACGACGGTCTTTATCACGAAACTATGAACGAACGTTTAGAAGATAGAACTAAGGTTCTTTCCGATCTCAAAAACTGGCTTGAAGCTCATAATAATTGACAGACAGAACGTTTGTTCTGTTTTTTCCTAAAAAAATCATCGACCGGATTCTTCTTTTCTGGTAACATTGAATCCGGTCGAAAGCCCTTTCTAAAAACAATTCTCAGGAACTTTATATGTCAGTAAAAGGAATATCCAAAGACCTGATCGGAACCAAGCTGGATCGCTACGAATTCGACGTAGAGAAAGGAAAGATCCGCGAATTCTGTCAGGCCATCGGGGAAACCAACCCGATCTATTTTGATTTAGAAGCCGCTAAAAAAGCGGGATACGAAGATATCCCCGCTCCTCCCACTTATGCAACGGTGATCCAGTTCTGGGGTTATCCAAAGATTTGGCAAGATATGGAAAACATGGGAGTGGATACGTCTCGGGTTCTTCACCTCAAAGAAAAATATACGTATCTCAAACCCATTTTTCCCGGAAGAATTTCCTCTCAAGGAGAATGTATAAACGTTACTGTCGGTAAGATGGATACGATGACTTTCAAAACTACGATTCGAAACGCGAAAGGCGAATCGCTCGTAGAAGCGGAAATGTCTATTTTCATCAGAAAACCGGAGGCTTGATATGAGTAAGATTGATTTTGATAAAATTGAAGTCGGATTCGAACTTCCTCCCCTAAAAACGGATGTGATCACACACGCGAATCTTGTGCGTTATGCGGGAGCTTCCGGAGATTTTAATCCGATTCACAACGATCCCGACTTCGCTCGTAAGACAGGACTCGACGGAACGATCGCACACGGGATGTATGTGATGGCTCAGCTCGGAAGACTCTGCACTTCTTGGGCGGATCAAAAACAAATCCGCGAGTTCGGTGTTACGTTTAAGAATATGACCAAACCGGGACAAAAGCTTACTTGTACGGGAAAGGTAAAACGGAAGAAGGAAGAAAACGGTGAAAAACTGATTACGGTTTCTTTAGAAGCCGCGGACGATTCCGGAGAAGTAAAATGCTCCGGCGAACTGGTGGTTGTCGCTTAACCTTTTTTTGTAGAATACGATTCCACGGCTATGACGGTGATATCGTCGTAGCGTGGATTGTCTCCTCTGGTCAATTCTTCGATCTTGATGATCTCCTGAATCAGAACGCTCAGAGCGTTTTCTTTTCCTTCGTGAAGACATTTCGTAATCAATTCCATATTGTATTGTTTCGTATTTAAGGAATCCTTCATGCGATTTTCGATCAATCCGTCCGAAAAAAGAAGAAGACGAGATCCCGTCGGAAACGGAATGGTATTGGACTCAATTTCCAGGGATTCAAAAAGCCCTAAGATCGGTCCCGTTTTATGGATCAAAGAAGGAAATTCGCCCGGTCTCTGAAGAATTTGGTCCGGATGTCCCGCCGAAGCATACGTGAATTCTTCTTTTTCGATCTCGATGTCTCCGATCAGACACGGAAAGATACTTTCCAAAGAATCGAATTTTTTCAAAAATCGAAAGTTCAATTCCTTTAAGATCTGGGCCGGATTCTCCAAATTCTTGAGTTCTTCGTATTCGGTCTTTAAGGCCATCGTCATCAAGGAAGCCTGAACTCCGTGACCGACGGCGTCCGCGATCATCACTCGAATTTTCCCCGGAAGAATTTCGGAAACGTCCAAAAAGTCTCCGCCCACTTTTTCGAGCGGCATGTATTCGTAAAAAAAACGAATCCCGGAGATGGTTCGATCCAACGGCGTTAGTATCTTTCTCTGAACGTTCTGGGCGATTTCCAATTCCCGATTGATCTGTATGATGTTGTCGTTGAGGACTCTGGTTCGATCTTCGATTTTTTGTACGAGTTGTTCCTTCATCTCGAATAATTCTAAGTTGGAGGTTCTTAGGTTGAGCGCCAATTCTCTTGTTTCCGCAAATTTGCGGGATCTTTCCGACGCCAACAAAAGCGACTGAAGAAAAACGAAAAACACGAGCGCGTAGTGCGAAGTCTGAATACTTCCCGTTTTTAAAACACGAGCGTAAAACAAATCCACTAAAACCGCGATGAATAAAATTCCGGAACCGTATAAGATATAAGTGTAATTTCTCTCTTTGTCGAAATCGATTTTCAAAATCGTATAAAACAGATAAAAAATCGTAAGAAAAATAAAGTAATGAAAGATGGAAATATTCTGATTATTGAACTGCATGTCTCCGAACAACGTTACGATCGAAAACAGGATCGAAAAGATGACTCCGGCGTTGATGTATTTTCGATTTACATAAGGAGCGAAAACGGAGCTAAAAAACAAAAGAAAAAAAGGAACGCTGACTGAAACCGTTAGGTGATTGATCTTGTTGATCCAAGACCAAGGAACCTCCGGAAAAAAGAGCATTATAATTTTTGAATTGATTAAGGACGTCCTGAGACAGATCACCAAACTGTACATTCCAAAATACAAAGGTGAGACGCTACTTCTCAGATAGAGATACTGGAAGATATGATAGATCCCCATGATCAAAAGACTGCTGAACGAAAAGATATCGAAAAAAAGTGTGATCGCTCTCGAGACACTCGCTGATTCTGCCGGACCGATCGACACGGGAAGTAAAACACCGGGAATCGTGGAAGTAAAATTGGAGATAAAAATTTCGATCTGAATTTCACCTTCCTCGGCGGCGAATAAAAAATCTCTGGGTTCGATCCTAGGAATGGTGGTCTCCGCGGTCAAACCGGGAGTTCCGGCTTCTCCTATGACTTGCCCGTTGACCTTAACACGGTATGCGGAGGAAACACCTCCTAAGGAAACCGAAAGGATCTTATGCTTCCATACCTCGGGAAGAAAAACTTTGAGTCGATACGTCGCATATCCGAATTGAGGGTAGGCTTGGTGGCTTTTGCCGACGTTTGTCCAAGAACCTGGAACGCTGATATAACCGATGGAGCGATTTTCAATCTGATCATCGGGTTCTTGAAGCCAATTGAATTCCCATTCTCCATTGAGTTTGGTCATTCCAAAATCGGGGTCTTGGATTCCTCTAAGATCTATCTTACCCTGGTATGCCCTCAGTCCGTCTCCGGCCTGCCAAGGAGAGGAAATCATTACCAAAATAATTAAGGCGAACGGACCAATTAGGAAAAAAAATATTTTTGAAAATTGCATCTCGAATTTAGATCCGTTCCGAATTAAAGTTGAAATTCAATTGATGGTCGTCAATTGCATATAACAACTGACGGAATATTAAAGGTAAAAAATTTCCATGTGACTGGATCTTTTTGATTTTTTCAAAGAATCTTAGATAAAAAAAGAGGGAAATCCATTGAAAAAGGACAAAAAAAGAATCGTGGGACTGGCATTAGGAAGCGGTTCGGCTCGCGGATGGTCGCATATCGGCGTTATTCGAGTTTTAGAATCCTACGGTTGGAAACCCGATATCATCTGCGGGACCTCGATCGGTTCGATCGTAGGAGCTTTTTATGCGGCGGGTAAACTAGATCGACTGGAAGAATGGGTTCAAACCTTAGAATGGAAAGACATTCTGGGATTTATGGACATTTCTTTCGGAGGCGGTTTGATCAGCGGAAAAAAACTCTTCGATTTTTTTGAAAAAGAATTTAAGGATCTCAACTTCGAACATCTCGAAAAAAAATTCGGCGCGATCGCGACCGACATAGACAACGGCGCCGAGATCTGGCTGCGAGAAGGTTCGGTTCCGGAAGCGGTAAGGGCATCCATCTCTCTTCCCGGAATTTTTTCTCCCGTAAAATTGGGGAATCGCTGGCTCGTGGACGGGGGTCTCGTCAATCCGGTTCCCGTTTCTCTCTGTAAGGCGATGGGCGCAGAATTCGTAATCGCAATCGATCTCAACCAAGATCTTTTGGATCGAAGGGATTCTCAGGAGGAAGAGAGCGAAAAGGAAAACAATCGAAAGTCTTTCATGTCCCGTTTTTGGGGAAAGGATTTGGATGAGAATCTCCAAAAAGAAAAAGATGAAAAGCCGGGAATGATCGAAGTAATGTCGAAGAGCGTCAACGTTATGCAGATACGAATCACACGGAGCAGAATGGCCGGAGACCCGCCGGATCTAATCATCGCACCAAGACTCAGAAACATAGGTCTTATGGAATTTCACAGGGCGAAAGAATGTATCGAGGAAGGGAAAAAGTCCGCCGAATTAGTCGCGAGTTTTTTGGAAAGTCAGCTCTGATTTCGTTTTAAAATAAGAATGAATCGAAGATTCTTTGAAAAAAGACGTTTTGTTCCGCTTTCCGGATTGCGTTTACCGAACGATCTTAGAATCTTTCTGTGTAAGCGAAAGAAAAATCGATATTTATTTTTGCAAAGATTAAGAAGAAAGTCCGTTCTCATTGTATAGGGGAAGCTATTTGGAATCAACACGACCGAATATGAATCGTTGTGGGAGTTCCGACGAAGGAAGACTTTTTATTTGCAAAATAATAATTTTATGATAGAGAAAAGTCGCCCGGAGTTTTCCACCACCCACCCCTCCACCCAAGTCAGGGCGGGGCGCGCGACTTGCACGGCGATTGTCGTTGTTACGACGGATTTTTCTGATTTATGGGTGAAGGATACGGTTCCTGAGAAAAAGGTTTTAATACAGATATGAAAAAAACAATTTCGAGCTTTAGAATTCTTCTTCGTTTTACGTTTATTACAATTTCGTTATTCTTCTTCTTTGTAAGCTGCAATAAAAAGGATTCGATTTCCATTTTGGAAATTCGAGATCTTACGGAAAAAGACAATCTTGTCGTAGCGCTTCAAAAAGCGGAAGAAAGTCTCAAACAAAAGGGCGATACTGCGGAGCTTTTGTATATTCGCGGTTGGATTCGTTATCTCCAAAAAAATCAGGACGCTGCGGAGAAAGATTTCAAAAAATGCCTCATCCTCGATCCAAAATCTTTGGATTGCAAAAGAGGTCTGGGACTTGTCTACGAATCCAGCAAAGACTACAAAGAAGCCGAAAAAATCTTTCAAGAAGCGCTCGACATCGCGAAAGAAAAAGGCCCGGACAACGAAGCCATTCTTCATGAAAATTTAGGAAGCCTCTATCTTCGTCAGAATTTGAGAAAACAAAGTCTGAGCGAATTTCAGAACTCGATTTCGCTTTCCGACAAAGGAGACGCTTATTACGGCTTTAGCTTGTGTTTGATCATGGAAGGAAATTCGGAAGGAGCGATCTCCTCTCTGGAAAAAGGAGTTACCAAAGTTTTTCGAGGAAGAGCTCTCAAGTCGGAATCCCATTTTTTGTTATCTAAATTTTATTTTGAAAAGAGAAAGGATCCGGTCAAAGCAGAAGAAGAAATTAAAAAAGCGATCGAGATTTTCCCGCTTCATAAAGAATATCTGAACGCTTTACAAACTTATACAAAGGAAAGAATCAAATCCAATCTTTGATTTCGATCATGATAAAAGCAGTTTATAGACTAATCCATCAACAAATCATCATTCCCTTCCAACAATCGCACGCACCGGTCAAAGAGGTTTGTTTAGGAACTTCGATAGGACTTTTCTGGTCTCTCACTCCGCTCATCGGAATTCAAATGTATCTCGGTTTGATCACTTGGGTCATTCTACGGGTTGTCGGAATTCGTTTTTATATGCCGATCGCAATCGCAATGATTTGGATTACAAATCCCGTGACACTTCCCTTTTTCTATTATATTTTTTATGTTACCGGAGCCGTAGCCTACAATCTTCTCGGATGGAGTATGTCTGTGATCAGTTTTGATCGTATTTTGGAAGTTATCAACCATTCCAGCTCTCTGGAATTATACGAAGGACTAAAATATTGGAGTTCGTTTTTGATAAACGACATGGGAGCTCCGATGTTTTTGGGAGGGTTTTTAATCGGGATTCCCGCCTCGATCGCGGGTTATCCGATAACCAAATCCTTGTTAAACGGATTTAGGGAAAAACAGGCGGCAAAGGAAGGACTGAGTTTGGAAGAATGGGAAGAAAAATACGTCCGAAAAGAAACCGACAAAACAAAATCAATTTGGAATATTCTAAAAAACTAATCCAACTTAATTTTCATCTTTTTAGCCAATTCTTCCGCGCTTAAATTCAAGAGGTTAGGATTGGTTTCGGCCTCTTTGATCAAACGAACGATTTCGCGATTGAGGGGCGCGGGATGCCCCATCACATCGGCGAGTTTAATCACTTCTCCGTTTAGGGAATCGATCTCAGTCGGCCTTTTATGGACCAGGTCCTCCCACATGGAAGAACGCGCCTGCGGATCGATTTTCACCATTCCGGAGGCGATTCTAAAAAAAAGAAAATCGGGAAGATTCAGAATATAAGGCGCCAAAGATGGAATCATTTTCCCGGAACGAACCGGACGAATTTCCGCGAGTCTTAGAATTTCCAGAGATTCTTTCATAAGTTTGGAAAGAATTCTTCGGTAACCCGGTTTTGAAATTTCGGTTTTTAGAGTCAGTCCCGAAAGTGCGTTTAAGGAATTATTCAAGTTAAAGATCAGTTTTCCCCAGAGAACCCCTCCGATATTCTTATGAGTATTTGCTGAAAGACCGGCCCGGTTTAAAATTGAAACGATGGAACGTCCGGATCGGGAATATTCCACAACTAGATTCCCGCTGGTTCCTTGGTGAAAGTGACCGTTTCCTTTGGAAACTACGTTAAAAGGAACCATTCCCGCTAAAACTTCCACGGGAAGATTTTTTAAACTTTCTCTCAGAACCTCGGCGTTTCTAACCCCGTTTTGAAAACTGATAACGAGCGGAAGTGCGCTGGAAACCGAGTGTTTCTTCTGTCTTTTTTCAAGAATTCCTCCCAGCTCTTGGGCGAGATCTTTTGTGTCCTTCGATTTTACGGTAACAAAAAAAACATCCGCGTCGGAAACTCCCTGAAGAGAGGTCGTATAGGAAATCGAATCCGCAGAAAGAATAATTTCACCGCCGTTAAAATCCGTGATTTTGGCTCCGAAAGTTTTCAATTCATTCTGAATTCTTTCCCTACCGTAGAGAGTCACTGAATTGCCTGCGGCTAACAATTTACATCCGAGATAGGTTCCTATACTTCCGGAACCTAAAATTGCAAACGAAGGTTTCATAGGGAATGGTATAAAATCGGATCTCTGATTTTTGTTCTACAACTATTGGTAGTTAGTCGATAAAAACGGAGAAAAAGTAAAAAAAAAAGGACTCCGCGTTTGAACGCGGAATCCTATCTTGTACGTTACTGGAATTTTAGGAAACTATTGATTCGCTTTAGCGTTAGAAGCCATTGCGAGGAAATACCCTTCTACGTCATACCAAGTCTGACCGGAAAGGAGAGTATTGGAAGCCTGGAGGTGATCCACACCTGTGGTGAAAATTCCGTAAGAAGGTCCACCTTTCCAAGTTCCCCATTTTTGAGAAGTCGCTGGAACGAGACCGTCGTTAGAACCGCCTTGTCCGTTAAAAACCCCGCCCGCCCAACAAGCCGGATAAAGAATCCCCATCAAAGGATGCTGAATTAGATCCGGAACGCTGATGGTTGAGCCGTAAGAATAGTATTTAACGCCTGATTTGTCGGGAGTATAACCGTTGAAAGCCGCCATTCCGCTGGTAGTCAAAGAATTCAACGCTTTGATTGCGTCCTGTTGTCCACCGCCATACACCAACTGAACGACAACACCAAGAACCGCAGAAACAAAAGGTTTTGCCCAGCTTGGAATCACGGCGCTCACGATATCTGCGATCGGACTTCCTCTGTGCGGAGAGTTTAGCGAAGTCAGAGTGGAAACTTTTCCGGACATTCCTAAATTGGAAACCATATAACGGCTATCCAGACCACCTTGCGAGTGACCAAGAATGTGAACTTTGCTAAAGCCGTTTGCGGCCATATAAACGTTGATCTTGTCTCTTAGCTCCGCGCCTCTTGTCTCATTGGACTGAGCCGCAGTTTTGGTAGGAGCATAAACGGTCGCACCTTGATTTCTCAAATAAGTGTCCATTCCACCCCAATAATTTACGATGTTGATAACTCCGCTGGAATCCGCTCCCCAACCGAATAATCCGTGGGAAAGAACGATCGGATACGAACCGGATAATGGTTTCGAAGAAGACCCACCGCCGGATGCCATTAAAGAACCTGTTAAAAGGAAACTCATAAGGATCAATAAGCTTAATTTGCGCATTTCAATTACCTCAATTCTCTTCACTATTTGTATTTTCTCTTTTTGTAGATTTCGCTTTGGTCTTCTTCGCTTATAGTGTTTGTTACACCGAAGTAAGAAATTAAACCCTGGCAAAAGTCTGTCAAGAGCATTCGTAGAAAAAATATAACTTTTATATAATGAACATTAGTTCATCCAATTTTTAACATTTGGGTCGTTTTATAATTTCGCATTATCTGAGAAATACATTAGAATGGCAGAAATCTGGATTCTGAGCAATTCTATCCATAACGATTGATATATTATTAATCATTATACTTAACTATAGAATTTCACAAAATTAAAATGTTTGACTAAAATCCGAGAACGCGTCCGATCCACAAAGAAAAGCGCACCTAACGTACGCAATTGAGGAGAGATTTTTCAAGAATGAAAGCCTACGACTGGATTATAAAAAACGGACTATTTTTCGACGGAACAGGAACCCCTCCGGCGGTTCGTCATCTCGGAATTGCCAAAGGAAAATTGTTGGAAATCAGCCCTTCTCCCTTGGATGAAAATTCCGCCGAAAACGTTTGGGACGCTCAAGGACGCTGGGTAACTCCGGGTTTTATCGATTTTCACACTCACTATGACGCCGAAATCGAAGCGGCTCCTTCCCTTTCCGAATCCCTTCGTCACGGAGTTACGACCGTAACGCTCGGAAGTTGTTCTCTGAGTCTGGCTTTGGGATCTCCGGAGGATTTGGCGGATATGTTCTCGAGAGTGGAAGCGATTCCGAGAGAACAAGTTCTTCCTCTTTTACAAAAGAAAAAAACCTGGAACACTCTCAAAGAATATACGGATCACTTAAACCAACTGCCCCTCGGACCCAACGTGACTTCTTTTGTCGGGCATTCTTCCATTCGCGCGTATGTGATGGGCCTGGAAAGATCTTTGAGTAAAAATGTAAAACCCACACAGGAAGAAATGACTCGTATGAAATCTCTTCTTCAAGAAGGAATCGACGCGGGTTATCTCGGTCTTTCGATCAACACTCTTCGCTGGGATAAGATGGACGGAACCCGCTTTCGAAGCAGACCCCTTCCTTCTACGTTTGCGTCCTGGTCCGAGTTTAGAAGTTTTAATCGGATTCTTAGGGAGAATGGTAAAATCTTTCAAGGAGTGCCTAACGTTTCCACGAAAATCAACGTCCTCTTATTTTTCTGGGAAAGTATCGGAGTCTTTCGTAAAAAATTAAAAACTACGATCATCTCCTTAATGGATCCGAGATCCAATCGTACTCTCTATCGACTTGTAGCGGGACTCGCCCGTTTGATCAATCGTTTCTTAGGTGCGGACTTCCGCTTCCAAGCGCTTCCGGAAATTTTCGATCTTTATGCGGACGGCGTAGACGTAGTCGTTTTTGAAGAATTCGGAGCCGGCACCGCGGCGATCCACCTCGCAGATCTCGTGGAAAGAAAAAAACTCCTTCTCGATAAAGGATATCGTAAGTGGTTTCGAAAACAATGGACCAATTTTTTTCTTCCTAGAGTTTTTCACCGGGACTTCAATCAAGCGACCGTTGTGGAATGTCCGGATTCTTCTTTGATCGGTAAAACGTTTTATCAAATCTCCAAAGAAAGAAAAGAACACGTCGTTGATACGTTTCTCAATCTTTGTGCGGAATACGGAAACGATATTCGATGGTACACCGTTATCGCAAACGATAGACCCGGACCTTTGAAATTTATCATCAGTCATCCCGACGTCCTGATCGGTTTTTCGGACGCAGGCGCACATCTTCGCGGAATGGCTCATTACAACTTTCCTCTTCGTATGTTACGGCTCGTCAACGATGGAATCAAAGAAGGCAAACCGTTCTTAACTTTGGAAAAAGCGATCTGGAGACTGACCGGTGAAATCGCTGATTGGTTTGGAATCGACGCGGGCCGTCTGGAAAAAGGTTCTCGAGCCGATATCGTAATTTTAAATCCGGAAGGCCTGGACAATTCAGTCGAAGAAATTCACGAGGCTCCTCTCAAAGAGCTCGGGGGAATCGTTCGTCTGGTCCGAAGAAACGATAAAGCCGTTGATGCGGTTTTCGTAAACGGAAATCTCTGCGTTCAAAACGGGAACGTCTTGGATGAAGTGGGCAAAAAAACCGGTCTTGGAAAATTCTTAGCGGCTCGATGATTTATATCAAGATTGGTTTAAGAATATTCTGATTGTTTTTTTTCTTTTCAGAACCGTCCCTTAAGAAATGAGTTCACCCGTTCAAATTCACTTCTTAGGCGCGTCCGGAACCGTAACCGGTTCCAAATATTTAATCGATACTGGTAAAACAAAAATTCTCGTGGACTGCGGGCTTTTCCAAGGCCTCAAAGAACTCAGACTTCTGAACTGGAGCACACTTCCGGTAAACGCTTCCGAAATCGATTGGGTATTGCTTACACACGGTCATCTCGATCATACGGGATACATTCCTCGACTCGTCAAACAAGGTTTTCGCGGTAAAATTCTCGGAACTCCTCCCACTCTTGAAATCGCGGAAATCATTTTGAAAGATTCGGGCAAAATTCAGGAGGAAGAAGCCGACCGCGCCAATCGAGGCGGTTACTCCAAACATAAACCGGCTGTTCCTCTTTACGATCTAAAAGAAGCGACCGCTTCTCTTACATATCTTTATTCTTGCGAATTGGATCACTGGAAGGATTTGGGAGAAGGTGTTCGCGCAAGATTTCAATACAACGGACATATCCTCGGCGCGACATTCATCGAAATGGAAATTTTCGGAAAACTTTTTGTCTTTTCCGGCGACGTAGGAAGGCCCGAAGACGCTCTTCTTTTCCCGCCGGAGAAACCGAAAAAGGCGGATTATCTTTTTATCGAAAGTACTTACGGAAATAGAATTCATCCTAAACATCCGGAAGAGCAATTAACAAAAATATTAAACGAAACTCTCGATAGAAAAGGAACCGTGATTCTACCGAGTTTTGCGGTGGAAAGAGCGCAGAGCCTCATGTATCTTCTCTGGAAATTAAAATCGGAATCTAAAATTCCCGACGTTCCGATGATCATGGACAGTCCTATGGGAAGAAACGTTTTTGAAGTTTTTCAGACTCACACCAAATGGCATCGACTTTCTCCGATCGAATGTGCACAAGTTTGGGATTGTTTTCAAAAGACGGAATCGATGAAGGAAACTTTGGAATTTGCGGAGAATCGTTCCCCTAAGATCGTAATCGCCGGAAGCGGAATGGCGACCGGAGGTAGAGTTCTTACTTATCTTCAAAATTATTTGGAAGATCCGAATTCGACGATTCTTTTGTGCGGCTTTCAAGCCGCCGGGACAAGAGGAAGACAATTGCAAGAAGGGAACCACGAAGTAAAAATCTATGGAAAATTTTACGAAGTAAAGGCCCAGGTCCAATTGATAGAGGGTTTGTCTTCTCACGCGGATCAAAAAGAAATCATAGATTGGTTGAGCGCGTTGGAAAACAAACCCGCCGAAACGTTTATCGTTCACGGTGAAAAGGGAGCTTCGGACTCTCTACGCGTTAAACTTACGGATCTTTTCAATTGGAAATGCACCGTACCGAACTTATTCGATATTATAGAATTGGAATTATAGAATGGAAGAAAGAACCGAGACTCTTTATCTCAAAAATTTAGGAATCGATACCAACCAGGAATACGTAATTTTTTTAAGAAGGGATTGCCCCGTTTGTAAATCGGAAGGTTTTGTTGCACTCAATCGAGTGGAAGTAACAGTCGGGGATAAAACGATCATCGCCTCTCTCAACATCATAGAGAATAAAATTCTTCACAAAGGCGAAGCCGGACTTTCAAATAGCGCTTGGAAAGCGGTAAACGCAAAAGAAGGAGATCGTGTTCGGCTTTCCCACTTACAACCCGTCCAGTCCATGCACGACGTCCGATCCAAGATGTATGAAAACCGTCTGGACGAAGCCGCCTTTCACAGGATCATAGAAGACATTAAGGATGAAAAATATTCTAATATTGAAATCGCTTCTTTTATCACGGCTTGTTCGGGTGATCACCTCAATTTAGAAGAAATCAAATCTCTCACAAAAGCTATGATTCACGCAGGTTCTATTTTGAAATGGAACAGCAAAGTAATCGTCGATAAACACTGTGTAGGCGGTCTCCCCGGCAACAGAACTACTCCTATCGTAGTTTCGATCATCGCAGCCGCAGGGCTTACGATTCCTAAAACTTCTTCGAGAGCGATTACTTCTCCAGCAGGAACCGCAGATACGATGGAAGCCGTCACGACGGTAAACTTGACTCTTGAAAAGATGAAATCGGTCGTGGAACAGGAAGGCGGTTGTATTGCATGGGGCGGCTCCATCGGTTTGAGTCCGGCAGACGATATTTTGATTCGGGTTGAACGGGCCTTGGAAGTGGACAGTCTCGGTCAGATGATCGCATCGGTTCTGTCCAAAAAGGCCGCCGCCGGTTCCACACACGTCGTAATCGATATCCCGGTAGGAAAAACGGCAAAAATTCGGACCGAAGAAGATGCAGAAAAGCTAAAATACTATTTTACGGTCGTAGGTAAGTCGGTCGGATTGAAAGTCAGAGTGATTATTTCGGACGGATCTCAACCGATCGGAAGAGGAATCGGCCCATCGTTGGAAATCAGAGATTGTATATCGGTCCTTAAAAACGAACCGGACGCCCCGAGCGACCTAAAAGAAAGGGCGCTTTTAATGGCTGCGGCCATATTAGAATTTTCTGATGTGTTTAAACGTCAAAACGGAATCCAAATCGCAAAGGAAATCTTAGAATCCGGAAAAGCGTGGAACAAGTTTGAAGCGATCTGTAAAGCTCAAGGCGGAATAAAGGAGCCCACCGTCGCGGAGTTTCATCTCAACGTTCTTTCCGAAAAAGCGGGTATCGTATCCGAAATCGACAACCGAAGAATCGCTAAAATCGCGAGACTCGCAGGCGCTCCCAGTTCTCCGTCTGCGGGAGTCCACTTTCTATCTCCGATCGGAAGGAAAATCGAAAAAGGAGAACTTCTTTATACGATCCACGCGGAATCCGTCGGCGAATTGGAATACGCATCCGACTATTTGAGAACTCAAATAGACATCATAACGATTCTTTAATAAACGATATGAAACGAATTTTATTTTCTTTTCCTGAAAACGATTCTTTGACAAAATCCATTTCCTTACTTTCCGGGTTCGAGATCGGCGAAGTAGAATTTGGAAATTATCCGGATGGCGAATCCCATTGCAGAATTCTTGAAAACATTAAAGAATCCGAAATTTACCTTGTCTGCTCTTTGAATCAGCCGGATTCTAAAATTCTTTCTCTGATATTTTTTTGCGAAACGGCCAAGTCCTTGGGAGCGGTAAAGATTCATCTCATTTCGCCTTATCTTTGTTATATGAGACAGGATAAGGTATTTCAAAGCGGCGAGGGAATTACCGCAAAATATTTCGCGACCTTATTATCCCGTTACACCGATTCATTGATTACGATTGATCCGCATCTTCATAGAATCAAGGACTTGAACGAGATCTACAAAATTCCGTGCAAATCCGTGCACGCAACCTCTTTGATTGCGGATTACATTCAAAGTGAAATTAAAAAACCTATCTTGATCGGGCCCGACTCGGAAAGCAGTCAATGGGTAAAAGAAGTTGCAGAGCTTTCCAAATCACCTTTTACCGTTTTGGAAAAAATAAGAAAGGGGGACCGAGAAGTGGAAGTCAGCATACCTCGTTTGGAAAAATTCAAAGACCACACACCGGTTTTAATAGACGACATCATTTCAACCGGGAAGACCTTACTCGAAACGATCGGACATCTGAAAGAAACGGGAATGAAACCCGCGATCTGCGTATGCGTTCACGGGATTTTTGCGGACGACGCATATCAAGAATTGGTCAATTCCGGCGTCGAACTAATCGCGACTACGAACACGATCGAACATATCAGCAATCAGATCGACGTCAGTAAATTGTTAAGCGAAAACCTATTTTAACCGTTTCTGTGATCCGGAAGGGGTTTTCCCATTTGAATTCTTATTCTTTTTGCGTGGGAATTGGTCGGGTCCAATTGATCCACTTTTTCCAAAAGTTGAATCGTCGTTTCGCGTTTATGAATAAAAAGATAAGATTCCGCGAGATGAGCTACGTTGTTCAAAAATTCAGGTTCTCTCAACAGAACCCTTTCCCCAAGCTCGACTGCTTGACGATACCGATTGAACCTCTTATAAATCAAGGAAGCAAGAAACATATTTTCAACGTCTTCCGGGAAGTTCGAAATCAGCTCTTCAAAAAGAACAAGGGCTTCTTCATACTTTCCGGTTTTATAATATACTTTCGCCATTTCCTTTTTAATACCCGCCGAAATCGGTCGGCCCGAAAGTTTATTTTTTAAATTTTCAAGATGGTAAACCGCCTCTTCCCAATTTTCGTTTTCCAAATACTTTAAATAGATCTCATCCGGGAAATTTTCAGAGTTCGAATCCGCGACGTTTTGAAAACGAATCGGCGTTTTCAAATAAGAGAATTTAATGATACTCAAATCGTCCGTGAGTTCTCCAAAATTACGAAGTGATTGTACGAGAAGGCCTAAGTCCCCTCTGGATTCCTCGATTCGTTTTAGAAATTGAGATTCGTCTTCGTTGATCAAACGGGTTCCGTCCGGGTCGATTCCCAATAACAAATCGTCCCTTCCGTCGGATCCGATAAAGATAGAATCCCCTTTTTCCAGAAAGAATGTTTTTACTTTCATCTTGCTTTCCAAACCGGTGATTCCTATTTTACGAAGTTCTAATTTATCTTCGATAAACGAGGCGACTCCGTCTCTATAAAGAACTGTCCAGGGATGTTCCGCGTTTAAAAAATAAAAAATCCCGGATTCTAAATCAACCAAACCGAGAACGACCGAAACCAACATAGAACCGTCAAAAGACTCAAAGATATTTTGAAGTTCGGAAAAACAATCCTTGAGCCAGACTTCGGGAGGTTTCGATTTATAAGAGGAAACCGTTTTAGTTCTCGAAAGGAAAGAACGAAACACAACTCCTAAGACCAAAGCACCGCCCGCTCCTTGTATGGATTTTCCCATCGCGTCTCCGTTTACAAAAACGAGATATCTTCGATCTTTTAAAACCATTTCGTCCGCGATGATGATGTCTCCGCCGATCTCCTTTTTCCATTGTTTAAACTCGAATTGTTTTTTCTGACGGCTAAAACCCTCCAGAAAAATGGATTCGTTTTGAAGATGATGTCGGTTTAGCGGATCCAATAAAAGGGAAGTAAGAAAATAGTCCCCGTCCTGTTGAACCTTCAGTTCCTGAATTTGACTTAGAGTTTCCTGCAATTGCCCTGTTCGTTCTTTTACCTTTTGATCCAGATCCAGGTTTAATTCTTCCACCTCGCTATGGACCCGAAGAAAACGATTCGCGAGAATGAAGACGATACCCAACTCAAAAGTGAAAAAACCGTATTTTAGAAGTCCATAATTTTCTAAAAAGGGAAACCATTGCATAGATCCGATCAAATCGGCAATCGCGGAAATTATCAAAATCGTAAAACCCGCAAAAAGACGGACCGAATCCTGATTCCTCCGGATCAGCGCTCTAAACATGATATATAAAGAATAAAATACGAATAAGAATATCGAAAACTGCCAAACCTGAAGTAAAAAGACGCAGATAATTCTGCTCGAAAACGGAATCAAAGAAGAAAGCGCGAGCGCAAAAAATTGATAAAAACGGGAAATCGAACTGATCTTGGATTCGAAAAAGGCGTCCAGGAATAACAGAAAGAAAGTCGGTATGTTGAATACGATCATATATTCGATTTTCATTTGCAAAAACGGATCCAAGTTTAACTCGTAAACGGAATTACTTCGAAAATAAATATATGCAGAAAGCAGAATGGAAAAAAGCCCGAAGAAAAGATTATATTTCTCCTCGGGACGTTTGAAATAAAAAAGGAGATGATAAAAACCGACGAAAAGATATAAAAACAAAAGCATCAAAGTGGAACGTTCCGAAAGAATCGACGCGTTTCTAGATTGAAGGTCTAAAAGCACCGGTGTAGAATCAAAACTTGCGTATGCATCAAGCTCTTCCCCTGGATCCGCCGAAAGAACCACTCTGATTTCATTCTTTCCGATTCTAACCTTATCCTCCGGAATCGTAAGAATGACGTGTCTCTTAAACCCGTTTTTGAGAATTCTTCCGCCGGAAATCAAACCTCCCTCTCCCACCTTCACTCCGTTAAAAAAGACTTCATAAACGTTCGTAAATAATGGAAAATGTAAGGAAAGCCCGTCCGAGTTGAGCTCATCGATCTCGGTTTTAGAAATTTCGATTTTTTTGAGTAGGGTGATCGTATACGGGGAATCTTCCGGAAGAGAAAGGTTTTTAATCCTCTCTTTTGGAATCGGAAGCGAATCCAATTTTTTCCAAGTCGAATCATCGACGGAAAGATCCGTGTTTCTGCCCGCAGAGAGCATCCAATCCTTAGTGAGAACGGTAGGAAAAGAGAAAAGTTGGGAGGATACGAATAACAAAATTGATAAGAGAAATCGATATCGAAAGGATTTCCAATTTCTTTTATGGCCGTTATTCACCTTTGCTTCCACCGAAGGGTCTTAGATAAACGACAAATCAGAATTTGCAAGAATTAATAGATCAAACCTGAAAGAAATTTCGATCGTTCAAATATGGATTAACTCGATAAATAATTTACAAAAGGAAAAGAATCGTATCCATTTTGTTAGTCGATACGATCGGAATCAAATTCCGAACATCCCTCTTAACGTTTGTATTCACGGCGAAAAAACCCAATTATTCCATTACGATAGTAATGTCCACCCGACGATTTTTCTGCCTGCCTTGGATCGTGGTATTGTCGGCGATCGGTTTATTCTTCCCATAACCTTCGTAAGACATTCTTTTTTCTTCAAGACCTTGTCTGTCTCGAAGTTCCTTTAGGACGGAAAGCGCTCTTTCTCTGGAAAGTTTTCGATTGTATTCTTCTCCGCCTGAATTGTCGGTATGACCGCTGATTCGAATTTCTCGATCTCCGTATTTTTTTAAAACGGAAGCGATCTTCTCCAGTTCTTGCTTTGCTTCCTCTTTTAGTTCGGAGCTATTGTAATCAAAAAGGACTGAGTTCAATGAGATCGCGATTCCCTCTTCCGTTCTTCGTATTTCAACCGAAGGTTCCGAAGTTTTTTCGTTTTGAGGGCGAGCGTGATTGTCCTCTTCTTCGGGCCAATTTAAACTTTCGCGACCCGGCTGACGTTTCGGATTCTTAAGCGTATTTTTTCCCGGCTCGATGCCGGTGGAAAGTTCGCCGCCGAGGATCTTTCTAATCTCTTCCGCAAACTTATCCTTATCGGTATCGGTTAACTTCACGTCTTTTCGATAAACGCCGTGTATATCGAAGGACATCTCTTGCGCTAATCCGTTTTGATAAACGAAGGTATAGACAAGTTGTACTCTTTTGTATTGAGGAAGTCCCAAGTTCCGATCAAAGTAAACCATTCCCCTTGCAAATCCGTATATCTTCAGAGGGACACCTTCCTGCCCCGTTTGAGAATCGTAATAAAGAGTATAATTATATTCGATTCTATCAGCGCTGCCGGAATGTTTTTGAAACTGCCATTGATCCGGACCGTGATACTTATATTTTGCAAGAACCGTAATCATCACTCTTCCGCCCGGAAATTGAAAACTTTCAATCGCGGGTTGTGTCCATTCTTCTCCGATTGCAACGGGTTTTTCCGAAAAACTCGGGAGTGAACGAAGGTTAGGCATAGCGTATTCTTGAGGAACCCTATACTGCCCTATCTCAGTGATTTGAAATTGACTCTTATAAGTTTTATCTTTTCTAAAAGCGGGATCCACTTCCGGAAAACGGCTGTATGTATCGAAGAATGCATCAAGGAGGCAGGATTGTTTTTCACAAGAAAGCGTTTCCAAAAGAATCCGATTCTTATCTTCTCTTCTGATCTTTCTTCCCTGACTTAACAACTGTACTCTATGATACTCGTTTAATTCTACTGTTTCACCCGGAATCAACTTCCAACGAAAAAGAAACTTCTCCGGCTCTTCGGAAAAAAGAGGTATCAGAGACATCAATGTAAAAAGAAAAAGGAACGTTCGCGGCTTATGAAGGAAACGTTTGCTGATGAGTTTTGTGTTCCGGATTCTAAGTAATTCCTTCATACTTATAGTTTCGTAAGAATTCTCTAAAACATGAGAAAAGACCAAAAAACTCTCGGAAAAAATCCGGAATTCTGTCGAAAAATAAAGAGGGATACTATGGAACCAAGACTCGTTTATATCACCGTAAAGAGCGAAAAAGAAGCTCTCAAAATTGGAAAAACTTTGGTCGAGGAAAGACTGGCGGCTTGTGCGAATATCCTCCCTAAGATGAAGTCAATCTATCACTGGGAAAAAAAAATAGTCGTCTCCTCTGAAGTTGTCCTTATCTTAAAAACCAAAAGTGAACTGATGACCGAACTCACACTGAGAGTGAAGTCTTTGCATAGTTATTCTATCCCTTGTATCGTCAGTCTTCCTTTGTTGGAAGGGAATCGGGATTATTTCAACTGGATATTCGAAGAAATTCTTCCTGAATAAACTACATTCCAAAAATAGAATATGATTGAAATACACGTTAGACAAAAATTTACGGCCCTTACTTTCAACTCGGCGTTTTTCGGATTTTATGCACACGCGGGTTTTGCAAAAGGATTATCGGAAATCGGATTCCATCCTTCTAAGATCACAGGATGTAGCTCGGGAGCTTTGATCGGCTCCTTGGTCGCGGCAGGCGTTCCCTCGGAAGAGATGACAAACTTGATTCTAAACTTAAAAAAAAAGGATTTCTGGGAAGGAAATCTAATCACAAATTTCGTAAAACCCATTCGAAAAGGTCTTAAAAATTACTCGGGAATTCTTTCCGGAAAAAAGATCAAAGAATTATTAAAACCCCATTTAGGTCATAAAAAAATCGAAGATCTTCCCATTCCAATGGGAGTTTCCGTTTCAAACATCACAAAACAAATCAGGGAACTCAAAACAAAAGGAGATCTAATCGATCAAATCCTTGCATCTATGACGTTTCCCTTCCTATTCGAAATACAGAAGTTAGGCGAAGAAGAATTCATCGACGGGGGCGTCGCCGACCAGGAACCGATCAAAGAATTGATCTTAGACAAATCGATCCGCAAAATTGTAGTTCACAGCGTCCGAACCAAAAAAGGTCATTCGGAAAAGGCGATGATCCGCGCGTTCCATTCTTCGGTTCAGATCATAGAAAATGAAACGAGAGAATTGAAGGAGATGCTGGCAAAACATTATAAAAAACAAATTTTAAGAATCGAAACCGTAACCCCCTATATCGACGCGAATCAACTCAAACACGGAAAGGAAGCCTTGGAAGAAGGAAGAAAAAGCGCACACCACTGGAAGAAAAAAATTCTCGCGCCGGCTTAATTATGAGTCCTGAAATTTCCGAGGTCGCAAAAAATTATACGGACTTGCACAGAGTTCTTTCTACCCTGATCGGGTCCCGGATTTTGGATCGTAAGAATTTTGTTTTTTATTCCAATGCGGATTCGGATTGGTTCACAAGAATCGTTTTGAAAGAAAGACTCTCTCCAATTTCTTTAAAAGAAGAGATTCTATCTCTTAGAGAAGAAGGTCTCCGATCGGACGTACTCGACTTCCTGGATTCTCGCTATCATGAGAATATTCTCGGAGAACTCGGATACAGGGACTGCAACGAACAGTGGGGAATGTATTTAGCCGGAAACCCCATTCTTTCCGATAGAAAATTTTCCGGTAGCGATTTGAATATTAGAAAAATCGAAAGTAAAGAAGAATTAAGAAGCTGGCTCAAAATCGTAAACGTTTCCTTTGAATCGAACGATCGCGAAAATCTTTATCTGAAATTATTGGATCAAAATTCCTTTCGAATTTTCGGAGGTTTTATAGATCAAACCTTGGTCACAACCGGTATGACGTTCTTTAACGAAAAATCTTTCGGATTATATTCGATCACGACCGATCCAGGACGAAGAGGTTTTGGATACGCTTCCGTTTTGGTGCAATATATCTTAGAGGAAATCAGGAAAGAATTTTCCGGAATTATAATTTTGCACGCAACAGAAATGGGAAAAGGAATCTACGAGAAATTAGGGTTTCAAAAGTCGATTCTTCTCCGTCATTGGAGCTAAGGTTTTCCGTTACTGAGAAAAAAAAGAAAAGGAAAAAGATCCGAAAAAAGTCCCGTCGTAACAACGACAGTCCACCGTGAAAGTCGCGGCCCCGCCCTGAATTTTTGGGTGGAGGGGAGCGGTGGCGGGAAAACTCCGGAGACTTTCCTCTATCAGAAAACTCGACTTTTGCAAGTAAAAAGTTCCTCTACTCAAATGTAGGAACTCCTATAAAAACTAAACGTTTCTAGTTTCTCTACGATCGAATCGAATTCCCCATAAAATAAACGGCTTCTATCGAACCGGGAAAGGTAAAGTTCTCAAACGGAGACCATCCCGATTTACTTTTGATTTCCTTTTTCTGAAACGTTTTCGTTTTTTTTAAGTTCAGCACCGTAAAGTTTGCGGCGTATCCGGCCTCGATTCTTCCAAAACCTTTCCCGTATTTTTCAGGAAGATATTCGTTTACAAAGTCTCCCGGATTTTTGGAGCAAATCTTTGCGATCGTTTTCAAATCGACCCCTTCGCTGAGAATCAACCATGTTACAAAAAGTGAATATGTATCCAACTGGGAAATTCCGCTGGTTCCTTTTTGTTTTTCCTCGATACTGTGAGGCGCGTGATCGGTGGCTAAATAATCGATCCAACCTTCTTTGACTCCTTCCAGCATTCTCTCACGATCTTCCTTTCCTCGAAGGGGAGGATTCATCTGAAACCAATTTCGATTTTCAGCGGTTAACATCGATTTGTCGAAAAACAAATGAGTCGGAGTCACTTCACAAGTAATCTTCAATCCTTTCTTTTTTGCGGCTTTGATTTTTTCCAAACCGTCCCCCGTCGAATAATGACAGAGTTTTCCTCTCAGTTTGTATTTTTCGATCAGATACAGAGCAAAATCCGTAGCCATTGTCTCCGCTTCCGCAGGACGGCGATCCTCGTGCAAAATTTCATCCTGATGTTTTTCCAAAATTTCAGGATCTTCACAGTGAAAGCTGATATTCTCGCCTTCGTAATTGCGAATCGTCTCCTCGAGTGCTTGGTTGTTATGAAAAAACAATTCTCCGATACTCGGTCCCATAAAAACCTTATAAGGAACGGATTGTTTCAGAGGTTTCGTATTCGGCCCGATCCCCGCGTACAACGTTATGTGAATCGGCGACTTATCCGCCAGTTTTCTTTTTTTGAAATAACTTTCAGCGTCCACGGGAGGAATCGGATTGTTCGGCATATCCGCAACGTGAATCACTCCTCCATTGATCGCTGCCGCGCTCGCAGAAAGAAAATCTTCCTTATAAGTGTGTTTACCGCTCTCGTCTTCCCTTGCGTGAATATGTATATCCCCGAAGCCGGGAAAGATCACAGTCTCATTCGGATCAAACCAAACCTCGTCCTTTGTCTTTTCTTCGGGAACATCCAACTCCAATCCGACCAGAACCGAATGAATCAATCCGGTGGAAGAATCCCATTCCACAGTCCCATGAAAATCTTTTTCGTGTGTTACGATTCTTCCGGAAATTTTTTTGATCATGAGGAGTTCCTATTTCTCTGGATTCTTTTTTTGAAACGTTTTTATTAGGAGAAGAATTTTTTGAAGTCGAAAAAGTCGAATGGAGCGGGGATTTTTTTTCCGGAAGAGAAAATTTTACATTCTTCTTCCCTTCCGGATTCTTTCGATTATTTTTACTTTACGCAGATCACGTTATACTTCATCGTTCCAAGACTACTCGTTTCAATTCCATCTTTGAAATTTACGGAATAGTAATAACCGGAATCCCCTTCCGGACTGGACGACCAAAATACTCCGGCGTTTCTCAACTTAGAATCCGCTCTTTTGCTGAAATTCTTGAGTTGATCCTTTCCCGGTAGACGTTTTGATCTTTCGTCGCAGATTTCTTTTGCTTCAGCCCAGGTGACCGATTTTTGGAACGAATCATCCCAACCTCGTTTTCCGTAGACGGGAGTTTTTGTGTGATAGTTCTCACAAATGAAATAACTAAAGATTCCTAAAAGTACAATGCTTCCGGTTAGGATCGCACCCGCTAAGTATCGGCTTCCTTCTCTCGGAGCTCTTACTTTCGGAGGATTTTTTTCCATCGCCAATTCTTGGCTTTTACGATGGAACTCCTGGTTTCTCTGAAAATTCTTTCCTTGTTGCTGGCGTTGCTGATGAGAATGTCTTCGATTCCCTTCTCTGGACTCATTACCGCCCCGGTTGGAATCGGCGTTTTCCCGATTCTTCTCATTTCCCCCCGAACCTTTTGGATTTGAATTATGTTTCTTTCTGGGAGGCCTTCTTTTGTTTGCCATTTGGACCTGTGTTTTTGAATTTAAAAACTTATCTTTGATTCGTACCAGAGAAATGAAATGTTGTAAATTAAAATTTCAATCCTTCCCGGAACGAAGCCTTTTCCAATGAAAATTGAGTGAATCCTCCCTGCAAATTTCGAAGATGGTAATCCATGGAACGCATTCGAATCGGATTGATTGGAGCTGGAACCGTTGGATCTGGGGTTCTCGAGATTCTCAAAAAAGAAAGTGCCGCATATCGCGAGAAATACGGTTTGGATCTGATTCTCTCCTCCGTCTCGACCCGAACTCCCGATAAAATCAAAAAAGAATTACAGAACTTTCCCGATTGCAAATTAGAATCCGATTTTAAAAAAATCATCTCCGATCCGGAAATCGATATGATCTTAGAACTCGTCGGAGGGACTGACGTCGCTTATACGATCGTAAGCGAATCCTTAAAAAATGGAAAAACCGTAATCACCGCAAACAAAGCTCTCCTTTCTCAAAGAGGAGAGGAACTCTTCTCACTTGCTCACGAAAGAGGATTGGAAATCGGAATGGAAGCTTCCGTCGCAGGAGCCATTCCGGTGATTCGTTCCATCAAGACGGGGCTTGGTTCCGATTCTTTTCTATCTCTTTACGGAATCTTAAACGGAACTACGAATTTTATTCTTTCCAAAATGGAATTGGAACACCTAGACTACTCGGAAGCCCTTCATCTCGCGCAAGAACTCGGCTTTGCTGAAAAGGATCCGACCTTCGATGTGGAAGGAATCGATACCGCGCATAAAATTAGCATATTAGGAAGTTTAGCTTTCTCTCAAAAAATTCCTTTACAGAGCGTTCAAATCGAAGGTATAACAAAGATTAGCGGGTTGGACATTCAATTCGCGGGCGAACTCGGTTATAGAATCAAACTTCTCGGATTGGTTCGAAAAATTTCAGATCAGTTGGAAGCAAGGGTACAACCTGTTATGATCCCGGTCAAACATCCGTTCGCGAATATCATGAACGAGATGAATGCGATCTACTACCAGACCGCTTACGCCGGTCCGGGAATGTTCGTAGGAAAAGGAGCCGGGTCATTACCCACGGCTTCCTCCGTCGTTTCGGATATTCTCTATTATGGAGCGAGAAGAAACAAAGGTCTGACTCCGGAGAAAAATTTGTTTCCGCCGGCGAGCGTTTCGGAAGCTAACGGTTCTTTGGTCCGTTATTATCTCCGATTTACAACGGTCGATCTTCCGGGGGTTCTTTCCGAAATTTCGAAGGTTTTGGGAGATCACGGAATTTCCATCTCTTCGGTAAGACAAAACGAAGCGGAAAAAGAACCGGTCGAAGTGGTTGTGATAACACATCCGGCGACCGAAGAGAATATAAAGAAATCATTGAAGATCATAGACGGCCTATCTCTGATCCGCCATACTTCCGTTGCGATTCGATTAGAGGATAAACTCTAAAAATTCCGGGGATGTGTTGGAAAGATTTCACTTTGTCTTTGCATTTTGAGGAGAATGGGGGACATCTGGACTTATTCCTGGATCCCGGCGAAGAACTGGAACTTCATACTTTCGATTCTTCTCAGAAGAATCTGGATGATTTTCTAAAAGGCCGCGTTGTAGAATTTGAAAAAAAACGTTCTCATAGAAGGGAGTATCTGAAATACGAAGGTCCGATTCCCCAAAGAGGAAAAATCGAAGTTGTGTTGAGAGGGAAGTATCGAGTCGATGAGCTTCAAATAAGCGAGAAAGTCCGACTGAAATATAGAGAAGGGAAACTTTATCCGGAGAGATAAAATAGGAATTTTCATGGCGAGAGTAGAATTCGATTCATTGTATATAGAGACGACCAAATCCAGTCTTCCAAATAAGGAAGTCCTGCTTGTTGTATTCAACGGCAAGGTGACTAACTCCAATTCTTTTGAGATTTCCCGTAAGATACATTTTATCTTTGAGGAAGAGGTCTATAACATCATCTTAGATCTTTCCGGTTTGGAATATATCAACAGCGTGGGAGTTGCAACGATTCTTACGTTGATCAAAACCGTGGACCAACATTCCGGCAAGATCGTAATCGGCGGACTCAACCACTTTTTGGAAAACGTAATTCGTCTGATGGAACTTCCGAAAAAAGTGGAAATTTACAACTCCGTAGAAGAAGCCAAAAAAGCTTTTTCGTAGATCCTTTCTTCCAAAAGATCCAAAAGAGTTTTTAATCCCCACCCTTGATAAGCGGATACCAAAATGGTGTCCGCGTGAGAATCGATCCCTAAATCTTCTTTTAAATCCGCAATCGCTTCCAAACCGGGTCCGTGATTCAAAGAATTTTTCGTTGTTTTTTTGAACTCACTGGAATATCCCTCCTGCAAGGCGAGAGTCTTAAACTTTTCCAGATTATCGATCTTATTAAAAACCTGGATCATAGGTATATGAGAAAGATCTAATTCTTCTAAAATCTTTTCTACGGCTTCCATTTGCAGTTTGTAATCCGGATTGGAAACGTCCACGACGTGCACTAAAAGATCGGAATCTCCCAATTCTTCCAATGTGGCTTTGAAGGCATTCGATAACTCGGGAGGAAGATCGTGTATAAATCCCACCGTATCGGAGATAATGATTTCTCTTTCTTCGGGAAACCGGATTCTTCTCGTAGTAGGATCGAGAGTCGCAAACAATTTGTTTTCGGAGAGAACCTCGCTGTTCGTAAGCGCGTTGAGCAACGTGGACTTTCCCGCATTCGTATAACCCACGATGCCGACAACGGGAAGTTCGTTTTTCTTTCTCTGACGTCGATTGATCTCCCGTCTTTTTTTGAGGGACTTGAGTTCGACTTCGAGTCTTGTGATTCTCTCTTCCACTCTTCGTTTTCCGATTTCGAGTTTGGTTTCTCCGGGTCCTCTTCCTCCGATTCCTCCCGTGAGCCTCGACATATTGTCGTCGAGTTCGGTCAGTCTTCCCTTGAGATATTTCAACTGCGCGAGTTCGACTTGTAACTTACCATCCCTGCTTTTAGCGTTTCTAGCAAAGATATCGAGAATGAGTTGGGTTCGATCGATCACTTTGATATCGGCGATATCGGAAATTTTTTTCGCCTGAGAAGGAGTGAGTTCGAGATCAAAAACGAGAAGTTCCACGTGTTTCTGAATCGCTTTTAAGATGATCTCTTCGAGTTTTCCTTTTCCCAAAACGGTCGAAGGATCCAGACGATTCTTTCTCTGAACAAAGGTATCGACTACGTGAACTTCCGCCGTTCTACAAAGTTCCTTCAGTTCTTCCATCGAAAGAGAAGGATGTCTCCCGATGTTTCTTTCGGGATAAACCCCGACGAGAAAGGCGCGGTTTTCTTTTTGTGCGTCTTTGAGATTTTTTCGGGAACGGGAAAGCTGAGATTCTATCTCTAAAATTTCCTCGTGAATCCCTTCCTTGAGTTGTCCGGGATATTGTTTCGGAAGAACGGTCCAGAGTTCTTCTTCCGATTCCGGATTAAAATGCGCGGAGAAATAGGCATTCGGATTTCCGGAAGAATCCATCGTCACTGCGGTAATATAATCCAAACGTAAAAGCGCCAAGTCGGTTAAATCTTCCTGGTTGAGCGATTCTCCCTTCAAATGGGTATGAACCAGTCTAAGCCCTCTCAACCTCGCTTCGGAAGTCCGAAGCCGGTCTAAAAAAGGAATTTCGATCGAAGTATCGGATCCGACTAACACGTGTGTAACGTAGCCGGAACGATCGATAAGAATCCCGATTTGTTTGCCGATTTCTAAGGATAATTCGCAGAGAGTGCGTGAAATTTCTTGACTAATGAGTACATCTTCCCGGATTCTTTTCTCGGAAATTTTTTTCAGTCTTTGGATTTGGTTGGATTTGAGGCCGTTGAGGTTACCGCTGAGCTTGCTAATAAAGAAATTCTCCTGATAGCCAAAACTTAGCAGGTTTCCAGCCTTCCGTCAAGCATTCCGGTTCTCGGAAATCATGCTTGTCACGGAAAAAAACAGGAAAAAGCTGAAAAATCGGACGAACTTATAAATAGCATCTTAGCAAAAATTTTACCATTCAAAGGTACCCGATGTCCTTATATTCAAAACTTCAAAAGTATTTTCTCTGCGTAATCGTATTCGGTATTTTGAGTTCCGTATTAAATGCAGAATCCGGAAACCGACTTCATGAAAAATCGAAACTTCCGCAAACGGTAGACGCGCCCGATGATTCCGGAGCCGAACCGAATACGGGAGATTCTCCGGGAAATTCCGCGTCGGAAGGTTTGAACGTGGACGATCCGAGAAATCTTACGGAAGAATCGGACGGAGTTTCCTCTTACGAACGTAGAAAACGGAAAGATCTGACTCCGAAAGAGAGACAGGAAATCGACTATGACCTTTCTCTCAAAAAAGGGATTCTTATCGTATTCCGGGCAGAAACGGAAAAACGTTATAAAACTTTAGACCGTATGGCGCTCACACATCCGATTCCAAGGGTTCGGGCTGCGGCGGTTTTAGCGTTAGGAAGAATGGGACGAGGCGGAGTAAAAACCCTTCATCACGTAATCGAAAGGGACGGAGAAGCAGTCCGACAAGCCGCCTACAAAGCGTTAGCCGATATCGGTTCGCCTTCTTCTTTGGATTATTTTTTCAGAGGGATCAAGTCCAACGATCCGGATGTGCAATTCTCGTCCTGGAGAGGAATGGGAAAAACCAAGGATCCTTCCGCAAGGGACATTCTAATCCGCCAAGGAATCCGTTCCACCAGGACCGAAATCGTGAAGGCTTCCCTTTTGGGTCTTGCTGCCTTTCAAGTAAACGAAGACCTCAAGTTATTCAAAACGTATTTGGATTCGGAAGATCCCGAGTTGCAAAAGACGGCGATCGAGGCGTTGGGAATTCATAAAACAAGGGCTTCTCTGAGAATTTTGGAACAAACCCTGGAAACAAAACCGGAATACGTAAAAAACATCATAGAAGCGATCGGTCAAAACACGAGTCTCTATGGAACGTTTTCCTTTATTCGGATTTTGGAAAGTTCTCCTTCCGAAGAATTGACTCAAAGAATCCTGGCCCAACTCAATTTAAGAAAAGCGTTCTATCAATTCGGAACCGTTCAGGTGGAAGGCGGTTACGCGCAAGAGAATCCGTATCCTACTTCACGCAAACTTCGTAATCTTACGTTAGGCGAAGTTGGAAAGATCCTAAAAAAAAGCGATCGTAGATTTATCCAAAAGACCGGCGACAAATTCGTGGAGGATCATTATTACTTGCTTCTTTTAGAATCGAAGAATCCGGAAAGTTATTCTGAGACGGTTCAATCCTGGGTGTTCGGTCCTTTTCTCAAAATCAGAACCATCGTCGCTCCTCCGAAAGAGAAAAAGGGAAAAAGATACAAGAGAAAACCGGTAACGTTTACTCCGGCTTCCGATATGGAAGAAACCGACCCGGCCAATCCGTCTAACACGGAACAAACGCCGGAAAACGGCCCTCCGTTAGAGAACTGATTCGTAAGGAATTTTTTTCTTCAAAGACGTGGGAAGGAAAACTACATTTCCTTCCTTCAGAGGAACTTTCGGAACCATCCAACCGATTCCCGCAAAACTCGGGAGAATGGAACTGGAAAAAAACATCACACCCGGAAAATCGAAACCGGTTGTAGCGATGATCTTATTTCCCTGATATCCGTCCCTGTGAATTTTCCGAATCATCCAAAGACCGGAAGTCTGGGTTTCCATCGTGATATCCGTGACGATCGTATGAAATCGATTCTTATCCTGGGAATAGATCTGCCAGCCTTGAGCCGCGTCCACGGCCCTCACCGTTTCAAATCCGTTTTTTTCAAACCAAACCTTGAGGTTGTTCGCATAGCGGTCGTTATCGTCTACGATCAAAACGATCTTTTTCATGCTAATACTCCGTTATTTGCCGCAAATTGATTGTCCGAAAGTTTTCGATAGATTCCGTTTTGCTCATAGAGAGAATTGTGATCCCCCTCTTCCACGATCTTTCCGTTGTCCATCACGATGATTCTTGGAATATCCTTGATCGTGGAAAGTCTATGAGCGATCACAAACGTGGTACGATTCGCATACAAACGCCGAAGCGCGTCGCTCACAAGACGTTCCGATTCTACGTCCAACGCGGAGGTCGCCTCGTCCAGGATCATAATCTCCGGATCTCGCAAAAGCGCTCTGGCGATCACGAGTCTTTGTCTCTGACCACCGGAAAGATTGAGACCGCGTACCCCGAGAATACTATCGTATCCGTTGTCCATCTTTTTGATAAAGTCGTGCGCGTGTGCGAGTCTTGCCGCGCGGATAACGTCCTTACGAGTCGCCCCCGGTTTTCCGTAGGCGATATTGTCGGCCACCGAACCGTGAAACAAAAAGATATCCTGGGTTACGATCCCGATCTTTTTACGAAGATCTCCGAGACTGATATCGCAGACGTTAGTTCCGTCGAATTCGATCGAACCCGAAGTCGGATCAAAAAATCTTGGAAGTAAGTCCATGAGTGTAGACTTTCCGCAACCGCTCGCACCTATCAATGCGATCGTTTCTCCCTTCTTAACTTTGAGATTGATGTCTTTGAGAACCGCGGCGTTTGTTCCAGGATAAGAGAAGAATAGATTCTTAAATTCGATGCTTTTTTCCAGAGGAGGCGCAGAGATCTTACTTTCCTCGCTGTGATCTTCCGTTTCCAAATCGACGATTTCAAAAATTCTTTTTCCGGAAGCGATCGCCTGTGTGATCTTTCCGACCATCTGAGAAAGTTGAGTCAAGGGTCTTAAGAGAAAAAGTAACGTTAGGAGAAACGCCATAAATTCTCCCTGAGTAAATCTTCCGTTGTAGATCAGGCTTGCACCCGCCGCAAAAAAACCGAGAACCACGATGGAAGAAGTCAACTCCACTAAGGAAGGAGCGATCTGAAGATAAAACTGGCCTTTGAAGTTCCTACGATAGACGTTGTGGTTGATCTTCCCGAATTTTCCCTGCTCGTATTTTTCCGTGTTAAAAACGCGGATCACCTTGATTCCGGAAATCATCTCTTGGATGTTCGCGTTTAGATCCGCCATCTTTTCCTGGGAACGCATCGTGGACTTCGTAATCTTTCTCGTAAACAAAGTCACGGGAAGAATGATCACCGGCACCGTGAGACAGGCGACAACGAGCAATTCCGTATTTAAATACAATAAAACCATCAAGTGGGTGATCACGTAAAAGAAGTTGATCGTAGCGTCTCTGAAATTGCTCGAGATCACCGCGGCCACAACCTCCACGTCGTTGATGATTCTACTCATCATCATCCCGGTTTTTTCTTTGAAAAAGTATGTAAGAGGAAGAAGCTGATTCTTCTCGAACAATTCCTGCCGAATATCCCTGACGGCCTTGTATCCGGCGGTGGCGATGCAGAATACTGATAAAAGATAGGTGATCAACTTTAGAAGATAAAGCGGCATCACGATGATGCAGATCGCCCAAACGACTTCCTTAGGTTCGAGTCCTTTGGTTCTTCCGTTGATCCATTCCTTTACGTCGATCAAAAGAAGTTTGGTTCTTTCGAGCCCATCGAGGGATTCGTCTCCGAAAACCTTTTCTTTGAGAAGAATCCTTTGTTCCGGCAACGTTAGCTGCAACTGAAACCGAGTTTGTTTGTCGTTACCCAGGGAATCAAAAAGAGGAATGAATGCGGTGAGAGAGACTGCGTTGAGAATCGCGGTCAAAAGGGCAAATACGATCCCCAAAAAGAATCGGTACTTGTAGTGTACGGAGTAAGACAAAAGCCTGAAAAAAAGCTTCATAACTCCTGGACAATCGAGGAAAAATTTCTGACCAGATCCAATCCCGCGCTGGTCATGATGGATTCCGGATGAAACTGAACTCCGTAGAGATGTTTTTTTGTTTTGTGACGAACTCCCATGATCACTCCATCCGGAGTTTTGGAAGCCACTTCCAATTCCGCGGGCATACTTTCCGGCTGAATCACAAGAGAATGATAACGAGTAGCGACAAAAGGAGAAGGAATTCCTTTGTAGATATCCCTTCCGTCGTGTTCGATCAGCGAAACCTTTCCGTGCATGATCGAAGGAGCGGAGACGATCTTTCCTCCGTGAACAAGACCGATCGCCTGATGTCCGAGACAAACTCCGAAAATAGGAACCTTCCCTCCGAGTTCCCGAATCACGTCCAGACAAACCTTGGAATCTTCGGGACGACCCGGACCGGGAGAAAGAATAATTCCTTTCGGAGCAAGTTCGTTGATTTCGTTTAACGAAATTCTATCGTTGCGAAACACTTCTACGTTGTTTCCGATCTGGCAAAAATACTGATAGAGATTGTATGTGAAAGAATCGTAATTATCGATAAGGAGAAGCATTATTTCCATTCTCCTTTGAGTCCGTTTCTCGCAAACTCAACTGCCTTTAAGAGAGCGGCCATTTTGTTTTTGGTTTCTTCCAATTCCAACTCGGCAACCGAATCGAAGACGACCCCGCCGCCGGCTTGTAAGAATGCGGTATCTCCGTAAAATACGATCGTACGAATGATGATCGCGAGATCGCTTTCTCCGGAAAAAGAAATATAACCGAGCGCTCCAGAATAGATCGCTCGTCTTGTCGTTTCGAGTTCGTCTATGATTTCCATCGCGCGGATCTTCGGAGCTCCCGAAACCGTTCCCGCAGGAAGTGTGGCGCGGATCAGATCGTAGACCGTTTTTTCCTCGTCCAATTCTCCGGAACATTGGCTCACGATGTGCATAACGTGGGAATATTTTTCGATCACCTTAAAATCGCTGACACGAACGCTTCCGGGTTTGCAAACACGGCCAAGATCGTTTCGGCCGAGATCCACTAGCATGATGTGTTCGGCGATTTCTTTCGGATCGGAAAGAAGATTGTCTTCTAAGAATTTATCCTCGTTCGCATTCTTTCCCCGAGGACGAGTTCCGGCGATCGGACGAAGAAAGGTCTGATTTCCGGCATATCGAACCATGATCTCGGGAGAACTTCCCACGATCGTGATTTCTCCGAGCCGGAGATAATACATATAAGGACTAGGGTTTACGGTTCTTAAACCGCGATAGATTTGAAACGGGGAAACTTCCGGTTTGAATTGAACTTTTCTTGAAGGAACGACCTGGAAGATATCGCCCGCCTTGATGTATCCCTTAGCGCGTTCCACGTTTTTCTTATATTCCTCATCCGGAATATTCGGATGAAATTGAAGAGTCCCGGAAACGGTTTTCGGATTTTTGATTTCGTCGGGAACGATTCCGTTTCTGATTTCGTCCTCAATCGAATCGATTTTTTTAAGAACCGTTTCGTAACATTCTTTGAGATTGGAATGTTCGCCGATTCTTGCGTTGACTACGATCCTTAAAACGTGATCGATATGATCGACTACGAGAAGTTCGTCGTAGATTGCAAAATAACAATCGGGAGCGTTTTCATCATCCGGCTTCGTATCCGGAATCGATTCGTAGTAACGGACCGCGGAAAAGGATAAGAATCCGACGGCTCCGCCCGCAAAAGGAGGAAGGCGATAGTCTTGTACATAGACGTCGTCTCCGAGTAGATTCTCCAGAAGAACCAGAGGATCATAAGTGATGATTTCAGTTTCGGGATCGTTTCCGATGGCAACGTAAAAGAGTCCATTCTTCCCTTGCAGAAGACGGGAAGGAGCTTTTCCTAAAAAGGAATTTCTCCCGAGTTTTTCTCCGCCTTCGACCGATTCGAGGAGAAAAGAATTTTTCGAAGATTCACAACCCCATTTTGCAAATAGAGAAACCGGGGTCTCCATATCCAGAAAAATCTGTTTGAAGACCGGGATCAGGTTTCCCCGTTCTGCGAGTTTGGAAAACTCCTCGAATGTAAGAGAGAATTCTTTCAGAAATTCGGTCCCTCGATTCCCTTTCCATCCGCGAGGAAACGGGAAACGATCATTCTTTGAATTTGAGAAGTTCCTTCGTAAATTTGAAAGATCTTTGCGTCGCGCATTAATTTTTCGACGGGATATTCCGTATTAAAACCGTACCCGCCGAGAACCTGAACCGCGTCGGTGCAAATTCTCATACACATATCCGCGCAGAACATCTTTGCAATCGAAGCCTGGTATGTATTTCTAAATTTGTTGTCGATCATCCAAGCGGCTTGGTAACAAAGAAGACGACCCGCTTCGATATCGCGCGCCATCTCGGCAATCATAAAGGAAATTCCTTGGTTGTCCATGATCGGACGTCCAAAAGTATTGCGAGTGTTTGCGTACTGAATCGCGTGTTCCATAGCGGCGCGTGCGACTCCTACGGCTCCGATCGCAACACCAGGACGAGTGTGGTCAAACGCTCCCATCGCAATCTTGAAACCTTCGCCTTCGCGACCTACCATCTGCCAAGCGGGAACTTTCACGTCTTCGAAAGTAATTCCACGGGTATCGGAGCATTTCTGACCCATGTTGATTTCTTTTTTTCCCATGATGATTCCGGGAGATTTTGCATCTACGATAAAGCCGGTGATTCCTTTGTGTCCCGCGGCCGGATCCGTCTTGGTAAGAACAAAAAACCAATCCGCGTAACCGGCGTTGGTGATCCACATTTTAGAACCGTTGATGATGTATTCGTCTCCGACTTTTTTTGCGGAAGTACGAATCGCCGCGACGTCCGATCCGGCTCCGGGTTCTGTGACTGCATAAGCTGCGAGTTTGAATTCTTCCGTCATAGGTTGAACGAATTCTTTTTTGATCTTATCACTCGCGCCTAAGAGAACTGGTGCGAGGGCGAGGTTGTTTGCGAGAATGGCGGTCGCCATTGCGGAACATCCCCAGAATAATTCTTCTCCAATGATAACGTCGTCTAATTCCGCCATTCCGGAACCGTTGAACTGAGGTTCAATGTGGATGTTCATGAGACCGATTTCCCAGGCCTTTTTGAGGACTTCCATGGGATATTCTCCCGTATGGTCGTGATGCTCCGCGCGAGGACGCATTTCTTCTTTTGCGAATTTTCTCGCGAGATCGCGTAATTCTTTTTGTTCGCTGGAAAGGGCAAATTCCATTTAATAGCACACCTTGTCGAATTTGAACTCGTCCGATGGTTCCTGGCATCCCGCCTGAATCGCCGATAGCCGGAAAATCCGGTACAGCCTCGAAATCGGTATTGGAACCTGGAATTAAGAGCTCTGTAATGCAGGATTCGAAGAGAATCCTTTACCGTCAAGAAGGTACGAAAGACCAAAGCGACCGGAATGGCCTTCCAGACCAATCAGACCCGATTTCCGGCTAAGTCATGGATTCAAATGGAGAGGATAAAACTTCTCTTTTGGATCCGATTCTTTGTAGGAACTCTAACATTTTTCAACGGGAGAATCCATTTGTTTTTCAAGGAAGGGGAAAAAAGGAATATTAAGAATGGAAAAAAGATCCAAATCCGAATGAGAAAGTTCCACCACCTTCGGTTATTTTGTAAGACTAAAAAGCCCGGCTTCACCGGGCTTTTTATAAAAACGGATTTCTCGAATCCGACTACGCTTCGGGATTCTCCAAAACGAGCGCGATCCCTTGACCGCCGCCGATACAAAGAGAAGCCACTCCGTATTTTGCCTTTCTTCTTCTGAGTTCGTAGGCTAGAGTGATCGTAACTCTTGCGCCCGAAGCTCCGAGCGGATGTCCGATCGCAACGGCTCCGCCGTTTACATTTGTGATTTCAGGATTGAGTCCGAGTTCTTTTTGAACCGCGAGATATTGAGCCGCAAACGCTTCGTTGACTTCCACAAGACTCATGTCAGAAAGTTTTAGGCCGGCTTTTTTCAGAGCCGCTGGAATTGCAAGTGCCGGACCGATTCCCATCTTTGCAGGATCACAACCGGCGTGACCGTAACCACGAATGATCGCGAGAGGTTTTTTACCGATCTTTTGTGCGTAAGAAGCGGAAGTGATGATCGTAGCCGCGCCACCGTCGTTGAGACCGGATGCGTTTCCTGCGGTCACGGTTCCACCTTCGCGGAAAACGGCTTTCAGACTTCCGAGTTTTTCAGCGCCGGACGCACCTTTGATAAATTCATCTTTATCCAATGTGATCGGTTTTTTGCCGCCGACGGTAACCGGAAGAATTTCGTCTTTCAGTCTTCCTTCCGCAGTCGCTTTCTCGGCGCGAGTTTGCGAGATCGCAGCCCATTCGTCTTGTTCTTGTCTGGAAATTTTATATTGGTCCGCGAGATTTTCCGCAGTCTGGCCCATGATCAATCCCACATACTGATCGGTAAGACCTTGTTCGAGAGTATCTTCAAATTCCGCAGAACCGTAACGAACTCCCCAGCGAGCGTTGCGCACAACGTAAGGAGCGTTGCTCATCGATTCCACACCACCCGCGAGAACCGCGTCCGCATCTCCGAGATAAATCTTTTTAGCGGCTTGGATGATCGCCTCCATACCGGAACCGCAGAGACGATTTAAAGTCAATGCGGGAACTCCCAGAGGAAGACCGGTTTTTAGACCGATATGACGCGCGAGATAGATCGCTTCTTTTCCGGTCGGAATTACGTTTCCAAAAATGGATTCTCCGATTACGTCCGGAGAAACTCCCGTTTTTTCGAGAATTGCCTTCGAAGCCAAAACTCCCAAATCCACCGCGCTGAGGTCCTTAAGGGTTCCTCCAAAATTACCGAACGGGGTTCTGATCCCGTCCAGGATGACTGCTTCTTCCATGATTACTCCTAATAACTCTAATATTCTAATGATTGAATGTTTTTTCGAATTCCAAAAATACGTTAGTCGACTTTGTCCGCAACAGGGAAGACCAACTCGAACGGATCGGAATGAATTCCCGTTTTAAAAATCCCACCTTTGATCGCGTCCGGAAATACCGCCTCGTCGCACCAGATTTCCCGAATCGTCGCGATTCTTCCTTTTCCTTTCCCGACGAATTGAGTACTCAAATAACCTTCCGGACCCTTTTGTAAAAGTGTATAAGGAAGAATTTTTGTGGAAACCGGGAAGGAAAATCCTTTTGTTGCAATCGTCACTCGGAAGAATTCCTTTCCGTTTCGGAACGCGGAAATTTTCGTGAGAATTCCCTCGCGGATCCAAGTAAAGTCCGCTCTTTCTTTTGGAATCGCCCAATTGAGAATTCCTTCTTCCACCGATTTCTGACTCGAGACGAAGATTCTCGTAATCCTTTTATAAGATTGGTCCTTGTAGGTAAAGTTACCGGGAATATAAAGAAGTTCGTAATAAGGCCCTACATCACTCGTTTCATAGTTCACGAGCATCAAGGAACCCAGACCACCCGTATATTGTTTGGAATCTTCTCCTGAAAAAAATCCCATTTCGCGGTTATAATCTTTTTTTGCCCAAAGAGGAAAAAGAAAACCTTCTCCTTTCAAATCCCAAGGCGCTGGAAAGTGTTTTCCCTTCGAGGAGGTAATCAAAGCAGCTTTCTGAGAACTTATGGAGGATTTTTTTTTCCCATTAGAGCCGGAAGCTTTAACGGAGTTCCGACCCGGCGAGCGATCCATAGAGAGCGATCCATAGAGAGCGATCCATAGAGAGCGATCCATAGAGAGCGATCCATAGAGAGCGAGCCATAGAGAGCGAGCCGCTGAGTTTAGGGAGCGTTTCATTGAGTTTAACACGATTTAAAGAGCTCTTTCCGGACGTGGAAACCCCTTTTTTCCCGGACTTAGAAGTTGGAGTTCCTACCGATTTCTTTTGAACCGCTTTCTTTGCTACCACCGATGCCACCTAAAAAGAATAGAAAAAAGCCCCGAAATCAGGTGATTTACTCATTTTTACTCTTTTTTATCCAAATCCCCAAAAAAACCCATTTTTGGAAAGTAGGAATTCATTTCGTTTTTCTCTTTACATAATTAACAACGTTCGTTTATTCTGACCATAATGAACATTGTTCGTTGAAGAGAAAAAAACAAAGGAGCCCACAATGGTCCCCATTTTAATTTTATTTTTTGCACACTGGTTCGGTTCGGTTTTTGTCCAAACGTTCTTCTTACACAGATACGCGGCCCACGCGATGTTTACGATGAATCCTTTCTGGGAAAAAATCTTTCATCTTTTGACGATGGTTCTCCAAGGCCCTTCTTATCTAAACCCGTACGGATACGCGGTTCTGCATAGAATGCACCATTCTTACAGCGATACCGAAGAAGATCCGCATTCTCCACATCATTCTAAAAATCCCTTCGAGATGATGATCAAAACTAAACATATCTATGATGATTTCGCTTATGATCGAGTTTCTCCAAAGCCGGAATTCACACGGGACTTCATTCCTCGTTGGAAGGCGATCGATATGCTCGGACAAAACTGGTGGTTTCGGATCGGTTTCGGTTCTCTCTATGCGTTCTACTATATGGCTTTTGTTCCGGATGGACAATGGGGCTGGTATTTACTTCTCCCGATCCACTGGCTCATGGGACCGATTCACGGCGCGATCGTAAACTGGGGAGGACATAAATACGGATATAAGAATCATTTTAAAACCCGGGACGAGTCTAAGAATATGCTTCCGATCGACTTTTTGACGATGGGAGAATTGTATCAGAACAATCACCACGGGCATCCGACTTCTCCGAACTTTGCATATAAATGGTGGGAAGTCGATTTTTGCTTTCAGATCATGAAGGGGTTGCATAAAGTTGGGATCATCCATATCAAACGAGACGTTTGGACGACTCAGGGAAGGGTTCCGGTTTCCAAGGCGGCTTGATAGAGTTAGAATCTAAAATGACAATTGCAGTTCGACACAAGAGAAGATCCAGAAACAGCCTCAATCGAGAAAACATCGTCCAGGTGGCGATGGAGATTCTCTTGGAAGAAGGAATCGACGGTCTTTCGATGAGAAAGATCGCCGAAAAATTGGACTGTAGCGTCGCGAGTCCTTATTCTCATTTTAAAAGCCAAGAAGAAATCATTCAGGTTCTGATCGCAAAAGGTGAAACCGAACTTACGCAGCTTCTAAGAAACGCGCAGAGAAACGGAAAAAATTCCTTTGAAAAACTCGCGGGAATCGCTCGCGCGTATTGGGACTTTTCTTTGAACAACAAGGAACTTCACAAGGTGATGTTCAACACGGTTCACGGGCATATGCACAGAAAGGCGTTCCCGAGTTTGCCGACGAGTTATCGTGTGTTTTTAGAAACCATCCGTAACGGCTGCGTGAGTCACGAATTTAAACTTTCCAAAAAAGAATACCCCGCGCTCGCGAGAATGATGTGGGCTTGGATGTACGGCTTGATGGTGTTGGATCTTACGAATATGCTCAAAAGAAGACGCGGAGGAAAGGACGATCCTCTGGCCGAAGGTTTTCTTTACTTCCGAAAAATTCTCTTAGGCGAATGATCTAAGAATTTTTTTCGTAAAACGAATCGATTCCGAATAGAACGAATTCTTTGGGCGGATCCTGAAGTCGCTCCGTTCTACAAACCCTTGCGGAAATGCAGGACCGCGCTTTCCGCTCCAGTCAATAAATTGCAAATTTTCCAAGAGCCGGATCGTTTCTAATTCCAATTTATTGACTCCGCGTCAATCGCTTCCGCTTGAAAACAGACGTCTTCGAATATGGACTCTTTTAATTATTCAAAATGATTGAAAACGAAAAGTTGATTTTTACAAATACATATTGGAAACAGAAGGTTTCACTTTTTCTTTCCAAGGAATTTTAGACATTAGATCATCAACTTCAAAAGAAGGGGATTTCTCAAGTCTCATTAACGAACGATACAATCGTTCTAAAATTTTGCGAATATATAGATCATGAGGTTCATTCGTATTGTGTTCCCCTAAATATGTTCTTCCAAACTCAGAGAAAAAACACCCAGTACCATCCGGTCGCGTCTGATATTCTGGCTTCCAAAAAAGTAACGTTCTACGACCACCCGTACTAATACGCTGCGACTGATAAGACAATTCTATAGGCAAAAACTCTGAGAGAAATATAGAAGCTTCACAGTATTTGATATTTGGCATTCAAGCGATTTGTTCGATACGAACATTCTCAGAGGTAAGTTTAAGTTTAATTTGCTTCGTGATTTCATAAATTTGCGGTCCTTTTTTAACCGCAGGAAATACATGCGTATTTTCTGCATTTAAATGACGTTCCGCAATCAACACTAGAAGTCGAGAGTCTCGGGTTGTTTTCAATGTTTCAATAGCATTAGAATACTCTTCTTCAAGTGGGTTTAGAAATAATTCTTGGATCCGACCTTCACGATGAAGTGCAACAAAGTTAACGCTGATCGCATCTACCAAATTATCTTCAGCTGATTTTATATCATTACCATAAGCAAAAATGCCAATTTTAGGACAATATATATAGAAGTAAGCATCATCTTCAATTGTATAAAGGGTAGGAATTGTTACTTCAATTTCACTGGCAGCGATTACCACCTCACCAAACGCTATACATTTATCTAACAACTTTTTCATCTTAATATCCTATGTACAAGGTATCGGTAAGTCACGTCCCTGGCAAAGTCATTTTCAAATATGCAACCCAAATAATACGACATAATACCCATATGAATTGCTTAGTCAATCGAATTCTCATTTGAATACAATGGCATTACTAACATTCAATTTTAGTATTCAATACTAAAGGCGGTTTTCAATTCCCTAGAAAAGAAACGTTATGGATAGAAATTTCTGCGCCGAACCGCGAGAATAACGACCGACGCATTCTTTCATTTTGGTTTAAATCTCAATACTTGGCGAGGGAAGAATCCACGTCGTCGGAATAAAGAAGAATTCCACCTTCCACGTTATGCAGCTTTGCAAAACCGGATTGATTTAGAATTCCACAAGCCATAGCCGAACGTCCGCCGGAACGACAATAGACGATCACTTCCTTTCCGGATTCTTTCCAAGGAACGATTTCGGACAATCGACCGGAAAGTTCTCCTACCGGAATCAGAAGATCCGTTCCTTCGATCGTGCAAATTTCCACTTCGTTCGGATTTCTTACGTCGAGGAGATAGAAGGAATCTTTTCCTTCTTTTCTAAGATCCAATCTTTTTTTTAATTCTTTCGGTGTCATAAAAAACGTTTCCTTACTATACAAGAATCGAATCGAAAATGAATGACTTTCTTTTCAAAATCTTTTGATATTAAATCGCAAGTATCGATTAGGCCGATCCGGAAAGTTCTTCCAACTCTAATTGAAGAGATTCCCAGTCCTGCGTCAAACGTGAGATCTCATTTTTTGTTTCGTTTAAATTATCCAATTCCAACTGATAACTTCGATTTTTAAAAAAACCGGGATCGGCCAGAACTTCTTCCAAATTCTTTTTAGACTTTTCTAAAAGTTCTATTTTGGCTTCGATCTGTTCCAGATCTTTTTGGATTTTTTTGATACGATTCTTATCCGCATTCTTCTTGGAACGAGTTTGAGAAGGTTCTTCTTTTTTGAGGGAAGAAGAATTTCCATTCCGAGAATCGGAGGTGGCGGTTTCTTTCAGATTGTATTTTAGATAATCCGAGAATGTACAGTTGAAATCTCGAATCTGTCCCTTATCCACCGAGATGGTTCTGTTACAAAGATCTTTTAAAAATTCAGGATCGTGAGAAATGATCAGAAGAGAACCTTCGTAGTCCATCAGCGCACGTCTGAGGTTGTCCCGGACGACCAGATCCAAGTGGTTGGTAGGCTCGTCCAAAAAGATCGAATTGGCCGGATGTCTTACGAGAAGCGCGAGACGAAGACGACTCTGTTCTCCCCCGGAAAGAAGACCGGTTTGTTTGTAAACGCTGTCTTCCGAAAAAGAAAAATATCCGAGCAAACTTCGGGCCTGTTGTTCTGAAAGATCGGGATAAGTGCTCATCACGGTCTGAAGAAGATTTTTGGAAGAATCCAGTTCCTCGTGATGATTCTGCGAAAAATATCCGATCTTCGTTTTCGGTCCGTAATAAATTTTACCGGAAGTTAGTTTATGAATTTCTAATAGACAGCGGAGGAACGTGGACTTCCCCGCTCCGTTCGGTCCGACCACTGCAATCTTATCACCCGCCGAAATTTCAAGATTGGCGTCGCTGAATATAAAAGGAGGTTTTCCCGAATAAGAAAACGCACCGTCCTCGATTCTTGCGGTGATTCTTCCGGAAGAGATAAAATTGAATTTATAATCCGATTTGGAATTCCAAAAAGATTCTTGAGGAGCTTCGATCCGATCCCGTTTTTCGAGTTTTTTGAGCGCGGATTGAACCTGTCTCGCTTTTGTGGCTTGAGCGCGAAAACGATCGATCCATTCCATTCTTTTTTTGAGATAGGATTCTTCTTTTTCGAACTGGGTTTGAAGTTTTTCCTGAAGTTCGTTCTTGTGTTCGAAATATTCTTCTAAGGTTCCTCTAAATTCGATAACTCCGGAAGGGGAAAGTTCCGCGATCGTATCACAGGTGGAATTTAGGAATTCGGGATCGTGAGTGACTAATACAAAGGATTGTCCGGTTGAGTTGAGATAATCCGCGAGCCATTCTTTCGACTCGTTATCCAAGTGGTTGGTCGGTTCGTCTAACAAGAGTAAGTTGCCCGGATTGAGAAGAGTGATCGAAAGTCCCAGACGGTGCTGATATCCCGGAGAAAATTCTCTCACCTTCATCGCCATTTGTTCATTGGAGAATCCAAGTCCGCCCAAAACTTTACGGGCCTTTGACTCCAACTCGTGAACTCCAAAGGTGAAAGCGTATTCTTCCAGAGAACTCTGTTCGTCGAGAAGAGACACGAACTCGGAAGAATCATGAGGAATGATCTCGAACTTATGATTGATCCCTTTGAGACGTTCGGAATATTCCCTATAGTGTTTATGTTTTCCTAATGCGGTATCGATCACAGAAGCTTCCGGATCGAAATCGGGAAGCTGTTGGAACACTGAAATTTCAGTATTTTTAGATTTGGAAACGGTTCCGTCGTCCGGAACAAATTTCCCTTCTGCGATTCTAAAAAGAGTGGATTTGCCCGAACCGTTCGGACCGACAAGACAGACACGAGCTCCCGGTTTGATATGCCAAGAGAATCCCTCGAAAAGAACCGAGGATGCGTACTGGTGTTTTATGTCGATGAATTGGAGCAAGGATCGAGAGATTTAGAAAGGTAGAAAAAAGGACGCAGAGCCGGAATCCGTCGCTCTTCGACGGACCGGAAAAAGGAATAAAATTATTTCTTACCTTTCACTGCGAGTTCTTCCAGTCTTGCATTCAAGTGCAGGATGTATTTGCTAGAATTTCCGTTCATCTTCTCTTTGGAAGTTTGGATTGCAGCATTGATCTCGGCTACAGTCATCTTATTGATCTTTTTGTTTTTCTTTTCTTGTGTTTCTTCAGACATAGGTTTCCCGCCAAATAATCTTATGCCAGATTTTTCGGATTAGGGTGTTTCGACAACCGATTTTAGATTGGAATCTTCAGATTTCAAAGAAAGAAGGTCGGAACTCCGGAGGAGAAAACCTCGAATCCGAGATCGGAAAATACAGATGCTTTGAGTATTTGTGTCATAGAAAACAAGTACCGCTTCGAAAGGAAAAAGTAGGAACTCCTTTTTTTTCGGAGAAAGATCTCCTCATTTGTATGAGACATAGTATAAGGGAAATTCGACCTTGGAAGGAGACAAGAAGGAAAGAAATTCTATAGGAGTTCCTACAAAAAAAAATAAAAATCCAGGGAAGAAAGATTCAAATGGATGGAAAACGGAATTTTACTCCGAAAAAGAAAGAATGTAGGAACTCCCAAAAAATAAAAAATCGCTCTGATCGGCTTAAAACCAACGAAATCCTCATCGGTTTCAAAACATGGTCGGAACTCCGCAAGAAATTCTCACAAAAAAGGATCCATTTCAACGAATCTCGAATCCAATCGAAAACCGGCAGTTTTGATTCTTAATTTTTGATTTCCTTTCTCATTCCCCAGCTCAAAAAGGATGGAATTCGGGGATTCTATGATACAAAGTTTTTTTTCTACTCGCGATTCTTTATCTCCGCTTTTTCTCCGAATCGGTCTCGCGATTTGTATCTTTCCTCACGGAGCGCAAAAACTCTTAGGATGGTTTGGCGGAGTCGGTATGGAAGCGTCGATGGATTATTTCGTAAATACGGCGGAATTCCCGGCGGTCCTCGCTCTTTTAGCGATCGTCTCGGAATTCTTCGGTTCTATCGCATTGGTTCTTGGACTCTTTACCCGTCTTGCGGCTTTTGGAATCACCTGCACTTTAGCGGTGGCGGGCTGGACTCATCGAGACATCGGTTTTTTTATGAACTGGTTTGGGAATCAAGGAGGAGAAGGATTCGAATATCATATTCTTGCGGTTTGTATGGGAATCGCCTTGATTCTTTTCGGAGGAGGTTCCTGGTCGATCGATTCTTGGCTTTCGGATCATCTCGATTTTTAATAAGAATTTTAGAATATTTTAATATACTCGAGCCCGCGCCTAAAAAATCACAGAATGAGCCCGGTTCTTCCTTTACTTCTTTCTTATTAATTCGTTCCAAAATAAAAAAACCGGCGGAAGGCAAACCCTTCGACCGGTTTCTTGAAAGAATTCTTTTTAGAATTCGATCAGTATTTAATCTTATCTACCGCTTCTTCATCCAAGATGTAAGAGCCTTTCAGAGTTTGAACGACCAGCTTTCCTCTTTTTTGAGAAACCACAACCCCTCTCAACTCCCTTCCGTCTTTCATGATGATATGTTCGATACTCAGGTCGTAAATTTTGCTCAATTCTTCTTCAGTCTTAGCGGTTTTTAGATTTTGAACATCGGAAAGAAGTTCTCTATCCAGAGTTCCAAGATTCTTCTTCATATCCTTGTATTCAGGACGAGTGGAATTCAACTTGGAAAGGTCAATCGATTCCACTTCTCCGTCTTTGTTTACGGTAACAAGTTTGCTCGCATCCAGGATAAAAACTTTTTTAGAAGTATTTAGAGAAGTTACTTCTACAGAACCTTCCGCCACAAAAACTACCGATTCGCTTTCAGAAGCGTTTACTTCAAAGGAAGTTCCTCTGACCGCCGCGACTGCAGACGGCGTTTCTACGTAATAGTTGCTTCCTTTGCTCTCTTTCTCGACTACGTTTAACAATCTACCCGCCGCTAAATTCATACGAATCTGCGATCCGTTATTGTCTCTCAGTTCTTTTAGAATCAACTTGCTCTTTTCTTTTACACGAATTACGCTGGAATCTGTTAAACCGATATCCACGGCGCCGCCGGCTTTTGTAAGAATGATATCCGATTCGTTCAATAGGTCGCCTTGATGTAATTTGGTTTCTACTTCTCTGACTACGGAAGCCTCTCCTTTTACAAAAACGACTGCGGCTTTCAAAGGAGTTCCCTGCACGATTGTTTCGGTTTCCGCTTTTGGAGTTCGAAGGCTAAACCAAGCGCCTCCAACGGTTAGTAATAAAACTGCTGCTGCAGCGAGCCAGGCTGTCTTTGGAAATTGAAGAATTTTCGTTTCAGTCGGAACACTCATTATTTTGTCCTCCACGATAAAGCGAGGCTTCTTTCCGATCCAGTTGGGATCGAAAGCCGGGAGTTGAGATACGGATTCCTTGTCTCTAAGAAGTCGCGCGTATCCTTCAAATTCGGGAGTGTGTGTCTTATTTTCCATATTCATTCTGCCCGGGTCTGCGATTCATTTCCGTCCCGCTTCCTGTTTGTTAAACAAACTAAGAGGGGCTATTTGAGCTATTTTTTCCATTTCCGATTTTTTTTTATCACCATTGAAGAGAATTCTAATTATTTCAAACTATAAGACGGAAGGATTTCTATATACTATATATAGTTTCCAGCTTGGAAACCCCTTTTTTTCCCTTCCTGGGCGAGGGCTTTCTCGGCTCTCTCGATAAGTCTCGAGACCCCGGAAATACTCATTCCCAGGATTTTAGAAATTTCATCTAATTTTAGATCTTGTTGATATCGAAGAAGTAATGCCTCTTTGTATTCCGGAGATATCGCTTCCAAAAGAGAATCCATTGTATTTTTCACATCAGATTGATCAATTTTCTCCATAACGGAAAATTCCGGACTTGGGGATTTTGAAGCAAAATTATTGCCTGTGTCTTCACCGACCAGGGATACATTTCTCTGATAGTAAGATTTTGCATGATTGATGATCAGGTTTCTCGCAATCCGGAAAAGGATCATCCTACAGGAAGTCGGATCAGGAATGTCTTTATTCTCATAATATCGAAAAAAGTTTAAGAACGAATCGTGCAAAATATCTTGCGCAGAATTTTCGTCATAAAACGATTTTTTTATATAATGAAATAAATCATCTTTGTTGTGGTTGTAGAGCTTTTCTAACTCGGATGTATGTGCCACAGTTATATAAGATCCCCGATTACTACTTGTTTTTTCAAGCAAAAAGATAATTTCTTGTAGAAAAGATGATGACTAAAATTTGATGAATAACAACCGGAATTATAACTCTATGTCTCGAACATTTAAAAAGATACTAATCTTTGCTGTATTTCTCGTATTTACAATTTCTTTACCAATTTCAGCGAGTACGGTCATACTTAAAAATGGAAAAACGATTCAGGGAAAGATTGTAAATCAAACTCGGACCGAAGTTCAGATAGAGGTAAATGGAAAAATACAAACAATTTCCAAAGCCGAAATTTCAGAAATCAATTTAAAAGATCCGAAAAAAGACGATATAAAAAAAGTCACAACCACAAAACAACCTGAGACAAAAACAGAAGTAACTCCTACCGCATCAACGTGGAAGGACAACAAATGGACAATTACAGCGAGATCGGCGGCGCTTCCTGGTTGGGGACAATGGAGAACCGGTCAGAAAAAATGGGCTGTCATCAGCTTTGCGCTGTTTGCTGGGGCTGCAATTTACGCTAATAATTGCAGACAAAACGCCGTATCCGAAGAAGCAAATTATAAATCGAATTCCGTCGCGATTACGGTGGCCGCATTCTTAGATCCAACCTTAAATCCGGTTACTTCCGATGAAACCGTTCGAGCCACTGCACTCGTAACTCGAGTGCTGATCACCGCAACTGCAACAAATCCTTACTTCAGCTCTTACAGCCAGGCAACCACACAATTCAATCAAGCACAATGGCTTTTAGGAGCGGTCTACGGTTTACAGCTGATTCACACATTCTTATTTGCAAAAGACTACGAAAAGATGCAGGCCTTATTATCCGATCCAAATCCGGAAGGATGGAAGTTTAGCGCGTCCGTAGTAAAAAGTCCGATCACAGGAGCGACCGAGATAACTCCTACGGCGGCTTACACAGTCAAATTCTAATTCTCTTTATTGCCGGACGCAGAAGAATGCGGAAGGTGTGGAACAAGTTAGACTTCCTCCCGAGATTGCGGTTCCTGTAGTAGAATTCAAATCTCCGTAAGAAGAGTTTCCGGAAAAATAAGTCCAAGAACCGAATGTCGCGAGACAGGAAGTTCCGGATGAAGTCCAATCCGAAGAAAGTCCCGTCCAAATTTTTCCAGTCGTTCCGGCGATCGAATTCGTAAAAGACTGAGTAATAAAGTTAAACGCCGGAACACTCGTGTGTGTAGTAAAAATCAAAGTTGTCGCATCGACTCTATAATATCTCGTCTTTGCCTTTAAGACCCAGTTCGTCGTGCTCGTACATCCCGGAGTACTCGACATATTACAATTGGAAACCAAAGTCGCCTGTCTTTGATAGACGACGGAAGCGACGGTCGTACTTCCTGAAATCATGGCCTTGTATTCCGCGGAACTTCCGGGAAGCGAAGCCGGTTTTTCCGCCGCACAATGTGAGTCCGCATTCTGAAATCCGTTAAAATCTCCCGTGTATGAGGAACTGGTCACGAAAGTACATTTATCCGCTTCAATCACCGAAAACGTAAATCGATACACTTGATTATCGCTCGCGCGAGTCGCCTTCAATGTCATAGTATCTTCTAAACAATTATTATCGATCGGAAGTAAACTGACGGAAACGCTCGAATTCGAGCCGGAAAATGAAAACGAAGAAGGCGTCGCTGTGGGCGAAGCGGTGGTATCCGCCCAAACAAATTGATAACTTGTGGAATCGCTCGGCGGATTTGTCAAAGCAAACGTGACCGAAGTGGGAACTCCTTCGTTTAACGAAGTCGGAAGCAAAGTAGAATTGAAAGGAGTTACGTTTGTATTTAGGATCGTAGGCAAAAGATTGATAACCAACCCGCTTCCCTTACTTGCATCAAAACTGATTCTTTCCGCTTGAGTACAGTGAAATAAAAGAATACACAAGCATACGGTCTGAAACAAAGACTTCATATCGCCAACCTCCGCATGTTCCCCTTTCAGAAAGATAGGGTTCACTTTATCATAAGGAGATTGGGTTGGAAAGATTTATAAATCGCCACAACGAAGAGAACTGAATTTTATTCTCATTCGAGAAAGCCCGGTTCCGGATTCTTCGAATGCGATTATTGCCGGACGCAGATCAAACGGGCCAAGTTGGAACAATCATAGTAGTAACTGGAAATCGCCGAAGCGCTTGTAGCCCCTCTCAGACCGTCATAACCAAAGCCGGTAGTTCCGTTCGTATAAGAAGCACAATCGTAAGTTCCGCCGACCGGATCAAAACTACTCCCCAATCCCGTCCAAAAATTCAACATAGAGGGATCGGAAGAATGATCGATGCTTGACTCGAGAGGAAAAGAAAAAACTCCGCTTCCCGACCCGATTCCATTGCTGACACCGGTTCCGATCAGCGCTCCTTCGGGAGCCGAAGCGCTGTAGGAAAAATAACGAACTCCGATTTTCAAAGGCCAATCGTTTGCGGCGGTGGAAGGAGCCTGTGTTGGATTTCTTACGCCTGTAATTCCTAAAAGCGCCTTGTATTCGGAAGCGTTTCCAGGGAGTTCCGTCGGTTTCTCGGCCTGACACTTCGCATCCGCGCCTGCGATTCCTCCCAAATTTCCCGTAAAACCCGGACCGCTTACTCCGGGAACGGTAGAATTGCTCGCCAGAAAAATACATTTGTCCATATCGATGATCTTAAAACTCAAAGCAAAAACTTTAGAATCGGAAACCCGAGTTGCGTTCAAGGTCATCGTGTCTTCTAAACAATCGTTATCGATCGGATTCACTGTAAGATTGGTAGAATTCACACCGCTCTTATAAATAAAACTCGCAGGTGAAACGACGGGGTTTCCCGCAGTCTCGGCCCAAACAAATCGATATTCTTCTTCGTTTTCTTTTTTTGTTTTTAAGGTAAGCGTAATTGAAACGGATTGGCCTTCGTTCAAACTCTGGGGTAAAATCGTAAGGTCGAAAGGATTTTCGGAAACCGGAAATATCACGGGAAGAATATTCACAAACATTCCCACACCGCCTTTTGATAGATCCATTTCCACTTTTTCAGCTTTGCTACAAAAAAGCAAACCGCAGAAAATTCCCAAAAAACAAAACCCGACAGAATTACGCATAATTGAATATTCTCGATTTTGAGACTATTCTGTAAACAAACCTTTAGTCCGTAAGAATGAGAATCTGGAAAGAATTTTTTCGGGAACTAAAGCCTGCGAGAATCCGGTTTCTTATTATAAAATCCAAATTATATGATTAAATTGGAATATACCTTCAAGCTGATATTTTTTCCTTTCCTTTGGCTTTGGTAATCTCTCTCCGAAACGTTTCATAAGGGTCGTCGATTTCATCCGAGGCCGATACTTTCAAACCTTTTGTGGAAGAGTTCGTTTGCTCCGGCTTCGACGCAAACCAAGAATCGATATATTTGACCACCTTAGATATCTTTTCATAAACGAGATCGTCTTCCTTGTTTTTCATTTTGTGTTCGAGAAGCCTTTTTCGCTCGGCCATGATTTTGTGGATTTCTCTTGCACGCGATCGAAAGGATTCGTCCCCCGGATAAATGAGAATGGAATCAGTTTTATCGCCCGCAGGGTCCGGAATGAGAACAAATTTTTCTCGATCTACGATCTGCTGAATCAATTCCGGAGAATATCCCTGAATCTCATAGAGTATGTCTTTTAAAACCGGCGGAATATTTTTCTCAAAGTAGAATCGATTGAGAGCCTCCGAAAGTTTCGATCTCTGCTCCAGCAATCGAATCCTTTCTTCGTTTTTTAATTTGTCCTGAATTGCTGCTTGTTCCAATTTCATAGCGGCGTCCCGATTTTTGGTTCGCAACAAAGATTGTTCCGATCGGATCTTATCCTTCGCGGTATGAAAAAAAACGTCCTGGAACAACTTCGCGATTCCGAATAAGTCCAAAATCGGAAAATACCAGGGGAAATATTCCACATATCCTTTTCTAAGAACTTTCCCGTAACTCTTAACGAATTCTTCATCCTTGAATATGATTCTGATCGAATCTTCGTTTTGTTCGATGAGATTTCGAATGCTTAGAATTTTCCACGCTTCTACGGAAGTCACGAGCGCCAAACTTTTGATGATCGATTTGACGGTCTCGGGTTCTCTTCTTAAAAAGGAATGCATCGTGATTCCTTTAGTTTCCCAGGGAGAATAAGCGATCTGGATGTCTTCCGTAAGAAGTCTCTTGAGTTCCGCCGGGAAAGATCTAAACTCCTCGTCGGGTATGAATAAAACAAGTTTATCCCATCTTCCGCTCTGTTTGGAGAGATGGTCGCTCATCTCATGAAAACGGGTCCGGATATGATCGTGATAGGAATGATTCAAAGAAGCCTCGATCTCTTCGCTCAAACCGTGAATCAGCTCCACTCCCATAAAGTTTTGTTTTTGTTTTTTTTCTGGATCCGCTTTTAACGCCCTGTCGATCGCTTCGGCTCTTCTTTTTCCAAAGGAGGCGGTCGGAGCCAAGGACGGATCGTTTTTATGAATTCGTTCTTCGTGTGCAATCGTCGTAAATTCATCCGCGATCGCCCATTTGTATTTTGGAAAAACTTTCTTTTGATGATATTCGTCCACAAGTTCGAATAAACTTTGAAGTTCTTTTACCTTCACGATCAAATTGCCGTATTCCGGAATTTCCCGGATTCTTCCCTTTTTGATCAATCCGTCGGTTATCTCGGATATCATATCTTTTGAATATTCAGGATTTAGAGGAATGTTTAGATACGGAGGTTTGAAATAGGCTTCGGGATTAAAGAAAAGTTTGAGCTTTTGAACATTCTCACCCTTTGCGTCGGCTTCCAAATCCTCCCAAAGAATTTCCTTACTCAGAGGCGGTCTACTTTCCAAATAACTGAGTATGGAATTGATGGAAAGATCGATCAGAGAAAGATATAGACGAGTTAGATCCCCGAGCTCCGCATCGGGATAGGCAACGTAACACGGCTTTAATTTTAATTCCGACGTAGCAGGATCGATACAAAAATATGCGAACTGAAGCGCAACCCCGTCTTCCAATAATCTTTTGATATGAAACACAACTTCCGCAGAAGTGAGCTCCGCCGCTTCGGGAACTTTCGAGTCTACTTGAAAGAGATTTTGCGATCTCGCATTCTTATAACTAGTTTGAGAAACGACAGCTTTGTATACGGAATGAGTCAGTCTATCGTTGAGATAATAACTGACAACTTCGTTGATTTTTTTAACTTTTAAAAAAGTCAACTGCGTTGAGTTTGCGGCGACCAACGCCTGATTTAAAACCGGTTTCGACATCGCCTCTCCAGTGTTAGACTATTGAAATAGGTTTGAGAATTTTCGGAAGGCTTTTCGATTGTTCAACTTCATTTTTTCTTTGGAACTACCGAAGGGAAGCAAATTTCCAAGTTTTTTTCAGATTTGATTCTCTTGACTTCTTTGATAGCCGGCTGGTTCCATGAATCTAACATGAAGCTTTCCAAGAAATACACCTTTCGGCCTAGAAAGGCTCTGCTCGTTATCTTAGACGGGGTCGGTTACTCGCCTCGCGGCGCTGAATTCGGAAACGCAATTGCCGGCGCCAATCTCCCTTTTTTAAATCGTGTCTGGAATCAATTTCCGACTCTCCATATCCAAGCCCATGGTAAGGCGGTAGGAATGCCTTCCGACGAGGATATGGGAAATTCCGAAGTCGGTCACAACGTTTTAGGTTCCGGAAGAATTTTCGATCAAGGCGCCAAACTCGTTTCCAATTCGATTTCGGACGGATCCATCTTTCAAGGTCAAGCCTGGAAAGAAGTGATCGAAAACGTAAATAAGAATCATTCCACCTTACACTTGTTAGGTCTCTTTTCGGACGGAAACGTTCATTCGCATATCGATCATACCAAAGCTTTGATTTCACGAGCGATTGCGGAGAATGTCTCTAAAATCCGTCTTCATATTCTTTTGGACGGCAGAGACGTTCCTGAAAAATCTGCATTAGATTATTTGAATCCTTTTGAGGAATGGTTGGATTCTTTTAGAAAGAATGGAACGGATATCAAAATCGCGTCCGGCGGAGGCCGTATGACGATTACGATGGATCGTTACGAAGCGGATTGGTCCATGGTCGAAAGAGGCTGGGCGGTCCACGTAAAAGGAGAAGGTAGAAAATTCTCCTCCGCAAAAGATGCGATCGAAACCTTTCGAACCGAAGATCCGAAAGTGATCGATCAGTATCTCCCGTCCTTTGTAATTGCGGAAAACGGAAATCCGGTCGGAAAGATTTTAGACGGAGATTCCGTCGTATTCACAAATTTCAGAGGAGATCGAGCGATCGAAATCTCGCTCGCCTTTACCCAAAAGGATCTGACAAAGTTCGATCGCGGACCGCTTCCGAATATCGTCTACGCTGGAATTATGCAGTATGACGGAGACTTAAAACTCCCGGAACGATTTTTGGTGGCACCGCCCGCGATCGATCGAACCTTGGGGGAGTATATGGCCAACTCTGGAATCGCACAATACGCGTTATCCGAAACACAAAAATACGGTCACGTGACTTATTTCTGGAACGGAAATAAAAGCGGCTACTTTGATCAAAAAACGGAAGAATACAAGGAGATTCCTTCCGACGTGATTCCTTTTGACCAGAGTCCGGAAATGAAAGCCCTTTTGATCACGGAGGCTCTCGAAAAAGCTCTTACCGAAAACAAACAGGACTTCTATCGAGTCAACTTTGCCAACGGAGACATGGTAGGACATACCGGGAACTACCATGCGACGGTAAAGGCGATGGAATTTTTGGACGGTTGTGTGGAAAGGCTCTGGAGAATATGTGAAAAACAGAATATAGTCTTGATGATCACCGCCGATCACGGAAACGCCGACGAAATGTATCAACTCGATAAAAAAGGAAACGTGGAGAGAGACGCGAGCGGTCACCCCGTTCCAAAAACGAGCCACACCCTCAACTCGGTTCCTTTTTCAGTTTTAGATCCTGAAAACAAACTCAATTTGAATTCCAAAATCAAGGATCCCGGTTTGGCGAACGTAGCCGCGACGATCCTCGATATCATGGGATATGAAACTCCGGAAGGATACCATTCTTCTTTGATCGAAAATTAATACGAAGTCGCGTCTTTCCTTTACCGAAAGGCGCGTAGTTTTGCAAACGAAACCGCGCAGAAAACGGCGCAAACGAGGATAAACCCTCCCGAAAATCCGATAGACCAAGATTGACCGTATGTATCCGCGAGTTTCCCCGTTATTAATCCGGAAAGCGCGGGTGTTGCCTGAAATACGAGACTATAAAAACTCATGACCCTCCCGCGCACGTTATCCGGCGTAATGATCTGTAAGGTGGAAGGAATCAGTGCGCTTAACAATCCTCCTAAAACTCCCACAATAAGCAGAAGAAACGCGGAGACGATCGTGTAAGGAAAATTTGCGACGGCTAATACCGTGATCCCCGAAAGAAAGGTCGCTCCGAGCATCGTATATCCCCTGTGAAAACGATCGTGCAAAAGTCTGGCCCCGATTCCTCCGATCAACAATCCAAGACCTAACATTCCCATATAGAGACCTCGGCCTCTTTCACTTAAGAATAGTATGTTTTTCGCAAATTGCGGAAGAACCACCTGCATCGGTCCGACCATGAAGATGGCAAACATCGTAAGAATGAGTAATTCTATGGAGAGGGATTCCGAACGCAAAAAGACAAATCCTCTCTTAAGTCCGAACCAGATCGTTTCCTTGTCTACGTGAATCGTTTCTTTTATTTTTACAAACGTCAAAAACAGATATCCTAAAAAATACAAACCGGAAATGGAAAAGAACAAAACATACCAATCGTATTTTTGTTTGATCAATCCGACAAACATAGGCGCCAAGCCGAAACCTATGATGATAAGAATGTTGAGCATCATCGTCGCCTTCGCGGTGTCCTTTGCATCCACCAAGTTACCGAGCAAGGTCAATCTGCCGGGAATGATAAACGTAAGCGCAAGTCCGTTGTATGCTGAAAGTAGAATCAGAATATATCGCAGATCGTAGCTCATTTTACCCGATAGAACGAGAAATCCCAAAACAATTCCCGAAAGAATAAAATTTGTTTGAAAGAGATAAAGTATTTTCAATCGAGAGTATCGATCCAAAATGGCGCCCACAAAAAAACTGAACAAAATTGTGGGAGATACGTTCGCAAAAAAGATGGAACCTGCGAAAGTCTGAGACTGAGTGACGTCCAAGGAATAAATGATCAAGGTATAATTGAACATATTCCCTGCGAGAAGGGTAATCGCGGTATTGATATAAAAATAGATCAGACTTTTTTTCGAAAAGAGTCCCCCGCTCAAAGACGGAGATTCGAGTTTTGTCATTTTATTTTTTCCTTAGTCCATTCTAAGATTCTTACGGAAACGAGATTCGCGTTTTTCATCCAACCGAGATGGCCGATCGAAGAAACTCCTTCGTCTTCCGGATCCACATGATGTCTTGTGATATCCGAAGCGCCGATTCGTCCTAACAAAGCCTCTACCGGTTTTTTAGGCGCATATGTATCATCGGAAAAGGAAATGCAAAGTACGGGACAAACGATCGAAGCGAATACTCCCTCCAAACTTTTACCTTCCGAATCTCGAAACGTTCCGGTCATTCCGACTTTCGACCAATCCTTCATAAGCTGTCTGGCATTGCGACCCATCACTTTCAATTTGTCTCCCGGAAAATAACCGAGCCAAGAAGATAGGAGCCAACTAAATCCGTAAAAGGAAAGAAAAATGAATTTATGGAGAATCGGAAAGTGTTTGAAAAACGGAGTTCCCGTCGCGACTAAAATCAACCCTTGTATCTCCGTCGGAAACAAACCCGCATAGATAGAACTCAACTGTCCGCCTAAACTGTGTCCGATGACAATCGGTTTCTTATTCGGATGTTTGGATCGAATCGTTTCCAGGACGGAAGGCCAATCCTTATATATCAAATCGCTATAACCGAAATCGTTTTTTTTTGAAGGAACCGGACCACTTTCGCCGGAACCTCTTAGATCGACTACGTAGACAAAATTTCCGGCCTTTGCCAACTCGAGCGCGACCTTAACGTAAAACTTACCGGGAATACCCATTGCCGGAAATAAGACGAGCGGACTTTTCGACTCATTTCCGTTTAAAAAGTAAGAGTTTACCGCGATGTTTTGAGAGCCGTCGCTCTTGACGAAAAAATTATTTTTTTCAACTTTCATTTCCCATACCTCGGCCGAGTATATCATTCTTCAACGAGGCGCGTCGCCTCAGATCATGATTTGAGACTCAATGTGAACGACTTTTTAATAACAGGAATTTTTTTCGGCGGTTTTCTCGCTCTTACCGCGGCGGCGGGACAACTTGTCACCGAAGGAAAAGATCGAAGAAAGTATCTTCTTTCTTCTCTTATGTTTTGTATCGGCGTATGGCAAATCTATCTCGGTTTCTTATACTACGGGATCTTAGAAGGCCCGACTGCCTTTTTTAGAATGTCGCATATTCCCGTCGCATTTTGTACCGGGCCCTTGTTGTATCTTTTTCTTAAAGATATCGTGGATCCCGATTTTCAAATCACTAAGAATTTATTCCTTCACTTTATTCCCGCCCTTCTTGTTTTCATTTATATGGTTCCTCTTTATTTTATAGATCCGCAAACAAAGATCGAAATAGAATCTTTTTCGCATAATCTTCTGCAATCCTCTCATTCCCAACTAACAACTAACGCAGTTTTGCGGTTTTATTTTTATTCCATCGCTTGGATCGCTTCCTTTCCGAAGATATCGATGCTGTTCTATTCAGGATCTCTTCTCTACTTCATTCTTAAATTCTGGAGTCGTAAGGATTCGATTTGGTTGAGAATGCGTATTGCCCTTTTACTCTCGATCGTTTTGATATCGATTGCGTCTTTTTCGGCGTGGAGCGATCATTTTTTAGAAGGTGAGAATTTTTTAAGAATGGGGGGTTTTGTAGCCAGCGTATGCGTATTCGTAATCTATCTTTTGGATCGAAGATATTTCGAACCCTTGAGAATCAGAAACAAAACGAGAGAATACAAAAACTCTCGAATCAAAGGTCTAAACAAGGATTCCCTAAGAGAGATGATTCTTACTTTGATGGATTCGGAAAAAGTTTTTTTAACCGAAGATCTAAGTCTTCAAATGCTTTCCAAAGAATTGAATGAAAACGGTTTCGAGATAAACTCCTCTCAACTTTCGGAATTTATCAACGGTGAATTCGGAAAAAATTACAATCAGTTTTTAAACGAATACAGAATCGAAGAAGCTTGCGTTATGCTCCAATCGGAACCGGAACGTTCGATTCTTTCGATCGCGCTCGCCGCGGGTTTTAATTCGAAGTCCACGTTCAACCGGGTATTCAAACAAATTCGAAAGATCACTCCTTTGGAACATCGGGAAAAAAACAGAGTCAAAACGGTCTCCTAATTTTGGTCTTACGCCGCTTACATGCAACCCCACCGAAGTTTCAGTTCGAATTCCGAAAGTTGGATTTCTTTTTATCATCGGTTTTAAAAGTAGAAATCGACTGTTTCTTGTAAGGTGGTAAATTTCGAAATCCGTTTTTACATTTACCTTAGAATTCTTTTTTATCGGAATTTTATTTTTAAGATTTTCGCCCTTCGGTCCATTCTTCTTCGTAATCTTTTTTTTCGAAAGTGATTCTGGATTTTAAGTTACGAATCCCTTTGTATCTGCGTTCTTCCGGATGATTTTCCCACCAGAGATTCGCTCTTTCGGAAAATTTTTCCCTTCTCAGATCCATATGCGGATGGGATTGGAAATACTCGCTGAACAATTTCGCTTTTTTTGAACCGGTTTCAGGAGAATATTTTTCCAGCCTCAAAAAAGCGAGACCGACTCCGTTCGGATCGTAAGTGGTATTTAAAATCAAATCGTAAGCGTATTCGTCGGCTTCGTCTTCCTGAGTTTTGTTATACGCGTGTCTTGTCATCGTCTGGAATGCGAAGTCTGCAAGTTTGCCTAACGTATCGGTTCCTATTTTTTTCGCCAAAAGTTCGAATCGAATTCCGTCCATACAATGCGATTTTTCGATATGTCCGATTTCATGCGAAAGGACGGAAATCAACTCGTGTTCCGATTTTAGAGTTTCCAACAAACCTCTTGTGACAAAAATAACTCCTCCTGGAAGCGCGAACGCATTCGGAGACTCCTCTTCCATGATGTAAACGGTGTAATCGAACGGCTTTTGTTTGTAAACCGTAAGTGAACCGATCAATTGATTGAGATAGTCGTAGTCTTTGTCGCCGACGTTTTTGAGTTCCGAAAAACGTTCCCGTATCGCGTCTCCGTATTCTTTTTCATCGAGAGAATCCACCGACAACACTTTGGTCAACGCCCGATTCATGGTACGAATCGGCTTTCCAAGAATCTGATAAAAGGGAGCTAACGTAGAAGTTCGCTCGGTTTGAATCTGTTCCCGATACAACAGGACCATAAGCGCGCCGCCAAAACCCATAATTCCAATAAAAAAAATCAATCTTTTCATTTAAAACCGATCCCGGTATTTATTATAAATCGTATTCATTAAAAGCAATATACTTCCTACTCCCAAAAAGACCACCGCCTTAAGAATCGTTCCGGCGGAGGATAAGTCGTGGATCACCAATCGTCCCACACAAAACAACAATAACCCAAGGGAAAGATATCGAAACCAGGATTCTTTCAAAAACAATCCGAGAAGGAAAATCAGAAACGCTAGAGTCGCCCATAAAAGAGTAAGAACCGCGCTTGAAAAAGACCAATACAAGAAGAGAAAAATACCTATAAAGAAAGGATAATATACTACTCCGTTTAAATAGGCTCCCGTTTTCTCCGAGATTCCCTTTAAAAAACCGAGCCCTTGCGGAAATGAAATCGTTTCTTTTCCGTAACCCCGATAAGCCCGATAGACAAATAAGAATAAAAGAAAAATCGTGAATAATCCCGGAATCCATTTTGCCTGATACCATTGAGCGATCGGATTATCCTCGGTAGATACGATAAACGTAAGATAGAAGCAGGCAAAAAGATGAAACAAAATCCCGTACCAGCGAAATCGGGAAAGAGCCTCCGACTTTCTAATTCCGATTTCCAAAACCGAAAGCGAGGCGATCGCAAAGGCCACGCTCACCCAAGATTCGTTTATGGTGGAATAAGAGATCAATCCTAAAAAGAAAAGACATCCTTCGGCTAACAAAGGTGTTACGACCTTCCAGAAAGGAATTGATTCAGTTTCTTGAATATTCGAAGTCGCCCAATAGATCCAGCTCAATAGTCCGAGCAATCCTATCCAGTGAGCCGCCGATAAAAATCCGATAAAAAGATAGGATGATTGTAAGTCCACATAGACATAGTGACCTGAAAAAGCGATCAGACCAAACCAGGACGCACGTTTGAAAAAATCCGAAAGAATCCCGCCCGATAAAGAACCACCCTTTCTACTGAAAAATCGGCCCAATTCTAAAAATAAAACGGATAAAAGCGCCCAAGCCGGCCCCACAATCAGGCCGGAAATCGGAGAAAGAATATCTTTTGTGTAAACGTAGACTCCGAATACGACTCCGAAAATTCCTAAATATCCAGGCAATAAATTATAGAATTTCTGAAAGAATCGAAGTGGAACCTTCCAAATTCGAGTCCATCCGATAAACTGAGATTCCAATCCTTCTAAACTCAGTTTTGGAAATATAAAAAAGATCGTTCCAAGCTGAACAAAAATCGACACGATCTGAAACCCCCTTTGTTCCCAAGGAAATTCATTCCGAGCCGCGAAGACGGTCGTTTCTCCTCCTAAAAAAATTTCCAGGTTGGTCCATATAAAAAAAAGATAAACATACAATGTAAACCTTTCCGTCTTGAAAGATTTGATCCTGGAAAGAAAAAATAAAATCAAAGTTGTAAGAGCCATTGCGAACGAAAGAATTCGTCCCGGTGTTTCGGTATAAATTCCGATCACAACGACGGCAATCAGCAGTTCCCAAAAAAGCGGTTGTGCGGATCTCAGCCAGGATAAGGACGAAAACTCTTCCTCGGGAAATAAAACCCAGTAGAGAAATAAGGAGGCCGCGAGGATTTCGATCCAGAAACGGGCGGGAATTCCGAATAGAATCGAGGAGGCCTGAAACTCGACTGAGAAATGTCTCAATAAAAATAAACCTGCTAATACGAATGCGAGAATATAAAAAGAGTGGAAGAGTTTTTCTTGATCGGCGGTTTTTTCTTTTTCATTTTTATGTGACCATTTCCCCAATTCAAGATACAGAAGCGAAAGAAGAATCGCAAACGATCCGAAAAGAAGCGAACTTTTCAGATTGAGATAAAAATAAGAAGTGAAAATCAAATGAGAAGTAAAACCGAAAATTCCCGGCCAAAAAATTTGCCGATTCCCTTCTCCGATCCTACAATTTTTTAGATAAATTAAAAACGGAAGGAGCCAAGGAAGGGACACGATCAAAATTCTTTCCGGATTTTCTTCCGTGATTGTGGCGATCGATTTCCATAACGTCAATGTGACCAAAGGTGTTAGAATCCAAATCGTAAAAAGAAGCCTTTTCGAAAAAAGCCTTTCTCTCAAGATCAGAATGACGCCTAACAAAATGGAAGGAATCCAGATTCCGTAAGTTTCCTTGGAGAAAAAAAGATAGAGCGAAAACAATCCGCCACCGGCTAACAATCCCATGACGGTCACGAGCAAAGATGTTAAAGACAATTCTTCCTTAACGATCGGAAACTTTCTTTCTAAAATTCCGATAAATCCGACCAGAGCAATGATCAACAAACCGTAACCGATCTGAGAAACAAGGGCTTCTTGAACTACGAGACCGGGAGACGGTGAGTCAAAAAATTCTTTATAAGAAAAGAAAATCAAAATTCCGAAAACGAGAGTTGTGAGAGAAAGAGAAACTCTTTCCAAAAATCGATTGTCTTCTTTAAAACAAATCCAAGAGAAAATCAGGATTTCAAGCGCCAAGATCGCGAGGATCGAAAGATTTCCCAAACTCCACAGATGGAGCGAAAAGATCGCAAATACGATCAGAGACTGGGAAACCAAACGATCGGTCAGAAATAACCAGGAAATATCCTTTCGTTTTGCAGTTGAGGAAAGAACCCAAACGACTCCCGCGGCAAAAAACAAAAGAATAGTACTGTATTTGGATTTTTGAGAATACTGAATCAGACTGATTCCTAGATAAGACCAGTTGAGAAGATGGCTGACCAAAGGAAACAATTCGAACTCTTTTTTGCCGTAAAGCGTTTCCCTATAATGAACGAGTAACGCGCCGCAAAATACCGGAAGAATACAGACGATCGGAAATACGACTTCTAAACCTGCGGGCCTGGATGTTGAATAAATCTGATGATTCCAAAACAAATGAGCGGCAAAAAAACCCGTACTCACGATCAGTAAATGAAGCTGTCTTCTTTCGGAATAATTCCAGATCACTCCGGGTAAACAGATCAGCGCCGTTACGCCTAACGTAAATCCGGAAGCCTGAGGAATCGAAATCGAAACCAGCCCTAAAATCGTATGCAAAGAAGCGAATGTTTCATTTTTAGATCGATAACCCGTAAAAAGATTGAGCAAAATTCCAGATGTCAGAACCGCCAAAGCCAAATAGGAATTTTCCAACCACTTCAAGGTTTCGATATAACCGCTTCCCAAAGAGACAAATAGAAAGACCGCGGCCGCGCTACTTTTCAAAGCGAGGGAAATCGTTCTGAATTCCGATTTTTTTCCAAGCCACAAAGAAAGTCCAAAAAGAACTCCTGCGAAACTCAAAACAAGAAGACAACGGAAAAAGGCAGAAAGGATGAATAACGCGTAAATTCCGAGAAAACTGATTCCTGCCACAAGAATGACCGCACCCAAAATCCCGGTCCAATTTTCAGAAAGCGGTTTTTCGATTTTTTTCCAGAACTGAACGATCAATCCCGGTTCTTGCGGCGCCGTCGGCGCAATCGGCTCTTGTGTTTTTACAACCGGAGTTGAGGATTTTATTTCAGTTGGAATCGTTTTGGTCGGCGTGAGAACCTTCGCCGTCGTCTTAACTACGATTTTTTCGGAAGGAATTTCCTTCGGTGGCACGGGAGCGTCTAACGTTTGAGGAACGATCGTTTCTGCTTTTGGGGCTTCTTCTTTCGTAAGAGCATTCGCCGTATCGGGTTTTTTGTCTTTTTTGAGAGAGAATTCTAAGATACGAATTCTGGATTCTAATTCTTCAACTTCTCTTTTTAAACCCTTCGATTGAAAAAAAGTATAAAGGCCGAATAAAAATAATACGAATATGAGAAATGGTTCCAAACGAATGCTCCGGAAGGAATCCTTTAGTTTGTTCCTTTTTAGTCAAACCAAACTAAAATAAAAAATAAATTATCAACCGATCGAAACGTTAAAACGGCAACAAGGCCTTCAGTGGAATCGTGGCGTTCGGTAACCACATCAGGATTCCAACTCCAAAAATAAGAATCAACCAAACGAGCTTTCGTTTTGAAACCGGCGATCCGTTCTTCTTCTCGGCTTGAACATACCAAAAGATACAACCGAGGCTAAAAACGAATTCTATGAGAATCGCAACGTGCGGAAAATAAAGATAAGAATTCAGAGAAACAACCATAGAATCCGGAGTCAAAAGCTGGTGCTCGAAGCCGACTATCAAATCGCATAACACGTGAAATACGGTCAAGAATCCGCACCAGAGCGAAAAAGCCCCATTCTTAAAAACTAAAAAAACGATCGCAAAAACGATCCCTCCCTGAATAAAAGCCGGAACCAAGTTGTGGCTGTATGTCATCTGCACTTGGAGATTCTGAAAGGTCGCGTCCAACAGGGAAGCGGGAATCGTAGGTTCGATTCCGGCCAAAGCCAGAAACAACCAGAGAAACTCCGGGATATTGGCGCAAAGGAGAAGAATCCAGAACGGATACTTTTTAAATTTGCTATAGGGAATGAGCGCGGATGCGTAGTGACCTAAAATCATATTTCTTTCTTTGTTACTACGTAATTGATCAAATACATTCCGAGAAAATAGAATAACACGAGTGTGACGATGAGAGAAGACATATTGGTCGCTCCATTCTAAAATAAAACCGGCGAACTGAATTGAGGACGAAAGAATTTCTCTGTCAAGAAATAATTCTCGATTCCTTATCTAAGAATCGTTTAAAACCGAAGCTTGAATGAAAACAAGACGTCCTCATTGGCGACGACAAAACTGCGAAGATCGTTTTTAGTCAGATCTTAATCAGAAAATCGTATCCGATTTCAATTTCTTCCTTGGCTTTCAAAAAAAGAAGAGAAGGTCTTTCCAGTTTAAAATCGGAAAACTTGATATTCACCTTTCCCAAAATTCGGATTTGTCCCGAGTCTTTCGTTTCTACTCTCGCAGCCGAATCAAAAGATTGTGTGATTCCTCTGATCGTAAGTTTGCCTTTGATCGAATACGATTCACCGGATTGAGAAACCGACTCGATGACGGCCGAAATCTCCGGAGTTTCCGGATAACCTAAGATTTCCATAATATGCGAATCTCGATTCTCGTCTCCGGAATGAAGTTTCAAAACGGGGACCTTGATCTGAAAGGGCTCGGAGAGTTTATAACCGCCCCCGGCTGCCTGGATTTTTGGAGAATCGATTTGAACTTCCTTACAGACTCCGTGCACTTCTTTCATAGGATGAATTGCAAAAAACGTAATGTCTTTTTTTAATACTTCGGACGCGAAGTTAGGAATGGAAAATAAAATCAGAGCCAAAAGTAGAATACGATTGAGAAGTTTCATCTTGATTTGTTTCCTTAAAAAGTAATGACGAGTAAAGAAATGGAAAGCGCTCCGAACCCGACCCAACCGACTTGTTGCATCTCCCTCGCAGCGTCCGGACCGTTCTTCCCGATTTTTTCCCCCAAGGACGGCATAAGCAACAACGCGGCCAAATGAATCGGTATAAGGGCCTTGTGCGCAAAAATCGGGCTGTAAATATTTACGTCGGAATCTTCGGAGTCTACGATCCTCTTAGGAGCAAAATAGGCCAATCCCGCAGTCAAAGCATACATTCCAAATGTTGCATATGCTAATTGTTTATGAAAGGAACCCGAACTTTTAGCTTCCCATTCCTCTTCGGACTTTAGGGCCAAGTAAAGAGGAAGATTATTTGCCGGATCTTTGAGTAAAAAATAATCCGCAGCTATACTATTCTGATTTAACCCCTGAAACAATGCGACCGCGTAGAGAGGATCGTTTGTAGCGTATTCGGGGTGGACGAGAAGCATCGCTTGCGCGAACTCATCCGATTTTCGATATAAGCTATCCTTCGCCTTTTCCCCTTCCAGGTTTGTAGCCAACCAAAGACCTAAGGTGATAAAACCGGAGATTTGATGCCATTCGAGCATGTTCCTCCTCGTTGTAAGATCTTGTTTCGTTGGCTGGTTTGTTTTGGCGGTTTTGATTTCGGGCGGGGCTGGGACCTGAGCGTTCAAAGCGGAGACGCCTAACAGCGTAAATAGGATAAACATACCAATCCATTTTCGAGACATGAAACTATTCCTTGACGGGTTGAGAATTCCAACACAGTATATTAGTAGAATTTAGTTTTACAACAAGATTCTATTTTGAATTTAAAATTGTATATTTTACGATTTTAAATTCTCAAGATAAAAATATCCATAAGGAATGTCTAACAAAGATGACGTCATTAGGAACACAAGGTTTGAAAACTTCGAGGCTCGGCTTAGGTTGTATGGGTATGAGCGAATTTTACGGAACAAGAGACGATTCCGAATCATTAAAGACGCTGAGAAGAGCTTACGAACTCGGTATTACTTTTTGGGATACGGCGGACATGTACGGTCCTTATATCAACGAAGAATTACTGAGTCTCGCTCTCAAAGGAATTCGTTCGGAAATTACTTTAGCGACAAAGTTCGGAATCGTAAGGGACCCGTCCGATCCCTCGGTCCGCGGTTACAACGGAACTCCTAAGTATGTTCAATCCTCCTGCGAAGCGAGTTTGAAACGTCTGAAAGTCGAAACGATCGATCTCTATTATATGCACCGTCTTGACCCAAATACTCCGATCGAAGAAACGGTAGGAGCCATGGGTCGTTTGGTCGAACAAGGGAAAATTCGTTATGTGGGAATTTCGGAAGTCAACTCCGATACATTAAGAAAAGCGAATGCAGTTTATCCTATTTCAGCGATACAAAACGAATATTCGCTTTGGAGTCGGGAACCCGAGGACGACATACTCGACACCTGCAAAGAACTTGGAGTCGGCTTTGTCGCCTATAGCCCTTTGGGAAGGGGGTTTTTAACCGGACAAATCAAGAGGTTTGAGGACTTTGCTCCGGATGACTATCGTAGAATGTCTCCTCGTTTTCAAGGAGAGAACTTTACGAAGAATTTAGAACTCGTTCAAAAAATAGAAAGTCTTGCAAGACAAAAAGAATGTAAACCTTCTCAACTTGCGTTGGCTTGGGTTTTGACACAAGGAGACAATATCGTACCGATTCCGGGAACAAAAAGAATTCCGTATCTCGAAGAAAACTTCGGAGCGTTGAAAGTGAAACTAACCGAAAACGATTTAAAAGAAATCGATTCGATCGCTCCAAAGGGAATCGCAAAGGGCGCACGTTATCCGGAATGGAAAAAGAATACGGTTGGTTAACTTTTTCGTTTCATCGAAATCATCGCTATATCGTCGGAAAGTTCCGAAAATCCGGAACTTCCGATACTTTTCCCCGTATAGGAATCCAAATCGTCCACAATCGCCTGGATGACTTGGGTCGGCGCGTTATTCGCGTTTGCAATGATCATCTGAAAAATTCGATCTTTTCCATACATGACGCCTTTCGAATTTCTTGCCTCGTCAAGACCGTCGGTATATTGAAAGAAAATGTCCCCCGGATCCATCTGAAACGCCTTCGGTTCGATGGTTGTTTCAAAAAAAGAATTTTCATCCATCCCGATCGGAAGACCGCCTCCGGGAAGTTCCCTTAATTTTTTCTCGGATGCGTCGTATAACAACGGTTTTACGTGTCCGGCCGAGATATAACGCATCTTAGCCGAGCTCTGATCGTAAATTGCGATAAAAAAAGTGACAAAAATATGATCCGGAGTATCCGAATAAAGATATTCGTTTAGTTCGAGAAGAATTTTTCGAAGATCCCTTTCTCCTTTTCTAAGAATCGAACGAACCTGCGCTCGAAACAAGGACATGACGATCGCAGGTCCGACTCCGTGATTGGAAACGTCGCCCACACAAAGTGCAACCTCGGTTCTACCGAGTTCTATAAAATCATAATAGTCCCCGCCCACTCCGGCCATCGCCTTGTAAAACGCCCCGAACTCGACGGCGTTTCCAAGATTACTAGGAAGTCTATCGGGAAGAAGGCGTTTCTGAATCTCCTCTGCGGCGAGAAGTTCCCCTTTCATCTCTTCCCTCTCTTTTAGGCCGTGGATCATTTGATTGAGAGATTCGCCCAAAATTCCGATTTCGTCGTACCCTGACGGAGGAAACTCTACGTTGAGATTTCCTTTTCCGACTTCTTCCGTTTTATCGATGATTACCTTGATTCGTTTCGCGGCAACCCATGCGAGGAGATAGGCGAGTAAAACCGCAAAACATCCGATCAAAGACGTATAACGTAGAAGTGCTTCCCGATTCCGACGGATTTTTCTCAAACCTTCGGTTCGATCCAAAAGAACGATATTATACCCTAAATGATTTTTGAGAAGAAGATCGTAACCGAGTCCTTTTGTTTCACCTTCGATGTCGCTTAACAAAGGAGTGGAATCGAGGGCCCACATCCATTCTTCGGCTTCACTCCTGCTTCGAATCAAAATTCCAGAATCTAAAATCGGAAGTTTGGACTTAGGAAGTTCGGTTTCCGAATTCCCGCTCAAAATCCATTCCCTCAGAAGAGCCCATTTCTTTTTTGTAAGTTTTCTTTCTTCTTCGTCCTTCCAGTATCGTCTCATAGAATTGGAATCGGAACGATACGGAAGAAACGCAAACTCGTCCAAAGCCGCTTCTCTCAATCCGGAAAAAGTATCCGGTACTTGAAAGATTTTAGTTTCAGTCCAATCTCCTTTGCCCGTCTCGAGACGTTCCAAAACCTCCCGCACTTCTTCGGCCTTGGCTTCCAAAGAACGAATCTTTTCCTGAATTTCTTCCGTCGAAATTTTGTTTTCGTCGGACTTGATCGGCATCACTTCCTTTTTCCGCCAGAAAAGAAGTTCTTCGTTTAACGATTTCGATACGTTCGTCAGGGATTTTTTTTCAGAATTCCAATCCTCTTCCCATTTTTTTCGATCTTTTTTATACGGATTCAATTCTTCTAATATATCTTCCCTGCTTTTTAGAATTTTCCTATATTGGGAATATAAATTCTTAAACTCCAAATCGGAGGACGGCTTAACCTTTCCTTTTTTTTTCAATTCCGAAAGTCGGGTTTTTAATTTTTGAGAAAGTTCACCGAGGCCTAAGGAGAATTTTTTATCCTCTTCGAAATATTCTTTCCATCCGTTCCCATTTTCGGAAATTTCGTCGGCTAAAATTTTGGATCTCTCCGCCGTTCCCGGATTTCTAAAAACTGAACGGTACGAAACTTCGTATTGTCTTCCGCCGACTTCGTAATTTTCCGGTTCTCCGTATTCTTGAATCGCCTTGAATATGTCCTGATTTTGAAACAAACCCGCTCGACTTTCCTCGAATTCTTTTAGGCTCAATAACTTTTTTCCAGTTCCGGAAGACTGAGGAAATAACAGACCCGTATCGAGGGTTTGTTTTCCGGAAGTGTCGTAAGCGAGAATTCGAACCTTATCGGGAAGAAGTCCCAAAGAAGCGATCTTGTCCTTATAAGCGCCTTTAAAAAAATTCTGCAACGTTTTTGTAAGAGCAGTTTCACCTAACGCTGATTTTTTTTCCAATGTCGGAACGTCCCTTTGTAGAATTTTAATTTCCTTTGAAAGTTTTTCCTTTTCCGAAATTAGAATATTCTTCTTTTTGAAATCGGTTTCGGAGGCGTAAATCGAAGTCTCCAATTCTTTGATAGTTTCGTCGACCTCCTCGATCCGGGCGTTTGCGGATTCTGCGGCGATTTTCGCGGACGCGGTCTCTTTTGCCAGACTCAACATCCTTTGATAAAGTTTGGAATCGATAGGCGCTCCGTTTTCCTTTCTTAATTCTCCCTTTACCTTGGTTTCAAACTCTTGAATTTCTTTTTCGGAAAGATATCGGGTAAAGTAGGTATCGATTGATTTTTGATAATAGTTATACTTTACTTTTAAACCGATGGACGCCCCGAAAGATTTAAGCGCTCCAAAAAGTCCTCCTTCTTTCCGAAGGACCCTTCTTTTAAATTTACTGAGTTGTTGTTTTTTTTCTTTGACGCGAATTTTAAATTCTTCGATCAAAATCAGACTGTGACTCAAGTTTTCGAGTTCCAGAACCGCGCCGTTCACATACTCAAGAGGCGCCTTGAGTTCCGAATTCATCTTCTCTTCCAAGGCGCTCTTCTGCTGATTGTAATTGACGAAGGAGGTTATCGCGAGAATGGATACTACAAGGATCGCCGTAAAAAAGGATAACTTCGCACGTATGCCCGGAAGGAATTTCCGAAGGAGTTTACTTCGAATCATTGTCGTTCCTCGAATGGATTAAGGTAAGTCGGTTGCGTGCAGGTTTTTTAAGACGGGAATAACGGACCGTCATGATTTTTTTTAGAGAACGAAGACCGAACCCTCCGTCGGCTCCGGTTTCAAAAAGTTCTTTCCAAGTATCACTTTTTTTTAACGTAGGGTCGAACGGAATTCCTTCATCGGTGATAGTAAACCGCCAGGATTTTCGATTTTTTTGCATCCTAAGTTCTACGTTAGACGCGTTTTGATCTGGAAACCCGTGTTCGATTACGTTAGTAATCGCTTCGTCCAAGGCAAACACGAGTCTCCCCCGAATCAGATCCCCGCATTCGTTTCCCAGAAAGTTTCGAACCTCTTCACGCACCTTGGCTAATTCGGAAAGATCGTTTGGGAAAGTATGAATTTTTTCTTTTTTCGCATCCATTGCGCGGTTCAAAATCCGGCTAACGCGTCCTTTACGGTCTCGAAAGTCCTGATTTTTTTTGTAAAATACATAAGATCCATCGTATCCCTAACTTCTTTTTTTATATTCGAAAAAACCAATTCTCCGGATTTTTCTTTTAAGAATTTAAGAATCGAATTGAGAACTCCTATGCCCGCCGAAGCGATATAAGAAACCCCGGAAAAGTCGCAGACGATTCGTGTGGATCCGTTTCCTATGGAAGATTCCAGTTTGAGCTTGAGATCCGGCGCCGTCTTTGCGTCGATCTCGCCTTGAATCTGAAGAATCAAAAGATTCCCTTCTTTCTTTTCCTGAATGGTAAGTGTCGCCATTTTAAATTCCCTTTTTAATATCTTTCATAATATCTTTTTCACGTATGATGCCGTAGAGTTTTCGTTCCAACCCGTCGATTTCGTAATAATATTTCGCGTTCGGATCACCTTCAAAAATATGAGCGTATTTTCGAATTCCTTGAATCGCCTTTTTGGGATTTCCTTCCAAAATTCCTTTCGTAATCAGATAGTAGAGTTCGATCGCCAACGAATCCCTGAGATTCTCCTTAAAAAATGGATCTCGTTTTTCCAGAGCGCCGATCAGATTCTCCACTTCCTGGAGGTTATAATCTTCCGAATCGCTGAATTTTATAATATACGAAGATAATAATTTTTTACATTTGGGGAGGTCGTTCGACTTAGTCGCCGTAAGAATCATATTGTAGAGACGATGAACCTCTCTATCTAAGTATACTTTTTGTCTGTGTGTATCGAGTTTGACGGGTTCCAAAACGTTCTTCAATTCTTCCGGAGAAAAATTCTTGATCGAATCCTCGAAGAGTTTTTCGCTTTTGGAACGATTGAGTTCTCTGAATTCCGAGAGCGGTTTTTCAATGACCGAAAAAAATTCCAAGGCTTCTTTGCTTTCAGCGACCGTTTCCTGTTCCTGAATTTTTTCTAAAAAGAAAATACAACTGTCTCCGACCGCGGACAAATTCTCACCAAGCGCGTGTGAAACCAAACGTTTACAGTGTAATCCGATGGCGTGCACATAAGCCGAATCTTGAGAATCCGCTTGGATCTTATCGATGATCTTTCCCGAAGTTTGAGCGGAGTGAGACTTTTCCCGCTCCCAACCCGCGTACAGCAAGGGATCGATCAGATAATTTCGAAAATTCTTTTTTCCGGAAAGGGCCAGAAGGCGAATGGTTTTTATAAATTCGAAAGCAAGAGGGGCTGGGATTGAGTTTCTTTGATTCGGCATGGGAAGATGGACGTTGGATGAATCGACGAAATTTTTCCTCTCTTTCCTTTATACCGTTCCACGGTGGAGATACTACGGAAGAATGCCGACTGATTTAAGGGAGTTCCGCAAATTGTAAAGTAAAAAGAAAGCTCGATCAGAAAATCAAACGATAGAGTGAAAAGACATATTTCCGAGCGATTGTTTTTCTCGAAAATATGCCGGAGGTCATCCACACAATAGTTCCACAAGATATCCGTCGGGATCCTTAAAGTATATCGAACGAACCAAACCGTGGTCCACAACTTCGGAGACTTCCATTTCTAAACGACGAAGTTCGTCTTTTGCGCGATCAAAGGAATCCGAATCCACTCGAAATGCGATATGATCCAAAAGATGCCTCGAAGTATTCTCCTCCCCTTTTTGTAAGTTCGAAATCACCAAATGAATATTATCTAATCTTAATGTTTGAATATTCTGATTACCCCGTTCGTCCAAACTCATTCCGAAAAGCGTCCTATAAAAACCGACGCTTTTCTCCGGATTTTCGGAGGAGATCCCGATATGATCCAAATATTGCAACTTCAGCATCTTATCTCTCCTCTTTGGATCCTTTTTCTTGCATACGACGTCGAACCCTTTGTTTCCAACGTCTGCCCCTTCCGGGCCCTCCCCCCCTATGCCATCCGAACCCGGGTTTGATCAATAGGTGAGACAAAACAAGAAGTCCGCAGGCTTGCCAATAGTCGATCGTCGTCAAACCGAAGATCGTAGGCATCAACCAGTTCCAAAGTTGCCAAACAAGAGCTCCGATTCCGAAAATGATGATCGGTATAAAAAGTAATCTTCCAAAAAAGAATCCCCTTCTACAACCATGGTGTTTCATTTCTGATTCCATATTTAATTCTATCCTTTAAAAGTTTTCGAGGAATAAAGATTTCAAATCCTTGAGTCTTCGGGTTAAGAATTCCTTTGCATAAGTCTTCCTCGCCGAGAGAGTTCCTTCCGCAATTCCTGTTTCCAGAGAAAGTTCTTGGAACGTCTTTCCTTCAAAAGAATTCTGGACGAAGGCGAACTTTTGATCCGAAGGAAGTTCGTCAATCGCGATCGATAATTCTTCCAAGAGAAGCGTTCTGTAAAATTCCTTCTCGGGATTGGGGGCAGTATCGGGAAGATAAGAATCGAGAGAGAATTCTTCGCCTAACGCAGAATGACGATACTGTCCGGATTTTCGTTTTCGATACCAATCCTTGACCTTGTTTCGTAAAACGGCGTATGTATAGGCGATTACGTTTTCGATTTCACCGGCAGCGTTCATCTCACCGAGAGCGGATACGAAGGATTCCTGAAGCAAATCTTCCGCTTCTTCCGGATCCGCAACTCGGTATCGGATCCAAGCGAGGATCTTTCTTCTTTCTCGGCGGTAGAATTGTTCCAATGAAGCCAAAGTTTTTCTTGATTCCTCGAAATCGAAGTCGTTTGAAACGAGAAATCCCTGGATTTTTTTTATCGGAAATCGGAATTTTTAAAAAAATCGATTTTGCGAAGTTCAATCTAAGATCAACCCAGGAGGGTAAAATCAAGTCGATTTGGAAGTTTTTGGACGGAACTCCGGATTTTGGAGGAGAGTTTTTTTGAAAAAAAATCTCCTCGATGCCTCAAATCGAACTTTAGGTCCGTTGCAAGAAGAATTTCGGAAAAAACCACTTTGTCGAAACAACGATAAAAAAAAGAATCCTAACGTTTTTAAAAAGACTCGTAACTTTTTATCGGAGTAAAATTCAAACTTCCAAAACCGGCATTTCCGCGAGACCTTGGCGAACGGTAAGAAGAGGTTTGTAACCGAGATCCTTTTTTGCGTTGTCGATTTTGATTGTACAATCCCTCGACATGATACTCGCGCTAAAACGTGTAAGAGGAGGTTCGTTTTGAATTCTCAAAAGTTTCCAAACTCCTTCTATGATTCCCGCGAGAAAACGGGCAAGCCAACCCGGGATCGAACGATTCGGCGCGGTGACCTTCTGAGTCAAAAGAAGGCTGGTTAGAAAATTACGAAATTTGAATGTTTCATCGTCGGTGACAAAATAAGCTTTTCCACCTTGTCCTTTTGAAAGAGAAAGTTCGATCGCGTGAACCAAGTTGTAAATATGAGTAGTATTGGTAAGCGCGTTCCCTTGATCAATCCAGGAAAAACTTCCGTCGTCGATCATCTTCAAAAGAACCGGAAGCACCGTCTTATCTCCCGGACCCCAGATCAAACGAGGGCGAAGAGAAAGAGTCTGCATCTCCGAAGAATTCGCTTTGAGAACAAGCTTTTCCGCCTCGGCCTTTGTGCGGGAATAAGGAAAAGGAGAATTTTCCGGATACGGATAAGATTCGTCGATATCGACCATCGGTTGACCGTAAAAAAGAGCAGCTTCGGTTCCGATAAAAATAAACCTTTTGACTCCGGCTTTTTTCGCCGCTTCGAGAAGTTGAGCCGTTCCTTCGACGTTGACCTTCCAAAAATCTTCGAAGGGACCCCATTGTTCCACATAAGCCGCGCTGTGAATTACGACGTCGATTCCTTTCAGAGAATCCGATTGTACCGAATTTAACTCGGATCGAACCGGTTCTCCCCCCGCCTTTCGAATTACCGCATCCGTTTTTTCGGAACGAGACATCGCCTTTATTGAATGCTTTTTTGAAAGAATGCGAGTAGCCGCCTCTCCTACAAAACCGGAAGCGCCTGTGATAAATAGGTTCATTTCGTTTTCTCCAAAGCGACTAGATAGATCGTTCTACCAAATCAATACAAAAGCTCAAAACGGTCAAGAACTTTCTTTTAGATTGGGATAAGCGGATTTAGGACGTTCTCCAATTGTTTTCGAACGGCGTGTAAGGGTGAAATGCTCCTGTGGGCTCTACAAAGCACAAAGGCGCCTTCTACGGCGGCTAAAACGAGGATTGCCACGGATTCTATCCTGGATTCTTCCATTCCGGATTTGAGAAGAAGATTTTGAAGAAGATTTTGCCATCTGGAATATGTCTCTGAACAAACCTTCTGAATTCGATCGTTGTCCGCAGCGACTTCGAGGACGACCGTCGCAATCGGACAACCTTTTTGAAATCCGGATTCCTCCAGTTCTTGAGCGAGGTGATCCGTAAATTCTTTTAGAACACCGAAAAGGTTCGTATGGTTTGCAACCGCGGTTTCAATCTGTTTTTCCAGCCGTTCTCCCGCATTCGAAATCGCGACGGCGGTCAATTCTTCTTTGCCGTTCGGAAAATGGTGATACAAGGAGCCGCTCGGTGTTTCGCTTAACTTTAGAATATCTTTCAACCCCGTACCGTGATATCCCTTCTCTTGCAAAAGTTGCGCCGTCGTTTGGATCAATCTCTCTCGGGAGCTAAGTGGTTCCATTTGTTCACGATGGGAGTTGGTTGATTTTTCTGTCAAGGGGAGTTCTTTTTTTTGAGTCGCTCGGGAATGAAGCGATGGATTCGATTCCTGAAAAAAAAAATGAAAGTCTCTCTGGTAAAGATCCGGATTCTTTCCGAATGTGCGGTTCAGAAAATGGGATTCTGAATTTCGATGATTAGGGAGAGACGCCGTATCTTCCAGTATCGTCAGTATAGTTTCGCTTGAAAAAAAGTTTGCGGGTTTACGAGGTTTTTTAATGCGAAATTAGATTTTTGGAATATTCCTTTCCTGATATACACTTCGGCGAGCTTTGGATTTTTCCTCTAAAGCTGAAGTCCTTATTGTTAAATTTTCTTAAATTCAAAAAATTTAGAATTAGAAATTATACCAGTCGCGGGGGTCCAGAACGTAAAAAGTGTGCTCCGGTTGGCATTCCAGTCTTCGAACGATGCTATTGTTTAAGATATCGAGGTGGAGTATATATCTGTAATTCATATGAAAGGTAGGACCTCCCTCGTTCATAGTTCTCAAGATAGAACTTCCAACTCCGACTTCATCCAACCACAAAAGATAATTGAACAAAAAACAGCGAGACACTCCATGAGCCTGCGCCAAGGTTCCGAGCAAAGCCCAGCTTCCGGTACTCAACCGAACATTGATCCTCACCATGTTCCCCCGCCCAACGCTCTTTTGATAAGAAGTTTTTCCTGCTCTCTTACCCAAACGTTTTGCGGAAGTTAAATACTTTCCATAGATCCTCAGAAGATTAGGAATTCTCTTCGGCAACGTTTTACGATCTTTCTCGTTATATTGAGACAACTTCTCTCTTGAAACGAGAAGAGTAACGACTTCGCTTTGCGACTCCTGAAGCCTGGACCTAAGTTCCTGATCGGAATTTAACAATAAGATTCCCATACCGAAAACGGTTCCGAGAAGATCCGAAACCGAAGCAAAAAAGGTCAAAATTCTAAAAGATATTTCGGTTTTTTACGGTCCGAAAAGAACGAAAACTTTGCAAAATTCAAAATCACTTTTGTGTAGATCGAATTTTTTAAGAATGATCGGGAAAAATTATAAAAGGCTCGCAAACCGACGCGTCCTTTCTCTTTTCTTTAAGAATTCTTCCGACTCACATTCTCCCGCATCCAACGGCCGATAATTTTCGAATTATCGTCCGGCATTTGTTCGAGTTTGTCCGCCACCCGCTCCTGAATCTCGACCGATTTATTCTGACTTAATTTGAACTTTCCTTCCAATTTTGTAATTTCGATTTGAAACGCGACAAGACCTTTGATCGTTCTCTGAAAGTAAGAATCGTCGAAGTCCAATTTCCATTCTGGGGAAGGTTTGATTTCGTAAGAAGCCACAAGCTGAGTAATTCTTTCTTGCGTTTGTTTCTCGTCCAAAAAACTCAGATTACCGGCCGCATGGACTGCCGCATAATTCCAAGTGGGAACGGAATGCGCTTCCCCGACCCAGGTCGGAGAAATATAACAATGAGCTCCCGGAAAAACTACCAAAACCGGTCCTTTGATTTTTTTCCAGTGATCGTTGGCGCGTGCGAAGTGCCCGAAAAGAAAAAGTTTTCCGGTTTCATTCTTTTCCGGATGAAATACGAGATGACTTGCTTCCAGGGAAGTTTCCGAACCGGAAGTAATAATTCCAAACGGGTTTTCTCGGATAAAGGAGATCAATTTGGTTTCGTCCGTTTCTTCAAAGGCTTTTGGGATATACACGATGCAGGCCTTCCTATATGCAAAAATTTGAATTGAATTCCACGTTTCAAAAGAATAAGAATAAATTCTATTTCTATTTGAATCTTTTTCAAATCCAATTTAATCGATTCATAAGATGATAAGAATCGTCTTCGGAAAAAGCAAACCTCTTACGGGAAAAAGAAATTTCCTTTGAAAGAATTCGATTCTCAAAAAAAGCTCAACTCAAAGTGAGAAAAGAATCTCGATCCGACTCAAAAATCAAAAAGAGGGGAGAAAAAATCGAAGAGAAAATTCCTTGTACGAAATCGGAGTTTTGGAGAAAAAAGGCTTTAGAGAAGGTTCGAATCCCCACACCTTGGGTCTAAACTGCAACCTGAAAGAAAACCTTCCCGGATTCTTCTTTTATCCTTGAAAAAGCGGCGAGAAACTTTCGAATTTTCGTCTACGATCCATAAAATAGAATCTTACAAATACGGTATTGAATGGAATTTGAAATCAGCACTCTCGTCCTATCCGGTCTGATCATTCTCAGCATCGGCCTTCTTCGCATTTCTTCCAAATTCGGGCTCCCCTCTCTTCTACTCTTTCTCATGATCGGAATGGCCGCAGGATCGGACGGCCCCGGAGGAATCGATTTTGATAACCCGCTTCTCGCGAGACAAGTCGGTTCCATAGCGCTCGCCTATATCCTCTTTTCCGGAGGACTGGAAACGGAATGGCAAAAAATCAAACCGGTTCTCTGGAAAGGAATTCTTCTCGGAAATTTGGGAGTATTGATCACTGCGGCGGCAATGGGGTTTTTCTCGGTTTATGTTCTTGGATTTTCACCGATCATCGGATTCCTGTTAGGCGCTGTGGTTTCTTCTACGGATGCGGCGGCGGTATTTAACGTTCTAAGAACCAGAAACACGGGAATGAAAAAAGGACTGACTTCCCTTTTAGAACTGGAATCGGGAAGCAACGATCCTTTAGCCGTACTTTTGACCGTAAGCATTTTGAGTCTTTTAGGACCGAATCCTCCTAAAGCCGGAGAACTGGCGCTTCACATCTTTATGCAATTTTCGATCGGAACCGGAGCCGGTCTTTTGTTCGGATATCTCATCTTCAAAGGACTCAATCGAATCAAACTCGAATACGAAGGATTGTATCCGGTTTTGATATCTGCCTCGGTTCTTTTTGTCTATTCCGCGACGGAATTGATCGGAGGAAACCCTTTCTTAGCCGTTTATATCGCGGGACTCGTACTCGGGAACCAATCCTTTGTTCACAAACGGAGTAATCTTAGATTTTTAGATGGAATCGCGTGGCTCATGCAGATCATCATGTTCTTAACGTTAGGCTTGCTTGTCTATCCGAGTAGAATCCCTCCTTTGTTCGGAACCGGGATCCTATTCTCGCTTTTTCTCGTGTTCTTCGCAAGACCGATGGCCGTATTCATTTCGCTCTTTCGATCGGGATACAGTATAAGAGAAAAGTTACTCGTTTCTTGGATCGGACTCAGAGGCGCTGCGCCGATTATTTTAGCGACGTTTCCATTCGCGCAAGGTGTGGAAGGATCGGAGAAAATCTTTCATCTAGTCTTCTTTACCGTTTTAATCTCGCTACTATTTCAGGGAACGAGCGTACCTCAGGTCGTGAGATGGCTCGGACTCGACGCGCCCCTCGAACAAAGGGCCTCGTATCCGTTTGAATTTGAAAATCGGGAACAGAGCGATTCCAATCTCTTGGAATTTATAGTTCCTTATGGATCGAGCGTAGTGGGAAAGTTCGTCTATTCCTTGAACTTCCCGGAAAATTCTTTGATCACATTGATCTATCGGGGAGACGGACATATAGTTCCAACAGGAAAAACTAAATTAGAGGAAGGTGATGTTCTTCTGATTCTAACTCCGAAAGGAAGCGAAGACAAGATTCGGGAAATTCTTTCCAAGATCGAACCTACCGCATAATTTTTTTTTCGGGCGGCTCCTGCTCGAATCCGTCGAAAAAATTCGATGCGATCTTCCAATCGCAGGAACGAGCTTGTTCCGCGCTTCGGCTAACGCCTACGGTCGTCTCAAACGAGACGACTGCTTCGCACGCTCCACATCTCTGCCGCATGAAAAAATCACTTTTCCAGATGATCTTTTAGGATCTTCAGAGAATGATCCCAGCCAGAATTTGAATGTTCATAAGAAGTTTGCGTAGGAAAATTTTCCTGTGTCAAAGAAAGAGATGTCGAAGTTCCGTCCACGCTCAATTCCATCGTGATAACGGAGTAGTTTTCGGGAATATCGGGAATTCCTGAAAACGTGCTCCAATAGTTATACTGAAAAACTTTTTCTTTTTCAAACTTCAGAATCGTTCCATGATCTCTGTAGGATTGATTTTCCCAAATTCCCGTAAAAACGATCGGACTTCCGACCTTCCAATCGGAAATGGTCTGAGTTCCGTAGAGATAGAGTTTGATCACTTCGGGATCGATCATCGCGCTCCAGACCTTGGAGATAGGGGCTTGGATGGAAATATTTTTTTTGAGCGTTAATTTTGGATGCATCTTTTCCTCTGAACAAATGGAAACGTGTTTTAAAAAAATTCTAACAAGGAGAATTTCGATTCAAACCTCGAAGTTTTTTACAAAACTTTTCCACACATGAGAATTCTATATAACATAAAACCGATGGAAAGGATTGTAAAAACGCGACTCGCCAAAAATTATCGAGAACCTCGCTAACGGAAAAACAAAACTCGTTTTCAGAACGTTCTTTCCTATCTTGACGGATCCAATCCTTCCTCGATTCTTGGAAAGAATCCGATTGAGTTTTTATGTGTAACAAATTTGCGCAATCCTCCCGATGGTCAAAGGCAAACGTATTTCGTTTTGCAAAATCGATAAACGAAGCGCCGAATCGTTACAATGTTTCTTTTACCGAAGGGGCAATGATCATTTTAAAACCAGGAATCGATTATACGGTAGAAGACGCAATGTTCTGGCTGGTTCCTTCTTGGTCTCCGAGTCTAAAGGCGGCATTTGAATTTACGACGTTCAACGCAAAATCCGAGACCATCTTCGAACTCAAATCTTTTAAAGAACCGATCCTTCACAGTCGTTGTATCATACCCTGCGACGCGATTTACGAATCAAAGGGTCCATCCGGAAACAAACAACCCTACGCGATCCGAATGAAAGACGACGAACCTTTCGGAATGGCCGGAATCTATTCTCGCTGGACCGATCCACAAACCCAAGAGTCTCTTCAAACGTTTTCGATCATCACAACTCCGGCAAACGACCTCTTCGCATACTATCACGATAAAAAAAGAATGCCGGTCCTTCTTCCTCCTGAAAGCTACGAGGTTTGGCTTGACGAAAAAATAAATTCGAAAGAATCCATATCCCAATTCTTTCAAACCTTTCCCTCCGAAAAGATGAGGGCTTACCCGGTTCCAAAACAAATTCTTTCCCGCAACAATCGCCTTCAAGGAGAACGTTGTCTCGAAGACATTTCCTCCTTGGAAAAGTCGGAAAGTCTTTTTTGAAAAAAGGCATTCGACACAAAATAAGAATCGGCTAATGAACAGATACTTTCGCAAGAATAAAACGCAGGAAGGGCAATCTCTTGACTACGAGAATTAATTTTTGCCACCCTTTGGATTTTTCGGGTTTCGCAAAGTTTCCATCCTGATCGCCGCCTAGACTATCTAAGTAACCTCTTCCGTGCCCACACTGTGGATCACAAGGAGGAATGTAAAAATTACCGTTCATAAAATAAAATCGCTTTAAACAACATTCTTCGTTTAAATCCATCATTACCAACCTTAGAATATAGCGACCAGAGAAACCGTGAAATTTCACTTGGACTCGATAAACCTAAAGACGTTCGAGATTAGAAATGATGCATTTTTCAGTTACAACCTATCTCAAAACAATATTTTATTCTATCAAAATGATCGAAGCGCAAGAAAGGAGCTGGTCATAGAACGAATTCTTATTCGTATCGAAATCGATCGATTTCACAACGGTAAAGGTTTTCACCCGATTGGTTTTTCTTTTGTGTAATCGTTAATATGTTTCCAATTCGATCGGATTCAACTTTACAACAATCTACGAGCATCTTTTTTAATTTCATACGACCTCTTTGAATTTTGGATCTGAGAGAAGAATAAGGAATTCCATATCGCAAAGAGATTTCCCGTTGTTTCACTTTTTCGATTTCGGATTCCTTCAATATTTTCCTATCTTCGTCCGGCAAAAGATCGATAAAATTATCCAGACAAATACTCAAAGCCTTCATGGTTCCTTCGAAGGGTTCCTCTTCGATTTTTTGGGAAAAATTCTCCGATATCGAAGAACTAAAATCGCATTTTCCCTTTTTTCGGTAATAGTCGATTATCGAGTTTTTGGTAATTACAAAAACCCAATCTTTCAGTCTTATCTTTTCCGAAATATGTAATTCACTTTTTTGTAATATCTTTAAAAATACTTCCTGAAGAATATCCTCGGCATCTTCGTAAGAATTAACCTTGCTGCGAATATAATTAAAAAGTTTTCCATTAAATTCATTGTATAAACTTGACATTGTCTCCATAAACGATCCTTCTGTTTTTTATTTTTTGTAAGATTAAAATAAGAATAATACTTAGACTTAAAATTATCGGAACCCAAAACGTAACAATTTCAGAGTAGAGAAAAAGACTTCCGAAAAGTGTACCGAGAGCCGTGCCTATGTCGGACCAAAAGGAATTCCTAGAGGCCGCGAAAGAACGATCCTCTTCCTCCATAGCAGCCCTTCCCGGTCCGATCGCGGCATGAACTCCGTTAAAAATAAAAACGACGATTAATCCTATCAAAAGCGAATACAAGGGTAAAATCAAAACTCCAATACACGTAAAGAATAATGAAAATTGAAAAACTCTTTCGAATCCGAATCTTTCGGTAAACCTCCCGGCTATAGGAGAAAATAAAATCGAAAATATCCGTTTTACTCCCAGCCAGATCGAAACGGATATTCCATAGATTGGAAGAAACAAAACGGTTTCCGAAGAATTCGATAGAAGATATGCGAGCGAAACAACGAGCACTCCGTCCACCGTAAATGCTGAAATAAATGAAAGTAAATTTACGGTTTTTAATTTTCCGAATCTAAATCTAACTTTTATAGAAGTTTCTTTAAGTCTGATTTGATCTTGAATTTTCCAGGAAAAAAAGATCGATGGAAGCGAGATGATAGCCATTAGAAAAAAAGTTGACTGAGCTCCTAAGATTTCTAAGCACAAGGAACCGAAGAGTAAGGAAAAAATCGGGCCGGATTCATGAATACCTTTACCTAAACCGAGAGAAACGCCGGGGCGAGAACTCAACAGTGAATGCGATAAGTAGGAAAGCCGAAGTATTGAGAAAGAAAAACCCCAAAAAATCCTCGAGACGAGTAATAATATCGGATGAATATTTAACCCGTAAGACGCGGTGGTAATAACCGCAACCGCAGCCGCAAATAATGATACATTACGAAAACCGAATTTACTAACAAAGGTATCGATTAAAGGGAACAAAAAGATTCTTACAAATCGGTTAGCTGACAACAGGATTCCCACCCAAAAAAAAGGAAAACCTAACTGTTCGGCGTTTACTGGAAGATAAGAATAAAGAAGTGCATCGCCCAGACATGAAAATCCTAATGCCAAAGACGCAAAAAGAGGAAGCCTATCATTCGGCCTTCCTCTTAATTCTAAAGAATGATTGTAAGATTCAATCATTCAAAATCTAAGAAACATTGCAGCACGCTGCTGCTGCGGAACTTCTATCGGTGCTACATACTCCGGTTTCCGGCAAATCCAACTCAACTCTATTAGCGGCTTCTCTATCACCAACCAAAGCCGCGACAATCGAACGAACTTGTTCATAACCCGTTGCCAAAAGAAACGTAGGGGCCCTGCCATAACTTTTAGAACCGGCGATATAAAAATTTTTCTCCGGATGCGCTAATTCATTCGCGCCATGAGGACGAACCGTACCGCAGCTGTGAATATTCGGATCGATCAAAATCCCAATCTTCTCGGCGCTTTCAACGGCAATATCAAGATCCAAACGAATTTCTCGTAAAAAAGAAAAGTCAGGTCGAGAACCGGTTGCTGCAATAATTTCGTCGATTTCAGACAAAACGATCTCTTGACCATTTTGAAATCCTATGAGAAAAAGTTTTCCTTTTTCAGGAAAAACGCCGTGTATTAGAAAAGGAGAATGTGATAAAACTTCACCATGATTCAACATGGTTTCGATTCTAATTCCAAGTAAACCTCTCGCCGGTAATCCGTCTTTTTCTTTTCCGCCAAGTGAGCTTTCGATCTCCGCCTTTCGGGAAACCCAGTGAATCTTCGTTTCAGGATATTCTTTTTTCAAATCTCCTAAATCTAAGATCACATTCATCGCGGAATGGCCGCCTCCAACTACGACGACGTTTTTATTTTTATACTTTTCTTTCAAAGAACCCTTCACATCCGGAATTCCGTAAAAGATTTTCTTATGATTTTCCTTTTCTCCAATCGCGTAATTTCCGCCGGAACCAAGCGGATTCGGAGAATTCCAAGTCCCCGTTGTATCGATGACGGCCCTCACTTCATGATGTTCGCGCGATTTATCTTCATTCTCGACCTCGATCACAAATGGAACTGAATCGCGATCTTTCGTCTTCACCTTATCAAAATTTTTACGTCCTACCGATACAACTTTGCGATTCAGATAAAGGTTGGAATCGATCTCCTGTAGTAACGAAAGAGGTTTTAGATATTTATTATATAGATCCGATCCGGTCGGCAACTCATCCTCATTCGGAGCAATCCAGCCGGCAGATTCGAGCAAACTTTTTGCAACCTTGTCCACATTGTATTTCCAAGGCGAAAAGAGACGAACGTGTTCCCAGGTGCGAATGTTATTTCCAACATCTTCCCCCATTTCCAATAGGATGAATTTTTGCTTTCGTGCAGCTAAATGTGCTGCGGCGGCAAGCCCTACGGGGCCTGCTCCAAGCACTGCTACGGGTAAATTTTCCATTTCAATCTCCTTTTCTTTTTAAAGACGAAGATGAAATAAAAATGATGCTTTTTTTTAACGTAGATTCTTAGGATCTCGTTCCCTTAGCTAAAAGCGATGCCGAATTAAGAGGGAAAATTACCGGGCTATTCAATAAAAATCCTAATTCTTATCCCTTGAAATTGGAAAGCCGATTCTTTCGATAAAGCGCCGGAGAGAAACCGGTAGCTTTTAAAAATTGAGAATTAAACGCCGACTTCGAATTAAAACCAACTTCAAAGCCGATATCCAAAACTCCCTTTTGACGTTCCTCTCTCAAAAGTTTACAGGCTTCCTGAACGCGATAATGATTTACAAGTTCGTAAAAACTCATCCGATGAACCTCGTTGGGATAACGAAAAGTCTGGTGTAAACCTAAACCGACCCAACCGCTTTACGATCAAGTAAAGAATGGCCCGAACACGATGGATGGAATGATCTGGAAACAAAAGGCCTCTTCGGATAAGGGATCCTATTCCAAAAGAAAACTACGGCAGGTTACTCCAAACTTTTTGTTGGTCGACGCAAACGAATGATAAAATCGTTTCTATCATTCGTTTGATAAAAAAAAAACGGCAAAAGCCGTATAGGTTTTTGTTTTCCGTTTTTTTATTTTAAAATTTAGAATAAGGAGACAAGGAGCATAACGGTTCCGATCAGAACCGCAAGTCCTCCCAACATAAAGTAAAAAACGCCCAGAATCCGAGCAAAAAATTCCGGAATTTCGGATTCTAAGATTCCGGGAATCAAGGACTGTTTTGCTTTTCCGGTAATTATAACGTAAAGACCTAACTTAGTCATAAGAAAAGTCCCGGCCGTTAAAAAGAAAGGGGAAACCACCCAGATAAAAAGATTCGGATTTCGATCCGCGATCTCCTTCAAAAAAGGTACGAATAAAAAGGCCAATAAAAAACCGAGGCTTACAAACGCGGGAGCAACGGATAAATTCCCGATTTTTACAATGACGTCTAACTTTCTTTTTAAAAATGAAATCATGGTCTTTGAACGATTCTTACAACAAACGGCTTAGAAACCCTTGCGTGTTTTTCCCATTCGAGAGAGGCGCCTCTTCTCTCGAATATAAAAGAATTTATTAACACTTACAAATCGGAAACAAAAATTGTTTGATCAAGGATCCGGAAGGATAAGCTTCCGGCTTGAATAAACCCACGGATTGAGGATTCATTTTCTTACTAGGAAGAAAGTAGGATCCGAAAATATGATCCCAAATCGCAAAAGCTCCCGCGCTGTAATTATTATTTCCTTCGGATGGAATTTCGGAATGATGCCAGCGATGTAGTTCGTTCATATTAAAAATCTTATTTAAAAATCCTAAACGGAAATCGATATTCATATGATTAAAAATCGATACGAAGTTATTCAACAAACCGACTATCAAAACCGCATCCGTGTGCATACCGAGAATTACGGAAGGCAACAATAAACCCGCGGTATTCCAAATCGTGTTGAAAGGATGAGAACGAAATGCGTTCATCCAATATAATTTCTTGGGAGAATGATGAATCGAGTGCGCTCTCCACAAAAAACCGTCTCCGACGTGTGCAAATCGGTGAAGCCAATAAGGAATCAATCCCGATAAAGTCATACCCAGAATAACTTGAAAGATTAAGGACGTATCCTGTAAATCGGGAGAAGAAATCTCAAAGTATTTCATAAATTGAATCGTAGCAAGTGCGACCAAACTTCCCGTCAGAGGCGCTAAGATCGGTTGAATCAAAAAGAAAACAAAATCCGATTTTCGATCGTAATCTTTTTTGTTCCATTCTTTCTCAAACGGAAGAAATCGTTCCAAAAGAATCCCCAAAAAAACCAAAAAGGAAACGAATCCGTATCCGATCCAAACATTGCCTGGATATCGAAATAAAATCCAGACCAAAGAAAAAAATAAAATCGGAAATCCAAGCCGTTTAACTGAATTTTTTAAAAACGACATAAATCTACACTCCTAAATATCTAAATTTAACGATTTGATAAATAAAAAAAATCAACAACATCCGCGAAGATATCCCGACAATTTGGATAAATGTTCCAAAATTTTCTCCCGGTTCGGTTTATAATAGACTTCCTTTCCCAATTTTCTTCTAATCAGAATTCCGCCTTTTTTCAGCTGATTCAGATGAGTGGAAATTGTGGATTGTCCTAAACCGGAAATTTCAACGAGTTCTCCGACGGTTTTCTCTTTTCCATCCGTAAAAGATAAGAGAAGGGTTTGCCGGGTTTCACTCGCTAAAGCCGATAAAAATTCTTGAACTTCCGCATCCAATCCTTGATTTTTTTTCATATTTACATATCTAAAATTAACGATATATCCAATTCCGTCAATTCTAAAATTCCAAAAATTTTCAAAAAGGGCAGTTTCGACTGAAGCCGGCTTTTTTCTTAAACCTTGCGAGTTAGAAAAAAAGATCTGAATCCTCGGCAACAAGAACCGGTTAAAAAATCGAAATTTCAGGACATAAAAAAAATGGCAAAACGGCGGCCAAAAAGGAAATTCGATTTTTTAAAACTGAAAACAAAGTTCTAAAATCTTGTCGATTCTATCTTCCTTTTGTATCGATTCTTTTAGAAACTCTAAAACTCTCCCGCCATCGTTTATTTTTGAAATAATATATTTCTTTTTTAAGAAGCTCTTCCACAAATGAATTTGTGGAACTGATACTTTTGGAATTTGCGAAGTTTGTAAGCATTCTTTCCATTTGGATTGGATCGATCCAACTTCTTAAGTTTAGAATTCGGGAATCCATCTACACTTCTTTGCTCTATCTTTGTTTTGGATTCTCTCAACTCTACCTCATTCTTCTCATTCAGGGAGTTTTCAAAAATGAAATCGGAGTTTTTACTGCAGTCCACGTTCCTCTCCTGTTCTTTCTCGGACCTTTGCTCTATCTTTATATTCAAGGTATTTTAGACCCTCGTCCACTACCGCGTTTTTCGCCGAAAGTTTTTTGGAACTTCATTCCGGGATTTTTTTATTTTTTGATTCTCCTTGTATATCAAACTGAATTCTTTCCGAAGGAAAATTTTTACGGTATCGTCTCCCTTCAAAATCGGGGAAATTTTAGGATTGTCCTGTCTCTGAGCAATATTTCGATTATCATCTATATCCTATTTTCTTTTTTTCAAATCCTAATTCGATTCAAGATCGGATCCCTATTGGAAAAAAGAAAAATTTTCGCTCTTTCTATATTAGGAATCTCGCTTATTTCGGTAATTCTATCATTACTATCGATCTTGGAAATTTATCGGACATTACAATATTCTTCTCTCATCGCATCCTTCGTCGTTTTTATCGTACATTCGACCGGACAACTCTATCCGAAACTGACCGAGTATCTTAGATCGGAGGCTCAGAATCCGGAGCACAGAAGAACTTATCTTCACGGAAAAGATCCTAAAGAGATAGCAAAAATTCTGGATAGAATTATGGAAATCGATCGTGTCTATAGAAACGAAAATTTAAGAATCGCGGACGTCGCGAAAATTTCAGGACTTTCCACACATCAGCTATCCGAATATCTGAACGATACGCTGAAAAATTCTTTCAATCGATGGATAAATCTATTCCGTATCCGGGAAGCAAAACAAATTCTAATCCAAGATCCAAAACGTACCGTCCTTACGATCGCACTCGAAGTGGGATTCAACTCCCTTACAACCTTCCATAGAGTTTTTTTAGAGGAAGAAAAAGTAACTCCGAACCAATTTAGAAAATCGATTCTCAAGGAAAAAACTTAAAACCATTCCCATGTTAGAACACGATAGGAACAACCTCTAAAAATGAGATACATTTCTATCGAGGTATTCGTATGGAAGAATTTAAAATCAGCACTGCAATCGCAGACATCCCGGTAGGCCTCTCGGCGGCATACGGCTTTTGGACTCTAATTGGATCGGCAAAATGGAGATTGGTCAGTTTCGGTTTTTTTACGATTTCGCTCACCGCTTTTTTATACGGATTGATTGCCTTTTCCCCTTCTTATACGGAAGGAATTCATTCTGTGTTAAAACACGCCGCGCAGGAAATCGCATTCCCCCTTTTGTGCTTACCCTTTTTTTCGATTTCCACAGGCTTTCAATTTGATAATAAGATAAACTCAATACTATTACTGACGCTTATCACATTGTCGATTTTATCCCATGTTCTCGGTTTAAGCGGAATTTATAAACTCGCGATAGGAGTCGCGACCTCGGCAGTTTTGATCGTTTCTTCCGCGAATATTTTAAAACGAAGTCCTTTGGAAAAGGATCTAAAAAACTCGGCGATGTTCATTTTAGCAGGAGCGTTGCTCTTTATCGTAGACGGAATTTGGATCGGAAAAACCGGGAATCTTCTTGGAATGCCAAGATTCGATCTTTTTCTTTATATTTCGGCAATCGGAATCTTTTTCATCGCGTTTGCGACTAAACTTGTAACAAAGGAACGTCAATCATGAATCTTTTTTACCAGACTCTTCTTCTTTTTATGAGCATTACAATTCTATCATTTCTGACTTCGCCTGTAAAAAATCGAAATCACTCTCCGCTGAAATGGATTCTTTTGATTCTTATCCTTCTTTCCATTTCGATCGGAACCGTCTACGCCTATTCGATCGCGATACCTAAAGCCGTAAACGGGAACGAATTTTTTTCAATGGATATGTTCAGTATTTTTGCCGCGATAATATTCATTTTTTCTCAAGTTCGTTCCTTCTTTCTTTTAGCGGATGGGAAAATGAATTTTTTCGTCTGGCTCGTTCCTTTCTGTTTTTACCTTCTTATCATCGGATTGTATCAGTGGATTTTTTTCGGAACGTTATATCCTTTGTTTCTGGATTCCCTGAGAGGGCTCATTCTTTTCTTTCTGGGATATAAGGTGAAACAGGAATCCTCTTTTCAAACAAATTGAACGGTATTCGGAAAAAAGCGAAAATTTCCATCGAGGCTTTCGATGAAGCCTCTTCGTTCGCTCGGTAGAATTTTTCAACGTTAGACCGAGTTTTCACGCTAAAAGCAAGAATCGGGTTTTCGAAAACCGCTCAGTGAAATATAATTTTCGAATGAAAAATCGTTCACAGGTTTTCGTATCCGATTCCGGGATTTCAATCCATTCTAAGATCAAAAAAATAGATTGGTCTTATGTAACAAAAGAGCTGCATGAAAAAGGATTTGTAACCGTTCCGAAGTTCATTTCCGTTTCCGAATGCAAAAGTTGTATTCAACTCTATGATCAATCTAGATTGTATCGTAAAACGGTTACGATGGAAAGATTTAGATTCGGATTGGGAGAATATAAGTATTTTGATGATCCGTTGCCCGATTGGATACAAATCCTAAGAGAAAATATTTATCCGTATTTATCCCCGATTGCAAACTCCTGGATGAACTTATTGAGTATCGGAAAGAAATTTCCGGACCAATGTTCAGAACTCAGAAAAATCTGTCACGATAACGAACAAACAAAACCTACCTGTTTGATTTTAAAATACGGAACCGGCGGATTCAATACCTTACATCAGGATCTTTATGGAGAAGTTTATTTTCCGATACAAGCTGCCATCTTTTTAAATCAACCGGATCAAGACTACTGCGGCGGCGAGTTTGTGATAACTCAATCGATTCCGAGAGCTCAATCCAAAGCGATCGTGTTAAAACCGGAGCAAGGAGATATGATTTTTTTCGCGACGAATTTCAGACCTGCTAAAGGGAAGAAAGGATATTATCGCGCTCATATGAAACACGGTGTAAGCGAAATTCATCGCGGAGAACGACACACGTTAGGCATCATTTTCCATGATGCTAAAAGTTGAACTAATGATTCGCCATACCGAAATAGATGAAATCCGTTTGAGAAAAGAAATCCGAAATTTGAATATACGTTTCGGAGGAAATCTTCGTCTGAGGATTTACGGGAAACTGAATTGTAGCTCCGGTAAAAGAATGAAAAAAGTGAATCGTGTGTTCTTCTCTTCAAAGACAAGTGCGGAAAAAAACGGATTCAGGCCTTGTGGAAATTGTCTGAAAGAGGATTATAGAATTTGGAAAAATCAATCCTTTCCTAATGGGAAAGAGAGATAACGTCCCTCAAAGGGCTTTCTACAATCTGTTATCTTCCGTTTCATAAAGCGATCTTAAAATTCGGAAACGGAAAGAATGAAAAGTAACGCTCCGCGGTGGGACCGATTAAGCGATCGGGAATTGTCGGGGTCGTTGCAATAAGAATCGACCCCGATTCAAAATTACTTCTTTCGATTATTTTTTTAACACTTGCGCGTTCGCTAAATCCTGCAGAAGTCTCCAGCCGGATTCCGTTTTGACCCACTGCTGATTGACAACGAAACTCATTTCACTGGATTTCATTACCAACGTCGCATAAGCAAGATTTCCTTCGTTTTTCAAGGAAGTTATGCTCAACGTCCTCGGCTTCCCTCCGATTTTTCCTTCTTTCAAAGCACCCAGATAACCTTCCCGATTCATTTCCCAAGGCTGATTTGAATTGCCTACGAACGCATAGAGGCGAAAATCCTTATGCAGAACGTTCTCCAATTTATCCGTGTTTCTTTCATCACCCGCCTTTACGAATTCATGGATTTGCTTTTTTAAAGAAGCCTCCTCGTTATTGGCGAAAATTGCCGTCGTCATAAAAATGGTCGTTAAAAACTGAATTAGTTTCATACCTACTCCTATAAAATTTTCCTCTTAATACGTTGCTATGGCAACTATTTAACGCTTTCCATCTTAGGAATCGTATAGTTTCCATGGCAACTATTTTTAATAAAAAATCAACGGATCGAAGCCGTCGCTTGAATTTCAATTAAAAGACCTTCTCTCGAAAGCGCTTCGACCCCGATCACTGTAGAAGCAGGCTTATGTCCCGAATTAAAAAATTGCGCAGAGATCTTTGAATACTCCTTTAGTTTGTTCGTATCGATTCCTACGATAAAAACTTCAAGACGCAGAACATCGTCCAGAGTCGCATTTTCCGATTTCAATAGGAGTTTTAGATTTTCGAAAATCTGGATTGTCTGTGTTTCGAAACGATTCGGATCCGGAAGTCCTCTCTTTTTGTTCCAGCCTACGATGCCTGATAGATAAATTGTTTTAGGTGAATCCGTGATGATTCCCTGAGAAAATCCGTATTCCGCCGTATTGTAGACCTCGGCCGAACGAATCGCTCGGTGTTGTTTATGAGAAACAAAACCGCAATCGAGAATCAACGTCCAGAACGGTATCATCCACAAGGTAATCGCATGATTGATTATCTTTTTCATTTTTATTAGAATCGCAAGTGCACTCCTATAAATTCTCCAAAAGGTTCTTCTCTAAGATTCCGATGATTCTTTCGAATTCTTTGAAGTCTTTCGAACTTAAACCTGAATAGATTTTACTTCGTTCTTCCCCGACTATGTTTGTCATCTTTTCATGAGTCGCATTTCCTTTTTTGGTAAGATGAAGGCGCAAGATTCGATGGTCTTCCGGATCGTTTACTCTTTTTATCCAACCTTTTTGTTCCATCTTCTCAACCATACGAGAAATGTTCGGCTTATCTCCGAATAAATCATCCGTCAAATCACCTTGAGTCAATCCCTCGCTCTGCGCGATCTTATTCAACAAAAACCATTGTTCTTGACTGATATCGATATCGTTACGTTGACAGAATCTTTGGAAGTGCAATCGAAACAGGCGATTGGATCTTACGATTAAGAATCCGTACGCGTCCTTTACTGAAACCATTTTGCGAATATAACATTATTAGTTACCAAGGCAACTATATTTTGGTTCGATTTTTTTCTATTCTATAAAACTTTTATGCGGGATTTAATTCGAGAAGCTCTGAGTAAATTTCCGGAACATTGAGATTCCTTTTATCGAATCAATTCTTCAGAACTAATTTCGCGCTCTCTTTCGAAACTCCGATCGTCGCGACCGTTCCCGAATTAAATTTCAAATAATCCGATTCGATCCCGTCGCTGAAGATCACTCCTCCTGAAGGCATCAGAGATTCAACGGTCAGCGGAAACTTGTTAGTAAGAACTCCGGCGGTGATTCCGATTTGTGTTCGAACGCTCTGGAACGGTTCTCGGACCGCGAACAAAAGCTGATCTTCTTGGAGCGCCGGGCGTTTGAGTTTTAATTCCTTTTCAAAAAGGCCGGTAACTCCGTAAGCCATATTGAATATGGAACTGAGCCAGCCCGTACTTCCCGCCGGAGTGGAAACGATGATCCCGCTGGAAGACTGTTCTTCAGAATTCTGATCGTATGAAATTTTATAACGAGCGGAAGTATGAGAGGAAGGTCCGATAAAAAGATCGTTGAATGCGAGCAATCTTTGTCCGTCGTTCAGCTTTGCTTCCGCAAAACGAACCGTCTTGGAAGAATAACGACCGCCGATCACGTTCTCGACTCCGAAAATAAAATTGTGAGGATCAAAAGGAAGTAACACTCCGTCGTATCTTTCCGCGTCCGGATTGACCGCAACGATCGGGACCCCTTTCGAATACTTAGCCGTATTCGCGACGAGTCCGTCTTGCCCGATCGTAACTATAAGATTTTTTTCGGAAAAAAGAAAGGAAGGAAGAAAGATTCTTTCTACGATTTTATATTTTATGGTTTTCGAAAGTTTCTTTTGAATCGTATCCAGAGATTCGTGAAAGATTTCGTGTTCGATTTCATATTCCTCAAACTTTCCACCCAATCTTTCTATATAAAACTTTGCCTGTTGTTTCGTATTGAATCTTTCAACAAGGGCTTCAAGCCGAGTTTTGTTCTTTACAACGATCGCATACTCGACGCTCATTTTTTAAAATCTTTTTTCTCCTGAAGAAGATTCTCTAAAAGATCGGGGCTGATGTTGAGGTTTCCGATTTTTTCGGCGTTTTCGGCCAGTTGTCTAAAGGCAAGAGCGATGTTAAATCTCGGATCCGGATTGTTATTCAATGCGACTAACGTTCTCCAATCTATATCGCGGAAAGGTTTCAAGGTAGTTTCCGTGACAAACCCTTGAGCCTCGGCTTCCTTTCTTTGGTTGGCGGTTTTTGTATCGATGAATTTTTTTCTTTGTTCTTCGACTGCGATATCGGCTTGAACCTGCATCTCTCGGAGTTTTCTTTTGTTGTCCGCTTCCATGATCTTCGCTTCCATTTGCTTTTCGGAGATTTGTTTTTTCTTCTCTTCTACGGCAATCTCCGTATTCAATTCGCTTTCCTTGATTTTACGTTCTTGTTCCACCGCGAAATTTCTTCTTTCGTAGATCGCCTGATCCGCTTCTTGCTGTAGCTTTTCTCGGGTTTCGGTTTCAAGGGCGCGCTCCATTTCAGGATTGGGGCGAATCGCGAGAATATTCACGTTTAGAATTTCGATCCCCAGAGTGGAAATCGCGGAAGAAGATTGGAGTCCTTGAAGAATTTGGGTTTCGATCGTTTTTGCGGAACGAATCGAATCTTTCAAACCGATTCCATGAATGTAAGAAGAAGTGGATGTCTGGGCGTAATTGATGATTCTCTGATTGAGTTTTTCGATTTCATTCTTCTTATAAGTTCCCTTTGCATCGACCGTAAAATCCAAAAGTTCGGATAAGGCCTTCGGGTTGGAAATCTTATAAGTGATTTGTCCTTGAATCGAAACCGTCTGATAATCGTTTGTCGATTCGTTAAAAATAAACGGTAAATCGTTACTCCCCAGCGGAATAGCGGAAATCGAACTCGTGGGCGCAAAGTAAAAAAAGGAAAGTCCTCTTCCTTCTTTCGAAACTTTACCGTTCTTATAAAGAATGACATGCGTCATCGAATCGAATTGTATATAGTTCATTCCAAACATAATTTTCGGAGCTCCTTCCGGATAATGACCTTCGTTTCTTTCGAAAACCGGGCAGGCCTTGGCATCATTCATAGAGCGAAATACTTATCAAATCATTTTATAGAAAACAAACGGTGGAATTTAGGAATTTCATATCGAATTCTTTCCACCGATAGAAATTTCGAAGTAGCCTATTTTTTTCTGAATAATTTATTGACTTTTTTAAAATTCTAAACAGACTATTCTACTCTTTTATCTTTAAGGAGAAAACGAAAATGTTTCGAATCGTTTCAAGGCTTTTCATCGTTGCTTTTGTGTTCGGTTTTATCTCAACTGCGAGCGCGCAGATCGGTCAAATCAACCCTTCTTCTATCAGCGGCAAATACAAAGTGGCCGGAACCAACCCTGACGGTTCCTCGTACGGCGGATCGGTGACGATCACTCAATCCAACGGGGAATATCTTTTTACTTGGACCGTAGCCGGACAAACTTTTACGGGAACGGGGTCTTTGGACGGAAGTACTCTTACAGTCGATTGGGGACAAGCCGACCCCGTGATCTACGAAGTGAAGAATGGCGGACGTCTCCTGGAAGGGACTTGGGCCGCGGGAAGCGCCACGGAGACTTTAAGAAAATAATAATATACGAATATATCTAGTTATGGAGAAAATTTATCCAGTTTCGATTTTCTCCATAACGTCGTTTTTTCTTTTTTGGAACAAAACTCTTCCTTTAAACAGATCCTTTTCTAAACTTTAAATTTTTCGTAACTACTTGATTATCGCTATAAAAATCGTTTTTTCGTCTCGTTGACTTTTGATCGAAGATTCACTTTCCAAAACCCAAAATAACGAATCGGTCGAGATGAGAATTTAAGGACCATAGCTCCGAAAAGAACGGAGGCCGTAAAAATTTTATATAAAACTATTTCTCTCGGATAAATTATTTGATTTTCTATTTTTCTTTTTCATTCTGAGTTTCCATGGGAAAAGAAGTAAAACCGAAAGATCCTAATTATAAGGACCGTGTTCGAAATATATTCCAAAAAGCCAACTTCATCCGACTTCTGGAAATCCAGATCGATTCTATAGAATTAGGCGAGTTGCGCACTTTTGTGGACATCCAAGATAAACATCTACAACAAAACGGATATGTTCATGCAGGAGTAATCTCCACTCTTGCGGATCATTCCGCGGGAGGTGCGGCTGGCACGTTAGTCGGCGCCAAACAAGTCGTTTTAACTTTGGAATTTAAAGTGAATCTTTTGAGACCAGGAATCGGAAATCGCCTTCGTTGTGAATCGAAAGTTTTCTATCACGGAGCCACTGTGATCGTAGTCAATTCGGACGTTTATGCACTTCATAAAAATCGTGAAAAACATATCGCTAAAGCTACCGTCACTTTAGCCGTGGTGGGAAGTCAATACAGCGGAGATTGATTTTATTCTTTAAGGAACGCCTCCGCCGATTCGAATCCGACGGAAGCGTTTTGTGTTAGGCCGGTACGGCTTGTTTCGAAGCTCTTTCCAATTTGAACAGATTCGCGTTGGCAGTTGCGAGACTGTCCAAGTTATAAGCTTGGGAAATCGCTTTTCTCTTATCGAGTTCTTTTCCGCTCAACGCTTTTAAAGATCTTTCCAAAAGCATTCCGCAGATAAATCTCGCAGCGACTTCGACAACTTCAAACGCCAAAGAATCTTTTACGTTTCCGTCTTGAATCGATTTGTATGCTGCAACCGCATTCTCCAAATCGTTCCAGACTTTTTTGAGATCTTCCGATGCTGAGAATTTCGCCAGTTCGGATTCTCCATATTGTCTGAGATGTCCGGTCGGAGACATTCCAGATACAACTCCTCCGATCGCTGCGACAACTTGAAGTTGTGTGGTGCCTTCGTAGATCGTCGTGATTCTACTGTCTCTGTAGATTCTTGCTACGTCGTAGTCTTCGGTGTAACCGCTTCCACCATGAATCTGAAGCGCGTCGGATGCGATCGACACACATCCTTCCGATGCATAGTATTTGCTGAGCGGAGTAAAAAGATCCGCGAGTTTTTCCCAACGACGAATCGTCTCGTCCTGATTCGCGTCTCTTTCCGTTTTACCGTCGATTTTGATCATGTGTTCCTTCGGCCAGTGATAGAGATCGATCGCCTTCCCTGTTTCCGCGATGAGAACTCTCGTCGCCAACACTTCTCTTTCCATACGATCCAACATTTTTTTCACGGCCGGAATTTGTTCGATCGGCTTTCCGAATTGAATTCTTTCGGAGGCGTATTTTTTGGCTTCGAAATAGGCAGCGCTCGCAATTCCTAAAGACTGAGTCGCGATCGTAAGTCTCGCCGCGTTCATCATTCCCATAGAATATTTCACGAGACCGTATCCGGTTTTTCCGATCAATTCTCCGGGAGAATTTTCGAATACAACTTCGCAAGTCGGAGAACAATGAAGCCCCATCTTGTGTTCTACGCCTGCAACGTGCACATCGCTTCCTTTTACCAAAAAGAAAGAAAGTCCTCTCGCGCCGCTTTCCGGAGTTCCGGTTCTCGCTAACGTAAGAATCACGGAAGGTGCGTTGACGTATCCGCAGGCGTGTGTGATAAAACGTTTGGCTCCGGTGATTCTCCAAACTCCGTTTGTGTCTTGAACCGCTTTAGTCTGGACGTTCGGAAGATCGGATCCGTAGTTCGGTTCGGTCAATGCCATGGCCGCGCTGTATTTTCCAGCGGCGATTTCCGGAATCCATTTCTCGCACATTTCCGGTGTCGCATAACGTTCCATAATTTCCACGATGTTGATGTTTCCATAAGCGAGACAGAAAGCCGCATCGGCGCGGGCTGAAATCTCACACATAAAGGATTGAACCGTCGCCGGAAGTCCCATTCCACCGTATCTCCTGCTGAGGGATATCGGCATCAAACCCGCGTCTCTCAGAGTGTTATAACATTCTTCCTGCGCCTTCGGGAATGTCACTTTGCCGTTCTCGTATTTGAGACCGATCTGATCCATTTCCTTACTTCTGGGAGCCACAAATTCTCCCATGATTTCGCCTAAGGAGTCCAATACGGACTTATAATATTCCTTGGCTTCCTCGATGTTGGATGGAGCGTATGCTAATCGTTCGTTTCCGGTCTTTTTGTATTCTTCTGCGTCTTCGAACTTGTGCTCGAATGCGTGGACAATTTCATCCCAGTCGATCAACTCATCAAATACGAGTTTGAGATCTTCGTTGTCCTGAAAGTAATTACTGATGATCATGGGGATTCTTACCTCTCAAGTATGCTGAATAGTTAAAACCTTTGAGAGGAGATGTCAAGCGTACAAAAGAAACTAACCCCCGGTCTTATCCTCTTCCCTCGATTTTTTTAATTTCGGGAGTTCTCCGATCGCGACTCCGTACCAAATCGTATTCAGCGAATGTTGATAGTAGGCCTTTCTGTATGCGATTTCAGAATCCAAAAAAGAAGTTTCCGAAACGAGCAACTCGAGACGAGAAGTCGATTTGAAACTAAAGCCCCTCCTATGACTGCTCAGATTCGCTTCCGCGGAATTTCGAGCCTTAGAATATAAACCCAACAAACGTGCAGAATTCAAAGAACTTTCATAGGCTTTTCTAATTTCATCCGTGGCGATTCTTTTCGCCTGGGACAATTGCAGTTCAGCCTGTCTGACCGCCGACTCGGCTTGTTTGACCCCTGCGGTGATCGTTCCCGCCGACAAAAGCGGGACGTTGATCGAAAGCTGCATCGTTATGTCCTTATTCGGAGTCGTATTGTGTTCGGGGATCGTATAATAGTTGTTTAACGTTACGGAAGGAAGATGCCCGCCCCAGGCTTTTTTAAGATTCAGTTCCGCCATCTTCAGATTTTCTTTAGCCGCGACGACGTCGTATCGTCTTGCGATTCTTTCTTCCGGAAGAAGAGTTTGAGGAAGCGAAATCGTCTCCTTCGGGATCGCAAGCCGCATCCCTCCTTCTCCGGCGCCGATAAGACTTTCCAAAGCCATTTCGCTTTGTTTGAGTTGATATCGAAAGTCTTCCAGAGAAGCTTCCGATCTCGAAAAATCCGCTTCTGCCCCGCTCAAATCTCCTCTTGTGATTCTTCCCAAAGAAAAAAGTCTTTTTCTTTCCTGAATCGTCTTTCTGACAAGATCCGTTTTCTTTTCCTCCAGAAGAATGATTTCCTTTAACTGAAGAACATTATAATATGCTTGTGCAATTTCCAGATAAAGCCGTCCGGATTCGTAACGAGCTTCGTTCATTCTTACCTTTGTGAGCGCCCCCGCCGCCTTGTAGGTCGTATACTGACTTACGCCGTTTAAGATCGGAATCGAAAGTAGAAGTCTAGTTCCAGGTCCGACCGTCGGCGGCAGACTGCTGGAAGAAGTACCGCTGTAAGGGCTTGGTTCCGCGTAAAACGGATTGAATTGAGAATTCGGCCCCGGAACTCTGTAGAATTTATTGTAAACCAAGGACAAGGACGGGAAAAAAGACGCGAATGCCGCCATCTTTTGGGAATCGGCCTGTTGAATCGCTTCTTCTTTTAACGCGATTCGCTCCGTTCTTTCGACGGCAAACGCATACAAGTCATCAATGCTCAGTTCCTGTTCCGGCGTTATCCTTCGGATCGTTTCCGTTGTGATCCCGGTCACTTCTTCCAATCGAGGTTCCACAATTCCGTCGTTTGTTCGAATCGCGGAGTCGTCGGTACAATTTGCGATCAAAGACAGAATACAAATTGCAAAAGGAAGAAAATATTTTTTTCTAATTTCTTTTCGATTCATCTTTTTGTTTTTTTATTCTTCAGGGTCGGTTCCGGAAAAAGAAGGATATTCTTCTCGGATTCTTTTTCTTTCTCGCCCAAGTAGTAGGCGGCGGGAACGACGAGTAACGTTACGAGAGTGGAAAGAGTCATTCCTCCCAAAATCGTAATCGCCATCGGAATCCGGGTTTCCGCGCCCGGACCAAGCGCCAACGCCGGTGGAATTGCGGCGGCGATCGAGCTGAAAGAAGTCATGAGCACCGGTCGCAAACGGATCGGACAACCTTCTTGAATCGCTTCTTTGATACTTTTTCCCTCCGAACGAACTTGATTTACAAACTCGACGAGAAGAATAGAATTCTTCTTCACCAAACCCAGAAGAAGAATGAGTCCGATAAAACTGTACATATTAAAAGACTGGCCGAATACATAAAGAGCGACTAACGCACCGGTAAAACTAAAAGGCATCGCAAGAAGAATATAAAGCGGTTGTTTTAAGCTGTTAAACTGACTCGCAAGAATCATATACGAAAGTAGAATTCCGAATAAAAGCGCGAGTGTAAGACTGTTTCCGGATTCTTTTGCGGTTTTCGCGGAACCCGTCACGGAAACTGAATATCCGTCGGGAAGAATCTCCCTTGCGATCTCGAGAGCTTTTTCAGTGGACGCGTTTTGTCCAAGCGCAGGCGCTGGATTTCCAAAAACTCGAATCGCCCTTTCTCTGTTGATACGAGTGATCGTCTTTAACGCCTCTTTCTCTTGAATGCTCAAAACCTCTTTCAGTTTTACGAATTCTCCGTAAGTGTTTCTAACTCCGATATCGGAAATGGCTGAAACCGATTCACCTTTGTCTTTTTGAATTTTTACCCTTACGTCGTAACTTCTTCCGTTTTCGGTAAACCGGCTTACGTTTTTTCCGCCCATCAAAGTTCCTACGGTGTTTCCTACGTTAGCCATGCTTACCCCTCGAAGGGCCGCGGCTTCTCGATTGGTGACAAGCCTGAGTTCTTTTTGACCGGCTACGTAATCAGTATCCACGTCCAGGACGGTTTTACTTTCTTTCAAACGATCCAAAATCTGAACTGAATATCCGGACAACTTTTTCCAGTCCGGCCCGGTTAACACGAGTTCGACGGGATAACCTCTTCCGGCGGAGAATCCCCTCTGTGAAAGATCTTGAACCGAAAACGTCGCTTCGGGTACGAGTTCTTTCAAATCTTTGCGAAGAATTCCGAACAAAGCGGACTGAGCGATTTCCCTTCCCGTTTTTGAATTTTTGGGTCGATGCCCCATCTCTTTCATCGTCACAAAAAACATTCCGGTATTGGATTCAGTTCCGCCGAAACCGCCGATATTGGACATATACTTTTCGATCTCTTTGCGACCGATCAGATATTGTTCCACTTTTCTCATCGTATCGTCGGTTCTCTGCAAAGAAGAACCCAAAGGCAAACGAGCCCTGATGATAAAACGACCCATGTCTTGAGGAGGAATGAATTCTTTTTTCAAAAGAAAGAACAAACCGAGGGACGCTAAAAACAAAACCGTCGATCCGTAGACCACCGTCTTTGGATGTTTTAATACGAAGTCGATGGATCTCGCGTAAACCCTAACGCTGTAATCTAAGAATTTTTCGATCTGCGGATCCATCTTCTTAAAAAAAGAAATTCGATCGATCCATAGATTCCATTTTTCTTTTGAGTTTACGGAAAAAAGATTATAACTAAAAGGTTTCGATTCCCGATTCTTCTTATCTTCGGAATACAGGGAAGAACGCATCGGCGTAAAACTCAACGCTTCGAAAAGAGAAAGAAGAACGGCCACTGAAATCGTGACGCCGAATTCCAAAAAGTATCTTCCTATAATTCCCTTCATAAATGCGACCGGAAGAAAAATAGCAACGACGGCTAACGTCGCGGCCAGGGCGGCAAAACGGATTTCCGACGCCCCTTCCAATGACGCGACAAACCAGGATTTTCCCATTTCACGATGTCGCGTAATATTTTCCAAAACCATAATCGCGTCGTCGACGACGATCCCGGTGGCCAAGGAAAGACCGAGCATCGTAAACGTGTTGATAGTAAAACCGGCGAAGTATAAGAATAAAAAAGTTCCGATCACGGACGTTGGAATGGCGAGAAGAACGTTTCCTGTACTCTTCCAATTTCCTAAAAAAAGACGGCAGACAAATCCGGTAAGAATCGCCGAAAAAAGAAGCGTAAATTCCAGCTCGTTTACGCTGTCCCGAATATAACCGGTGTTATCGTTTGAAATCGTTAGATCATAACCTTTCGGAAGTTTCGGTTTTAATTCTTTGACCTTTGCCTTGACGAGGTCGCCGACTTGAACCGCGTTGGCGCCTTTGAGTTTTTTGATTCCGATACCGACTGCGGAAATTCCATTAAATCTCGAAATTCTTCTTACTTCGCCTAACCCGTCTTCTACGATCGCGATGTCTTTGAGACGAATCGATCGAAACAAAGGTGATCCGCTTCTCGAGTTCAACAGGATCGTGCCGAACTGATCCGCAGTCGGAACCTCTCCCACCGCCCGAAGACTGATTTCACTGGTTCTATTCTCCAGTTTACCGGATGGAACTTCTAAGTTTTGTTCTTTAAGAGTATTAACGATATCGTCGACTGCGATTTCATTGCGGGTAAGTTTAGCGGGATCCAGATATACGTTGATCGTACGATCGACATAACCTCCCAAAATGATTTCTCCTACCCCGGAGATTTTTTGAAATTTATCTTTCAAAAAATCCTTCACAAAGAGCATCTTCTCCTGTTCGGTTTTATCCACTGCGGTTAGAGAAACCCAGATGATCGGGATATCGTCGGGATTCGATTTTGTGATCACCGCCGGGTCCATATTTTCGGGGAGTTTATTCGAGACCTGAGCGAGTTTTGTCTGAATCTCCTGAACGGCGACGTCCACATTTCTACTGAGTTCGAGTTCGACCGTAATCGCAGCCGAGCCGTCGGACGATACGGAACGGACTTCCGTCACTCCTTCCACGGCCATCAAAACTTCTTCGATCGGATCCACAACGTCGGTTTCCATTACGGATGCATTTGCGCCGACAAGAGTAAGAGAAACGTTGACTACCGGAAAATCGACGTCGGGCATTTGGGACAAACCCATTCTTGAAAATCCGATCGATCCAAAAAGAATGATCGCGGCCATCATCATCCACGAGAAAATCGGGTTGCGTATCGATACTTCGGAAAGCAAGTAGAACCTCTTTTTTTAGTTCGTCTGAAGGAAAGGTCTCAAAACGAGCTTCAATTTAGAACTTTTGTTATACGCCGACTTCAAAGGGAGAATTCGACGTCTTCAGCAATTCGATTGAATCTTCGAATAGAATATTCATTCGACCGGATTTTTCAGACTCGGGTCCTAAATTTTAAACAATTCCAACGTATTTAGGGACTGAGTTCGCTCGTATTCAATCGATTCTTACATATATTCGAAATTAAGAATCCATATTTACTTTAAAATCGTTAAACCGTCACATTTGTAAGTTTCCTTCAAAACTCTTCTCCTGATTTACGAAACGATTTTCAGCGGATGTCGTCTTATAAGTTAAACACCGTTCGCGAAGCCTGAAAAATATTTCGTAAATAAATAGTAAACTTCTTTCAATTCAAAGATTTCGTCTAATAATTTGCAGCCGACGTCTTCGCCTGCCCTCAAAAAGGCGAACCAAGCTCGTCCCTTTTTATGAAAAAGAACGATATTCTTTTTAATGACCCGTTTGAAAACGAAAGAGAGGGAAATCCATCCTCTAGTTTTATTAAGAGGAACCTAATCGATAAAAAGCAAAAATTGGGTATAAGAACTCGAATTTCGATCATTCTTTCAGTCCTCCTTTTTTTCGGCGCGCTTTCTGTTACTACGATCAATTCCATTGTCGCTTATCAAAGATTAAAACAGGAAGCCGAAGCCGGGGCCAGACTGGCTTCCGAAAAATACACTCGCGAAATATCACAATTTCTGAATATAGGTTTGGGAGCGGTTCGAAGTTTTAAGGCGGTTTTGGAAGAAACCAGACCCGACCGTTCCATGTTTGTTTCAGCGCTCGGCAGATTCTTGCATATCCAGCCAGACTACTTCGGAGTCTGGGCCGTATTCGAACCTCAGACTTTCGACGGTTTGGATCAAAGATATAAATACACGAAAGGTCACGACGCCTCCGGAAGATTCGTTCCTTACGTAAATCGCGCTATCGACGAAGAAAAATTAGTCTATGAAAACTGCGTAAATTACGAAGACACCGGCCCAAAAGGACTCTATTATTCCGTCCCAAGGGAAACAAAAAAAGAATTTCTGACCGAGCCGACGAGTTACATCGTTTCGGGAAAACCGACGCTTATGGTTTCCATCGTCGCACCCGTATTCAGAAATTCTAAATTTGCCGGAGTGGTGGGAGTCGACGTAACCATCGAAAGAATGCAGACAAAAATCGGATCGATTCGACCGTTTCGAAATCAAGGATATCTCGCTTTTATCTCTCCCGACGGTTCCTACGCTGCAAACGGAAAAAATCCGGAAACCGTCGGAAAGTTAATTTCGGAGGATATCGAACGGAAAAGGATCACCGAAGAAATCGCTTCCGGAAAACCGTTTTTGGAATCAAAAGACGGATATACTCATTACTATTATCCGGTTTTATTAGGCGATTCCCCAAAACCTTGGGCAGTCAGAGCATCCATTCCGGATTCATTATATTATGGAGACCTAATTTATCTCTGGATAATATCCCTATTTTCAACGTTCGCCATTCTAAGTTTGATTCTTCTTGCCCTCCGTTTTTCATTTGACCGATATGTTCTAAGCGGCCTTTCAAAAGCGATCGCATATTCGGAACAGATCGCAAAAGGAAATCTTTCCGCAAGGGCTTATTATCCAAGGGAAGACGAGATCGGGGCTCTTTTGAGCGCTATGGATAAAATGCGCGAAGACCTTTCCATGTATCTCGAGGAAAAAATCGTAACACAAGCTGCGCTGAGGGAAAGTGATGAAATTAAAAAGAGAAACGAACTCATTGAAGCGCAGAAAACACATTTGGAAGAAGCTCTTGAAAATCTACGAAAGGCCCAAAATCAACTTTTACATTCGGTAAGAATGGCGACCCTAGGACAACTTTCTGCGGGAATCAGCCACGAACTCAATAACCCATTGGGCGCGATCAAAGCGTCCAATCAGACTCTTCTCGCATCCGTGCCAAAGATGAGATCCATGTTGCCGATGGTTCATTCCATTCTTTCTTCGGCCACACCGGAGGAAAGAATGCTCTATATTCAATTTATCGATATTTGTAGAAACGGAGACAACGGAGTCGCGGGTTTAGAAATCCGAAAAAGAAGAAAGAACATCGTTAAAACGTTAAACGAATGGGGAATTCCTAAACCGGAAGCTCTCGCGGACACGATAGCGGACATGGGAATCGAAAACGTAAACGAAACATTCAAACCGCTCTTTCAGATGACGGATCGGGAAACTCTTTTAGAATACGTCTACTTGGAAGAAATCTATTTTCGAAATTCTGATACGATCCAGGTCTCCGTCGACAGAGCTTCCAAAATTCTTTTCGAACTGAGAAATTATTCCGAAACAGGACAGGAAAGTTCTTCTAAAAAAGTTCACATAAAAGAAACGCTGGAAACGGTTTTTACCGTTTATCAACACTACATTCGAAGAGGAGTGGATCTTGTTTCCGAGATAAAAGAGACGCCGGCAGTATTTTGTGTAAGAGAAGAAATCGTGCAGATCTGGACGCATCTGATTTACAACGCTTTGCAGGCGATGGAGTTCAAAGGAAAACTTTCGGTAAGACTTTTTCAAAACGATCAAGAAGTGGTCGTAGAAATCGAAGACGACGGACCGGGAATTCCGGACGAGATCGGAGATAAAATTTTCGAACCGTTCTTTACGACAAAAGGAGCAGGTGAAGGAAGCGGACTCGGACTCGATCTGGTTCGCAAACTTCTTCTCAAAAATAAAGGAAGAATCGAATGGTCGAGCGTGCCCGGTCAAACGATCTTTCGAGTGTTTCTAAAAATAGATTAGAATTTTTGAATTTATTCCGAGTTAAATCGATTTCAGAGCGGGAATCCGTTTGTTTCATTCCGGATTTTGCGAACTCAACTCGAGCAAACAAGAGACACAAAGACAATCCCGATAATTTTCCCGAATGACTTCTTTTGCTTTCGAAGAAAGGACAACGGTAAAACAGGCGCACGCATGATTCGCCGCGCCGCATTCGAATCGACTTCCACAACGCGAACAGGTTTTAAAAACGATTTTCGATTTTTTAGAATCAATTTCAGACACAATTCTATAAAATTGGAGACTGATGTTTTGTCGATTCTCAAAAATTTCGTCCGGAAAAAGAAAGCTCAAACAATAAGAGAATAATGATAGAATTCCTCATCCTTGACAAAACCAAGGGATTCGTAGAGTTTCTGCGCATTCTTATTATCACGGGCAGTGGAAAGGGAAAGATACTTTGCGTCCATACTTCTCGCTAAAGAAGCCGCCTGTTCGATCAGAGCTTTGGCAACACCTTGTTTTCTAGATTCGGGTCTGACAAAAAGATCGTTCAAAATCCAAGTTCGTTTCATAGAAAGCGAAGTAAAAGAAGGGTATAATTGAGTAAACCCATAAAAACGTTTTTCTCCGTCGTCCACGGCGAGATAAATCCTGGATTCTCCCTTGAAAATTCTTTCCTCTAAAAATCGAGTAGCGCCGGAAAGATCCGATTCTTTTCCATAAAACCCGCGGTATTCGTCAAAAAGACGAGCCGCTTGATCCAAATCAGTAATTGCAGCTTCTCTAATATTCCACATTCTTAGTTCCTATATTTTCCGTTCTCAAAGTAAAAATCAGTCCATAAAAGAAAAGGTTTGTTTTCAAAAATCGATCATGACTTTCTTTGTTCGATTCTTGAATTCACAAGATTTCGAATCCTGAACGAAAGATCAATTCACAAACGTTTTTCCTTTCAGTGAGGAGTTCTTTTCGGATGAGATAATTCATCGGCTCGGAGATGATCTTTTCGTTTTGTGCAGGCTTGAATAAGAATAAACATTACTTACAAGTATTTTCTCGCAAAAATAAATCGTATTCAAAGAACAACTCCGTTTAGGATCGAAGAAAGCGAAGATTCTAAGATCGTATCCAGAGAACGTTCCTGAAAAACTTGAGGAGGAATCTGTTTCCCGTTTGTCAAAACCGCAAATCCGTGAACGAGACTCCAGAGCGTAAAAGAAAAACCGAGCGTATCTCCGTTTCTAAAAACGCCCCTATTCTGTCCGTCTTCGATGATTTTAAAAAGTCCCATAAAGGATTCCTTACTGATCGTCTGTAACTCGTCCGGCGCTTCCGGCTCGCAGGCAAGAGTTCCGCCAAACATGAGTTCGGTTCGTCGAGGATGTTTTAAAGCCAGTTTCACATAACGTGTTCCGGAAGAACGAAGTCTTTCGACCGGATCCTCGCTGCTTTCCCAGGCAAGTCGCATCTCTTCCGCTAAGTCGCTAAAACCGCGAATTGCGAGGGTAAAAAGCAGATCGACCTTTCTCGGAAAATGTCTATACGGAGCCGCGTGACTGACTCCGAGATCCGCGGCGATATCGCGAAGACTCAGACCTTCGATCCCGTTTTTTTCCAGAATCTCTTCGGATTTAAGGATAATAGCCTTTTTGAGGTCTCCGTGATGGTAGGAGTCGGGAATCTGTTTTTCCAAAACTTTCTTTTTAGACGGAATCTTTTTTTTCATAAAATGTTGTCAGTGACTACTTTTTGATGTTGACAGAATCAACATCAATGTTTACAGTGATAACATCCAAATTAAAGAGGTCAAGGCTCTTTTAGAGGTTTTATGAGAATCGTAGACAAACTTTTTCAACAATCCAAAACGAATCCTTCCCTGTTTTGGAACGGGCTGATAGTAGCGCTCAGTCTTTTTTTCCTCCTTCCGGCTCTTTTTATCGATCAGCGTCTGGTAACAAACTCGCCGATCTGGCTAAAACCGATCAAGTTTGCGCTCTCTACTTCCGTCTATTCTTTTACGCTTGTATGGATTTTACAATACATACAAGGAAATGAAAAAACGATTCGAAAACTTTCCTGGGTGATAACGACCATGTTGATCATAGAAAACGTCGCGATTTACGGACAGGCGTTCCGAGGGGAACCGAGTCATTTCAATATAACGTCTCCGTTAAACGGAATCATCTTCAGCGTGATGGGAACCGCGATAACTATTTTATGGTTTGCTCATATAGGAATCGCATTCTATCTCATACGTCAGAAATTGGAAAATAAACCCCTGTTGGAATCGTTTCGTTGGGGAATGGGAATCGCCGCACTCGGAATGATTCTCGGATTTTTTATGACTGTTCCGAGACCCGAACAGATCGAAGCGATGAAATTGGGAATTTTAAAGGCAAACGGAGGTCATACTTTCGGCGCCGAAGACGGAGGCCCCGGCCTTCCGATTCTGGGTTGGAGTACGATCGCGGGCGATATGAGAATCCCTCACTTTATCGGAATCCACGCGATGCAGACGATACCGATGCTCGCTTTGATTCTTGGAAGTTTTAACGTCTTCGAAACGAATATCGTAAGATCGATCCGAAGTTTTTCCGTTTTCCTCACCGGGTTGATTCTGATTCTAACCTTGCAGGCGTTAAGCGGAGAAAGCGTAGTGTACCCGACTTTTCAGATTCAAATCGGATTGTATGTATGCGGAATCGGAATGTTAGGAAGTATCATTCTACCGTTTTTATCCAAAAAAAATATCAAAACGTCTATAAAAGGAGCTTAACATGGAACTATCGTTGCTATTTCAAATCGTAAACAACACAGCGGTGGCAGGATGGATTCTTTTGATCGTTCTGCCGGGCTGGAAATACACAAGATTGATAACGACCGGAATTCTCGGGACACTTTTGTTCGGCGGGATATATTCCATTTTATTAATATCCAGTTTCGGAAAAACGGAGGGAAACTTCGGATCCTTGGAAGGAGTTACCCTTCTTTTCCAAAACCCGACCGTGTTGGTGGCGGGTTGGATCCATTATCTCGCATTCGATCTTTTTGTGGGAACCTGGGAAAGCGCCAACTCACAAAAGTTGGGGATTTCACGCTGGCTCGTGATTCCTTGTCAGATCGCTACTTTTATGTTCGGGCCCTTCGGACTTCTCAGTTATCTGTTATTAAGAGCGATTCTGAGAAAACCGGTCTTGTTGGATCAACCTTTCGAATAAAAATTGGCCGCGTCCCCGCGCTCATTTCATAAAAAACACGTTATCCGAAATTGAGCGGGGTCGCGCTCTCCGCTTCAGTCAACAAATTGGCTCGGAGACAAGAAACTGGATTTCACAAATCCAATTTGTTGACTCCGCGTCGATCGCTCGCGGGTTGAGAAAAACGATCACTTGATTCTGAAACTTCGAATTGTTGGGGACTTATCCCAAAACCTCAGAATGTAGGAACTCCAATAAAAATTTATCGGCTATCGATCCTTTAGAAGGCTCTTAAACCGTTTACTGACATAATATGTTGGAACTCCATCGTTTTTCTTCTGCGCTAAAGGGTTTTCCTTACGGTCAATTTTGAGACTTTTTGGGACAGGTTCTAAATCTATTTCACGCCGATAAAAACTTCGATTTGAGCGGCTTCCGGATTCGAAGACCTTTGGTCGTAGAGTTCGTAATCCGCCAGAAAGGCTCTTTTTGATTTTAGTTCGGCGTTCGCCCAAATTTTTTGCCAGACGGCGACAACGACCGCAGTAACGGGACCGGTCTCGCTCGTGAACTTCGAATAACTTCCTTTTGGAATTTTTCTCAAAATCATTCCTTCCGGAATGGAGCTTGCATCCTCGACCTCGGCTCCGATCAAAATTCTGTATTTTCCCGTTTCATCCGATTCGTAATCCGTATAAACCGCAAAGAGGTTTGCCGGATCTTTTTTATGAGGAATTTTATCCAAAATTCCTTCCGCAAAAAAACGATTCCAAAGTCCGCCAATCTTCCCGTTACCGGAAATTTCATCCTGATTTTTTGTTACTTCCGAAATCCCGACGATTTGTATTTCTTCCTGAGAAACGATCTCTAAACTCATTTATTTTCCTGATTCTTTACAACGCGTCCCAAAACTCGATTTTACTTTATCAGAAAAATCAAGCGCCAAGGTTCTGTTCCGGTTTTGAGACGCGGACTGATTATATTTTCATAAAGAACTAAAACTCGGAATGAACACAACTCATTCTTAAAAAAGAAAAAAAGAATTATTAGCAGTGAAAACGTCGAACTAACTTTCCCTTTTTCAAACCGCAAAAAGGAAAAGTAATTTCAACGTTTTTTCAAAACATTCTTCAAGATTTCTTTAGTTTGCGGATGTGTAATCACTTGATAGTGGGAAGTTTCCAAAAGACAAAATACCCTGGATTCCGGATTCGATTTTTTACGATAGACCTTGTCGCTTAACAAAGTAAGACTCGGTTTTTCTACGATTCCGTCTCCGATCCAAGAGGACCATTTGGATTCTTCAACCGTAACAAGACTGTAGATCTGAGTGGCGTCTATCTCGTCCAATTCTCCGAAATAAGAATCGTTTACGTATCTCTGGATCTGTTTGTTTTGAGCCCAGTCCTCGTCGCGAATGATTCCGTGAGAAAGATCTTTGATCGCGTCGCTTCTCTGGTTTCCGATAAACCCGACGATGCTCACCGGAAGAATGGGAAGAGATTCCGCGCCCAAGCCCAGCCAAAAACCGATCTTTTCGATATAAGAACCTCCGTCGGGAGAATTGATTACAAGAGCGTGTCTAATTTTTTTTCCAAAATTGTTATTCTTTTGTTTTGCCTGATAAAGCGCGCTTCTAAAAATCAAACCGCCTTGGCTGTAGGCAACGACGTCTAATGTTCTATCGGAAAGTTCCGGAGAACTCAACAATTGTTCGGTAAGTTCCAACATAACCTTTGCGTTTGTGGAAAGATGAATCCCCGGATTGAATCGAAGATAAATCGGATAGTATCCGGATTCTTTCATCGTTTCTGAAATGGGAATTTCTCCTTTCGCGTTCCAGAGTCCTTCGTCGCAGAATAAACCGGGTATACAAAGGATCAGATGAGGAAGTTTGGATTCTTTCCAATCGTTTATAACGTCTTGATAGCCGACGTCAACCCCGTTAATACGAAAGGAAGCTTTGATATGCGAAGTCGTAACCACTCCCGCAAAAGATTCTCCAACGATACTCGAAACCGGAATGTTTTCAAAAAGGGTTCGTTTAACGACTACGTCGGCCATTTCAAGCGCGTCTAACGCTTGATGCATCGCTTGGGCCGTGGAAGTAAGCGCTTGTGAAAGTCCTTGTTCGGTTTTATCGCCGGCGTTTTTGAGGGATTCTCCCGACTTGGAAAGAAATTCCGCAAAACTCGTGTCCTGTATCAAGGGAATGTCCGAAAGTTGAGAAAGCTGCTTCGAAGACCAATCAAAGGATTCCGTCAGAATCGAACGAACTCCTTCCAAAGTTCCCACCGATGTGTCTTTTGCGAGCTTCACCAAAAGTTTACTCAGATCCATTGCAGGCTTCGTAGGTTTGTAAGGCATTTCAGCTTCTCCTTTCATAGCCCGCGCAGTATAACCCGAAAATCCGCTTCGGTCAATGGATAAAATTCGGGAATCGGGCGGCCGAAGTCGCTTGCTCTTGAAGTTGTTTCACTTTCCATGGTGTCATGCGGCTTTTGCTCATTCAACCGCCGGTGGAAGATTTTTATGATACGGATATCCGGTTACAACCGATCGGACTTTGTTATCTGAAAGGTGCAGTTCAAAAATTCTTACCTGATGTTGAAGTGATCCTTCGTGATTTTCACAGAGGCAACGGAAAAAAACTCGCGGGAAGAAGAACTCTTCCCATTCCGAAGGAACTCAAGTACTTAAAGGAATACTATCCGGTTGCTGACAAAAGTCCCTTCTCCACTTTTTTCGAATACTTTCGTTTTGGAGCATCTTACGAAGACATAACGAAAGAAGTACGATCGATTCAACCGGATCTTATCGGAATCTCTTCTTTGTTTTCTCCTTACTACAGAGAAGCGTTAAAAACCGCGGCGGCAATCAAAGAAACGATGAACGTTCCGATCCTGATGGGCGGTTCTCACGTTTCGGCTTGTCCGGAGTTGATGTTATCCGATCCGAATGTGGACTTTATTATTCGAGGAGAAGGCGAAAAACCGATCTGCGATTTTTTGAAAGAATTTAAAAACGGAAAACGTTATGCTACCGTTGCTTCTCTCGGCTGGAAGGAAAACGGAAAAATGATCCTCAACGAAATCGGGGAAAATTTTTCGATACCGGACCTTCCGCCTCCCGATCTTTCGTCGCTTTCCAAGCAACACTATTTATTCGAAGGAAAGCCGATGCGCTTTATCATCACTTCGAGAAGTTGCCCGCATCGTTGTAGCTTTTGTTCGGTCCACACCACGTTCGGCACCAAGTATAGAAGGAATACCGTCGAAAACGTGTTAAACGAAATCAAAGAATCCTATAAACTCGGTTATAGAGTTTTCGACTTTGAAGACGACAATCTTACCTTTTTCAAACCGGAGATGAAACAACTCTGCGAAGAATTGATTCGGGCCTTCCCCCGGAAAGACGTTCAATTTGTGGCAATGAACGGAATTTCCTATATCAGCCTGGACTCCGAACTTTTGGTTCTTATGAAGGAAGCGGGTTTTACTAACTTAAATCTTGCGTTAGTCAGCTCGGACAAACTCGTAAGGGAAACCACCAAAAGACCGCATACGATCGAAAAATATCTTCAGATTGTGCAGGAAGGTTTTGAACTCGGTTTTCAAATCACTTCCTATCAAATCCTCGGGCTTCCGATGGAAACACTGGATTCCATGATTCAAACGCTTCAATTCAACGCGGAACAACCCGTATTGATGGGCGCTTCTCTTTTTTATCTGACTCCCAAATCTCCGATCGCCGCGGGTTTTCCTGAAAGAAACGAATCGGACGTCTTTTTATCCAGATTGACTTCGATGGCGATTCCTTCCGAACATTTTGAAAGAGAAGATATCTATTCTCTTTTTATCGTAACTCGGATTCTTAACTTTCTCAAAGGTGCGCCGATTCCAAAAGACGAAAGTATTTCCCTTTCGGATACGCTTTCGATTTTAGAAAAATCGGGAGTTCGATCGTTGATCGGAGTAAAACTGTTTCAAAAACTCCTCGAAGAAAAAAAACTCTACGCATCGACAAGTCGAGGAGAAGTTCTTTTAGGAAAATTCCGCTATCCCATTTTCGAAAGAGTGTTTAACGGGATAAAAACCGTCACGGCGCTTTCCGGAGGAACCATTGTTCTTCCGAATCGGAAAAAGACCGAATCTTCGTTTTATGAGGATTCGAGTCGTCGCTCGAGTTCGTTTTAAAAAGAATCGAACCTCCTCCTTCGGATTATCGCGGACAAAATACAAAAAAGGGTTTTTAATTTTAGAATCCAGGTTAGAATTTTCAGAGGACGAGGCGCGGTTTATAAACTAAGACGACGAGATTTAAGAAACGAGTTAGCATGAGACCGAAATCTCAAAACTGGAGACAAAACGTATCATGAATACTCCTCTGAAAGCATTAAGAAAGCCTAACGAGATTCTTTCCGAAAAAGAGAGAACGGTAAAAATCATACGCTGGATCCGTTTTTGGGACGCCAAAATCCGCGATCGTTTTCCATTTTTAACACGATACCAAGACGGGATCGGTTTGGGAATCACACTCGGTTCCGCTTCTATGATGATTCTTTTTGCAGGACTTTACATCGCAGGTCAAATTCCATTTTGGCTTTGTATCGTGTCTAACGCGATTTTTGCTTCCTTCTTGCACGAGATCGAACACGATCTGATCCACAATCTCTACTACAAAGGGAATTCTAAAATTCAAAACTTTATGTTCTGGGTAGTTTGGCTCTTTCGCGCGAATACGGTAAACCCTTGGTTTCGAAAGGAAATTCATCTTTTGCATCATAAGGTTTCCGGAAATAAAGAAGACGTCGAAGAAAGAATGATCGGAAACGGAATGCCCTTCGGTTTGCGGAGATTGTTTACGATGATCGACGGAAATATGGCGCTGATTCTCCAAGGAAGAAGCGTCGGGAAGGACGCCTACTCCCATCTGCGAAAGATTAAGGCTCCGAGAATCATCGGTCCTTACCGGGAGATTTTCTTTTTGCTCTGGTATCTTTTTCTAATTCTTAATACATTCTATTTTTTTAATGTTTTTACGGGACATCCGTTTGGTCGACTTTCGTTTTTAAACCTTATTTTTCCGATTCTCAACACGATCGCGGTGGTATATCTCATTCCGAATTGGATTCGTCAGACTTCGATTCAGATAATCTCTTCGAATATGCATTATTACGGCGACATCCCGAACGTTTACAATCAAACCCAGGTTCTAAATTCCTGGTTCGTATTACCCTTTCATCTTTTTTGTTTTAATTTCGGTGCAACACACGGAATCCATCACTTCGTGGTCAATCAGCCGTTCTATTTAAGACAAATGACTTCGTATTTCGTTCTTCCCGCAATGAAACGTTACGGAATTCGATTTAACGATTTCAGAAGTATGTTCAGAGGGAATTCTAAGAATCAAACCGAAAATCTCTCTGAATTTTCCAAATCGGTGAATTTCAAACCACAAACATAAAACATAAAACATAGACGATCGATGCAAACACAGAACAACTTAAATTCTCAGGAAAAGATACACGAACGGCTTCTCGACAAAGCCGAATCTACTTTTTGGCTCTTAGACCGGATTTCCTCCATGAACTTCGCGGTGATTGCGGAGGGTGACGGCGATCTGAGCCCGGATAGGATTCGAAAAGCGCTCTTTGAAGTTCAAAAAAAACATCCTCTGGCAAACGTCAAAGTGGAAGTCGGAAACGAATTTGATCTTAAGTTCAAAACTGTATTAGAAAAACGGATTTCTCTTAAAATTCTCAACTTGGAAAACGAAGTCTGGAAAAAAGTATTGGCCGAAGAAATCATACTTCCGTTCTCGGAAGAGGAATCTCCTTTGATCCGAGCCTTGCTCTTTTGTTCGAAATCCGGAGATTGGGTATTCAGTATCGTTTTTCATCATTGCATCGCCGACGGCAGATCCGGATCTTCGTTTCTGACGGAAGTATTAAAAGAAGCCGGAAGTGATTTAGATAATTCGAATATTATAAAGTATCAAGGATTACCGAATTCGGTCCTTTCCATGTTGAAAATCGAAAAGGAAAATTCCGATAAACCGATAAATACTTCAGTTTTGGAAGAAACTCCGATTCGAACCGCTTCCTTGCCTTCGTTTTCCAAAAAGGACCGGGAAACAAATCCGGTTTTGACAAACTTTCGACTGACCGAATCCGAATTGCAGAATCTTCTTTCTCTTTGTAAACAAAAAGAAACCACGCTTCACGGGATCATAGGAGCCGCCCAACTGATCGCATCGTATTCTTTGTTCGATACAACGGAACCGATTCTTCTAAACCTGTCCAATCCTGCGGATCTAAAACCGAATCTAATCGAAAAAGTTCCCGGTGAAACATTAGGACTTTATATTACTCTTCTTACGCTTGGAATCGTAGTCCGAAAAGATTCGAATCCGTGGAACATCGCAAAGGAAATTTCAAACCGGCTCAAGGCTCAGATCCGAAACGGAAACGATGATCTGTCCTTTTACGAGCTCATCCCACCCGTCAATCAGATTTTGAGCAGACCGAACGGCATCAAAGCTTTATCCGCCCTTTTACAAAGATTTCCGCAATCGAGCGTTTTGAGTAACGTAGGAATTATACCCGATCTACCGAAGTTTCGAAATTTCAGCGTGTCGAATCTTTCGTTTACGGTGCATCCTTCCTTGTCTCAATCCGTATTTGTTTCGGCGTCCACTTACCGGGGAAAACTTACGATTCTTCTAAACTATGATTCAAATCGATGGGCTCCGGGATTGTTCGAAATTTTTAAGGAGAATTTTATGGGAATTCTTAGAAAAGAAATAAATTTAGAATAAAATTAGAATATTCTACTTTTTTAAAGTCTCCATTGGAATGCTTCGACTCGTTCGGACCAATAATCCAAAGTGGACTTTAGGCCGACCAAATCCAGAGGTTTAACCAAACAATCGTTCAAGCCCAATGCGACGTATTTTTCCTTGCTGCTATCGATTGCGTCCGCGGTCAGCGCAATGATGATCGGCAGTTCGGCATTTTCTTTTCGAGAACGGATCCAACCCGTCGCCTCGATCCCGTCCACCTCCGGCATATGAATGTCCATCAAAACGAGATCAAAAACGTCCAACTGCATTCTTTCGATGACTTCGCGCCCGTTGTGAACGACGACCGGATCGTAACCGAGTTTTTTTAAGGCCCTTTCAATCAGAAGACAATTGGTTTCATTGTCTTCCGCCACGAGAATTCGCATTTTTTGCGGAACTACATTTGCATAAACTTCGTCCAACTCTCTCGTCTTTTCCGGTTCCAAAATCGTATCCACATCGGACTGCGAAGCGTTGTCATATACGATGGAGAACGTAAACTTAGAACCTTTTCCTTCCTTACTTTCCAAAGATAAGGTTCCACCTTGGAGTTCGATCAATTGTTTAGTAATACTCAATCCCAAACCGGAACCGCCGAACTTTCTTGCAGTAGAAGAATCACTCTGGGAAAATGCGTCAAAAACTTGTTTCTGTTTATCTTGAGGAATTCCGATACCGGTGTCGGATACCGAAAATTCGATGGAAACTTTTTCGGCTGAAATTTTCTTTTCAGAGACTTTTAGAACCACACTTCCCTGATTCGTAAATTTGATTCCGTTACCCGCTAAATTCCATAAAATTTGTCTGAGCCTCAACTGGTCTCCGGAAACAAATTCTTGAATATCGTATTTACCTTCCAAATTGAATTCGATCCGTTTTCGTTTCGCCAAAGGACGTAAGAGATCGTGAATTTCATCCAGAACGGATCGAATCGAAAAAACTTCCTTATCGAGGACGATCTTACCCGCTTCGATCTTCGAAAAATCAAGAATGTCGTTGATGATTTGTAAGAGTGATTTCGCGGACCTGGAAAGAATCTTCGTGTATTCTTTTTGTTCCTCGTTCAGCTTTGTGGTTCCCAACAACTGAACCATACCGAGTACGCCGTTCATAGGAGTCCGGATTTCGTGACTCATATTTGCAAGAAAGCTGCTCTTTACCTTGGAAGCCTTCTCCGCCATTTCCTTTGCTTGGATCAATTCCCATTCGGTCTCTCGTCTTTGTTGAATCTCTTTTTTAAGAAGAACTATGTTCTTATGAATTTCGCTCTGAAGACCTTCTTTGAGTCTAAATTCCAAATCCTTAATTCTTTGAACGAGCATAATCGAAAATAGAATCGACTGAGAAATAAAAGCCAATTTCAAAACATGAAGAGATACGAAGTTGATCGTAAGAATTCCGGTCGCGCTTAGATTCATTAGGATTGCGGCCGTGGGAAAGATCAGATGGATAAACAGAAGAATTTTTGCCGATTTAAAACCTTCTCGGGTTCTTAAAAAACAAAAATAAACGATGATTAAATTATTTATAAGAATCCAATAATACGAAAATTGATTCAACTGAATCGGAAAGACGATCGAAGCGGGAATCAAAGTCAAATTGACGATCGAATAGATGATAATGACTAATTTCGCCTTTCTACTCTTTTGTTCCGGATATAAAAACTCCAACGAAAATAAAAACAGAAATAGACTGGCCGTATAAACGAGAATGAGAGTGGCCGTAAGATAATATTTCCCGTATTCGGGTTTAAACAGATTGAGAAACAATCCGTCCCAAGAAGTCAGATATACCGTAAAAAAAGTTATCATCAAAAAATAATACAGATAGGATCTGGTTCTAAAGAAAAAATAAAGAGAAAGATTATACAGACTCATCGCGATTCCGAAACCGAGAGTCAACCCGACTACGACCAACCGAAACTGTTTTGTAAAACCGAACTTTTTTTCGGATTCCAGAAGAAGGGGAATTCTAAGAGGAGTTCCGCTTTTAATACGAACGACGATTTGGATCGATTCTCCCGGTCTCAGATAAAAATCAAGAGATGGGAAATTCCCTTCATAAACACGATTGGCTCCGGTAAAAATTTCACGCGTTATCCGCTCATGTCCGTATTTATAGTGGATATCGACTTCTTCCAGATAGGGATTATAAACTTCGAATTCTCCGTTGAATTCATTTTTGGTGTCGTTCTCCAAGGGGACGTAAAACCAAACCGTATCTTTTGAAAATCCGAGAGAGAAAATCTCGGAAGGAATGTTTTGAAAATCCAATCCGGGAGCTTTAGAAAAAATTTTTTCTCTAAAGTCCTCCGCGTTTGCATCCTTAAGGTAATGCACAAAGGTCCGAAAGTTACCTGTATTTTGGAGTCGAGATACTTTTCCGTTCTCCGGAGCCGCAGACTCTGCGAACAAAGAATAATTGAGCAGCAGAGCCGCGCCGAAGAGTAAGAAAAATCTCATTTTAAAGACAAAAGACCTGTCGGAAACCGGTAGTTTTGATATATATTCTCGTATCCGTTTTAACAGTAAAAAGGTTTTTTCGTTAGAAATTCTTTTTACGCATTCTATAAAAGGAGACGATCGAATTTAGGAAATTACCGCGATTTGAACTCCCTTTCGTTTCCAAAATAAGCGTCCGATAAGAGACAGGGTTTTTAAGAAAAATTTCTTAAATTTAAGAATCGGATTGAATTTTAGAATTCAACTCCGATGATCTTATCGATCATACCGTATTCCAGCGCTTCCTTTGCTGAAAACCACGAATCTCGATCCGTATCCTTTACCATCCGATCCAAAGGTTGTCCGGTTGCCTTCGCCATAATTTCGTTTAACAAATCCTTTTCCCTCTTTACGGATTCCGCAAAAATTCGAATGTCCTCCGCCGGACCTTTGAACTCTCCCATAACGTGCGGTTGATGAATCAAAATTTTACTGTGAGGATACGCCGCTCGGTTTCCCTTATCTCCGGAAAGAAGTAAAACCGCACCGAACGACATCGCCATTCCCAAACAGACGGTGTACACCGGATTTCGAACGTTTTTCATCACATCCAAAATCGCCAAACCGGCGTAAGTCGATCCACCGGGAGAATGAATAAAAAGTGTAACGGGCCTTGTCGGATCCACCGCTTCCAAATACAAAAATCGATCGATCAGATATCTTGCGGAGTTATCGTTTACTTCACCCCAGAGAAAAACCTTTCTTTGTTCCAGATATACGTTTTCGATCTGTCCGTTCGGATAAAATTGAGTAGCTTCCAAATTTTTCTCCTAAGCCGCTAACAGAAGCTGCAAGCGGGCTTCCGGTCTAAACGTCTCTCCGATTCCGTCTCTCAGAATATTCTTCAAATGAAGATGTCTTTTTTTGATAAAAGAAAGCGTCTTTCCTTCGGACTTAGAAATTTCGTCTAACGTGAAATTTTTGTAATAATACAATTCGATCAGTTTTTGATCGGCGGGATCCAATTTTTTAAGATTTTTAAGAATGGTTTCGTAACATTCTTTTTCCAAAAACGTGGAATGTAATTCTTTCGAATTCCGATCCATCCGATTCGGATCCACAAAAACCAAAGCCCGATTTTCTTTTTTTCGCAGAATACGATCCCCGTGTTTGATCAAAACCCTTTTGAGCAGTGACGGAAACGCCGCAGGAGTAGTGATCTTTTCGAGATTTCGAAAGAGATCCCAAAAGGATTCCTGAACCACATCCTGGGAAAGATCCTCGTCTTTGAGAATTTTTACGGCGAATTGGGTTGCAAATCGAGAAAACCGTTTTTGCAAAACGGCCCAGGCCCGTAAATCTCCCGATTTTGCTTTGTCCAAAAGTTCGATATAGGATTTGTCATTCATACGATTTAAAGTCCCTGTTAATGCCGATTCGGTTCCTAAAAAACGATCTTTCTCCGAGGATTTTTTAAAAAAAGGTTTTTTCTTCGGAACAAAACCCTCGGAGAAATCGGAATTCTACATTCTTCCCTTATCTTTGAGCCTATTTCTCAAAGCCTTGGCCATTTCTTTGTCCTTTTGTTTCCGTTTTCTAGCCTCGATCGGATCCGTAAGAACCTTGTGAGCCTGCAATTCTTTCAGAAGTTTTCGATAAGACGCATAACGTTCTTCCTGGATTGCTCCCGCTTCGATCGCGGCTTGGACCGCACAACCGGGCTCCTCCCGATGAGTACAATCTCGGAAACGACAATCCAAGGCGGCGGTTGCGATCTCCGGAAAGATGAGCTCGATCTCGTTCTCATCTCCTCCTGAAAAAAGACCCACTTCTCGAATACCGGGGTTGTCCATCAAAATTCCGCCCTGAGGCAAAAGAAAGAGTTCCCTGTGAGTCGTTGTGTGTCTTCCGGTTCCGTCGCTGGCCTTGAGAGTATTCGTTTTTTGAATCTCCGCGCCTAACAAAGAATTGATGATCGTAGACTTTCCGGCTCCCGACGAACCTAAAAACGCGATCGTTTTTCCGGGTCGAACGAATTCCATCAGACTTTCAGTTTGTAAAGGATCCAAAGCCGAAATCAGAATCACTGGAATTTCCCCCGCGATTTTTTTAATTTCCGCGAATTTTGTCTCCGGATCCTCGCAAAGATCTCGTTTGTTCAAGACGATCGCGACTTCGGCGCCGCTGATCCGGGCCAAGAAGAGATAACGTTCGATTCTTCTCGGGCTGTAGTCGTTGTCGAGACCCATGATCACGAGCAACAAATCGATATTCGAAGCGATCGCTTGTGATTGATTTCGTTTTCCGGGACTCGATCTTTTTAACAGGGTCTTCCTCGGAAGAATTCGTTCTACGATACAAAGATCGTCCCCTTCGATTTCTCGGACAAGAATCCAATCTCCCGTAACAAGTGTGTCTCCGGAGGATAACAATACCCCGGACGGGACTCCGCGACGTTCCCCGGAATCCGTTAGAATTTTAGAATATTCTCCATAAACTGAAATGACCCGTGCAGGGATAAGATCGACCAAGGGTTCCGAAAGAAATAATTCCGGTTCCCAGCCGTATGAGGTGAGCAGTGAATTTGATTGTGACATTTGATTCCTTCTGATTTTGAAATGGATACAAAACTCCCTTCCCTTTTTCAGGATTGTGAGGAGTTAGAATTTCAGAATGGAATCAAACAATCATATTCAGTTTTCTGAATTTCACTATCGGCGATCCGGTCCAAAACGTCAATCAAAGAATGAATTCGTATCAAAGAGACGAATTAGAAAAACTTAAATTTCCAAACCCCTTCCCGAGGAAGTTTTGATTCGATTGTAGTTTTCCCATAAATTCCTTTTTCGTTGTAAAATCAGGGAACGGAGCTAATCGCCATTTTTCGCGAGTATCCTTCCGGTTTGTCAAAATATTATCGATTCTCAGCCTGTTTGTTCACTATTTTTCTTGCAATATTTTCCTTTTTTGGAAATATTTTGCCAATTTAACCCAGGCAAAAACATTGATTAAAAAAATATCCCAATCCATAGAAAAAATCAAAGGTCAATACGATACGATCGTTATCGGTTCCGGTTACGGCGGCGCCATCGCAGCATCCCGCCTTTCCAGAGCGGGAATTGAAGTCTGTCTTTTAGAAAGGGGGAAAGAAATTCGACCTGGAGAATTTCCGAATAAGGAACTCGATGCTTTTGAAGAAGTTCAAGCCAACTACGAAGACAAACATATCGGCCGTCAAAACGGACTTTACGATTTTCATTTTAACAAAGACATCAACGTTCTCGTCGGTTGCGGTCTAGGCGGCACTTCGCTTATCAACGCGAACGTGAGCCTCCGCGCAGTCCCCGAAGTTTTTCAAGATGTTTGCTGGCCGGCAAACATCCGCAAAGAAGCGAAGGATCACGGATTGGATCCTTACTATTCCAGAGCCGAAGAAATGCTTCGTCCGAATGCCATTCCGAAAAAATACTCCAATCTTCCGAAACACGAAGCTCTTAAAAGGTCCGCGGCCTTTATGGGAAAGGATTTTTATCCGACCCCGATCAATGTCACCTTCGAATCCAAAGTCAATCACGTAGGAGTTCAACAAGACGCTTGTACGAACTGCGGAGATTGTGTCACGGGCTGTAACGTCTCCTCCAAAAACACGACCTTGATGAATTATCTTCCCGATGCGGTCAACTTCGGAGCTCAGATCTTTACGGAAGTCAAAGTCAATTATCTTGAAAAGAAGGAAGGTTATTGGCTGGTTCACTTCATTCCTCTCGGAGTGGATCGGGAAAAATTCAGTAAGGACGAACTTTTTATTCGAGCGAATACGATCGTTCTCGCCGCCGGGGCCTTGGGTTCCACGGAAATTCTTCTTCGATCCAAGGAAAAAGGACTCAGCCTCTCCGACGGAGTCGGAGTTCGGTTTAGCGGAAACGGAGATATGTTGGGTTTTTCTTACAATGGAACCGCCAAAATCAACGGGATCGGTTTTGGAAGTAAGAAACAGAATGGAAACGGCCCGGTCGGTCCTTGTATCACCGGCGTGATCGATACTCGAAAAGGAGCTTCAAAACTCGAAGACGGAATGATCATTGAAGAAGGATCGATTCCGGGTGCGATCCGAGGTCAATTGCCTGCGGTTTTCGCGTTGGGTTCCAAACTCACCGGCGTTAAAACAAAAAGAGGTTTTGTAACTTGGATCCTTGAGAAGATTAGAATTTTCTTAAGTTTTATCCTCGGTCCTTTTCACGGAGCCGTTCGAAACACCCAGACTTATCTTGTCATGGCTCACGACGGTAACGACGGAACTATGTTTTTAAAGGACGATCGTCTTCGTATCTCCTGGCCTAACGTCGGCAAAAAGCCGATCTTTGAAAAGATCAGTAATATTTTAAAAGAATCCACGATTCCTCTTAAAGGAACCTATATTAAGAATCCTGTATGGAACAAGTTGACGGATCAGGATTTGATCTCCGTCCATCCTCTCGGCGGATGTCCGATGGGAGAAGACGCGGCGACTTCGGTAGTCAACGAAAACTGTCAGGTTTTTTCCGGAAAAAGCGGAACCGCGACCCACAACGGGCTCTTTGTAATGGACGGGTCGGTGATCCCTCGATCCTTAGGAGTCAATCCGCTTCTTACGATCTGCGCGATTTCGGAAAGGGCCTGCGAAAAACTAGTTTCGGCAAAAGGTCGTAAGATCGACTACAGCCTTCCTTCCCATCCGAAAAACGCGGACGTCGCAGACGAATCCACTCTGGGAATCGAATTCACCGAATGTATGAAAGGATTCTATTCCACACAATCGAAAGAGGATTACGAAAAAGGATTTCAGATCGGCCAAGACGAAAAAAGTTCTTTCGAATTTTTGCTCACGATTCGTAGCAACAACTTGGAAGAGATGATCGCCAACCCGGAACACAAGGCCACGTTATTCGGAACCGTAAGAGCTCCTATGATTTCGAAAGACGTAATCACCGTTACCAACGGAGATTTTCTGCTTTTTGTCAACAGAGAAGATAGGATCGAAACCAGAAATATGGTTTATAAGATGATTCTCCAAACCGAAGAATCGAAACGTTATCTTTTTGTGGGCGCTAAATGGGTCCAGAACGACGGACTTACGAATATCTGGAGAGACACGAGTACACTTTTTGTTACCATCTACGACGGTGAAACGGAAACGTCTCCCGTTTTTGCAAAGGGAATTCTCCACATTCTTCCCGAAGACTTTGCAAAACAGATGACCACGATGAAAGTGATCAACTCCAAATCCATCGCGGATTCGATCAAGGGAATGGCTAAATTCGGCGCCTTCTTCACGGGGGCGCTTTACGACGTCTATGGAGGAGTTGCAAGCGCGATCGTTCCTTGGGACAAGGACGCAAGACCAAGAACCAAAAGACCTCTTCGTGTTTCCACTCCGGAAACTTATTTTTTCAAGGCAGACGACGGCGCCGACCTCCGGCTTTTGAGATACAAGGGCGGAAACAAAGGACCTTTGCTTTTATCTCCGGGTCTTGGAGTTTCCAGTTTGATCTTCAGCATCGATACGATCGAAACCAATCTGCTCGAATATCTTTTCGAAAACAAATACGATATCTGGATGTTCGATTACAGAACTTCGATCGCACTTCCTTCGGCTCCTCTTCCGAACACGGGCGACGTGATCGCTACAAAAGATTATCCTGCTGCGGTGAAAAAAGTCCGTGAACTTACCGGTGCGGACAAGATCCAAGTGGTGGCTCATTGTTTCGGCGCGACTACGTTTACGATGGCTTTGCTAGCGGGATTGGAAGGAGTTCGTTCCGTCGTACTTTCTCAAATTTCGGCCAACGTCGAAGTTCCGACCGCGATGGATATCAAAGTGGGTCTTCACACTGCGGAATTGATGGACTTGGTGGGAATCAAAGATCTGACTGCGTATACGACGGACGACGCGAATTGGCTGGATAAATTTTTCAACTCGGCTCTTGCGCTTCAACCTCAGTCTTTCTTTTCGCACGACGTAAATCCGGTCAGCAGAAGAATCTCGTTTCTCTATGGAAGTTTATATAAATTAGACAATTTGAATGAAGAAACCTACAGATACGGCCTCGGAGAAATGTTCGGAGTTGCGAACATCAAAGCGTTCGAGCATCTTTCCAAGATGATTCGAGCTCATAAGGTAGTCAGCGCGGAAGGAGAAGACGTTTATGTTCCTCACATGGAACGGTTGAATCTTCCGATCACGTTTATTCACGGCGCTGAGAATCAGTGTTATCTTCCGGAAAGTACAGAGAAAACCTATCAAACCCTGATCAATCGTTTCAACCCTTCCCAATACGCGCGTCACGTGATCCCTGGTTACGGACATATCGATTGTATTTTCGGGAAAAACGCCCACAAAGACGTATATCCGCTCATACTTCAGGCCTTGAAAAAATACTGAACAGAGCGGAAATATTAGAATTTCTTAAATCTCTCTTACGGAAGGAAGAATGTCAAACAGCAACGTGCAACAATACGACGCGGTCGTGATCGGATCCGGATTCGGCGGTTCGATCAGCGCCCTACGTCTTTCGGAAAAAGGCCAGAAAGTTTTAGTCCTGGAACGTGGTAAAAAATATACTCCGGGAATGTTTCCCCGGGACGTGCAGAACGTTAACAATCTTCTTTGGCGTTATCCCAAAAAGAAAAAATCCCTAGGGCTTTACGAACTGAATTTTTTCAGCGGACTCGGAACGGTTACCGCTTCTGGTCTCGGCGGCGGATCATTGATCTATGCGAACATTCACATTCGCCCGGACGACGCCGTATTTCAAGATCCAAGATGGCCGGCCCCTTTCAATCGAAAATATTTGGATCCCTACTACGATAAGGTCGCTTCTAAACTCGACGTAAAACCCGTTCCGCCGGAATGGGATCTTCCGAAAAGAAACAAGTTCAAGGCGGCTGCGGATTTAAATCGTTATTCTCACTTTGATCCGGACGAAGCGGTGAGTTGGTTAAAAGCGGCGAGACCAGGACAATCCGCTTGTCAACGTTGTGCGGAATGTGAATTCGGATGCAACCACGGCGCTAAAAATACATTAGATTTTAATTATATTGCCGACGCTCAAAAAAACGGAGCCGTGTTTCAAACGGATTCTTTGGCCTCGCATATCGCACCCGATCCCAAGGGAGGTTATATCGTATATTATGAAAATACGGTAACGGGAGAAAAACATTCAGTTTACGGAAAACGTGTAGTTCTTTCAGCCGGAACCCTCGGAACCAATCGAATTCTTTTTAACAGCCGGGATCATTACAGAACTTTGCCGAATCTAAGCAAACAGCTCGGAAACGGATATTCCGGAAACGGAGATTTTTTGGGAGGAATCGAATCCAGCAAAACGGATCTCAAACCCTGGGACGGACCGGACGTAACAACCGTGATCAATTATTTTCCGAACGGATTTCAATATACGATGGCTGCGCCTACTTTTAACGAACCGGTGATGGCGGTTCTTGCTTCCTTAGGAATCGCAAAACCGAATTGGTTTTTAAGAATGATCGGCCCTCTTTTTTGGAAAAGTTTGAAATGGATTCTTCCTTTGATATTTAAAAAGGGGTGGATTTCCAAACCTTTACCTCCCGGCGCTCCCGGTGCGGGCGATCCAAAATACATGACGAACCTTTTCGCAATCGGAAGAGACAATGCAAACGGAAGAATCGTTCGTTGTGGAAAAGACATCGACGTAAAATGGAAGTATTCAAAGGAGAATCAGACTCTCATTCAAAACATGACCGCTTCCATGCAGCAAGTCGGAGACGCCTACGGCGGACAGTTCGGTCCTCTCGCGACCTTTCTCTTGTTCAATCGAATTCTTTCCGTACATTCGATGGGCGGTTGTCATCTCGGAGCCAATCCCGACAAAGGTGTTGTTTCCGAAACCGGAGAAGTTTTCGGATATAAGAATCTATTCGTTGCCGACGGATCCGTGATTCCTTCCTCCATCGGATTTCACCCCGTCATGACGATTTCCGCGGTGGCCGAACATACGGCGGCTTCGATCTGCGCCAATCTATAAGAATTCCGAAAGGGAAAATAATCATGGAATTTCGCGCGACGGGAACGATAGAATTCGCCAAAAGTCCTTTATAAAAATTGACACGGGAAAGACGCATTCTAAAATTCTAATTTAGAAAAATCGATATCGATTCTTGATAAGACAAAAACCGAAAAGGATAAAAAAACTTTTCGGTTTTTGTTTAAAACGCAGACGAACACAACACAAAAAAAGAAAGTCGGTTTAAAATAAAGAGAAAACGGCTTTTGAGTTTTCAACCTACCATCTTGTTCAACATACAAAAGAAAAAAAGGAACTCGCGTAAAAATGCAACAAAATCAGCTTTATATCGATCTCGGATTGTCTGAAGACAAATACAGCCAAGAAGTGATCGAAGGACAACAGGTCTATACTAACAGTTTTTTAAGAGTCTACGACTTAGTGGTCTTACATATCATCAGCCGGTGGTTCTGGCGTTGCCCTCCTCAAAATATGGTGCAGCTCTACAATAAATATCTCAGCGCCAATCATTTGGACATCGGCGTCGGAACGGGTTATCTTTTACAAAAGGCAAAGTTCCCGGTCGAAAAACCGGCAATTTCAGTGATGGATCTAAACGCAAACAGCCTCATCGAAGCAAGGAGGCGTTTATCCCATCTCGCAGGCACATTCAACGCATATCGAGCCAATATCCTGGAACCGATCAACACCGAGGAAAAATTCGATTCCATCGGTTTGAGTTTTTTGTTTCATTGTGTTCCGGGCGCGATCCGCGAAAAGGCTTCGACGGCTTTTAAAAATCTTCTCAAAATTCGAAATCCTGATGGAGTGATTTTCGGATCTACCGCCTTACACGATCTGGGTCAGACCCATCACCTTTCCCGCAGAGGAATGAAAAATCTGAATCGAAGAGGAGTTTTTCACAATACACAAGACACTTTTTCCGATTTAGAAGCGGCTCTCAAAGAAAACTTTAAGGATTATGAACTGTATGTCATAGGAGCGATCGCATTCTTTGCTGGCAAAAAAGCCAAATAAAAGAAGAATCCGATTTTATTCTTTCGAAAAACGTTCTCCCGGAACTCCCTTGAAATCGGACTTGAAGTCCGATTTCAAGTTTTATCGCGGCAAAATTTGCATATTCTGAAAATAGAATATTCTTATCATTTAAAAAAGTTTCAATAGATCGGATTGGCTTCCAATCTTTGTAGATCCCTTTTCGCATTCAGTTCCAGAAAAATTCCTTTTGCGGTCGATATACGTTCCTGATCCTTTAGGAGTTGGCCGATTTCATACAACGCAGTCGCATATTCCCAACGATTCATCGTATTGGAAAGAAACAGTTCCGCTTCTTTAAAAATCGCCTCAGCCTTTTTAACGTTTCCGGAGTAGAATTTTAATTTTCCTTTCAGGACTAAAGCGGGGCCGTAAAGATACGGTAAGGACTTTCCTAATTTCAATCCGTTCTTTAAACCGTATTGAATGATTTTGTTCAAACTCTTATCGCCGGTTTCCCTTTGGGCAAAAAGCGCGGCTTCCGCAAGATAAACGTTCCCGATTTGAAGTTGCGGGAATTTTACTTCGCATCTCAAAAATCCTTCATAACTTCTTTTCGACCAATACGCGGCTTTTTCCGTCCAACCTTCGTAGATCGTGAGTTTGAGGAGTTTATTGATCGTAGAAAGCTCGTTCATCACGTCGTTCTCGGAGGCGGCCCTTTCGGCTTCCACCATCAGTCTTTTTTCCAAATCCAAAGGATCAACTTCTCCGAGAAGATATCCGAAATAGGGTGACCAAATTCGAGTCCATCGTAGCTGAAGCTGAGCTCCAAGATCGCTCGCCAACTCACCGATATCGTCAAAGTATTTTTTCGCGGTTCTAAAATCGGATTGGAAATAATAGAGAAATCCGCCGGAAGAAAGCGCGGAAAGCAGATCCCACTTCTCGCCGACTTGTCTATAAATCGCAACCGAATCGTGAAGATACGGAAGACCCAAGTCGGGACGATTCTGCATCATATAATAGATTCCGTGGACGAGAAACCCGATCGCTCGGGCGTAAGGATCTCCGGTTTTTTCGGCGAGCTCCATTCCCTTGCTCAGAAAGTGTTTGGAAGGACCGAAAAGATTTAATCCGAAGAATACCTGACCTAACGCGCATTCGGCGAGAGACTGTCTAACGGGATCGTCGAAACGTTGAGTCGCGTTGTATTGGGTAAACACGGACCAGCCGAATTTCTTGATGTCCTTCATGATGTATAACTTTGCAAGAGTTACCAAAATGATACATCTCAAACGCAATCGTTCGGCTTTGTTTGCGGAAGTGTAGGACGGTCCCAAAAGAGAAAATCTAAGAACAAAAGGAATTTGTAATACGATTTTGAATATCGTATCCGGTCGACTTCCGGGCGCGCGGATTCCCGTAAAACGAAGCGCCGTTTCCAACGCTTCCATCGCGCGGGGAATATCATCCTGTTCTTGATAAACCTGACCCAAACCGGTGTAGGAACGAATCAAATTAAAAGCGGCCTTATTTTCCAAACAATCCCTAAAAAGGGCTTCCGCTTTGGAATATTCGCCCAGTTGCCGATGAACGTGCGCTAATTCCTGTGTGATTTCGTAGTAAAGATCACTTTTACTTTTTCCAGCTTGAGCGATCATTTCCAGAACTTGACCGTAGTGATAGATCGCATCCCGGTTTGCGTATCGACTTCTCGCCTTACGAGCGGCCATCAAAGAATATTTGGAAGCCTTTTCGTAATCGGCGCACTGTTGATAGTGAAACGCAAGAATGTCCGCCATCTCCACGATATTGTTTTCGTTTTCCTCTTCGATAAAGGACGCGATTCGTTTGTGTAAATCCTCCCGCGTAGAATGAAGAAGCGTATTGTACACGATGTCTCTGATTACTATATGTTTGAAAATATACGTGAGGGGATCGGTGATCTCCAAAGGGGTCAGATCCAAACCTTCCAAACTCTGTAGAATGTTTTGAATTTCGGAGCGAAATTCCACGGGAAGAAGATGATTGAGTGTTTGAACATTGATCAAACGTCCGATCACGGACGCCGTTTTTAAAACGATCTTTTCGCGTTCCTGCAAACGATCCACACGAGCGAGTAAAACGTCGTTGAGCGTGTTCGGAATTTGAATGTCTCTCGTGGTTTCCGAAGGAGAAAGGGTTCCATTCTCCAATTTTTTCAAAGTTCCTTCTTCGATCAAATTGTGAACGATCGATTCCAAGAAGAACGGGTTTCCGCTGGATCGGTTCAGAATTTGATCCAAAAAATCCTCCTGACTCGTATCCATCTTGAATTTATGAACTAAAAAGTCCCTGGCTTCTTCCGGCTTGAATTCTTTCAGACGAATGAGTTCCTCGTTCGGAGCAACTGATTCTTCCGCAAACTGCCCTTCGGGTCTGGAAACCAAAATCAACATGGCTTTCATAGATGGAAGTCTCGCCGCTAATTTCTCCAAAAGTCGGCTGGAAAGTTCGTCGATCCAGTGAACGTCTTCGAAAATCAATAAAAGAGGTTTTCGTTCCGCGCGTTCTTGAAGTAAGGAAATGATGATTTCAAAAAGTCTTTCGTTCTTTTGTTTTCTGTCAATCTCGCGGGTCAAAGGATCCTCTTCAACGGGGACTCCCATCAGCGCAACGAGCGCCTTTGCCCAGGCGATATCAAACGAATTCAATTTTACTAATGCGTTTTCAGCCTTGGAAACCCTGGTTTCGATAGAGTCGTCTTCGAAAATACCAAGAAACAAACTGAGCAATTCTTTCCAAGGATAGAATGGGGTGAACTTTTCGTAAGGATAACAATATCCGATAAGAATTTCGACTTCTCGATCGTAAGCCTGATCGATAAAAGTATTGGTCAGCCTCGACTTCCCCAACCCGGCGTCGGCGATAACTCTACAAACAACTCCGCCTTTTTCCATAGAAATATCGAGCATCTTGTGAAGACGATTGATCTCGTCCTTTCTGCCGATCATCGGATCTCTGTACTGAATGAGCAGACCCGGAATGTTTTTTTGTTCGCCGGTGAGCTGAAAAACTTTTTTTACGCCGCTCACACCTTTGAGTTCGATGTCTCCGACTTCATGAAACGTAAAATTCTTTCCCAACTTACTTTTAGTTTGGGAGTCGATTAGAATTCCGGTTTGTCCGGCTAACGTGGACAGACGAGCCGCGATATTCATCATCTCTCCGATCGCGGTAAAGTCCTTTCTAAACGGAGCGCCTAAATCCCCGCAATAAGCCATTCCTGTGGAGATTCCGGTCTGTAGATTTTTTGCCGCGGGAAAAGCCGAAGCCCCTTCCGTAAGCCGTAACGCAAAACGAGCGGCCAATGCTTCCTTATTCTCCAGAGCCGCGGGCGCGCCGAAAAGAATCAAAAAAAGCGCCCCCTTGTCGGACAAATCCGTAAGAACAAACGTTCCCGAACATGCCGCCACAATACCTTGGATATAAACAAAAAATTCGTTAAAATTTTTGGAATCCGAACTCGATTCCAACGGAGAATCGATGTGAACAAATGCCGCCGCGACTTCCCGGTAATCTCCGGAGAATGCCCTGTGAACGTTCGTGATTCTCTGATACAACTCCGGAACGATAAAACGTTTACAACGTTTGAAAAAACGCTCCGAAGAAATTCTTTCAGTATTTTCGGAACGGGACGGTGGAACGTAGTTATTGTCGATTCTTTCACAATCGATCAAACGTACGAAGTTGGAATTGATACTTTCTCCGGTTTTTGAATCCGGAAGAAGATCCCAAAGTTTCGCGCTGAGAATGATTTCTCCGCCTAACGCTAATTTTTCGGCGGAAATAGAATCGTCGACCGGAGTTCCCGCGATGACCGCTCTTAAAAAACGATCCGGATCTCCCAAAATAAATTCATGATATTCTCCATAACCCAGACCTACTCTCGCCGGAAGATTGACGTTTTCACCCAGAAGTTGATTGGAGCTGTATTCCGAAATCGAATTAAAAATTCCTAATGCACAATTTGCGACGCGTAAAGCCGCGTCGGTATCGGTTTCGTCTTCTTTTTTTTCGAAACTTACAAGGACCGAATCCCCCGCAAATTGATAAACCGCGCCGCCCCATTGATTCATATGATCCAGAAGTGCCGTGTAATAATTGGAAAGAACGGTTTGAAGGGCGTCGATTCCTCTTGTACCCTTTGCGGCAAGAGCTAAGGTAGTAGGAGTAAAACCGACGACGTCAAAAAAAAGAACCGCTCCCTCAAACGACTGGGAACGCTGGAGTTTCGACTCGTTGGAATCTGCCAATTTTCGGACAACCGCAGACGGTAGATATGGTCTGATCAGTTCGAGTGTGTCTTTGATGGATTCCGTTGCACTATTCATAATAATCCTAAAACCAATGTTATTTTTGTTTCAACAATTCTGCAAGGCAGTTAGACGAAGAAATTTGACCAATTATTCGCGGTATTGTCCTTTAACTTGCAGAATTGTTATTTTTATTAAAGTTTTGGCGTCGGTTTAATGCCCGTAATTCCTTCCGCTACCCGTTCGGAAAGAGCCGCGATCGTCATCGAAGGGTTGGCCCCAATCGCGGTCGGAGAAAGACTTCCGTCAGCCACATACAGTCCCGTGTACGAAAAAACCTGCCCGAAAGTCTTCGGCTCTGCGGAAGTCACCGCGGTCACTTTGGAATTCCCCAGAATACAACCACCTAACGGGTGTACGGAGACGTTATTACGGATCGGCCAAGCCCAGGTGGGCATCGCAAAATGAGCCTTCGCTTTTACGTACGAGGCAAAATTCTTAGTTACGTCCAAAATCGCTTCGTAAAGAGGCATACTGTTCTTCTGAGGCCACTGCAGCTGAATCCCCCGTTTCCGATCCAATACCATTCTTCCATCCGAATGATCCACTCCCATACAAAGAAGAACCAAGGACGTGTAAGAAACGTCCCCTTTCATCACTTCGCTCATAAGATAACCGATTTTTCCGAATATCTTTCCGCTCAAAAAACGTTTGAAAAGTTCTCCGATCATGTGAAAGAAAAATCCGATTCTGAAAATAAACGGGATCGCCGCTTCGGCGAAATACGCCGCAAAAACCGGATAACTTGCGTCCTCTAAAACAAAAGCCTTCTTCGGATCGAAATTTTTGAAAAGATTGTAATCGGTATATTGAGTAATGACCGGTCCGTAGTTCGGATCGGCGGGTTGTGTTCCTTTGGTCGCAAACGATAGAAAATCTCCGTTCCCGGAAAATTGTTTCCCTATATGCTCCGAAATATCGGGAAGAGTTTTGTATTCTTCCTTACACTTGAGAAGAAGTTCGGTGGTGCCTAACGTTCCAGCGGAGACAACTACTCTTTTTGTAAGAACGGAATCAAGTCCCCGATTGGTCGACGATAAATCGAGAAAATAAATTCTATATCCGTGTTCACCGTGCGCGGACGGATCGTCGTTTCCATCCGAAGAAACCGGCACGATCTTTTGGACTAGGTGTTCCGTTCTTACATCGGCCTTGTATTTATTCTCGGCGACGAAAAGATAATTCAGATCCAACGTGTTTTTAGAATGGGAATTACATCCTATATCACATTCGGCACAGTATGTACACGAAGTTTGGACGGCTCCGTAACGGTTCTTTTCCTGAAGTCCGATCTCGGTCGGTTTTTTAAAATCGTTCCCGAAAAATACGTTGATATCGGCGAGTTTCGATTCTCTTCCCTGCGACTTCGCAAACTTCTGATAGAGTTCGGTGCGGACGATTCTTCTTCTCGGATCGTTATTGATTGGAATCGGTCGAGACCCAAGGACTTCCTTTACAATTTTGTAATATGATGTGAGACTTTTCTTTTTTACGGTTTCAGGCCATCTGTCATCGAAGATATGATCCGGCGGTTCCAAAAATACGTTGGCGTAAATCAAAGATCCGCCTCCGAGTCCCGCCGATAAAACTACGTCCATATTCGGGTAGTTTCGAATATCGAAGAGTCCCGTTTGGTTTAACTTTGATAGTTTCCCCGGTCTCAGTTTTGTCTTGTTTTCTTCGGGAACATTCCAGAAGTTTTTGGCCATATCGTGAGGAGAACGCGGGAAAGAACCCTTTGGATACCGTTTTCCCCGTTCCAGGATCAGAACCTGGCCGGGCCATTTTTTACTCAATCTACAACCGTTTACGGCTCCGCCGAAACCGGTGCCTATCACAACCGCTTCGTATTTTTTCATTACAACCCCGATAATTATATTGATATATTAAAATAAACTAAATTCAAATCGATGCAAAAGATAAATTCCGATGATCAGAGCCCCCAAAAAAGAGACAAAGGAGAATACTAAATGGAACTTTTCCCAGCCGTCCAAAGAGCGAAATCCTTTATAACTTCGTTTCCAAGCCCATTTCGGCAGTTCTTCCAATTCGTCCCCGAGCTTATGAAGATCAAAGATCGTAATCACTAAAAGGGCGAGAGTTGAAATCAAAAGAATCGGTTTTATAAACCCGGATACTCTGCAAAAAAGTTCACCGAAAAAGCCGAGGTTCCCCCAGCAAACAAACGTGCGTAACGTGACCCAAACGATCAAAATCGGCAGACCGGCGAAAACGATGAGGATTTCTCCCCAGATCGAATTGCGTTTTACTTTACGTTTTCTTTTTTTTCGAGGGCTCTCCTCGTTTACCGCTTCTACCATAAGTCATCTCCGTTATAGAGTTCGATTTGTTTTCGGGAATCTTCGTTCTGAAAGTAACCGAGAGCTTTCCAGACTTCCAAAGAAACGGTTTTATATGCCTTCCAGGATTTTTCACAGTTTGGAGTAATCGGAATATCTCTCAACTCCACAACCTTCTGAACGTATTCCTGACAGTTGTTAGCTTGATATCTTTCCTTTTGCAAAGGATCATATTTAGGAAAGGAGTTCGATATTTTCAAACGATTCAATAAGATCTTTCTCATATTATCTTCGCACTTCGTTCCGAAAATACAATGCCAAGGATTGTCGTTCCCGGTAAGTTCCCTTACTTTTGGAAAATCGTCTTTTACGATAATTTCTTTTAGTTGAGAACGGAAAAGATTCGGAATTCCTTTTGCATAGTTTTCCCATTCCGTCACCCTGTTGTCGCTGTGAACCGGATGATCCGGAAGAGTCATATCGGAGGCGTGTCCCCTTCCCGTCGGATACATCTTATTAGAATTATATAATTTACGATGTGCGAATGAATCCCCTAAAAGATGAAAGGCAAATCCTAAAGCGCAGAGTTTTTCGGGTTGTTTTTCTTTTTTAGAAGTAAGTTCGTTTCTCAGCCGATCGAGAACTACAAGTGCGACATTTCTGAGGTGTTCGCTGTTCCCGCCGGTTAAGCCGTGCAGAAGTTGCTGGACTTCGGCCATTCGACCGAGCGTATAACGAGAACCCCGATCGGTAAAAACCCAAAGTAGATATTGAAACGGATAATCGATCGCCAACTTTCTATAAACGCCGATCGCGTCCAACTCCGGAACTTCGTCCGGAAGTTGCGCGCAGAAAGCGACGAGAGCCGTCTCATCCCTGGTGAGCGGAGAAGGAGTATGAAAATTATTTAATACGGTTTGAACCGTATAAAAATGACCATCCTCCTGATACGCACCGAGGTTGTGACATAACAATAAAAGAACGATAAAGATCGATTTAGTCAATTTCTTCCCAAACATAAATCGACAATAAATGCATCTTTTGACAACAATTGCAACAATAGTTTACTCCATTGACCTCTTTCCTGACATTTTTTAAAAAAATAGACTACCGCCGGGACTTTGAAAATGAAGAATCAAAGGAATTCAGTAATCGGGCCAAAAAGCGGAAACGCCGTTTATCTCAAAAGTAAGCGGAATGTTTTCCGGTAAAAAATATGCTTGTAAATGCGAAGTTCCATTTCATTCTCCCCAGGGTCTTTATCGGTTTCCATCCAGGATTGAAAACCGAAACAATTCCGATAACAAAACGTTAGAACCGTTGATCCAAAGTTTCGGTTTTAGCGGCTCCAACGGAAGAATCTTCTCGATAAAAAAATGAATCATCAATTTAGAATTTTCGCATATATCCTCGTCCTGATCCTTTCCTTTCAAACAACCCTGTTTTCGCAAAATTCGATTCCTCTCGTAAAGGATTGCGACGCGGAAGAACATTGTGTGGCGAAGGACTGGAAAATAATAGATCGATTTGAAGATCGTTTTTTGAATGAAAACGTAGTTCCGTCCTCCGAATGGAAGAATGTTCAAACGTTTCCGATCTGGGTAAACAAATTCTATTCTCACAATTCCTCTCTTCGTACGTTTACCTTTTATACGGAGTTCGATCTACCGAGTCGATTTTTAGAAAGTCCTTTGGAACCGGGAATTCGATTCGGAGAAATCGGAGAAACCTTCGAAATTTACATCAACGGAAAAATTATAGCAAAGGAAGGCGAAATTTCCGATCGGAAGGTGATCTTCCATAGAACCGTACGAGGCCAGGTTTATGAAATTGACCGGGAAATTCTTAAACAAAAAGGAAACCGTTTACTCGTAAAAATCTCCGGAGATCCGAAATACGATCATACCGGATTTTATCTGACGTCCGGATACGAAATCGGATATTATAAAGAATTAATATACAAGGAACAGGACCGAATCGCACTGATTCTGATCGGAATTTATATCACCACCGGACTCTATCATTTTTTTCTCTTTCTCAAACGGAAAAAAGAAAGGCATAATTTTTCGTTCGGCCTTTTCGCACTTTCACTCGGATTGTATATTTATACGAGGTCGTCCGCGGTCTTTGAAAACCAAATCGATTCTACGCTGATACAAAGGATCGAATTGATCGGCTTGTATATTTGTATCTCGAGTTATTTTACGTTTATGAGTCAGCTTTTTTATGGAAAGACGATTTCTCTCATCCGTTATTATTCGATCTTCAACGCCATTCTCGTAATTCCTACCCTTTTTACTCCGATGTATATCTCCGAATATTTGCTGAGGGTTTGGCAAATGGGCGCAATTTTTTACGCAGTCCCGGTAAACTTTTACGTTCTGATCAAGGGTGTAAGACTTAAACTTCCGGCGGCAAAAAGATTGTTCTTAGGCACCGTAATCATTACGTTTACGGCGATTTTCGACGTTTTGGATTCTTTGTTTTTCAACACTGGTTTTGCTTTTAGTAAATACGGATTCTTCTTTTATGTGATGGGAATCGCTACCGTTCTCGCTGAAAGATTTAGCGAACTTCATGCAAAGACCGAAGAACTCAACACAAATCTGGAACAAAGAGTGGAGGAAAGAACTCGGGAACTCACGGAAACTCTGGATAAAATGAGCAAGCTCAAAGATCAACAGGACGGAGATTACTTTCTCACTTCCTTGCTCATCAATCCTCTCGGACAAAACAACGCGGAAAGCGAAAATGTTAAGATAGAATTTTTTATCAAACAGAAGAAACAGTTTCAATTTAAGAATCTCCGAAACGAAATCGGAGGAGATCTTTGTAAGACCGAAAGTATAGTTCTCAAGGGAAGAAAACTCACCGTATTTTTCAACGCGGACGCGATGGGAAAATCGATGCAAGGCGCCGGCGGGGCTTTAGTCTTGGGCGCCGTATTCAAATCGATTATCGAAAGGACCCGCTTTAGCGCGTTTATGAAAGATCTTTATCCGGAAAGATGGTTAAAAAACGCATTCATAGAATTGCATAGAGTTTTCGAAAGTTTCGAGGGTTCCATGTTGGTTTCTATCGTTTTAGGAGTCATCGAGGACGACACGGGTTTTACATACTACATGAACGCCGAACATCCGTATTCCATTCTCTATCGCGACGGAATCGCTTCTTTTTTGGGTGAGAATATTTTTTACAGAAAACTCGGATCACAACTCGTGGAAGGAACACTTTCGGTTCAAACGTTTCAATTCCTACCGGGGGACGTCCTTTTTAACGGATCCGATGGAAGAGACGATATTCTTTTGGAGAACATCGACGGAAAAAAAAATATGAACTACGATGAGACAAGAATTCTTCGCATCGTAGAAGAATCCAAAGGAGATCTGAAAAGAATCGATTCACAACTCGAAAGAGAAGGTGTTCTTACCGACGATCTCTCCATCATGAGAATCGAATGGAACGGAACCGTTCCCAAACGAGTAAAAATCAAATTCGCCAAAAAAGATAAGAAGTCGTTGGATAAATTTTTTACCGAAATCAGAGAAGGAAGACAGGCTCATCCGGCGGCGCTAAAAGAACTTAGCATCGCTTACTTTCGTATAAGAGAATACGACAAAGCCTCTTACTGTGCTCACGAGTATTTGAAAGCGACACCTTCAGACGATCTAATGTTAGGATATACGTCGCGGATGTTGAGAAAAGCGGGGGAGATCCATCAGTCCGTGGACGTCGGAGAACGTTTGCGAATCCGAGATCCAAAAAACGTTCGAAATCTGAGAAACCTGATTCGCGCTTACAAGGGCCTGAACAACGCGGAAAGAATTTTTAAGCTGGAAGAAATCCTCGGCGCCGCGAGTTTCAAAAGGAAAAGCCGAAAATCCACCCCCTTTGAATCGCCTATTTGAAAACTTAAATCCGAAATAGAATCCAACGATTTCATAAAATACGATTCTTTCGATAATAGGAAATCAATTTCAAACATCCAAAATCTCTTTTAGAAAAGTCTAATAAAAACAACCTTCAAGGAAAAACGTCCTCATAGAATTCCATTAGAGAATCCATTCTCAACAACAGAATATTTTTTCTATTTACATACCGGTGGAACCTCTAATCTGGGAACAGAACTCTAACTCAACTTGGAAATAAACATGGGTCATCATCACTCGCATAATCATTCTCACGATCACTCGCATAATCATGGTGATCATCATCAAAACTCGAGCAGAGCGCTGATGATCGCGATGACCTTCAATCTTTTATACGCCGCGGTCGAAGCAGGAATCGGGTTGTGGTCCGGCTCCCTTGCTTTGTTGTCGGACGCGGGACACAACTTGATGGACGTGAGTTCTCTTTTTCTCGCGTGGATTGCGATCAAACTTCAGCAAAGGGCGCCTTCTCCCGGTTTTACTTATGGTTTGAAAAAGTCTTCGATCTTAGTCAGCCTTCTCAACTCGATTCTTCTTTTTGGAACCTTTGCTTTTATCGTCTACGAATCGATTGAAAAACTTTCCAATCCGAGTCCGGTCTCCGGCGGTATGATCGCAATCGTTGCTCTCGTCGGGGTTGTCGTAAACTTTTCCACTTCGTTTTTATTTCACAAAAGTAAGGACGGCGACTTAAATCTAAAAGGCGCGTATCTTCATTTGCTCGCGGATGGAATGGTTTCCTTGGGGGTGATCGTCTCGGGTTTGTTGATTCAGTGGAAGGGAATTTATTGGATCGATCCAGTTGCCGGTCTCCTCGTCGCTTTGTTTATTTTGTATGGAAACATTCCGCTTTTTAAGGAAAGCCTTCGTTTGAGTTTGGATTCGACGCCGGACACGATTCATTCCGAAACGGTAGAGAAACAACTCAAATCGATCGACGGAGTATTAAATATTCATCATGTTCATATTTGGTCTTTGAGCACTACGGAAAACGCGCTGACCGCACATCTCGTTTTGAAAAACGATCTTTCTTCGGAACGACGAAGAATCATCAAAACCGAAGCAAGAACCATTTTAAAAGGACTTCAAATCGCACACGTAACCTTGGAAACCGAGGAAGAAAGGGATAATTGCGGTCAAATCGATTGCAACTAACGTTTGAACGCGGCTTTTGAAACTTGCATTTTCGAGAAACAAAATCGAAATTCATTTTTTCCTTTGTTTATCAGTCTTCCAGACGGGAAATAAAAAGGATTCGACGGATGGAAATTTAATGAGAAGAATCTTTTATCTCTTCCCCGATTTAACCGCGACGGCAAAAAAAACGGGGAAAAGATTTTTCGATAAGGAAAAATTCTATTCTTCCTGGCCTTGTCTACCGCTCATTCTTTTTAGCATAGAATCCTGTAAAATCAACATACTCGTAGTGGAAGTCGCGATGAGTTTATTTTTCGGATTACGGACTTCGGCGAGCATAGTCAACATCGCTGGCGACTTCGCGACAACTCTCGCTTCAATTTCGATATATTCGTCTTGAGGTGCGAACGACCGGAAGAATTGAGTCGAAAGATCAGTGGTAACGCAGGGTTTTTTCGCGGTGATATACGAAAGCGGCCCGAACGTGTTGTCTAAAGCCGTACAAAGCATTCCGCCCTGAAACATTCCGATTGGATTCGCAAAACGAGCGTCATACGGAAAACGAACTAAAATTCTTTTCGATTCTATTTCTAAAAATTCTCCCTTCATTTCTTTAAAAGATTTCGGCGGAACCTCGAGGCTAATACCGTATTCTTTTGCCATTTTTTCAGACATTCTATTGAGTTCTTCGCTAACTTTTGAAATCGTATCAGTGGCCGGCATTTTTATGCTCCTTAATTTGAATCATCGATTTGAGACTTTTGATTATTTTAGGGAAGTAATCCTTATCTTTTCGAATCCTTGCAATTTGCATCGCACCTTGGATCGCAGACATAAATAGATCGGCGGTTTCCTTAGAATGTAACGGAAGCACAAAGGATCCGTCCTTAACGCCGTCGTTTAAAGTTTGAATTAGAAAATCGCGATGTTGATTGTGTAAGACCAGAGACTTATCCCTGATCGGTTGTGTAAGAACGTGATATTCGCTTCCTACAACGCCGAAAGGACAGATCTTATCATTCTCTCCGGTATAAGCTTCGTAGAGTTTAAACAATCCGAACAAACGGACTCTCGGAGGTCTTTCCTTAAGATTTTCAGTATATTCTTCAAAATCCTTGAAAAAGATTTCAAGAAGTTCCAAACCCAACTCTTCCTTCGAAGAGTAATGATAGTGAATACTAGACTTCTTAATCCCCAAATCATCAGCTATGTTTTGAAAGCTGAAGGACTGAAATCCAACACTCTGAAAATAATCCCTGGCGAGATTGACTATCTTTTCGCTTGTGTCTCCGGCGGGTTTCATCTTAAAACAAACCTACCTACCAGTAGGTAGATAGTCAAGAGTTTTATACTTAAGGACGATAAAATTTTCGTCCGGCGGAAGCGCCGAATTCGTTGTGGAAATCAGTTTTTTTTTCAGTCTAAAAAAGGGCCGAAGGCTCGACAAATTGAACACTTCGCTTAATCGAAATCGGATTAACGAAAATTATGATTCTTTCGTGTTTTGTGTTAGGTCTTTTCCATTTTGAATTTTGATTTTCAGGAAGGTAGAAAAAGTCGGGGAAATTATTTGGAACTCTTGACTGAAATTCAAGCTCTTGATAATATAAGACCGCTTAGGTTCTCGGCTTAGACGAATGTATAGAAAACGCGGACTAACCTCGGTTTTTAAACGTTTCCAATCTTCTTAGAACTTTAAATAAATACAAATTTATTAGAATGTTCTGCCGTTTAACAAAATCAAAAAACATGATGGAAACTCGTTTAGTTTTCCTTTTTATATTTTTAAGTCTCGTTTCGCCTAACCTTCTTTATTCGAATCCTCAAACTGAAATCTGTGAATTCGGGAAAATCGAGTTTGCCACGGATCCGAATCCTTCCAACTCGGTTCCTACAAAACCCAAAACCGATCTCCCGTATTCGGAACTTAAAAAGCCGTTTATAAAATTCGGATTTGTCAAAGAAGCCGTTTGGGTTCGATTCAACATCAAAGAATATCCCAGATCGAGATGTTTTCTAAGAGTTCCCCAAGTTACTTTGGATGCCGCGGCGGTCTTTTCCAAATCCTCGGTTCAAATTTCCGGAGACCGATTCCCTTACTCGGAAAGAGCCGTCGACGATTACTATCCGGTCTTTCACTTAGAACCTTTGGAGGATAAAAATGCGGAGAATATTTATTATCTCTGGATTCAAACTTCCTCGATTATCAATTTTCCATTAATTTTGGAATCCGGATTGGAATACGAAAAAGGAAGTTATTATAGAAATCTTATCATACTTTTTATGTTGGTTCTTAGTCTTTTTATTTCCTTGCTCACGGTATTCGTTTATCGTCAGACTTTGGATTCGATCTATTTGAATACCGTCGGGTTTCTGATTTTTGTATCTCTCGAGGGTTGGGCCTGTTTTGCAAGCGGATATAAATATCTCTGGCCTATGTTCCCGGAGTTTCAAAATATCACTCCGCCTCTTTTCGCGTTACTCGCTCTTGCATGTTCCGTACATTTTATGTATCAATTTCTTTTACCCTCTTCTCTTCCGAGATTCTTCCAAAGAATGTTATTTGTAGGATCTTTTGCCGTTTTGTTTTTAGCGGTTTATACTTCCTTTCTTCCTTATCGTCCGCTTGCGGTTAGGATATTCGCATGGACTTATATCGTTGCGTGCAGTTTAATCATCGTTAGCACCGTTTTGGTTTTTCGTTCCTTTAAGCCGGCGAGAAAAATCACACTCTGTATGATCCCGATCGTAGGAAGTGTGATGGTTACGTTGCTCTACTACCTCGATGTGTTTCAATACAACGAATATACCGTTCACGCGTATGTTCTTGCACTTCCGACGATTTATATCGTGGTAATGATCAGCTTATCGGATCGAGAAAAGTTCGTAAGAAGAAAAACTCTGAGTCGAGCCTATGATATCCAACAGCTGCAGGAAAAATTAAGAAAACCAGATCGTCTAACGAATCCGGAATCGAAAAACAAAACCCCTTCCCTTCAGTTCAGCATCGATCATTTATTCAAAGTAGAAAGAATTTTTAAGAATCCGGAACTGACCAAGGACGACTTGGCGAGCATTTTAAGAATAACACCTCTTGACCTCGAACAGTTTATTCAAGAATCTTCTAAACTGCAGTCTTTTGAAAGTTATACGAACCAATATCGAGTAGAAGAAGCTAAACATCTTTTAAAAACGAGAAAGGATCTAAAACCTTTGGACATCGCCAGAAGATCGGGTTTTATTTCCGCAAGAGAGATGGAAAAATCCTTTAAATTATTTACCGGGATGACGCCGTCGGAGTACAGGCTGATGCTCTTTCCGGAATCTATTTAAAGATGCGAGTACTTCTCTTTTTCTGCATATTCTTTCTAACAAATTTTACGGGATTTTATGCAAAGGAATTGGAAGAATCCGGATTTATACGCGTAAAAAAAACGCCGACTATCCGCGAAGCCGAGGACTTAGAAAACTTAGAACGCGCCTTTCGAGAATCAAAGTCATACTTTGAAAGATTGCCCGTGGAATGGAAAACGAAGCTCTACAAAAATTCTTACGATAGAAAAGAGTTTTTGACCGCTTTGGAAAAACTAAGAAATATTCTAAAACAAAAAGATTCGGAAAAAAGAAGAATCGAATTTCAAAAATCGTTTTTTCTTCTGGAAACTTCCGATCCCAACAAAGGAAAGATTACCGGATATTACGAAGTTATCATAGAAGGAAGAGAACGAGCTGAAGGAGACTTTGTTCATCCGATCTTACAAACGCCTTCCGACTTAGTCGTAAAAAAACAAAACGCGGAAAGGGTCGTTGGAAAAATTATCGACGGAAAATTCAGCCCTTATGAGAGCAGAACCCAAATGGAAGATCCTTCTTTTTGGAAATCCAAAACCAAACCGATCGTATACGTCAAAATCGTCGACCTCCATCTCGCACAACTGGAAGGTTCCGCAGTCGTTCAAATTCCGAATCGAAATCCATTTCGTATAACGTATTCTTCCGATAACGGACATAGATATATCAGCCCCGCCGAATCGCTGAACGGTGTTTGTCAAAGTTTGATCCCATCGGATCTCAGAGAATGTATTGTCGACCATCCGCAAGAAGTCAAGGCGGCGATCTTAAAAAATCCTCGTTATGTATTCTTTCAAAAAGAATCCTCCGCTCCGAGGGGAAGCGGAGGGATCGAACTCATTCCCAAAAGATCGGTCGCGATGGACCCGAACATCCCGTTAGGTATACCCGCGTTGATTTCTTTTGAGTCTTCCGTCGTCAACGAGGAGAATCGACTCGTTTTCGTTCACGACCGTGGATCGAAGATAACGGGACACGGACGACTGGATTACTTTTTAGGAACCGGAAAAAAGGCGGAAGAACAATCCGGAAGAATTCAAACCGCCGGAAGAATCTTCTTAATTCTGCCGAAGAAGTAGACATTTTATTCAAAGAATCTGCAAATTGTATCAATTACGGTCTTCGCATTAAAAAGTGTATTCAATTTTGATCATAGTCGTTCTCCCTCAAACGGGTGACTATGATTCTCGAAAGAATTCTAATAAATCGTTTTACAACGTTATGATGATCCGTTTCTTATTCCAAGGGAAGAATCATTTTGTTCCATATAAGGATTAATCTTAGAAATGGAAACATAACGGACCGATTATAAAAATAAAAAGACTGTCCCCTAAGTTATCTTTTCGATATTTCAAAACGCTCGATCGAATCAGGTTCGTTTTTATATATCTTAGAGACGACGAACTCGGGAAAAATCTGATGTAGTAGAAATTTGGGATTCAATTTTACAGGAAATATGCATGCATTTAATGTTTATGGGCTCGACTGAAAAATCTCTAACCGACGTTTTGTGGATCTTACTCTGTTCCGGACTTGTCCTTTTGATGCAAGGCGGATTCTTAATTTTAGAATCCGGTCTGACAAGAGCAAAAAATTCCATCAACGTCGCGATCAAAAACATAGCGGACTTCGGAATCGCCACCGTTCTTTTTTGGTTTCTCGGCTTCGGTCTGATGTTCGGTCAGTCTTGGAAAGGAATTTTCGGAACTTCCTGGTTCCTTCCCGTATTTCCTCCGGACGATATATGGAGCCCAGCGTTCTTTCTCTTTCAATTGGTATTCTGCGGAACTGCGGCCACCATAGTTTCAGGCGCCATTGCAGAAAGACTCAAGTTCGTTTCTTATATCATTTCAACTATTCTAATATCGGGTTTTATCTATCCTATCGCGGGACATTGGGTTTGGGCCGGACTCTACCAATCCGAAACACACGGTTGGCTTTCGGTTTTAGGATTTAGGGATTTTGCGGGATCATCCGTAGTTCATAGCGTCGGCGGTTGGGTCGCACTCGCATTTTTGCTCGTAGTCGGTCCAAGAACCGGAAGATTCGTGGATGGGGAACCTCCGCGTAAAGTTACGGGAAGCAATCTCCCCTTAGCAATGTTAGGCGGAATCATTCTTTGGGTTGGATGGTTCGGCTTTAACGGAGGAAGTACTCTTGCCTTTGATAAACACGTTCCAACCGTACTTTTAAATACGGTTCTCGCATCCGGCGCCGCGATGTTTTCGGGTTTGTTCGTAGGTTGGTTTCGAAAAGGTTATCCGGATGCGGTTCTTCCTTTAAACGGATCGTTAGGAGGTCTCGTAGCTATCACGGCCTGTGCAAACGTCGTCAACGCGATGGAAGCCGGATTGATCGGAATTCTTGCGGGAATTCTCGTATCCCCAATCGAAGATACATTAGAAAAATTTAAAATTGACGACGCCGTCGGCGCGGTTCCGGTCCATCTTGGAATGGGAATTTTCGGAACGCTCTGTGTGGGAATTTTCGGAAATCTTCAGATTCTAAATTCCGGTTTAACCCGATGGCAGCAGATCCAAATTCAACTTTTGGGAATCGTTACGATCGGCGCCTTTGTTTTCGGAACTTCCTATCTGTTTTTTTATACGATCAATCGCTTTTTCAAATTGAGAGTCGATCCTGAGGAAGAATACCAAGGATTGAATATTTCAGAACACCGCGCTACTACGGAATTGATCGATCTATTTCTTGTCATGGAACATCAGAAAAAAACGGGTGATCTTAGTTATAATGTTCCTGTAGAACCCTTTACCGAAGTAGGACAAATCGCTGATCGATACAATCAAGTCCTTGGCACCGTTAGAATCACTTTGAACGAAAATGAAAAGGCGAGAAAGGAACTCGCAAAGGCTTATGCCAAAGTCCAAAAGGAGCAGGAAAGGGCTGAAAAACTATTATTAAACGTCCTTCCAAAGTCCATCGCCGATAAACTCAAAAAAGACAGTTCCGTCATTGCTCAAAGTTTTAGCGAAGCGAGCATCCTATTCGCCGACATCGTGGGTTTTACCGAAATCGCCGGAAAGTTTCATCCGGAAAAAGTGGTCCGTATCCTGAACAAGGTATTCTCCGCGTTCGATCTTATGGCCGAAAAATACGGCCTTGAAAAGATCAAAACGATAGGTGACGCCTATATGGTAGTAGGCGGTCTTCCACAACCGAGAAAAGATCATACATTAGCAATCGCTCATATGGCTTGGGAAATGATGGATATGCTCAAACGATTTAGAATTAAGGAAGGCAATATAAAACTTGATATGAGGATCGGGATCAATACCGGACCTGTCGTGGCCGGTGTGATCGGAACCAAAAAGTTTATCTATGATATTTGGGGCGATGCGGTGAACATAGCGAGTAGAATGGAGTCTCACGGTTTGAGCGGCCAAATCCAAGTGACTCATTCTACCGCAAATTTGATTTCGGAAGAATTTGCGATGGAAAAAAGAGAGGACGTAGAGATCAAAGGAAAGGGAAAAATCAATACCTTCATTTTAACGGAGCGCAAAACTCTTCCTTCCGAAGAACTCTTTTTCGGATTTAGACCTTAAGAGTTTTCTTTGTTCCGAGCTCCGGCAGTTTCCGGTTGGGAGTTTGATTCAGGGGACGCGGCCGCGTCTTCGCATACTGCGGTTGAAGCTTGTTCTGCAAGGTGATCGAGCCCTTCCCCGTTCTCGCCTCCGACTTCTTCAGTTTCCGGAACGTGGACAACTCCATTGGAAATACTTGTCTCTCCAATTCTACTCATCTTAAAACAATGATTTAGAATTGTAAAATCGTAAACGATCGTCTTAAACACGTTGAAGAATAATTTTGGATTCAAGGTTAGAACTCGATACAATAAATTTCGATCGATCGAAGTTACCACGGCGGTATCATCCACCGCTTTTACCGCAAATACTCTCGGTTTAGAACCGATGAGCGAAGACAAATCCAATAAATCTCCGGGATGATAGTCTCGAACTTCCGATTCAGAACCGTCCTTGGCCACTTTACAAAGTACTAATTTTCCCTGAAGAACAAACCAAAGTTTTTCGGAAGCCGGCTCGCCGGAGCGAAACAGAAACTTACCGGGTGGAAAATAACTGCTCAGATGTCCGTAAATTCTGCTGATCACTCCAAGATTATGAATTCTACAATTCTCATAATCGTCCGCAAACTCTAAATTGGAAGGATCGATTTTAACAAGATATTCCAATTTTGAAAAGTTCAATTCTTCCCTATAATGTCGACTAGCGGCCGTTAGGAGCATTCGAAACATAAACTTCGGATTTTTTTGAATCATGTTTTCGATAATGCTACTGTCCAAGGAAATCAAACGTACACCGTCCACCGCGGAGATCGCCGAAGCGGTTCTTTTTCCGCCGGTTAGCAAAGCCATTTCTCCGAAAAAATTATTTTCGTTAATGCGACAAATGGCGCGCTCTTTGCCGTCAACGGTTTCGGATAAAACGACGGAACCCTTAGAAATAAAAAACATCTGATTTTTGGAAGGATCTCCCTGACGGAAAATAACCTTACCCTTGTCGTATTCGATCGGCTGAATGTGGTTCAATATGTTAGGTGATTCAGGAGGCATTTGCTTCTATTCTTTTATAATTTAGAATTAAGTGACGAAAGGTTTGGAATGATTCTTAAATGTAGGAAAAAAAAAGGACGAATCCGAATCGGACTAACCCGAAAGAATTACAATTTTTCAAATGATAATCTGCAAAGGATCCCTTTTCCTATGACAGGCACATGAGTAATCCATTGACTTCCAAATTCGAGTAAAAAAAATAGAATCGGAGAAAGTTATATGTCCATTGAAACAGAAAATGACCTGATCGGTCTGAAAAGGATCGGAAAAATCGTTGGACTCGTCCTAAAAGAGATGAAAGCTTTCGCGAAATCGGGCATGTCCACCAAAGAGCTGGACGATTTCGGGCTAAATCTTCTGAAAAGTTACGGAGCCAGATCGGCTCCAGCAATCACATACAATTTCCCCGGCGCTACCTGTATCAGCGTGAATCGTGAAATCGCGCACGGAATTCCTTCGTCCAAAAAGATTTTAAAAGACGGAGATTTGATCAACATCGACGTCTCGGCGGAGTTAGGAGGATACTTCGGCGACAACGGAAGTTCTTTTATCTTAGGACAGGCTCATCCGATTCTAAGCTCCTTGGTGGATTGTTCTCGAACCTCCCTTTATAAAGGAGTTTCACAGGCTAAGGCGGGAAATCGAATCAGCGACATCGGAAGAGCGATTCACGAAGAAGCAAAGTCTTACGGATTTACCGTCATCAAAAATTTAATGGGACATGGAACCGGTGGAAGCCTTCACGAGGCGCCGAAATATATTCCTTGTTATGAAGACAAAAGATATTCTCAAAAATTAAAATCCGGAATGGTCCTCGCAATAGAAACTTTTATTTCGACAAAATCGGAAATTGCGATGGAAACCTCGGACGGATGGACGCTCGTCACGAGGGACGGAAGTTACGTCGCTCAACAGGAACATACAATCGTAGTCACAGACCGGGAACCGATCCTTCTCACTGCGAGCAACGGAGTTTAGAAGAATATTCTAAAATTCTAATTTTCTCTTTTTTTTCCTATGGAGAAAACGATCGATCCGATCCAAGCCGCCATTCTCCGAGGTAAAATGGAAGTCAAAATCTGTTGAATCCGATTGACCCAACCGACCACGATGATCGTTTTTCCGCGGTCCATTCCGGCAAGCGCGGTCGTTACAACCTTTGTCGGAGTCAGCCAAAATAAATCCGGCGATTTAAAACCTTTGGGAAATGCTTTCCCAAAAAAAGGAGTTCGAATCGGCCCCGGAGAAACGGCGTGTACGCTCACTCCGGTTCCTTTGAGTTCGTAACTCAATCCGTCCGTAAAATACAAAACGAAAACCTTACTCGCGGCATAGATCGTAAAATAAGGAACCGGTTGAAACGAAGCGGTAGAGGCTAAGTTAAGAATTCTTCCCTTACCGTTTGTTATCATGATCGGAAGAAGTTTTCGAGTCATAGCGCTTAACGCTTCGACGTTGACCCTAATCGTAGTGAGAAAACTGGATTCCGGTTCATTCGCAAAGTCGCCTATATAACCGAGTCCCGCGTTATTGATCAATAGATCCGGTTTTAATTTCTTTTTCATTAAGTAAGAAACGATTTTTTCACGACCTTCCGAAACTGATAGATCCGCAGGAATCGTATGAACTTCGATCCCGTATTTTTTCTCCAATTCATTTTGGAGACTCTTGAGCGAACCCGAAGATAAATCGGTAAGAACTAAATTACTTCCGTTTGCCGCAAGCTGGTTGCAAAATTCCGTCCCCAAGCCGCCGGACGCGCCCGTTATCAAAGCTAAATCGTATTTCATATTCAATTTCCCTTATTTCTTGAATTTGGAAGAACATCTTCCCCCAATTTACGTTCTACCTTGAGGGATATTCTCCGTAAGAGAAGATCTTCAAAATCCAAGTGGGGACAATTTTACAAAAACGTGAATTATTTTTCGATCCGAATAATAAGAATTAAAATTTAATTTTGGTTTTCGATTTTCCATCGTATCGTTTATGATTTCCAATATGAATCTCAAATTTAGAATTTTTAAAATTACCGCGACGACGGCGATCTTTCTTTCCTTCGGATCTTTACTTGCACACAAGGGAAAGGCAACCTTCGTTTTGGAGGAATTTTCTAAACTTACGGATCGGATCGAACTGGAAAAAGACGGCGAAGTTGTTACGGAAGCATTGGAAATTCTTCTCGAAAAAGGCGGTGAAAAAGAAAAAGATTCCGAAATTTTCAAGAAGGCGCTTCCGATCGTGAGAGAACTGGGGAAAACGAGAGATTCTAAAATCAAACGAGAGTTCTATTCGGAACTCGTAATTCTCTTTCAACAAGTCATCGGGTATCACGATCGATCCGGAGCGGTTCTTTATTACTGTTCCAAGACCGGAAAACAATGGATCACAAATTCGGAGATTGTTAAGAATCCCTTTGATAAAAAGAACAAGTCTTGTATTCAGAAAAAGGGAGAATAGAAATTCTCCCTTAAAAAGAACTTTTTTTGTTAAGCGAAGTCCTCCAGCTTTTCAAAATCGAGAGTTGTAAGAAACCCAAGGGAATTCGTAATTTTCTCGGGACTCCAGCCCCACCATTTTAACTTCAGAAGCGTTTCCGTTTGGTCTTTCGAAAATCGTTCTCGAATAACTGCCGCAGGATTTCCGGCGACGATCGAATACGGAGGAACGTCTCGAGCCACGATGGAATACGCGCCCACGATAACCCCGTCTCCGATTTTTACGCCGGGAAGAATCACCGAATTTGTTCCGATCCAAACGTCGTTTCCAACGATCGTATCTCCTTTGTTAGTAAGATCTTCCATCTTTGGCAGCGAGACTTCCCATCCGTTTCCAAAAATCGCAAACGGGTAAGTGGAGAACGCGTTCATCTTATGATTGGCGCCGTTCATGATAAATTTTACGCCGGTTGCAAGCGCGCAGAACTTTCCGATGATCAGTCGATCTCCACGGAAGTCGTAATGGTAGAGAACATTTTCCGTTTCGAAATTTTCAACTCCATTTGGATCGTCATAATACGTGTAGTCGCCCACTTTGATCGACGGGGATCGGATGAAGTTTTTTAGAAAACCGATCCTCGGATATTGAGGAAAGGGATGAAGAGTCGAAGGGTCCGGTCCGAAAGAATTCGGATTTGATTTTGTCATAGAAAAACCTCCGCTAAATGCGGCTATTCGTGTTGTCTTGTTTGAAATGAAATTAGAATATTCGAGAATCGGAATATTCTATGATTTGAGGCGGAATCAAAAGCTCATAATAAATCCAATTTTTCCAAAATTGAACTTTTGTCAATCATTTAGAACGCAAGAAGAATTGAATTGAACATTTTAGAACCCAAGAAAGATTCTTAGATTTAAGACCGCTCTCGGATTCTTTCTTTTGAACCCGGAAAGCGGTTTTTTATTTTTGTTTAGGCTGGGACGCCGCTGACTTCCTTTAACTTCGCGAGATTTCCTTCTAAAATGGAAAGGGTATCCAAATGATAATCCCGTGCGTGTTTAAGACGTATTTGTTTTCTTTCTTCCGGAATTCTACGACAGGAAAGTTCCAGAAGAATTCCGGCAAGAAGACGAGAACAAGTCATTACTACCTCTTCCGCGTAAGTGTCTTTGTCTTCTCTTCCGGGAAGATCCTTGTAGAGAGAAACTAGCTCCTGAAATCCGTGAAACAATTTATGTACCAGAGACGAATCGAGCTGGTTGACGAGTTCGGTTAGATATTCGCCGAACGTATGAGTAAGACCGGAGGTGATTCCACCGATACTCGCGTTGATCTGTATCTGGGAAGTCCCGTCGTAAATCGTAGTGATTCTTGCATCTCGATAGATTCTCGCGATGTCGTAGTCTTCCGTATAACCTGCTCCACCGTGAACCTGAAGCGCGTCGCTCACGACTTTTAGACAAGACTCGGAACAGTAGAACTTGCTGATCGGCGTAAGAACGTTCGCGATCTTTTCCCAATAACGGACCACGGTATCGTTCTTGGCTTCTTTTTCGGAGGCTCCCTTTTTTTCCAATCGAAGCGCGCGCCAGTAATAACGATCCATCACCCTCGATCCTTCCAAAGTCAGACAACGCATCGCTAACGTTTCTCTTTCCAGGCGATCGATTATTTTTTTGACTGCGGGAATTTCAATCAAGGGTTTTCCGAATTGAATTCTTTCCTTGGAGTATTTTAGAGCCTCGTAATATGCCGCGGTGGCAAGTCCTGTGGATTGTTGTGCGATTCCCATTCTCGCTCCGTTCAACATCCCCATCGTATACTTTATGAGACCGTATCCCTCTTCTCCAATGAGAAGTCCGGGAGAATTCTCAAAAACAACTTCACAAGTCGGAGAACAGTGGAGTCCGAGTTTGTTTTCGATTCCTGCGATTTGAACGTCCGTGCTCTGGACGAGAAAAAAAGAAAGTCCTCGTGCGCCGGAACCTACTTCTCCCGATCGAGCCAATGTAAGAAGAATCGCGGGTGTTTCTCCAAATCCGCAACCATGTGTGATAAAACGTTTGGTTCCGTTCAAGACCCAATTGCCGTTCTGATCCTTTGTGGCTTTGGTACGAAGGTTGGGAAGATCGGATCCGTGATCGGGTTCGGTAAGTCCCATCGCGCAGACAAATTCTCCAGCGGCCAAACGTGGAATCCATTCGTCTTTCATTTCCTTCGAGGCGTGACGTTCCAAAATTTCCGCGAGGTTCACACATCCGATCGCAATGGCGAGTGACGCGTCTACCCGATAAAAAATTTCGGAAATAAATGATTTCACAGTCCAGGGAATTCCGAGTCCTCCGTATTTTCTGGAAAATCCGTAGGCTTGAACCCCGGCGTCGACCACTTTCGCGACCAATTCCAACATCTTCGGAGGAAATTCTACCTTTCCGTCTTTGAATCCCAATCCTTCTCGATCCAATTCTGCGACGTGTGGTGAAAGAATGTTTCCGGCAAGATCGCCCACCGTTTGTAAAACCGTTTTATAATATTCTTTCGCTTCCGAAGGGTTGGTCGGACCTCCGTCTGAAATGTCGGAAAATTCATTTTCGTAATCGAGGATGATTTCGGTCCAGGGAAGAATGTGTTCAAAGTGATCCTGGATATCTTGAGTGTCCGAAAAATAGTTGTTCTGAATCATGGAACCTCCGGGGATTCCACCAGTGTAAGAGATTAGAAAGGCCGAGAAAAGGAAAAATGTGTGAGTTCCTACTTTTGAGGGGTTTTTTCAAGAGTTTCGGATCCGACTGTGGATTTTTGGGTCGGAACTCCGGAGTTTTTCGCCTCTTCCGCGAGAATCGCCCCGCTGAACCAGCCTTTGAAAGTAGGAACTCCCTCTTTTCAAAGGTGTTTTCTCGAAAAATCCGGCTTTTTCCAATGTGAGGTCGGAACTCCGAGCCCAAAAACTCTCGGAGTCGCCTAACGACACAGGTTTCTCGACGTTTGCGGTTCTGGAGCGCGCCAAACACGCGGAAGGATTTTAACGAGGCTTGAGTGAGCCTTAGCGAACGTCCCGCAAACCGAGTGACAAAGCAAATGTGCCGAAGGCCGACCTTACGTTGGAAGCAATCGAAACTTGGGCATTATTTGTTATTTACGGATGTTCAACGGCTGACTTGATATCATTGAGATCTTGCATAATCGCCTTCTTGATTGTAGTCTTGAATAAGACCAATGGCAACGCTTTCAGCCGCGCAGCAAATCCTTGCGGTAGAGTCTGATGAATACCTTTCAATGTGATACCAGCGCTGCCCATTGAGATGAGATGTGTAGTAAGGAACACGAAACCACCATCTTCTGCCCGCGTCGTGTAAAACACATTTTCCTTTGCCTCCGTGATCCACTTTTCTATCGTGGCCGGTTTCCCAAAAAGCATACGTGTCTCTCGCCACTTAAAGCCTACGAGTCCGCCTGCGGGTCGTTCAACCACCTCGATCCTCTGGATCCCACTGATGATCCCAGCCGTGTTCTCGATATTAGTCATTGTGGCCCAGACTTTTGTAATAGGGGCGTTGATTGTTACCTGTACTTCTACGATCATCTGTTGTTCTCCAAAGGGTTCGATTAAGGTTATAGTTTGCCCGCCGTAATGCGTGACCCAATGCAGAATGCCACAGCGGTTATGGCGCCTAACTCCGTTTCAGCGCTTTTTCTTAACTTTTTTCTTTGCGACCTTATATCCCAAAATCTGAGCCATCTTCCAAATTCCGGAGAGAGTTTTTTGAGAATCTTTTTTGAGTAAGGAAGAATCCAATTTCGACTCTGCTTTCGAATTTTCCAAAATACTATGGAGGTGAAAATCTTCGATCCCGAATTTAACTTCCTTGGAACCCAAATGAATCCAAAATCTCGGACCGTATTCTCCTCCGTTGATTCTTTGTTCGAGTTCGATTCCTTCCTCGCCCAATTCCGGAAGTTCGCTTAGAACGATCTCGGGATTTTTTTTCGCCGCCGAATCTAAAATGTATCGGGCTTCGGATTCTTTTTTAGACTCTTTCCATAAACTCTCAAGAGCATTGTCACCTTCTCTTCCAAACCAGGGAAGAATCGAGGGCAGTCTCGAAGCAAGCGCTTCTTCCGTGGACGAAGAAGTGTAACTGTGAGGATCCGCGTAACTCAATCTTTTTTTGATCAATTTTAGGATCGTCTCGAAAGAATTCTTTTCTTTCAGAAGAAACAATTTTGCGGCCAGCAGATCGCCCCAAGCCGCCCATTCGGCCGAATTCGAATTTACGATCGTTAGAATGGACTCTTCGTTCATCTCTAAAACTTGAGCCCATTTTTTTGCCTCTTTCTCGATAAACCTCATAAATTGAAGACAGTATAGTTTCCAATCCGATCCAGCATAAGGAAGATCTAATATTCTTGCATAAACCGGAACCGCGGATTCTCCCTGGATAAAAAGCGCCTTCATGGCTTCCCAGCGATCATAGTTTCCGCCGTATCTGTATTCGTCTCCGGAATATCGGAGCGATTCTTCCAACCAAGGTCCGCCGATTTTGACGACGCTCGGATCCACGTATTTCTTTTCTCTAATATTTTGAAACACATGTTGAATACTGTATCGTTCAGGTTTTAAAATCGCGGCGGGTAGTTCTTTCGGATTTTTAGCGAGACGATTTGCGTATTCATCGTCGTCGTCAAATTCCGGAAGCTCTTTGTCTCCGATTTGAATCCAAGAGTGTCTTGCTGCCTGTTCCAAGTAGGTCCAAGTGTAGTCGACCATCGGATTCGGATCCGCGTAAACGTGGTAATAGAGATGGTTTTTTAATTCCTGAATCTTAGCCTTTCCCGCTGCGCGGATCGGACCGTAAGCTCTGTATTCTTCTCCACGATTTCCTAATATTCTATGAGCCACTTGAATCCATTCTTCCCGGTTCGGTTCCAACATCAATAGACCGGAGAGATAACAAGCGATCAGATCGATCGAAATACCAGGACTAGGATTTTTTTCAGCTTTTTCAAAAAGATCTTTTAACCCGGGTTTTGCGCTTTCGGGATCCAAAACCGCCCAAGCGATCGAACCTTCGGAAAGATTTACGATTTGATTAAACTCGAGATAGGCGTCTCTTCCGCTTCCCTTTATCTGGGATCCCATCTCTAAATAGATCCGGATATATTCCAAATTCTCCTTAAATCCCAGTTTTGCGGAAACTGCGAACGCATATCCGAGAGCGATTCCAAAAATACTCAGGTTTTTTCTGTAAGTAAGCACCTTATTGGCCAACTTACCGGATTCTTCGTCTCCGACTAACAGACGTTCGTTCAATGCTTGTTGCAGATAACTGAATACCGTAAAAATATTATTTAGATTCGGGCCTTCGTCCTGCACCTTTTTCTTTTTCTCCAAAGCCCCATCCAGGGTTTCAAAGAATTTCCAGGCGGCCTCCGTCCAGATTGAAAGTGCCTCCTCGTGTTCGCTTTCCAACAAACAACCTACGACTTCCTCCAGACGTTTATCGTCTTGTTTTAATTTTCGAACCGCGTCTCGAAACGCGTTCATCGCGTTCTGATCGTCAAACTTGCCTAACGTTTTTATGATTCCGGCATAGGCTTTTTTGTTTTCAACGTCGTAATTCAATCCTTGTCGAAACGCCGCGGAAACAGGAAGGGAAAGACGCAAATCCAGATCTTCCTTTTTATAAGGCCACTCGTTATAAGTGGAATCCGTTCTTTCCTTAAAATACTGTTCCACCGTTTTCGAAAATTTCGGATCTTTTTTTCCGATTTCTTTTAAAAGAAAATCGTGAGTCTCCACGTCTTCCGGAAATTCTTCCATCAAAGAGAGCGGATCTTCTCCGTTCTGGATTCTTTTTTTCAAATCTCCGGTCGCGATTTTTTTCTTTCCGGATAAACCCGTAACTTCTTCCAAAAGTTTTTTGTTCTCGGGCTCGATTTGTGAAATATCACAGTTTTTGAATGTTTGTTCTCTTAGTTCCTGTAATTTTTTCCCTTTCACACGTCCCAGAGAATCCGATTTGCCGTCTAACAACAATAAGACGGCTTTCGCGATTCCAGGAAGAATTTTACCGGGAAGTTTTTTAGCGATCGTACAGGCTTCTCTACAAGCCTTCTCGTTTTTCATAAAGTAATGAGCGAGAATCCAATAGGCTGCGAGAGAATGGGACTTTTCTAAAAATTTCTTTTCAGCTTCCCAGTCCTTGAACTTCGGCGCAGAAGCCATTTTTTGGGCGAAAGCATAAGCAGGATCTCCGTAGGAATGCCCTAAAAGCCAAGACGATCTTTCAAAAAGATCCAAGGATTTTGTGTAAAAAGGCCGTTTATCATACTTCTTCTGCGCTTCCGTCTCGTATTGTTTGAAAACTTTCTCGTCCAAAACGGATTCGATTCTTTCTTCCGGAGAATCTTCTTCTTCGTCCTCATCATAGTCGTCGTAATCGTCTTCCTCCGAAGACCAATTGGAGGCGATAAAATGACTGATGGAAAAAAAAGGTTCACCTTCCAATTCTCCGACTTCATGATTGTATCGATGTACTTCTGCGGAACCTTCCGTATGTGGAAATAAATTCACCCAACAACTATCTCCACCTCCGTCCGATCCGAAGTCCGCAACACCGGTCAATAAAAACATCAGCCCTTGGTAAGATCCAAGAATAGAATTCACTTGTTCTTCAACGCTCTGTGATTTTTTTAAAAGGAATTTCTGAAAGGAAACGGCGCGATAATCAGGATCGTAGTCTTCTTCTTCGGATTCTTCGTCGATCTGAAGGCCACCTTCGTGATCGATCATATTCCAAATATCGCTCACGTTGTACATAATCTGCTCGTATGCAAACCGCAGATTCTCCCATTCTAAAACTTCCGCCGGCGGCTGGAAACCGTAGAGTTTTTCAAATTGATCCAAAAAGTTTGCAGGAGCTTTTTTCTTTTTTGATTCAAACGTTTTCCAGAAAAGATCTCGATCGGATTGTTTTGACAACATCCGATCGGCCATGATTTCGGCTAACTTCCCGGAGGAAAGATCGGATTTTTTGAAGGAAGGGAGAGATTTCTGTTTCATGGAAAAATAACAAAAAACCGCTCCTCTTTTTGATTCTTTTTTAACTTCATTTTTGCAAACTTCAAACTTAGAGCTAACTCTAAGTGAGTCAAAAACATAGATTCAAAACGTATCCCGTCTTTCTAAAAATTTGCTTTTTTACAACGGTGTCTTGACTTAGAGTTAAGTCTAAGCGGTATGATTTGAATCAGGAGAATCCGATGAGCGAAACCCTTAGTATTTCTCAAATTTCTAAAATGACGAACTTTAGTCCGCATACGCTTCGCTATTACGAAAAAATGGGACTCTTACCTCATCCTGAAAGAAGTCATGGAAAAGATCGTAAGTATTCGGAAAAAGAAATTCGACATTTGAAAGTCATTCGAACGTTAAAGGAACTGAATATGCCTTTGGAGGGAATCAAGGAATTTATCAAAGAAGGTTGTATCTTGGATAAAATTTCCAAGGGTGAGAATCTAAAACCCCCCTTAAATAAAAGAATACGAATTCTTAACTCACATCTTTCCACCTTGGAACAAAAGAAAAAAGATCTGGAAGTTACGATCAAACTCACCAAGGCAAAACTCAAAGAGTATGAAACTCTTCTTGCAAACGAAGAAAGGATTTAGAATGAACTCGATCAAACCGTATCTTTGTCTTGTCCTTTTCGCATTTATCACAGGAACCACGTTCCAGGTTGCAAAACAGGCGCTTCTTTATTTTTCTCCCGCACAAACCGGAGCTCTTCGTTTCGTATTAGCTTCGATTCTTCTTTTTGTTTTCGTTTTTTTAAACGATCGAAAACTTCTGAAAGTAAATCGTGAAAATCTCAAAAGTTTTATCTTTCTCGGAATCGTCGGAGTGTTCGGATTCAATTTCTTTTTTTTCTTAGGAATGAAGAAGGCGTCGCCGATCAACGCCGCTATCATCGTCGCGCTCAGTCCGGCGATCACCATCTTTCTTTCCTATCTTCTTCTGAAGACAAAGATCACCATTCTTCAATACGTAGGAACCGCAGTTTCTTTTTTCGGAGTCATTGTCGTTATCTCGGACGGAAACTTGAGCTCGATAAGATCCGTCTTGGAAGGGGAAGGAATTCTTTTTATATTCTTAGCAGCCGCTTGTTGGGCTTTCTATTCGGTAGGAATGAAAAAATATCTCAAAGGAGTTTCCACGGTTCAAATCACGACGTTTACTTCTTTTTTTGGAACGATCTGTTTGCTTTTTCTAATCGTTCTCAGCGGTGACTATCGTATCGATTGGAGTAAAACTCCGAATTCTGCCTGGTTTGCGATCTTGTATATGTCCGCGTTTACTACATTCTTCGGTTATCTCTTTTGGAATTACGGGATTCAAAAAGTGGGTCCGGACAAAGCCGCGATTTTCGGTAACTTGATTCCGGTGGTTGCCATGCTGACGACCTGGTTTTTAGGAGAATCTTTGAATTTTTTCGATATCATAGGAGCATTACTGGTTATCGCGGGAATTTTTATCGTAAACTCAAAGATCAATCGGGTCGTCGCGGCTCAGGACATAAAAACTTCTGCGGCGGGTTCATAAGAATATTCTGATAAACTTTATGATACGTCTCTTTTAATTTTGATTCTTGTATATTCGGTTTCCTCACGAGACGAACAATCTCCGGTCATTCGATCCGGAATTCCGGAAGACAATCCGAAAAATCTTCCGAAGACGACGGATAAAAAACGGAGTTCGAATATAACCGAACAACCGTACAAGGACGGACTTTTTTCAGAAAGCGTAACAAATTGCAAAACATCGCTTCGTGATCAATCTCGTTTGTTTGAGTAAACTTTCGTATGTTTTTCGAATTCGCGAAAACGGGCCTTCTTTTTGGCTGGATTTTTATCAAGATGCATAAAATCTTAATTCTTTCTTAACTCAAAGAATCGAATCCTAATTCCGAATTGATTCGGCCCTCTTGAATTTTGAAAATGATCTTATAAGATTCGATTATGATATATAAAGAATTTTTTTTTCAGTTAGAATCTCTTAAAAAACGAAAGCGAAGTCCGCAACACAGGATTTCTATAACTCAAGGAATTGTTTCCGGTTTTATTTTTCGGTTCGGCTCCCCCATTCTTACGGGCTGGATTTTATTCTTCTTGTTTTCCTTTTTTTCAGTTTCAATTCATTCTCAAGAGAAAAAAGAGGAAAAAAAAGAAAACGTTCCTATTGAAAGTTTAGATTCTTCTAATAAACCCGAATCGGAAATTCAAACCGAAACAAAAAAAGAATCTCAGAAAAAAGAGGAACCGAAAATCGACCCGAAAGCTCCTAAGTTCGGTTTTTTTGTCGATTCTTATTACTCCCACAACCCGTACGCCTCAGCCTCGAGAGAGAATAAATATCTCACACAACCCGCTCGCTGGGACGAGATCAATATCAATTTAGCTTATATCGACGGAAAGGTTGAAACCGATCGATATCGAGGAAGGGCGGCGTTTCAATACGGAAACTCCGTTAACTCCAATTACAAAAACGAAGTCACTTCCGAAAAAAATTCCAATCAATTCTCAGTTCGAAACATTCAGGAAGCGTATGCGGGAATCAAACTCGCAAAAAACCTCTGGCTCGATGCGGGAATTTTTTTCGGAAACATCGGTTTGGAAAGTTGGATTTCTCATTCCAATTGGAATTATTCCCGAGCCCTTGCACTCGACTATGTTCCTTATTATTCGAGCGGTTTTCGGCTTTCGTATCAGCATTCTCAAAAACTTTCCTTTCAACTTCATCTGATGAACGGGTGGTCCAATATCACGGAGACCAATCGGGACAAAGCGATCGGAACTCAGATCGATTTTCAAATCACCGATAAGTTTAGAATCACACACAACACCTTTATCGGCAACGAAGCTCCCGATAATCAAAGACGTCAGACAAGGTATTATAATAATTTAATACTTCAGTATCACTTTACCAAATTTTTTATCGTAGCCGCTTCCGGAGACGTCGGAATCCAAAGAGTTCCCGATCCGGGTGTGAACGCTTATCGACAGTGGTATGTCGGAACGTTTTGGATCACCTGGAGGCCGATCGAAGAGTTTAGAACGTCCGTTCGAATCGAAAGAATGTACGACCCCGAACAGACGATCATTCAATCGGGAACCAAAAACGGTTTTTTAACTTCCGGCGGAACCTTAACCTTGGACTATATTCCGAACGAACAAGCGATGATAAGACTCGAAGGACGATACTTTCGCTCTTACGATCCGGTTTTCGACTATCACAGATCGAATTCCAAAGAAGAAAAGTTTATAGTCTTTGCCGTGACGCTTAAGATCTAATCTTTGATGGGCATCGGCTATTCAAAACGGATCCTCCTATTTACGTAAAAAGGGGCTTGCCCCAAGTGATTTGTGCAAGCAAACTGTATCGAGGGCAAGTATGGAATTAGCAACACTGGGCGGCGGATGTTTTTGGTGTCTGGAAGCGGTTTATCAAATGGTGGAAGGAGTCGGCTCGATCGTCTCCGGTTATTCGGGCGGACAGACAAAGAATCCGGATTACCGTTCGGTATGTTCGGGAACGACCGGACACGCCGAAGTCGTTCAGATTTCTTTTGATCCGAATGTCATAACCTATCCCGAAATTTTGGAAATTTTCTGGATCTGTCACGATCCGACCACGTTAAACCGACAAGGAAACGATATTGGAACCCAGTATCGTTCGATCATCTTCTGTCACTCACCCGAACAAAAAAGACAAGCGGAAGAAGCGATTCAAAAAGCTGCTTCCCATTTTTCAAGTCCGATCGTTACGCAGGTGGAAGAACTAAAGGAATTTTATCCCGCTGAAATGTATCACCAAAATTACTTCCGATCCAATCCGGAACAAACATATTGTCACTATGTGGTAAAACCGAAGATCGATAAGTTTCTGAAAGTCGGATTCAAAGTCAAAAAATGAATTCGAATGCTCCGAATTTTCCTTTAAAAATTTTGAAACTGATTTTGATCTAACTTAAAAATCAAACATAAGAAAACGATCGTAATTCTTCCTAATACGATATTGAAGACCGAGCTTCGTTTATTAAATTCTACTTGATCCTCTCTGTAACAGTCGATAGACTGATTTATCAATGAACTCGAATATCCAAAGAACGTTTTTGATTCTGATTCTGGGATTTTTCTTTTCCCAATGCAAAGCGAGCATACAACTCCAAGGCGAAATCCATCACCCTAAAACTGAGGACGGTTGGGATCTGACTCTTGAACACTTTCCTCCGCTTTCCGGAAACGCCTCAAAAAAATATCCGGTGATCCTGTGTCATGGATTGATCGCGAACAGAACTTATCTGAAGATCAACGAAAAAAGTTCCATCGTGGGAAGACTTCAAAAAGAAGGTTATGACGTTTGGCTCTTGGATCTAAGAGGAAGAAGAGACGCGGGTTATCCATCTCTCTTTTTCGGAGATAAAACTTTTTCTTACAGCATGGACGACTATATCAAGTACGACGTGGACGCCGCCATCAAACACGTGTTAAATTCTACCGGAAAGGACAAGGTCAATTGGATCGGTCATAGTATGGGTGGAATGGTGATCTACGGAAGAGTCGGAAGTCTCGGCGAAAAAAGAATCGCAAACTTTGTAGCGATCGGTTCTCCCGCAATTATGGATCCTCCGAGTTCTGCGATCCGACGCTGGGGTTCTTTGACCTGGCTCATGAATCTTTGGCCCGTGGTTCCTACCGAGACCTGGGCGGGGATCCAAGGCGGAACGGGAATTCCGTTTCTTCCTCAAAAATCCTTTGAAGAACTTTTTTGGCATAAGGCAAATATCGATTCTTCCATTCTTTCAGGAGTAAAGACGACTTCGATCAATCCGGGCGCTAAAAATGAAATCTTACAGTTCGAAGATCTTTCCGAAAGCGGCGAAATACGAAGTTTAGACAAGAAGATATCGTATTCGGATAATCTGAAGAATATCAAAATTCCCACTCTTTTTGTAGTGGGAAGAAGAGACAAACTCGGAACTTCGTATTCTCTTCGTTATGCGTATGACACGATCGCCTCGGAAGATAAATCGATCTTTATCGCTTCCCGATCCAACGGACATTCGGACGATTACGGTCATACGGACTTGATCGTAGGAAAACACGCAGACAAGGATATATTCGGGCCGATCGTTTCCTGGTTGGACAAAAGAAACTAAAACCTTTTTGGATTTTAAGAATGAAATATATAAAAATTAAACTTTTAACGATCGCAGTCGTTTCCGTCCTATCGATGACCGGGTGTACACGTTATGTGGTCATTACCGATCAGAAATTCGTTTCACAGACGGCGAACATCGCACCGAACGTTTATCTGACCACGTTCTCTTATGAGAATTCCTCCTATCCTCCGATTTTGATCGTGGATCCGGTTTTGATCAACAAGAAGGCCCTTTATCTCGGAGATAAATCCGGACTGATCGGAGTTTTAAACGGAAACGGATTTTCGGTTTGGCTTCTTCATTTCGAAGATCATAAAAACTTAAATCTAAAGGATATCGGAGAAAATCTGGTTCCGGAAGCGATCGGAAGAATCCAAAAAGTCACCGGCAAAAAAGAATACATCCTCGGTGGAGTTTCGTTAGGCGGACAATCGCTTCTTCATTCTTTCAAAGCCAAAAAAATTCCGGACATAGCAAAGGTATTTTTTCTTGGAACCGGAATGGATTATAAATACAACGACAGTTTTATCGAACAGATGAAGGCTGAAAAACGACTAGGCTCCGATATCAGCTCTTCCTGCAAAAACAAGGACAGCTTCTGCAAACGTTTTATCTCTTTCGACGCGGACGATCCTACTACCCTCTTCGTTTATCAAAATCTCTTTAACTACCTTCCAGCTATAGAAGAAAATCCGAAAACTTGGGAATCTTTTGAAAACACGAACTTCCCTTCTCTTTTTATCGGAGGAAGAATCGATAACATATCTCCGACGGAAAGTATTCATCCCGTTTACAAAAGAAAAAAAGGAAAGAAGGAATATTTTGAGGCGGGAAGGGACAACGGAATGTCGATCGACTATGATCACCTCGGTCTTTTCGCTTACGAAGACGCGCCTTCCGATATCTATCAAAGAATCGCAAACTGGTTAAAAGAAACCGAAGCTGAACCTAAGAAGGTTTCTTCCACCCCAACAAATCCATAACTTTTTTTATGTCCTCCCAGACGTCTCGTTTGAGAGGACTGTTCTCTCCTCCGTTTCGAATCACAAAACTAGGATGATACGTCGGCATCACGGGGATTCCGTAAAAGGAACCCCAATTTCCTCTGAGTTTCGTGATTCCTTCCTTTGTGTTTAAGATAAAACGGGTGGAAGGATTTCCTAGCGTAATGATCGCCTTGGGTTGAATGATTTCCAATTGTCTGAGAAGATAAGGAGCGCAGGCCCTTGTTTCTTCGTCTTCAGGCGGACGATCCTTTTCAAATTTCATGTCGAGGGTCGGTCTACACTTTACGATGTTTGCGATAAAGACGGATTCTCTCGGAACCCCCATTCCCTTTTCGATAATTCTTGTTAAGAGTTCGCCGGCGCGGCCCACAAAGGGACGACCGGTCAGGTCCTCTTGTTTGCCCGGACCTTCTCCGATAAAAACGACCTCGGCTTCCGGATTTCCTTCTCCAAAAACCGTTTGGGTTCGAGTTGTGTGAAGTTTACAAAGCTTACAATCGGTGACCTCGGATTGGACGAGACCTAATCTTCTGATTTTTTCTTCTCTGCTCATGAAAATACGTTCGATCCAGACTGAAAAAGAAATTCTCTGGAGTCAATGGAAATGATCGTCTTAACGCCCGCAGGATTGTATATTCCTCAGGCCGATGTTTATGTCGATCCTTGGAAGGGCGTGCCGAGGGCGATTTTGACACACGCGCACTCCGATCATACGAGAAAGGGCTCCGCTCATTATCTCTGCGCTGAATCCGGTTTTTATCTCACGCAAGAGCGACTCGGAAAAAAAGCGCCGATCGAAACCCTTCCTTATGGAAGAGCCGTGTATGCCAACGGGGTAAGAATCAGTCTTCACTCTGCGGGTCATATCCTCGGTTCGTCTCAGGTAAGAATCGAATACAAGGGGAAAGTTACCGTGATCAGCGGTGACTACAAAACGGTTCCGGATCCCACCTGCGAGTCCTTTGAAATTCTTAAATGCGATACGTTTCTTTCGGAAGCTACTTTTGCAAAACCGTATTATATTTGGGAGAATCATATATTCGTATTTCAGAATATTCTTAACTTTATTTTGGAAAATCAAAAACATGATTTTATCTCTTTACTCTACGGATATTCGCTCGGAAAGGCGCAGAGAATCCTAAAAGGATTGTCGATCACGGCGGAGGAACGCGGAATCGACTTGGATTTTTTTGTACACAATTCCATTCTTTCGATGAACCAAAGATATGAAGAATCGGGGATTCGTCTTCCGAATGCGAAATCTTTGGATCTATGGAATCCGAATTCTAAAAATCCATTTGTTTTTCTCGCTCCTCCGGGTTCTCCGATTCCTAATCCGGAATCGAAAAAAATCCGAAGCGCGTTTTGTTCCGGCTGGATGCAACTTTCAAAAAATAGAAAAAACGGAAGTTTCAGCAAAGGGTTTACGCTTTCCGATCACGCGGACTGGAACGAATTGATCCACACGATTTCCTCCACGGAAGCGGACGAAATTCTTCTCACACACGGAGACACGGATGATATCGTTCGTTATCTTCAAGAAAAAGGAAAGAATGCAAAAGCTCTCAAAACAAAATTTCATTCGGAAGAATCGGAATTTTAATTCAGGATATCGAATATTCAAGGCGCCTTGAATATTCAAAACAAAAGAAGAGAAATATTCGAATTATAATCCAAGAAGAATTAAAAAGAAAACCCGACTACAATGAAAATCGAAAGCTTCCGTAAGAATGGAAGTTGAGATTCTATCCTTTGCAACAAAGATCAAGGAAAACAAAGTGTCAATGACCGAAAAAAATCAACCAATGTACAAAAAAGCGAGAACGGAAGATCGATATAGGATGATTCAATGGATTGAAAAAGGAAATATCGAAAGAATCAAAGAAGAAATCGAAAACCGGGGAAAAGAATTCTATGGAGCCACTCCTTTGTTTTTTGCCGCGAGCGAAAACAGCGTGCCCGCATTGGAATACTTTGAGAGCATCGGCTTTTCTTTAGACACGAGAGACTCCGACAATGTATCTCTTCACTTCTATGCCTGCAGGGATCAAGGCAAAAGCGAAGTTGTGAAGTTTCTTCTCGATCGAAATATCAAACCGGACCCGCAGGACATTCTGGAAGCCGCCAACAAGGGTAAAATCGAAATTCTAAAATTATATCAAACCGCCGGGATCGATCTTAAAGACACAAATCTTAAAGATGAGAACTACACGCTCTTGGAAATCGCAACATTCTCCAATTTAGAATGTGTGAAGTTTCTTTTCGAACAAGGCCTCTCTCTGGAACCGAGTCTTTTGCCAAGAGCGGCTAACTTAGGAAAATTCGACATGGTCCGTTATCTTGTCTTAGAACAGAAAGCCGACCCGAACGTAAAAATTCACGAAAGAAATGCGATCCACGAAGCCTGTCTTGGTCCTTCCAATCATGATCCATACGAACATCTAAATATTCTAAAATTCTTACATGAGAACGGAGGAGATTTAAATATACCCTCGAATTGGAGAGCGCCCGAAATTTACACGCCCCTTCACTTTGCTTGCCTTCCCGGACCTCAGGATAAAATGCCTTTTATCAAATATCTTTTGGAAAATGGAGTCGATCCCGATCTGCAAAATCCAAAATCCGCACTGAGTGTAGCCGATTCTAAAACGAGAAAAGAAGTATTAAAATTCTTAGAAACAAAAGGAATCAAAATAGAAAAAGATCCGTTCCAAAGATCGTTTCAAGTGGAGAAACTGATTGCCTTTGCGGAAGAATCGATTCGAAAATTTGCAAAACAAAACCCGAACGCGATCATCTTTCAATTTGTGATCGAAGGCGAGACGATGAGCATGAGCGATCTTTTGGATCCGGAATACTATGTAGGAGACTGGAAATACGAAGGTTTTGCGAATTTTCGCGTAGAAGATGGATTCGATTTTGTATTGTGGCAAGAACACTACAATTCCATGGGAGAAGACGAAAACTCCCCCTATGCCTTAGCGATGTCCAAGGTCATAGAGGGTTTGCACGAAAGAAAGGCCTTTGATCGTCTCAAACGTTCCAAAAATTTCGAAGCGCGGATGATCGATCACATGTATTAAACATTTGGAATGTTCATTCCGGAATGAATTTTAATACGTATTTAGAATCTCGTTCGATCTGAGATTGTGTAAAACGAATCGATCGAAATTCTCCGTTGAGAAACATTTTAATCTGATCGCCGTAAAACGGAGAACCTTGATTTCCGGAATTTCCGGTCGGCAAAACCGACCAGGAATTTTCAGGATGGGTCAAATCGATGATTCTTCTTTTGGACGGACCGACTTTCGGAGTCATTTCCGGATTGATATCTTGATGCATCATGATGTTTACGATGGCTTCTCCCGAATTTACGGAGAACGGACCTTGGTTAAAAATCAAACCCAGAACCGGAACTTTTCCGATCGGATGTTCGAAGGTGATCTTGTGAGCCTTTCCCCATTTCCAAGAGGACACGGCCCCTCCGTGTTTTTGAGAAAGATAACGAACCGTTTGTTCAAAGGCCCGGATCAAAATGTCCCTTCTTGTTTCTACGATGGTCGGCGTCGAAAGATCATCCCAAAACGTAGAATTCGGATCGGAAAGAATCGTCTTATAAGCGTTCCAGTGTTCCGCACTGTGACCGTAGATCTCAAGTTCTCTCGGATCCAATTCATCGGATAAAAGATTGAGCATCACGAATTGATTGATGGTTTGAAAAACCGTGGCGCCAACGGAGTCTAACGTGTGTTCTCCGTCAAAAGTTTTATAAACGTCCAGAGCTTCACGAAAAACGCCGTTCCATTCTTTTTCTTTTTCCAACTCTCCCGCGATCAAAGGAATGATACTTCTCGCCGAATGAGCGTGAACGTCAGTTTGAAGTTTTTTCATATCGTCCACGGACCACTGTCGTCTTTCGGAAAGAACTTCGTAGATTCTTCTCGCGCGATCGGATTCTTGCCAATAACCTTCGGGTTTTCCGTACCCTTTCAACTCATAGACCGGAAGATGATTCGCGGTAAGAATGATACCTTCCGGTGGATTGATTAATTTCGGATTTTGAGAAAAAGGATAATAGCCGATCACGTCGTCTTCTCCCGATGCTCCGTCCAAAATTTTCCGCGGATTGCTATTTTTACCTCGGATCGGAAATCTTCCCACGGCCCACCACGCGATGTTTCCTTTTGCATCCGCGTAGGAAACGCTCAATCCGGGAGCGGGAAGAGAAGGCACGATAAAAGAACACTCTTCCAAAGAAGAACAACGACCCAGGCTGTAAACCGTATCCAACATTGGAACCGAAAGTTGATGAAAGATCCAGTGAACCGAAATTGCAGGACCGTTGTAACCTTCGATCGGTTTAGAAAGGATCGGGCCGTGAGAGGTCACTTGAATCTCGATCTCCCTTGCCTCTTCCCCTTTTACCGGAATTTTTTCTTTGAGAACCTGAACCGGAACCCAGTTTCCTTTTTCCTTCACGACGTTCGGTCGTGTGGGATGAAAAGTTTCCCTGTAAAAATCCATATCGTCATTTTCCAGCATCGTTAAGGCCCAGGCCCTTTTCGCGTTATGCGCGATCAAAGGAAACGGAAGAATCGGAAAATGATAACCGTAAGTTTCGTGTTCGCCGACCTTCATATGAACTTCATACCAAGTCCCGGGATTACTAAAGGCGATATGAGGGTCGTTGGCCAAAATAGCTCCGCCGGTTGCGGATCTGGAAGGAGCGATCACCCAAGAGTTGCTCCCCGTAAAAAGAGGAAGATCTCGCAGAATCGAATCTACTTTCCGAAACGTTTTGGAAACGTCCGAAAAATCATCGGAATCTTTTTTTTGGGAATAAGCGGAAACTCCCTTTGTAAGCGTATTGGATGGACCTTGGGTCATAGCTTTCGGAGAATACGCAGGTTGATTTTCCAGGATGGAGAATGGATCTTCTTTATCGTGTCTTGGAAAAAGTTCGGCGACATTTCGATCCGGAAGTTTTTTCTCCAAGATCGAATAAAGAGGATCCAAACGAAGCGCTTCCGCAAAGGAAAAAGATAACAAAGATAAGGCGCTCAAAACATCCAAACGATCGAACGGTTTCGGTTTGTAACCAAGAACGGCAAACTCGATCGGTAAAGCCTCGTTTTTTAAAAAGAAATTGATTCCTTCCAAAAAAGAATCCAATTCTTTCCAAGCCTGAGGATTTCCTTTAGACGACTCTTGAAGCATTCTTTCGGCGGTTCTTCTTAAAAGCATTTGTCGCAAAAACGTATCCGCGGGAACCAAGTCCGCGCCCAACACTTCGGACAATTCTCCTCTTCCGGCTCTTCGAAGAATTTCCATCTGAAACAAACGGTCGCTCGCGGTCACATAACCTAACGCGAAGTAGGCGGAATGAGAATCCTCGGATCGGATATGGGGAACTCCGTAAGAATCCCTGATCACAGAAACGGGTTTTGAAATCCCTGCAACTTTCAATTCCCCGCTCAAACGAGGGGATTTTAAAAATAACAAAAGGGAGAATCCGATCTTTGCAAAAAGTAGAATTGCAAGGACAGACCAAAAAGAACGGCGTACCCAAATAGGAATCCGATTCCAGAAGTTTAGAAATTGTTCACTCAAGTTTCTCATACACTACCGAATATTTATTTTTTTAAAGGGAGTTAACTTTTATAAAATCGGATTCTTTGAGCAAGAAAAGTTTTAAGTAGAATTCATTTTTATGAAACTTTCTTATCAAATAGGAATGTGAATTGCGGGAAATACCGGATAGGAGTTCAAATTCGGGCCCGGACGATTTTGTATTTTTTTTCCAAACTTATAGAAAGTGTAAAAGAATCGAATCCGGTGAAACAGGAACGGAAAAGTCAAAAATGAAAGAAGATTCTTTTCGAGGCGGATCCAATGCTTTTGAAATAATGTTGACAATGATCCGATAAAAGGGGTCCGTAAAATCAGGATGATACAACTGACAGGTATGCTCGATTCTCCATATGTTCGTCGAGTTGCGATTTCTTTACGATTACTGGAAATTCCGTTTGAGTGCCATGCGATATCGGTGTTTAGTACATTCGAACAATTTCGTCGGATCAATCCCGTCGTAAAAGCACCATCGCTTATATGCGATGACGGAGAAGTTTTATATGAATCGATCGGCAAGAATGATTCATAGATGAATAAAAAGATCTTATGCGGATTTTTTCCTATACAAAGAATCATAGAGGCCGTTTTGAAAACTTCAACAATCCATGTTATCTTTTTCTAAACTGATCGAAGAATACAAAGAAGAATTGGATCCGATACGGAAACGAGGACTTCTTATATCGTATTTTTGTTTTTGCGATACGAAAGAAATCGATCCAGCGTTTCAATTTTTGAGCGGTAGAAAAGAGAAGGCGATCTCAAACGAGAACGATTTGATTCTTTTTGTTTCCGAATATTTGGATCAACCGCTCTGGATGATTCGATCGGCGATCGAAGAGGTCGGTAACGTTGCAGAGGCGATCTCCCTTCTGACCGGAAATCCTTCTTCCCATTCCAAAATAGGAATCGATGTAATTTTAGAAAACGCAAATCAAATTATCAATTCGAATGACCAAGGTCGAAAAATCTTGTTTTCAATTTGGGAAATTTTTCCGGTTCCGGAAAAAACATTCTTTCATAAACTTCTTCTCGGAAAACAAAATCTTAAAATTCAAGACACGATCTTAACCGAAATCTTAGCCGGCCTTTTCGATTTGGAAGTAGGAGTTCTTTTAAACAAATTTCAGAAATCGAAAATCAATTTCAAAACGATTTCGATCCTAGAAATTCTCTCTTCTTGGTTTCCCGATCGAGAACTCAAAAGACTCGACGAAGTCGCAATTTCAGAAAGAATCGATCCTTCTTTGCCAAAACGATGGCTCTTGCCATCTCCGTTTTTAGAAGATCAAATTTCCGTTGGAACTCATTTTCTAATATGTCATGATGGAATTCCGGCGGAAGCGGTTCTTCATTCTTCCGAAGTTTTTATCTGGACAAAAAGCGGTTTCCTTTTTAAGAACGAAGCGCCTTCTATCTTTCTGGAATTTTCCAAGATAAAAAAGAATGCGCGCATTCTCGGATGGATCTCCGGAAACAAAAATAACAATATAGATTTTGTATATTATGATATACTTGAATATGAAGGACAAAATACATCTTTGAATTCCATAAAAGAAAGAAAAAGAATTTTGGATTCTTTTTTTACTCCCGAGTTTGGATCCATTCGTGAAGCGAAATGGAATATCGTTTCTGAAAAAATCGATTCCGGAGAATTCCAAAGAAAGTTTCTGAAAGGAAGCCGAAACGCTTTTCTTTTCGACCCGGATGAGAATGAGTTTTTGGAATTCAAAACTCCTTTGCGGACGATCAAAGCCGTTTTACTCTATGGAAGAAAATCGATGAACAACGAAGGGAGCGCTTTTTGGGAATTGAGTTTCGGAGTTCCGTCCAAAATTGAGGAGAACGAGTTCCATACGATCGCGAGAATTGCGATTCAGTCGAACCATTCTTTGTTTTTGGAAATCGATTCGTTCTTTAAGGAGAATACGATCGAAAAAAAGGGGCCGATCCGGGGAGTTCCTACAATTTGGAAAGCGGAGTTATCGTTTCAAAATATTCTCGCTTCCAAGAGACATAAGATGGGATTTGTTTTGGAAGATGTGAAAATCCTTGGGAAAATTTCTTCCGAAGAATCGATCGATACTCTATATTTGCTCCTCGGATCTACTTTCGATGAAAAGTAGGAACTCCTATTTTCAGAAAAATCTTCAGTGTATGGAATCTCAAAGAAGTCTCCATCGAAAAAAATCGTAATGAGACTTCCAAAAAAAAACAATTTCGCTCCAAAAACCCTTCTGTTTCAAGAAGCTTCAAAGATCGGAAACCCGAAAACGGGAATTGGACGGAACTCCGGAGAAAAACTTTGACTACGGCAATCCTAACCGCTTTGCTCCAAAGGAACGCCTCTACAACCTTTCCAAAAAGTAGGAACTCCTCCACGAAATTTCTCTTCGAGAGCGTTTCCGTTTGGAGTTACTTGACAGAGACTCGGTTTCCAGTTTTTTGGTCGATATGAACCAGAAAACTGCAAAACTTCTCAACAAATACGCAGAACTTAAGGGCGTAAGCTCAAAACAAATCAAAAGAGAATGGTTGGTTTTGAACGAACATCAGAAAGATCAAAAAAGACAAGAAATTCTGAAAGAGCTGGTTAAATAAAACCGGCTTTTTCAAAGCATTCTTCTCCTGATCCCGTATAACTCTTAGATCTTCCGAACGTATTCTTCAACTCGGGCAGGACCTCATGGAAGAAATCGAACTTACTAAAGAATTCCGCTTCGACGCCGCTCACCTTCTTCCCAACGTACCCGACGGCCATAAATGCAAGCGACTTCACGGTCATAGCTTTCGCTTTAAACTTCATCTCAAAGGAAGAATCGATCCTCACACCGGTTGGTTGATCGATTATGCGGAAGTCAGTAAGATCGTAAAACCTCTCATCGAAAATCACCTCGATCATTATTATCTCAACGAAGTTCCAGGCTTGGAGAATCCGACTTCGGAAAATATTTCCATCTGGCTCTGGAATCATCTCAAACCGCTTCTTCCTCTTTTGTATAAGATCACTCTCAACGAAACCTGTACGAGCGCATGTATCTACGAAGGTCCGAAAAATTCTCACTAAAAGAGGCGAGTTTTGAATTCAGAGAAAAGTAAGAATCCGAATCGAAAGAAGTCAGATTCAAAAATTAAAACTTCCAACAACAAGGCGATCGTACTTTTATCCGGAGGATTGGATTCTACAACCTGTCTTTATCAAGCAATCGCGGACGGTAAAGAGGTCCAAGCCCTTTCTTTTGATTACGGACAAAGACATAGAATCGAATTGTCTTACGCAAAAAAAATCACTCGCAAATTAGGAATCCCACATACGATTCAAAAGTTAAAACCGGAATTGTTCTTAGGATCTTCTCTCACTCAAAAGTCGATCAAGGTTCCGAAGAATTCTTTAGGAAAGGATGAAATTCCGAATACGTATGTTCCCGGAAGAAACATTCTCTTTCTTTCTTTTGCCACTTCTCTCGCGGAAGGAACCGGATCGGATTCGATCTACATCGGAGTCAATGCGATGGATTATTCAGGTTATCCGGATTGCAGACCCGAGTTTATCAAAATGTTCGAGATGGCGATTCAACTCGGAACCAAAAAGGGAAGTCAAGGTTCTCCGCTCAAAATCATAACCCCTCTTCAAAATCTTTCTAAGAAGGAAATTGTTCTTCTGGGAAGTAAATTGAACGTTCCGTTTCATCTCACATTCTCCTGCTACGACCCGCAAAACGGTAAAGCCTGTGGAAGATGCGACGCCTGTCTCTTGAGAAAAAAAGGTTTTCAGGAGACTGGAGTTTCTGAAAAGTGATCCCATCGGTAAACCCGGCCTTTCCATGCTCTTTGGGAAGGAATCTCTGATTAGGAAAAGTTATAATGGAACAGTTCGTAGGTTACCTGACGATCTTCTTATTAGCCGTATTCGTAGGTTTTGAGGTCATCACAAGAATTCCTCCTCTTTTACATACCCCTCTTATGTCAGGTTCCAATGCTATTTCCGGAATCACGATCATTGGGGCGATTTTATCTCTTCATTCGGTGAACGGCCCTTTGATCAACATTATCGGATTTGTCGCGATGGTTGCGGCAACGATCAACGTGATCGGCGGATTCTTAGTCACCCACAGAATGTTAGGAATGTTCAAGAAGAAAGAAAAGTAAGAATATGGAAAAATCGATCATCAATTTAATTTATCTTCTCTCCTCGATTCTTTTTATCGTAGGTTTGAAACTTCTTTCTCACCCGAAGACCGCCGTTCGCGGAAACTTCTTAGGCGCCGTGGGAATGTTCTTCGCGGTCGCAGCTGCGCTCGTTGAAAAAGGTCTTGCGTACGAATACATCTTAGCGGGATTTATCGTCGGAACCGCAATCGGAGTATATCTCTCGGTAAAAGTAGAAATGACTTCAATGCCTCAGCTCGTTGCGGCTCTGAACGGTTTCGGAGGTCTTGCTTCCTTTCTCGTTGCGGGCGCTGCGGTGATGGAAGTGATTCACCAAGGAACAAACCTTGAAGTTTTAAAATCTTATCAATTCACGGTTTCCACAGCGGCGTCCGGAATCATCGGCGCTGTGACTTTAACGGGAAGTTTTGTCGCTTATGGAAAACTCCAAGGACTTCTTTCTGAAAAAGCGGTTCGTTATCCGGGCGACCAACTCGTTAAAATTATTTTCTTTCTCGGATCCATTGCACTCAGCTACTTCGTAGTCGTCGAACCTACAAAGGTAGAATGGTATTGGTATGTTGTAGCGGTCGGTTCCGTTTTAGGAATTCTTCTCGTAATGCCGATCGGTGGAGCGGACATGCCCGTCGTGATCGCGCTCTTGAACTCTTATTCAGGGATCGCGGCGTCTGCTACCGGATTTGTTCTCGGAAACAACGTTCTCATCATCGCGGGATCTCTCGTAGGAGCTTCGGGAATTATCCTAACGCAGATTATGTGTAAGGCGATGAACCGTTCTCTTGCAAACGTTCTTTTCGGAGGACTCGGTGCGGCCGTTGATACTTCCAAAGGTGGAGAAGACATCTACGCAGGAAAAACCAAAAGTACTTCCGCGGAAGAAGTCGCGATGTTATTGGATATGGCTCAGAGGGTCGTAATCGTTCCAGGATACGGAATGGCGGTGGCACAAGCTCAGCACGCAGTTAGAGATCTTTATAATCTTCTTACGGAAAGAGGAATCGATGTAGAATTTGCGATTCACCCCGTCGCAGGAAGAATGCCAGGTCACATGAACGTTCTTCTCGCGGAAGCCGATATCCCGTACGACAAGATGAAAGAAATGGATGAAATCAATCCTACTTTCGAACAAGTCGACGTGGTAATCGTCAACGGCGCAAACGACGTGGTCAACCCTCTTGCAAAAACGGATCCGACCAGCCCGATCGCGGGAATGCCGATTTTGGACGTGGACAAAGCAAAGACCGTAATCGTAATCAAACGAAGTCTGAGTCCGGGATTCGCTGGAGTTCCTAACCCGCTCTTTATCCAGGATAATACTTTAATGTATTTCCAAGACGGAAAAAAAGCGACTCAGGAAATCGTTGCTGCCTTAAAAGAAACCTAAGACTTTTATCTTTACATTCTTTCTGAGAATGTTTCAAAGCCGGACCTTAAAACAGTCCGGCTTTTTTATTTTTTTTTCACGGAAACAAAAGTCCTTTTGCCGGAACTAAAGACGTTCTTTGAACGGCCCCTGATTCTGATAAGAATGGTTACGACAAAATTCCACGAATGACAAATAACGTTATTTTTGAGAAAAATTAAACCGAATTCGGATTAAAATTCAACGCAGACAAGGCGAGCAACGTGTCAATACTTTGTCATTTTCAATGTCGCTTAATAAAATAAATCCAAAAAAGATAACGAATTGCCAGCGCGTCATACTTGTCGGATTTAAGAAAAAGCTTCTTAATAAGATCGGCGTATCGGAAGAATTTTTCCAATACTCCCGTCTATTAATAAGTAAGATAATCAGGATGGTTTTTGTTTTGAGAGTTTTACGGGCTTTAAGCTCCCTTGTCTCATCGCAAACAATCCAATCCTGAAAACGAGAGAGTATCGGCTTTGTACGACAATAACAACAAAGAGGAATCCTTAGATTCCATTTCGGCAAAAAAGTCCAATTATTATCCGAATCATCCCCTCAACGAGGAAATAGAAAAAAAAGTGGAAGAGCTTAAAATTTCCTGTTCATTGCTCCCGGAACTAAAACCGTTTTTAGAACAGTTGTCCTTGCTTCCTTGGGAAGAATATGAAAAAAAACTTTCCATAGATTATCTCAAGAAATTTACCTTTGTTAAAGAAGAATTGGACGAAACATACAAAGCTTTGATAAAAGAAGATCCCGGTTTCTTCATTCAGGAACCGAATCAAATTCTAAAAAATGCACATGACATACTCGGTATAGAAAACAAAGCCTATTCATTGTTAAACAATTACATTTCGAATCTTATCGCCTTAACGATGCAAAGAGCCGTCTCTTCAGCATTAAAGCAGAATCTCTAATATTCGATTCCTCAGATTTTTACTTTTGAATCTTCAAACCAAGATTCACAAAACAAAAACCAAACTTGCAAAAACGAATCCGAAAAAAATAGATTTGTTAATCGATATTTTTTTTCGTTAAAAATGAAATCTTTCGCTTTTAAGATCTCTACTACGAAAGTAGACTGATAAAACGTTAGACGTTTGGAACGGGAATCACCCCCTGTTTTCTCATTCTATAACCCGATAGAAATAACCGAATTAAAACCGAAATATTCCCGGACTTCACTGTTATTCATCGCATGAGTCTATATCCCATTCGGACATTTCTAACCCTGAGCCTTCTCTTCGTTAGTTGCAAACATTCCAAGGATGAAATTCCTTTCCTTCTTTTACTGGGCGCGGTGCAGGCAAGCGAGTTTCAAAATATAATTTCCGGTCCGGTTCCAATCGATCAGGAATCAGAACTCACGAATTACAAAATTCAAATATTCAACCCAACGCAAAATATCGTAGGAATCGGGTATTTTTCAAAGCCGGCCGGTCTAGGAAAATTTCCACTGATCGTAATGATGCACGGCTGCGGCGGCGCCTATTCTTATAACGATCCTACAAAAGGTGTAGCGTCTCTTTTTACCGAGTGGGCTGGACGAGGTAAGAATCTTGGATATGCCACTTTGCTTCTCGATAGTTTCACACCGAGAAATGCGGCCCAAAATCAGTGTGGAAACGGATCCGGTGTAGGAACTTCTGAAGTTACGGATCGACCGACGGACGCCTATGCGGCGTTAGACTATGTAAGGAGATCAGCGATCATTCAAAACGAGAGAATCGTTTTATTAGGATGGTCTCACGGCGGAAGCAGCGTAATCTCCACCGTGGATACGAATTCTACGCTTCAATATCGTCAGAAATATCCAAGACCGTTCAAAGCCGTAATTTCGTATTATCCGGGTTGCGGATTGAACAGCGCCTTCGGAGGAATTTCCACAAGCACGTATTTGCCCTATACACATCTCAAAATTCTAGCCGCGGGATTAGATCCGCTTTATACCGGAGGTTTTTGCGATGATCGGGTCAATCGCGCACAAACTTTAGGCGCCAGCGTTGGAACGGGCAACTCGATCGCGATGACGGTTTTTCCAAATACTCATCACAGTTTCGATCAGGCAAAGGTAGTAAACGATCAATTCGATATCAACGATGTGAACGCAAAACCTCTTGCAAACCAGGAAGCAGTCGACTTCTTCCAATCGTTTAATCCATGAGGATCTGGAAAACTATCAAACGATAAGCGCAAAGAAAATTAATGATTCGAGCGTAGACCACATTCTGCAATTCGAGGATATAAATTTTCAAGAGGGCAACATGATAAAACGTGAGCTAACGTATCAAGATGAAACATCGGATAAATTTTGTAACATAGAGTCCTCCGGACTTTCCATTGCGGTAACTTTCGGAAAAACGGATACTGCGGGACAAACGCAGACAAAAACTTTCGATTCGGAAAACAAATGTATCAAAGAAGCCGAAAAACTTATAAACGAAAAGATTAAGAAGGGATATAAGAACCTATCCCAAAACTGGGACAGGTTCTTGCAGCTTGATCTTTCTGATAAAGTAAAATTGAGTTTTGGGACACGCTGTAAAGATAATTCTTCAGTAGATTTTTTTTCGGAATGGAAGTCTACGCTCGATTCGAATTCGCAAGAGGAAGCGTTTATCAAACACTTTTCGTTTCTAACGGAAAACGAAGAAGACAGAGACATTCTTAAAAAACCGTCCGAAAACTTGATCTACTTTTCTTTAAATGAAAAAGAAAAAACTTTAAATGCTGAAATCAAAATTAAGAATCTTGGCGATGAAAACGCCGAACTGATCTGCCGTCCTCCGTTTACAAAAATTCCGGAGAAAGGTATTCCTAAAAGTTATATAAAAACGAATCAAATTCACAATGGAATTTATTACGAAGATTTAGGAGGAGGTTCGATCGGCTTTTTTGGATTGGACGGAAAAGGAAAAATCAATGCCGGACGATGGGAACCGGAAGCAATCGAGGAAGGCAATCATGAAGAATTCTTAGAAGCTTTAGAAAATAAAGAACTATCATTGGAAGACGATCCTTGTATTATCGAGTTTGGTCAGAACTGGATTTTAAACGATCCTTTAAAAAAGACAATCCGCAAGGAGCCCGCGTATTTGTTTGTATCTCACGAGGATTGTGAAATCGTGAGAATCCAAGAAGCGAATCAATTTCTTTTAGGGCAAATTCTTTTGAGGGTTCTCGCGCAGAGAATTCTCAATATCGAATTTTTCGCGGAATTCTATTCGTAGGGAGCAAATACATTATGAAAACTGAATTTATGATACGTATCGTCGAAATGGATCCCGAGGCAGGATTTACGGGTCATCTTGTATTGGTTCCATTGAAAGATCTAACATCGGTTTCGATCAGAAACGCGATTGATACTTGGACGAGAATTCTTAAAAACGCGGAAGACCTAGTTTTATCCGATCCCATTTTCGAGGACTCGGATCCGTGGTTCGGTTTCGGCGTAAGAATCGATGATCATACGTTCGACGAACAAGCGCTCTTTTCTGAAATTCCGGCCTCAGATTCTTTGATTGAAATTTCAGTTTCGGAATATTTGGAAACCTTGATCGAATTCAATGAAGAGAACAATGACGAAGGACTTTCCACACACGAAGAACTGGAAACGGGAACGTATGCGATGCTTTGGCTACTTCAGAAAAATCTAAAATATCTGCCCCTTTATATTCGATACTTAAATTCTTTGGACCTGGACCATACGGTGGCTCAGTTAGACGTTCTCTTCCAGCTTGCAAGACAATATTCTCCCGTTGAATTGGAGCCGCTCAAAGAGTTCGCGAAGAAAAAAGACGCGCAAATCTTAAACGATTGGCTGGATACAAATCGTGCCTGGACCGAACGATGAAAAATTTCCGATCTCGTCGGCATCGAATCTAAGAACTTAATCCGATCGAAACCGGAGTCGCTTCATTGCCGATTTAGAAAAGAATTGAATTGTCCAAAGCCGGTTTCATTCTATAGAATATGGAACAGAAAGATTACAGCGACGAGGTTCGACTTCATAGATCCAAGTTCATTCGTTTTTTCCTATTTGTCGCGGGTTCTATTTCCTTAGCCTTAGGGATCATAGGAATTTTTACGCCGGTTCTTCCAACAACGCCTTTTTTACTCTTGTCTGCGGCTTGTTATGCGAGAACCTCCCATCGATTTTACAATTGGCTTATGAACAACCGGTATTTCGGATCCTACATCCGCGACTGGAGAATTCACAAGATGATTCCTCTTCGGGCAAAGATCCTAGCAATTTCGATGATCTTTATAACGATCGGAACTACCGTTTTCTTTTTTATTCCGATTTTAGCTGTAAAGATTCTGGTTTCTCTGATCGGAATTCTTGTTGTAATTTATTTGATTCGAATTCCGACCAAAACAAGAAACTGAAGTTTTAGAATATAAATTGTCGGAGTTCCGACGGATCGATGAGAGGTCTTCGATCCTTGCTTAAATTGTAAATTTATGGTAAAGGGAAATCTTCGGTTTTTTCCCGCGAGCCCGCCTCCTCCACCCAACGAGGGCATTTCCTTACCCACAAGTTAGAAAAGCGATTTTGAATGAAGAAGGATCCCCGTAAGATTTTTTTTTTGTAGGAGTTCCTACAAAAGCTCTGAAAGAGAATATTCCTTGCAAAATTATAATTCTGTGATATAGGAAAATCTCCCGGAGTTTTCCACCACCCGCCCCGCCACCCAAAATTTCAGGGCGGGGCTTTCGTTTAACGGAGGACTGTAGTTGTTACGACAAATTTTTCTTAAGATTCAAACAACTTTGTGGGTAAGGTTATGACCCAACGAGGGTGGGAGCGCGCGCGTTTTACGGTAGAATTGTCGGAGTTCCGACGGAGCGATGAGAGGTCTTTTATTCTTGCTTAAACTGTAAATTTATGGTAAAGGAAAATCTTCCGTTTTTTCCCGCCAGCCCGCCTCCTCCAACCCAACGAGGGCGGGGCGCGCGATTTTCACGGTAGAACTGTCGGAGTTCCAACGAAAGTCCCCTTTCAATAGGGTGATCTTGAAGGGAACATGTGAAAAGTTTTCGAGTCGTTGTCTTTGAGGAGTTCTGCGATGTCCAAAGCTTCCTGGACCTTTCTTCTTTTGTCAGGCTCTTCCTGCAACCAAGAGGTCACAAAAGATTCTAATCTCCTGTAATCTTTGATAAAGGAAAGAGAACGTATATATTCGATCTTATCTTCTTCCTCGGCGATTCTAAACTGAATCACTTGTTGATAAGTCGCGGCCGCCGCGCGATAATTCCCGGTATTGTAATAAGCGTGAGCCAAAAACCTTTTTTCCTGAAAAGGAAGCTCGCCGTAAAGATTGTAGATCTTAATCGCCTTTCTGAAATTCTGATGAATGTCCATTACAAGTCTTGCATGGATTAACATGTATTCTCTGGATTGAAAACCGTCTTTTACAAATTCCACACACTGAGAGTAAGCGTCCGCCTTGTTTCCCAAAAGAAAATTTGATTTTAAGAGAAGAAGTTTAGCCGCCCTAAAATTAGGTTTCAGCTCGATCGCCCTCTCCGCTTCCGCTTTTGCACGAAGATAATTTCCGGTCTCAAAATAAGCGAGAGCAAGATTGATTCTATAGAATGGATTATAGTTGGATAATTCTACCGCTTTCTGAAAGTATTCCAAGGATCTCGGCCATTTGTTTCTCTGAACAAAAATCATCCCAAGTTGATAATAAGAAGGGTCGTGTCCCGGCTGAATCTGAATGGCTCTGAGAAGCGAATTCTTTGCTTGCGGATAACGCCCCTGCGCATAAAGATAAGAACCCTTCAGATAGTGATATTCCACCGTGTTCTCGTCCAACTTCTTGATTCTTTCAATATTAACGGAAGCTCTCGCAAGATTGTTAGCACGGATGAGATTGACCGTTTCTGTATTGAGAGCCGTGATCTGAACCCTTCTTCTCGCCGCGTCTGCGGGCGAACCGGAATTTTCCAAGTTCGGAGTCGGAGAACCATTACCCGGAAGATTTTCCTCTTCGTCGTCCGCAAAAAGAAATCCGGAGAAACAAAAAGTTAAGAGGAGAAAAATTAGAATTCGTTTCATACTTTTTTTAACGGAAAGAACGTCGATTCGATTCAGTTCTTCTCAAAGAATTCTACGTTGTCTTCTTTTTTGTTCAGCAGTTGAAGTTCCTTTTCATTTACTTTCAGAATTCTATATTCCAAATCAAAGGCGAGATCCGCGAGATTAAAATGAATATCATCGTCTTTCATTTTATAAGTAAGGTGAAAGGTATCGTATTTTGCGAGACCGTCCGGAAGAATCAGGAGATGACTTCCCTTCCCTTTATCCGGATCTTTACATTCACCCTTTTCAGGACAATTTTTAACCTTTACCCAATCCCCTAAAATCAGCTCTTCCTTCTTTTTACAGGAGGAGAGAAAAATGAGAACGAGAGTTAGAATGAGAACGATTTTTTTCATAGATTCAAACATAGAGATCCGTCCTTGCTTGTCCAATGAAAATCGGAGCCGAAGAACCGGAAGAAATCGCAGTTTCTAATATGAGAAAGGAACCAGAAAGGGAAGAATCACTGGTGATCGATGTATTCTTTTAAGTTTAGAACCTCAAAGGTGTTTAGAAGGTCGGGATGAATAGCGCTGATCGTACAGGAAATCCCTTCCGATCTTGCATTTTTTAAAAACCAAACGAGAGAGCTTATGGAGATCGAATTCATCACGGGAATATCCCCCAGATTGAGAATGATCGACTTAGGCTTTTTAGCGATAGCGTCCATAAGCATCGTTCGAAATGCGTAATAGTCGTTAAAGAGGATCGTTAGATCCGGGGTTATTTCGACTGTTTCTGAATTATCTGACATTTTAAGATTCGCTTTCGAGTTCTTCGGCGTCCTCATATACTTTCGGACGAAAAAACTTTCCTAAGTAAAAAAAATCTCTCTTGGAAAACTCAAATTCAACCGATTTTTTTGAGGGGAGAGAAATAATGTTTGAGAAGACCCATTTCATGAAAACCCAGGATTTGCTGGAAAGAGGAATGAATAGTTCCGTTTTGAAGAGAAAAGTAATTTCAGACAATATCGCGAACGCGGATGTGCCTCATTTTAAGAGATCCGAAGTAATATTCGAGTCGATGATCAAAAGAGCGATCGAATCCGAAAAGATCGAGGCCGTAAAAGAGGTTCCGACACAAATTTCCGACGATCGCCACATTTCCTTCTTCAAACCCCTGGATTATCGCGAAGTTCAACCAAAGGCAAATATCGATTACCTGACTACGATGCGAGCCGATGGCAACAACGTGGACGTTGAAAAAGAGGTCGTAGAGGCTTCCAATTCCCAGATGCAATATATGATGATGTCCGAGAGAATCAATCAGAACTACAGAGACCTAAAACAAGTCATGAGAATGGCTTAAGATACGAAATATTTTCCTTGAATTCAATATAATGAGACATAATTTTAGTTTAGGAAGTAGCCATGGGACTTTTTTCATCGATCAACATTTCCGCAACAGGCTTATCCGCGCAGAGATTGCGAATGGATGTGATTTCAAACAACATCGCAAACTCGACCACGACAAGAAATACGAATGGAGACGGTCCTTTTCGAAGAGATCGGGTCGTGATGACTCCGGTCAACTTGAGAACCAGATGGAATAGTCCCGTTTATCCGTTCGGAGTCTCTCCGGGGGAAGGAAAAGGTGTAAAGGTGATGAAGATCGAAAAGGATATGACCCCTCTTCGTCTGGTCTACGACCCGACTCACCCGGACTCGATTCAGATCGGACCGAAAAAAGGATATGTGGAAATGCCGAACGTCAATATCGTCACCGAGATGACGGATATGATTTCGGCCTCCAGATCCTATGAAGCAAACGTACAGATGATCAACGGATCCAAAGCGATGTTTAACAAAGCGTTGGAAATAGGTAGGGCATAATCATGGAAATCAATTCTAATTCTTCACTCTGGTATACTTATAATTCCGGTTACAACGGCGGAAAAGCGCATCCCTTAACTCCGAAAGGAGATAATGTGAACGTCTTCACAACGGAAGAGAGACATTACAAAGACGTAAAACAACCCGTGTCGCCCGATTACGTCGCCGAAAGTTTTTCGGAAGCGATGAAGAATGCTATGACTTCCGTAAACGATCTTCAAGTGGAAGCGGATGAGCTTACGCAGAAGATGGTCTTCGATCCGAATTCGGTCGACGCGCACGAGGTGATGATAGCTTCTGAAAAAGCAAGAGTCGCTCTCACGTTCACAAAGACGATCGCCGACGGTGTCGTTCGCGCTTACAGAGAATTGACTTCTCTGAGATAAAAATACTTTTTTTGAATTTTAGAATCGTAAACTTTTAGAAAACCCGTTCCGAAAGGAACGGACCAATTGAATCCTTCTTCTCCTCTCCAAAATTGAAATCCGAAATAGATTCGATTTTTTTAATCTTTCCTTTTAAAAATTAAATCCTTTCCTTTCGATCAAAAATCGGAAACTCAGAATCGTTTCAATCAAAGATTTTTCCAAATCCCGCTTTTTGGAGATTGCAAAGGATAAAAAACTCAGTTTCAGTCGAGATCGATCTTTAAAAACGAGTCCACCTTTAAGTTTTGGAAACGGAGAAAATCATTTCAAGAACGCGCTGTCCAATCTATCAAGCAATGAGTCGACGTTAGATGCGCCGTTGTTTACGATAAGAACGGTCGCGATTTTTTCCTTAGGATAAATACGCATTTCACAATGAAATCCGGCACCGCCTCCTTCCTTAAAGAAAAAATTCTTCCCGTTTACGGATCCGATATGCAAACCCAAGGTCATTTCGATCGGTTCGCTCTTCGAATTTTTCTGGCGTTCAAAAAGGAGATGTTTTTCCTTCTTTCCTAAAAGTTTCGAGTTTTCCTTTAACAAATCTTGGAGGATTTTCGAAACCGCCTGAGCCGAAGCGATCATACCGCCAAAAGAAGATCCGTTCATATAATGGTCGTGAATCGCCAACCATCCGTTTTCATATCCACCGATGAATTTTTTATCCACCAAAAACGATTTTATAAAATCGAATAGAGACCATTGTCTTAAATAACCCTTCGCGTGATTCAAAGAATCCGGTATGATAAAATCCGCCTCCTTTTCTTTTAGACCCAACCGTTTCAAAATATGATTCCGAACGTATTCTTCAAAAGAGGTTCCCGAAACCTTCTCTACAATTCTTCCTAAAAGCCAATAGGAAATATTAGAATAACGGTATTTAAAGCCAGGCGGAAATTCTAATTTCGGATGTTCTGCTAAAATGGAAGCGAGGTCTGCTTGTTCGTCAAAACGATCATGCTCTTCTCGAAGATGAACCCATTTCAAGGGAATCGGATTCGGAATGCCGGAAGTTTGCGACAAAAGATGACTTACCTTTACCTCCTTGCCATAAGGAATTTCAGGTAAATACCGAACGACCGGATCCTCGAGAAAAATTTTTTCTTCTCCGACCAACTGAAGGATCGAAATCGCAGTGATCGCTTTTGTCATCGAGTAAATCATCATCGTCGTTCGATTAGTGATTTTAGAATTCTTCGCGATGTCGGAGAGGCCTTCGCTGAAGTTAAAGAGTTCCGATTCAGGTCCGACGACTACGTATTGAAAAGCCGGAAATTTTCCGCTTTGGATTTGTCTTTCTAAAAATTCCCTGACTTGTTCACGTTCGCGCAAGGGCTGTTCTTTCATATATCTTCCGCAGTGACAAAGTAAGAATAGAATGACAGAATATAAAATAACTCGCATACGATTTGCCTCATTCAATCAGCTCAAAGTATGAAATCGAGAAAGGATAAATCGAGTTGAAAACACCGCAAAAATAGCCCGATCAATCAGCATTATTCTTATCTTTTAAATGATTTCCACGGACTTTTCGCATAACCTAATTCTTACCCACGAGTGGTCTGATTCTTTAAAAAAAATGTCGGAACTCCGACAATCTCCTGTAAAAATCGCGCGCCCCACCCTGATCTTGGGTGGTGGGGCGGGGGGTGGAAAATTCGCGAGGATTTTTCTCTATCAGAAAATCATACTTTTTGCAAGTAAAAAGTCTCGATGTAGGAACTCCTGCAAAATTCTAATTGGAACCTTTGTTGATACTAAATAGTTTTTCCAACTCATTGGCTACGGTTAGCTGCTGTTCCGCTTGTAGGCTACGACAATCGTAGCCTACAAATGATTCAACAGTTCCTTGTATAAGAAGTTACGGCTTAATCTTCTTGATCAGCTTCAGATCGGCCTTATTAAAAACGGTAATCTGAATACTTCCCGAACCTTCTTCCTTTCCGGTAACGTAAATCTTTTCTCCGTAAAAAGTCACGTTCGAGTTCGGGCTGATTTCTTCCGACGACTTCGCTTGTTTTTTGAGATCCTTTCCAAAACGAGAAAGATAGTATTTTTCCTGAACTTCTTCGAATGCGTAGATCTCGTCTCCTTTTACGATCATCGGAGAACGCCAGAAGATATTGTCTTCCGCGGAAATGGTGGGTTTCAAAGTTTCCTGATCGATCAGGATCAGTTTGTGATTGGAAGAGTGACCGTCCTCGAATCCGATCACCAGCGCCTTTCCGTCTACGATCTCGAAGGTTCTTCCGCAGATCTTATTAAAATCTCCTCGGAAAATCGTGTCGTCCTTGGTAGGATCCAAAACCTGAAGTTCGTTGTTATAATGACCTTTGTCCAAATACTTCAAAGTTTTTAAGAAAAGGATTTTACCTCCGACCACGTTTTTGTCGAATTCTTCCTTTTTCTTTTCTTCTTCTTTTTTGGTTTCTAATTCCTTTTTGGTATCAGCCAATTCTTTTTTAAGTTCAGCCTCGGACTTCTTGTCATCGGAAGAAGATTTACTATCGCTACCGGACTTACTTCCGGAATCACTTTTAGAATCGCTGGATTTGGAAGAACTGGAAGAGCTCGAGGAACTGGAAGTATTATTGCTTTTTCTTTCTTCGTCCTTTTTGACGACTTCCTTTTCTTTCTCTTTGAGCTTCTGCTCTTCTTTTTTAACGACTTCTTTTTCTTTTTGAACCTGTTCTTTTACTTTTTTCTTTTCTACGATTTCTTGTTTATTTTTAACGGGATCTTTATTGAGTTCTTGAAGTTCTTTATCGGTTCTTACTTCTTTATCGTTCAGCTCTTTTTGCTTATCTTGATTCTCTTCTTTTCTTCTTTTGATTTCTTCTAATTCTTTTTTATTTTTCTCTCTTTGAAGATCATCGAACTTATCCTTTTCGGATTGTCCTTCTTTCTTTTTATCAAGATCCTTATTGACCTCGTCTTCCAACTCGTCGGTATGAACGTCTTTTCCAAGAATATCTTCCACTAAGGGAACTAGGATTTCGGTTTTTCCAGGCCATTCCGAATAACGTTTTGAAATACCGATCGACGCCGGTTTCAAAACCTTAATTACGGAATTGGAATATTTCTTTCCAATATAGGTTTTATCCTTTCTATGAATTGCGTTGTAATAAAGAATGTAAGTTGCGAGAATGTCGGCATTCTTATCGTCATAACCGAAATTCGATTTTACGAATCCGGCCAAAATTCTTTGAATCGAATTGATATGTCCGTAATCCGAATCTTCGGAAAGAGTGAAAATATCTGCTCCGAATTTTTTATCTTCGGGAGCGATCCGGGTCACGCTCATTCCACCTTGAGTATGACTTTTATTAGGTTCTTTTTTTAAGATCTCGGCCAAACCCGCTCCGACCTTCTCGTTGGTTCCTTTGACCTCTTCTCCGGCTCTCGCCGATGAACGGTTGATAAACTGAACCTTTCCGGAAGAACGAATTTCTTTTTCTCCGAGTTTAGAATTTTCCTGGGAAAATAAAGAGAAAGAAAAACCAACGCACACAAGTGTTATCAAGATTCTGAACATTCTAAAATACTCCTTTTCATCTCCGGAAGAGAAAGCAGTCGTTTTGACCAGGGGATATGCTATCATCAAGCATTCTATCGCGACAAGGATTTTTCCCGATCCGGAGACTTCTTTCCGAGAAGAAAGTTGATCCCCAAACTCCCCTTTGCAACCTTATCCTATATGTATCAATTCCAGGAAAGAATTTACAATTTCGGCGCGGGACCGGCCATGCTTCCCAACGAAGTCATGGAAATCGCGGCGGCTGAGTTCTTAAATTACAAGGGCTCCGGAATGTCCATTATGGAAGTGAGTCACAGAGAACCTCTTTTTGAAGACGTCCTAAAAGAAGCTGAATCTCTTTTGCGCACTCTCTTAAACATAGGAGACGATTATTCGGTCGCGTTCTTTTCTGGAGGAGCCACGCTTCATTTTTCAGCTCTTCCGCTCAATCTTCTCAAAGACGGGGAAAGTTTCGACATCGCACATACCGGAATCTGGACAAAAAGAGCCTGGGAAGAAGGCCTCAAGTTCAACGGCGTCAACGTACTCTATGACGCAACGGAAAACAAATTTACTGACGTTCCCGTTTTACTCGACGATAGTAAACTTTCCGGAAAAGGAAAATATCTTCATATCACCTCCAACAATACGATCTATGGAACTCAATATTCCGAGATTCCAAAGATCAAACGGATTCCCCTTGTAGCCGATATGACGAGCGAACTTCTTTCCCGTACGATCGATGTAAAAGATTTCGGCGTTATCTTTGCGGGTGCGCAAAAGAATATCGGACCTTCCGGTTTGAGCGTTTTGATCATCCGCAACGATCTGATCGGAATTTCCGGAAGAAAGATCCCCGTCCTTCTCGACTACGAGGTGATGACCAAAAACAAATCCCTCTACAACACACCCGCGACGTATTCCATTTACATCGCGAAGTTAGTATTCGAGTGGTTGTTAAAACTCGGCGGAGTCGAGGCCATCCAAAAAGTGAACGAAGAAAAATCTCGATTGTTATACGACTTCATCGACGCTTCTTCACTTTATACCTGCCCTGTTCAGAAAAGGGCCCGCTCTCAAATGAATGCCGTTTTTTTATTAAAGGATAAAAACCTCGACTCAAAATTTTTGGACGAAGCTGAAAAGAACGGTCTTCACGGTTTGGCAGGACATAGATTGGTCGGCGGTTTTCGCGCATCGATCTACAATTCCATGCCTCTTGCGGGAGTTCAAAAACTCATTTCCTTTATGAAAGAATTTGAATCTTCAGCGAAATGAAAAATCTCCAATTCAGAAGAATATTTTACACCCTTTTTTTTCTGGGAATCGCCACCGGAAGCCTGAAGGCTTCCGGTTTAAACTTTCTCACACAACTTCCGATTCAGGATTGTTTTACGAATGAAGCCGCGTCTTCGGAGCTCTCCAATCTTTTCAAATCCACGATCTCCTTGGAGGAAAAAAAAAGAATCGCGGAAACGATCGCATACAAAGAAGGACGATCCCGTTTTCAATCGGTGAACTGTATTCAAAACAAAAAGCTGACCGAAGAAGAATATTCGATTCTATTTTCGGATTGGAATCGCCATCTTGCGACCTACAACGAATTGAATTCTTATTACGAAAACTATATCCTTTCCGATGAAAAAACAAGATCTCTCAATTCCATAGAATGGGAACTTCTCACAACACATCTCAAACAAAAACGGGAACTTCTTACAAGACTGAACGACGCGACGACATATTCCCTCAAAGGAGAAATACTCTCCGAAGAAAACTTCTCAATGATCTATCTTTCCCTATTTTTACTCCAGGTTGAATTTTGGGACGCAATGCCCAAGACATACAAAGAATCAGTTTTGTAGAATCCTTCGAATCCCCTTTTTGACGGTAAAACTAGGAATTATTTGCTTGAATCCTGAGTTCGGTCGGGACATAAACAAATATAGGTCATGAAAAAAATCGGAATCGCCTCGGATCACGGAGGCTTTGAGCTCAAGGAATTTCTCCGCACTGCGCTTGGTGGAGAATTGGAAATCGTAGACTACGGAACCAAGGACGAAACCTCAGTCGACTACCCAATCGTCATCGCGGACGCTTGTAAAAAAGTTCTTTCCAAAGAAGTGGAAGGTTTGATCGCACTTTGTGGAACTGGGATCGGCGCTTCGATAGCCGCCAATCGTTTGAGCGGAATCAGGGCGGCCCTTTGTCACGATCAGCTCACTGCGGAATTATCCAAACGGCACAACAACGCAAACGTTCTCGTTTTGGGCGGAAGAATTCTCGGAAAAGAATTGGCTCTTAATATCGTTCGTACCTGGGTTGCAACTCCTTTCGAAGGCGGACGCCACGAAAGAAGAGTCAATCAGCTCGAAACGTTAAACTCATAATCAAAAAACCGGATGGGATGGATTACAAATTCTAAGATCTCGTTAGTCGCCCTTCCGGGTTTTGTATTATTCCTTTTTCCTTTCTTTTTCCTTTTTTCGGAAACCAAAGTCCTTTCTCTATCGGATCTGCAAAGAAGCGGATTGGAACTTGCCGGAAAGAATGGGGAACAAAAAACTCTCAGACTACAAACCAAGGACCGAAGTTTCGGATCGGATCTCTATCTCAACTTTGATTCCGGAGAACCAGCCAATCTCAAAGATATATCAGGAAATTATAAAGTTATTTCCTCTTCTTTCCTTCCGGATTCTGAAAACGTCCTTCACGCAAAAAGGAGCGCTCGATTTTCCGGAAAAAGAACGGGAATTCGAATCGCCCATTCCAACACGGGAGTTCTCACTTCCAAAGATCTTACACAGGAGTTTTACATCGCGTTCAGCATTCTTCCCGGAACCGTTGAAAAAGACGCTACCTTAATTTCAAAACTTTATGAAACATCGGGAAGCACGTTCGGTTGGGATCTCAAAATCGCGGACGATAAACTCAAAGCGGGTTTTCATTCCTTTTTTGAAACCGAAGAAAAAAGATTTCTTTCTCTTCAACTTGTTTCGAACACAATTCTGAAAAAAAATCAGTGGAATCGGATTCTCCTCTATTTTAATCCTTCCGAAAGGGAAATCGTTCTATATCTGAACGGAAAGGAATCCGCAAGAGGATCCATTCCTTCCAATAAAAATTTGATAAGAATGGGGTTTCATCCCGAAGATACGACCTCCTTTCGAATCGCGAGTTCTTATTACGGATGGATGGAAAACTTCGCGGTCTTCCGAGGAAAGCCGAATCCGAACGCGGAAGACGTATCTTTTCCGGGACAAGATTTTGACCCGGAAACTCACACGACTCAATCCAAATTTGGAACCGCGATTTCACCGGTTTACAAAAGCAAATATTCCAGCGCGTTCTTGGAAGAAATCGAACTCAAGGCGAGTATTCCCAAGTCTTCGGCCATGGAACTTTACTTCCGAGTATCACCCACGGTCTTTCATCCCGCTTCGGAAGGGCCCGCTTGGATCGCAGTAGACTTAAGAAAATTAGAATCTTTTAAACTAGATTCTTTGGATCCGGATTTATATCGAATCTCTCTTAAAAATTCCCTGAAGAAGTTTTTAGGAATTTCGGAAAACAAGGAAGACCTTCTTCCGTTTCGTTACTATCAATGGAGAATCAAGTTCAAGGCCGATTCGACCGGAAACGAAACTCCCGAATTGAAAAATCTAACTCTCATGTATCGGGAAACGATGCCTCCCGTTCGTCCTCTGGGCCTTAAAGTCGTGGAGAATTCGATCGATGATGGCGGACCGAGCGTTTGCTTAAGCTGGAAATCCAATCCGGAAAGGGACGTCATCAACGGAGGCGGATATTTTATCCACTATGGAATTCATCCGGATAGAATGGTGGGAATCATTCGAGGAACCTATTCTGCGACGAACGAGGTTCCTGATAAAAAAACAAGATCCAAACATCCCGCCTCCGACTATCTGGATCCGATTACGGGTTTACCGGAAGGAAAGAATTCGAACAACATTCAAGAATATTATAATAAACTCAACACTTGCGTGGACAATCGGATCATTTCCCTGAACGCGGAGATTCTTCTGGAAAAAAATCAACTCTTTCTAAAAAAGGGAACTACCTATTATTTTAGAATCAGCGCATACAACAAGGCTTATCATTTCCAAACCGGAAAGGACCAAGTATCGCCCCTAAGCGATCCCGTTGAAGTTTATTTCCTGAGCGAGTAGCACCTTGATCATCCTTTGATTCGGAAGATTTTTATCGACGGTGATAAAACCGTCCAAATCTTTTTCGATCGCAACCGCCATTTCGTTCCAGACCCAATCCGCGCTTCCGAACTCTTTGGATAATTTCTGAGCCAGAGAAAGATTTTCGGATTTAAAATCCAAAATTTCCAGACAAAGGCGTTTCACCTGAGTCCAGACGATATCCTTTTGTATCGGATCGTTTTGTTTTTCCAAAATCGGAAGAATGGAAATCGTTCCCGTATAAAATAGATGTTGTTCTTTGATCAGATTCCCTATGGATTCAAGGAGAACCGTTTTTTGATCGGGAGCGCCTTCGATCAAAGATTCAAGCAAAGATTTTGAAAGATAGTATCTCATTCTTCTTTTATGCTCGCGAGAATGTTTAACGCTTCCAGACGTTCGTAAGAATCGGAACGATAGACTTCGTTTCTCAAAGATAACCTCAGCATTTCTCCTGCGGAAAGATTTCTTTTGTCGGCTTCGTTTTTTAAGAGGTCGAGTTCTTCTTCCGTCATGAGTAGCTGAAATCGTTTGTCCACTCTCGCCATCAGTTTTCCTCTCTCATTTCTTTATCATTCTTGAGATACATTCTAAAATAAATATCCGCGTCCTTCAACTGACCTAGGGCTTGAAAGATACACGCGATATTGTAGTTCGCCTCGTTCAGTCGAAAATCATATTTAAAGGACTTCTTAAAAATCTGAATCGCCCTGTCGTCTCGTCCCGCGTACCATTCCGCCATCGCCCATAAAAAATGCCATTTCCCTAGATCGGGATCTCGCGGAGTCGCTTGTGTTAGATATTCCAAAACTTCTTCGAAAATCTTTGCGGAATGAAGATAGTTTTCGCGGATCTTTTTTAGTTTTTCCATTCTCGAAAAAACATCCTCAGCGTGTCCAGGTAATTCCAAATCCTTACGATAAAATAGGGCTCTTGCATACCAGAGTTTGAAGGTGAGATCCGATGGATTTTTTTCCACATATTTCTCAAGATAAGGAATCGATTCCGTCTCTTCTTCCTTCTCGTTCATCTTGAGAATTTTTTCTTTAGCGGCGCGATTCCATTCTTTTCGATTCTCCTCGTCGGAAACGATAGTTTGAAAAGATGATAAGAATAGAATCAGTAGAATCGCAAAACGTAAGACGTTCATTTTAGCGGAACAAATCTTAGAGATATGTGAAAAGATTTTTTCCGTTCGCAGGATAAACATCGACCGTAAGATCGTAAGTATGACCGGTCTGATCCAAAAACGAGCGAACCTGTTCTTCTAAATCCTTTCTTGTATAAATTCCGAAAGCGCCGACCCCGATCCCGAAACACATATCTTCCGGTCCGATAATTTCGGAAATCTCCGACATTACTTTCTTTCGATCGGACTCTAATTTTTTAAAATCCTTTCCATGAAACTCCACTTTAAAGGATTTTGTAACGCCCCTTTCTCCGTCGGTCGCGATTCTCATCAAATGAATTCGAGAGGAGACGATGTCTCGTTTATCGCGAAACAATTCCCCAAGTATTTTACGATCGTAATCTTCAAACGCTTTGATCACCGGTTCCAAAGAATGAAAGATCAGGTTCTCGATCTCCTGCGCGCTTTCTTCTGTCGGAGGATCTTTATAAAATAGGAAAAACCGGAATGGAATTCCGAAATTGGAAAGTGGAATGGTTAGAATGGAAATGCAGGATTCCAAATCGGCAGGATCGAATTTTTTTCGGAAAAATCGATCATTCTTTCTTTCTTCGGTGATTCCGATCAGAGAATAATTCCCGGATTCTTTTCCGATGTATTGATCGTCGTAAAGAAAGATCATGTTTTCCGCGGTTTTTTCTCTCAAACCGTAGGTTACAAAAGGAGTGTAACTTCCGTTTCTTCGATCGTAATAGTTGATCGCAAAACCTGTCAGTTTGAGATACGAGAACACTGAAATATAGTATTTTAGAATAAATGAATATTCTGATTCTAATCCGTAACCGAGTTCGTCCAAAACCTCCAGAATTTTTCTTCTATCTCGGATCGGAAGCGAAGACAACCATTTCATATAACCCGGTCCCAAATCCAAGTGTTTACCTTGAACGGGTTCTTCCAAAGGATGCTGCTCTTGCGGAATCACTTTCGGCTCCGCCGGTTTTTCCGGAATTTCCGCAGAAGGTTCGTTTACTTTTGAAATCAGAGTCTCCAGTTCGGAGTTAAAAATTTCAGACCTTTTCTTTTCGATTTCCGGTGAAATAACCGGATGAATTTTGAATTTTTCGGGATCACGAAGATAAGCCGGGGAAATATAACCTTCTCCTTTGAGTTCAAACGGAAGGACAAAGATCGATGTCCCTCCTTCCTTTTTAACTTCCTGGAGACTAATTGGAAGGGTTCTCAGATCCGAATCCACCTCTTCGGAAGACAAGGTTTTGATTTCATCGTGTTTGTCCTTATCTACCAACTCCAACGCCTTTTGTTTTGCGAGCTGAAGTCCGTTGACTCCCTTTGAAATCTGACCTACTAAATCCTGAATTTCCTTTCCTTCTTTAACCGAGAACAGATCCTTCTTCATTCTCAAAATCCGAATCATTAGATCGATCAGAAAAAGAAGTGCGAGAAAACCGGATAAGAATAAAAACGGAAGACCTTCGTTTCCGGGTTTAATAATCAAAATACCTTTTAGAAATCCGTTTGTCCTTTCCGGTGTCGCATAATAATATCCGATAAAAGGAGCGGTTCCGATCTGAATTCGATTCACCGCATTTTCCGAATGATTCAAACCTCCGATCAGCAAAGAAGAAATCTGATCCCCGCTTAAACCGTAATATTTTTTCCCAGGTTCGATATAACCGCCGAATTTTAGATCCGGAATTAGAATGGATTCCATTCCCGAAAAAGAAACCCTCAGACTGTCTTCTCTCAATTCGGCGAGAATCAATTTTTTTTCCGCAGTGACAGGAAGACAAAGAACCAAAAAAGGTTTTAGAAAAAACAATCGACTCGCGCCTTCCTTTAACGTCTCGGCTAATAGTTTTCCATCCGGGTCTTTTCTAGTAGATAATTCGGCTTCGGTGATCAACTTCAATCCGGAAACCATGGGAAATTCCAATTGGAGATTTTCCAAATCGGAAGTTGATTTCACGTCGCTCAGACCCGACTCCAATCGATTGAGTTCTTGGTTGAAATTTACAAAGATGGAATTAATTCTATTTTTGTAATATACGCCTTCCGGAAAATACGGAACCAACAAATAATAGAAAAATGAAAATACCGAAAGAAATAGAAGGGAAATTCTAAGTTTTAATCCGGCCATCAACTCTCCCTCCGTAACAACAGCAAAATTCTTAAAAAGACGTCTCTGAGTCTGAGAATTTTTTCCTTATTATCGAACTCTTTTTCCACGGTGATGGAATGTACCAACGTGGAGGAAATGATTCCTAATCCGCACAAACCGAGTAAAAAGGAAACAAAAACGAATATTTGGAAAAGTTGTCTGAATCTCGATCCCTTATCATACGAAAGAAAAATCGTATTGTTTCCGATTTTATTTTTTTCCCAGAGAGGACGGTCCTTCCACTCCACGGTCGGTTTATTAAATTCAGCTAATATTTCTTCGATGTTATCCGGGTAATCCAAAGATCGAATATCGTTCGATCCGAGTAACGAATCGGTTCCGTTTTTGCCCGATTCAAAAATCCAGTACACTTGTTTTTCTCGGATATTAAACGGTAAGGACAGGTGTTTTCCCAGAGCGAAACCTTTCATCCAGAGAAACCATTCTCCGTTCTGACTTCGATAGATCGGAACGCCGGAACGGTCGAAATTGATTCCGGAAGGTTCTATTCTTAAATCGCCTAACCTCAGATCGCCGTTAAAGATTTCTTTGGTTTCTTCGTTTGAATAGATCAAACGATAGGAAGAATCGTAAATTTTGATCGACTTGAGTTCCAAATTTTTCAAAAGACTTTCGCCGAGTTCCTTTGCGTTTTTTGGAAGGGGATCGTTTCTGAGTCCGTATTCTATCTTTGAACCGGCCTCAAAAAGAGGGGCCTTTCTCGCTTCCATCCAGACTTTTAAAAAATTCTGACGTTTTAAAAAATTCTCATTTCCAACCGGATTGAGAGGAAACGACATAGAAGACTCTTTCCATTCTTCGGTTAAAAAAGGGATGGAAAGAGGAATCAGCCCTAATAGAATGAGTGTCAGGGCAAAGACGATTTTTCTGTAAAAGTTCGACGTCACTGTTCTTAGTATCGGACCTTTTGGTCTAACCTGAAAGAAGAAAACCAGACGGAAAACTATGATCTTTTATATGTTCATCGACGGAATCGGCTTCGGGCCCAATGATCCGGAAACCAATCCCTTTGCTCGTTATGCAAAATCCTTCTTTTTGCCCCTTGCGAGTAAACCGATTCCGGAAGAATCTTCCGAAATTCTTAAAAATACCGTTTTTATCAAAACCGACGCTTCTTTAGGAATCAAAGGCCTTCCTCAGAGCGCGACCGGTCAGACTTCTCTTTGGACGGGAATCAACGCTTGTAACGTGCTTCAAAGACATTTGAGCGGTTTTCCGACCTTCACTCTCAAGAAGATCATCAGTAAATATTCCATCATTCGTGTTTTGGACGAACACGGTTTTAAAGCCGACCTCCTCAACTGCTATTCTCCCGCGTTTGCGGAACATATCAAAAAAAATCCCCGTCACGTTTCGGCTTCGACCCTCATCCAGATGGCGAGTGATCGTCCGCTCAAATCCATGGAAGATCTGAGAGAAGGCAAAGGCCTTTATATGGACATAACTCACGAATATTTAAGAGAGTTTTCGCAAGGGTTTTTAGAAGAATCGGACGATCTCTTTCGAGTTCGTGATCCTTACGAAACCGGAAAGTCGATCGTTCAAAATTGCAAAAACGACGATTACACCCTTTGTATCTATGAATTTTTTCTGACCGATAAGGTCGGACATAAGATGAACTGGGAAGCGGCCGAAAAATACATCGGAGAATTAGAATCTTTTCTAAAAGGTGTTACCGAAGTTTTGGATCCGGAAAAGGATCAACTGATCATAACCTCGGATCACGGAAACTTGGAAGATCTCACGGTGGACGTACATACCGTCAATCGGGTGCCCACCATTCTTTACGGAAAATATACTCCGATCTTAAAGGATAAGATCCAAGCGATCGTGGATATCCCGAACGCGATCTACGATATTCTCGGGATTAAGATCGAACTCAAGGACGAAGAATTTATTAAGACGGAAGTTTCTTAGTCGAATCTTTCAGTTTCCAAGTCATCTTTACTTTTCGCCTTGTCCGATTCCTTATAGTGAAGATTATCTTCCACTTGATCCAAGGATTCTTTTTTCCAAGCGCTCGCCTTTCTTCCTACCGGAGAATCCGGATATTTATCCGTAGCTTCTTGGAAAAGAGCGGCCGCCTTTTCATACTTTCCATTCTTAAAATAAACCGTACCTTTTCGAAAAAGCGCGTTTTGATCCAAAGAACCGTCTTGGTTTCCAAGAACTCGATTTAGATATTGGAGCGCAGAATCCGATTTTCCGATCGCTTCGTAACTTTCAGCGATGTAGAATAACGCCTGTTCTTCGGCTTTCGGGCTGATTCCCATTTCTAAAGCTTTCTTAAACGTTTCGATCGCGCCGTAGTATTGTTTGCGAACATAGAGTTGTCTCGCCTTTTCCAAAATTCCGCTTCGGAACTCGGAGCTTACTTTTTCTTTTTCAGGATCAAAGTAGAATCCGGCTTGTGCGTAATCGTCATAGACGTCGTATGAGGACCAATCTTTTCCCATTCTTCGTAAAGATTTTCCCCAACGAACTCTCGCTTTCACGTTTTCAGGATCTTCTTGTAATGCGAGAACATAGTTTTTGCGGGAAAGATCGTAATTTCCCTTTTTCATGTAATAGTCGGCAATGGCGGATAACGCGTTGGAACGGAGTTTCGGTTCAGCGGAAATTCTTAGAACTTCTTCGAGATGTCCCTTTCCCTCCTCGTCCCGATTGAGTTGGAGAAGAAGATTTCCCATCGAGTAGGCGACTTTGGATCTTTCGTCCCTGGACAATCCTTCTTTCTGATTCAATTCTCTGTAAATTCCTAAGGCGAGAAGACTGTCCTGATTTCTTTCCAAGGCTCTTCCCATATCGTATTTTACACGAAAGGAATGTTCGTCCGGAATCTCTCGGGCTGAGAGTTCGGAAAATATATCCACGGCTTTTTCCGCGGATTTTGCGTTGGATTGTTTTAGATATTCTTCGCCTTCTTTGATTCTTTCCAAAACGTTTTTACGTTTAGAATCTTCGTCTTGAATCGTGGTTTGATAAACCCCGGTCAATAAACCGGCGCAAATAAACAAAAAACCCGTAATTAATATAATAGAACGATTCATGGATTTCCTCCGGAGATCCGAGACAGACAGCGCTTCGACCAAAATTCCGAGCGTTCTGAATTGTAAAATTTACTATCTTTGTTGATCAAAAACTTAAGCGCTTCCTTATAATTGCCTTTTCTATAGTGAGAGAGTCCAGTGAAAAATTTTGCCTTACCTCTTACTTCGGCCGAATTTCCGTTTCCGGTAAAAGGTTTTAAATCTTGTACGGCATCGGTATAGGCTCGTTTCCAATAAGTTTTTCTGAGAACGGCATCGACTTCGTCGTCCGTTCCCGAAAAGTCTTCCTCTTGTCCCGCAGGTCGACTTTTGTTCTCGTCTTGAACTTTCGGATTTTCGTCCTTTTGTACATTCTCTTGATTCTCGGTGCCGATCACGTTCGGATCGGCGTTGATAACCGCAAAGGATTCGTTTTCAACAAGATTGAATTCTTCCTTATTCTGACGTTTTACCGTGACTCCGAAATAGATTTGAGTGCTTCTCGATTTTAATCGAATTTGAGCGGCGGTTTCGGGATGGGCAACCTCTCCCAATTTCCGGACGTTTCCACCGAGAAAAGTAGCGGTTCCTCCGCTCAACGGTTTAAGAGCCTGGTAGATCGTATAAGTAGTATTCTCATCCGCCTTTTCGGGGGCCTTCCATTCCAGCTTGACGTTCAGTTCCTCAGGAGTCGCCGTTAGATCTTTGACGTGCATTTCATCGTAAGGATATTCTGAATTTGTAATATTATCCGGATTATCCTTATTCGGAGTTCCTATATAAAAGAAACGAGTAAACGACTGGCCGTTTACCAAAGGAAGAATTTCCTTAGCTCCGGAACGAACGCTGACTCCGTAATACCAAGTCTGCGATTTTCCGAGATCTTGATCCAAGAACGTCGTTTCAGGATGACTCAATTCGGTGATTTTTTCAGCTTTTCTCATCAACGATAAAGAAGACATAGGTTCTAAAGAACGATAAACCGTATAAACGGTCGCATTTGAAATCGCCTTCTCGTATGGAGACCAATTCAATCTTAAATACTTACCTTCTTTTTTAACCGTTAAATCCGTAATTCTTGCATCATCGGGAAGTTCCGGGGTTTTATTTTCAGTGTTTGTATTTCCCGGAACGAGCGCTTGTTCCACGATCACCGGAATCGTAGTGAAGTTTTTTCCCGGTATCAGTTTGATCGTATTTTTTTTAACGTGATGCGCTAGGATCACTGCGTAGTAATAAGTGCCGGGCTTTAGATTATAATCGAATATCTGGGTTACTCCGCCGGCAATTCCGCTCGGATACTTTCCCAAAGAATCCGCGACCATACATTTTTCAGGAGTATCGATCATGCTCGAAGAACGAGCGATGATTATTTCTCCAGTCTCTCTGGGAGCTTCCCAAGAAATACGAATCGAGTTTTCATCCTTTTTTAGAATTTCCGCGTGTATCAAATTCGCAACGCTGTAGTTTTCCACCTGCGTATTATTTAGAACCGTATCCTGAGCTCCCGGAAAGGAAACTAACGCCAAGAATGAAAATAATAGTATGATCCGGGTTATAATTTTCATAAAAGGAATGTCTTGGTTATTATATCGTCAGCTGAAACCGCTTAATTTAATAAAGAATCCCAATTGAACGCCTTTTGAAAGAAAGCGTCGATCCGGACAAAATAGATTTCGGGTTTGACTTTTCCTATCAAATCGATTAGACATAATCCTGAGTGAGAAACCGATGAGCGACCTCGATTACTACGAAAATCCCGAATATCAGAATTTTCTGATTTCCAGTAAACGACGCGAACTTACTCCCCCGGAAACGGTTTTCAAACATTTTAACTTTAAAGACGTCGCTCACCTCGTAGACTTCGGGATGGGTCTTGGTTTTTTTACCTTAGAATTAAAAAAGCAGCTTCCAAAAGAAGCCTGGATTTGGGGCGGAGAATGTCAGCAAGAGTTGATCGATGAAATTCTTCATTGGAAAAATAGAGACGAGATCACCAACTTCACTCCTTTTTTCATAGAAAAATCCGATCACCCGCTTTTACCGGAATGGGTGCCGACTCCGGACGCCGTTTTTGCTTCTTTAGTATTGTCCACATTCCCCGATCCGGGTCTTGCCATGGACGGACTCATTCGTTCGATGAGAAAGGGTGGAAAACTCGTAGTTTTAGATTGGGTTAAAAATGAATTTTCGGTGGGACCAAAGATCAACGATAAGATTTCTTTGGATAAGATGAAATTTTTAGCCGCGATGTATCATCTTGATATCGTTAAGAATGTAAGAATTTCCGAACACGTCTACGGCTTGGAAGTAGTAGCGGGCAAAGATTTCGAGTACGGTTTTTACGATCTCAAGGAGGAAGAAGATACGACGGACGAGTTTATCCGTTCTTAAAAATAAACCCGATTCGAACTGAGATTTTTTATTTATGAGTTCAAAATCCAAATTCTTAGATTTCAAACGAAGTATAACGTTCCTTCTTACCGCGTTTTTTCCCGTTGGATGCAGCTTGATATACGATCGAGGGCCTTACTTGCTGCCTCCGATCGCGGTAGAATATTATGGATGTCATAAATGTAATAGTTATATCGGCGGAATTTTTGGGAAAGGTCCTCTTCTAAAATACAAATCTGAAAACGCGAAACTATGTATTCATCACTGGGAAAAGACAACATCTTCGAAATTCGAAGAAGAAGTCCGTTCCCATTTTCAAATCGATCTTCAAAAAGACGAATGGTTCCAAAGAATCAAAAGTTCGACTCTTTCGGAAGAAAGGTAAACTGACGTTTTCAAACTCGGATCGAATTATTTAATTTGAAACAGCGTATTCGCGCCTCCGCCAAGATAAGTATCAGGATATTTGCCGTCCCATTTTTTGATTCTTTCCATCTCGACCATCATAGGCGTAATTTGTTGCGACTTCAACCTGAGCGTTTCAGCTTCCGCTCTTGCGTTTACGATTTGTTGTTCGGCTTCTATCTTAACCCGTTCCAATTCGTTTTTTGCGCGAAGCGCGTCTTGTTCCGCTTTTTGTTTTAACTCGATCGATTCCGAAAACGTTTTAGAAAATTCGAAATCCTTCATAGACACTTCGTCGACAAGAATATAAAATTTACCGAGTTTGGTGTGAAGAAGATCGTGAATTTTCAAAGAAACCGTCTCCCTTTTGATAACGAGATCCGAAGCGGTAAATTGAGCCGTTACGTGTTTCATAGTTTCGAGAATCGCCGGAACTATGATCGTTTCTTCATAGTCCATTCCAATTTCCTGATATAGTTTATTTACCTGGTTCGGAGAAAGATGATAAGTGAGAGTGATCATAGTATGAATTTCCTGCAAATCGCTGGAAGGGGCCGTTGAATTCGCCTCCACTTTTTGAATCCTTACGTCGATACTTTTTACCGACTGAAGGATCGGCGCCACAAAATTGATTCCTTCCCCGAGAATTCGATCCGATACGGATCCGAGGTTTGTGACGACGCCTCGATGACCGGGTCCGATACAAACGATCGGATTTACAATCAGGAGCAAAATCAGACCGAATCCTTTTAACCAATGTTTTTTAAAAAGTGCAATCCACTGTTCCATAATACGTTCTCCTTTTTCTTATTTCACAGGATTGTTCTCAAAACGTATATTTAACAGCAATCGAAAAAGAAGACCTTTAGAAATCCATTGAGATGATTTTTCATTTCATTCGATCGAATGAGAGGAAATAAATCGATTCTCTGAAATCAAATTCCTATTTATCTAAGATTGACCAACGATTTCCAATCAACTTCCAATTCAAACCTTCAAGAATAAAAACCTCGGTTGACCTTGCTATCTCCTGGAATTTCTGAAAGGTTTTCCAATTTGAAATTCCTAAAACTTTAAACGTCTTTCTATGATCTAAAATCACCGTTACACAAGCGGCGAACGAGATCAATCTCCAGAGAATCCGAAAAAGAATCTTGGTGAAAAAATTTCGAACTCGAATTCTAAAAAAGTCGCTGTGAAATTTCAGATGTTTTTCTTCATCCTTCACCACTTCCAGTAAGGCCGCTTTAACAAAACCGTTCGGAATTTTATCAGTGAGCCTTTTATAAAAACAGATTCCGATCACCTCGGCTGCGAGCAATACCATCAACTTTAAACGAACTCCAAGAAGTCTCCTGCCAAAGTGAAACAACCTTTCCGTCCAGTTGGATTCGATCAATTCTCCTTTGAGTGCGCGAACACATTCTCCCAAAATTCTCGCGTGCCTTCCCTCTTCCTTAACGAAAAGTTTTAGCGCTTCTCTGTAAAAATCGTCGATACCGAAAAGGATCGTCTTATCGATTTGTTTCGCGATTCGTCCCTCGCCGGCTTCGCCGAGCTGAAAGACGGCGAGAGAATAGGCGATAGAACTCATTTCATTCGGGTTTAATTCTAAAACTTGGGAATCGATTTTCGGCAGAGGACGGCTTTCATTTTTTTTAAAATGTTCTCTCCAAGGTTTCCAACGAATCGATCGTTTTCGCAGCGTAAGGGAGTTTTTGAGTTTCTCACTGATTCTTCTTTTACCGAATACGTTTATCAAAAATGTTAAGAGAACAATGCGAATATCCAATCTTATATTTCGATTTTTTAGATAGGAACGATCGAAACAAAAGGAGACCCGAGAACCCATTCCTGCGTATAATTGCGACAAACCCGTGATTCCGGGAAGTATCGCCCAGCGGATATCGTAGAATTTTCGGTTCCAACCCAATCGATCGATATCAAATTGAGTCAGAGGTCTCGGGCCGACGATTCCCATATCACCTTTGAAAATATTCCAGATCTGGGGCAACTCGTCTATACCCATGATTCTGAGCCAACGACCGAGGTTTGTGATTTCGCCGTTCCGCATCGTTCTAAATTTGAGAATTCGAAACGGTCTTCTTGAAAAACCGACTCTCTGCTGTAAAAAAAAGATCGGTCGACCATCTACGATCAAAACTAACAAACTCACTGCAATGAGAAGCGGCGAGAAAACAGTGAGGGCAAAGAAGGATAATACAACTTCAAAGATTCTTTTCATGACGATAACTATACAAGGTTTGAAAAAACAATTCATCCCTCCGTGTGCTCGAATCAAGGCACTCAAGTGCTTGACAAAGACGGTTAAAAAAACTTAGAATCTGGTCGTCGGTCCATGAATAAGAATCCACTCCAACTATTTATAGTAGAAGATAACGAGAAGCTGAGAAAGGCCCTTGTCGCAGGTTTAAAAGAAACCGGTAAATTCAAAATCATCCACGAAGGTGCAAGCGGCGAGGAGGCGATCGAAATTTCTTTAAAAAAAGAATTCGACGTGATTCTCATCGACGTTCGCTTATCAGGAACGTTAAACGGCATCGAAACCGTTGTGGCGCTTCGAAAAGAGTTTCCTAGAAAACCGGTAGTCATTTACTCCATTCAAGACAGCGACGAATACTTTCGCACCTTTCGAAAATCGGGGATCTTGAGCCATTACGCCTACGTCCGTAAGTCCAATTATCTCCTACCGCAGATGATCGTTCCCTTGATTCAGCTCGCGTATGAAGGAAAAAGTTTTATCGACCCTGAAATCGAATCGAGAATCGAAGAAGTCAAAGATCAGGATGACAACTCCCCCATGGCAATCTTAGAGCCGAACGAAAGAACCGTAGCACGGATGTTAGCCGAAGGACAAAACAACGAACAGATCGCAACAAGGCTCGGTTTTAAAGATAAACGTACGATCAGCAGAATCAACGGGCAAATCTATGCGGCGTGGGACTTAAACGAATCAAACTCCGATGAAAAGGTCGCGCGGACAAGAGCAGCTTTGATCGTGCGAGAAAATCGCTTCCTTCAGTGGGAGGAAGACGGAAGCGCTTATTATAGAAACGGATCGGGAGAATGGATCCGATGGGAAACAAACATTGAATCTTGATCCGGAAATTTTCATCTGTTCTATTTTTCTTTTTTTATCTTCCGTTCTGCTTTGGCTCGCTTCCACAACTTACGTAAACCTGGAAAAAAGGGATCGATCCGCCACCTTCACAATTTCAATTTTAATCTCGGCTTCCATTCTTTTCGGTTTTTTTTCCTGGATCGGAGAATTCGGATTATTCGAAGTTTCGGGTTATCCCGCATTCTATTTTTTTCCCGGAATCTTCGGATTGATACTGATTCCATTCGGTTGGTTTTTTATCATCATCTGGTTTGTGGGTTTTCTAAAACAAAATGGATTCTACCGATTTATTTTTCGGATCTTGATCCTAACTCAAATTTTTGCCTATATCTTTTTTATTTTTTGGGTTCGAAAATTCGATTCTAATTTATCTTTATTCAATTTTTGGAATATAGTTCCTTTTTCGTTCCGTTTGTCGTATTTGATCTATATTTTTGTTTGTATTTTAGTTCCGATCGTGGCGCTAAAATCCTTTCGAATTTCGAAACAGATTCTTCCTGAAATCGCCAGAGAAAAAGCGGTTCCTTATTTGTATACGACCTCGCTCCTACTCCTTGGAGTTTGGATTCTTGTTTTCTTTTTATTCTTGGGAAAGGGTCTCGAAATATCTGAAGATCCGGTTCTACAATCGCAAAGAAGTCCTATGTTGTTTTACGGATTTCTAATCGGAATTCAATTGTTTGTCGCGGTTGCCATTTTGGTTTTAGGAAGGGCATTGATTTCCTATGAAATTTTTACCGGAAGAATTTTGCCGAAAATCAGCTTACGGCGAGAATGGAGAAACGCGGTTCTCGGATTTGTTACCCTTTCCGGAATCTATTTGGTGCTTGGCATTTTCAAATTTCAGAAAATCGAACTTTTCCTCTGCATCTCCTACGTTTATATCGTTTCCAGAACGTTCCTTTTAAAAAAGAACAAGGATCTGAGACTGGAGGAAAATTCGATTCTACGATCGATTATGATCCCGGAAGAATTTTCCAGGAACCGGTTTTCCGAAGAAAAGGAAATTCAAACTCGATTTCAGATTTCATTCGAAATTTTATGTTCGAAAATTTTGGAAACTTCGAAGGGATTTTTTTTAAACGAGAATAAAATCCCGTTTATTCCGGATCTACTTTTGCAATATCCCTCTTCTACCGAATTTTCCGATAAAATCGAATTCAAATATTCTAATCTGATTTTCGAAAAAGACGGACTCGCCTATTTGAATGACGAGAATTCTTTCGGTTACGTGCTTTGTATAAGAGTGGAGAACGATCATTCCGGAACGGGATTCTTATTTTTAGGGCAAAAAATCGACGGCGGTCTTTATGCGGAAGAAGAAGTCGAAATCGCTAAAGCGGCGGTCGCTTGGATGTTAAATTCTCTTTTTGTGGAAAGTAACGCACAGACTTTAAGTTCACTGCAAAGAAAACATATAGAAGAACAAAGGATCGCCGATTATAAAACCCGGCAAATTCTTCACGATGAAATCCTCCCGGATATCCATTCTTCCATATTAGAATTATCGCAAATACCACCCGTCCCGGTCATCGGAGAACAGATTCAACTTTTGACGGATCTCCACAAAAAGGTTTCAGGTTTTTTGAGAGAATTACCGGATACAAGTTTGGAAATTCAGAGACTCGGTTTGATCGACGCTCTGAGTCGACGGATGGGTTCAGAATTTGAATTCTCTTGGTTTGAGTGGAAATACGACTCCAAACTCAAGGAAAATTTTCCGATCACAAAACCCGAGATTTTAGAAATCCTTTTTTACGCGTGCCGAGAATCCATCCGAAACGCGGTTCGTCATTCGGGGGAAGGGAACAAAGAGAAAGTTTTTATTTCCTTTCAAGAAAAAGAAGGAATTCTCATTCGAATCAAAAACAGAGTTGCAAAAAAAGAATTCGAACTCGTTGAAACCGCCGGACAGGGTCTTACGATTCATAGCGCCCTTTTGAAAGTATTCGGGGGTTATCTTACTTTAGAATTTTTGAATACATCGGAAGCAACCGTTGAAATTTTTCTTCCCTCGAAAAAATGAGGAGTTCCCACAAAAAAATTAAATGGATCTTACCCTTTACTTCGTTTTAAGAATTGTGATTTAGAGGTTTTTCCAAAATCGTAAACGAAAAAGCTATATAGACCAATTCAACTATTCACAATAAAATGCTGGAGTTCCTACAGATTACGTCTCTTAATCAGTTTTCGCTTTTTCTAACGAACGTATTGGGTGCAAAATTTTTATTGGAGTTCCTACATTCCGAGGTTTTGGGAAAAGCTTTTATCCTTTAAATCAACTCCAACCCAAAAGGATAAATTCCTGAAATTAATTTTCTATAAAACGGTGAGAATCTTGACTTCTTCAAAATCGGATTTTGTCGAGACTTTAAGTCCCATAAAAAAGCAAAGATCTTGATTTTTCTAAAATCGGATCGGATTTTGTCGAAACTCTAAGTCCATTGAAACGGAATTAGAAAGTAGAGGCCGCTTCTAAAATCTCAATTCAAAGTTTAATTTTCGAGTTATTAGGAGTTAAAGATCCAACGCCGCGACTGGAACATTAGAAAAACTTTAAATTTTCCGGCAAAGAATATGGAATTCTTATCTAAAAACTCTGCCGGAAAATATTCCCTCTTTATCGTCTTCCTCTCGGTATTCCGAAAGTTCCACATTTAGAAATTGGCCCGTTTTCAGATTTTTCAACTCTTCCTCGGAAATTCTCACTTTGAGATAATTATCGGTGACCGCCGTCCCGCCTTGTTCCAGAATCGCTTCCCGGACCTTTCCAGTTTCAACGACCGCATAATTCTTATGCAACTTTCTCGAAAGAGAATTGAGAACATGAACTCTTTCCTTTTTTATTTCCTTCGTAACGGAATCCGGGAACGTTTCGGCTAACGTGTTTCTTCTAACCGAAAATGGAAACGCATGAATTTTTGCAAAACCGAGTTCTTGAACCATTTTCACGCTGTCATGAAACATTTCTTCAGTTTCACCCGGAAATCCCACGATCACGTCGGTTCCTAGGAAAAGTCCGGGGATTTTTTCCTTTGCGGTTTCCACCCTTTTACGAAAAGTTTCCGGAGTGTAAGTTCGTTTCATTCTTTTTAAGATTTCCGCGCTTCCGCTCTGAAGGGGAATATGAAGAAAGGGAGTAAATCGAGGATGAGACATCAATTCAGCGAGTTCATTCCCGACATCGGGAGGTTCGATAGAAGAAATTCGAAGTCTAGAATATTCTAATATACTTAAGATATCTTTCAAAATGCGGTTGAATGCTTTTTTATTTTCGGAGTCCCGATACCATCCGAGATTTACTCCCGTTAAAGTAATTTCACCGACTCCGTGATCTTGTAAGAATCGGACCTGGTCCAAAACGTCTTCGTAGTTTCTGCTAACTCCCAAACCGCGCGCTTGTGGAATCTTACAATAAGAACATTTCCGGTTGCACCCGTCTTGAATTTTCAAGTAAGCGCGGGTATGTCCGTTCGGCAATACGTCCGAGTAAGAAAAACGATCGTAAACGACTCCGAACAAATCATCCGAACCGATCAGTCCCTTTTTTTTAAGAATCATCGAAGGAAGTTTTGATTTTTCCGTATTCCCGACAACGCCCGCAACACCGGGGATAGCTTCGATCGATTCACGATCGGTTTCCGCGTAACAACCCGTTACCCAAATCTGGGAACCCGGAAATTTTTTGATCGCGTTACGGATCGTGTTCCGGTTTCGGGAATCGGCCTTATTGGTCACCGTACAAGTATTGATGATGACTACCTCGGGATGTTCTTCCCCTTCCGCAGAACGATATCCGTGTTTTGTAAGAGAGGAAAACAAACCGTCAGACTCAAAAAAATTGAGCCTGCAACCGAGAGTGTTAAAGAGGACGGTTTGTTCAGCTATTGGAGAGGGCATTGAGTTTTGCTTCGATTCTTCTGAGATTACCTTTGAAGTGAGGATTTTCCGGTTCAATCTTCAAAGCGGATTCGATCTGTTCCTTCGCGGAGTTTAGATAATTCTTCGCATTTGCAAACTTTCCCTTTTTGTTTTCTTGATTGGATGCCTTTTCGTAGACGAGAGCTAAGTTGTTCAAAACGTTTGCGTTATTGGGAACTAAAGAGTTTGCCCATTTCAAACTCACTTCCGCTTTTTCTATACTTCCCAGATAATAATAAATCTGACCTTCCAGAACAAGAGGACGATAATCGTTCGAGTCTTCCGCTTTTAATTTTTCGGTGATGTTCAGCGCATCCTTCGCCTTTCCATTATAAAGAAGCGCGGTTCCAAAAAGAAGTCGAACGTCTTTGTTTCGAGGATTGAGCTCGTATGCGCGGGCGATGATATCCAGTCCGTCGTCTTCCCTTCCGTTGTTCAAAAGATATCTAGCAAAGTCCAGACTGACGACGGGATCTCCCGGTTTGATAGTAAGGGCTTCGGACCAATGGGTGCCCGCAGATTTGGTTCTTCCCGCTGAAAAATGGCAATGCCCCGCGAGGTAATGAGATTCGTAGGATCTCCCCCCTTTTTCATGAAGGGCACGGATGATTTCCAAACATTTTTCGTAATTCTTACCTTCGAATTCTTTCAGAGCGGAAGTATATTCTTCGGTGGGTTGTGCATATATTAAAGAAGAATGAAATACTGCAAGGATACTCAAAACGAGAAAAATGGAACGAAATTTTCGAATCAGCATATTGATACTCTCTTGAATCTTTAGGCGGTCATTCTCATCGACTTTGCATTGATACAATCAATGAGAGAATGAAACGGTTCTACGGGATCTATATAAACGATGATACTCGGATACTTTTGCATTAGAAAATGCTCGATCTGTTCTTCGGAAAGAACGACTTGATCTTCCATTTCGAGAACCGGAAGTCCGTCCGTATTTCGATAGATTGAGTATTCTTCCTGGCCGAGAAAATCGGTCAAAAGCATATAACCCGAGCCGTAGTAAACTCCGCCCTGAAAGTAATACTTGTAAAAGACCCTTACCTCGGGAAGAAATAAATCGGGGTGAAAAACGCAGAGAGAGATTTTCTCAATCCCTGCAATGGTTCTGATTTTCCTCAGATGGAACCAGATCTTCCGAATCAGAAGATAAGAAACCAGAATCAATACAGGGATGAGAATCGGCATCCTTTAGACTAAGGCAATTTCTTCCGACCTTTCGGGATTACCGGAAGAATTGTCGTCTCCTCCGGCTTTCGCGTCAGCCGGTTTGTAGTCGGTCCACGGAGTTTCCACAAAGTCAAGTTTTCCTTCTTTGAAATCGATTTCGATTTTAGTAGGTTCCTTGTAAGCGCCTTTGAGAGTCTGAACGGCCATGTGATCTTCAAGTTCTCTTTGGAAAACTCTGCGAAGCGGTCTCGCACCGAACTTCTCATCGTAACCGATATCCATGATATGATCTTTAGCCGCTCCGGTAATCGAAACTTGGATCGCCTTTTCGCGGAATCTTTTGTTCGTATCAATCACCATAATATCGATGATAGCCATGATATTTTCTTTGGTCAGAGATCCGAAGTAGATGACTTCGTCCACACGGTTTAAGAATTCCGGATTGAAGTATTTTTTCAACTGATCGCGGGTCTGATCGGACTTGTATTTCGCAGCTTCGTCCTTACGATCTTCAAAACCGAGTCTTCCTCCGGATTGAATTTCCTTCGCTCCGATATTGGAAGTCATGATGATAATCGTATCTCTAAAGTTGACTTTGCGCCCTTTCGTATCGGTCAAGTTTCCTTCTTCCATGATCTGAAGAAGAATATTGAAAATGTCGTGGTGCGCCTTTTCAATCTCATCCAGAAGAATGATGGAATACGGTCTTTTTCTGACAAACTCGGTCAACTGGCCTCCGTCATCGTAACCTACATAACCGGGAGGAGCTCCGATCAAACGGCTGACGGCGTGAGGTTCCATATATTCGGACATATCCACACGAAGCATTGCATCGTCGTTACCAAAGAGAAAGTTCGCGAGAGCTTTTGCAAGTTCGGTCTTACCGACTCCGGTTGGTCCGAGGAAGATAAAAGATCCAGTCGGTCGTCTTTCACTTTTGAATCCGGTTCTCGCACGGCGCACCGCTTTCGCGATTTTTTCGATCGCATCGGTCTGACCGACGATCCTTTTTTTGAGTTCGTCTTCGAGTCTGAGAAGTTTATCGGATTCCGATTCTTCCATTTTTTCCAAAGGAATTCCGGTCCATAAGGAGATCACGGAAAGAATATCGTCTTCCTCGATGTTGACCGCGAAGTCTTCCATCTTCTCCTGCCAAGAACGGATCTTTTCTTCCATCGCCTGTTTTTTCCGGTTCACTTCGTCGCGAACGCCGGCGGCCTTTTCGTATTCTTGAGCGCGGACCAATTCTTCTTTTTTGGTCGCAAGAGATTTGATTTCTTCTTCCAGATCCTTGATCGTTTGAGGACGAGCGCAATTCGCCAAACGGGCTTTTGCTCCGGCCTCGTCGATGATATCGATCGCCTTGTCAGGTAAATAACGATCGTTGATATATCTGTGAGAAAGTTTTACGGATTGTTCCAAAGCCTTATCGGAATATCTCACTTTATGGTGAGCTTCGTACGCTTTTTTCAATCCTTGCAGAATCTGAATCGCGTCGTCCACGGATGGTTCCGCCACTTTTACGACTTGGAATCTTCTTTCCAAAGCGGAATCTTTTTCGATGTATTTCCGATATTCCGCGCTCGTAGTCGCACCGATACACTGGAGTTCTCCTCTCGCTAACGCAGGTTTGAGAATGTTCGCGGCATCAACGGCTCCTTCCGCAGCCCCCGCTCCGATCAGAGTGTGAAGCTCGTCGATAAAGATGATGATGTTTGTGGAAGTTGTTATTTCCTTCATGATCTTTTTCAGACGTTCTTCAAATTCTCCTCTGTATTTGGTTCCGGCAATCAAAGACGCAAGATCCAAAGAAAGAACTCTCTTCTCGAATAAAAGATCCGGAACACTTTTTTCAACGATCGCAAGAGCAAGACCTTCTACAATTGCGGTTTTACCCACTCCGGATTCTCCTACAAGAACCGGGTTGTTTTTTGTTTTCCGAGATAGAATTTGAATGACCCTTTGAATTTCAACGGCTCTTCCCACAACCGGATCCAACTTCTTATCCTTTGCAAGTTGTGTGAGATCGCGTGCAAACTCGTCCAAGATCGGAGTTTTTGTTTTCTCCTGACGAGGTTGAGTTCCTTGAGGACCGGATTGTGCCGCGGAACTCACTCCTACGGAACTTGTCGGTGGAGCTCCGAGTAAACGAAGAATTTCGCTCTTTATAACATTATAATTTACGCTGAAAGAATAGAGTGCGCCACCAGCGATATTATTGTTATCTCTCAAGAGAGCGAGAAGGATATGCTCCGTCCCGACGTAATTATGTTTGAGACGTTTTGCTTCTTCTTTGGAAAGTTCGATAATTTTTTGATATCGATCCTGACCACCGGCGACGTCCATAAGCAAGGCTCCGGACGCTTCACGTGTTCTTCTTTCCACCTCTTTACGCAACTCGTTGAGGTTAATGTTGAGGTTGTTCAGGATTTTGATAGCGACCGAATCCTCTTCCTTGAGGAGACCGAGAAGGATGTGCTCCGGCCCGATATAATCGCTACCAAGACGCTTCGCCTCATCCTGAGCAATCTCGTTGATGACTCTTTTGGCTCTTTTTGTAAATTCCAGCATAACAGCGCCTTTGTGTTTTATTTGTAATGATTAGACTGAATTCGCATCCAATTTCCCACCCGAGAGTGAGGTTCTGCTTTTAATTTCAATATCGGAACGTTTTCAAAAAAGGAACGGAAGTTAGAGTAAAAATTCCGGGCTAAAACCCCGGTTCCACCTGTAAGGCTAAATAATAAACTAAATTTAAAAAGGAATTTTTTTGAGAATAGGCAAAATTTTTCAGATAAAAAACGGCGAATTCTGAAGAATTTTCAAGGTAAAACTCTAAAAAGCCGGGGACCTTAAAAGTAGGAACTCCTTCTTTTTTCCAGATCTTTGTGGAGAATTTTAGACTGATTTTAGTTCCCAAACCCGCGTTGGTCGGACAAGAGGTGACATAACCTAATTCTTCGTCGAAATCAAAAAAAATTCGATTCTCCATTTTTTCCAAAGGAGAATTTTCGATTCTTCGAAACAATTCTCCCAAAGAAGAAGAGAGAATTTCCCAACGAAGATGGTCTTCGTCGCCGGAAAATAGATTTCCTTCTCCCCAAGGGATTCTTGTTGGGAGGTCTTTTGTTCGAAGATGGGCCGGATCGACCTCCATTCTTTCTAATAAGAATGGTTTTAAAATTTGGGTCGGAACTCCGGAGGTTGCCGGATAAATTCTCCCGGAGAGATTTCGGCTGATTCTAAAACGAAAGGTAAAAGGGGGGGCGATTTGATCCAACTCCCGAATTTTCTCCGGCTCGGAGAGCGACTCAAATCGGGCAAACTTATCGAACTCGGGGCCTTTTAGATAACGAGAGGAAAAATCGATGTTTTCGCTCCGCAGATGAGTCCGATATTCCTTTCGAAAGAGCTTCAGACAATGAATACAACCTATCTTTCCGCGTTCGTTCCAGATCGAACGATCGGTTCCACAGTGCAGACAGGTTTCCAACGACATTCGGCTGATCATTCTCCGTAACTTCTTTTCAAAAGTATAACCTCGCTTCCCGTTTACTTTCGAATCTTCTTTTGTCAAATTCGGAGATTATCGATAACGAACGGAAAGAATCGGTTTTATTTTGAAGTTTCGTTTTACCGATTTTACTTGGGAATGGACTTTAAGTCGCTTTCAAGCTTTTTTTCAGCAAAGTTTTTCTTTCGGAACAAAGGACAAAAATTCCTCGTTTCCGATTTTGAAACTTAGGAAATCGGCTGCAACTTTCCGCCCGCCATCTGATTTCTTTTGTGAGCCAGCGCGGCGAGTTCCATGTCGTGCGTTACGATCACCATGGAAAAACGAAATTCCTTCTGAAGTTCCAGAATCAAAGCCATGAGATTTCGAGAATTTTCACGATCCAAATTTCCAGTCGGTTCATCGGCAAGTACGAGTTTCTTCCCTGCGACGAGCGCCCTTGCTACGCCGACTCTCGCACTTTCCCCTCCCGATAATTGAGAAGGAAAGTTATCGTGCCGATCTTTCAATCCGACTCGATCCAACATTTCGATCGAAAGTTGTCTCGCCTTTCCCGGCTGAACCCCGTTGATCAAAAGAGGAATGCTCACGTTCTCCAACGCGGTAAAGTCGGGAAGAAGAAGATGATGTTGAAAGATAAAAGAAACTTTCTCCGCTCTAAACTTTTCCTTTCCTACTTCGGAAATTTGATCCAAAGAAACTCCGCAAACGTTCACTTCCCCGGAATCATAAGTATCCATCGATCCTAAAATGTTGAGAAGTGTCGATTTTCCGATTCCGGATTTTCCTTCTACGGAAACGATCTCTCCTTCCTCTACGTCGAGATCCAGATGATCCAGAATCTTAAATTCCTTATCTAAGATATGATAATTTTTTACTAAATTTCTTACTTGTATCAGACTCACGTTAGTCGTTCCTTATTGTGTCCACAGGATTGAGTCCGGCGGCCCATCTCGCCGGGAAATAACCCGCGATTCCGGAAAGAATCGTCGCCGCGGTCGTTACCATAAAGATAAACGAAATGTCTATGTCGACGGGGATATGATCGAAGTAGTAGACGTCTTTCGGAACCAATTCCACGTTAGTCCACTCGGAATGATAAAAATAGAATCCGACCATGTTGATCAGTTCGGAAAGCGCGTTTACGATCGTTTCCAAGTTGCTCGCGATAAAAATTCCGGAAACGCCGCCGACGATAGAAGCTAAAATTCCGACCACCATCGCGTTTAACGTAAAGATAAGCAGAATGCCGGATGAAGGCAATCCAAGAGCTTTTAAGACCCCGATCGATTTTCTTTTAGCTCTCACCAAACTATAAACGCTGGCTACCATTCCGAGCGCGGCAAGAATGATAAATAAGAAAACTATAATAGAGATGATCGTCTTTTCCAGCTTTAACGCCGTAAAAAAGTTTTCCTGTTCTTCCGCGATCGTTCTTACGCCGAAAGACGCCGAGTAACCGATCTCATTTTCGAATTCAGGATCTCTAAATTCTTTTAAAATTTCTCTTTTGCAGTTTTGCAGATCGTCCAAAGACTTCACCTTGATCGCAATCTGATTTACGGAATCCTTTAAACTGAAAAATCTTTGTGCAACGGGAAGCGAAAGAAAAACATAGTGAGTGTCATAGTTATAGTAACCGGTTTTAAAAAATCCGACGGTGCGAAACGTTTTGATAGAAACGTCGACACCCTTCCCGAGAGAAAATCTTCCGCCAGGTACGGCCATCGTAAGATTCGCGCCTAAATCAAAGTTATAAAGCCCGGCCATTTCCTTACCGATGAGAACTTGATTTTCTGAATTATAATTCATGATCTCTTCACGGTTGTGATGGACGATCCTTGGAAAGTTCGGAAGACGATTTCCGATTAATTCCTGAATGTTCTCAACCGGAAGCGCACGAACCATGATGGGAATAAAAGAATTGCTGTTTTGAATCAATCCATGACTGGTAATACTTCCACCGATGGAAACGATCCTATCTTTTAAGTAAGGATTCTTACTGATCCAAGCGACTACCTTTTCGTAATTCTTGATATCGCCGGAATCAAAATTATTTTCGATGGTGATGTGCGGGCCGCCTTGCCAAAGAGATTCTTTTACCTGTCTTTGAAATCCGTTGAAGATGGATAAGACAACGATCAACAGTGAAACACCCACTGCCATCACGATAAACGAAAGTCTAGACTTTAACGATAGGAGACCTGCGACCCGGGACCCCCGTATATAGCGGGAGGTTACCAGAAATATCAAAGAACCCCGGAACAAATTTGACTTCATCAAAAAACTCTTAAATTTAGAAGGTTAAAACCTTCCTTAGTTTGACAATTCTCTGAATCCGAACCAGAATGTCAAAAATAAAGAAGAAAGTTTCCAAAACGGAGCCTTCTTAAGTTGAAAATACATGAGCTCCAATCAGGTCTATTCGTTTCAATTCATCTCTCGTGATGCCGCTTCTTCGATACACATTCTTTTTACATGCGTCATTGACATTCAGAACGCAAAGATCGATAAGCTGGAAGTCGTCGCGGTAGGCCAGTCGGATAACATCGCATCCATACAACTTTCGGTTTCCTCTCACAAAGACGTCGCAAACCTTTGCCAAAAATTGAAATACGAAGGAAAACAACTTAAGAATCTCACGAACAAATTAAACGAGCTCTTTCAAACCAACGGCAAATCGGATGATTTCATGGAACAGCTCATGCATTATTTCAAGGGCAAAGACAACGAAAAGATTTCCTATCTTCTCAATCAGGTCATCAATCAAGCTGCCGGAAATTCTAAACCCGATATACAAATTTTTTATATGATTGCTGATAGAGCGAAGCTCGACGAAGAGAACAACCCAAGTATCTCGGCGGAAATTTCTTCGGATATATCCGGTGGAACCGACGAAGATCTTCCTTCTTTTGAATCTTCTTCTCCAGCCGTTGAATTTGGAAAACCGGCGGAATCGGTAGAACAATACATTCCATCCGGAGCAAGAGTGGTTCCGATGAAATTTGTTCTTTCTCCCGTTTCGGGAGTTCAGATCAATTCGTTAAAAACCGGCGACAAGGTGATGATTCAACTTTTAAAAGCCGATACTTCTTCGCAGGTCATTATCGAATCGATGAAGTTGGAAACCCCGGAAGGACAAATCCGTCCCGTACCGGGAACTATCATCACATCCAAAAACAACGGGGTCGAAAACGAAACCGTGGTTCAGATCGGCGCCGATATATTTGGAAAAATCTACGAAGAAGAAAACTCGATCAAAGTAAAACCATACACTGGAGAAAAAACGATTCAGACGGCAAAACAGCCTTCCAAGGCGACGTCCCAAAATTCTCAAACGAACGAAGATTCAGGATTGTTGATAACGATTCTGGTTGCTCTCGGCGTTTTAGGAATTGCAATGACCGCAATCTTTGTATTCCTCCTCTAACTAAATTATGAAAACACAACTTTCTAAAATACTCCCCTTTATCATTTTATTATTCTGTCTGATTAATATCTCCTTCGAACCCGTATTCTACGATCCGAGAGATATGGATTCAATGGAGGCTCTTTTGGAAGGTTCCGGAAGGGAGCTCGCACCGCAATGGGGAATCGAAAGAGGATTGATCTCAAAGATCGTGCTTACCTCCAAAGTGATGGAAGAATTGAACGAGAAGACTATTCCCGCCGACGCGCAGTTGGACGCTACTGTGGATCGATTGAACAGAATTCTTCTCGGACAGAAGATTATGCTGTTTATTTACGGATTTCTAATATTCCTCTCGGTCACTTCGTTTTTGAGTCTTTACTACCGAGCTTGGTTCTATACTTTTTTAAATAGAAGCCTTTATTTGATTTCGATTCTTCCCGTTCTGATGTCCCTTCAACATCCGATGAGGAGCATTCCGCAAACTCCGATCATAGGGACGATTTCTTCCTTAGCCTTATTCACTTTGACCGGGTTTTTAGTTTATATGTGTTTTGCGATTCCTAAAGTTTACGGAAAAAAAATCGCGGATCGTTTTGGAGTTTTGGAAACGGCTCAAAACGGAGAAGAAGGGGAATTTCAGTCCAACTCAAATTCCAAAATCTCGTGGATTCCGATTCTTTTTCATTTCGTAATCATCATGGTTGCCGGAATCGTTTTGGGAAATCTCGTCTATATACCGATCTTCCTTCTTCAAAAACATTATTCTTTTGAATTCGGAATACTTCTTCTGGTTCTTATCTTTTTTCTGATGCTTTTCTACATTCGTAATTATTTTAGAATGGGAAAAAGCGACGAGCTGACCCCCGCGGGAAATATCACACTTTCGATCAGTTATCTTCAGTTTAGAATCATCAGAAACACGATTTTTATCAGCTTTTCGATCTTGGGAATTATTCTTTTTGTAGTATTTTTATTCACGGTCCTATCGATGAATACCTGGATTCTGGATTTCACGTCCGGAAAGTCGGTTTAACGAAAAAGCATTCGCCCATAGGTTAGAATTTTAGAATATTCTTCTATGTTCAAAATCGGATTGTTCGTGGCTTACAAATCGATCCTGAAAAAATTTCGAGCCAACTTCGTTTAATTTTAGAAAACTTTTACGTTTGTCGAAAGTAAAAATTCATCAGAAGGATACTCAAAAGATGAACGATCGAACAGAGAAGATAAAATTTTAGGTTCAGATTTTCTCGATATGCTTGAAAAAGACCGATGTGAACTACCGAAAATGTGGAAAGAAGAATCCAGAGATTGGAAATCGTAAGCGAAAAATAAACGCTTAGATAAACTACGAGAAGAAATAAAATTCCGAAAGTAAACTTCACGAATTTATTTTTTGGAAGAAGCTAACGTTTCACAGGCCGTCCGGGAACCTTTTAACATCTCGCAATTCTTAGTTCCATCGGGGAGGAAAGTCGTTCTCGAAAGAAAACTTCCATTCTCGTCAAAAACTTCGATCGCCTCGGTTTTGTGAGTTGGATAATAATAAAACCAGGTTCTTATCTTTCTTCCATTTTTATAATAACCTGTGTATTCCAATTCACCGTCCGGATAAAATTTCTGCCAGAGATTGTTTCTGTAACCGTCCGAATAACTTCCCTTTAATTCCACCTGACCGCTTACATAAAATCTTTCGTAGGAACCTTCTTCGTTCCCTTCGTCCCCGCTCATCAAAACTTCGGGTTTTCTATTTCCTTTTCCGAAGTTTTGTCGAATGTAAGGATTCCCATTGTCGAAATTCCAAATCCATTCTCCTCGGCGAACCGAATTCTCAAAGCGCCCGGTGGACAACATACGATCGTCATATTTCGAATAAAATTTACAAATGCCGTTTTCTAAACCCAGTTCGTTGATTTCACAATCTTGATAGATCTTACCGTTGTCGTAGTAGATTCTTCTTCTTCCGGGTTCCGTAAAAACGTAAGCGTTGAATTGTTTTTCAAACTTCGCTCCTGCGGGAATATTCGAAGGGATCGGTTCTTTCGCGCAGTCCGTAAAAAGAAAAAGGAATATGAAGAATACGAACGCCTTAAAAACAAAAAAAGACATTCCGTTGGAAAAGGATTTAGATTCTGAGTTCATTCAATTTATATTATATACGGAATCGTTTGAAAAGCTCAATCGATCGTGAACTTTTTGTTTACGAGGAGTTCTCCGTCTTCGTCTCGAATCTCTACTTCGTAGGATCCTTGCTGATCAAAGAACGTATCATCGTAATAAGTTTGGAACTTCTCGAAACTCTTTCGAAAATCCTTTTCCTGAACCGAAAATTCTTCCTTTCCTCCGTCCGTCTTGTAGATCGAAAGACGAACTCTTTTCGGAGTGGACCAACCCTTCTTATAATAGATAAAGAAGTCTTGTCCATGAGAGAAATGATATTCTTTTTGAGAGCTCATTCCCGAAACCTTCTCCGGTGTCATCTTATCGATGTCCATATAGATCTCGTGTTTTGCGGGCCAAAAAAACCAAATCGCAAGCGCGAGTAGAATCACTCCGGCAATCTTTAAAAAACGTGAGGACCCTTCTCTTTCAGGGGATTCCGGTTTCGTATAATCTTCCAATCTCATGACACTGCTTATCCTGTGGAGGTGGTTCTTTTTGGGCAAATGTTTTTCCTCTCTTGCCTCGAAAGAGGATGAATTCTGAATCGGCGGATTTTCAGTTTTATCCGATTCTTCTTTAGAAACGTTCTCTCCCGAACGAATCTCGGAAGAAGATAAAAGGACGTTTTGGGAAGAATCCGTTGGGACCGATTTTTCCGGAACAACCGAACTCGTTTTCTGGAGCGGGGTTTCGGAGGAATTTTCGCCACCCAGAGTTTTACGAACGTGAGCACCCGCGGCTTGTTTGAGAAGATCTTTTTTAGCCAAGAGAAAGAACCTCTTCCACCAAACCCTGGTAACATTTGGAAGCCTTTCCCTTTGGTTGATATTCAAAAAGAGTCTGCTTTAACATGTGAGCTTCTTCCACGCTCACGGATGGAGGAATTCTCGAGGAAAATAATTTCAGATAAGGTTCGATCATCGGTTCCAAGGTTTGCGAAAGAGTGGTCCTCGGATTGAACATCGTTAGAACCGCGCCTAAAACTTTCAGAGAAGGATTAAAACGTTTCACCGTATTCTTATGAGCCTCCAAGATCGCTTCGATCCCATCCAAGGAGAATTTGGAAACCTGGAGAGGAACCAAAAGCCCCGTCGATGCGACAAACGCATTCAAGGTAATCATAGAAAGACTCGGAGGACAATCGATGATGACATAATCAAAGTTGTCCTTGATCGTTTCCAAAGAATCTCGAAGCTGGAAGAATCCGTCGATCTTTCCGGAAAGCATCACGTCCACTTCTGCGAGCGACGG
>NZ_JAFFPT010000072.1 GCF_016918785.1 Leptospira ainazelensis | reverse complement strand
AGAAAAAGGAACCCAATGCAATTTAGGGCGGAATCACGAGAGATTCTCTGATTTTCTTTTTCAACAGGCTCCCAAAAACAGGGCGGGGCTTTCGTTTTACGGAGGACTGTCGTTGTTACGACAGATTTTTTAAGATTCAAAAAACTTGTGGGTAAGGATATGCTTTTTTATTAGGGACAGGGCAAAAAATGACCTTTTGAGCTACTCCGTTTCTTTCTGTACCCCAAAGGAATACCAATCGATCTTGCGGGTCAGGTGCATCAATAACGCCAAAAATAGAAAGACCGCAATGGAACCTAACAAGAGAGAATTATCCTCGGAAGATAATACGACATAAAGAAACGAATACAATCCCAGGTAATATCCTCCCGCGACGATTCCTTTTATTTTATTCTCCAAAACCGCTCCGGAATAGTATCCGATCAAACAAGATACCGCGAGAGAGGCCGCTATATAAGAAATGGCGAAACCCAAATGCTCGGATAAGGACAAGTTCAGAATGTAAAAAACCATCATCGCAAATCCGATCATAAGATATTGAAAAGGGTGAAGAATTTTTCCTCCGAAAATTTCCAATAGAAAAAAAAGAGTAAAACTGGCGCCAAGAAACAAAATCGCATATTTCAAGGACCGTTCCAGTTTTAGATACTGATCCGCTCGAATGATCAATCGAACTCCGTAACAGGAAGATAAAATCGTCCCGAAACTCGTTTCTCCGTTTGATGAAATTACCTGCGGATAATCTCTTGAAAAATAAGAAGATTCCCATATCGCTTGAAATCCGGTTTCGGAAACCCTCCTTTCCTTGGGCAAAAGGTTTCCCTCAAAAGACGGATCCTTCCAGTCCGAAACGATTTGAATCCTGCTTCTTTTTCCAAGAGGAGCTAAATGAATCGAATTCGAACCTTGGATCGGAATTTTGATTTGGAAGTCAAGAGGCGCTTTTGATTCTGAAAGTTTGAGTTCGGAATGCAAACCGGAATTAAAAATCTGAGCGGAAGAACCCGGCTGAAATTTTTTTTCCTTTCTGTTTAAAAAAAATTCGATATCGCTTCCGATTCCTTTTGGATCGCTTACCGAAACGATCATACGGGCGTTGTTCCAAAGAATATTTTTCGTATTTTCAGGAAAATCGGAAACTGAAGGTTGTTTGAAGTTTCCTTGAATTTTCAAATTCCCTCCATATAAGATAACCTCATAAATTCCCCGCTTTCTCTTTTCAGTCTTTAGATCCGTTTCCAAATTCAATTCTTCCGGCAGAAAATACATTTCTCCGTCTTCTCCGATGAGTATTTCTTCTCCGTTTTGCCCTATTACTTTTTCCTTATGCACTTTATAAGGAATCGCCAAAAACGGACCCGCCACGGTTTGGGAAGATCCCCATTTTGAACTCACCTCTTCTGCTGCTTCTACGGCTCTTTGTTGTCTTTCCGAAATCAAGGAATGAACCATCTGAATCGGGATCAAAAACCCTGCTAACAAAATCGCAAGAATGAAAATTCTAAGATTGATAGACGATTGAATTTTAAACATACATTACTCCCCCGCACATCCTTCCGGCTCCGTTTTTTCATAAAACTCCTTCCACCATTTTCTTTTTTTTTCCTGTGTGGAAACTGACTTCCGCGATATCTTTTCACGATCGGCGGACCGTGTCTGCTTTCGAAAACGAAGATGCAGCGCGGACAGAGACTTGCGATCCCATCCAGTTCCGACTTTTTCTTTTTTTTCCCACGCGCTGAGCGCAAAGGTAGGAATCAAAAATCCGACGAACAGGATCGCGAGAATTAAAATTCTAAAATTTACTGACAATTTGTTAAACATACGTTCTCCTGATCGAAGAGTATGAATGATAGGAGTGAGAGATAAATGAGCGAAATGTGAGGATCGTGTGAGGTTGTTACTTTTTATTATTTTTGAATTCGATTCGAGCGGTTACACCGTGAGAATTTCCGTTTTTGACTTCCACTTCCGCATCGTGCAATTTAGCGATTTCCCTTACAAAGGCAAGTCCCAATCCTGAACTTTTGCGACCGGTATCGGGACGCGGGAGAGAATAGAATTTTTCAAAAATTCTTTCCGAGGCGTATCCGGGAATTCCCACTCCGGAATCCTCGACTTCCAAAAAAGGAAGATCGTTCTTTTTTCCACAGCGAACCGTAATCTGAGAACCGGGGCTTGAAAAATCCAAAGAGTTCTGTACGAGATTCCTCAGAGCCATTCCCAAAAAGAAGGAATTCCCTTCCACAAATACGGTTTCGGTCGACTCTTGAATGTTTACTTTTTTTCGGATCGATTCGGGTCTTACGGAAAAAACCGTTTCTCGGACGATCGCCTGCAAATTCAGATTCGGAACTTTTTCCAATCGGGATAGATTCTCCAATGCGCTGAATTCCAATAGTTTTTCTAAAATCGTTTGAATTCTTTTTCCTTCCAGTTGGATGTTAGAGATCAGAGAATTCAGACGATCCGGATTCTCCGCGATCAACTCCGCCGAAGCAAGCAGCGAGGAAAGAGGACTTTTGATTTCGTGAGTCATCGATTGAACGTAATTTTCGATATATTCCTTCCCCGCGAGTTCCCGAAATAATTGATCCATTTCCTCTCCCAAACCTCGAATTTCAGGAACGTTTATTTTTGGAAATGGAATCCGTTTTTTAGATCTAAGCGCGGAAACATATTCGGATAATTTTCGAATCGGTGAGAATATAAGATAAACGCTGAAAAGAAACAAAACGACGATCGACAAGGCGACGTAAAGACTGAGAGTCCAAAATTTCTTCTCTGCAGATTCTATAAAAGGAATCACACTACTTTTGGGTTTGATCACCGTGAGAATTCCGATCGTTTTTCCTGACTTTCGAATCGGCGCCGCGACAAATAAAGCGCCCTCCTGATCCGAAGCGTTTAACAAACTCGACCTCGCTCCGTATTTCCCCCTTAACGTGAGATATACGTCGTTCTTTTTTGAATAATCCGATCCTTTCCGATATCCTTCACCATCGTAGACCACGATTCCTTGTTCGTCGGTAACATAGAGTTGCAGATCTACTTTCGTCTTCGTTACTTCGAAAATTTTAGAGTTTAGATTGTGTTCTTTCGCGGTTCGGAACATGGGAGAAAGAATTCGTTCGCTGACCTCTTTCAAAGTTGCTTCTTGATTTGAAAGCTCCCCTTCTAATAAGGAGGCGAAAAGGTGGGCGGTATCGTTCATTGATTCTTCCACCGTTTCCATATAACGAGGTCGAATCGATCTTTCGAGTTTATCTACGAAATAATAATATCCTGCGGAAAAGGCAAAAAAAAACCGATTACGATTCGGATCCAAAGACTCATAACGTGACCTTCCATCCGTAACCCAAACCTCGTCTGGTTTCGATCGGATCCAAGTCGCTGCGAACTTCCTTCAATCTAGTGCGAATGTTTTTTATCACCGTATCGACCGCTCGATCGAAACTATCCTCCGGTTCCGTCCAGACCATGTCCATAATTTCCTCTCGCGTGAAAATTTTACCGGGCCGTTTTAAAAATAAGAGGAGAGTTTTGTATTCGTAAGGGGTGAGAGTTAAGGACTTGCCGTAATAGTAAATTACCTTCCGATCCTCGTCGGTAAAAAATTCGGTTCTTTTTTCTTCCGAATTTCCATCGTATCTCCGGAGTACGGCTCGAATTCTTGCGATCAACTCCCTCGGGCTAAACGGTTTTACCATATAATCGTCTGCGCCTAATTCCAAACCGAGAACACGATCCAATTCGGATTCTCTTGCCGTAAGTAAAATGACCGGAATCGAATGTTTTTTTCTTAATTCTTTTAGAATTTCAAATCCGCTTAAATCTGGAAGACCTACGTCTAATACCAATAAGTCCGGCGATTCTTTTAAGAGAGAAAGACACTCTTTACCGGTCATCGCTGAGAGCATCCGAAATCCTTCCGATTCTAAAACGATTCGAATCGTATCGGTGATTCCCGGTTCGTCTTCTGTGAGTAGGATTGTCCGAACTGAATGCATTCCAGAAAAGAAAAAGGAACGGCTCTCCTTAGGAAAAGGATATTTTTGTTCGATTCGCCGCTTTCGCATTTTTTTCAAATTGAGAGGAAATCCGTTTGCATCTCCTCCTTCCGCAAGGATACTTTGCGATTGTTTTAGCGATCCACAGTATATTATGAGCCAACCAAAAACCAAAAAAGAAACCCAAGACCTTTACGAACTCTACAAACAAATGCTTCTCATCCGAAGATTCGAAGAAGGAGCCGCCAAATCGTACAGCACCGGTAAGATCGGCGGATTCTGTCACCTCTATATCGGACAGGAAGCGGTTGGGGTCGGTTCCATCGCCGCGCTCCAAGAAAAAGATTATATCGTTTCTACCTATCGAGATCACGGACACGCGCTCGCGAGAGGTTTGGATCCAAATGCACTCATGGCGGAACTCTTTGGAAAAAAAACGGGAATCTCCAAAGGTTACGGGGGTTCGATGCACTTTTTCGATAAAGAAAAACACTTTATGGGCGGACACGGAATCGTGGGAGGTCATATCTCTCTCGCCGCCGGAATCGCATACGCCTCGAAATTCAAAGGAACGGACGCGGTCACGATTTGTTTTTTTGGAGAAGGCGCCGCCAATATCGGATCCTTTCACGAAGGAATGAACCTCGCTGCGATCTGGAAACTTCCTCTCGTGATGATCTGCGAAAACAACCACTACGCGATGGGAACTCCAGAATACCGCGCACTTTCGGTCAAAGACGTTTCGGTTCGAGCGGGCGCATACGACATCGCAAGAGATCATATCGAAGGAGACGAGGTTCGAAAGGTGCGGGATCACGTAAGCGTCGCGGTGGAACGCGCAAGACGCGGAGAAGGCCCTACTCTCATGGAAATTTCTACATATCGTTTTCGAGGTCATTCGATGTCCGACCCCGCAAAATACAGAACCAAAGAAGAATTGGACCGTTACAAACAGAGCGATCCGCTCTTAAAAGCTAAAGACGATCTTCTTCGTTCGGAATGGAAGGAAGAAGAATTAGAAAAACTAGATATAGATCTCCAAACAAAAGTGGAAGAAGCGATCCTTTTTGCGGAAAAAAGTGAAGAGCCGCCCTTAGGCTGGCTTTATAAAAACGTCTACGCGGAGAATGTCTGATGGCGATCCTAACTTACAGAGAGGCGCTCAACCGCGCGATGTGCGAAGAAATGGACAAGGATCCGAATATCTTTCTCATGGGAGAGGAAGTCGGACACTACGACGGAGCTTACAAGGTTTCGCAGGGAATGCTCGCAAAATACGGAGAAAAAAGGGTGATCGACACTCCGATTTCGGAAAACGGTTTTGCGGGTGTCGGAATCGGAGCAGCGATGATCGGTCTTCGTCCCATCATCGAATTTATGACCTGGAACTTTTCGCTCGTAGCGATCGATCAGATCATCAACTCTGCGGCCAAGATGAACTACATGAGCGCGGGGCAGTTTCCGATTCCGATCGTGTTTCGAGGAGCCGGCGGCGCTGGAGGAAGACTCGCAGCACAACATTCTCAATCGTTCGAAAGTTGGTATGCGCATATTCCCGGTTTGAAGGTCATCGCTCCGTATTCTCCGGCGGACGCTTACGGACTTTTGAAAACCTCGATTCGAGACAACAATCCTACGATCTTTATCGAAAGCGAGGTTTTATACGGAAGTCGAGGAGAAGTGCCCGAACAGGAATACTCGATTCCGTTCGGAAAAGCGGACATCAAACGCGAAGGCTCTCACATAACGATTGTAAGCTGGTCACGCGCTCTGATGTATGTTCTTCCCGCCGCCGAAAAACTCGCGAAGGAAGGAATTTCAGTGGAAGTTTTGGATCTTCGTTCCATTCGTCCTTTGGACGAAGAAGCCATCTATACTTCGGTGGCAAAAACGAATCGAGCTCTGATCGTGGAAGAAGGTTGGGAAGTTGCGGGTTTCGGTTCTCAAATTGCTTATTTGATACAAAAAAACGCGTTTGATCATCTCGACGCACCGGTGGAAAGAATCACTCAGGAAGACGTTCCTATGCCCTACGCCGCCAATTTGGAAAAGGCTTCTCTTCCGAGCGAAGAAAAGATCATCGCCAAAGTCCGAGAAATGCTCGAATAGAAGAGCGAGGAAATATTCAAAATGGCTAAAATTGCTGAAATGACTCAACTCAGTCCTACGATGTCCGAGGGAAAAATCGTTCGTTGGCTCAAAAAAAACGGCGATTCGGTTTCTCCCGGTGAAATCCTGGCCGAAGTGGAAACGGATAAGGCTGTGATGGAAATGGAAGCCTTTGAAAGCGGGGTTCTCCTCGAAATTCTCGCACCCGAAGGAACACTTCTTCCCGTAGGTTCTCCCGTAGCGATCATAGGAAAGGCGGGAGAGGACGTTTCCGCGTTAGTCGAAACCGCTAAGAAATCGATTCCTTCCAAAAAAGAAACAACACCTCCGCCCCAAACTTCCTCGGCCCCTTCTTCGATTCCGGCTCCCGAGACAAAAGTAGAATCTTCAAAACCTGCCCAACCTGTTCCTCTAAAAGAATCCGAAACCGAAATTTCTGAAAAACCGAATTCTCGGAGAGAATCTCATTCTTACGGAGGAACGATAAAGGCCTCTCCTCTTGCCAAAAATCTCGCGCTTCAAAACGGAGTGAACTTAGACGAGGTCGTAGGCTCGGGTCCCAGCGGAAGAATCATCAAAAGAGACATTCTTTCCTTTCAAGAAACGGGAGGTGGAAAAGGAATCGGTTTTGTAAAACGTCAGGATCGAAAGATCGAACTGACCGGGATGAGAAAGACGATCGCCACAAGACTGGCTCATTCCACATCCACCATTCCTCATTTTTATCTTACGATGGAAGTTGACGCGGAACCGATCGACGACCTCCGAAACTCCATCAACAAGGATCTCAAATTAGAAGGCCATGATAGAGTAAGCGTGAACGATCTGATTCTCAAGGCTTGTTCTTTGTGTCTGAAAGAAGTTCCCGAAGTCAATTCTTCCTGGAGAGAAGATCACGTTCTCGAACACGGAAGAATCGATATCGGTGTCGCGGTTTCCATCGAAGGCGGACTCATCACTCCTTATGTTCGAAACGCGGATCAGAAAAACGTAACGACGATCAGTCGCGAGATAAAAGAACTTGCTTCCCGAGCTAGAGAGAGAAAACTCAAACCGGGGGAATACACGGACGGAACCTTTACCGTTTCCAACCTCGGAATGTTCGGAATCTCTTCCTTTACTGCGGTTATCAACGAACCGGAAGCGGCCATCCTCGCTGTGGGCGCTCTTATGGAAAAGGCGGTGATTCGCGACGGAAGTCTCGTCGCCGGAAAAACCTTAACGGTAACTCTTTCCTGCGATCATAGAGTTGTCGACGGCGCCACCGGAGCCGGATTTCTTTCCGCATTTCGAGAATATACGGAGCATCCCCTTCGCCTACTAACAGGTTAAGGATTTTATTTTTGTGGATAAAGAATCAACTTCCGGTGCAAGAAAAGAAAAAATCAGAAAATCGGCCCTCCTCCTTTTGTCGCTTAACAAAGAAGACGCCGCCAAGGTTCTTTCCAAACTAGACGATTCTATGATCGAAGAGATCATCCTCGAGATGGCTCAGATCAAAACGATCTCCAAAAAAGAAAAAGAAGACGTTCTATTAGAGTTTAAGAATTCGGTGCTTCCCGGAGAAGGAGAGATCAAGGGTGGAATGGACGCGGCGAGAGAGATTCTCCAACATTCCATGGGAAAGGAAAAAGCGGAGAATATCCTAGGAAAACTTTCCAGAAAAGACATCGAAGACGACTTTTCCTTTTTAAGCGAAGCCGAACCCGGCGTTCTCGCGGGTCTTCTCCAGCATGAATCTCCTCAAACCATCGCCGTTACGCTTGCGTTTATGACTCCGAAAAAGGCGGCGGACATCTTGAAATTTTTTCCGGGAGAATTGCAGGCCAGTGTCGCCTATCGTCTTGCAAACACTACAAAAACTCATCCGGACGCAATCAAAGAAATCGCGAGAGTATTAAAGAAAAAATACGAACAGAGAGATCGTTCCGAATACAGCGAAGCCGGCGGAGCCGAGGCTTTGGCGAATATTCTCAATCACATGGACAAGTCTCAAGAGGAGAATATACTCAAGGAACTCGAAGCGAATTCTCCGGAACTCGCGAAACAAGTCAAAGAGAAGTTATACACCTTTGAAGACGTCTTGGGTCTGGATCAGAAAGAAATGCGGATTCTCATCAATCGCCTAAACGACGATGAAACTCTGAGTATGTCGCTCCGAGGCTCCGGAGACGAGCTTCGAAACCATTTTTTAAACGCTATGTCGCGCAATCGAGCCGCGGAAATTATGGATATGATGGACATCCGGGGAAAACTCACCTTACGCGAAATCAACGACGCAAGAAATATCGTTCTCAACTTGGTTCGGGAATTGGAAGAAGAAGGAACCATCTTTGTGAAAAAAGACGGGGAAGAATACATTTAGGCAGACTCTCACTCGAAAGAGCTTCGAGTCCAAATTCTATATTGTTTAAAGATTGAGTTAAGAAAAGAAGAATCTTCGGAGCTCAAAACTCAGCGCATCGCTCTCTATGGGTCGCAATGCACAGGACTCGCCTATTTAAACTCAACAGATTCTTCCCTATGGGTCAGAATCTATCACGGCGTCTTCCTCGCGTGCTCATCCATCTATTGAGCGACTCATAAAGAGCGAGATAGCCAAAAGCCGCGAAGCGAAAGCGGTGGCTTCCAACAAAGTTGGAAAAATTCGCATCGTATTTTTCGTTTCTTACAACTCAGCGCAATGCTCCCTATGGGTCGCATTTCAAACGAAAAACACTCTCGCTCGAAAGCTTCGAGTCCAAATTCTACATTGTTTAAAGATTAAGTTGAGAAAAGAAGAATCTCGGAGCTGACGGGACTCGAACCCGCGACATCCTGCGTGACAGGCAGGCACTCTAACCAGCTGAGCTACAGCTCCTTGTTCCTTTGATACTTTTTCAAACGAAGGTATCCGGTCAACCGATTTCAAACAAATTAGGTCGAAAAATTCTGTTCCGGAAATCTATTCTTTCATTTACTGGAATACAAAATTCTTCTGATATAAATATTGGAACGGAACAAGAATGATCGTACAGGAAAAAAAACCAAAGGAACTCTTAGAAGATCGAATCTTTACGGTTTCCAATTTTCTCTCCGTGAGCAGAGTTTTTCTTTTGCCTTTTTTTATCACCTTCACAAAAACCTATATGGAAGATCCGGAGAAAACGGAATTCCTAATTTACGCGGTTTTTACCTGTATCGTTGCGGTAATCACGGATTACTTGGACGGTTTTTTAGCGCGTCTCCTCAATCAGGAATCGGTTTTGGGGAGATATTTGGATCCTGTCTGTGATAAGATCGTCACTGTAGGCGGACTTTCGGTGATCGTGCATTACTTTCGTTTTCCTTCCTGGATTCTGATCGCTTACGTGATTCGAGAAATCCTTGGAGTTTGGCTAGGAAGTTTTCTCTATCTCAAGAGGGGGATTCAAGGAAAACCGAATTGGTGGGGAAAATTTGGAGTGGGCCTTGTCGCCGTCGCGGTTCTCTGGTATATGTGCATTCCTCTCATCGAGATGCAGATCGCCGGGGAGAGTTTTCTAAAACACCCCGAATATTCCGGCTACGTCTTGGTTCTCATTCTCAGCATCGGAATTTTCGCTTACTCCAAACGTTATTGGAATATCGTCTTTCATCCGGAAAAAATTCAGATCGACCCAGAAGACAAAAAGACTCGGAAGAAATACGAACTCGTTTGATCGTAATTCCTTGACTCCCTAGGCTCCTCTCACATCCTGTCCATTGCAACCGCTCGGGTGGTGGAATTGGTAGACACGCAAGCTTGAGGTGCTTGTGCCGATTAGGTGTAGGGGTTCGAGTCCCCTCTCGAGCAAGAATCTTTCCTTTTTTTAAAATTAGACAATCAACTTCAGCAAAACTGGGACTCGAAGCGAGCTTTGGTAAAGCATTTCGAACGATCCGTAGAGAGTGAAGAAATGCTTCCGAGGAACAGATAGGTTTCGACCCTTAGGGAGAAACCTGCTGAGTTTTTTGTTCCGAGGCCAAAGCGAGACGCCGTGGAGCTTAAGGCACCAGGATGGTGGCTTGCGTAACGGCGAGTCCCCTAAATTTCGACCAATAGGGAGAAATTTACTGAGTTGAACTCGAGCAAAAATCTTTCCTTTTTTTAAAATTATACAACCAACTTCAGCAAAACTGGGACTCGAAGCGAGCTTTGGTAAAGCATTTCGAACGATCCGTAGAGAGTGAAGAAATGCTTCCGAGGAACAGATAGGTTTCGACCCTTAGGGAGAAACCTGCTGAGTTTTTTGTTCCGAGGCCAAAGCGAGACGCCGTGGAGCTTAAGGCACCAGGATGGTGGCTTGCGTAACGGCGAGTCCCCTAAATTTCGACCAATAGGGAGAAATTTACTGAGTTGAACTCGAGCAAAAATCTTTCCTTTTTTTAAAATTATACAACCAACTTCAGCAAAACTGGGACTCGAAGCGAATCGTTCCGATAGATCCTTCTTGTCTTGTCGTAACTACGACAGTCTCACAAAAAAACGGCCGCACCCCAATCTCATTGCATTTACCTTACCCACAAAGTTCTTTGACTCTTAAGAAAAATCTGTCGTAATAACGACAGTCCTCCGTAAAACGAAAGCCCCGCCCTGAAATTTTGGGTGGAGGGGCGGGAGGCGGAAGACTCCGGGAGATTTTCCTATATCACAAAATCATAACTTTGCAAGGAATATTCTCTCTCAGAGCTTTTGTAGGAACTCCTACAAAAAGTCATACTGGGTTCCTTCTTCATTCGAAATCGCTTTTTTAACTTTGTAGGGGGATATGCTGATTGGGTGGAAGAACTCAATGCGTCGCTCTCTACGGGTCGCGCCGCAGGAAAAATAGGCGAAACTTTCCTCTACCAGGAAATCGCTCTTTTTTAACGAAAAAATTTCTTACCTAAGCTCGCCGTATCTACGACCGCTTGCTTTTCTTCTTCTACAAGATTCCATCCATTTCTTTCCCGAAAAATTCTATCTGAATCACACGTATCTCAAAAGCTGGAACAAACTTCACCCACACCCGATCAGGAAAAAAAAGATGCTCTACGAAATCACAATTCTTCAATTCTCAAAAATGCTAAAAAATCTCAGTATTCTTTTGGAAAAGGGAGCCTCCTACGCGGAAACCAAAAAGTTCGACGTCGAGATTCTTTTAAATTCCAGACTTGCTCCGGATCAGTTTCACCTCATCAAACAGGTTCAAATCGCTTGTGATACCGCGAAGTTGGGCGTCTCCCGTCTCACAGGGAAAGACTCACCAAAACACGAAGACCAAGAAAAGACTCTCTCCGAACTCCAAACAAGAATTCAGTCGGTCCTGAAATATCTCGGAACTTTTACGGAAGAAGATTTTCAAAACTCTTTGGATCGTAAGATTTCACAACCGCGCTGGGAAGGTAAATATCTCACCGGAAAGGAATTTGCGATCCAACACGCGATTCCGAATTTCTATTTTCATATCACGACCGCCTATTCTATTCTGCGTCATAACGGAGTGGATCTCGGTAAGAAGAATTATTTGGGTGATATGCCTTTTAAGAGTTAATCTTAGAATCATCGAAAACGAGGAAACCATTGAAATCGATCGGATCCAAAATTCTAAACTTCTCCGGACTCGGATCGGTTTTTATATTACTATCTTTTAATCTCTGCAGTATTACGGAAAAAGAATTCAAAACCTCGAACGTTCCCAATCCCAAAGGAATCCCCGTTCTTATCTATCACGAAATCGTAACGGAGTCGGATCGAGACCCCGGAGAAACCGTAATCTTTTTGGAAAAATTCCAAGAACAGATGAAATATCTTTCTTCTCATGGATATCATCCGATCTCGATGAAACAACTTCTCCTTTATTTAAAAGGAGGCCATCCCCTTCCCGATCGTTCCATCGTTCTCAACTTTGACGACGGATGGAAGAATGTTCTAAACGCGGTTCCCACACTTAAGAAATATTCTTTTCCCGCTTCCTTCTGGATCATCGCCGGACCCAAAGGAATCGGAAAGGGAGAATATATGGAATGGTCCGAGATCAAAGAACTTTCCCAAAACCCGCTTTTCGAAATTGGATCTCATACCTATAGTCATCCCTGGAATCCAAAGGACAACCTCGTGACCTGGGTAGACAATAGAGTTCCCGGAAAGGGAAAAAAAGAAGCCCTTTTTGAACTCAAAGAATCCAAAAGAATCTTAGAGGAAAAGTTAGGAATTCCAATCGATTATCTCGCCTGGCCTTGCGGCTGGTACAACAAACCTTTAATTCGGTTAGCCAAACTTTCCGGCTACAAAGCGCTTTTAACCACCGAACAAGGCGCTAACCTTCCGGGAGCGGATCCCATGCGCATCAAACGAATTTTTATCGACGGGAAATGCGATCTTGCGACCTTTATTGAACAGTTGGAAAACCCAAAATACACCGTGTGTCAGAAGACACAGAAATCCACACAAGGAAACTCACCTTACACTTATTAGAATTCTCTAAATTTGATAAACGGAATAAAATTTCCGTTTATCGAAGATAATTATGAATTACATAACGAAGGGTAATTTTTGTTATAGTAGATTCAGTACAACTTAGATGATAAAGAATCCGGCTCTTGTAGCAGAATCCACATATTTAAAGACAAATCGGTATTACAACAACCAGATCTGGATCACCCGCATTTTCCTTTTTTTGACGATTGTCTCCTGCGTTTTCGCCTGTATAGAAATGTTTCAAATCCTCGTAGAGGAAATCCTCGATCAAAGGCCTTTTGCGGCCATCGGGCAAATGGCCTTTATCGTAATCATTACACTTCTCACATACGGGAACTTCGTTTATCAATTTACCCGTCTCGGTTATTTTAAGAGACTCCTTAAGCACAATCCTCCCGAGCGTGAGGAATTGGAAAACATCTACGGAACGGATTCTCCTTCCCTAACAATACTGGTCCCATCCTATAAGGAAGAATTGGACATCGTCCGAGAAACCCTCTTATCCGCCGCTCTTCAGGATTATCCGAACAGAAGAGTGGTTTTGTTGATCGACGATCCGCCTCAGCCGAAAAATTATTCCGATTTCGAAGCTCTCCAGAAGATGAGAAATCTTCCGGAATCTCTTCAAAAAGAATTCGAGGAAACAAACGTTCCTTTCTCTCTCGCCAAAGAAGAATTTTTAAAACGCAAACTTTCAGGATCTCTAAACGCGTCTTTTGAAACCGAAGAATTGATTCGTCTCTACAAAAGTGTAACTCTCTGGTTTCGGAATCGGATTCTACGTTATGACGATCCTACGATCAAACGGGAACTTCCGGAACATACCCGCGTTTTTATGCGGGATCGTTTTTTTGGGAAATGGGAGGAATTACATTCCGAGAGAATTTTAGAATTGGAGAATCTTCTTTCTCAAGGCGGCGCTTCTTTGGAAAGAATCGAAAGAGAATTCAATCGTCTTGCCGGTCTTTTTTCCGTAAATTTTACGAGTTTTGAAAGAAAAAAATATCTCAATCTATCTCATCTTCCCAACAAAGCGATGAATCTAAACAGTTACATCTATCTTTTGGGAAAAAAATGGAAAGAGAGAGAAGAATCGCACGGAACCATTCTCGAAAAAACCGAAGACACAAATCCTTCCTTTGAAATTCCTTCGGCGGAATTTTTGATCACTTTAGACGCGGACAGCGCCCTTCTTCCAGAATACGTTCTAAAGTTATCCCACGTTATGACTTCTCCTCGGAACGAAAGAGTCGCCGTCGCTCAGACTCCCTACAGCGCGATTCCAGGAGCTCCTAATCTTTTGGAAAAGATGGCAGGAGCAACCACCGACATTCAGTATCAGATTCATCAAGGGTTTACCCATTTTGGCGCTACGTTTTGGGTCGGCGCTAACGCGATGCTTCGTTACAAAGCCCTCCTTGATATCTGCACCGTTTACGAAGAACGAGGTCACACGATCCATCGTTATATTCAAGACAATACCGTCATCGAAGACACGGAATCAAGTATCGATCTTTTGGACGTAGATTGGAGTCTCTACAATTACCCCGAACGTCTCGCGTATAGCGCGACACCCGCAGATTTCGGTTCCCTTCTCATCCAAAGAAGAAGATGGGCCAACGGCGGATTGATCATTCTTCCCAAACTTCTCCGCCATGTCTTTCAACGGCCTTGGAGCCTTTCCAAATTTGTAGAGGCATTCTTTCGAGTTCACTATCTCGGTTCGATAGCCGCCGTAAATATCGGATTGGTGATCTTGATGGGAAGTCCTCTCGGAGAAGGAATGGAAACCTATTGGATTGCGATTTCATCTCTCCCTTATTTTTTTCTCTATGGAATGGATCTTGTGGAGATGGGTTATCGCTGGATGGATGTTTTTCGGGTCTACGCCCTCAATCTTCTTCTGATTCCCGTCAATCTTGCGGGTGTATTCATGTCTTTGAACCAAGCGGTCACAGGAAAACAAATTCCTTTTAGTAGAACTCCCAAGATCACCGGAAGAACGGCGATGCCGGCTCTTTACGTCATAGCCGCATATTCTCTTTTAGCTCAGCTGCTCTTCGGTTTTTTTACGAACTACGTTCACAAAAACTGGGCCTATTCTTTCTACAATCTGGCTAACGCGATGATGTTGGGTTATGCGATCGTGAAGTTTATCGGACTCCGAGCAAGCTGGGAAGATTTGACGCTATCTTTGAACAAACCTCCCGAAGAGATCTCCGTCGCGCAGTTGGTGGAACCAAGGGTCACGATCGAACTCGAAGCCGCGATGCTCTACACAAACGACACCACTCAAAAAGATCCGATTCATTGATTCCGACTTTTTTTCGAACCGAGACTTTGATCTCTCGAACTTGAATGAAAACGGAATCCTCGAAACGGCGACTTGAGCGCCTCTAAATTCCTCTTGTAATTTGGTTCCTGGGAAAAACTCTCGTTCTATATGTCTGCAAATCCAGGACCGGTATCCGTACAGGAAGTTTTGTACAAAACGCGGTTATTCCTTTCCGGATTTTTCCTCTGTTTGATTCTGATCTTAGGATTGGTCTTTCTTTCTCCGCTTTTTTTGATCAAAGACAGTCCGTTTCCAAAAAGCGACGCGCTCGTTTTGGAAGTAAAAGAAACGCTTCCCAGGGATATTTTAAAAAACGCAGCGGACGGTTTCAAAAAAGGATACGCCGGAATGATCATCATTCTCTATTCACCGGCGACTCCGAATTCCGATTTAGGAATCGGGCTCGATCTCACTCAAGAGATTCAAAATTCTCTCGTGGGATTGGGCGTGGAAGAATCCAAAATTCTCATCTATAAACTCGAACCTTATCCGGCGGGTGCAAAGAATTTTTCAAAGTCCCTTTTGAAAATCTGTCTGGACCGGCAACTCAAGAATATCCTCATTCTTTCCAAAAGATTCGAGTCGGCGCTCAATCAAAAAATTTACGAATCCGTATTAGGACCGGCCGGACTCAAAGTCCATATCGTTCCTCTTGCAGATCGGACGAGTCTTTCCAATTGGTTTTTGACCGAAGAAGGATTTGAACTCGTTTTTACAAACTTAGCCAGAACGTTTTATCAAATACTCCCAGGAAAATAGAATCGTAATGTTAGACGCAAAAGAATCAAACGAGCTCATTCAGCAAAGAATTCAGAAAATCGAAGAATTAAAAAAACAAGGAATCAATCCTTATCCGGTTCGCTTTTTCCCCGATTCTAAATCTAAAGACATCGTAGAAAGATACGAAAAAACTCCGACCGGAACCGAAACGATCTACAAACTCGGTGGAAGACTTCATTCCAAAAGAGTGATGGGAAAAGCGAGTTTTGCACATCTCAAAGATAGCGCGGGGATCATTCAACTCTATGCCACAAGAGACGATCTCGGGGAAACGACGTATTCGATTTTCAAATCCTTGGACTTGGGAGATATTATCGGACTGGAAGGTTATCTTTTTACGACTCAAAAAGGGGAAATCACCTTACACCTAACAGGCGTTCAATTGCTTGCAAAATGTATTCGTCCCCTTCCCGTCGTAAAGGAAAAGGACGGGGTTATCTACGACGCATTCGCCGACGTCGAACAAAGATATAGAATGCGTTATGTGGACTTGGTCGTCAACGACGCGGTAAGGGAAACCTTTATCACACGAAGCAGAATCGTCTCCGAAATCAGAAGTTTTCTCACAAACGAAGGTTTTTTAGAAGTGGAAACACCGATGATGCAGCCGATCGCGGGGGGCGCCGCGGCAAGACCCTTTGTTACACATCACAATACTCTCGATATGCAGTTATTTTTAAGAATTGCGCCGGAACTCTATCTCAAACGACTCATCGTAGGAGGAATGGATCGTGTTTTCGAACTCAACCGAAATTTTAGAAACGAAGGGATTTCCACAAAACACAATCCTGAATTTACGATGTTGGAAGCCTATATGGCTTTTGGAGACATGGCTTCGATGTTGGATCTTACCGAAAGGTTGATCACGTATCTGGCGCAAAAAATCTGTGGAACCTTAAAGATTCAATACGGAAAGGACTTGATCGATCTTTCTCCGCCTTGGAGAAGAGTTACTTACGTAGATATCATCAAAGAATACAGCGGAATCGATTTTAGCCTGATTACGACGTTGGAAGAAGCTAAGAAGAAGGCATCCGAGTTAAAAGTCGACGTTTCCAAATGCCAGAGTATCTGGAAAGTCGCGGACGAAGTTTTTTCCGATAAGGCCGAACCGAACCTCATCCAACCCGTTTTTATCACGGACTACCCGACCGAACTTTCCCCTCTTGCAAAATCCAATCCGGAAAAACCCGGTTTTGTGGAACGTTTCGAACCTTACGTAGCGGGAAGAGAAATCGGAAACGCGTTTACAGAATTGAACGATCCTTTTGATCAAAAAGAGAGATTCGAAGAACAAGTAAAACAAAGAGAAGCCGGAGACGACGAAGCTTTTATGATGGACGATGATTATATTCGAGCTTTGGAATACGGAATGCCTCCGACCGGAGGACTTGGAATCGGAATCGATCGTTTGGTAATGCTTCTTACAAACTCACATTCGATTCGAGATACGATTTTATTTCCTTTGATGCGGCCCGAATAAACGGACCAAAACGTTTAAAACCGATTTTGTCTTCGGGTCTGATTCATACGCAAAAAAGCTCCTGAAGAATTCCAAGAGCTTTTCTTTTTTAGGATCGATTCGCCGGTTTAGTCATTATCTGAAAGATGTTACCCCTGAAGTCGTCTTCTCTTTTTAGGGGTTTCGGTTACGAGTCGGAGCGCAAAGTGATCCACTAAAATATCGATTCTTTCTCCAAGATTGGAAATCGAACGATCCAAGCGAGATTCTGCTCGGTGGATTTCAGACCTGAAGTCCGTTTTCAACTCGTTTCTTAAGTGCAAAAGATCGGACTTTATCTCCTTTTTGGATTCGTCCAACTGGGAAAAAAGCTGTTTCCAAACCAAATGTAAAAAACCGAAAAGTGAACCAAAACCTAATAGGGTAGTTAAAAATAAAGTTAGAAAGCTATAATCAGTCATAGCAGAAATTTTACTTTGAAAACACGAATCCGCAAGCATTTTAAAAAAATATTAAAAAAAAAGAATATACGGAATCTCAATTTTCCGACAAGAAACGCGACGCATCGATCGTATGATTATGAAATCAAATGATCCGAGGATTTTTTACGAAAGAGAGATTTAAAGAACACTACCGTAAAAAACTGAAACATTCTAAAAAGACGAAACAATCTCCAAGGTTTACTGATAATTCTCCAGACCCAGATCAGTCCTCTAAGTTTGAAAAAGTTCGGAGCTTTTCTTACTTTTCCGGAAAGAATGTCGAGCGAGCCGCTCACTCCGATGATCACGGAATGACCGAAAAATGCTGTGTTGTTTTCGATCCAGATTTCCTGTTCCGGAAAATCCATTGCAAGAAAGATAATATTCGGACTCGTTTTACGAATCGATTCCTTGACCATCAATTCTCTCTGCGGATTCATATAACCCGCGTGACGTCCTACGATTCTTACACCCGGAAAATGTCTGGAAAGTGTAAAGTAAACTTTTTCGATTACGTCCTCTTTTCCGCCGAGCATAAAGATAGAATAATTTCTGAGTTCGCAAAGACGAACCAAGTCCATCATCAACGCGATGGGAGAAATTCTTTCCTTGAGATTTTTTCCGAGCCTGGTCGCTGCCCACTGTAGACCCGCCCCTTCCGCAAGAATCAAGGTCGCTTTTTCCGTGATCCTATGAAGTTTTTTCCCCTTTCTTACCGACATGATCTTGATCGGATCCAAAAAGAGAACGTGATGAAATCTTTCTTTTTCTTCTAATAAACGGTAGATCTTCGCAACGGCCTCGTCTTGGGAGACGTTATCAAAGGGAACCCCGAGAATATCCGTTTTTCCTAATGTTTCCGTCTGAATGACTTGGTAATCCAGGAGGTAATCCCGATCGTCTTTCGCGGAGAGGTGTATGATTTCACCAGGCTTTTTCATCCTAAAGGCATCCTATACGACATAAGTTCAGAGTCAATTGAAAGTTACCGCTTTCCAGCGCGGATTTTTTCAGCCGCAGCTCGAAATTCTTCCTCCAAACAAACCATGGAAATGCTGGAGAGTAAGAAGGAACCCTGTTCTAAAATCGAATCCAAATTGGACACTTGGATTCCTCCGATCAAAGTTACCGGTAGAGAGACGGTCTGAGAAAGTTTCCCCAAAGTTTGAAGCCCCACTGCGGCTTTGGCGTCTTCTTTATTTTCCGTTGCGAAGATCGGGCCCAGGCCGGTATAATTCCAAAAAGAAGAATCCAACGCCTGCACTTCTTCCACGGTATGAGACGAGGTTCCTAAAAATAAATTCGATTCTCGAAGAGATACTTTTTCCTCTTCGTTCAAAGATTCGTAATCTTCCTTTCCAACATGGGCCCCAAAACAATCCAGCCGGATCGCGTCCTTCCAATAGTCGTTTAAAATCCACGGAATCGAAGGATATTTATCTAATAGAGTTTTTACGAGAGAATCCAATTCTTCGGAGTTTATATTCTTCGCCCGAATCTGAATCCAAGGAACAAGATCCGGATATTCCATCCAAAGTTTCGGAAGTTCAAAAAAGTTCAGATTTTTCTTTTTGCAAAAGTCTAAATCCAAAATCGGATACAAACCTGAATTCTTCCAAACGTTACGATCAACCACCGCCGACAAACCTTAGAATTTCGAGTTGGTCTTCTTCCAATAATTCAGTTTGATTCCAAAACTCTCTCTTAAGAATCATTCCATTTCTTTGGATCGCGACCATCTCCGGTTTAATCTTTAGGTATTCTAATAAATCTGAAATTTGGGACGATTTCAATTCGGAAAGGGGAAGTTTTTTTCCGTTCACTTTCATAAGGACAACAAAAAAAGTTTGCGTCGGTTTCCGTCTCTGTCCAATCTTTTTTGATTTACGAGGAATTCCTTGGTAGGGAACCTAACCGTATGAAGAAACTGTCTTCGATCTTTTTTATTTTCCTTCTGTTCTTCCTTGTTCTAAGTGGTTGTAATTCCAGAAAAGATGAAACCACCGATAAGGCCGTTTTCAATTATATCCTCGCTTGTGGTCCGGGTGGAACGATCGATTCCTGCAACGCCGTGTGTGCGGAACGTTGGGGTGCGACGGCAACCAGCGCCAATCTGCAAAATCTCAACACATGCACAAGCGCTTGTACTACAAACTGCAATATCGTGAGTTTGTTTCTGCAATACAGCGCTCTCAACAAGTAAAGTATCGAAATAGCGAGGCCGCAAAAATTCCGGCGGTCTCGATTCTCAAAATCGAATCTCCTGCTCTTACGCCCAAAACGTCCTTCTCTTTTAAAAGATCGGTTTCCTTTTCTCGAAATCCTCCTTCGGGTCCGATAATCCATATCGAATTCCGAAAGTATTCGGGTTCCAATTTCAATTCCCCCCTCGGATCCATAAGATAATAAGAATGAACTTTGTCTCGGGGTGTTTTAAGAAAATCCTTGAGGGAAACCGGGGATAACACTTCCGGAAGAAAGATTCTTTTGGATTGAGCGGCCGCCTCTTCCGTGATCTTCCGAGCTCTTTCTAAACTAAAGTCCTTTCGATCAGATTGTTCGAAGTTTAGAAAATAAAAATGAGTAAGACCAAGTTCGGTTCCCTTTTGCAAAAGCCATTCCAGACGATTTCCTTTCGGGATCGCGGTCGCTATTCCGGAAATTCCGTCCAGTTTCGAATGTGTTTTTGTTTCTTTGAGAATTCCGCGGTTTGTGTTGGACTCGACCTCATAGATCCACTCGGATCCGATTCCGTTCAAAACGCGAAGAAGTTTTTTTTCGGAATAAATCCGAAGCGCTTTGAGATGAGAAATATCTTCCCGAGTTAAAAAAAATTCCCTTTCAGGATCCCAGCCTCTTCGAAATAATATCGTTTCTTCCAAAACGAAATTCCTATCTGTTTAAATTTGCGAGTTCGAACAAGGAAGCGTCCGGCTTTACTTCCTTATCTATTTCAGTATATTCTAATACGCTGATGGACCCGGTATTTAAATCCAACATTTCCAATCGATTCGCAAGTTCTTCTTTTCCGATTTTTTGGTTTTGTTTTACTTTTACGGGCCCGTATTTGATATTCATCGTCTTAAAAAGAACCCCGTCTTTGTCGTGAAAATCGAGACGTGTGGGTTTGAGAGAATCCAAATCCAACAAAAGAATGAGTTTGGAATAAAAATAAGGAATGATGGGTTTGAGAGACACCCTCTTAAAAGAATGATCCGAAGTTTTTAGATCGCTCTGTACGATCGGGTTGTAGTTGGCCTGATAGGAAACTCCGGAGAGATCCATAAAACTAAAACCGGTGGAAAGATGTTGTTCGTATTTTTCCTCGTCCACTTTTCGAAAGATCTTTTTCGAAAACACGTTGAAGGCGTAGATCTGCTCGCCTTCGTCTTTGATGAGAATTTTGTATTCCAATCCCCGTCCCCTGCTTTCAAAAAGATAAAGTGTGTCCTCGTCCTTTCGAAAGATATTTACGTCCCAGCTCCAGGTTTCTCCGGATCTTCGGATAAGAATTAGGTTTCCTTTGATCAATCCTTGGTTCGACTTTACCAAGGCTTGATCGAGTCGCGCTACCAATTCCTGCGCGACTCTCGGACCGGCGGATCCTTGCGGGTTTGTTTCTTGGCTAGGAACGGTAAACGCCAAAAAACTTATGAGCAACGCAAGAATCCGAATCAAACTTACTCCGCCCTCATCGTGGGCGCGCTGAAAGAATAAAGCCCATGAACTGATCCCTGCGCCTGCGCGGATTCGGATCGTCTTTCAAAACGAATCGCTCCGTTTCTTAGCGCTTTATGAATTTCAGGAATGGATTTGTATCCCATGTCTTGGAAAGAAAGTCTGAGCCCCTGGGATAAATAAGGAATAAAGTTGAGAATGGACCCGCGATCCACTACCGATCCGCTCACACCCTGGGCCACTTTTACCTTTTGGCCTTCGTTAAAATAACGTTTGTCCCCGCCGGCTTTCATGGCCTCGATCGACGCCATTCCTCGGTATTTTTTGAGACGGATTCCATTCTCATAAAAATACTCTCCGGGAGCTTCGGTGGTTCCTGCAAACATAAATCCCATCATACAGGTAGACGCGCCGATCGCAAGGGAGTTCGCGATATCTCCGATATTTGAGATTCCGCCGTCCGCAATGACAGGAACGTCATATTTTGCGGCATGTTTCGCGGTCTGGAAGACGGCAGTAGCCTGGGCTCTTCCTACGGCCATCGTATCCTGAGTGATACAAATGGACCCCGGACCCATTCCGATCCGAAGACCGTCGGCGCCCGCTTGGATAAGATTTTCGGCTTGTCCACGTGTCACTACGTTTCCCGCGATCACGTCCAAATTCTTAAATTCTTTTTTGATAAACTGAATCATCTCGATTTGATAGTTCGAATTTCCCTGCGCCGAATCGATGATGATCACATCGACTCCAGCTTCGTAAAGAGCCGCGACTCTTTCTCTCGATTCCATCAACGTCGATACCGCAGCCCCACAACGAAGTCTTTTACTTTCGTCTTTTGAGGCATCCGGAAATTCTTTGTTCTTCTTTAAGTCGGATCGACTTACAAGTGACACCAACTTTCCATTGGAATCCAAAATCGGCAACTTTCCGATCTTTGATTTTTTGATGATATCATTCGCTTCTTGTAAAGTGATACCCGCTTTGCCGGTGATCACATTTGTGGTCATCACTTTATCGAGTGTGATGTCTCTGTTCTTTTCAAAATCGATATCTCTGTTGGTAACAATTCCTACAAGTTTAGAATTTCTGGTTCCGTCTTCGGTGACTGGGATTCCAGTGAAACCTTTGTGTTCTTTGATCCAATCCAAATCTTTGATTACGTTCTTTGGTCCGAGGATCACGGGATCTGTGATGAATCCGTTTTCAAAACGTTTTACTTTCTCTACAAGAGCAACCTGCTCTTCGATCGTGTTGTTGTAATGAACGATTCCGATTCCGCCCATCAACGCCTGCGCGATGGCCATCGCAGATTCGGTTACTGTATCCATCGGTGAACTTATAAAAGGTCGTTTTAGTTTTATATTTCGAGTCAGTCTGGTTTCAAGCTCAACTTCGGAGGGATGGAAGTCGATAAATCCAGGGAGGACGAGAAAATCTCTGTAGGTTAGGCCGATCTGAAGACTGAAAAGTTCGTCTCCGGATAGTCCGTCTAAATATTCGGAGTCGCGGTAAGTTTGGTTTGACATTCTTATTCCTTACCTAGTACATAAAAGGTAAACAGAGAACTGAGATCAAGAGAATTTCCCCTCCTTTGCTTTGAAAAACTATGGAAACCATTCAGAGAAAAAAAAGAGATAAAGAAAGGGTCGCGGACCCTGCAAAAAAGTTTCACATTATTTCGAAATTTCTCGTTAAAACGGACATCGTCGCGCAGTCTCCGGGCGTCGTAAAACAGATCGTTAAAATTTTGCAGGTTTCCAAAGACGCCACAAAAATTCTTATACAAACCCGAACACCAAATGCGTTTCCGCTCAACAGTCATGTAACACTTACAAAACTCCTCGCAAAATATGTGGAATTGGAGTGTGAAGTATTGGATGAAAAACCGGGAAACCAGTTGATTCTTGCCGTATCCGATATTTCGATCGCGAGCAAGGAGCGAAGTCTCAATCGAATCGCTCCTCAGGAAGGCGCCGTTTGGATCACAAATATCCGCACGAGCAAAACGACGATCGACGCAAATCTTTTTAACATTCCGACTTCGGTCAAAGTCAACTTTGCGGACTATGAAACAAAGTTAAAGTCGAAATTCGACATTCTTAAAATCGACGTTTTTAGCACTATCGGAGACAAGTTCGATATGGTCAAAAAAACCCGGAAGATCCTTTTTATTCCGGATACACAAAAGCCTGCAAGTTATGCGCCTTTTGATCGGGAAGGTTTTATCGACTACGAAGCCGAAATCGGAGACAAGGACGATATCCGTAAAAAGATCATCGAGTATGCCAACCAAAAGATCCGCTCCGAACTGATCGTTCCCGTGATTTATCTCAACCACGAGGAACAAGCGATCCCGATCGGCTACGTCCACGCTCAGAACCGAAACCGAGCGATCGACATCCTGGACGTGATGGAAATAAAAACCCTAACCTTTGAAATGGTGGACCGCATCCGGGAATCGAACACGGTTCTGGTAAAAGAAAGATTTCCGATCGTCAACATTTCTACGGGAGGGTTAAAAGCCAAGATCAACCATCCCGATCTCAACCAAGACCTCACAAAAAGAGCGGGATTTACGTTCGATATCTTTTTTAAAATGCAGGCCCCCCTCACCGCTTTCGGCGTGATTCGATCGGTGACAAAGGATCCCGATGGGAATTTATTCGTCGGTCTTTCGATCGAAGGGAACTCGTCCCGCCCCGGTGAAAGAAAAAAATACATCGACAACGTCAATCGTCTTCTTGCGGAAGCCAACCAAGCTCAGGCCTGAGTCGTTGAAGAGAAATTTTAAAATTTTCTAATATTCAGGAACTTGCACGTCCACAAAAAGGACGTGCCCGTCCGGAAGACGTTTGCTGTAGGTGATCAAAAGAATACCGTAACTGATATCGTAGTATGGATTGCTGATGATCCATTCCGCTCGCGTATCTTTCATCGATTTGTAGAACTGTTCCAGAAAATACGGTCTCCAACTCCAATTTCTTCCGATAAAGGAATCGTCGGTATCCATCGACACTTCTCCGATTCTCATATAATTGGGAGAAACCTGACTTCCGATCAGACTTGTGACGTAGATTCTAAAAACGAAATCGCTGAGAACGCTCGGATTCTGAATCTGAACCCCGTGCAGATCCCCTTCTTCATGGACCGTGATTCCGGAAAGATTCAGTTTTTCTTCCAGTTCATTCTCTCGTTTGATCTGCTTCATCAACTGATAACGTTTATAATTAAAAAAGAGTTCGTGCAAGGTGGAGAATCTGAGCTTTAATTCTTCTTGCCCGATCATATCGGGAAGAGCTTCCGCAAAGTAGAATCCCTGTAAAAAACGAGCGCTGTAGGTAAGAGATTGAAAGAGTTCTTTTTCGTTTTCGATTCCTTCGAAAAGAAGAGAACAACCTAACGATTCCGAAAGACGGGAGATCGTGAAAAGAATTTCCTGAAAATTTCTGGAGGTCACTGAATTTCTTAACATCTGAAGATCCACTTTCAAGATGTCGGGATGAAAGATTCCGATCCGATCCAAATTGGAAGAACGAGAACCGAGATCGTCGATCGCAACCAAAAAACCTTCCTTCTTGTAACGAGAAATCAGAGGCCGAAGACTTTCCAGACTTCCGTCAAAATGTTCTTCCACGATTTCGATTACGATTTTGGAAGGATCCAAACCGAGTTCCTTTACGAGACGAATCGTAAAAGAATCCTCCGTTTCCTCTTCGATATGATCCCTCATATAAGCCGGAGAAATATTGAGAAAAAGTTTGGCGTCCGGAAACAGATGTTGTTTTTTGAGAAGATGTAGGATCGCCTTCTTTCGAAGATCTCGATCCACTTCCCTTTTGAGATTGTAAATTTCTTTCCGTTCCTGAGGATCCAGAACTCCGGTTTCTGCGTCCAAAAAAAACGGACCGAGAGAATGAACATTTCCGGATTGATCCCTAAACCTTCCCAAGGTTTCATATCCGAAGATAGAATCCCTTTCCACGGAAAGGATCGGTTGAAAATAAGGAATGATCTCCCCGGACTGGAACCAATTATCCCATTCTACTTTCGTCTTCGGAAGCGTGCCAAGTGGCCTGATCATTCAGTTACAGGTTTTTCGCCTCTCCCATTCCTACAAGGAAAATCCGACCCGTATAAAAAAACATGAGTATATTAGGACCGTTTCCAAAAACTCGATTCGGTAAAGGGATGTAACTTTGAAACGCATTTTGTATTTCACATTCAGCATTCTGCTGATTTTATTCGGTCTCTACTCCGCCTATCAAATGCGTTGGATTTCGGATGACGCGTTCATTTCCTTACGTTATGCGAAGAATCTCGCCGAAGGAAAAGGTTTGGTTTTTAACGAAGGGGAGAAAGTCGAAGGTTATACAAATTTTCTATGGACCCTTCTTCTCTCCTTCTCTCACCTTTTTGAAAAGATCGATCCTATAGTTGTTACCTATGTCTTGGGAATTCTTTCCTTTTTTGGTATTTGTATCTATTTATTAAGATGGAATTTCAAAAATTCTTCCCCGTTGTTTCGGTTTCCATTCGCCCTTTCCTGTTTTATTCTCCTCTATCACAACCGCGTTTTTGCCACAGGAGGTCTCGAAACTTCTTTGCACGGTCTTTTGTTCCTGACGGCTTCCTATCATCTGATCTTTGCAAGAAGAGTAACGTTTTACGATTGGGTTCCCGGAATTCTTCTATCGGCTTTGAGTTGTCTCAACCGTCCGGACGGACTTTTATTTCATACATTAGCCGGGGTTTACGTTTGTTTAACGATATTTCAGGAAAATCGAAATTCTTCCTGGAAGAACGTGGTGTGTCGGAGTTCTTTCACATTTCTTCTTTTCGTTTTCGCGAGCCCTTCACTGTTTTATATATGGAAATTGGAATATTACGGAAATCTGTTGCCGAATACGTTTTACGCCAAATCGGGAGGCGATTTTTATCTCGCGCAAGGACTTGTTTATTTTTTTCTATTTTTGAAAATGTATTACGCCTTGGTTCCAATATTCGGCATTTCCCTTTTTCTTTTTGTCCGAACTTTACAAAAACGATTTCGTAAAACAAATCCGATTCGCGACTACCGTTGGATTCTGCTCTTTTTATTCCCCTCTTTGTATGCCGCGTATTATACTTGGATCGGCGGAGATTTTATGTTCTCCCGATTTTATCTCCCGATTCTTCCCTTAGTCTTTGTTTGGGTGGAATCCGGTCTTTTCTCCGAGAAGTTTGAAAATTCTTTCCTAAGAAAATTTTGGAACAGCGCCGTTTATCTTCTTCCGATTTTCATCCTTCTCCGCTGGGACGTTTACAAAGGCGAACCTCTTCCCATTTTGTTCAACGTCGCGGATGAAAACCAAATCTACAAAAGGGAAACTACCGAAAGGGTCAAAAACCTGATTTCTCCCTGGAAAAAACACTTTGAAACTTCCCAAGTAAAAGTCGCTTTTGCGGGGTCGGAATGTATCTTTATCTATTATCTCAACCCGGTTTTGGCGATTGAAACGGAAGCAGGACTTACCGATCCGTTTATCGCTCGACTACAATCTAAAAAACGAGGAAGAATCGGACACGAAAAACCGGTTTCTTTAGAATATTTAAAAAAAAGAAACATACAACTTCTTCTTTTTACCAATTCGGAGATTTATACCAATGACTTCGATTCGTTAAAGGTTGAAGATCTTGGTGTGACTTGGAAAATTCTAAACTATTCCCCGTCGACGATGAATGAACTTGGAAAAATTCCTTCCTTCTCCTTTTTACGTTTTGAAAATTATCTCGACCGCTATCAAAAGACTTACCGTTTACTATCCCCAAATCTTCGAAAAGAGAAGTATCAGATTTTTGAGGAATACTACTTCCAAAATTCGAAAGATAAAAATAGACAAGATTGGTATCGAAAGAATTTGTGATTTTTTACAAAATCGGTCTTTTTCAATCGGGAGAATCTTGATTGCTAAAAACGGGGATCGAAGATAGTCTGCATATATCTTCCGTTCATTGACCAAACAAGAACTTAAATGAGTCAGTTTCTCAATTTAAAAATTTTACCGCTCATCCTTCTTTGTTTTTGCTTCGGCTTTTTGTTTTTTTTTGATCCTTCCAATCCGGCTCTTTCGAGAGACACTTTGGTGTTCACCCTCTTCGTTTGGAGCGTTTGTTTTGCGATCGCCTGGAAGAAAAAATTAAACCGAATTCATCCTTTCTTTTTTCTTGCCTGTCTTTTTCTCATAGGAATTTCCACGATCAACGGGATCAATCGAGCGCCGGTTGTTTACTTTCCCCAAAAATTAAATCTGAAACTTCTGTATGTCGCGGCGTTTTCGTTTTCCATTTTTCTTTTTTTAAAAAACGTTCCTCCGATCTTTCTTTTTATTCACACGATCGCGTTTGCTTCGTCTCCGCCTCTTTTTTCCAGCATCAAATCGATTCCGGTTTTGATCTTTGTGTTGGCCTCGTTTTTGTATCTAGTTCCGAAACGAATTCGTTTTCAAAGGATTCACTGGATTCTTTCTTCCTTTTTTCTCTTGGTTTTGATTTCGGCGTATTTCTCTTACAAATCCCAGGCCGGATTCTTACAACTTTCTCTTCTCCTTTCGGGGATCGGAATTTTCTTTCTAATCTCCGCATACCCAAGCCGAGCGATCAAAAAGGGTCTTCTTTTGATTCTTTCCTTTGATCTTCTCTTAAACACCGTAAATCTTTTTTCAGCGATTCATACGATGTGGCCTTTTTCGATTTTGGAACCTCCTCTTCTATTGACTTATGCGGGTTTTCCCGTTTCGGCGATTGCGGTGATTTCGGCTTTGACCGGACTCGTCGTCTTATACGCCGCTTCCCAGTTTCCTTCCTATTCTTGGCTTCTCGTTCCCGGCGGGATCCTATCGATCTATCTTACTTTTTTGAACCATTCGAGAGCGAGTATGCTGGCCTTTCTTTTTGCGGGGATTTGTTTTATTCTTTTACGTTTGGGAAAAAGGAAGTCTTTTACGAAGGTAGTCTTGCCCACCGTTTTCGGTTTTTTACTCATCGGTTTGGGAATCTATTTTTTTGTCGCAAAAGAATCGCTCACACACTATTTAAGTCCGGAAACTCTTTGGATTCGTTTTTCTCTCTGGACATTTCATTTTCAATCGGTGTTTCAAAACGCGCCTTTTTTCGGACTTGGTCCGGATGCGGATTCTCTTCTTGCACATCTTCCGGGCGTTCAATCGACAACCGTTGGTTACTCGGATTTTTATCTTTTTTTACATTCGTTTCGTTCTTATCCACAGGCTCATAATCTCTACGTCGAGGCTTACACTAGTTTCGGAATTATAGGATCGATCGTTTTTCTTTGGACGTCTTTTCATCTTGCCTATCTTTCCTGGAAAATGTTGAGTTCCAAAAGTCGCGCGATTGAGAATTTAGGAACGTTTATCTCCTGTATTCTTGTCTTTGTCGCCTTTCACGAATTTTTCGATTTTAATCTTGGGGAACAACACTTTCTAATACCCGGCGCTCTCTGCGTTTCCTTGTTACGGATCAGGGACGGTCTTAAAAACGGAACGATTCAAACTGAAAAACGTTTTTTTCAGCTCTCTTTCTACGGGGCTTTGCTCGCGATTGGTTTGGTTTGTTTTCAGTTGATTTGGGAACAAAGACTGAGAAACCTGATCCTCGCATCCGTTCAGAACGAGATCGAACTTGATAATTTCCTAATATACAAAGAGAAAAACGTCTTAGGAAATCGAAAAAAAGTTTCCTATCCGATGGAAGAAATCGCCAAAAACGAAAAATGGATTCGTTCCGAGGAAAGCCTTGTTTTGGCGTCCTTTATTCTGAGAAAAAAAAAGGAATACGAACCTCTCTCCTTGTCGCTACTTTCAAGATGTATCCGTCGAAATCCGTATTCTTCCGTTTGCAGAAAAGAAAAGGCGGACCTTCTTAGAAAAAACGATCCGCTTTTGGATATACGAAAGGAAATCGAAGAAGCAAAAAAGACGGATCCGTTCCACATCATTTTTACGGAATAAACCCCAAAATGTTAAACCGACTGACCCAACGCTACTTTCGATATTCGATCTATTTTCTTATTTTTGGATTTCTAATATTCAATCGTTCTAAACTGGATCGTGTGATTCCATTTGTTTCGAGCGATTCCGAAATCAAATACTATCAGACGATAGCATTTGCCCAAAACGGATTGGAGGCGATTTCAAAATCAGAATGCGCCTATCCCGGAAAAAACCTCGATCCCGAGTTTCGTTTTTTCCCTTTCGATTATCCGTGGGCATTTCTCAAAGTGAACTCGAAAGGACATTGTTTATTTCAATATCCTCCGCTTTTTGCCTTGGTAAACGGCCTTCCCGCTTATATTTTCGGTCCTAAGATCATCACTTTTTTACCACTTCTTTGTCTGTTTGTTTGTATGATCGTTTTCGATCTTATTCTTTCCCTTTATATAAAACCGTCTTGGGTAATTTTAATCGGAACCTTAATTCCGTTTGCTCTCAGTTTTCCGGTCCTATCTTCGGAAGAATTTTCAGAGGTTCCTTTAAACAATCTTCTCCTTCTTTCCTTCGGATTTTTTGCGATAAGATCGCTTTTTAGAGATACTATAGTCGAGGAAACACATTCGGAACATTCTAATTTTAGAATATTCTCATGTGTTACCGGCCTTCTCGCAGTCACCGCTTTTTTTCTCAGAACTGAATCCGCATTTCCGATCTTTCTTTTCGGACTTCTTTCTTTTTTTCAGAATGAAACCAGAAAAAAAATCAAAGAATATCTATTCTTTGCCGCGATCGGAGCAGGTATTGCCTTTGTAACGATCGGATTTTTAAATTTTGTCTATTCGGGCCATCCGATGGGAATTCGATTTCTCGTGAGTTCCGGAGACGCAGTCAGCCAATTTTCCCTTTCCAAACAGGTCGGCATTTTTCGGGGTTATCTTTTCGGAGACGAAACAAAAACCGGACTTTTAAAAGCGGCGCCGTATGCGGTATTAATTTTAGGAATTTTATCCAATCTTGTTCGGAAGAAAAAAATAACCGGAGAATCCTTGTTTGGAATCGTTGGACTCGGAACAATCTTTTCCATCTCGTTTTTAAGTCCTTATACCGCAGGCGTTCATCATTTCGGTTTGCGGTATTTAGAATCGGGTTTTATCTTTCTGTCGGCGGGAATTCTTATCTTTTTATATCAGAGAAGCGTAGAATTTCCAAAAGCGGGAATTATTCTCGTCCTTTTGGCGTTTGTAAGTTTGTATTACAATTACAAGTTCACGAGAGAAGGATTTAAGATTCTTTTCGGCGCCGTCACACCCTACAATGAAATCCAAACCGAATTTCAAAAGAGAAAGATCATAGTCCACAAAGGACAGTTCACCAATTATTTAATCGGCTATTCTTATCTCACAGCGATCCATCTTTCCGTCACAAACTCGAAAGACGCTTTTGATCTCGAAGAAATTTTAAAAAAACAGAATATAGAATCCTACTCAATTTTAGAATACGGCCTCGAACCTCCCAAGGATCCGAATCTTCCGGAAAAACAATACCGGGAAAAGATCGCTGTTCGTTTTCCGGATCCAAATCGATTTTACAGTTTAAAAGATCAAAAGAAAGTTTTGGATTTTACCTTAAAAACTTATTCGCTACGATAAGAATTTTTACTCTTCTTTTTCGAATTCGGCTCACGTTCTTTCAAGATTCTTCAAAGGAACTTTTACTCGCGTTTACTTTCGGAGAAGAATGGATTCTTTTTTTTAAAATTTTTTCAGTTCCATTATTTGATAAGCGCGAGTTTGAAATTTGACTCTTAGATAAAACGATCACTGGACGTTGCGAAGATTTAAACCTTTGTTGTGCCATCGAAAGAGAAACTCGTCGCGACATTTCTTGACTACGTTAAGGGCCAAAAACAACCGCGCTGCACGTTTTCGTGCTATCTCGCTCCCAAACACCCACAAGTGAACTGAATCTTTCAAAGAGTTTGTCGGAACTACGACAATCCTCTGTGAAAAATCGCGCGCCCCGCCCAAATTTCGGGTGGAGGGGGGCGCGGGGGGCGGGAAAGACTCCGGAAACTTTGCTATATCAGAAAATCATAATTTTGCAAGAAAAAAGTCTCGAATGTAGGAACTCCTGCAAACATTCCCATTGAGGTCCACATAGTTTTCCAACTTGTGGGTATGGAAATATGGCTCATACGGGTCGCTCTTTATGTTCTTTTTAGTAAATGTGCGGTGATCGTTTGCCCGATCAAGTTGAGGATCTGAACGCTCAAAAAGCTGATCATCAAAATTTCTTTTTCGAGATCCAAGACCTGAAAGGAATTTTTCCACCAACGAAAAAGGATAAAGCCGAATAATAGGCCGACAAACAGAATCATCCGCGCCGAATACCAAAACAAAAGGTCTTCCGAAAGATGATTCAACTTCGAATATAGACTCAGCTCCGAATTTTTTCTCGCTCCTAAAAATAGGCCGATGGCCCAGACCGTTTGTCCAAGAGTAGCCACCAAAAGCGAAACGGTAAGGGAATGAATTCCAAAAATATGAAACGGTCCTATCGTTATGATTCCGGTTGTATAACCCACGATCGTTATCGTCCAACCGATAAAAAAAAGCCCAAAACCGGAATAGTAAAATAATTGCTGGGAATGGATGAGAATCTGCAAAAGGTGTCTCATCCCGTCTCTCCAAGTTCTCAGGTGCGGAATTCTTCCCGCAACGTCCGGATACAAACTGATCGGAACGTGCGAAAGTTTCACACCGCTCCTCAATGCCTTTACGAGCATTTCGGAAGCGAACTCCATTCCAGTACTTTCGATCTCCCATTCGAGGTATTTCTTTTTTAGAAAACAACGGAACCCGGAATTAGCGTCTTGAACACGATTTCCTTTTTTCGAATATAAGAGATTGATAATCCAATTGATGACCGGCGTTCCAAGATAACGGTGTAAAAAAGGCATCGCCCCTTTATGGATTTTCCCGCTCAAACGGGATCCGATCACAAATTCGGCCCCCTTTTCCATTTCTGCGAGAAGAGCCGGTGATTCCAAAAAGTCATAAGTATTATCCGCGTCCGCGAAAAGTATGATCTCACCGACGGCGTTTGTGATTCCGAAGTTTAACGCGGCTCCGTATCCTCGTTCTTTGCAGTTTACGACCCTAGCTCCGAACTTTTTTGCGATCACAATCGACTTATCCTCGCTACCGTTGTCGGAGACAAGAATTTCAACATTGTACTGTTTTAGATCTTTTTTAAGTTTTACGAGCTTTTCCAAAACAAGAGGAAGCGTTTTCTCTTCGTTTAAACAAGGGATTACATAGGTGATGTTTTTTTTCTTCATAGTTTAAAATTCCGGATTTTCTACTTACGGAGGATGATCACTCTCATTCCGTAAAACAACTGATCTTTTCGATCGAATATTTTCTTTGAAAAAAGCGAGTCGATCTCTTGCAAGTCCAGATATTTCCAGGAAGTTTCCAAGATCACAAGATTCTTCCTTTTTGAATCCTTTATAAAAAGTTCGGCCTCTTCCTTGCTGTATATTTTAGGTGTCATCCCTGTAATACCGCCCGTTTTCAAAAAGTATTCCATATTGTAGGAATGAGATGAACAGAGAAGCGTATATTCCTCCGGATGATCCTGGATCGCCGATAGAATATACTGAGAACTCTCTCTCCACTGCTCTTTGTAAGGTTTGTAAAAATGCCGGGTGAAGTAATAAAGAGAAACAAGAGAAATGATAATAAGAATCGTCTCCAGTCGTTTTCCTTTGTAGATGGGAAAAAGGGAAAATCCGCTCGCGATTAAAAAATACAACGCCGGAGCCGTGACCAAAAGATTTCTCGCAGTAATCAACGGTTGAATCGAGGAAAGAATCCCAAGAACCGCCGAAAAAACCAAAAAGGTAATCAAAAGAAGAATTACGGATTTCTTATGTTCTTCTTCCAAACTCGCGGAATCGATCCCGCCTTCTTTTTTACGAAAGTAAAGCGAGGCAAAACCTACGAACAATGCCAAGGAAGCGACAATTCCCGGTATAAACTTTTTAAAAATTCCGGAATGAAAGATCAAATCGAAGAAGACCACAAACGCGGTCAATCCCGCCTCCGGAATCCAAGAGGCAATCCCGATCTTATCCGAATTAAAAAGAAGATACAAAGCCGGAAGAAATAGAACGGCAAAAAGAATTCCGGATAAAAATTCCGTTTTCGGAAATTTTTTTGTAAAGATCCAACGAGAAATAAAAATTCCGAGAAAAACGGAAGCCGACCAGATAAATCCGAAAAAATGAGTATACGAAGCGAGCAGAGAAACGATCAGGATCCAGAGATAAACTTGGGTCCGACTTTCTTTTTCAGTTTCATACACGGATCGAAGTACGAATGCGAGTTGTATCGTACAAAACAAAACTAGAAGACTATACGATCTGAGTTCCTGCGAATAATAGATAAGCCCGGTTGAAAGAGCGAGTAACGCGGATACTGAAATCTTAATTCTTCCGCTCAAACCCTTTGGCGAAAAGGCGTAAAACGCAAGCGGGACCAAAAGACCCGCGATCGCGCTGAGCAATCTTCCAAAAAATACAGTAGGAGAAAACGTCTGAAACCAAAAAAACAAAAGTGTCTGATAAAGAGGCGGGTGTGGATCGTTTTTCATCCAATCCCAGAGTGCAACCAGTGAAGATTCAGACGAAGCTCGAATCGAGAAAAGTTCGTCCTCCCAGGGACTCTGCAAATCCAAACGAAAAAGACGAAAGAAGGCGCCTAACGCAAAGATAATAAGAAATACTCTGAGATCCGAATTTCGTTTTAATTCCTCGATATAGCCCTTCACACGACTCATTCGATCACCAGATTCCCATAATTCTTCTGTAGAGATCTGTTTCGAGAATTCCTTTTGGATCGTATTTCTTTTTTAAAGAATGAAAAGTTTCCAAATTCTTTTTCGGGAAGGCTCTTTGAACGATTTCGGGTCGAAGAGTGCTGTCTTTTGCAAAGTAAAACTTACCGCCGAATTTCAATACGGTTTCGTCTAACTCACCCGCGAGTTCCCAGAGTTTCTTTTTGTTTCCGGAGGTAACAGGAAAATCCATCGCCATCGAATATCCGTCCAACGCGTGTGTGAGTAAAAAAGGATCGGGTCTGTGTTTTTTAAACACCGCGAGCCAGGTGATAATTCCTCGTTTTTGACAGATTCTTAAAATTTCGGAAAACGCGTCGACCGCGTTCTCTTTCGGTATAAAACTCTGATACTGAATCATCGATCCCGGTTTGTACATAAACTTCCAATTCGGAACGTAATCCAAAAGAAAGGCGTATTCCGCGTGACCTTGCATATAAGGTTTGTTGTTCGTAAGATAACCCGAAATGAACTTTGCAAAATTCACTAGGCGCATTCCCAAATTATTGGAAAACGGAAGCATAAAGATCCACATCCAAGACTTAGGAATGATTCCCAAAAACGTAGTTGGTAGATTCTGGTTTTCTAATTTACAATTCTCGGGAAACTCGGGGTCTTCTCCCTTTTTCAAATGAACCGCTTTGTGAATCTGCCCTCTTCCAAGAGAACTTCCGGAAGCAAAGGCGTCCACCCAACCTACGAGATAATCCGAATTCTTATATTCCCTTTCGAAATAGTCGTACATGTCCTGAAGATTTTTACTGACCACGGGCCATACTTTCATCTTTCCAGCGTAGATATGTTTTAACTGGATCGTTACGGTCAAAAAGGCGCCGAGCATTCCAAAGCCGGAAATCGCTCCGAAAAATAGATCCTGATTTTTTTTTCTGGAACAGGTGAGGACCTTTCCGTCCGGGGTCATAAAAGTGAATTCTTGAACGTGATCTCCGATCGGACCCACGGCAAAATTGTTTTTCCCGTGAATATTCATCGAAAGAGCCCCGCCTAACGTCGGAAACATGGTCCCGCTTACGACGGGAGGCCAGTATCCTTTTTCGATTCCGAATTCCCAGAGTTGTTTGATCGTAACCCCGGATTCGGCTTTAAGAATTCCGGTCTTTGCGTTGAATTCTAAGATCCGATTGTATTTCGAGATATCAATCACAACACCTTTTGTGTTGGTCGCCGCGTCTCCGTAACTGCATCCGCCGCCTCGAAACGTCAGCTTGAGTTTTTTCTGATCCGCATAGGCGAATAGATTTTTAAAGTCCTCTTCCTTTTCCGGAAAAACAACCGGCGAAATCGAATGATGATTCATTCCCCAGGCTTCCACCTTTGTCGCTTCAGGAAGATGAATTTCAACAAAAGACTTTTTTGTCTTCGCCGGTTTTACATTTGCGGTTTTAGAAGAAGCCGACTTCTTCTTAGGAGAAGCTTTGGATGCGGTTGCCATAGTGTTTTTACCCTTTCAATCGATTCAGGTTTTAGATAGAAAGACGTTTGAAGATAAAAGAAGGAATCATTCGAATGATCAGCCCCACAAGTCCCCAACGAGCCGGAACATAGATACATTCCTTGCCGGAGTCCGCCGCTTTGAGAATGATGGAAGCCGCTTCTTTTGCGGTGATCAGCCAGAAAAGTCCTTTCATTCCTTGTGTCATCGCCGTATCGATAAAACCCGGTTTTACCGTGAGCACTTGGATTCCCAAAACTCCGAGACGATTGCGAAGAGCTTCGAGATACGTATTCATCCCGGCCTTCGAAGTATTGTAAACGGGGTTCCCTCTTCTTCCGCGGTCTCCAGCGATCGAAGAGATTCCGATGATCTTTCCGCTTTTCTGATTTTGAAAGTAGAACGCGGCCGGATTCAACCAAGCCACACAACCGAGAAGATTTGTATTCAACATCTCGATATCTTTTGTAGTATCGAATTCATCCGGTTTGATATCATACATGATTCCGGATGCGTAATAGATCTCGTCGAGACCCTTCATGGATTTTACAGCTTTTTGAAACGCAGAATCCACTTGATCGAAATTGGTAACATCCTGTTTGATAATAAATGCTTTTGTTTCCTTGGAAGTGTTAAAAGGAGCCGCGATGGATTTTAATTCCTTATCCCGACGGGCGACCAGGGTCACCGTATGTCCTTGTTCCAAAAGAAGGAGTGAAAGTTCTTTTCCGATTCCGCTCGATGCACCGACGACGATGATTTTTTTTGCCATATTCATCCGTTTTACGGGAAGAAACGGAACTGACAAGTATGATTTAGAGTAGGAACTCTAACTCCAAGGGAAGTCCGGATGCTTTTTTTGAAAGGCTTCCGATTGGATCCAAAGATTCGAGTCCGGTTCGCGAATTTCCGAAGGAGTCCAATATTTTTTGTAATCCATATCCGGATGTCCGGGAAGAAAATAACCGAGGTGGTAGAACTTCATCCCCAGTTTCTGCGCGTGAAGAATGGAACAGAGAATGGCAAAACTCCCCAGACTTCTCTCCGGAAAATCGGGATCATAGACCGAATATACGGCCGAAAGAGAATCGGACGCGACGTCCAGAATGAGAAAACCGACGATCCGTTCCTCAAACCATAGAGTCATCTCCAAAGAATTCTCTGGATAACCGAAAAGATTCCAGCGCATCCCTTCTAAAAGTTCCTGATCGGATTCTTCCTTCACAAAATTTTCATAGCGGGATCTTTGATAACGAAGATAGAGAATTTCTTTTTCTGCAGTGAGTTCGGGCCGGCCAAAACGAATCCTCAAATCCGCATTCGTTTTCAAAAGTCTTCGGCGGTTGCGGCTCGGAACAAAAAGATCCAAGGGCATTCGATAACTCAGACAATCCTGACAACCGTTACAAGCCGCTCTATAAAGAATGTTTCCCGTTCTTCGAAAACCGGAATCGAAAAAAAACTGAAGGGCTTCTTGGGCGATCTCACCCTGAAACGGAAGGTATTGAATCTGGCTCGGACGATCGGGATAGTAGGAGCAATTTTTTTCCGGACTGATCGGAAGAGAATCCACGAGGTCTTGCAGTTTTTGTTGGATCATCTTTGGAAAAGAATGTCACAAAGGACGAGACTCGTAAAGTTTTTTAGGGAAAACTCGACGAAAGACGCGGTTGTTTTCAACATGGCAAAGAAACTCAATTTCGTGCAAGGATCAAAAAACTCGGAAATGCACAGTCTTTTTATGAACTTCGAAATCAAAAAACGCGGACTTCGCATCGCATTAATTTTCACTCTTGCGAGTCTTGTATCCTTTCTCCTCGGAAACGCGGTCTTACAATTCATTCTTCTGGGAATCGGAATTCTTCTGTTTGGATTTACTCTTTTTTTACCCGAAACTGCCTATTCTTTTACGAGCTGGGGTTTGGAATTCATTCTAAACTTCTTGAGCATGTTTGTAAAGGGAGGACTTCTGTTGTTCTACATTCTTATCTGGAAACCGGTTTTGTTCGTGACGGATCTCTTTCGCGGAGATAAGAATTCTTGATTGAGATCTATTGCGACGGAGCTTCCAAGGGAAACCCAGGGCCTTCCTCGATCGGGGTCGCCGGACTGATGGACGGCAAAGAAGAATTCACCCTTTCCGAAAAAATCGGAGAAGCTACGAACAACGTCGCGGAATGGACGGCCCTCAAACGAGGTCTGGAAGAATGTATCCGAAGAAAGTTTGATTCCGTCCATGCGTTTATGGATTCCGAACTCGTAGTCCGACAAGTGACGGGAAGATATAAGGTAAAACATCCCAATCTTTTGGAATACAAAAAGGAAGTGGACAAACTCGTTTCCACGTTACAATCTTTCCAGATCACCCATGTTCCCCGTGAAAAAAACTCACTCGCCGATCGACTCGCCAACGAAGCCTTTACAAAGTAAAACGAATTCCTCGAACACAGACGGATTTCTATCTTTGAGAAGAATCTGGATTCTACTCTTCGCATTTGGATTCTTTTTAGAATGTGGGAACTCCCTCAAAAACAAACTTCTTTCTCTTCAAAAGGAAGAAAAGTTCGAGGAGATGCTTCTTCTTTGTCTTTCCGAAAAAGAAACGCCCGAAACCAAGGAACTCTGCGACTTTGCCGCCGAAAAGACCGCCCTCGGAATCGACAAAATTCTTTCCGAAAAAACGGAACTTCCCTTTAGTCAAATCACGGTCGACCCGGAATGGAAACAAAAGATCGATCGGATTTTGGAGAACAACACAACCCTTCGAAATCGATACGGAAATCTCTGGAAAAAAATGATTCAAAATGACTGAATTGGATCCCTCCGTTTTGATCGGGAAAATCCCCGAACCCTTTCGCTCCGATATCCTTTCTCTCACACAAACGATCCTCGGCGCAGGCGGAGAATGTTACGTCGTAGGCGGCTCCGTCCGCGACTTAGTTCTCAATCGCGAACCGGAAGAATTCGATCTCACGACTTCTCTCTTACCCGAACAAATTCTTTCGCTTTTTAAAAGGACGGTCCCGACCGGACTCAAACACGGAACCGTTACGGTCCTCGTTCACGATCGAGCCTATGAAGTCACTACGTTTCGAAAGGACGCGGACTATGTGGACGGACGGAGACCCGAGAGCGTAGAATTCGGAGTTTCCTTGAGTGAAGATCTCAAACGAAGAGACTTTACGATGAACTCACTCGCACTCGATCTAGAAAGAAAACGATTGATCGACGAACACGATGGACTCAAGGACATTCAGAATCAAATCATACGAACGATCGGAGATCCGATCGGAAGATTTACCGAAGACGGACTCAGACCCATCCGCGCCCTTCGTTTTGTGAGTAGTCTTGGATTCTCCTTGGATCCTCATACGGCGGAAGCGATCCGCGCCTGTAGAAATATCACGGCCAAGGTTTCCCGGGAACGAGTCCACGACGAACTCAATAAAACCTTGAAGAGCAAAGATCCCTTTCCCTCTCTCCAACTCTTCAGAGAATTTCAGATCTTAGAATTGTTTACAAACATCTCTCTCTATCCAAACGAGAACAAAATCGCGGCGGAAAAAATGAAGGAAATTCCTTCGTTTCCCTTGAGTCTTCGTTTAACATTTCTCCACTCCTGGCTATTCGGTTCGTTTGCGGTCGGACCTCACTCCAAACAATTCCTAAAGGATCTGCGCTATTCCAATCACAACACAAAGGATTCCCTTTTTTTTGCGGGAATTCTTCACGAGATTCTCCCTTGGAAGGATCAAATGGAAATCTCCGATACGGAACTCAGAAAGATTCTTTTACATCCGACCTGTGTTCACGCTGGGAGAGAAAATCTTTTGGCAGTTCTCGAACATATCCTCAGACTCTGCTACGTTTATGAGCCTTCTCTTCAAGCCATCTTGGATTCTTCTCGTGTTCTTGGTTTGGCGAAGGAGCCTCAAGCCCTTCTTGTAACCGAACTCGCGCTTCGGGGAGAGGACATTCTCAAACACAGACCGAAACTTCCTCCGAAGGAAATGGGAACTGTCCTTTCCAAACTTCTGTCTCATGTCCTGGAAAATCCTTCCGAAAACCAAAAAGAACTCCTCCTCGGCTTGATCCCTTCTGAATTCTCTCTCCAATAGTGTTCATTTTATAAGCATTTGTCCCAATAAAACGCCCCGTCATTCACTCTTGCTTCAATCTATAAGCACCATAATCCTTTAGATCTACGAAAATCTGCACTTTTTTCAGCTAAATTCCCTAATTTGAACGCTGGCACACATTTTGCATATAAAGGGCATAGGAGATTTAGGAGAATGATGAGAATAAAAACATTAAGCCTCGTTGCTTCTGTCCTCTGTCTTGTAGGAACTTCCCAAGTCTTTGCCCAGACTGGAAAAAAACCTGCAGCAGAAGCGGCAGTTGCACCCGCGCCGGCTAAAGCGGCCGAGCCAGAAGATAAGAAATGGTATGATCAGGTTGAATTTTCAGGGTTTGCGGACGTGTATTACATGTACAACCTCAACCCGAAACAAGGAAACGACGTTGATGCAACCCGTGCTTTCGAAACCAGCAACAAGAACTTTGCCGTAAACGCAGTAGCGCTTACGATTCAGAAAGCCGCTGAAAAAAGTTCTCCTTGGGGTTTTAGAATCGACTTCCAAAACGGTCAAAACAACGCGTTTCAGGAAGCTCCGTATTCTCAGAGCAACAGTATCTACAACTACAATATGCTAAAACAAGCATATGTCAGTATGTATTTTCCGGTTATGAAAGGGATGACTTTGGACGTCGGTAAGATGGCTACACATATCGGTTACGAACTTCTCGAATCGATGAGTAACCCGAACTACTCGATAGGGGCCATCTTCCAAAACACGATCCCTTTCATTCACACCGGTGCTCGTTTGACAACTCAGTTTACGGATAAATGGGCTGGAACCTTTTATATCTACAACAGTGGAGCTGGTACTGGTTACAACTCTCCTGCAAACTTTACTACCGCTCCAACACAGATCATTACCGATCCGACTTATAGCGGTAGCGCTGCAGGAAAGAGCTACTTCGTAGAAGGTCAGTCCGAAAGAAAAGCGGTTGGAACTCAAATCAAAGGAACTTTGATTGAAGACAAACTTTCCATCACTTGGAACACTTTGTATTCCAGCGACGGAGCGGCTTCTCGTGTCGATCCAATGAAAGCTGCATTGGCGACCGAAATGGCCACTGCGATGGGTGATGCGAACATCGGTAAATACAATGTTGCGAATCCTCAAAGAGCGAAATACAACAAAGACTACTGGTTCATGAACCACGCGATCCTCTCCATCACTCCGACGGACAAGATCACGATCGACTTGGATTACACTTGGAGCGAAAAGTCCGGAGCTCTTGCAAACAACAGCTTGGATCAAAAACGTTACAACGTGGATGCAACCGGTGCGGAAGTTTTCAACAAGGATACCCTTTTCTACGGTTTGAACAACAAACGCGACGCAAAAACCACTTACAAAGCTTACGGAGTTTGGGCTAAGTTCAAAATCAACGAAGCATGGGGTATAAACGTTCGTGGTGAGTATATCGACGACAAACACAACAACGGTGCGCTGACTACTTTTAATCCTTTCATGGGTGTTAACACTTATGTGAGCGAATACAAAAAGGCTACCGACTTAGCGATCGCCGAAACCGTTGCGACCGCCTTAGCTGCCGATCCGACTCTTGGTGGTTTTGCGATCACAAAAGAACAAGTATTGGAAGCGATGAGCGACGATTACAAAAACTACGGCGGAACCAGAAACGCAGGACAGTATAAAACTCTTACAATTACTCCTGTGTGGAACTTTACCGAGAACCTCATAATCAAATTGGATCTTCGTAGAGACTGGGCTGCGGGTAAACAATTCGTAGATCAGAAAGGTGACAAACAAGACTACCAAAACGGTCTGACTTTAGGTGTTGTTGCCAAGTTCTAATACTTAGGCAAAGGATCTCAAGTTTTAGTAATAAAAAGGCGCTTCTTTACGGAAGCGCCTTTTTTAAAAAAGAGAAAGCAGCATGAAATTCAGAGAAATCTTACACAAATCAAAAACTTCCTGGAGAGGATTTTCTTCTTCCTCGCAAACCTCGTCCGGAATCAAAATTCCAAAAAACAACACCTCTTACAAAGGAATGGATGTAAGTCCCCTTCCCTTTGCCGAAAATCTTCTGACGGAACAACAGCTCTTATACATTTCCGAGTATTATCTCGCCCTTCGCTAAAACAATTCGGCTTCCTCTTTTTAGAAGCCGATTGATTCTCTTCGGGACATTCTTTTTCGATCGTAAAAGAAGTTTTTTCACCCGATCTAAAAAAGTCGCTCCTTCCCTTTTACTGCCCTTAAGAAGATAAGAAGAATTCTACACTTAGATTTTACTTCTTCGACTTGTTCGTCGGACCGGATTTGGTCTTCTTATCCTTCGTCGTGGAAGAAGAACTTTTCTTTTTACCGTTGTTCTTTGGCAAAGAAGGAATCTCTTCGGCTTCGTATTCTTCCATCGTGTACTGATCCAGATAAGAATACGGTTCTAAGTCCGTTTTTTTCTTTGGAATCCCGAAGGTTTTTCTTTCGCCGACCAGGATCAGATAGAGAGAAGGCAACACGGTAAGAACCAACAAAAGCGCTGAAAAAAGACCCCCGACGATCACCGTTGCCAGCGGTCTTTGTACATCGGATCCGACTCCGGACGCAAGCGTCGCAGGAATCAAACCAAGAAGGGCCAAAAGCATCGTCATGAGCATCGGTCGAAGCTGAATCACCGCGGCTTTTTTTACGGCTTCCCGAACGGTCAGATCCTCGTCTTCCGTCAGAATCAGATTAGTCCTCGAGACAAAAAGAACCCCGGACATCGTCGCAATTCCGAAAAGAGAAATAAAACCCACACCTCCGGAAACGTTAAAGTAATAACCTCGAAGTAAAAGCGCGTAAATTCCTCCCACAAGAGAAAGCGGCAAACAAGCGAGAGCGACATAGACATACTTAAAGTTTTTATAAAGTAGATAAAGAACCGCAAAGATGATCGCGATCGTCACGGGAATCACCATCATAAGCCTGGTTCCGACCCGGGAAAGGTTCTCGTATTGTCCTCCGTAACGAATCTCATAGCCGTCGGGAAGTTTTACTTTTTGTTTTATGCGTTTTTGCAATTCCGCGACAAAACCGCCCTGATCCCTTCCTCGGATGTTAGTCCTAACGGTAACGGTTCTTCTTCCTTCCTGACGAAAGATCATCGTAGGCCCCTCTTCCAGCGTTACCTGCGCCACTTCGGAAAGAGGAATTCTTTCTCCTTTGGGAGAGATGATCGGCATATTTTCGATGGCTCTCTGCGAGGTTCTGTAGTCCTTTGAAAAACGAACCACAATTCCAAAACGAGCCGGTGTTTTCGGTGGAATATCAGACGGACCTTCGTAGAGAGTATCGATTCTCTGCATTCCGATCGCGGCTTCCACCATCTGTTGAATGTCGACGACGTTGATCCCGAAACGAGCTGCTGCCTCTCGGTCGATCCGAATCGTAAGCTGAGAACTGTCCCCTTCTTGTTCGATACCGAATTCACTGGCTCCCTTCATTTCTTTTACGATATCAAGAACCTCTCCTCCGATTTCCCTCATTACTTTGAGGTCGTTTCCGGAGACAAAAACCGCAAGATCGGCGATCGTTCCCATGATCGCTTCGGAGAGGTTATCCATGATCGGTTGCGAAAAACTCACCCTCGCGCCGGGAAGACCGGCTTCCAGATCGTTTCTCATACGCAACAATAACTCTTGTTTGGTGATCTTTTCCTTCCAATCGTCGTAGTCTTTCAATCCGACGAGGACTTCCAGTCGGTTCGGCGGAAGAGGATCGGTTCCGTCGTCGTTTCTTCCCAACTGTGAGATTACGACGTTCACTTGTTCATTCTTATAAATCATCTGTCTGATTTTTGGAATGAACTTTCTGGATTCGGGAAGCGAGATTCCCACGGGAAAGAAAATTCTTAAATTAAAACCGCCCTCGTCCATCTCGGGTAAGAATTCGGTACCCAGAGAAAGGCCACCAATGACGAGTAACGTTCCCACCACGGAGAAACAAATCGTCACGACCCTTTTCGATCTTTCCACAAGATATTCGATGAGTCTTTCGTATTTTCTTTCCACCCATTCGTAGATCGGGTTGTGCCATTCGATCGGGCCAGGATTGGCGGACTCGAAATAATTTCGATAGATATACGACATCATCACCGGGATCGCCGTCATCGCAAAAATCAAAGCCCCGAGGATCGCGAAAGAAATCGTAAACGCCATCGGTTTAAAAAGTCGTCCTTCGATTCTTTCAAACGAAAAAATCGGAAGATATGCGAGTACGATGATCAAAATGGAGAAGATGATCTCGGTCCCAACTTCCGAAGCCGCGTCGACCGTAAATCGAATGATTCCTTTTGTTTTATCCGAAGGGGAAGCGTCCCGATAACGACGCATGATGTTCTCTACCATAATGACGGCGCCGTCGACGATGATCCCGAAGTCTATGGCGCCTAACGATAATAAGCTGGCGGGGATCCCGGTAAGATTCATCATCAAAAACGCAAAAAGCATCGCAAAAGGAATCGTAGCCACCACGACCATCGACGCCTTGACGCTCCCGATAAAAAAGATCAAAACCAAACTTACGACTACAACCCCTTCCACAAGGGTTTTACCGATGGTGCGTAACGTATAGTTTACGAGATCCGTTCTATCATAGGTGGTTCTCATCTGAACTCCGTCGGGGAGATAGTTTTCGTTGATCTCCTTGACCCGAGCTTTGATTCTTTCTCCCATGATATTCGGATCGCCCCATCTACGGATTGCGACCAAACCCTGTACGGAAGAATCGACGTCGATCAGACCTTCTTGGTCGTTCTGAACCGAATAACCAAGTACACCGCTCGGAATCGGATGTGAAATTTCCACGGTTCCCAAATCGCGGATAAAAACCGGAACCCCGTTTACCGTTTTTACCACGATGTTTTCGATATGTTTCGGATCACGGATTGCACCCAAAGATCGGATCGGAAATCCTTGTTCCCCTTGTAAAAGAAGATTTCCACCGGTGTTCAGGTTATTTTCCTGAATGGCCTTGATCACGTCGTTGATCGTAAGTTTATAACGGATCAACTTATCCGGAGTTGTCACGACGTGATATTGTTTCGGCAACCCCCCGAACGTAACCACGTCCGCGATCCCCGGAATCTGCAACATCTTCGGCATGATCACCCAATCTTGGATCGTTCTCAGTTCCATCTGGGTGTGGTTTGCGTTCGATTCCACAACGTATCTGAAAATTTCGCCGACCGGAGAACTCATCGGTCCGAGAGAAGGTTCCACTTCTGCGGGAATATCGGCGTCTCTCACCCTTTCCAGAAGTCTGGTTCTTGCAAAATAATCGTCGGTTCCGTCTTCGAAAACAAACTGAAATACGACTAAACCGTTGATCGTTCTGGATCTTCTCACCGCAACCTTCGGGATCGCATTTAAGACCCTTTCGATCGGAATCGTGACGCGTTCTTCCACTTCCACAGCGGCTTTTCCGGGAAACTTAGCGATCAAACGCACTTGAGTATCGGCTATATCGGAATATGCTTCTTTTCTAATATCGATCCAAGCCCAGGTTCCAAAAACGACCGATGCGATCGTAGCTGCGAGAGTGGCGATACGATAACGAAGTACAACTTCGATTAGATTTCGAATCATTGCGAAGACCTCGTATCAAAAAGATAACCGATTTGGATCAGAAGTTGCGGATTCTTATAATCGCCTTTTCCGATTCCTCCTCCCAATTGCAGGAAAAAATTTCCCAAAAGAAAATCGTAGGTCAAACCCACGTATTGTTGATTGAGATGAACCTTTTGACGGTCCCTGCTTTCATGTTCGAGATATAAGGCCAAGGTCGGATTTTGTTCGGTCACAAAAGAACGGAGAATCAAATCCTCGTAGGTCGGATCCCTGTGCTGATAACCGGGAAACGAGGAACCCGAAGGATAAGAATTCTGTCCTCCCCTGCCCACTTCCGGTTGAAACGGATCCACTTGAAACTTTCCGAATACAAGAGAAATACTATGTGCCACGACCGGAGTTTTCCAAAAACTATAACCGATATCGACCTGACCTCCCCACCAGTGAGGATTCCATTTGCCGCCGGAAGCTCTCAGAACGACGTCCTTATAATAATAACCTATGTTGAGATTTATACTTCCCGGAGAACCGACGCTCGCGCCGTAGACAAGAAAGTTCGTGGAATTCGGGAGCGTTTTTCCTTTGAGAGAGTTTTCATCCGCGCCTTCTTTACCGATTCGAGTTTTTCCGTCCGGTTCTTCGATCCATTCCGGCGAAGGATCGGATTTGGAGTCGTTTTTTTGACTTTGCCCCAGAAGAGAAACATTCAAAAAAACTGATATTATAAGTATGGATATGATTCTAAATTCTTTCATATTAAAAGCCGAAGCTGAGTCCCTTGAGTAAAATCGTTCCTTCCACGACTACTTTATCACCTTTGGTGAGACCTTCCACGACGGTGACTCTTTCTTCGCCGGAAGTACCCAAAATCACTTCTCTTCTGTAAAATTCACGAGGTGATTCTTCCACAAAAACATAACTTCTGCTTTCCACCGTAACGACGGAAGTAAACGGAATGACCACAGTATCTCCCTTTCTATCTTCCGGAAAACGAACCGTAGCAAACATCCCCGGTTTCAAAACGTAACCTTCGTTTCTAACCGCGATTCTTACCTTAACAGTACGAGTCGTGGGATCCACGTTGTCACCCAGAGCCTCAGCGGTTCCGATCCATGCGGTTTCCGGAAAGCTGGAAAATTTGAGTTTTACTTTTTTGCCTTTTTTCAAACTCTGAAGCTGCGATTCAGGAACGTCGCAGATGATCCAAGCGCTCAGGGCGCTCGCGTTTCTGAGTTGTGCCGGATTTAAACCCACGGCTCTTAACTTACCTTCAAATTCCGCGAGTTCGGCCTCGTCGTTTTCAGCTTCCGTCTCCGCTTCGATAAGATCTTTTTCGGTCGCGACCCTGTGTTTGAACATGTCCTTGATCCGTTCCAAGTTTTTGCGGGAACGGTTCAGGCTGTTTTTAGAATGAATGTAACCCACGTAGAGATCGTTTAGATCCGCAGATTCGAAAAGAATGATCTTTTCATCTCCGCTCATCGAAGGAGAAGAAGAAGCTATCAAACGGGCCGGCGCTTCCACTTCCACAAATTCTCCTTCCTTACCGATCTGAGCCGTTTTGATGATTTCCAAACCGGGACTGTTCTCTTTAAATTCGATCCATTCTCCCTTATCGTGAACGATCGCTTTGTTGGGCAATTGAATGTTCGGTTTTCCTCGTTTGGAAAGTCCGAGAACGGCAAGGGAAACGATAGCCACTACGGCTGCGAGTCCAAAAATGAATGTGGTACGTTTGTTAAAAGGTAATTTCATGATCAGTCTTCCTTCTTTGGATTCGTTGCGGGTTCCGCCAGTTTCGGAATGAGAATTCCCTGACCGACCGAGAAGTTGATCCCCTCGATCGCGTCCATACGATCCGTCTGCAGTTTTAGCATTTCTACGACGCTGGAGCGATAGGTTTCAAAAAAATCGGCAAATTCCAAAATCGTAATATAACGTTTTTCGTAACTAAGAATCATATCCTTCGAAAGGTCCAAATATTCCTTGGTATAGGTATTTCTGAATTTTCTGTAAAGATTGTCTTTGACTCTCGCGGTTTCGATGGAGACCGCGACTTCATTCTCCACTTCCAAAAGTGTATTTTTGAGTTCCTGTTTTTTGGAAAGAATGGCCTTTTCAGAAGCTTTGATATTTCCCTGATTTCGATCAAAGATAGGAATGTTCAACTGAGCGGTGACTCCCCAGTAGTTTTGAAAGGCGGTTCCGCCCCGGTTGTACATAGGGCCGAAAGCAAGATCGGGAATCGCGTTTGCGTGTTGTAGATCCAAGTTGGCCTCTTCGTAACGAAGGGCCTGGATCGCTTTTTTGAGATCGGGTCTTTTGTTTCTTGCGAGTTCGAGAAGTTCGTCTCTTTTTAACTTCGCGGGTTCCAAAAAGTCCAGATGTTCTTCGTTGATCCGGGGAACGATTTTGACGTCCGAATTTCTCAAAGAATCGTCGTTTAACAAAACTCTTAGATCGGCTTCCCTTTCCAAAATTCGAATATTCAAATCTTCTCTTTCTTTTTTAAGAAAGAAATAGAGGGCTTTGAGACGTAGCACTTCGGCTTGGAGAATCGCCCTTCTTTTGTAACCCATTTCCGCCGAGGAAACGGTTCTACCGAGGGCTTCCAAACTTTGATCGTAGAAAGTGATCGCCTGACGGTAGTAGTAGATCGCGTAAAAAAGTTTGCGAAGTTTGGTGACAAGACCGCGAGCGAGATCGTAGAATTCCTGTTCGCTCATACGCGCGTTCAATTCCGCGACACGAACCCGTTTTCCGATCTTACCTCCGAGCAAAAACAACTGTTGGATCTGGACGACGGTTTGCCCCGAGCGGGTAAAGTCGAAATATCTCTGAGTCGGTTCGGCGAAAATACTCTGATCGATAAAGATGTTCGGGTTTGCGTAGAGTCCGGCCTGTTCAATTCCCGCCTTACGAGCGTCGATGTTAAAACGCGAAGCCAACAAAAGAAGGTTGTTTCTCCAGAGTTTTTCTTCCGCGCTTTTGAGATCCAAATTGAACTCGACGGGAGTTCCGTTCGGAATCTCGGCTTGAATCGGACCTTCCGATTGGGTCGAACTGGCCGGAATCCCAAGACTCGGCGTCTCGCCGTTCGAAGAGGAAGACGCTGATTTGGATTCTTCTGGAAGAATGGGTTGCAGCGAGAGCAGAATTAAGAGCGTGAAAATCTTTCTCATAAGTTTTCCAGTTTTGTATGTTTACGGATCAAGTGATACGGTTCTCCGAGATTTCATCTTCCCCTAAAAAGGGCATACGATCACGAAATAGTGCGGCGCACTAAGCCAAGATCTATCGTTCGACAAAATTCTAACGATAGAATATTATAAATTTATAATTAAGCAATCGGCGGAGGAAGATTGAGGAGTAAGGAGGAAAGGAGGTAGTTGTATTGAGTTTTCGGAGCGAAAAAGTTTTTTTGAAAGAATTCGATCTCAGTTTTTGAAAGTTCAAAAAAATCGGAGAAAACGAGATCTAAAAAGTCGTAACGGCTTCGAAGCGGAATCGCAAAATCTTGAGAATCAAGTTCACACTGCAAACGGGCTTTTGTTTCTTTTTTATCAAGACGTTTTGCAAGAGCGGAATGAATCTCCGATCCTTTTGCATCCACAAATGCGAGATCAAACGTTCCGTCTTCTTCACAGGGTAATACGATTACCGCTGTAAGAGCCAGAATTAGAAGTCTGTGAAGCCAGTGGACCTGCATTCCAATCCACATTTCTTAGGTAGGGTTAGGCCTACAAACGTTTTTCAGCAATTTTGCTTAAAAAGAGGGCATCTAGTGCGTAGAATAACCTTACGCACAAGTGAACTGAATCTTTCAGAGAATCTGTCGGAGCTACGACAGTCCTCTGTGAAACGCGCGCCCCGCCCTGATTTCGGGTGGAGGGGAGCGGTGGCGGGAAAACTCCGGGAGATTTTCCTATATCACAGAATTATAATTTTGCAAGGAATATTCTCTCTCATAGCTTTTGTATGAACTCCTACAAAAAGTCATACTGGGATACTTCTTCATTCGAAATCGCTTTTCCAACTTGTGGGTAAGGTTATGAGTGATAGGATGAGGTCAAACTAAGCTTAAGGGGCCACATGCTCCACACGAACCACGGTTCCATTGCGCATCAGAACTCGGATTTCGAGGTCGGGTTTGGCCCCAGGTTTAAAACGGCTGATCGGTCTTGTGTAAATAAAAGCTTCGATACTGTTCGTTCTAAATTGAACCTGATCCGGGTTTCCTAAAAATTCTTTTACGAAGATTCGATTTTGTCCCTGGAGCGTGTCCTTGATTTCGGAACGAAGCCGAAGATTCTTTTCAATCTCAGGATCCAACGCGGGTTCCACTGCGGTTTGATTTTCAGCTACTCCGGTTTCCGGATTGGTCGTCTGACCGGACCCGAGAAGCTGTTTGAGAACCAGCTTCTCGCATTTCTCTTTGTCTCCAAAGGTTTCCATACAATCCGCAAAGATTTGTTTTGCCGATCCTTTGGGCGGAGGCGGAGTTACGCAGGAAACAAAAAGTCCCGTTCCGAAAAATAAGGTAAGAATGAGCGCCGAGGTTCTCACCTCTTTCTTCTCCGGCTCGTTTTTCTTTCCGTTCCACCGCCGGAGCTCGTGGTTACAGTAACCGTCGACCCATTGGATCGAGAAGAATTCGGATTCCCGCCTTGCAGAGTCGGAAATCCTCCGGTCACTTCCTGACCCACTTTTTTATATTCCTTTTTCTCTTCGGGTAGTTTAGAATTTTCTGTTACTTCAACACGGAACAGAAAGTTGACGACTTCGTTTTTCAGATTTTCGATCGCGACGTCGAACATTCTAAATCCTTGCAGTTTGTATTCCACGAGCGGATTTCTTTCGCTGTAGCCGACGGTCCAGATTCCTTCTCTCAGATGATCCATGGAATAGAGGTGTTCTTTCCAACGGTGATCGAGGATATCCAGGAAAATATTTCTTTCCAAGAGTTTCCAAATGTCTTTTCCGATACTTTCAGTTCTTGTTTCGTAACGTTTTTTAGCGGCGGCGTTGATCGTATCAAAAAGAGCGAGCTGAGGATTTTTGGTTTTTTTGAAATCTTCCTCTTGGATTTTGACGTCGAGATCCAGACCTTCCAACCATTCGTTGAGAGTTTCCAGATTCCAAGCGGAAGGATTACTCCCTTCGCAGTGAGTGACAACTTGGTTCTCGACCGATTCTTCTATAAACCCGAGGATAAGAGGAGCTATGTCTTCGTTTTCAAGGACTTCGTTTCTCATTTTGTAGATCACGATTCTCTGACGATTCATGACGTCGTCGTATTCGAGAAGATGTTTTCTGATGTCGAAGTTATGGCCTTCCACTCGTTTCTGAGCTCTGGCGATCGCGTTACTCACCATCTTACTCTCGATCTCTTGACCTTCCGGCATATTCGCCCATTTCATTAAGCCCGAAATACGATCCGAACCGAAAATTCTCATAAGATCGTCTTGAAGCGATAAGTAGAATCTACTGGAACCCGGATCTCCTTGACGACCCGAACGTCCCCGGAGCTGGTTGTCGATCCGTCTCGCTTCGTGTCTTTCCGTTCCGAGAATATGAAGACCGCCCGCGTTCAAAACTTCTTCGTGATTCTTTTTCCAAATTTGAATCGATTGAAGAATTTCGGAGGCTCGTTTCTGTTTTGCACCCGAGTCCATTTTCTGAGCCAGAGTTTCAGCGTTTTCTAAATCTTGTTTTAAAATGGCTTCCTTAAATTGTCTGACAAGATCGTCTTCGTCCTTCCAGGTTTCGAGGTTTTCTTTGTAGAGTTGAGCCCCACCCAGAACGATATCCGTTCCCCTTCCCGCCATGTTGGTAGCGATGGTGACGGCGCCGGGCTTTCCCGCGTTTGCAACAATCTCGGCTTCTCTTTCGTGAAACTTTGCGTTTAAGACGTTGTGTTGAATTCCGGCGGACGCGAGCATTCGGGAAAGAACCTCGGACTTTTCGATGGAGATCGTTCCCACGAGAACCGGTTGTTTGTTACTCTGAAGATCTCGAATTTCTCCGAGGATCGCGTCGAACTTTTCCTTTTCGGTTCTATAGACCCGATCCGGAAAGTCCTTTCTTTTCACGGTCACGTTAGGCGGAATCACGATCACGTCGAGGTTGTAGATTTTTCTAAACTCTTCGGCTTCGGTGTCGGCGGTCCCCGTCATCCCGGCGAGTTTGTCATACATTCTAAAATAGTTCTGAAACGTGATGGAGGCGAGAGTCTGGGATTCTTTTGCGATCGTCACACCTTCTTTCGCTTCGAGGGATTGGTGAAGACCGTCGGAGTATCTTCTTCCCGCCATCAGACGACCGGTAAACTCGTCCACGATGATGACCTCTCCGCCTTGAACGACGTAATCCACGTCTTTTTGAAAGATCTTGTGCGCCTTGAGAGATTGATGAACGTGGTGAACCAAATCTACGTTTTCGGGAGCGTAGAGATTATCGATCCCGAGGATCTCTTCCACGTGGGAAACTCCTCTTTCCGAAAGAAGCACGTTACGCGCTTTCTCATCCACTTCGAAGTCCTCGCCTACGATCAGCTTAGGAATGATTTTATTGATACGAACGTATTTGTCGGTAGTCTCGTCCGAAGAACCGGAGATGATCAGAGGAGTTCTCGCTTCGTCGATGAGGATCGAGTCCACTTCGTCGACGATCGCGTAAAAATGGGATCTCTGAACCTTGTGATCTCTGTGGGAAACCATGTTGTCTCTGAGATAATCAAATCCGAATTCGTTGTTGGTTCCGTATGTGATGTCCGCGGAATAAGCGATCTTTCTCTGTTCGTGATCCATATCGTGTTGAATCACACCGACGGAAATTCCCAAAAAATCGTAGATCGGTTTCATCCAGTTTGCGTCCCGTTTTGCGAGATAGTCGTTCACCGTGACAACGTGAACTCCAAAACCCGCGAGAGCGTTGAGATAAACCGAAAGAGTGGAAGTTAAGGTTTTTCCCTCTCCCGTTTTCATCTCCGCGATATTACCGCCGTGAAGAGCGATCCCGCCCATCATCTGAACGTCGAAATGCCGCATTCCCATCGTCCGAAGAGAGGCTTCTCTCACCGTAGCGAACGCTTCGGGAAGAATGGAGTCCAGGGATTCTCCCTTTGCCAATCGTTCGCGAAAACGAACCGTCTGAGAAGAAAGTTCCGAATCGCTCATCACTTTCATCTTTTCTTCCAGAGAATTGATCAGTTGAACGATCGGGATGAGTTTTTTTATATCTCTTTCGAATTTGCTTCCAAGGATTACCCGGAGAATGCTTTGAATCATATCAGTTTTCCGTATTACGTTATTGAAATGTTGCTTGTGGAATCTCGGACTTCATAGATCGAGAATTGCGTTGAATATCTTACGTCCTGACGTCTCCATTTGAGACCTCAGGGACTCCGTATCGGGTCCAGGAACCCAACCGGCGGAACTCATAAAATCGGCGTGAACCCCTTTCCAAACGTGGAGCATAGGCGCGGTCACTTCGAGGTGACACTGAATGCCGAAAATTCTATCATGAACCGCAAACATCTGATTGGGATACATCTCGCTTTTTAAAAGATGTTTTCCGTCCTTCGGAATCGAAAAGACGTCCTCGTGAAGATGAAACGCCGGAAAAGAAGGAATACCGTTTAAGACCGGATGGGATTCCTGAATGCTCACATCCGAAAAACCGACCTCGGGCCCCTTCTCACCCACGCTCACTTCTCCGCCTAACGCTTTTGCTATGATCTGGGAACCGAGACAGATTCCGATTACTTTTCGACTGGGCATCAAAGACGCATAACGCACCAAATTGAACCAGGGTTCGAAAAAAGAAAAGAGAGCCGGATCCGCGACGGATTGAGGACCGCCCAACAAAACGATCAGATCAAAGATCAGATGCGCGTCGGGAATAGGTTGGATTCTCGTATCGTAAGCGTTGTGATACGAGATTCTATAATTTCTTTCCTTCAAAGAATCCAAGAGGATTCCCGGACCTTCACAGTCCTTAAAACGAACGATCAAACTTCTCATGAAGATCCGGCCATCCTTTTAAAAAAGAGAACCTTTTGATCCGTGGAAAGTTTTGCCGGATTCGCTTCCTCACTGATCGGTCCGATAAAATTATAATAGAGAACAAAAGGTTTTGTTTTAAAAAGAAGTGTTTCCGGTGTTCCCGTAACGATCGAATTGGATCGACTTACTCGAAACGGCTTTTTCATCAGAAGAATCGGGACTTGGATTCCAAACTTACGAGCCTCTTCTTGCACCAAAGGTTTTGCCTTTGTGAGAAGCTCCTCTTCCGACATCGTCTCCGGATCGTCGAAAAAAAGCGCCGGATCTACCACCATATAAAATTGGATCTTGGGATCCTTTTGTATTTCCCGGTAGAGATAATTGAGAGCCGGAAGTTCTTTGATACAAGGAACACAATTGGGACCATAGACGTTCAGGACCAAACGTGGAGCCGTGACCTCGGAAAGTTTGATTTCTTTTCCATCTAAAGTGACTCCCTGGAAACTTTGAACTCCCAAATTGGGCTGTTCGGAGGGGGCACATTGGAATACCAGAAGGATAAAAAGTATAAAAAGGGCAAATCGGTTCATCAATGCTACATAACTTCCAAACAAAGGGGGAAAGAAAAGGCGGAAATCTGGTTCCGGATTCATGGATAATACCAGAGGAAAGCGTTCGGGCTCTAAATTCAAGGAATAAACCAAGGCCCATAGATAACCTAATCGAACTGAATTTTTCACTGAATCTGTCGGAGTTCCGACGATCCTTCCGTGAAAGTCGCGCGCCCCGCCCTGATTTCGGGTGGTGGGGTGAGGGGGCGGGAAAACTCGGGAAACTTTTCTTTATCAGAAAAATCGAATCTTCGCAAGCAAAAAGCCCAAATGTAGGAACTCTTACAAAATCTCTGATTGAACTCGCGTTGATTCAAATGATGAGTAAGATTCAACGAGGAACAAGTGGGATCTCCCAAAATGCTTTGGCGAAAAAAATAGCGACTTTGTTCATCCTAATGCGACATAATTTTGCGCTTTCCAAAGTTTTTTTTGGAGGTTCCCAAAAAAGAGTTTTCTCTGAAATGAGGACGATAAGGGTTTGACAAGTCCTCTACCCTTGATTTCATGGTATTTTGAACGTCCTTTCGAATCTACCAGGGAATCCGAATGAACCAACTTAATCCTGAATTTGACATTGTAACTCTCATCGAACTCGCCAAACGCAACAAATACGAAAAGGCCGTTGCCGGATTCCACACGTTGGACCGAATCGAAAGATTAGAACTCCCCAAAAAAATCAAAGCCAGAAAATTAGCCGTTCAGGCGATGTACGCCCTTTCCAGCGAAGAAGTTCAATACGGCTATTTCTCAAAAGAAGAAAGAATCGTACTCGATCAAGAAGCAAATATTACAAACGCGTCCTATTCTAAATTCAACGGACTTTTCGAAGCTCCTCAAGCTCCGATCGCAGAAGAAGATACCGAAGAAGATTTTATCCCCGAAGAAGCGCCCCGCCCGATCCTCGATGGTGACGAAGACGAAGATGCTCTGGACTCCGACGAAGATGAGGAGGAAGACGATGAGGAAGAGGAAGAGGAAGACGAGGATGATGATGACGACGAAGACGAGGATGAAGACGAGGAAAAACTCGACGATGACGACGAAGAGGAAGAAGTAGCCGAGAAAAAAGAGGACTAAGAGGTCTTTCGCTTATCTACCGTCTCATTTCCAATCCAAACGGAACCCTGAACTTAGAGGAAACCCAATCGGGTTTCCTTTTTCATTCTAGATTCAACCCGACAACCGAAGGAGAAAGACTCTCCGAACAAATTCCGATTCCCGAATCTCCCAAAGAAACGATCCTCATATTCGGTTTCGGTTTGGGTTATCACGTGGAATCCTATCTCAAAAAAAGGGAAACACCGGTACGACTTCTTATCGTGGAACCGATCTCCTCTCTCAAACCGATCGGCCAAAAATTCTTCCAGAGGCTCTTAGGTTCTTATTCCGAAAAAGGACATCAAATTCGGATGATCTTTGGATTGGATTCTTTTTTAGAACATCCGCTCACCCACTGGCTTTCGGAAGATACAAACAAGGTAGTTCCTTTTCTTCATCCCGTTTATACCCGGAAGTTCCCGGATCTTACCGTGAACTTTTTGGATTCTCTCAAACAGAATTCCCAAACTTCTCAGAATCAAACCGCAAAAGAATACTTTCAAAAAATCTGGACTCGAAACGAGGTCAAAAACGTTTCGAGTATATGCAAGAATTCGAATTCTTCCGGAATCATTTCGGGAGCTAAGAAGAATTTTTTTCAAGACCAGACCTTACTTTTTACCGGCGCGAGCCCTTCTTTGGAACAGGACACGGATTGGATTCTTAAAAACCGAACGCGCTTTCATCTGTTGGCTTCGGACACTTCTCTGGGTTGGCTTTTATATTCGGGAATTCTTCCCGATATGGTCTTGAGTATCGATTCTTCCCGAGGAACGTTATTTCACTTTCGAAACATTCTCCCGCCCGAAGTTCCGATCGTGACTTGGTTTGGAGGTTCTTCGTTTCTTTTCGATCTTCCAAATCCGAAATGGATCTACTTTTCGACCCATCCTTTGGATCAAACGTTACGCACCCTCTTCTTCCCCAAAACTCCGATTCTGGAGAATCCGTCCCTCAATATGGCCGGGATCGCGGTTTCGTTCGCCAAACAACTCTCATACGGAAGAATCATTTTCAAAGGTGTGGACTTTCAGAGAAACGGAGGCCGAACTCACTGTCGTTCCACCGGTTACGAATCCTACGACCTCCCCCAGATCACGCGTAAAAATAGCCTTTTCGGGAGTCGTTTTCAAAAAGCAAATCTATGGGATCGCAGATTCTCGATTTTAGAAATCCTAAAACGGGAAGCTCCGGAACTTTTTCAAACCGATCTCGGATCAGACCTTTCGAAAACCGAAAAAAAAGAAGTTAGTTCGGGTTTGATCCTGGAGAATCCGAATCAAATCCGGATCCAAGAATGGATTCGATTTTGCATCGCACATCCTGAACTAGAGGGAAAGAACTATTTTTCTTCTCGGATCCAAAGGATCGTTTCTCAGTAAGTCCAATTTCCTTTTTTAGTAATTCTTGCGCCGATCGATATAACCTCTTGACATTTCCGGAGAAACCGACGCAATTCTCTTTCTAAAGAGACTTTCCGGTATGGGAACGGGATTATGAATAAAGGTTATATCATTTGTGTCGATGATGAAGTATCGGTATTGGAAACGATCCAACAGCAGCTCCGAAACGAGTTTGGAGAAAGCCACGAAATCGAAACCGCGAGCAGCGCGGAAGAAGGTTTGGCTCTGATGGAAGAGATTCAACAATCCGGATACGTGATCGAAGTGATCATCGCCGATCAGGTAATGCCGGGTATGAAAGGGTCTCAGTTTTTAGAGGAAGTCCATAGAAGACTTCCCGATTCCATCAAGATCATGCTCACGGGTCAGGCCGGCTTGGATTCCGCGATTCACGCGATCAATTACGGGGGACTCAGCCGATATGTGGAGAAACCTTGGAATATCGAAGAACTCACGGGAGACATTCGATTTCTAATCGAAAAATTCCGCCAAAATTTAGAGAACCAACACTTAATCAATGAACTCAACAGAAAAATCCAAGAACTGGAAGAACAAAATTCCAAACTCCAAAAATAATTCGAAAAAGACCGTTCGAAAACTCGTGAAATACATTCCATTTTTTGCAACTATTCTTCTGATTTGTTTTGCGAATCGGGCCGCCTTCTCCGCTCCTCAATCCAAACCCGCAAAACAACTTTCCGAGGAACAAATCCTAAAAAAGAAGGACATCCTACTTCAAGTTTTGAAGTTCGGAACCACAAAGGAAAGGGCGATGGCCCTTCGGGAATTGGAAGACTTTCCTCCCGAACATTCCGGAGTTTTGATCGAACAGCTCGGGAAAATTTTGGAAAAAGATCCTGACTGGATGATGAAGGTCTATGGAATACGGACCGTTTCCGAACTCAAACTTTCGCAATTTAGCGATCACATTCTAAAACTTTTAAAAAGCGAACAACCCGACATTCAAAGAGAATCGATCTACGCTACGAAAAAACTCAAACTTGAAAAAGCGGCTCCGATTCTTTTTGAGATTCTAAAAACTCAGGACTTTACAAAAAATTCAAATCTCACCGTCGGAGTTTTAGACGCCCTCGGAGAATTTCCCCCCAGGGACGAGGCGACCACGTTTCTTCTCGCGAGGTTGAACGAAAATTTCAATGATCCTGAAATCCGCGCGCAGATCGCCCTCTTCTTTGGAAAGAATAAGGATAAAAAAGCGGAAGGCGCTCTTCTGGAGATCTACAAGGACTCAAAAGAACCGATCACTCTAAGAAGTTTTTCCGTAAGCGCTCTCGGTAAAATGAAATCCGTCTCCTCCATGCCTACGATCAAAGAAGAATTGGATAAGATCCGAAACATCAAAAGTAAGAACGAAGTCAAAGACTATCAGCCTCTGAAGATCCATTCGATCACGGCTCTTGTTTCCATGGGAGACAAAGACATATTAGAAGAATTGTATGCTTATGCGAGAGACGACGATCCGGTCGTAAGACTCAGAGCGATCAAACATCTGACCGATACAGGCGATATGTCGGTTTTGGAAATTTTAGAATACAAGGCTCAGAGAGATCCTAGCGAAAAAGTTAAAAAGGCCGCGAAGATAGCCATTGAAAAATTAAAAAAGGGAGAATCCGGAAACGATCTCGATTTGAAAGATTCCGATTCTCCCAAATACAAAGCGGGAAACAGGGAAAGACCGATTCGATCGGGAGATCCTTCTCCGATTCCCGGGACTTCCAATCCCCCTTCTTCCGAAAGTCCGCCCTCTTCCGGAGGCGCTTCTCCGGGAGGAAAAGGAGAAACCGAAGAATTAGAGGACGGGATTTGAATTCTCGTTTTCCGAACGTAAAAAAGGGGATCGTTTTGATCCTCTTTTTTGTTTGTATTTACGGCGACGTCTCCGCCCAAGAAGTGCACAGAGCCGCCGCGACGTATCGAAGTTCGATTTCCTTCGAGGAAAAAAGAATCGCGGACATTAAGGAATCCTTAACCGCCGAATCGCCTAACTTCCCAGAGACGATCAAGTTATTCTTCCAGGAACTCAAGGGGAACTACGCGGTTTTTTACGATTGGAACGGAGAAACCGTATATTACAGATATAGAATCAATAAGTTCGACAAGTCGCGAGCAAGAATGGTTCGAAAACTCGCGGAAGGCGCGGCGTACGAAGTAAAGGGAAGATGGGAAGGAATGATCGTATATCAGGTTTCCACGATTCCGCTTTTTAAAAGGGCCGCTGAAGTCACCTTAGAAGACAAAAAAGGAAGATTCTCGATTCCGGTTTTTGACTTGGAGAATTTTCGGGAACTTGCTCTGGATGAAATCATCTATTAAGAAAATTCTAATACGAAATTCTAAAAAGAAGAACCCTTTCGTTTTTTCGATTCTGATTTGTTTCTTTTTTCAGTTTCACTTCGTGTCACTGTATGCCTTAGATCCGTTGGATCCGAACCTCGCCTATTACCCTCCCTCTTCTCCTTTTGTCCTCAACCTTTTGAAAATTCGATTTCCGGAAAAAACGGAAGTAAAAACCGACGGAAACGGAAATCACTGGAAGGCAATTCCCACTCATGGAAGGGCTTGGATGTTGATTCTTCGGGAATGGGAAGGCCCTTTTCGGGAAGAATCCTTGATAACTCTCTTAAAAGAATTGTTCCCAAATTCGAAAGAATTCTCAGTTCCGAAACTCGGAGGAATGACCGCCGTTGGAGCCGAAAGAAAGGAAATCGTTTCCGGAAATCCGCTTACGATCCGTTACTTTCTCTTCCGGAAACAAGAAAAAATTGTCTCCGTATATCTCGCTTTCGATTCTGAAAACAAAACGATCTCGGATTTTTTCGATTTACCCAAAAACTTTCTCGAACCGATTTCCAAAGATTCTTTTTAAATCCTCGCAAAAGAAATTCACTGGAAGAATGAGACTTCCCAAAAAAATTGGAATCACTCCGAGCCTATAGCTCAGTTGGTTCAAGCAGCGGACTCATAATCTGCGGGTCGAAGGTTCAAGGAAACTCAGCGGATGCCTCTCTAAACTCAAATCTTGCTCCCTATGGGTCGCAAGATAGATCGGCATCCATCTTCTGGGCCCAAGAAAGTAAAACTTCCCTCTACTTAAAAATCCAAATCGCTGAATGTAACTTCTTGTAGAAATTCACTTGAAGAATCAGACTTCTCAGAAAAATTGGAATCACTCCGGGCCTATAGCTCAGTTGGTTAGAGCGGCAGACTCATAATCTGCGGGTCGAAGGTTCAGAAAAACTCAGCGGATGCCTCTCTATGGATCGGCATCCATCTTCTGGGCCCAAGAAAGTAAAGCTTCCCTCTACTTATATTCAAATCGCCGAATGTAACTTCTTGTAGAAATTCACTTGAAGAATGAGACTTCTCTGAAAAATTGGATTTACTCCGGGCCTATAGCTCAGTTGGTTAGAGCGGCAGACTCATAATCTGCGGGTCGAAGGTTCAAGTCCTTCTGGGCCCAAGAGTAGTCCCCTTCTTTTTCAAGAATAAAAATCCCTAAACAAACTAATCTCCCAGAAGGACTTGAAGCTTTTTCGTGAGAGCGTTTGCAGCGATCCATAGAGAGCGTCGCAAATGCGACTCGAGCCATGATGGCGAAGAGCACGAAAAAGACGCCGTGGAGCCGAGTTTTCCAGGATGGAAAACTGCGTAACGGCAAGTCAAAATTCTTCAAAAAGTTTGGGACTTGTAAGCCTCAGGCAAACGAAAATCTTTTTCTTGCGAAGAAGAACTTCGAGTTCGTCTCCCGAGTTGCTTACTGAATTTCGCTGTCGGAGTTCCGACAACTGTGGGAGATAATTTCGAGTTGAAGAATGATTCTTTTTCTGATAAAGAAAACTCGTCCCATTTTTTCCCACGAGCCCGCCTCCTCCACCCAACAAGCATAACCTTACCCACAAGTTAAAAAAACGATTTCGAATGAAGAAGGATCCCAGTATGACTTTTTGTAGGAGTTCCTACAAAAGCTCTGAGAGAGAATATTCCTTGCAAAGTTTTAATCCTGTGATATAGGAAAATCGCCGGGAGTCTTCCGCCTCCCGCCCCTCCACCCAAAATTTCAGGGCGGGGATTTCGTTTCACGGAGAACTGTCGTTGTTACGACAAATTCTTTTAAAGATTCAGTCCACTTTGTGGGTAAGGTTATAACCCAACGAGGGTGGGGCCGCCGTTTCACACGGCTGAAGTGGGATGTACGACATTCTGCGTGAATAAAAAAAACAAGATCTTCTTCAAAAAATGAATTCCCCATCCTATTATAGAAAAGGTGAAACGCTTGAGAGAAAAATTCAAATTAGGAACCGTCATTGCAAAGAGAGAATTGGATCTCTCTCAGGGAAAAACGAAACAAAAGGTAATTGTTAAAATCGGAAAACCGAAACCTTCCGAAGACAAAAAAATGGATTGGTACTGTCCGTTTCAAATCCAAGGTTTAGGCCTCGACGAAATCAAAGTATCCTTTGGAATCGATTCGATCCAAGCCCTTCAATTGGCGATGGAGATGATCGGTTCCATCCTCCGACTTCACTATCAAAGAATCAATCCTGGAAAGCTTACCTGGCTCAACGAAGAAAATCTCGGCTTTCCCCTTCCTGAGACACCTGAGATGTTTCTAAAAAAAGAAATTGCCTGGAAAAAACTTCTCCAAAGAAAAAAGAGGAATTTGAAAAAATAAATCTTTACGATTCCTTTTCGTTCTGGATCGAAACTCTTAAACACCGCCTATCCTGAATTTCGGAGCAATTTTTTCTCCAACCACCAAACGGAATTATTGAATGTGGAAGGAACCGATTCTTATTTCCTTTTAAAAAATTTCTCTTATCAAATACCAAGAACCTTCAATCTCACAAAAAATAACTTCGTTTAACAATCCTGCGTGAGCGGTTCGGAAAGCGCGAAGCGTCTCGCAGAGACGAGCGCGAATGCGCGAGCTTGGAGAGACGCGACCCGGCGGCGTTTCCTATTTTCAAAAAAATAGGAACCAAGAGAAAATGGATACGCCGTCCGGGGCACGCCCGAAATTTTTTTCCGGATCCGTATATGATAGTTTTATTCAATTTTAGAAAATATTAAAGCGACTTTCTTTCTCCTTCCGAAATCTCATTGAAACTCAGACGCAGAATTTTCGCAGGTAACAATTTGAACCCGCATATTTTAACAAAATATTTCCCTTAAAAAAGATCCAAAAAGGTTTAAATCCAGGTTGGCAGTGGAGATTTTGCCCGCGATTCTGGCTCCAGTATGGCTGAACTCTTGGAAAAAAAACCTGCCGCTCGTAAGAGAAGAGGGAAAAGCGGACTTAACGTTTCTCCCGACGATATTTTTATTTTCCCCGTCCCGGATTATACCTATAAGTTTTTAGAAAAGGTCTGGTCCGCGTTCGTGAATAAGATCGTCGCGCTTACTTTCACAAACAACCAACCGATGTTCAACTACGCGGTCTTTGAGGCGATCCAAGATAAGAATCTAAAGATCGTAAGTTCCGCGACCCATTTCAAAATGAAGGAAATCGCGACCCGAATCGGACTCAAAGATATTCAAGAATTTATTAACCGCGCCCTTCCCGTTTCGATCCAAGACCAGGATAACCTCTCCGCGAATTTTATTCGGGAAGCGATCATCGCCGTGGAAACCAAAAAACGCCCCGAAGTGGTTTTTAGCAGTTTGAAGGACGAGAAGATTCACCCGAATCTCAGACATCTTCTTTCAGGAACTATGAACTATGCGGCGGGAATTCCGCTCTTTGTAAAAGGAAATCCGATCGGAATGATCTGGGGAATCCGCCGAGACAGAATGACGGACGAACAGAGAGAAGAAGTCCGAGAACAACTCAGTTCTCTCTACGACGTAGTCGACTTTGTCGTCGCAAGAGAGATGGACAACAAAGCCGATCCTTATATCGCAAAGAAGAACATCGAAAAAGCGGATCTTCATTCCTATGCGAAACATCTCTACTACACGAGAACTTCGGGTCAGGTTCATCCCGTTACTTCGATCATCTTCGACTGTCATACTTACAACTGTTCCTATCGTCTGGATGCGAGTTATATCATTCCGTCCAGCAACGGTTTTTCGGTGAGTCTCAAACGGTTTGAACCGGAAAAGACGAACGACACCGGAAAAATTCTTCTTTTGATCCCCGGCTTTTTTTGCAGAAGATCCGTCATGGACAAGGTGGCGAGAGAGATGGCCCTCAAATACGGCTATCGTGTTTTCTCCATGGACATGCGCGGACGTTCCAGACAAACGCTTCCCTACAACGGAATCAAAGAAGGTTGGACGATCGACGATTTCATCCAAGAGGATTTTCCCGCCGTCCTCAATTGGATCCGAGAAAGTTTTCCCAAAGAAAAGATCGTAGTAATGGGACACAGTATGGGAGGAATGATTCCTCGTTACTACGCTTCTGCGTACGAAACATTTGTCGCAAAATATCCTCAGACCAAGGTTCCTCTTCCGGATCCGAAGGATGCGATCTCCGGAATCATCTCGGTCACTTCGCCGAACTTCGTCTCCGTAGGGACTAACATCCCCGGAATGAACGCGATCAAAACGGGACTCAGCCTTCTTCCCACAAAATCGATTTCCGATTTTATCTTTGATCTCACTACATTCTCCCTTCAATCCACACTTCCGACCGTGGACCTAAATAAGTTTTTTAAATTTCTCTTGGGACTTCATTCTTCTTTGAGAACGGTTTCTTTCGAACTCAGCACCAAGGTTGTAAACCTCCGAGACTTCGTCGGTTACAGACAAATCTCTCCTCCGGAATGGTATTTTCTCATCGAAGATATTTTTTGCGAAGAATCCACAAAAGTAATTCTGCAATTCATTCGTTCTCAGTTGAGCAAGGACCACGCTTTTTTTTCCTTTGACGGATCGATCAACTACACCGAATTGCAGAAAAACTTCGAACTTCCGATCTACTCGGTTTTAGGAACTTTGGACAAAATCGTTCCCGTGGATTCCGTGGAAGAAGAATTGAGGGCCCTTCCTTCCAAAAACAATCAAATCGTAAAATTCGATCAGGGACATTTGGGAATTCTATTTCATATGCCTACGGTTCGAGAAATGTGCTCCGGCTTTCACGATTGGATTCAGAAACTGGATTAAATTCTGCGGGAAAGCATTTGACACCAAAGGTTTGCAAAGATAGCCTCCAAAGGGAATGGATCTCGTAGAAGCAAAAATTTCAGACATTTCCCTGACCAACGTTGGGTTCGCGGTTTTTTTAAAAACGAAGGACGATTCCGATTCCAGAGTGGTTCCTATTTTTATCGGTCCCTTGGAAACACATTCGATCACTTCCGTTTTGGACGGGACCAAACCTCCGAGACCCATGACTCACGATCTGATGACAGTTCTCCTCACGACTCTGAACGTAAGCATCGTTAAAATTTCGATCGAAGAAATCATAGACAATACGTTTTACGCAAAGATCACGCTCCGAAAAGACGAGGACGTGATCATCTTAGACGCAAGACCGAGCGACTCCATCGCCCTCGCCCTCCGCGCAAACGCTCCGATCTATCTCGCAAAAAAAGTAATCGAAGAAGCGGGAATCGAAATGAAAGACGAAGAAATTCCCGGAGAATCCATCGCCAGAGAAAAGATTTCCCAGCTCCCGAAAACTCAGCTCGAAATTCTTCAAGAATCCTTAAACAACGCACTCAAAACCGAGGATTACGAAAGCGCGGCGAGAATCCGAGACCAGATCAAAAAGCTGATCGAAAATTCATAATTTACTCGAAAGAATAGAAATAGATCAATACAATCGGTGCAGACTTCGAAAGAAAAATCGATCGAATTCGTTTTTTGAATTCCGATGGAGAGGAGAATTAGATTGGAAAAATTACTGATGGACATACTCAACGCGGGAATCGCGTTGTTTCAAAACGGGGAAGGAAGAATCAAACAATCCTTAGCCGAGTTGGATAAAATCTACCAAGAACTCAGGGAAAAAGGGGAAGCGAACCAAAGTTTCAAAGCGAATCAGGTTCGTGAACTTCTCAACAAAACCGTTCAGGACGCCGCCGATATTCTTTCGAAAGGCGGAGAAGGAAGACAAGAAGCCCTTGCAAAACTTCAGGAGAATTTCATCCGTCTTTCCGCAGAAATCGAATCTTCCATTCCCGAACAATTCAAGGCCGCGGCGAGAACCACTCTGGACGAACTCAAACAGCTCTTGAGTAGAAAACAATAACTTCCCTTTTTTTGAAAATGTTGAGACAAGGCGGATGGCTTGAAAGACTATTGTTATCAGGCCATTCTTCCTAAGCATGAATAAACTATCCTTCGTACTCTTTTTTACAGTCTTTATCGACATGATGGGATTTTCGGTGATCTTTCCCATCTTTCCGGAAACTCTCAAAATCTTCCTCGCAAAATCGGGCGACCCGGTCCTCGATAAATTCACCGACCTTACCAGAATTCTTATGGAAGCTTCGGGAGGAGACTGGTCCTTATTCGTTGCGCTCTTCGGTGGAATCGTTGCGAGCCTTTACTCTCTTTTACAATTTGCATTTGCGCCGATCTGGGGAAGAATTTCGGATCGAGTCGGTAGAAAGCCGATTCTTGTTTTTACAAGTCTTGGTAGTTTTTTTGGATACGCGGTTTGGCTTTTTTCCGGAAGTTTTTCCCTTTTTGTTTTTTCCAGAGTGATCACCGGTATGATGGGCGGAAATATTTCCGTGGCTTCCGCTGCAATGGCGGACATCACGAGCGAAAAAGATCGTGCCAAAGGAATGGGCCTTATCGGAGCCGGAGTGGGTTTGGGTTTTATCGCCGGACCTCCCATCGGAGGACTTTTTGCAAAAGTGGACTTGAGCTTTTTAGAACTCCAATTTCCCGAAATCACCCTCACCGCTTTCCCCGCTTCCGCGCTCGCAGCAACCTTTGTCGCCTTTCTCAATCTTATGATGATTCTTTTCTGGTTCCGGGAAACCCTGCAAGCGGATCCAAATGCGGTTTCTCATAAAAAAACACATCCGATTTTGGGAGTGTTCACATCCAAAAATAGAGAAGTGGTTTTGTATTCGCTTCTCTACTTTATCTTCGTTTTCGCTTTTTCAGGATTTGAATTCTCCATCAATTTTTATCTGAGTCAATTTTTGAATTATTCTCCGAGCGAGATCGGTTTTACTTTTGTTTATATCGGTTTGATCATAGTTTTGATACAGGGCGGGGTTTTTAGAAGACTTTCCGGAAAGGTAAAGGAAACCCGTCTTGTGAGAGCGGGTTCCATCTCACTTTTGTTAGGATTTGCCCTTCTCTACTTTGTATCCAATTCTTATCAGCTTTTTATTGCTCTGACTTTTTTAGCCTCGGGAAGCGCTCTTTTACACCCTTCCTTTTCCACGTTAGTCTCTTTGGTTTCTGGAAAAGAAGAACAAGGAACGAATCTAGGAATGTTTCGAAGTCTCGCGTCCTTGGGGAGAGGACTCGCTCCTTTCGCGTTTTGTCTGATTTATTTTAGCAAAGGCCCGGCGATTTCTTTTTTAACATCGGGAATCATCTGTTTTGGATTTCTGCTTCTGATCTGGAAATTAAAACAACCCGTCCACGCGCATTCACACACAAGCGAGTAAAATTTTTTCATAGAATCCTTCGTTTTCTTTCGAACAACACCGAATGGATTTTGAATCCGCAAATTATCTAATTCTTTTTTGAAGAATCAAAATCGATTTCATTTTACCGATTTATGGAATTTGAGTCGTTATGGGGCGAAATTGTCGAGTTTTCAAATTTAAGTAAGAATCAAATGTCCAGACATTTTTCCGAAAAGAAATCGGCGAACGTCCAGGCAAGCCATTCAAAACCGATCGATACGATGACTGAACATTTGCACGTATGCAGATGCAGGCGATGTTTGCAAAGAAAACCGATTCTTCAAAAAGAATCTTAAAGAATCGTTTTTAAAGCGGCGCTCAATCGTTCAAAGTGAAGCGTCTCATCCAACTTACTTCCGTTCTCGAGTCTTAGGAGAAACGTGTCTCGAACCGAACCGGAATCGGTCACGGCTTTGAAAGAAAGAATATCGATTCCATACAAAAAGAGAAGCTGAGACACTTCGAAAATGATCCCGGGACGATCCTTCATTCTCAAATCCATCACGGTACAATCGCTCCCGTGAGAATTGAATAAGAAAAGTTCGATCTGTGATCTTTCCTTGTTCTTCAGATATTCGGCTTTCTCCGGAAATTTTTCGAGATAGTTAAGAACCGAAACTCCCTGAAAAAACATCTCCTTCAAATCGGAATGGATGATCTGGAGCATCTCGTCCGTCATCGGAAGATTTTCCACATTCTTGATGATAAAGATATCGCTGATATAACCGTCCTGGGAAGTTTCGGCCACAGCTTCTTCGATGGTCCAACCCCTTACAAAAAGAGCGGCGGTAACACGATAGATAATTCCGATCTCGTTATTGGAAATGTTTACCTTGAGGGCATAGGATCCGTCTCTCGGAATACAAGAGATATGAATGGAAGACTCTGTAGTTGTTTGAATCATAACGGTTTCCTCAGGCGCATTCTGTTTATTTCTAAAGCAATCTTCTCTTAAATCGTATATTCAAGAGGCGGAAAAAATTTCGGTTTCGATTTCGGAATGCAGAACTAAAACTAAAATTTTCCCCAGATTCGGAGTAGAACCTCCTCGAAAGTGTTTGAGAACCGCAAAAAAATCCTTTTTTATGAAGAATCCGGATTCTTTTCAAAAAAAAGGAAAAATTCTCTTCTTTCCCTTCGATAGGTTCTATAGAAAAGAATGCAAAAAACGTGCCGTAGAAATTAAAGAGCGAATTTCACACCCACATTTGCGGAATAAAATTTCTCGGAAACGACTCCTTCCACAAGAAGTTTGAAAACTGCAAGATTGAGTTCCACACCGCCGATCAAATAGTTCACCGAATCCTTAGCTTTTGCCTCTCCAGAGGTTCGAATGGAAAGTGTCCCCGTGGAGGATGCGGAATATCCTTTTAAGAATTCAAGGGGTAAACCGGCAGCCGCCGCTTCCAAGGTCAGGGTCAAAGGTCCGGAAACAAGGAGGTTCAAATTCGAACTTCCCGTATTCTGGCTGATTCCCGCTCCTCCAAAGATGGTGAGAAAATAAAAAAGTCGAACTCCGGTCCGAATGTCGATCGGAAGAGACTGCGATTTCGCTCTGTAATCCATACTAAAGTCGGCGTCCCAACGTCCGCTAGCGGGGCCAAAAGAAACCTTAGGAATGGAGGTTGGAGAATAGCCCATCGAAAGTTCCTCGGTTTTGTTGTGAAATCCGAGTCCTAAGCTGAGTCCCGTAAAACCGAAAAAGTCTAAACGAGTATAACGTTCTTTTAAAAGTTGAAACCGAACCGTTGCTCCAAAGGAATTAAAGTTCCCCGCAAGTTTAAAATCCTCCGCAGCGGAAGCATTCGCAGTTCGCAGATCGCCCTGTCCCAAACTCCCCTGAAATCCGTGAACATAGATATTGATTCTATGCAGAAAACTTCTCTTTTCTTCTTCCTGATCGGAAGGTCCGTTCATCGTCAACCATCCTAAATTGACTCCCGCCATAAAGGAAGGACTGATCGAAGCCCCTCCGTTCGGAAGATTCGGAAGGTTGATTCCCGCGTATTGAATCTGAATGTCCTCGTTCTTAATTCCTGCGGCGGAAATTCCCGCGCCCACTTGGAATCGATTGATGGTTCCCGGCCCCATCATCGAAGAGTTGATATTGGTTAAAAGTGCCGAATCGGCCATCGACTTGACGACTTCATTGAGGTATTTTGTCCGAACCTCGTTTTCCAAGCCGTTGAACTGAGATGTGATACTTACAGGAATTACGCTGCAAGCCTGTCCCGTACAAGTCACTTGTGAGAAAAGAGAACCCGCCGGAACCAGTCCGGCAATGGATAGAATTAAAATTGGAAGTATTCTTCCTAAAACTGATTTGCGGCAGGTATTCATTTTTATCCCGTTTTATTCGACGGGAACTTTTGGAAATTAATTTCAGAGACCTAGGCTTCTTCCTATAATCTCCTTCATGATTTCCGTTGTTCCCGCGTAAATTGTCTGGATCCTTGCGTCCAGATACGCTCTGGCGATCGGATACTCCATCATATATCCATAACCGCCGAAAAACTGCAAACATTCATCCGTGTGACGTTTTTGCATCTCGGTCGAATACCATTTTACCATCGAGGCTTGTGCGGTATCCGATTTTCCGGCCATGGTTTCCAAAGTAACCTTATCGGCAAAAGCCCGGCACATCTCCAGTTCCGTCGCCATCTCAGCCATCTTAAACTTAATGTGCTGAAAGGAGCCGATCTTTTTACCGAACGCTTGTCTTTCTTTGATGTATTGAAGGGTCATTTTCTGAACGAGGGCTGTAGCTTCCACGGCGGCGAGTCCAAGGACTAAACGCTCCGTAGCCAACTTCTGCATCAAATATCGAAAACCTTGTCCTTGTTTGCCGATCAGATTTTCCTTCGGAACGATTACATCATTGTAATAGAGTTCGGAAGTATCCTGGGCCTTTAAACCAATTTTTTCGAGTCTTCTTCCTCTTTCAAAGCCGTTCATTCCCTCTTCCACCATCAGAAGGGACATCGCGCCACTATCATGTTTAACAGCCGTGATCACTAAATTTGCCAACTGTCCGTTGGAAATAAATGTTTTTTGACCGTTTACTACGAAATGATCGCTCTTTTCTATAGCTGTGGTTCGGATACTTTTGAGGTCGGAACCCGCTCCGGGTTCGGTCATAGCGATGGCAAGAATGCTGTCCCCCGACGCACAACCGGGCAGCCAACGCGCTTTTTGTTCGTCGTTTGCGTAAGTCGAAATATAAGGAGCGATTACGTCGTTGTGTAAGGAAATAAAAAAACCGCTATTCCCAACTTTTGCGGATTCCTCTATTATGATTACATTGTATAGAAAATCGGCGTCGGATCCACCGTATTCAACGGGGATGTTCGGACAAAGCAGACCGCTCGCACCGGCTTTTTTCCAAACTTCTTTTGGAACGATTCCTGCTTTTTCCCAGGATTCGTGATGCGGAGCGACTTCAGTTTCAAAAAACTTTTTCACCATTTCACGGAAGGCTTCGTGTTCTTCCGTAAATTGTAGGACTCTTTCCATTCTAATCTCCCTAACGTCTACGAATAGACTGTGTTCATTCTCATGTAAACGCCGGGATTCTTCTTTACGTAATCGATCAGGTCATTCTGCTGAATGGAGTAAAGTTCGGTATCTACTTCAGCTCGAAATGTATAATTCGAAACAAAATTTTTGGAGATATTATAAATTTCTCCAACGAAGTCCCCGTCGGTAAGTTCGGCCAATAAATTGGCGTTCTGATAGACGTTTACTTTTCCATTTCGAATGATATAGGCATCACCGTAAAATTCTTTTTCTTTCACAAGTATTGAACCTGCGTTCACTTTATGCAAGGTCATGATCAGTTCCAACTGCGTTATCTGGTGACTGGTCAGTCCTCGAAAGTGTCTGGATTCTGCAAGCGCCTTCCAGGAATTAGAATCCCGAATTTCGTTCAGACGTGTTAGGTTGTTCTTTAAGTCCGAATTTCGGATAAACTGTAAAAACTTATTTTTTTCGATCGTCAGGGCGAGGACGTCGGTTTCCGCGTACACATCCGCGGCTCTCGGAAGATCCAACACGAGGGAAGCCTCTCCAAAGTATTCGTAGGTTCCGTATCTTTTGACGGGAACTCCTTCCGAGCCGTCTTGGTTGAGTCCTTCAAATTTTACGTTTCCGGAGGCGATGATATAAAACTTATCACCGGGGGTTCCTTTGCGGATGATATGATCTCCGCGTTTGTATCTTTCTTCATTGACGATGAGTAAGAATTCTTTCGCCTTTTCGATCGGGAATCCGTGAAAGATATCGATCTGAGTCATCACGTCCAAAAGGTTGTAGGCTTCGATATGTTTCGGAGGTGTGATTTCCGGATACAGGGTATTTTCGATTCCAAAACGGGCGAGTTTGAGTTTGGTGCCGCTCGGCATATCCTTTCTTGCGATATGATAGACCGTGATCTTTTCCTGAATCTCTTCCGGAAGAGAAGCAAGATAACTCACTCGTGTGTGCAACGGGGGAATCCCCGCTTCGTGATAGATGATCCTTCGATCCCAGGGAAATTCCTTAAAAAACTTCCATCTGGATTCTGGAAGAATTCCCTGAGCATACATCTTATCGTGAATTTCCGGTTCGTTTAAATGATCGGAAGTGTACATAAAGGATTGGTCTTGAAAGAAAAATTCGAAACCGACCGAAGGAATCGAATGAAGCGCATAATGAAAACTGAATTCTCCGCCGTTGATCATCGTAGCTTTTCCGATGATGATCGGTTGGAAGTGAAAGAGTTCCTGCAATTCCTTTTTCGGAATTTTCGTAAGCGCGGAATACTTTCGTAAAAAACTGTCCATCACGGTTTCGGTCGCGTGAATCGTGATTTTATTTTCTTCTAAGATTTTTTGAAAGGTGCCCGCGTCATGATCGGCGTGGCAATGAGTCAGGATGACGTGGTTGATGAGTTTCGGATTTACGTTCGACTGGCGTAACCACTCCGTAGAATTCACCGGAGGATCCACCATAATTCCTTGGTGATTGAGCCAAATGATAAACCCCGATGTATTGTCCTCGGGATCGAATCCGTGAGAAGGTCCGAGACAAGTGATTCCTATGATCGGGGCTTGAAAGGGTTCGGTCGGTCTTTCTCCGATGTCATATTTGATATTGAATCCGACTTCTCCCGGAACTTCGATCTTTCGATCTCCGTCTTCGATGAGAAAGTCTCCGGATTCTAATTTTACGATCGCTACGTCTCCGAAGTGAACCGAGTTTTCCGAATCGAACACTTTGAAGTCGACTACATCGTCGAGTCCTTTGTATCCTCGAAAGTAAGCCATCTCGGCTTTCATATCGGGAAAGCCGAAAGATTCTTCTCCGTTTAAGAATTCACTCTTTAAGTTGATATTCTCAGGCCCCATCAAGGATTCTTTGAGTACGGTGATGAGCTGTTTTCTCTGTTCTTCCGTACAAACGATGAAGGTTTTTTTTTGTCTGAGAAAGAAATTATAATAAATCGGGAATTCGAGTTCGGCGGTACTGATTCCCTTTTCTACGTGAAAGAATTTGTTCGGAAGAATAAAGACCAATGGGGATTTTTTTTCAAACCCCATCGTATCTTTGATCGTTTCCGGCGGAGAGCCGATTTGAAGGTATCCCTCGGTGGTATCGATAAGATACCCTCCTCTAGGCAATTCCGTATAACCTTTGTATGTTTCTTTCAGCATAAGTTGTGAGAGGAAAAAGAATTATTTATGTCTTTCGATAAAATTCTTAATTTGCGCTTTTGGAAGAGCTCCGATCACTTTGTCCACCAATTGTCCGTCTTTGTAAAGGAGCAACGTCGGGATAGAAGAAATTCCTAAGCTCTGAGCCGTATCTTGATTATCGTCCACGTTGAGTTTTTTGATCTTCACCACACCGGACATTTCTCCTGAGAGTTCTTCCAATACGGGTCCAACCATTCTACAAGGGCCACACCATTCTGCCCAACAATCCACGAGGACGAGTCCCCCGGATGTTTCCGTCTTAAAATTTGAATCGTTGACTTCTGCCAATGCCATCTTTGATTCAGTCTCCTTTTTTCCTATAATATATATCAGACTCGTTCGGTCTATTTTTTCTTTTTCTTTTTCTCTTTATCCGCTTCTAATGATTCGACTTTCTCTTTTAAGGATTCGATCAATGTTTTTGTTTTTTCGAGATCCTCGGTCGCGTCCCCGGTTGTCTGGAGAATCTTTCGGTTTACTTCGAGCATACCGATGGATTTTTTGAGATCCCCGACGTCCTGGGTGGAAAGATCAAACTTAGCCCTGTATTCCTGAGCGGCGTAGTTACAAAGTTCTAAGACCAAATTATAGTGTTCCTGGCGGATGTAATAGTTCGGATTTTCCAAATCTCGTTCCTTTTCGAAGGCACGAAAGTCAAAAAGATTTTTACAAAGGACTCCGATTTTGAAATGAATTTCGGGAAAACTCCATTTCCATTTGCTGTTTGTCCCAAACGCTTCGATCGTTTTGTTTGTTACTTGACGAATCGCTTTTATAAAATTCAGCCTTTGGACCGGAGTAAATTCCGGGATTTTGGCAAGAAGGTCTTTGTTTTCGGCGAGCCCGGATTCGTAGTCCACTCCCACGATCTTCTCCATATAAGAGATCGCGTTGTAGACTTCCTTTCGGCCCGTGTTTAAATAGGTATCACTTTTGATGTCTAAGATCGCCACACTCAAGTCGTTGACCAAAAGACAGGTGTTGATCGTTTTGATCGCATTGATCGAAAGAGCGACTTGATAGTAAGGTTCGAGCCTTGGATCTTTTCTCAACTGAGACTTGAAAAGATTACTTTCTTTTTTTAGATCGTCTAAGTAGACTTTGAAGTCCGTCAGCTTTTCCGCGAATTCCTGTTTTTGCTCTTTGGTTAATGCCATACTAAAATCAGTCTTTTTCCAAACCTGGTATATTTAAAGTATCGGTAACTTCCAAAGTTCAAAGAATACAACCGCCAGGAAACGGCCCATTTTCAAAGAATTTTGCACGGTTTCTTTCGGAAACAAATTCGGATTCTTTTCTCAAAAAACGAAGACGATTCAAACCTCGACGTTTACAAAACTTCCCGTAGAAGCAATCGGATCGGAAACCACGATTCCTTCCTGTTTTTCGGGCGCTCCTTGGCTGATCACATTCTGAGAAGAAGACGAATTTTGAATCGAAGGAAGCTCGGAGAGAGAAGCGCTTGAGGACGGACCGATCGAAGATAATTCCATAAAGTCAGCTTTATCAGGAATTCCCAAAAAAGAAAACCTTTTCCGTTGGCTTTTGAAAAGGAAGAAATGGATTTTTTGAGCCCGCTTGGACGAATTACTAACTATTTGACAGATAAGGGTCCGACCTAAAAAGTCCAATTATCGGACTTTCCAAAGTCTAAAAATCCGGCTTTCGGATGTATGGCTTTCAAGGGCCAATTTTTGAGGTATTACTATGTTTGCACCACTGGCAGTCTTCGGATCACTTGGATGGACTGAAATTCTTCTGATTCTTTTTATAGCGCTTTTACTCTTCGGAGGAAAGAGACTTCCTTCTCTCGCAAAAGATCTTGGGGATGGAATCCGTTCGTTTCGTAAATCCTTAACGGGAGAATCGGATGAGCCTTCTCAGCAAATCAGCGAAGAGCAAACTCCCAAAGAAGAAGTTCAGGCGAAAACTTCCAAGTCCAAAAAATCGAAATCTGCCTGACCATCCGCGGAATGGCCGGAACTAAAAAAAAGTCCAAACCAACTCCCCTTCCTATCCCGGAACGTTCAAACGAGTCTCTCGTTCGAGATCGAGAAAAGTTTATGACCTTAGGAGATCATCTGGAAGAACTCCGGATGGTTCTCATTCGATCTCTTCTGGTGGTTGCGGTGATCATGGGAATCTCCCTTTTTTTCGGAGAAGAAATCCACAGAATTCTGGCTCAGCCGTATAAGAACGTTCTCGGTCCCCAAGCGACGTTTTATCAGATCAAACTGATGGCTCCGTTTATGATCTACTTAAAGAGTTCTTTTATGATCTCGATTCTTCTGGGTCTTCCCTTTGTTTTGTTTTTTCTCTGGGGTTTTGTTTCTCCGGCTCTGGACCCCAAAACGGATCGGTATGGAAAATTTCTGATCTTTTTTAGCACTCTTCTTTTTTGGTTCGGGGTTTGGCTTTGTTGGACGGAGGCGTTTGAGAATCTTTTGAGAATTTTTCTCGTCAACTTTCGTCCTCCCGATATCGAGTCGAAACTTCCGATCGACGAATACTACGAAATTTTTTTTAACATTCATTTGATTTTCGGTTTATCTTTTCAGCTTCCTATTGTACTCATTCTTCTTGGAAGTTTAGGAATCATAAGAGCTTCGTTTCTCATTTCCAAATGGAGAGAAGCGATCATAGGTCTCGCGGTGGCGGCTGCGGTTCTTTCGCCGGGACCGGATTTGATTTCCATGTTGTTCTTGTTTGTTCCTTTGACCGTTTTGTTTGCCGTTTCGATCGTGCTGATGAAGGTGATAGAGAGAGAATAAATTGTTTATTAGAATTCCTTCCAAACTAAAACTACCCGTCGCCGTTTTTGTCTTAAGTTTTTTATTCTTCCTTGTTTATACTGTGACGGACGACATCATTCTTAAATCTCCTCTGGGACAAAACAAGGCGATCTCGTTGTCGATTCGACTTGCGATCTCTCTTTCATTTTCCACACTTCTTGCTTCTCTCGTTTTTTATTCGGTGAAGTTGATCTACGCTTCGATGCGTTCTCTCGTTACTTTGGTGCAGGATTGGGGGAGCGACGTCTATGAAGAAAATCCGGTGGCGGAAAGAGACGACGAAATAGGAGAACTCGTTCGAGCGTTTCGTCTAAAATTCTTTCAACAGAAAGAATTGGAGGCTAATCCTGCTCAGGATACAATGAACGAAAGGACGAGAGAAATCGCGGACTCGATCCAAAGAGCGTTCTATCGGATTCAGCTGCCTAAAATTCGGAACTTGGATATTTCTCTTTTTCCGAGGATGAGCGGAGACTCTAACTGCGATTATGTGAACGTGATTCCGACCGCCGACGGTTGTATCGGCGTTCTCGCGGGTTTCCCGAGCCCCGGAGTTTTAGAATCCGCTTTTAAAGCGAGGCTGGAAGGGATTTTTTCCTTAGCCAACGAAGGAAACGGTATAAGAGGTGAAGAATGGATTTTTAAGATCGGAAAAATTCTTTCCAAGATGCCGATTCCATTCTTAAATCTTTCTCTCTTTTATCTTGAAACCAAAACCGGAGAGCTCGGTTATATTTCTTTTCAAGAGATGCCCGCGTTTACTTATAAAAATGAAGAATTGATTCCTCTCGAAAAATCAAAGATGCGTTATTTTGATTATAAAGCCGTCGAGTTGGATCTCAAAAAAATTACCCTGAAGCTGGGCGAATATTGGATCCTTACTTCGGATCGAATTTATTCAGCGATCGGAATCCCCTCTTCCGAATTTACAAAACAGTTTCAGACCTCTCTTGCTGGAAAAAAATTTCCGAACTCCAGAGACTTACTTTTAGACTGTGGAAGGATCATTGAAAAACGTTACGGGAAAAATGTTCTGGAAACCTCCGCAATTTTAGCAGTAACCCGAAAGCAGTAACTTTTTTGTCGTAGTTCCGACGGTTTTTCCGTAAACGACGCGGGCCCCGCCCTGATTGGGTGGAGGTGGTGAGGTGGCGGGAAAAAATCGAGAGACTTTCCTATATCATAAAAAATGCATATATGCAAGCACAATTCTGACATTCAGTTTTTTGTAGGAACTCCTACAAAACTCTCTTTAGGCAATTATAAGAATTATTTTTATTAAGCAGAATCGATTTCTTAATCTTCCTATCGTAGGTCCGACGGTTTTTCCGTGAAACTCGCGCGACCCCGCCCTGATTGGGTCATAACCTTACCCACACGATTTAGGATCAACCCGATCGTTTTGTAGGAGTTCCTACAAAAGCTATGAAAGAGAATTTTCCTTGCAAAATTATAATTCTGTGATATAGGAAAATGTCCCGGATTTTTCCGCCACCCGCCCCTCCACCCAAAAAACTCAGGGCGGGGCTTTCGTTTCACGGAGGATTGTCGTTGTTCCGACAGATTTTTCTTAAGATTCAAACAACTTTGTGGGTGGATAGGCTGATTGGGTGGAAGAACTCAATACGACGCTTTTTACGAATCGCGTCGCAGGAAATAAATCGAGAGACTTTCCTCTATCAGAAAAAATGCATATATGCAAGCACAATTCTGACATTCAGTTTTTTGTAGAAACTCCTACAAAAAGATCCTTCCGCAATAAGATCCCGATTCGAAACGACCAGGGATGATCTCAAAAAATAAAGAAATCAGACCTGCCAATTCACCGTTTCGATAGAATCAAAATCCGGAATGATTTCCGGGCTCCTCTCTCTCCAGGAAAAAATTGAAAACGTTTTCAGAAATTCTCCCTTAAGAATTCCAACTCTGATACAAAATCGGACCAAACGCCGTCACAATCAAAGTCAGAAACAACACGATGATCGGAACGATCACTCTTTCATATCTTGAAAAAAAGCTCGCGTGATGAATCTCGGGCTCCCTTTCCAGATATTCCCTGACCACGTGTTTCGTCAAAAGATGATTTAAAGCAACCGGGGGAGTCAAATATCCGAGTTCAAAGGAAACGAGGGCCGTCATCCAAAAGTTGAGAGGATGAATTCCATTCGCTTTCGCGATCGGATAAAGAGTCACTGAAACCAAGATCACGGCTCCATACGGATCCATCAGCATTCCGATGATCACTAAAACAAAGGTAAGAACGATCATCGCGGAAAGCGGAGAACCCAACTGGGTCGGAAAAAGATTGATCACGTTCGATCTCTCGAACACTCCTCCCATACAAGCCGAAAGTCCCATCAACATCAGAAGCGCTCCCAAATGGGAACCAGTATCATAAGAAGTTCTCGAAATTTTGATCACGTCTCTTGCGCCCGATGCCGGATGGTGTTCCTTCAGACTTTGTTTGTGATCCCAGTAGATCAGAGCAAGCATCGCGATCGGAAGCATATAGGGTGCGGTGTGTTCGTCAAAATGTGTGTTCAAACCGAAGACAAGGATAAAAACTATCACGATCGCGATCAGAATATAAAGACTAAACGGTTTAAAAACCGTCCAGGTTTTCCCAAGAGCGCCGTTTTCAGGTTGAATCTTCCAAGAGCCTTTTCTCAAAAACCAACTTACTACTAAAAAAAGAGTCGTGGAAATAGCAAAAACTCTCCAACCCCAATGAAAGAGTTCATCGGTGGTCACATCCAAGTTCAAGGAAGCGACAATGACGACAAGAAGACAAGGAGGAAGCACTACCCCCAAACTTCCGCTCATCGCTGTTGCGGCTAACGCTCTTTCCTGGGACGCCCCCGCCCTTCTGAGTTCCACGAAAATCGTAGCGCCTAACGCAAGCACAACGATTCCGGAGGCTCCGCTGTAAGCGGTCGGCAACGCGGCCGCGATTACGACGATCACCGCCAGGAGTTCCGCCGGAAGTTTCCAAGGTTTCAAAAGATCGAAAAATCTTCTTCCCAAAGAAGTATCTCTGAGTAGAATCCCGGTCCATACATAAAGACCGATCTGAATATAAAGAGTCGCGTGAGCCGTCAATTTCTGAAGATAAATAGCGAGCCCTGCCGGATGGTGTTCGATCAGAGTAAAATAGATTCCGCAAATAAAGGCCATCCAACAATACAAAGGAATCGCGAGAAGAATTTCGGAGAACCGACTCGTAGCCTGTCCTTCCGAAAGTTGTTTAAATTCAGAATTTCGAATATTGTTCAAGTTGAGCGCCGTAAGAAAAAGTAGACCTCCGATCCATAGGATCTGAATCTGCGCCTCCACGCCCTTGCTAAATGGAAGCATATAAGAAGCGGAAAATACCAGAATGAGATTCGCCGCGATCTGACTGATCTCGGAAGCGAGTTCCTCTTTTCGATTCTCCGGGTTTTTCAGAGCGATATGATAACGTCTCGTGGTGGAAACGATCCCCGCTACAAGTAAAAGAACCACCATCGTCATCGGAATATAGTCGATTGCAAAAATGGTAATCGTGGATAGTTTTCTTTCAGTTCCACAATAAAGTTTTTGCCCAAAGGTCAATTCCATCGGAGTAAAAACAGCAGCCGGAACATTTTCTTTTTTCGGGGAAGTTTTGGTATCACTGGATCCCAAATCCAATTCTTCCAAAAGAGCCGAATCGGACGCGCTCACTTCGACTTTTTCTAAGGAATTGATATCGGAAGCGATACAACTGATCCGAATTTCCGCATAACGCGGCCAGATGTTCTCTCCCAGTTCGAGCATCCGAGCCTGAACCAACTGACCGAAACTTTGCACCAGAGGAACGAAAAGAAAGAGCAGTACTGCCCAAGATACGATTTTTTTTGCCATGTTATCTTTGTTTTTTATTCTAAGGAATCGGAACATTCTTCCGCATTCGCATCGGCCTTACAACGAACACCTTTCATCAATTTTAGGATCGATGCGTGATACACGCCCTTATCCCTGAGTTTGATACGGACCTCTCTGAATTTCTCGAAATAACCTTTGATTTCTTCCTTCGGTACTTCCAACCAGTATTTTGCGGGAACTTCCTTCTCCGCTTTTCTTGTGAGTTCTAACATAGTCTCAAACTGAGTGGCGGCCCATTGTCTGGACTGATTTCCATAATCGGCGGGAAAATCCGAAGTTTTTCCTACGATCTGAAACGTAAGTTGTCCGATCGGAAACTTTACGATTCCTCCGTTAGGCACAACACCTTTCATAAGTTCCAACGGTTTAAAACCGACCGCGGGAGAATAACACGCGTCCGCTCTTCCGTTGTTAAAAATTCCGGCGAAGGTGGCGATTTCCGCTGGAACCATAGAGGAACCAACCACGTCGACCATCGTCGTCGCGGCTTGATCGTAAGTGAGAGTTGCGATTTTTTTACCGGCGAGATCTTTGATGGAACGGAGTTTCTTATCTCTCAAAAGAAGATAAACGGCTCCGCCCGGAAACATCGCCATCGTTTCGTATTCTCCGGAAACGTTAAGCTGTCTCGCTTTCGGATTGGACAATACGTCGATCGTTCTTTTCAAAAGATCGTAAGATGGAAGGGCACCGATCGCTTCTAAAGAACCCGACTGAGGAACATATCCCCGAACACGAAGACTTGTTAAAAAGGCAAGGTTACATTTACCGGCTTTGAAATCGGAATTCGCAACGACCTCGTCCGTATAAGCCTTCGGTTCCAATCGGATTCCCCAGTTGAGCGCCTGTGTTTGGTAACGAAGAGCGGACTTATAAATATCTCCGTGAGTTCCGGAAGGATCAAAAACGCAGATCGTTTTGTTGATCGGATCTGCCGCAAAGACGGATGACGTTAGCAGAAGAGCTAAGGTCGCGATTAAAAAGATACGGATTCTTTTCATGGATATTCTCCTATCAATTGAATTCAAATTAGAATGGCGTAAAAAATCAGAGTCCTTTCAGAAGATCGTCGTCTTCTTTCATGTCCCTTTTTCCCTGTGGAAAACTTCCAAGAAGCAATGGGCCTCTGTGTCCTTTTTCCTTGATCCAGATTTTATCGGATTCGTGTCTCGAAAGTTGTTCGGCGTAGGCTTCCAAAAGTTGATATTCTTTTTGCGATTGACCTTTCTCCAAAAGTTTCGCGTGTTCTTTTACGGCTTTTTTGATCGCATCTTGATTTCCTCTCCCGGCCAGAGCCTGGATCTGAAAAGCCCGGGAAAGACTCACCCCTGCTTTGTCGCCTAACGCGACTGCACGATCGAGTTGTTGAAAGGGATCCTTTCCCGGCGGAGTCGCACCCGGAATTGAAAGCCAGATGATCGCTTCAAGAGCGAGGGGAACTCCCCACCATTCTTCCGGAACCAGACACTTGGAAGCGTTAGACACGATCGAAGGAATATCCGTGGAAACGTCGCCAACTCCTTGGGCGGCACGGTCGTGAAGAATCGCAAGTAGGCTCGCGGAAAGTCCGATCAAATAGAAGAACTGATCGTCTTTCGATAGAGAAGGACATTTGCCGTTCCATTCTCCAAAATAAAGATTGAATCTTCGGTACGCTTCTCCGTAACGTTTTGCAGCGAGACCGTGATTCCGAATCTCGACGGCTTGATGATCCGTGGCTTCGTCGCCTTTTCCTTTTCGAACCGCCGCAAGATAATGAAGCTCGGCTTCTTGCGCGTTCTTTTCCGCGCACATCCCTGCTCCGAGCATCGCAACGAGGACCGGAAGATCGGGGCTTTTGCTCACTCTTTCAAAAGAGGCAATGAGAGGAGCCAAGCTGACTCCGGCGCTGCAGACCGAATCCAAATCCTTGGACTCAAGCATAAAAGGAATCAAATGATCTTCTGCGTAAGAAGAAATCGTTCTTCCCGTGACATTGTAAACCAAGGAACAGGAGGGAGCGTTTATTGTAACAATCGTTACAAATAAGAAAAAACCAACTTTTAACTTTTGAATTTTCATTCGGGCACATTTATCGCTTAAGAGATTTTTATGAAACTTAATCACGGCTTCGGATCCGTCCATGATTTTTTTATAGAATGGTCGTTTTATTTTATCCGAAGAACCGCAAAATTCTAAAAACTAAAAAAGAAAAGCAACTTATAAAAGTTTCATACGACCGCATTCCGATTTTGGAATCAGGAAGAATAAAACCCTCCCGATTGGAACGAGTCTTCCGAGTTTTACTAGATTCCTTCCAAAAGAATGGGAATTTGTAAGACATCCTACACTCCGCTGAAATCTGCAGAACTTCTGAGGTCGCGTTTGCGACTGCGGACGGTCTTGTCGCCGTTACCGTAAGGCTTGAACGAACAAGAGTCGATTTCCGAATCGAAAGCAAAAAAGCGATGATTCGAAGAGAGGAACCAGTTTTGAGCGGGAACTAAATCAGAACAAACAAAACGAGATTCTCAAATGTAGAAGCTCCTACATAGAAAAAAGAAGATTCAACTTTACAACCGAATTAGGATCCGCGGTTCCAAACCGACTGAATTGCTTACGCCCGACTCACTGCCCCCGAGCGAATTTTCTCGATCAAACTGAGAGTCTCAGATTCCGGATCCACACCCAATTCTTTCCTGAGAGATTTTCGAAACTCTTCGTATTTCCGAAGAGCTTCATTCTTACGATCGAGTTGTAGAAGGGCTTCAAAGTGAAATCTCCAAGCGCGCTCGTCCAAGTCATCCAAACGAATCCAACTCGCGGAATCTTCCAAAAGACCTTCCATCTCTTTTTTTTCCGCGTCCTTCTCGCAAAGAAAACGAAAGATCTCAATCAAACTCTTTCGAATGTATTCTCTCCGAATTTCCGATTCAGGAAAGTAAAGGTCGAAATCAAAAAAATCTCCTCGATAAAAGGCTCTTGCAAAACGAAACTCCTGGATCGCCGATTCGGTGTCGCCCTTTCGAAACGCTTTTGCTCCACCTTCGTAGTGTTTTTCGAACATCTGAAAGTCGGTCTGAACAAGATCCTGTCTAAAAAAAAGTCGATCCTCGGAAAACACAAGAGCCTCCGGATTACCGATAATTCTCCGCAAACGAAAACAAAGGGCGTGAAGACTGTTCAGCGCATTTTTATCCGTCATACCCGGCCACAGAAGTTCCAAAAGTTCCTCTCTATGAATCCCCTTCTCAAATCGTATCAGAAGAATTTTCACAAGTTTGAGCATCTTCTTTTTACTGGAGATTTCGGTCTGTGGAATCCGAACTCCGCCCTTTTCCAATTCTAAACTTCCGAGCGCTCTGATAAATATCAGATCTTTTTCTCCTTGTGGAGAACCGATCTTCGCATACGCGACCTTTACGTTTTCTTCTTTTAACTTGGATGGATCCGTCGCCTTGTTCGAATTGAGTTCGAATTCTTCCGGGGAAACCAAGGCCTGTTTTAATTCTTCTCGAATCTCTCTCCCCGATTTATTCAGAGTTAAAAAAGAATCCACGGAAAACATCAAAATCAAAAAACTAAAATGGGAAGTGTATGGAATCGGAAGCAGATCCATCGCAACCAAAATATCTAAAAAAACGTTCGAACAAAAAATCACCAAGCCGATCAAAAGAAATAGATTTCGAAAAAGATTTCTTAGAAATTGAGTGATGACCTTAAACAAGGTCCAGATGATCATAAGAATTCCGGAAAGATAAAAATACTGAACAAGAAGCGGTTGATCGGTTTCATAAATCACGATTCCCAGAGCGGGAAATTTTCTTTCGTGCGCGAGTCCGATATGATAGGAATTCGGGTCCACGAGGATCACCGCCGATAAAAGTAGATTGAGAAGAATGTAGAGATAAACAAAGTCTTTGCTGAAAATTCTGCGATAGCTGTTTACAAAAAGAACCAAGCTCATTCCAAAGATCGGAATACACGCGTTTTCAAAACGTTCCCAAATCAGAGCATCCTGAGGGTTGACCGCATTGATTGTTCTTGTAAAAAATAACAGATAAAATCCGTATGCAACTTGTAAAAATGCAAAGTGGAGAAGATAGATTTGCTTTCTGTTCTTATAAAATAGGAATAAATTGTGGAGTGTCCTATACGCTAGAATTGTAGCAACCAAGTAGCACGAGATTTGATAGAGCGTTATATTCATTGATTTTCAAATACCTTTTTTATCTTACAACCGTTCAGTTAAATTGTGAATAAATGCTCATGATCTTTTTATCAATCAAAATTCTTTCGCCAGTATTAGAATGCAGAGAATTCTGATTTTGGAATTAGTTTTTTAGAGAAACTTACGTTTTTTTAAAAGAGAGTGGAACAAAATAAACGTTGTTCTTCCCAGTCAGTGTAAAGGTAGGACTTCCTGCAAACTAGCAAGCTTTCATATCGTAGAAAAAAGGACCAACTCTTCTGATCCTCCGTATCGAAATCTGTGATAAACCCGACAGAATCGGGGTTTATTCTTACGGACAAATGATCAAGGAACTCGGATCACTCGCGGCTGCTCCTACAAATCTCATCCCGCCCAACATATACGGATCGGAAGTGTTTTCCGTCGCGAGTGTGAAAAACTGTATCACGTTGCTCCTTGCATTGATCGCACAAGCCGTATTGTTCGTAGGATGTCTTAATTTCGGAAAGTTAATTTGCGGCGGAAGAGGAACTTCCTTCAGAATGCTGTTGATCAACGGAACCACAAGGGAAGTCACCAAAGGTTCGATCACGCTGTAGATTCCGTCAGGGTCTAATCCGAACGGATTGTATGTTTGTCCTTCCAATACCTCGACGGTATAATCCAAATTCGAGGTGGAAAGAACCACCTGAAGCGCATTCAAATTCTGTAAATTAGGATCGTTGTTTGGATTGGAGAATGTGATAAACTTAAAGTCCGCGTCCGCAGAAAGGCTGATCCGAACGGCGCCTAACGTGTATGAATAACCGTTAGGTCGAGTATCGTTTCCGCAATCCGCCAACTCCGCTCCCGCAAGACCCGTACAACTCGCCGGTTTTTTTGCGAGGATCTTCAACTGCATTTCCGTAAAATACAGACGTAATTTCGGAATTCCCGCCCCGGTCATCGGTTTGAATTTTACGCTCGGTGCAAGGACGGGCTCCATCACCATCTCGATATCATCGTACGGTTTGGCGGCCGGCGCCAAAGCATTGGATCCGTTCAGCCCTTGCAGTTTTTCTCTTCCCGGCGCCAAGATCGTAATGATCGGCGAGGCCTTGAGCAGAGTTGTAGTCAACTGAAAGAGCGGATTCCCTCCGGAATAAGCGTTGATCGTATCGATAAAGGTCTTGTTCATATTGATGTCGAGACCTCTTCTCTGCCAGAGATGAAACGCAGCCTGTGAAATCGTATCCGAATGTAAGGAAAGTAAAAAGCCCGGATTTGAGTTGCTCTGAGTAAACTGATACGTCGAAGGAAACGGAGTCGCGGAATTTCGGGTCAAGATCATTCCCGATTTTGCGGCCTGAGTCCGAAGTCCCCTTCCCTGCGGATCCACGTAATTGCTGGAAAAGGAAAGATCCAGATTACTCACGAGACCTTTATTGACGCCGTCGTGTTTGATTAAACTCTCCTCTCTGAGTTTCATTTTTACCGTGAGAGGAAAGTCCTTCAAAGGAGCGGGCAAATAGCTTGGAAGTTGAATCGTCACTCCGTCGTCCCTCAGAGCCCCGACGACAGAATTCAAAACGTTAGGCGCAATCCTTTGTACTATATCCTTGAGCATATACTGAGTGATGATTCCTTTTACGTAAGGAACCGTTCCGCCCGCCAAGTTCTGAACCGTTCCTCTTCCGATGAGAGGGACAAGGATGTTGTCCACCCCTCCTTCGTTGGAAGCGATGTATTCCATCGGCGCGGTATACATAAAATCTTTTGTATCCTCCGCGCCGGAATAAATTCCCATCGGAAGAAAGGTCGGATTGGACCAAGGCAAGACGAAAAAGTTATTCGTTACGGAATCGATGTCCGAGTTATTCGGATTGTTGGGAAAGATGGAATTGTTTACTGCAAACGGGGCTCTCACCGCCATGGAAACCGTTCCCGTAGAATCCACGGAAAGAGAATTTCTGGCTCTCGCCATTCTTAAAGAAGGGGTTGTGAGATAGATATTCGGAAGAACGTTGTTTCCTCCGTTTAGATTCGGGTCCACGCTTGGATCCCAATTCAAACGGGCCGTCGTTTTAAAATACATAAGAGTTCCGGGGGAAATAAAAATCGTATACCAGTCCTCGTAACGGGAAACTATAAAAAGATCAACTTCCACATAACGCGAACTCAGATCCAGTCCAAGACCTGGAGCCGTGTTTGCCGTTCCCGGATTGACTTTCAGATCCGCCGCGATATTCCCCAATTGAGTTCCGGAAGAATTTTTTACAAAGGACGGGAGTCTCATGTCCGTAACATAAACGTCCATCGTCATACTCGCCGCTCCCAAAGAATCTTCCAAAGGAGCATTGTATCGGCTAAAGGGAGCGGCGGCTTTCGGCCATTTGTCAAAAGCCCATTCTCCTTGATCCTCGGCCCCCTTTGGTCCTACGATCGATGTAGGATACGTCGGATAAGTCGGAGATGGAACCCAACAATACCCTCTTCCTTCGGCGCCGGGTTTCGCGCCCAACACGGAAATAAATTCTTGATTCCTAAAATCGTCTATCTTGTTGGTTCCGCCGGAGCCCGCTTGCCCGGGACGAATACAAGCCTCTCCTATATTCCATTGGCCGTTGTCATAAAATTTCTTTTTGGAACGATCCGGAAGTCCGATCAGAAATTCTTGAAACGTTCGAGGAGTTCCGTTGTTGTCCTGCACCTTAAAAGCGCCCGTAGTAAACTTTTGAATCACCTTTCCGAGAAAAGGAAGCATCTGAGCCTCGTCCATTACTCCGTTCGAAATGTTTGCGAGAAGTGTGTTCGCGTTTGTAAGATTTCCGTAATTAAAACTGAAATATTTTTTATAACTCGGACCGAACTTTGTCTGAATTTCATAATAGTATGTGTTTCCACCGATCACCGGAGGAAGCGTCGAACTCGAAAGATTCAAGCTGATCGGATCCATAGAACAAGTGGAACCAGGCGCACTGCTCGGACAAATCTGAATCGAACCGCCGCTTCCGCTTTTCCTAAGATAAACGGATTCGATATAGTTTTCACCGTTGACCGGATTTTGAAACGTAGAATTGACCGTTATCGCCGAAGAAGTATCCAGCGAAATATCGTCGGCTCCGTTGAGGTTACGCGTCATTTCACCTTGAACGATCGAGTTGTTGAGAGAATAATTGAATGTAGTTTTAAATTCTTGAGAATACGGAATCAGAGGTTTGTTGGAAACGGTCAATGCGTCTTGGTTGATCGAAATCGTGTATTTCTCTCCGGGTTTCAATTCTCTATAAGGATTGAGGATCAACCTTTGTTCGCTTGCCCAATAAAACTCCACACCGATGCCGGGCCCGGCCAATGGTCCCGAAGTTCCCTGTAACGTTATGCTCGCTTCGGTAAGCGCGCGGTTCATCGGTTTTGAAAATTGAATTTCCAGATCCTTATAACGGTTTACGTTTTCATAAGAATTGATAAAAAGGTGAGCCTGGGGTCCGGTTTGTCCGAAGTTCGCCGGAAGAGTAGCGACGTTATTGTCCACGTTATTGTAAGCAGGAATAACGGAGGCGTTCGTGTTTTGTCCTCCGCTTGTGCTCCCAAGATCAAAAAGGGCCAATAGATCAAAGCCCGAGTCCTTCTTCTGATCCGTGCAATTGACCCAAAGGATACTCAAAAAGATTAAGATTCCGATGAACTTACTTTTCTGAATTCGCATCTGAAACTCCGTCCTGTCTTGTTCTATATTTCTCTTCAAAACAAGGGCAAGAATACCGGAAGGATCGATTTCAGACTTATCTAGTACTTATATTCTGGTTTTTTTTTCGAATGTTCGAATAAAAAAGATTATTTATAACAGTCGTTTTTTATAAAACGTAGGAACTCCTCGATTTCTTACAAAAGGCCCTATTTCGATGGAGGTTAGAATTCGAATGCGGAATCCAAAATCTTTCGAAATCGATTCGCGCGACTGATTCCAATCCTCTGCCTTCAACGAGCGACTTTTTAGATTCTTCCGGCGGATCCGATTGGACTTTTTTATCAATCTTCACGTTTTAAAAACTTCCGATCGTATTAAGAATCCGGAGAGAAAATCAAAAATTACTCCAAAAAACTTCCTGTCCAAATCCGACGTTTCGCCTAACTCACGTTCATGAATTTGAATCCGAAATCGCATTCTCAAAAAAAGAGCCGGCCCCTTTTTTGAAAGACCGGCAAATCTGTTCTGCTTTTAGAGATTTAGAATGAGGCACTTATCGTGTAAAGATACTGGTCAAATTATCCCAGTATGTAGTGGAATCTTCATTCTTATTGAATCGATCCCAGAAGACGGCTCCATCCGGAAAGGGTTTCCTTCCCTTCTCCGTAATGTCCGCAAAAAGATTCATCAAAACTCCCGCGCTGTAAAGAAGAGAATGATTGCCGGATCTGCTCTGCACCATATCCGAAACGGTAAGTCTTTCCAAATCGTCAAAGATATCCCGAATCGTATAAGGAGTGCTCATGTCCGTTTCCAGATAACTAAAAAATTCTCCAGTCAGGGAAAGACCCATCAGAACTCCGTTGATACTTCTTCCGTAGGGCGCCGAAATCTGGACAAGCGCCGGAGTATCCGAAGTCAAAAGACCCGTTACAAGAAAGTCTCTGTTACCGGATTGATCCTGAAAGATCGATCCCAAAAGATTGAGAAGATGTTTGATCTCCTCCCGGCTCGGCGTCACTTCCAAAACCAAATCCATCGAAAAGTCCAACATCGGGATCAAAGAATAAACCGAATCCCGCGAGAGATAATCCCTCAAACGAACTGCGACAACTCCCATATCGTCCCAGAGAGGATCATACACGTTAGTCGGTCTTGTATCGGGATAAACCGCTAAGTCGTTTCCTAATCTTTCAAGATAAGCCTGAAGATTAAACTGAACCGCAGAGGGAGTCTCGGATGTAATCTTAATCTCTCCGACAAACGATGCGAGCCCCGCGAAAAACAAATCGGCCCCGCTCTGTCTGCTCGGTCTTCCCATTTCTGCGAGCATCTGAACCAGATTGGTCAAAAGTTTTGTTTTGGAGACCAGGTTCAAAATACCGTCTTGAAATCCCCTTTCCTTTTCGATGAGCACGGAAAGCGGACTCCGGATCGGTTCTTCGGTGATCGGATCACTCTGACGAAAAAGGTATTCTTCGGGACCGGCGAGTCTGTTTCGAAACCTTCCGTTTGGCAAGGCGGTCTTTACGATCGTAATCGTTGTGCCGCCGGAGTTTGTCTCCAAATCGACGGTCTTTGTAAGAAGAGGACGTGTCAGGGCCGCGCTCAGTCCGGTCAGAAGCTGAAACGGATTTTTATCGTTTAACGAATCGCTTTGATCCGCGAGAACTTTTGCGAGAGAGACGATCAAAGGAAGAAGTTTGTTTCTCCGATCCCAGTACGAATTCACTTGAGAAGGTGTAACGGAGTCCTGGGAAAGAAAGGAAAGTCTTTCCATAACGGGAAAATTGAATGCGAATACGGGAGGCAAAACTCCGTATTGGGAACTCGGAGGATAGAAGATATTGTAAACATTAGAATCTCCTAAACTATTAAAAGTGATAGGATTACTTCCGCTCGTTCCGTAGTCCCAGGCTTCCAAAAAAAACATACTGTCCCCGGGAAGACTTGAAAAATTCTCTTCTAGAACCGGACGTCCGGCCACTCTAAAATTAGGTTGGGTGGAGGAAGCGCAGCCCGGTTTCCAAAGAGATCCGAGCTGATTCCACTTCCCGTTGATCTTGGAACCGCAGTTAGCTCCGTCTTGAAACTGAGGTTTTGCTCCCATCAATCCTTTGAGTCCGTTTGCAATCACTGTGACAAAAGCCGCCATCTTATACGGAACTCCGGGCCCTAAAGAAGCGCGAAGCGGAATTACAGCGACCATTCTTTTTTCGGAAAGAAGCCACTGAAAATTCTTATAGATCACTTCTTCGTCGGTTTCCAGAGCTCTTTCTGAACCTGACTTTGTGATTTCCCAAATGGGAATGCTCCAACCCTTGGACCCGCTCGCATTCACTCCGGAAGCCACCGGAGTAAATTGGTTGTTCAGATAACTCGCGTTAGTTTCTCTTCCCCCCGGACCGACCCAACGACACAAACTTCCGTTCGTACAAACTCCGGATCCGGTATCGGAAACCTTGATTCGAAACTCGGAACTGTACCAAGAGGACTTATAGATCAGATCGTTTCCCGAGGAATCCATATAAAGATTTCCGTCGAGACTGTAGATATTTCCGTTAGCGTCCTTTCGATTTTTGTTATAATAAGGACCGCCGCCGGATAGAACGACGTTTGCGATGAGTTTCATCATAAACGGAATTGTTTTTGTAAATACCGGATCGGTCGCTGAAGGAACGGTGGAAGGATCGGGAGCTTCCAGAAGGGCCAACGTAGGAGTGTTGATTCCCATCGTAAAAGGAGTTGGAGAATTCGCGTCTCCATTCCGAAAGACGGCTTGATCGTTCGCGCTTTGATTTAAGAATGCTTTGACACCGAGGTTTCCCGTCATTGCGGAACCCAACGCGTAGATACTATCTCCAACCGTAAGAACTCCTCCCGTCATCGGACCTCCGTTAACGGCGCTCGGCTCCAGACTCATGATCGTAGTGTCCGTAGGATTTTCCCATCGAAAACCGTAGGTATCGGCTAACGTTAGGAGAAACATCAGATGCTCCAATGCGGAAACCTTATATTCAAATCCTCCATAGGCGCGGTCTCTTCCTAGATAGTCCATACGGATCAATTCTTTTAGAGAAAAATCCACATCCTCGATCGAAGTCAAAAATCCGAGATGAAAAAGGGTCTTACTCAATTCTTTCCCCAAAAGAACGTTAGGGTCCTTTGTGTAAATTCCCCCGTTAGTCAGCATCGGACGCAGATGACGAAAAACTTCGGTAAGAACGACGGAAAAGTCCGAAGGATAATCCGGATCTCGATAGTCGTTGATTCCGGGAGAATCATGAACCGCTCCTCCGATCGTATAAAATTTTTCTAAATTTACGATCAGGTCTTTGAGGGTCGTATCGGAGGATTTGAAATCACTAAAACCGCCTCTTTGCTGAAATGTATTTCCGATTTCGGCGATCAGACGGATCATCTGATTTTTGAGAACCTTGTCCGCGCTTAAGGTAGGATCGATCATTCCTTTGAGAATCGATTCCACGCCGATTCTAGCGTTTGTATTTTGAACCAATGCCTTGTGGAGAACCGTTTCCAAATCCTGAAACAACTCGATCATGTCCGGATCGGAGAGCGCGGAAGCAAGTTCCCTGTATTTTGTTTCCGTGTCACTCGTGTTAAACGTATTGTAAAGATAGATCAGAGCCTTTTGGCTGATTGGAGAAAGATTACGGACGACCTGCCCCGGATATCTCCGAATTCTTTCCAACCAAGGAACGACACCTTCGAAAGCGCCGGAAGGGGCGTCTTTGAAACGGTGAAGGAGAGTGTTAACTTTCAGAAGAGATTCTCTAACGCGAGCTTCCGGTTTCAAAAGCATATCCGAAGAAACTCTCAAAAAACCCGTGATGTCTTTGCGAGATGGCTTTCTCATAGAACTGTCCAATCTCACGTTGAACTGCTCGGGTTGAAGACTCTGAAATCCGGCCTTTAAGGAAGGATACTCGTTCAAAAGATTGAAAAGTTTCAATCCTCCGTCGTCGGTTATATTGTCATAGAAGGAAAGCGCATCGAATTTCTTATTCTCCGCTTTGCAGGAAAGAAGTCCGCAGAAGATGCAGAGGACCGCCGTGTATTTCCAAGGCAAGAATTTCATTTTCAAATCTCCGTTTCAAATCGCATGGGAAAGAATACGAAGACCGGATACAGTTCCCTTATTTCAGGCTTATATTCCGATGGATTCCGAAAAAAAAATATAAATACCGACGTATGAAAACGGGAACAGCTCTTAATATAACAATTGATATTTTATAATCAAACAAAAGGATTTAGAAAGAATCGGATCGGCAAGAAAGGGGAAAAAATCAGATTCCATTTTTTGAATCTAGAAAATCGAATCTTAATAAATACCATCCATTAGAAAAGGGCGGCTTTTCGATTACGCAGAATAAAAGTTCATTTCCCTCGTTCTTAAAAAATGAAAAAAATCCAAAGGTTGAAATTCGATTCTTATCAAACTCGAAAAAAGAATTTTGGAAGGCGGAGGAAAACAGAATTCAAAATTCTAAAAAAAGAAGTTTCCACGATTCTTGTTTTCAAAACCGAAAAAAAATCAGAGCAAAGACTCGCGTATGAGAGACATAGGACCGGTTTCACTCTCCAAATCGAAAAAAAGAATCGATTTGAATTTGATTTTTCACAGTTCCCCACACAAAATATGAGATTTTCTTGACATTTTTTTGACTATGACTACTGTGAGCGCGACTGGAATTTTTAGCTGCCTTTTCCCGGGTCAGTTGAGAACTTTTGAACTATGTAAGCAACCAGGAAAGGTCACCTCACTCTCGAACCCCGCTGATTGATTGGTCTCACCTAGTATCTGATTCAGATTTAAAAGCCAGTAATTTTTTGTAAGGACCCTTTCTCATGAACATTTACATAGGCAACCTCGCCTATCAGGCAACCGAAGACGATCTCCGTAAAGCTTTTGAATCTTTTGGAGAAGTAACCTCTGTACGCATCATCACTGATAAACTTTCCGGAAAATCCCGGGGACTGGCTTTCGTGGAAATGGCGAACAAAGACGAAGGAAACGCGGCGATTGACGGCTTAAACGGAACTCAAATCCGTGGAAGAGAAATCAAAGTCAACGAAGCGCTTCCTAAAAAACCTTTTCCGGAAAAATCTCGATCTAGATATTGATCTTTTTCAAGGGGGAGAAGCTTTCGCTTTTCTCCCTTGACAGAAGTAACTCAAGACCGTAGCGTTCGCTATTGTGTCCGAGTTTGACTTCTCCTTCCTTCAGTCCGTTCACTTTCTCCCCAAGATTTTTCATTCTATCTTTCATTGGATGGGAATATTCGGAACCTCGCTTGGTTGTCTGATGTTTCTGGGGCAAATCGTCCTTCCTCATAAAAATCGCCTCAACTACCTTTTGGGATTTCTTTTCTTAGGAATGTCAGTGCTTCAAGGAAGTTCGATTTCCATTCTTTCTTCCAAAGAAGAATCTCTTTCTTGGCTGATTCTTCTGCATATTCCCGCTCTTTACTCAGTGGGTCCGGTGTTGTATGGAATTTACAAAGTGAGTACGGGAGAATCGTTTCCTTCTTCCAAAAAAGAAACCGCACTCCACTCCATTCTTCCGGTCTCGGGAATCCTAATCTATATTACGGTTTTATTTTTTTATCCGGACATCCATTCGGTTATCCACCGAGCCTTTGTGGAAAGAATTTTTCCAAGCGCATTGGATTGGGCTTTACTTCCGGCCGTCCTTGGAATCGGACTTTATGTTTCTCTTGTTTTGAAAAGTTCGAAGGATCTCTGGAGATGGGAAGTTTGGAAATCGGAACCTACCGCGAGAATTCTGAGTTTTCTCGTAGTCGCTTCCATTTTTCATCTTACTTTAGGTGCCTTCTTTTTTATCACAAAAATTCCTGACTTTCTGATCTTAACCACGGGTGGAATGGGATTTGCGCTTTGTGCGGCGTATTTGATCGGTCATAGAAATCCCGGATTCTTTCAAAAACTCGAAGAAATCACAAAGGCGACAAAGGAAAAGTATGCGCGTTCCCTTCTTGTGGGAATCGACCGGGAAGTATTAAAGGAAAATCTAATGCAGTTGATGGAAAGAGATCGTTTGTATCGGGAAGAAGACCTCGGACTCGGCGATCTCGCGGACGAACTCGCCCTTTCCTCACATCAGGTTTCCGAATTCTTAAATCAAGAATTAGGAAAGAATTTTTCCGTCTTTGTAAACGACTTCCGAGTCTCCGAGGCTTGTAGCCTGCTCAAAGAAGAACCGGATAAGAGCATCCTAGACATCGCCTATTCGGTAGGTTTTCGCACAAAGTCTTCCTTCAATCGCGCCTTTCAAAAACATACCGGCGTGACACCGAGCGAATATCGTCTGCAATCTTTGGCTTAAAAAAGAAAATTGATTTTTTAAAAGTGAAAACATTCAATCTTAGAATTCTGAAATCAGAAATTTTTTTAAGATGTATCCGTCGTAACTACGACAATCCTCTGTGAAAAGTCGCGCGCCCCACCCTGATTTTTGGGTGGCGGGGCGGGAGGTGGAAGGGCTCCTGGCGACTTTGCTCTATCATAAAATCAATATTTTGCAAGTAAAAAGTCTCGAATGTAGGAAATCCTACAAAAATTTTGATTGGATCGCCCTGATTCGAAATCGCTTTTTTAACTTGTGGGTAAGGTTATGCTGATTTTTGGGTGGAGGAGAGGGAGGCGGAAAAATTCCGGAAACTTTCCTATATCACAAAATCGTAATTTTGCAAGTAACAAATTTCACTGCCCAATGTCGGAACTCCGACAACGATTCCGATAGGGATCTTTTTGATTTTCAATCGTCATTCCAGCTTGTGGGTAAGGTTATGGGGTAGATATGGAGAGGCGGGTGGGAAAATCTTCGAGGGACTTTTCTATATCAAAAACTCCTAATTTTGCAAGTAAAAATGATCCTTTGTAGAACCTCCTACAAACCCTCCATTGAGGGAACTCTCACAAGACCTCCCCACTGCCAAACGTGATCCACCCCGAGCATTCGAGGCGCGATCTATCGATTCTTACCCGCTCTCTCGACCGAATCGATAGAATAGGACGACGTCCTCCGGAAAAAAACGTATGATTCCTCCTAACTCCAATACGAAAAGAGGTCCGGATGAACACTCTGACACTAGCGAAAAACGAAATTCTTCCAAAAAGAAAACCAAAAAAATGGGAAACCCTAGAACTAAGAGATAAGAATATTAGAATTATGCGTTGGATCCGATTTCGAGATAAAAACCTGAGAAAAAAATTCTCCATTTTAAAACACCAGGATTTTTTAGGCGCCTTTATCACATTCGGATCCGCGGCGATGATGGTCCTCACCGCAGGGTTTTACCTCGCAAACGTTATCCCCGCTTGGGCCGCCATCGTCGCCAACGCGATCTTTGCTTCTCTCCTGCACGAAATCGAACACGATACGATTCACAACCTCTATTTCAAAGACAACGAAACGATGCAGAATCTGATCTTCTGGACTGTCTGGATCTTTCGCGGAAACACGATCAGTCCTTGGTATCGAAGAATGATTCATACTTTGCATCACAAGGTTTCCGGAAACAAGGACGATATCGAAGAAAGATTGATCGGCAACGGAATGAAGCCCGGTCTTGTTCGATTTTTCGCGATGATAGACGGAAACATTTCCGCGATTCTTAACTTTAAAAAATTGGTCAAAGACGCTCCGAAGTTTAAAAGAAACGAAATCGTAAAAGAAAGTTGGCCTTGGCTCGTAGTCTATTATACTCTTTGGTACAATTTTTTAGGAATCAATCTAATCTATTACGGAAGCCAATTCTTAGGTTTTTCCCTTTCCATTCCCTATCCTGAAATTTTAGAATCGGCTCGTTCTTTTCTAAACGCCTCCGCGGTGGTCTATCTGATTCCCAATTGGATCCGTCAATCGAGCATCCAGATAATTTCTTCCAATATGCACTACTATGGCGACGTGAAAAACATCAATCAACAGACTCAAGTTTTGAACGTTTGGTTCCTCGCGCCTCTGCATCTCTTCTGTCTTAACTTTGGAAGTACACACGGAATTCACCACTTCGTCGTGAATCAGCCGTTTTATCTCAGACAGATGGTTGCTCCTTTTGTTCATCCCGCGCTGAAACGTTACGGAATTCGTTTTAACGATTTTGAAAGTATGCTTCGCGCCAATCGTTACTTCCCGGTGGAATCCCAGGTCGTTTAACAAGATCGGACTTTCCCGGCCGGGAAAGTCCGTTTTACAAAATCAAAACAGTTTCTTCTCTTTTTCGTTTTTCTTTCGTTCTAAAAAAATCAATTTTGTTTTCCAGGAGAAGGCTTTCTCGTCTTTTGGTTGAAGAGTCTTCCATGTCCTCCGAATCCAAAACCAAAACATTCCTCGAATTTCAATTCGCGATGCTTCTCATCAGCGGAAACATTCTTTTTGCAAAATTGATCGACGAAAGCGTCTGGATGATCACTTTCAGCCGAACGGTTTTTGCAAGCGCCGGACTCTATCTCTTTTTGAAATGGAGAGGTAAACCCGTTTTTTTTACCGCCAAAACGGAGAATCTCGCATCTCTTGGAAGCGGGGTTCTTTTGGCGGTTCATTGGATCGCATTTTTTGCTTCGGCGCGACTCGCTTCACCGGCCATCGCGGTTCTCACCTTGTTTACACATCCGGTGATCACGGTTTTTATCGAACCGATCTACTTTGCGACACGCCCGAAAAAGACGGATCTACTCCTCGCACTTTTGGTTCTTTTGGGAGTGGGAATTCTCATTCCGGAATTAAAACCGGGAAACGATCTTTTTTTAGGAATTCTTTCGGGGCTTTTTTCGGCCTTCGCCTTTTCGTATCGAAATCTGATCACAAAAAGATTCCTTTCCCATCACGGAAGCGCTCAGGTGATGTTTTTACAATCTCTCACCGCCGCTTTTTTTCTCGCTCCGGTTTGTTATTGGGATCCGATTCCGTCTAACGTTCGTTCTTTAGGTCTTATGATTCTTCTCGGAACATTTTTCACCGCCTTTGCTCACACACTGTATGTAAAATCCATGTTCCAGTTAAAACTCAAAACCGCAGGAATTCTTTCCAGCATTCAACCCGTGTATTCCATTCTTCTCGCCTGGATCATATTAGGCGATATTCCGGGTTATCGCGAAATCACCGGCGGAGTTTTGATTCTTGTGGCCGGAACCTTGGAAACGATTCGTTATAAAAAGGACGTTCCATAAGATGAATTTAAATCTGGCTCTGATCGATTCCAGCGCCCCTTTTTTTGTAAAGGCCCCCGGGGAATCGCAGAACTGGTCGAAAGCGCCGATCGGACTTTTGGAAAAGAACCAAAAGTTTAGAAAAAAAACTCATAAAAAGATAAGGGAGAATTTCGATTCTTACGTTAAAAGAGTGAGTACGATGGGATACAACGCGATCTCCATCGACGAACTTTCCTTTCTTACGGATTTTTCGTTTTATCCGGACGATCTTCGTTCAAAAATTCAATCGTATCAAAAGTCCTATCGCAAACTTTTTAGAACGGCTAAGAAGAATAGAATGAAAGTTTTTATTACGAGCGACTTTCTCTTTTCCAATTCTTATATCGAAACTGAAACAAAAGGAGATTTTGATCGGGTAGTTTCCCTGTTCTATTCCGCTCTGGAAAAACTTTTCTCCGATTTTGAAACCATAGACGGAATCATTTTAAGAATCGGAGAGTCCGACGGGGTCGACGTAAAAGGCGACTTTCGAAGCAGACTTTTTTTAAAAACTCCGGAAGACGCCAATCTGCTTCTCAGGGAAATTCTGCCTTTATTCAAAAAACATTCTAAATCCTTAATATTTCGAACGTGGACGATCGGCGCGTATCCGATCGGAGATCTTATCTGGAATCCAAAAACTTATGAGAAGGTTTTCCAAAACATTCCTCATGAGAATCTGATCATTTCCATGAAATACGGAGAGGGAGATTTTTTTCGTTATCTAAAACTCAACTCACTCTTCTTCCAAGACGAGAGACCAAAACTGATAGAATTTCAGGCAAGAAGGGAATACGAAGGATTTGGAGAATTCCCTTCCTTTGTCGGTTGGCAATATGCCTCCTTTCGGGAAGAACTAAAAAAGGCGAAAAACCTGGTGGGATTCAGCGTTTGGTGTCAGACGGGCGGCTGGTCCTCTTTTAAGAATATTACGTTTTTAAAAAATACTTCCTATTGGAACGAACTCAACACCTTTGTTTGTATCGGTCTTTTTAAAAAGAATTGGACCGTTAAAAAAAGTCTTCGCAAGTTCTACGGTAAAAAAGACCTTCGGGAGCTGATCCGATTTTTAAGACTTTCGGACGGGGTAATCTTAAATCTTCTCTATGATCCGGAATTCGCCGATCGACAACTTTATATCCACAGAGTCAGGATTCCTCCTTTGCTTCATATCACCTGGGATCGGGTCACGATCAGCGATCATTTTAGAATTCTTTACGATTCTTTCTGCAAAGACAAGGAAACCTCTGTTCGTATGGGATACGCCGCAATAGAAAGTTTGAAGGAGATGGGTAGGATCGCAAAAAGAATTTCTCTACCGTATGACTTTCGTTTTCAATACGATACGTTTCAGATCTTTGCGTTTTGCCGCGAACTTCTTTATATTCCGGATCCGGAAAGACAGAACTATCTTTTAGAAGAGACGATTCATCTTACAAAGATCTACGCCGAAAATTATCCGAATGCTTACAAATTCAGAATTCTTTCCCGCAAAAGAACTCCCGGATTTATGTCTAAACTTTTACTGAAATTATTCATTCGAAGAAATAAAGACATGAGAATCCTGGATCGAATTCTTTTTTCTCCTCTTATGAGACATTTTTATCTATTCTTATATCAAAAGATACGTTCCAAACTTCCCTCGTTTATAAATCAGCAAGCGATGCCTGTCTCCGAACTCTTAAAGTAGAAATCGGTTTGACAGATTTTCGCTAACTTAATAATATTTTGACTATGAACTCCGATAGAAACCTTTCGATTCAGTATTCGAAAATTATGATTCTCTTTAGCGCCTTTGAGACTCGTTTTGTCTCTTTCAAAAATTCTAAGCTTAAAACGTCCGTAAGCGCGTTCTTATTTTTGATTCTTTTCGCTCAGTGTTCCTCGGGGGATAAAAAAATCGCTCCGAACGAATCCGCAAGCGGCGCGGGAAGATCGGCCTATTCCGCAGACGAACCTCAAATAAACCAAGAGGAGGAAGCGGCTCCTTCGGGCGCGTCCGACCGTTCCGCAAATGCGGACCCGGACGCAAAACCTACGCAGGGTTGTATTCAAGGAGAGTGTAATTCGGGATCCGGAACTTATGTCTACGATAACGGCGATGAATACAGAGGTTCCTTTCAAAACGGCTTAAGAAACGGTCCGGGAAGAATCAAATATGCAAACGGAGACAGATTTGACGGAGGTTTCAAAGACGATCTGAAGGAAGGCAAAGGAACTTATATCTTTAAAAACGGAGCCCTTTTGGAAGGAACGTTTCAGGCAGGTTCCATGATGGGTCCGGGGAAGGTTCGTTTCCCGGATACGAGCGTCTATGAAGGAGACTTTCAAGACGAAAGAAACTCCGCGGAAGGAACTATGAGTTCTTCTTTTGACGGATCCAAACAAAATTGTAGAATTCAAAACAAAATCGTTCTTTGCGGCGGAGGACGCGGCGCGGAATCCCCTTACGGAAAAAATTAATTTCCAAAAAATTAAAACGCCGAAAATGGAAATTTTACCGTAAAAATCAAAAACTGACTTTATTGCCGGTTTTTGATTTTTACACGACTTCGCTTAACAAAATCTCAATCCCCGCTCGAGGAAGAACTCCCCGACCCCACTCTTTTTTGATAGAGTTGAATCCTTTTTTCGTCCATCCCCACGAGCGTATGAGTGATCTTTAATTCTTTTCCAAGCGCCTCTCCTCCGGTTCTGAGTTCCACGACTCGATACCAGATTTCTCCCGGAGGAATATAAAACGCGTGATTGATACAAAGACATTTGAACTTAAAACCCAAGGAACTTTCGGCGGGTTCCATAGAGTGAGGGGCCGCAAAAAAATAAAAGTTTTGGTCGCTTGTGTTGCGAACCACGAGAACAAATTTCTTTTTGGAACCGGGTTTGAGATAAAGATCGTTTCCTTCGATCGGGGAAGAAACGGGAGCCTCGGAGATTATTTTCACCGTGCCTGTCGCCCAAAGATCCACCGGTCTTTGAGAAGCTCCTTCGAAAAGTTCCATCTCGAACGGAAATTGTTTTTTCTCCCAGAGAACGGATACTTGGATCTGTCGATCGGGATCGCTCTCCAGCGGTCCCGTTTGCGAATCGGAACCGGAGGATTCTTTTTTACATTCTAAGCTTAAAAGGAAAAAAACAAAAATCGCGATCGAAACTAAAAACGACTTCACTCTAAAGCCATCTCCAAAGTTTTGAAGTCGAGTTTTCGGCTCGGGCTTGTGTTTTGAACATAGACGTTTCCGTTTAATTTTTTGATCGTGATAAAATCCTGGAAGATGATTTCCTTTTTATCGGGATCGGTTTCACCCATATTACAATCCCTTCCACAACCGTTGCAGTCCATGTCTTCTCCTCCGTAAGCTTCCTCGAAAGAAGATGAGTATTTTCGCATATACCCGAATACTCTCAACTTTAAAGAATCGGCCGAGGATTCTTTGACCTCGTAGTTTCCGATCGCGTAGAACTTACTCGTCTTGTGTACGACACTCGAATCTCCGCTTTTCTGATCCTGCGTATTTCCTTCCATAAAAAAGGAACCGTCGGAACGCATTCTCAAAGTCCAATTGGATTCGATCCTGACTCCGTTTGTGTCTTCCGAGGAAACAGCGGATTCCGAATTTGCGATCGTTTCCGTGCTTTGAATTTCTTCCGGAACTGAGGAAACTTCGGAACCTCGAAGCCCGTGATTGAGAATCGTATCCAAATCGGGAGGCGTAAATTGAAGATGATTTTGCCGCGCTATACTCTGCGATCTCGAAATCGGGTTGATAAGAATCCAATTCTTATCCTTTCCAAATCGAATCTCGCTAAGGACCAATCCCTTGTACATATTTCCCGCGTAGATATCATCCACGGTCAAACGAAGAGTGGAACCTTCGAAGGTTTTTTCCAAGGCGATTTCCTGAGGCCCGAGGACGTCCTGCACCTGAATCTTCTGAACATAACCGTTGTCTCCCGTTAGGGTCGCGGTCTTCAATCTTCCGTTGGAATAACAGTGTTGATCGGATCTTTGATAACCGTTCCAGATCTTGATGGAGTTGATCGTTTGAGGTTCTTTAAATCTAAAATCCAAAGTAACACCCTTTCCCTTTTTATCGGAGGCCCAAGCATACTCGTAACGGGAATCGAAAAGATTCATCACGTCGTAGGATAAAACCGGGTTTGCGGTTTCGGAGGCTTTGGCGGAACCTTCCACGATTTTAGGAAGTTTGAGAGAAAACGGTTTCTCCCGCTCGTCGTAAAAACGGATTTCTCCGATACACAGATCCTTATTTTTTCGAAAGTTGATCGTCACCGATCGGGCATAGACGGGTTTTTCAAAAGATACGATGGCTTTGGTTCCGCTTAACGTGGCGGAAGCGCTGAGTTCGTCGAAATTGATATAGGCCGAGACCGCGTCGCTAAATTCTCCCTTACAGGAATCGACCTCGACTTTTTTTAATTGAAAGCCTTCGTCCGGATAAAAATGCATCTTTACAAATTCAGCGCCCGCTTCGGGTTTCCAGGAACCTCCGCCTAACGCGGCAAAAGCGAGTTTGTCGCTTAATGAAGTCGAAGTCGCCATCGAAACACTCAGTTCTTTTTTACAATTCCAAGAACTCCATGCCAAAAGAAGGATTAGGATAAAAATACTCTTATTACGATTCATCAAAGAATTCTCCAGGAAAGAATTTTCACGAGTTTATGGATATTCCAGATTGTGTCAAATGCAAAGAACTCGGAGCCCAAAAACTACTCACCCCATTTCTCCATACCTTCATCCACAAGGGAACTGAATCTTAAGAAAAATCTGTCGTAACAACGAGAATCCTCCGTAAACGAAATCCCCGCTCCGCCACGCGATCCTCAGAGAGCGGAGCATTGAGTTGACGCGATCCGTAGAGAGCGGCGCGTTTGAGTTTTTTCGGTGGCGGGGCGAAAACTCCGGGAGATTTTGCTCGTTGCTCGATCACAGAATCATAATTTTGCAAGGAACATTCTTCTCGGAGCTTTTGTAGGAACTCTTACAAAATTCCGAACGCGATTTTGTGAAGGCTAAAAGCTCCTTTGAGAAAGGTTTTAGCGATTTCTCTCGGTTGGAGAAGAATTTCTTGACGTTAGTCGTGGCTTCTTTTGGATGGCTACATTGATAATGAGAATTACTCTCATTATCAATTAAAAAGAGGAAATCATGAAATCCAAACTACTCTTCCTTTTCAGCCTTCTCTGGGTTCTGGATTGCGGTGAAAAGGCTTCCGACCCCAATACACTCGCGTCCATTGGTCTGGCATTAGCCCAGTCGAATTCGTCTTCCGCCGGGGTTTTTGAAGTCGTTTCTCCTAAGGACGGAGACGTCGTCTCCGTTTATCAACTCGAACCTACGGTTTCCGCGAATGAAAACGGAACCTTAGAAGTTTTTCGAAATGGGGAAAAGGTTTTTTCCGTAAACGCGGATTCTACAAACGCAGACGGAAAGAATTTAACGAAGGTCACGGCCTTCAAACCGACTAACGGAGAAAATACGCTCCAATTTCGCTGGAAACGTCCAGACGGGGAGATCCTACAAAAGGAAATTCGTGTTTACTTCGGAACCAGACTCACCGCCGGGGCCGCTCACTCCGGTTTTTTAAAAGACGGAAACGTCTATACGGTTGGAAGAAATAATTTCGGTCAGCTTGGAACCGGAACTTCCACGGGAGACGGAATCAACGATGCTATCACAAAGTTGAATTCGTTCAGCGATATTTCGAGCATTCATTTTACCCAGAACAGCTCAATGGCGATTCTTAAAAACGGAAAGGTCTTTACCTGGGGAACCAACGCAAACGGCCAACTGGGAATCGGAAGCAACAACACCGATCCCGCGACACCGTCCGCAGCCGGACCTCGCTTACCTCCTTCCGAGGTTCCGGGGATCAACGACGCCGTTATGGGGGCTTATGGTTTTGATCACGGTCTCATTCTAAAATCGAACGGCACCGTTGTTTCTTTCGGTTTGAACAATGTGGGCCAACTCGGAAACGGTGCGACTGGTATGACCGCGACCACCATCTCCTCTACTCCGGTCTCGGTTGTCGGGCTGAGCGACGTCGTCCAGATCGTCGCAGGTTCTCAACATTCCGCAGCGCTCACATCCAACGGCGACGTTTATGTCTGGGGAAGAAATCAATACGGGAATCTTGGAAACGGAGCCGTCGACACGAGTACAACAATTCATTCCACTCCTCTGAAAGTCGCGGCTCTATCCGGAATCAAACAGATCGCAAACGGGAGAGATCATATTCTCGCGCTTAAATCCGACGGTAAGGTTTACTCCTGGGGGTTGAATGCCAGCGGACAACTCGGAATCGGAGGAAGCGGATCTCCGACTCCCACCCCGACTCCAACAGAAGTTTTGAATATTCAAAATGCGGTATCCGTTTGGGCCGGTGGAACCCAGAGTTTCGCCGTGTTAAACGACGGAAGCGTCAAGGGCTGGGGAGCAAACGGAACCACCGCCAATCTCGGGATCGGGGAAACTACCACTACGAAACTCTACGCTCCCAACAGCGCGGTGATCGGTATCAAAGGGCTCATCCATTTCGGATGCGGCGCAACCCACAACTTCGCCCTTTTGGGAGACGGTTCCGTGTACGGTTGGGGTTGGAATTTCAAAGGATCCCTGGGAAGACCGGATCTTCAGACAAACTGGGGAGCAGCGACCCCGGTATCCATCACTCTTCCGTAATATTTAGTTTTTAGAATGTATTTTAAAAAACAGATTCACACGTTTTGTTTTATTCTCTCTAAAGCGGAGGTTTTAGGGAGAATCCGTTTTCTTTTTGTTGTTTTATTTTTTCTCTCTTTTACGGGATGCCAAATTCCGAAGAATAAAACCTGCTCTTCCGTTACTTCCTGTCCGGAACTCGGCGCGATTCTTCTAATTCTTTCCAATCTTCCTTCCGTCAATCCTTGGGATTACGAGGAGGGAGAAGAATACCAAGGAGGAACTAGGATGACTAGTTTTCAAACCGGGGCGACTGCCTTTCGTCAATTTGCTCCTGATTTTTCTCTCAATGCGATTTCGGAGTTTACCGTGGGACAAACCGTCTTCGAAGTTCCTTGGATTCCCGGTTTTTCGGCAGCTCTCCCGGATCGGGACGGACTAGGTCCTTTCTTTCATTCCAATTCCTGCGTTAGCTGTCACCTCGGAAACGGAAGGGCCTTGGAGGAGGACGGAGACGTTCTTACCTTTAGTTTAGTCCGTTTGAGTTCAGGTTTGAATTCCCATTCTCCCGATCCTCAATACGGAGGCCAGTTTCAACCCAACTCCGTCGCGGGAGTTACCAAAGAGGGAACCGTGATTCTAACCTACCAGGAAATCGAAGGAAAATTCGCGGACGGTTCGGGTTATAGTCTTCGGTCCCCTATATTCAATTTTTCGAATTTAGGATACGGAGCCCTGCCCGGAGACGTTAAAACTTCTCTCCGAGTTCCTCAACAAGTGATCGGACTCGGTCTTTTGGAAGCCGTCCCCGAAAATACGATCCTTTCCTTTGCGGATCCGAGCGATCTCGACGGAGACGGAATTTCAGGCAGAACAAATTATATTCCGAACCTCAACGGCTCCGGTTCGTCCTTGGGAAGATTCGGTTGGAAAGCTAACAATCCGAGTCTGATCCGCCAAAATTCCGCGGCTTTTTTGGGAGATTTGGGAATCACTTCGCCTCTTTTTCCGAATGAAAATTGCACTACAAACCAAACCCAATGCCAAGCCGCGGCAAACGGAGGAGCTCCCGAGGTTCCTCAGTCGAAGATTGACGCGATCACAAATTATATGAAACTCGTCGCAGTACCGGTCCGAAGAAAACCTTCAAACGCAAGCGTTCTCTCCGGTAAGGAGCTCTTTTTCAAAGCAGGTTGCAAAAATTGTCATATTCCAAAAATGTTAACTCGTTCCGACGCAGCTTTTCCGGAACTCTCCAATCAGACGATCCGACCTTATACGGATCTTTTGTTACACGACATGGGGGACGGACTCGCCGATCAAAGACCGGATGAAGAAGCTGACGGAAGAGAATGGAGAACCCCTCCTCTCTGGGGAATAGGACTTTTTGAGGAAGTAAACGGACACACCCGTTATCTGCACGACGGAAGGGCCCGAGATCTAAACGAAGCGGTTCTTTGGCACGGAGGCGAGGCGGAAAAAAGCAAAAACTACTATTTACAACTGGATATCCGTCAAAGAAACCATCTCCTCAACTTTTTAAAATCGCTCTGAGTTTGTAGTCTTCTATCGGTAAAAACAAACTCGGATTTTTTAGTTACGGAGTCGCGTACTGATAGACGGTTTCAAAAAGGATCGTGGATCCAAGTTTTAAGTTTTCTATGCTGATGTTCTCGTCCTTTCCGTGAAGAGTCTCCGTATCCTTCGAGGTCAGGATCGCAGGATTGAGCCCGTAACAACGAATTCCGATTCTTCTAAATCTAGCGTTATCCGTCTTTCCTGAGGACATAAACGGAGCTGCGACACTTCCTTGAATTTTGGAAACGCTTACGTTGGCAAGAATCTGAAAGAGTTCGTCTTCAAGAGGAGAATCATCCGGCCCGATCTCGTCGACGATCTCCACTTCCACTCCGTACGGTTTTGCGATTTCCTTTATCCTTTCGAAATATTCTTTCGTATCAAAACCGGGAAGCACCCGAATATCCAGTTTTCCTAATGTTTCTCCCGAAAGGACGTTGTAACCGTCCCCTTCCAGAGATTCGATTCCGGTGATCGCCTTCGTATTGCTGGTCATCGCCGAGAGATGTTTGCTTTTTTTGAGAGTTCCGGTGAGAAACGGTTTGATCAAAGGGTTTGAGGCGTTTTTCAAAAAGAAAGAGGTCGGAAACGAAGCCACCCTTCCCAACTGATAAAAATAAGCCCTCGTCTCTTCGGTGATTCTTACGCCGACGTCGTAACGCAGAACTTCCTCGTAAAAACGAAGAAGATTTAAGGTCGCGTAATCGGAGGTGGGAGCGCTCCCGTGTCCGCTTTGTCCTTTCGCCTTGAGTTTTAACCATAGATTTCCCTTTTCGGCGTATTGAATGTTGAATATAGTAGAACCCGGAATTCCGATATCCTTCGTTGCGACCCCTCCTTCGTTTAACATCGTATCATAATCTTCGAATATACGTTTGTGTTCTTTCGCCATATAACGAGCGCCCCAGAGACTTCCGCTTTCTTCGTCTGCGAGGGATAAAAACATCACCTTTCTTTTGAGTTCCACGTTGGAACGTTTTAATTCCAAAAACGCGATGAGTTGCATCACGGCGAGGCCCTTCATATCCAACGCCCCTCTTCCGTAGATTTTCCCGTCTACGATTTGACCGGAATAAGGAGGAACACTCCACTCGGACGCGTCCGCTTCCACGACGTCGCTATGATTTCCCAAAATGATTCCTTTGAGTGAATTCGGTTTTTTAGGCTCCAGAATCGCGACTAAGTTTGCGTGTTCGGGATGTTCTTTGGAAGCGTAGATCTTGGAAGGAATTCCTTCCTTTTGCAGAAGGTTTTGGAGATAACGAACAACTTCGATCTCGTTTTTTCTTTCAGTACGAATCCGAATGAGGTCCTGCAAAATTTGGACGGCTTCCTTTGTTCTTTCGTCCCAGTTTACTAAAACCGGATTGGGTTTGAGAGAAATCGTTCGGATCGGAGAAGAATAAAAACATCCCAGAACTCCGAGACACAAAACGATCCATAGAAGACGAATTAAAAACATAATACCACCCTTCTTCCTTACGAAAGGAACAATCAAATCCTTCCCGGATTTTCCATCGATCTAAATTTGAACCCGAAAATCTTTTGTTATTTGCGAAAGCACGATCCATAAAGCCCGAACTTCGTATGTTCAAAGGAACGATTTCATTTTTCGACGTCGATCTTGGATTCCCGTTGACAGAAAGGGAATTCTGGATAAAACGTTTGGATTCTAAAATCCACTGGAATACATTTCTAAATTCTCCTAAGAGGTCTTATGGCATTTCGTAGAACGATCGGAGCAAGCGCGTCCGAAGACAGATTGGAAAAATTGATTCAAGATCGATTACAACCCGGAGCCGACAAAACATTAGTCGACCAAAGAATCTGGGATCTTTTCGGCGAAGAATGGTGCGTGATGTTTACCGATCTTTCCGGTTTTTCGAGAGGAGTCGAAAAATTCGGGATTATACATTTTTTACAAACCATCCACGAGTCCGAAAGAATTCTCATTCCGATCATCGAAGACCACGACGGAATCCTCTTAAAATCGGAAGGAGATAGTTTTCTCGTGATCTTTCGAAACGTAGGAAAGGGAATCGAGTCCGCGATCAAGATGCAGCAAATTTTAATAAACTACAACCAGGACAAGATCCCGGAGGAAAAAATTCTTCTTTGTGTGGGACTCGGCTTTGGAAAGGTTTTAAAAATCGGCGACACTGACGTTTTCGGTTCCGAAGTCAACACCGCGAGCAAACTCGGAGAAGACACCGCGGAAGCCGGAGAAATTTTAGTCACACAGTCCGTCTTTGAACAGGTCCGTGAAAAACACCTTCGATTTGAAGAATTGCCCGAAGCCCCCGCCGGAACTCCAAAGGCATACAGACTTGTCTTTTAATTCTATATTCTAATTTTAGAATATAGATAGACGCTGCATTCCTCCATAGGGTGAAAGGCCCTATGGCATTCCACTCTGAAACGGCAGTTGGATCGGATTCTTCCTTGACTCATTTCTAAAAAAGTATATCGTCTAAAGACGTTCGGATGGAATGCTTTTTTATCAGTTCTAAAAAAGACCGATCCGATCTTTTGGAAAATCGATATGAATCCGAAATTTGATAAAAACTCGAGAATGGGAAAATTTCTATTTTTCTGCTGTTTCATTTTTTCAATCGCAGCTTCCGGAAATTGTAAAACGAAATCGGATTCGGGTATCACAGCCCTCGTTGAATACGCGACGGTTCTCGGGGAAACAAAATGTGAATGTGAAAAAATCGAAAGAGCCGAAGGAGCGGAGTCCGAAGAAGTTTCGATTTGTCTTCGAAAACTGGAAGACGCTCAAAAAATATACGGAGTCAACATTCGTTTGTTCCCGGATTTGGCGCAAAAGGGTGAAAAACTGATCCAAGGATCCTATACCAAAAGATGCCCTCTCTAAGGACAATTCTTACGTCCTTTAGTCGTTGAATCTATACAATCTTCCCCTCACACTCAGATCTCAATCCAATGAGACGGCATACGGAAAAAACCTATGCCGATTTTCTTTAGTTTTAAGATTCCATAGATTGAGAAAACGAATCCGACAAACGATTGGATTCTATCCTGCGTTTTCCTTTCTAACCCGAAAGGGGGATCGCCTTTTCGACAAACACGCGTTTGGTCCTCTAATCATTGTGACTTTTTAAATTCTTAAAAAACTCGACTCGTTTTTTCGTTGCAGTCTCTGAAGGATCGAAGAGATTTCATCCGCCTATGGTCCACTACGAACACAAACCTGCTCTCAAGTCAGCCAAATCGTCCAGCTCCGGTAAACCTCCGATCCTCTTTGTTCACGGGGCTTGGCATGGAGGATGGTGTTGGAATGAGAATTTTGTACCTTACTTTCAAAAAGCGGGATACGAGGTTTATACCCTGGATCTCAGAGGTCACGGCAAAAGCCTGAGTATAGGTTCGTTTCGTTGGACATCGATCGGGAACTACGTTCAAGACGTTCGAAAAGTGCTGGCTCAACTGCCCGAATCCACCGTTTTGGTCGGACATTCCATGGGCGGATTGGTCGTGCAAAAGATATTAGAAACCGCTCATATTCCAAAAGCGGTATTACTCGCGAGTGTTCCTCCTTACGGCGTTTTTAGAATCACTTTGGAATTACTACTCAAACATCCGATCCGTTTTCTGAGGGTGCTCGGAACCCTTTCCCTGTTTCCTCTCGTGGAAGATCCGAAACTGAGCCAGGAACTTTTTTTTTCGAAATTGTTAAGCGACACAAAGGCTTTTCACTACGCTTCGCGTCTTCAGGATGAATCCTTTTTTGCCTTTCTCGGAATGTTGGTTCTTTCCCTTCCCAAAACAAAAAAAATAAAAACTCCTCTTCTCGTGATCGGAGGAGAAAAGGACAGATTTTTTCCTCCTTGGGAAGTGACGCTAACGGCAAAGACGTATGGAGTGGAACCTGAAATTTTCCCGAATATGGGTCACAATCTCATGCTCGACGAAGGATGGGAGAATGTAGCAAAAAGGATCGACTCTTATCTTTCGCCGGAGGCGGTTTCCAAAACGAAAATCTCTTCTAAAAAAACAAAGCCGGCTCCTAAGAAAAAGGCAAAACACCAGAAAAAGAAAAAATAGAAATTTCCGTTCGTTTTGATTCTTACCGTACGGGATTAGAAATTCAGTACATCGATTTTATATTTTTCATCGATCGAGTCTTTTTTAGTCCGTAAAAAGGCAGCATCGATAAAATTACCTTTTTCGAAAAGCCGGATATACGTTATACGTTCTTTACGGGTCTATTCGATGGAGGATTTTAAAGAAGAAGAAATCACTTTCGAGAATTCCTCGAACGCTTTTCGAAACGTTTCCTTGGTTTCGAAGTCGACAAGTTCTTCCTGATCGTTCATTTTTTTACGAGCGAGAGTGACACAAAACGAAGCCGGTTCAACTACGGTTACGTTCATTACTTTCAGGGTCTGCAACAAAGAAGCGTGGGCCTTGTCTCCTCCCATATAGGAAGGGGAAGCGCTGAGAGCCATTACCGGTTTGTCAACGTATTCTCCCGAACCTACCACCCAGTCTAAAGAATTCTTAAGAACTCCCGGAATTCCGTGAGCGTATTCCGGAGTGCAGATCAAAACCCCGTCCGCATTGTTTAACGCTTTCCGGTAACGTAAAACGACTTCGGGAGAATTTTCGCCGTCTATGTCAGGAGAAAAATGAGGGAGTTCGCCTAATTCTTCATAGGTGATAATTTCCATTTCCGGAGGAGCCGTCTTAGTAATAGCCCGTAGTAAGGAGGAATTTGTAGATTGGGAACGAAGACTTCCAGAGATCGCAAGAACTTTCATAGTGTAGAATTTAGATCGTTAAAAACTGAAATCGGGTTAAAAAATTTTTTCTAAAAAGATTCTTACCCGTTAGAAATAAATTTCAGGAGAAAGGAGAAAAATCCATTCCTCAAGCAGTCGTCTGTGAATCCATTTGTTCGATCCAAATCGCGTGTTCCGTGTCCAGGTATTCCTTCACACTTTGAATTTTGCCGTTTTCGATCGTAAAAAGAAAATGATAGTGATTGTTGTAGAGTTTTCCGTTCGAATGTTTTCCCTTGGATTCCGCCGTGAGAGAAACGCGGTTGTCTTCCGCTGTAAAATCGTGAAGGATAAAATTAAAATCGGAGAAAGTTCTGTGCAAAAGTTTAAACCCGAGAAGGACGGTTCTTTTGTCGTTTTTCCCGGAAACTTTGGTTTTACCGATGATCCACCAAACGAGTTCGTCGCTTAACAATTCCGCCGCATCGGAAAATCGTTTTTCGTTCATCCCTTGAAAATAATTCAGGACAACCCGTTTATTGTCTTCCAGATTCATTCTTATTTTTCCTTATATTCCGATTTCAAAATATACTTTCAGAGAATACGATTCTAAATATCGTCCCTTGATTCAAAACACTTTCCACTTCTATTCTTCCACCCATCGACTCCACCTGATTTTTTGTGATAAACAATCCGATTCCTTTGGAATCCCGGTTATTGTGAAAGGTCTTATACATTCCAAAAAGTTTATCTCCGTTTTTATTCAGATCGATTCCGAGACCGTTATCCTGAATGCTTAAAACGAGTCTTTTTTTTTGATACTCGGCGCTGAGAGTGATCTCCGGGTCTCTTTGAGGATGTCTGTATTTGACAGCGTTTGTCAAAAAATTCAATAGAATACTTTCCATGTAGGAGGTATTACATTTTACTCTTACCGATTCCGAAACCAAATTGTGAATTTGAACGTTGTTCCTTTGTATTTCGCCGCTAATCGTCTGAGACACCTTTTCGATGTATTCCCTCAGGGAGATTTCGGTATTTTGAATATTCTTATTTGTTTGAATGGAAACTACTTCGTTTAAGTTTAGAACGGTCTCCATTAGACTGTCCGAAGCTTTTTGGATATAACGGATCATCTTCTCTTCCTTTTCGGAATCGGCCGTCGCCTCCTCCAAAATTTTAAGAAGCATCGCGATATTCCCCGCGTGCGAACGGAGGTTGTGGGAAACTATATGAGCGAAATTTAATAATCTTTCGTTCTGATCGTTGACGATATTTAGGGTTCCTTGCAGAGCAAGTTCTCTTTCTTTCTGTTCCTGAATATTCTGAAACGTTCCGGAAACACGAATACACTTTCCGTTTAGATACTCCGGTTTTCCGATCGTCCGCGTCCAAACGAAATTCCCTTTTGCCGTTACGATCTCCACCTCGAAATCGAAATGTTTTCCGGACACGATCGAATCCTCAAGAATGTCCGCCGAACGTTTTCTTTCCAATTCACTTTTAAAAAAACGTGCACCCTCTTGACCGGTGGGAATGTAGTCTTCCGGTAATTCGAAGATCGCCTTCGTCACCTTACTCCAGACTCTTGTGTTCGTTTCGAGATCCAATTCCCAGGAACCTATCCGCGCGGCTTCGTTGGTTCGTGTAAGAATTTCTTCCAATTTACTTCTTTCAAATTCTTTGCGTTTGAGGGCGCTGATATCTTCCGTATACATCAGAATGCCGCCCACTTCGTTCTGAGAGCGGTACCAAGGACGCACTTCCCAGATGATCCACTGAGAACTTCCGTCTTTACGAACGAATAATTCTTCGTCTCTTCTTTGAACCTTACCGTTCAGACATTCCCTGTGGATTTGTTTCCACTCTTCTCCGATCTCCGGAAAAATCTCGTAATGGGAATGTCCTAAAATTTCGGTTTCAACCAGACCGTAATCGGCGAGCCATTGTTGAGACGCTGCCATATAACACATGTTAGTATCAAACATCGCGATAGCCGAAGGAGCTTTTTCGATAAAAACTTTCGTCAGCTCGTAACTTTCTTTGAGAGCGGTCTCCGCATTTTTGTGTTCGGTGATATCCCAGTTTGTCCCCACCATTCGAAACGCTCTTCCGGAAGAGGTTCTCTGAACGATTGCGATCGCTTTGATATGCCGAATGGATCCGTTCGGCCAGATCACTCGGAATTCCATATCGAAGTCTTTGATTCCTTCCACGGCGTTTTTGTGTTCGATTCTACAACGTTCCAAATCTTCCTGATGAAGACCCGCCTCCCAAGCTGCATAGGCTCCTGAAAAAGTATCGGCTTTCACTCCGTATAACTCATACATAGCTTCGTCCCAAGAAAGACGGTCCTTAATCAGATCCAAATCCCAGATTCCGACCTTGGCCGCTTTTGTCGCGAGAGCGAGACGGTCGACTGTCAGTTTTAATTCGGACTCGATCCTTTTCGATTCGGTAACGTTGAAGTAAGTCCCGAGCATAAGAACCGGTTTTCCGTTAAGATCTACTTCGACAAGTTTGCAGGTACATCGAAACCAGACGATACTTCCGTCACGATGGAGAAATCGGATGTCGGTTTCATAGAGTTGACGTTTGGACGTCTTGAGATATTCTTCGAATTCGTCCCGGATTTTTACCAGGTCCTCGGGTAAAATATGAGACTGCCATGTTCGAATCGAATCTTTCAATTCGTGGTCTTCATAACCGAGCATGGCTTTCCAGGCGGGAGAAAGATAACTTGTATTTTGTAAAAAATTTTTTTCCCAGTAACCGGCGTGAGCTTGTTCGAGAATGGTTTGGAGAATGTGAATCATCGCTTCACTCAATCTTAGAATTTCGGATCCCATTTCGGAAAGGAAGGAAGAAACCGCCGTAGATCTTCGAATCAAAGAAAGAATCGGTCAAGCTTAAAAGTCCGGAGAATCCCTTTTTTGCGAGATCCTTCCTTAGAAAACTTCAATTTTCATTGGAAGGATCACGGAATCCGAATAAACTTAGATACTTTACAGTTTTTGAATATTTTTCCTTTCTAAAATTTCTCCCTTTCGAGAAACACGGTCTTCCCGCGCTAAATCGGTCAGTTTCTCTTTTTTGCGGGTTTTGTTTTTTGTTTTGTTTCTGTAAAAAGGAGTTTCACGTCTTTGGATTTGAGTTCCCTTCCGTCCTGAGATCTAATTTCGATCCTACGCACCGGCTTTTTGTAAAGTTCGTCCACGAGAATCTGATTTGTCCCTTTAGAATCGAAAAGATATTTCTCTCCCCACTGTCTGAGAGAAACAAGGATCGGAAAAAGATCTTTTCCTTTTTGTGTAAGAACGTATTCTTGATAGGCGCTTCCATCGGATGCGGGAACGATTTCCAAAATTCCTTGGGAGACCAATTTTTGAAGCCGGGAGGTAAGAATATTTTTTGCAAGCCCGAGGCTTTTTTCAAATTCTCCAAATCTTCTTTTCCCCAAGAAGGCGTCTCTTAAAATCAAAAGAGACCACCATTCTCCGATCACGGAAAGGGATCTTGCTATAGGGCATTCGTCTTCATCCAGATTTTTGCGCTTCACTAGTAAGTCCCCCTTCCTCCTCGAGTTTAATATAGATCTGAAAGATTCTACTTAACTGGCAAGATAAATTGGAGCCCCCGCCGGTAAACTGCTGGAACCTCCGTCGACAATGATCTCCGCTCCTTGCACATAAGAAGAATCATCCGATGCGAGAAACAAAACTACCTTAGCAATTTCATCCGGATCTCCGATTCTTCGAAGCGGAATCGAAGCGCTGATCTTATCCAATCTTTCGTTTGCGGCTTCAGTAGTACCCCAGATGGAAGTTCTGGTCGCACCGGGAACCACGATGTTAATACGAATTCCTTTCGGACTCAATTCCGCCGCAAGAACTCTTGTCATGGAACGAACACCCGCCTTACTCGCTGCATACGCGGAAGTTCCCGGCGCTCCGATCGTGTTTATGATCGAACCGTTGAGGACCACCGAAGATCCTTTTTTGAGCAAAGGAAGAGCGGCTTGGATCGTCATAAAAACTCCGGTCACATTCACTCGAAGAACTTCGTCGAAGATCTCTTCAGTTGTGTTCGCGGCGGGAGTCGGTTTCATAATTCCCGCGTTTGCAAAAACGACGTCTAACGTTCCGAATTCTTCCCGAATTCCTTTAAAAAGCAATTCCCGTTCCTCCTTGTTTAAAACGTCAGCCCTATAAGCTCGGGCTTGATTGCCCAAGATTTTTACCGCAGAATCCAAAGTATTTTGGTCCCGTCCGGTAATGATCACGTTCGCACCTTCGTCCACAAATAATTTCGCGGTAGCAAATCCGATCCCGCCGTTTCCACCCGTAATCAAAACGACTTTATTCTTAAATTTCATATATCGATCCTCGTAAATTCTAGTTTAATTAAGCAACTACTTTTGTTGGACTTACTCTAGTTTAATAATGCAACCATTTTTGTGGTTTTTGAGGAGAATTTCGAAAAAAAAAAACGAGAAAAGAGAACGTTTATCAGAAAGCTCCTCTTTTCTCGCTCAAACCTTCGGTTCCAATGGAACCCAGGATCCTTAGTCCTTTGTTATTTCGTTTACGCTGACTCCAACTTTTTCCCCGAGTTGAGTCCCGTATGCCGGATCACAACGATAGAAATGTTTTAAGTTCGCGACGAGCAAACCTTTGGGAAGACCCTTCATCGTAGATGCGATCGTAGAAGTGAGGCGTTCTCTCTCGTCCTGTTTTAACATCCGATAAAGATCGCCGGCTTGCGTATAATCGTCGTTATCCGCGTGCGCGTCATAACGATCCGCGTCTCCGGAAATTCTCAAGGGAGGTTCTGCAAAGGAAGAATCTTGAGAAGGTCCTTCGAATCCGTTCGGTTCGTAGTTGTCGTAGTTTCCGTCGGATTGAAACTTAACACTTCCGTCCCTGTGATAGACGTTGACTTGGTTTTTAGGTCGATTGACCGGAAGTTGTTGATACTGAACACCAAGACGATATCTCTGTGCGTCAGGATAGGCAAACAACCTTCCTTGCAACATTTTGTCCGGAGAAGCTCCGATACCCGGAGGCATATTTGCCGGAGAAAACGCGACCTGCTCCACTTCTTCAAAGTAGTTTTTGGGATTCGCATTCAGCTCCAAAACCCCGACTTCGATCAGAGGGTAATCCTTATGCGACCAGACCTTTGTGAGATCGAAGGGATTGAATCTGTAATTCTCCGCTTCTTTTTCGGGCATTATCTGAACGCAAAATTTCCATTTCGGAAATTCTTTTCTTTCGATCGCTTCAAACAAATCTCTCGTTGAGTAATCCGGGTCTGTTCCGGCTAACGCGGTCGCTTTTTCTCCGCTGAGATTTTTGATCCCCTGCAAAGACTTAAAGTGAAACTTCACCCAGAAACGTTCTTCCTTTGTATTCCAAAGAGCGAATGTATGACTTCCATAACCGTTCATAAAACGATAACCGTCAGGAATCCCGCGATCCCCAAAAAGAATCGTCATCTGATGTAAGGCCTCGGGTGATTTTGCCCAATAATCCCACATACGATACGGATTCTTATAACCCGTAACCGGATCTCTTTTTTGAGAATGGATAAAATCCGGAAACTTCAAAGGATCTCTTTCAAAAAAGACGGGAGTGTTGTTCCCGACCAAATCCCAAATTCCTTCTTCTGTATAAAACTTGATCGCAAATCCTCTAGGATCTCTTTCCGTATCGGCGGAACCCTTTTCACCCGCGACCGTCGAGAATCGTAAAAAAAGAGGAGTTTGTTTTCCAACCTTTGAAAAAACGGAGGCTCTGGAATACTTGGAAAGATCTTGAGTAATCGTAAGAGTTCCATAGGCTCCCGCTCCTTTTGCGTGAACGACCCTTTCCGGAATTCTTTCCCGATTGAAGTTCGCCAACTTCTCGATGAGGTGTGTGTCCTGAATCAGGATCGGCCCCCTCGGCCCTGCCGTGAGAGAATGTTGGTTCTGAGGAACCGGATGTCCTCCGGACGTTGTTAGAATTTTTTTACCCATTGTCTGCCTCCTTTAAGCGCGTTTTGAGTGAAATATTGAAACCAAGAATTGATAAACGAAATGACTCGAGAGGATCGACTTCGTTTTTTTTCGGAAAGAAGTTCGCCGACTCGTTTGCGTCCGAACATTTCAGAAAATTGGAATGCGTTTTGACCTTTGGAGTTTTTGTAATTCTTATCCGCTCCGGACTTCATAAGAATTTCAACGATGTTCTCAAACCCTTTAAAAGCGGCCCCCATAAGAATCGAATTTCCGGAATCATCCGTGGCATTGACGTCGGCTCCCTGTGAAATTAGGAAACGAACCGTCTCTTCCCTACCGTTGTAGGCGGCTAACATAAGTAAGGTGTAACCCTTTTGATTTCTCGTTTCAAGATTTCCGAAAGTCTGAAGACGAGAAGATAGCTCTTGGAGATTCCCTTTTCTTGAGAGATCAAAACAAGGGTTTTCCGAACTTATGCTCTTTCTAAATTCTTCCCAAGCCTTCGAATTTCTCTGGGAAGAATTTGATAAATTCTTATAATTTGAATTCTTTTCCATCGTGTCCATTTTTCCCTCCGGAAGAAATCAGTTCCAAAACTGAGAAAACGCTTTGTTTTTTAAATTTTGAGATTTATTATAAATTTAGACTTAGTATAAAATAGGAAAAAATTAGCGCAAGTCTTTTTTTAGAATCAGTCTAAATTAATGACAAAAAGAACGAGATCTGAGAGGTTGTTTTTATGAAGGATTCTTTCGAGAGAAGCAAAAAGATTCTGGAGGACGCAGGGATCAACGTGACCGTTCAGAGGTTACAGATGGCAAATCTTCTGCTTTCCGAACCTCAACATTTGACTGCGGATCAAGTGTTTCAACTGATAAACGAACACTTTCCAAGCGCTTCTCGCGCGACCATTTTCAACAATCTCAAACTTTTTGCGGAAAAAGGAATCGTGAATCTTCTGGAACTCAAGTCCGGAATCACTCTTTATGATTCGAACGTGAAAAGTCACCACCATGCCCTCGACGAAGAAACCGGGGAAATTTTTGATCTCGAGTTGGATTCTAAACTTCAAGAGAAAATCCTTTCCGAACTCAAGAGAGACTTCGAAGAGAAGACCGGAAATTCTTTTGAAAACTGCAATCTTCTAATTACCCTCAAGGGAAGAAAAAAATGATTCGAATTCGGCTTTGGTCCGAATTCTTCCGTTGATAAATTCAATTTTTAGAATATTCTTATTTTAAAATTCTTCTCCGAGATTGTTGTCTCCAATCTTCCTTCTCTCTTTGTAAACGAAACGGTCGCAATACCCAAAATTCTATCGGGATTTATTTTTAGGGACCCCTCTCGAAGTTCAAAACTCGCGTATTTTCTCAAAAAAAAAGGGTTTCGAGCAGAGAAAAATACCGGATTCTTTTCCTCTTTATGTCCTCAAAAACCTAATGAGAATTTCTAAATTCTCCGATCCTAAGAAGGTAGAGGAGAAAGGCAAATGCTTAGAGGAATGTACACAGGCGCGAACGGGATGATCATCCAACAGACAAGAATGGATGTGATTTCAAACAACCTGGCAAACGTCGATAAGACCGCTTTTAAAAGAGATACCACCATATTTAAGACATTTCCTGAACTTCTACTCCATCGTTTCGACGAAGACGGAGTCGGAAAGGTCCCTATGGGATCCTTTGATACGGCGCCGGTGGTCGGCAAACTTGGATTAGGCGGAGAAGTCAACGAGGTCTATACTCGTTTTGAACAGGGAGCCGTAAAAAAGACCGAAAATCCGTTCGACATCATGCTCCAGGATAAACCCGGAAACGAACATCCCGCTTTTTTCAGCGTCATGACAAATCGAGGAGAAAGACTCTCCCGGAGCGGCGCCTTTGTAATGGACACGAACGGTTATTTAGTTTCGCCGCAAGGATTTCCCTTGATGGGAGAAAACGGACCGATTCGAGTCGCAAGAGGAAACTTTTTAATCAAAGAGAACGGCGAAGTCTGGATCAACGGAGAAATCGGAAACGATCCCGTAAATGGAACCTCCCTTGAAAAAAATCGCTTTGAAACTCCCGTTCTCCTCGATAAACTAAAAATTAGAACCGTGGAAAACCCTCGACACTTGGATAAAGAAGGCGACTCATTTTACGCAGATACTCCGGAATCCGGGGAACCCGTTCCTTTCGAACTCAAAGACGAACCTTCGGTTCTCCAAGGTTATCTCGAAGCGTCTAACGTGAGCGTCGTTACTGAAATGGTAGAAATGATCGAGGTCAACCGTTCTTACGAGGCCAACCAGAAAACGGTCCAAACTCAGGATAGCTTACTTGGCAAGCTCATCAATGAAGTTCTGAGATAATAATCCCTTCCTTCCGATCCCAACTGCTGGACCGAACGACCCTCGGGGATCGGAACCAAAGGATACTTTACTCACCCCTCTTCCATCATCAACTTCCCCAGCAAGCATCCCTCCATTTTCACAAATCACATCCAAACCAAACACGTGAGCATTCTTGAGAAAGGAGAACTCATTCAAGTAACGAGTAGAGTTCTCAGGACGAATGTAACTTTATTTTTCTTCTCTTTTGTCGGTTCTAAAATTTTTGAGTTTCTACGAGTATGTTTGAAATATGAAAAAGTGAACAGATTTGGAGATTTTTTTAGATCCTTATACAAGTTTCTTTGCTATAATCCAAAAGGAAAAAACGGATCCAGTATCATTCTTTAATAAATCGACTCTTAGTATGGAGCAGGAAAGGAGCGATCATATATGAGCAAATCGTTAACAGGAAAAGTTGCATTGGTTGCCGGCGGCACAAGAGGCGCAGGCAGAGGCATCGCGATTCAGTTAGGCGCAGCAGGTGCAACCGTATACGTCACGGGTCGAAGCAGTAAAACACAAAGGTCGGAAATGAATCGCCCGGAAACGATCGAAGAGACGGCGGTTCTCGTCGATCAAGCCGGTGGTCGCGGAATCGCTGTGTTAGTGGATCATCTAGTCCCCAACGAGGTTCGTAATCTCATCACACGTATCGAAAAAGAAGAAGGTTCGCTTCACATTTTAGTGAATGATATTTGGGGTGCAACGGTAATGGAATGGAACAAAACCGTTTGGGAATCTTCTTTGGAAATCGGACTTAGGACCTTCCGTTTAGGCGTGGAGACCCACGCGATCACAAGTCATTTCGCGCTTCCACTTCTCATTAAAACTCCGGGCGGTCTCGTTGTTGAGATGACCGATGGAACAAACGAATACAACGCGAGTAACTATAGAGTATCCTTCTTTTATGATTTGGCAAAAGCGGCGGTGAATCGAATGGCATTTTCTTTAGCTCATGAGTTAAAATCGTATCATGCAACCGCAGTTTCTTTGACGCCGGGTTGGTTGAGATCCGAGGCAATGCTCGACGCCTATCAAGTGAAAGAATCGAACTGGCGCGACGCGATAAAAATAACTCCCCACTTTGCGATTTCAGAAAGTCCCGCCTTTGTCGGTCGCGCAGTCGTCGCTCTCGCCGAAGATTCGGATCGATCTCGTTGGAACGGAAAATCGTTATCAAGTGGGGAACTCGCAGCCATTTACGGCTTCACCGATCTTGACGGAAGTCAACCGGATGCTTGGAGGTATATGGTCGAAGTCCAAGATCCTGGCTTAGCCGCTGATACAAAGGGTTATCGTTGACCTTTTTTTATTTTAGAGAATTCGATAATAATCGATTAGAATCTTGAATGTCGCTTCGGACCGGAAGGCCGCAAGAAATGATCGAAAGAAATGTACAATACAAAGATCGGAACAAACCGCAGAATTTCTTTGGAATCACGATTCGACTCTTCTCTCCCGAATTCGTATAAAAAATCAAAATCCGAAAACGTTTCCCTTTTTATTTAAATTTGTGCAAAGCCATTAAAGCTGAGCGGTTACTTATCGAAGAATTGTATATAAGGAACCTTTGATCTTTTTAATTTAAGAATTTTTTAAATAAAAAAAGATCTCCATTTTAAACATGAACCACAAAAATCAAAACCTTGTCACAATAGGCCTCATCAGCCTCTTTAGTATTTCCTTCCTCTTGGGCGGAACCTATCTTATTTATAATCAAAAAACGGGAACCGTTTCAACCGCGAGCGTAACCGCCTGTACGAAAATTCGTCGTGCGGAAATCTGCAATGGATTCTGGACTTATGATAACAGAATTCAATTTGGCGAAGTAGAGAACGCCAATTCCGACGACCTCGGAGCCAAGGTCCAAGTGATCGTTACCCAAGAAAGAGCCGTAAAGCCTACGCTTACATTACCGATTGCGCTCTATCTCATTGCGTTTGGAATCGCATTTATGGGAATACGTTGGTGGCAGACGGAAGCGTATAAAGAATAAGGATCTCATCTTTCGATCTCTTCTATCTTATAAGCCGCGTGACAAGCTACACATTTTTTAGTGAGCTCGTCCATTTCTCCGAGTATGATTTTGATATCTTGTTTCTTTCGAATCTGGATCGAGATTTTGTCGAATTGTTCGTGAGTTCCGAAACCGAGACGTTTAAATTCCAGAGGAAGTTTTAACAGGATTTTCTTTTCTTCGTTTTCCAAACTCTTAACGAGTCCCATCCCGGAATTTGACGCCGCCCGAGCCGCTCTTTCTAAATCGTTTTCGGAAAGACCTCCCATAATTCCGTTTACCGATGTAAGAAGTCCTCTCATTTCCGTTAACACCAAAATTCGTTCCTCTTCCGTTAGGCGAATGGAAGTTCTCCCGTCTTTCGAAGTTCCTGTATTACCTCTTATAAAAAACAATAACAAAAGTCCGGTTGTTCCCATCCACAAAAACAACGAAATAAAACCCCATGGAATTCTTCTAAAATTCATAATTCTACCTTTTACGTATTCAATTCAAAACCGAAATAAAGACTAAAAACACTCATCGACTTCTCAAATTGAAAAGATTGTAACGAAACATCGTTTATCGAAAATACGGAATGGGACAAACTCCAATCCGAAGATAAACTTCCATTCATACGTTTTGGGAATCCGTATTCCATTGCCAACTGAAACGCACAATCCTTCCAATAGTATCCGATTCCTCCCGCTATATGATGTTCGTTCGTACTTCCTAACATCGGACTTAAACCTCGATCGGTCACTGGAGATTTACCGTAACTATAACCCGTTCGAATTCTCAAAATTCGGCTCCAGATGTATTCAGCGCCTAAAGCGAACGAATATTGATCTCTCCAACGAAAATTCATCTGCATCGTATTGGTCTCCGTACCCAGCGGAGTTTCAATCCAAGAATGTTCTAAAACAAACTTACTTGTTTTAAAATGTTCGGACCATGGAACAAACTTAACGTCGAAATCCAGTATCCACGCATTGTTTCGATAAGAGATCCCGAAGATATGCCGATCGGGCCAGGACATAAAACGAGAAACCCGCGCATCGAAAGACTTGCCCGGATCCAAACTTTCCACGTTCATTCTTCCGTCTAAATGTAAGACGTTACGCAACGTGTATGAATATGCGATCCGGATCCGCTCAGTTAGTTCATAAGATATTCCTAATTTTCCTCCGTAAGTATAAGAAGGATCGCTCGAATATCGAATACTTCCGGGCAACTCCAAGCTGCGAGTCTCATCCCGATAAACCTTTTTCATCTGCATAAAAGAATAAACCAGGTCCACGCCCGCGCCGATCGCAAAACGATCGAACTTATAGCCAAAACCGATCGTTGCCTTTGTGACCATAAATTTAAAAACCATGTCTTCCTGAATTTTTCTTTCTCCTCCTATCACTGGAATTTCCAAACCTAAAGTTTCGTTTAAGGTCTTTTTCTCCGGCGCCAAACGAGTGATCTTTGAAAATGTTCCCCCACCCCCGCCTTGAGAATAAAGAGCCACTCCGATTCCCAGACGGTCCGTAACCTTGGAAACGTATCCGAGATAAGGAAGAATGGCCTTCGGATATTGTGTGATTTGGTTGGAATAAGCGTAATCCGGTCGAAGATCCATAAAGGAATCGGAATATTCAATTTGTGCAAAGTGAAAGGCGGATCCGAATTCCGATTTCGACTTTTGAAAACGGGACAAATGGGACGGATTCGATTCCAAATCCATAATAGAACCTCCGACCGCTTGAAACGCCCCTCCCATACCCGCTTGCCTCGCTCCAAAGGAAGTCTGGAGAATTCCCTGAAAACCGTATATTGAGCCGAAACCGAGCAAAATAAATAAGAGTAGAATTTTTAGAATTCTCGGAAATCTAAGACTCGTCCGAATGAAAAGAAGTGAAATTTTAAGAATGACTCTGACAATCAGGATCATTAAAGTTTTATAAAACATAAAAACATAATTTTTATAATTCTAACCTATTTATAAATTTGTTCGTTACAGAAGGCATCGGATTTGATTGATCTCTTTCGTAAGAATCAATTCCTCCAGGATGCTTTTTAAAAATCCGGCTTCGTCTTTCGCCTTACAATGAATAACTCCGTCGTCGTCCATAAAAAAAGACCAACGAAACACAACAATTCCGTCGTATTTTCTTTTATGACTGAGTTCCGTGTGAATCACCGAATTCCGGTCCAAAATTCGGATTAAAATATTTCTCCATTTTGGAAGATCGCCGTCGCGGATAAAAATTTCCAAATTCATTCCGATCATTTCAGAAGGACCGAATTGCAGGAGCTGCAAAGATTGAGAACTCATTTCTAAAATCAAACCCTCAGAATCCAAACCGCATTCGATTTCAAAAAAATTCTGATTTTTATTCTGATTAGTCCTTAACCGTTTTAATAGACGTTCTTCCGCCTTTTCCAATTCGTTTTGGATATAACAAACATCGTGAGTCATACTCGCCTCCCGTTGGCCTTGCCGAAGGTCTAACAGATTCAAACTCAATGATTCACAAACAATATACCATCGTTTCCATCTTTTAGCATTGATCTAAATCAACGTGAAGAATCTTTCCGAACTGACTTTCCTTGATCCGGATCAATGAGAAAGACTCGCAAAAGGAATAAGATTTTTAAAACAGAACCCGAAAATAGGAATTTAAAATAAGTTTTCTACGATCATTTTAAGGATGTTTCCATGTATTATGTTTTTAAGAATTTTATAATTATCTTATCTTTTATCCTTTCGATAGGATGTTCTCAATTCCAATCCGCTCGGAGCGGAAATCAAATCGAACAACAATTATTCCAATTGGTTTTATTGGGAGGCGCTCCTCAAAAAGTGGGCTGTTCGGTAAATTCTGCCGCGCCGATCCCGAATACTCTGACCTACGTGAAGAGCAAAAGAACCAAGTTCGAAATCAACTCTTGTAACGTCGAGGAACTTTCTAAATTAGGTTTGATTGCAAATTCTTCGAAGTTGAGTCCCGGACTTTCAGGTCAATCCGGCGCGAGTATGTTTGCTACAAGCTCCGCCCATTCTCTCCCGATTTCGGAAGGTGGGACCAATATCGAAGTTTCATTCTCCCTTAAAACGGGTGGAAGTCTCGAAATTTATTCCTACGGAATCGGATCCGATTTCACACTGAGCGGTCCGGCGGTTCGGCTCAGCGAATCTAAAAAAGAGGAATTCTATTCGAGTCTGTTGGGCGGCTTTACGACAACAAACAAGGGAACAGCCGCGCTGAATCCGCAAGTGAATTATATTTACTGCATAGACTTTCAGTTTGCCGAATCTCAGCAATGGATCAACGCCTGGCCCAAAGCCTGTAACGAAGTCAGCCTTACCGAAAGAAATTCGATGATGATGTTCCCCGTCATGCAAATGATGAACGTGCCTACTTTTTCAGGTAACAAGGTAGGTTTTGTTCTCAACGGAGCCACGGTAACTTCGTTCACGATCGGCGGAATCGTTTCCCAAATCGATTAACCTTCACACTGGAGGCCGTTTTAAACAAATCCAATGGTAATTCAAAATGTCTTATGCTTTAAAAATTCTTACATTTCTTTTATTGTCTTCTTACGTTTATCCGCTACTTGCGGATAAAGACAAAGCGGTAAAGGAATTCCACGAACATCATCTCGACGATGATTCCAAACAAAAGAATGACGAAACTCAGCATATACACCAGGAACGAGCCGACCAAGTCGCACCCGCCGGAGTTATGGCTCCTCATCTTCATAAAAAAGAAACTTGGATTATTGATTTTCGATCGATGACGATGCGGATGTCGGGTTTATCCATGGGAAACAAACCCATCGGCGATCTGGAAACGCTTTGGTTTCCCCAATTCGATCCGTCCGTGGCGATGCCTTCCGGAAGCATTCTTACTGGAGGCGAGAGTGTTCCTCAAACTTCTTTGAACGAATATCGATACATGTCGATTCCTAAATCGATGACGATGGAAATGTATATGGCAAACGTTATGTATGGTCTTACCGACGATACGATGTTTATGTTTATGCTTCCGATCGTGAAGAACAAGATGGTGATGGAAACTAGCAATTTTGATCGCTCCGATATGTCCTCGGGAGGAATCGGAGATATCTCCTTCTCGATCGCTCACCGTTTTTTCAAAAGAGAAGATCATGATTTCTTTTTAAACTTCGGAGTTTCGCTTCCGACGGGATCCGTCGATGAAAGCGATTGGATGCCGATGATGGGAAAACAAAAAGTTCCATACAACATGCAACCGGGAACAGGAACGATCAACTATCAACCGGGTATTACTTATACGGGAAAGTCGGATCGATTTTCTTGGGGAATCAATTCGTCTGCGAATCTAAGAAGTTCCAAAAATCAAAACAACTATCGCTTTGGAAATCGATACGAATCCACTGCTTGGATCGCGTATTCGATATTGCAGTGGATGAGTTTTTCCGTAAGAGTACAATCGAATCAATGGGAGAATCTTCGAGGAAGGGATTCTTCCTTGGACCCGAAAATGGATCCACAGAATGATCCAAATCGTCAAGGCGGCAATCGATCAGACGCGTTCGTGGGACTGAATTTTTTGATTCACGAAGGCCCCTTTCGGGGAACAAAGTTCGGCGTCGAGGCGGGAAGACCTTTTTATCAACACCTAAACGGACCGCAGATTGCGGTTCAATCCACAATCAATCTGTTTGTGCAATTTCAACTCGAATAAAAATGCCGTGTCCGATTCTCCAGGATATATCTATTTTTTAGAATATTTGAATTTTTTAAAGATTGAATTTATTAAAAGTTCCGTTTGATAAATTTCTTATAGGAAATCCAGAGCGGAACCGTAATCCATCCCGAAAGAAATAGAATCGAAAGAAGAATCACCGATTTCAGTCCGATCGTCTTTAGCAAAAACGCACCGGAAAAACCGAGAAGAACCGAGGCCTTTGTCTGAAGAACCATAACGATGCGAACCAAATCGATCGGATTGAATAGGATGATGATCAAGGAAGGAATTTCCACCGGATATTCTCCCAAATAAACGCTTAACATAAATACGATGGAATCAAAGAATATAAAAAAGTACAACCAGATAAGGAGAGCGCCGGAAATGATCAATTCCCCTTTTTTGAAAAAAGAGGACAATAAAAACGCGAGTGAAACGAAGATAAATACCAATGTTAAACCGAAAACGATCAATTCGAGAAATAGAATCAAAAATGTTAGATCCGAGTAAAAAGATAAAACCCCGGGGACTCCGACTCCGACTACAAGACCCAAAGAAAGGGAAAGGGAAACCCCTAAGTATTTTCCGAAAAAATATTCGGTTCTCGTTACCGACTTGGAAAGCAACACTTCCGCAAACGGAATCGACTCTAAAAAGGACAACCCCGCAAAGGAAATCGCAAACAAAGGAACGATGAGTAAAACTATGTTCATAAGACTGGTGATCAGCCTTGTTCCGTTTTCGTCTCCGAAATAATTGAGCGCGGAAACAGACAGAGCCAGAAAACCGGTATATACAAACAACCAACGGCTTCGGAAGTTCTCTCTCAATTCGAATATTAGGATTTCTATCATTGTGTTTTTAAAAATTCTTTGTTCCAAAATTCCATCAGTGTGGATTGTAGATTTTCTTTTTGATTCTTCTCTATAAACGTTTTGGGAGATTCGTCGAGCAACAATCGCCCTTCCGCCATCAGCAAAAAACGATCCGAAACCTCTTCGACCTCGTTTAAAATATGAGTCGAAAAAATCACCAGGGCGCCCTCTTCTTTTTTTCGCTTTAACAGATCTTTTAACAGATGCGAGATATACGGATCCAAACTCGCGGTAGGTTCGTCCACGATATAGATCGATTTTTTTGTAGAAAAACACTGGAGTATATTCACTTTTTGTTTAGTGCCGCCGGACAACGACCCAAACCTCTGATCTTCGTATTCTTTTAGACCCAAGATTTCGTATAACGCGGGAAAATCGCTCGTGTCTACCGCTTCTAGTCTTTTGAAAAATTCGATCAATTCTTTTACCTTCAGATTTTTTGGGAAGAACGGAGACTGAGGCATATACCCGATCGCGGAAACGTCCGGATCCGTATTGAGGATCGTATTTTTTTCTATCTCGATTTTTCCCTTCTTCGGCGTAACGAGTCCGATCAAACTTTTTAGTAAGGAACTTTTTCCCGATCCATTCGGACCGATGACGGAAAGAATGGAACCGCCTTCCGCGACAAAAGAAAGATCGCGGACCGCTACGGTAGATCCGTAAACGACTTCTAAGTTCTTCACCTGAATCATAGATTCGCTCCCATACTCGGTCTTGGATCTTCAAAATCGATCGGAGTCACGATCGGAAACGCGTTTTCGATTCCCTGTAAAAAAATCACGACCGGCGATTGATATAGAACCATCAAAAACGGATACACAGCCACCCAGTAGCCGAAAAAATGAATCGGCTTGTGTGAAACATCTCCGTATCGATCCCGATTCAAATCATAACCTTTGTAACCGTCCCAATAGTTTTCTTGAAACGTATTTGTAGTCTTCTTTGTATTCGTGCTGATATCAAAGACGTTCTCTTTGAAATCGTTTTTGGCAAAGATATTCCGATCGCTGTTTCCCAAAACCCGGATTCCCCATCCGTTATTTATGATCTCATTGTATGTAAAATAATTTCGGTTAGAACCGTCGGCAAAGATGGCGATCGTATTGTTCTGAAACGTATTTTTTACGAGAATGCTGTCCGAAATTTCCTTCAGAAGTAATCCGTAGGAACTTTCTCCCCAGTTGTTTGCGAAGACGTTATCCTCGATGAGAATATTTTTACTATACATTACGGCAACACCCGCGGAGTTTTGTTCGAACCTATTCTTTCTAAAATCGTTATCCGAAGAAAACATAAAGTGCATTCCGTAACGTATATTGTTTTTGGAAATATTCTTTTCAATTTTGAGATTCGATGAAAATTCCAAATAGATTCCGTCTCGATGACGTTCCAATTTGTTACCTTCGATTCGAACGTTTTTGGAGGACCAGAGATGGATTCCATTTCCTCCCGAAACTTCGTTTTCAGCGTTTCCGTTCGAGCGATTGTTTAGTAGGCTACATCCGTCCACTTCCGCAAGATAAAGCGCATAGGTATTGTCTTCAAAAACCAAATTCTCGAATAAACATCCTTGCACTTTTTCCGCGTGAACTCCCGCGAATTCTTTCGTATCGGAGATTTCGCTTCCCCTGATTTTTAGATTTTTGATCGTGACTTGATTGGACTGAACGTCGATCACGTGTTTGTTTTTTTTTCCGTCGATCACCGCGTCCGATGAACCTTCTATAGCGACGGGTTTGTTTACGATGATCGAAGACTCTTCGTAAAGCCCCGTTTCGATCCGGATTTTATCTCCCGGACTTGCGGAATCGATCGCCTTCTGTATCGAATTTATGGGGCAACGGAGACAAACTTGAATTTCCTTTGAGTGCAGATCCTCCGCGAATCCGCTCAAACAAAATAAAAAAAAGAATCCGGAGAGAATTCTCCGATTTGCAAAATATTTTTGTTTTGAATCCTTTCTCATTCTATTCTTTATTTTTTGTCTCGGGCCTAATGATGGAACCTTTGTGATTTTTCAGATACTCGCGAGCTTTTTCCAAAGATGAAAACGCAACCAATCCCATTCCCATAGGAGAATGAATTTCTGCGGACTGAACGATGGCCGCCTCCTCTTCGCTTAACATTCGAGTTGAATTTTCATAATCCGTTACCCAGGAATGGATTTTTTTATCCCTCAAATTTTCCTTATAAGATCGTAGACATTCTATGGAATCAAAATAATACCGTCTTCCCTTATCAGTAAGCAGCTGGGAGTGGAACCTCATATCCACTATGGACATAGAACAATGGGAACACTTCTCCTTTCCACGTTCCGGAATCACGGGTTCTTTCGTTCCGCAGAAGACAAAACTCCAAAGAACGAAAGTAAACGTCCATAAGGAAATTCTAAACTTCATTTTTGGAGCGGTTCCTTTCCCGAACAAAAATCAGGATAAGAATCGAAATCGCGCTCAACAAAACGATTCCCCCCCAGGAAGGAAAACTACAAGCCGTGATGTTTAACATTTCCTTACAACCGAGTAGAGGCGGTTGATACGCCATGCCTGGAACGATGATCGGCGCTTCCGGATTGAGATTGTGGCCGTAGTTGTATTCCCAACGCCAAAAATCCGCCAAACCCACGATACCGAGCAGTACAAAATTGAAAATTCCCAATAAAACCATATAAACCCTTGGAAAAAGCGCGGTAAAAAAGGCTCCTACGATCAAATAACCCAGGACATACGGCATAAACAATAATTCAGGAATCGAATCCGATACGATCTCGTGCATTCCAATGTAATGATTTAGTAAATTAATGTTTTGTAAATCGTAAGGAGTCGCGCCGGTTACCTTATGAATCCAGATCCGCATCCCGAGTCCTTCCGGATATTGAGGAGCCGCTAAGGAGATATACCATACCGGAATAAAGAACACCGATATTAAAACGAGACCGACCCCTAAGATTAGGAGTCGGTGAACGTTCGTTAGCTTGTTGAAGAATAGACCTTTCATTGCGCGGCCTATTTACTGACTGACCCTGATGTATTGTTGCATCTCTTGGTGAAGAGCTGAACAGAAATCAGTGCAGTAGAAAGGAAAGATCCCCGGTTTAGAAGCCTGCCACTTGAAGGTTCTTGTTTGACCCGGCATGATCAGAAGGTTCGGCATATCCGGAGCTCCTCCGATCGCAAAACCGTGGGGAATATCGAAGTCCTGTTCCAAGTTGGTGACGTGAAAGTAAACCGTGTCTCCTCTTTTTACTTCGATGATATCGGGTTTGAAGTGTGACCGGATCTGAGTCATATACACTCTCACCGTGTTTCCCTCTCTCACTACCCGAGCGTCTTTTTCATTCTTAACCGCGTAAGGATGTTTGTTCTCTTCCAAAGGATAGATCTTTACCGCCTTATCCATCAAAAGTTTTGCGGGAATCATCTGTGAATAGTGTGGTTCTCCCACGGTCGGAAAATCGGATAAGAGTTCAGCCTTTCCTCCCGAGATATCGTAGAGTTGAGCGCTTTGAGGAAGTTCCATTCCTACTGGAAGATATCTGTCCTTAGTGATCTTATTCAACGCGATGAGATACTTTCCATAAGGATCCTTGGAGCTGCCGCCTACGATAGACAAGTGACCTACGCTGTAATAAGCCGGAAGATGTTGAACCACTTCCCAAGTGCCCAATTCCCATTTGATCACTTCCGAACTCACAAAACAGGAAGTATATGCAAAACCTTTTCCGTCAAACTCGGTGTGCAACGGTCCTAAACACGGTTTCTTAACCTCTCCGGCCAAAGTGGATTCATATTTCAAAACCGGAATATTCGAAATTTCTCCCGATCTATGATCCGGTTTATCCTTTACTTCCATCAGTTTTGAAAAAGAATGCACCGGAATCACCGTCGCCAGTTTACCTCCGCCAACGATATATTCTCCGCTTGGATCCACATCCGTTCCGTGCGGACTTTTGGGCGTCGGCATGTAATACATAATACCGGGACAATCCTTCGGTTGGAGCATCTTAACTCCGCTCAACTTTTCGGACACGGCGGGTTGATTTTCAGGAAGAAAATTTCTATAGTATTCTCCGCCGAAATTGCTCGCCTTTCCCTGATCCAGACATTGTTTTGCACGCACCCAGTTAAAGGCCAAGATATAATCCTTATCGTTTTTAGAAGCTCCCACTTCCAACATCTTGTGAGCCTGTTCGGAGTTATAGCTCGTAAAAAAACACCAGTCGTGCGATTTATTCTTTCCACAATGCGAAAGATCGTAATTGAATCCGGGAACTAACACCTGTAATTCGATCGAAAGTCTTCCCGACTTCGGATCGACCTTTACCATGGTGATAGTACCTTTGAACGCTCCTTTGGAAAATTCTTCCACCTTAACGCTGCTTTGTGGTATCGGTATGGAGAATCTGGTGGCGGCCATCAAGTATTCGGTATTCTCAGTCGCAAACGGAGACGCGTGATTTCCCGCGGTATTGGGAATTTCGATGATCTCCTTGGTTTCGAAGGATTTCAGATCGATCCTCGCCAATCTGGGAGTGTTGTTTGCGTTCATAAACAACCATCTGCCGTCCTGTTTTCCATCGGTCATGGAAGCTTCGATGTGATGACTGTCATCCCAAGGAACGTAACCGTAAGAAGTTTTTAACATGTTCTTAGTTTCTTCGTCATAACCGTATCCGTTTTCAGGGAAGACCGAAAAAACCGGAATGATTTTAAACAAACGAGTCGATGGAACTCCGTAGACCGACATCTGCCCGCTAAACCCTCCCGATAAAAATGCGTAGACTTCGTCCTTATCTCCGGGAGCTACGTAAACTCGTTTCGCCGCGTCGGACGCAAGCGTCGCAGTGGAAGCTCCCCCTTTACAATTCGTCGCCAAGATTACGGCGAATAAGAATAAATAAAAACATCTAAAGGATATCAATCTTATCTTCATATAAATTCCTCCTATTTCTTACTGTCCATTTTTCTAAAATACTCGAGGATCTCCCGAGCTTCACTTTCCTGAACGTTCTGAAAGGTCATCTGAGTTAGGTGTTCCGCAAGAAGACCTTGGGCGATCGGATCTTTTTGAGTCATTTCAACGGGATTTAGAATCATGTTCATGATCCATTCCGGAGTTCTCCGAAGAGTGACACCCGATAACGCGGGCCCCACAACCTTCTCTTCAAACTTGTGACAGGCGCTGCACTTTGCCTCGAATTGTTTTTTTCCTTTATTTGCAAGAGTTTCATCCAAGGCGGCCAGTACGACCGAGGCCACCGGGCCTATCCCTTTGGAGTTTTCGGTAGACGTCGAACCTTCTTCAGTCTTTTCTTTTCCACAATAAACTCCTAATATTAAAGAAATTGCGATCACGATCGCTGTTTTATTCCATCTAAGTCCAAAATGCCCTTTAGAAAATCGAATACCCATTTTGATTCCTCACCCTAACTTGAATCCATTCCGCAGACTAAAACATCCGATCCGCAGGCCGCAGGCCGCAGAATTGTGATCCGATTATAGTCTAAATTTGATTTTCTCAATTGATCCAAATCAAGTGGAGACAAAAGATTCCATTGACAATTGTCATCGTTCCTATTAAAAAATAGAATGAAATGAAACTAAATTGGAGGAGAATATTCCGTAAGTTTAAAAAGATTCCGGGAACGAATGGTATTATCAAAAGATAACGAGGGATACAGATTGTGTTACTGAATATATTCGAAGAGATCGGGGACCAAGAAATTCTTTCCATTTTTTCCAATGGAAAGGTGGAACACTATAAGAAGGGAGAATTTCTTTTTCACGAAGGAGATAAACCGAATTCATTGGATCTGCTGACGGACGGGACGGTTCAGATCTTTAAATACGACGGAAATTCTAACGAGATCACGATGAACTTCTTCTCACCCATTTCTCTTATCGCCGAGTTCGCAATCATCACAGGAATACCTTATCCCGCCTCTGGAAGATTTATCTCCGACTCCAAGATAATTCGTCTGCCCCTCTCCCAGTTAATAAACGAAATCAAAAATAATATCGCCCTCAATCATCTGCTCTTACAGTCCTTATTTCAAAAAATGCAGTCCTTAAACATGACGATCAATCGGGGGCTTACTATGGATTCAATGCAGAGAGTGGCTCATTTTTTATATCACCTTCCCGCCGATTGCCCCCCTCTCAATCACGGTCAAATCGCTTCGATGCTGATTCTTAGAGCGGAAACGTTTTCCAGAATCCTAAGACAATTGAAAGATCTTCAGATCATCGATCCGGAAAGAGGACAGATTAAAATTCTAAACAGAGAAGGACTCAAACAATTTCTCTGAAAGGCTGTTGATACAAATCAAGGAGAAATTTAAAATTCCATCTTAGAATGAAATCATGAATTTACTTTCGAATTTCAGAACTCACCTGTGGACAAATGCGTTTCGCCCTTTTTTTCTCGCGGCTTCCCTCCACGCGCTCGGATCGATTTTTATCTGGATCCTAATTCTTTTTTCATTCTTAAAACCTCCGCTGATAACCGGGTTGGTTCCGTTTCATTCCTATGAAATGGTATTCGGTTTTGCGAGAGCCGCCATCTTAGGATTTCTATTTACCGCCGCTCAGAATTGGACAAAGACGATACTGATCCGGGAAAGATCACTTTTTCTTTTATTCTTTCTTTGGGTTTTGGGAAGATTCTGTTGGATCGACCTCCCCGCCGTTTCCTACTCCGCGTTTCTGAGCGATTTTATCTGCGACTTATTTGTGTTGTATTTGCTCGCACCTAAGCTGATGCAAAAAGGACAGGAACACAATCGTATGATCGTTTTATGTTATACCTTATTCGGGATTGGTCACGGACTTGCGATTCTTTCGATATTGGAGATCATTCCTTCGGCTCTCTCGCTCCATTGGATTCATATTTCCATCTTTGTGATCTTGATCTTTATCATTTTGATCGCGGGGAGAATTTTGCCTTTTTTTACGACGGTGGCCGTGGCCGGTTCCAATCCTAAAAGAAATCAAAAAATCGAGACCCTAACCAATTACGGCTCTTTTCTTTTGATCGGAATCGAATCATTGCTTTTTTGGTTTCCGAAGCTGCAAGTCGGAGCCGGATTTTTTGCGCTCGCATTTACGGGCTTACAAGCCTATCGCTGGTGTTTATGGGAACCTTGGAAATCTCGCAAAACACCGATTTTGTGGATCTTATTCTTATCCTATTTTTGGCTGATTCTCGGATTTTTTTCGTACGGACTTTCCCATTTGGGTTTGTTTCCTCTATCCGCTTCTTTTCACATTCTTACCGTAGGAGCGATCGGAGGTTTTATCTACGGAATGATCACACGAGTATCTCTGGGTCATACGGGTAGAACGATAGCGGCGTCCAAAACGATCCGCTTCGGATATGCGAGCATCACACTTGCAGTTTTTGTCCGGGTTTTATTTCCGCTTTTCGGTCTATCTAGTATAGGATACGGGATTTCGGGAATACTTTGGATTTTTTCATTCTCCGTAATAATATTCAAATATTGGAATATACTTCTCGGACCCAGAATCGATTCACAAAAGAAATGAAAAATTTCTTAAAAGGCAAATCGTTCGATTTTTACTCGAACTCCGGTGAGAAGGAATACACGTTTACAAAAAGGAATTTTGACCTCTCGAAAATAGAATTCCTAATATCGCAATCAGAATGGAAAGAAGAAGATTTACTCTTCCGAAAAAGGCCGCCTTTCGGCGGTATTTTTCCCAAAGGGTCGGGTTTTCGTGGATCAAACTTTGAGTCAACGGACCTAAGAAGAAGTCGTGAAACACGGAGCTGAAAACCAAAACGCAAAAAAGAAATATTTTACAGGCGATCACCGAAAACGGATTTTGAAATAAGAATTCGATATCAGTCGGACGGTATCCTTTCCAGTAGAGAATCGCGGATCCGCTCGCAAAGGAGACCGTAAATAGATAATATGCTATTTTTCTAAACTGTAATGCGAGCTCATAAAACAAATCGAGTTTTATATTCGTGTAATCCGGATTTTTCAAAACGGGCCGAAAAACGAACACATAAGACAACATCCCGCCGATCCAAAAGATCGCGGCGAAAATATGAAAGAACAGGAAAACGAGATAAGAATAAAAGTCCACTTCTCAAAAACTTTCTCCTTTTTTGATTTTGGCAAGAAGAGTTTTCAAACGGCAAGGATTCGATCCGATGATTTTTCTCAGTGGATCATCGGATCAGTTTTCCGTAATTCCCACTTCCAATTCGTCGAACCAATCTAAAAAATTTTGAACCTCTTCCTTTTGAAAAAGCGCGCCGTGTTGTGGAACCATCATATCGACTTTTAAATTTCGAATTTCCTTTATCCATTTTTTTTTCGCCTCGTTGGATCCCATCCATCTTTGATGGAACTTCTTCATATATCGAGTGTGTTTATCGAAATCAGTAACGAATAGATCCGTAAATTCGGGAGGCAAAAGAGACGCGCCTATATCCCCGCTAAACAGGATTCTCGCGCTCGGATCATACAAATTGAAATTTCCGGAAGAATGTAAATAGTGAGCCGGTATTGCGCGTAACGTATGATCGCCGATTACGACGTCCATTCCGGGATCCGGAATCTGAATAAATGTATCCTCCTTACCTCCGAAGTGAGGAACAAAACTGGACCAGAGCCAACTCAGATAACATTTGATTTCCGGATTTACCTCGAGCCAAAGTGAAAGAGAGGAAATGATGTCCGGATCCTGATGACTTGAAAAAATCTTCGTGATTTGAGTCGGATCGAATTTTTCACAGATTGCCGAAAAAACTTCCGGGAAAATTTCGCTTCCTCCCGGATCAGTGAGCAAACCTTGACCGGAAGAAACGATAAGATACTCGTTCGTATCTATGATATAACCCGGTTTATCGGGATCTCTCGCGATTACAGACCAACTATAATCTTGACTGGAATAAATCGTTTCCATTCTTTTCATTTTTCCATCCATCCAAGATTTTTTTTGCTAAATTTTCTATCGAATCGATCGACGCGGAGAATTTTTCGGCGACGGCCCCTGCCTTCGTTTTATCCGCTCCGATGTATTCACTTTCGATTTTCGCCTGAAGACTGATCACCTTCCCATCCAGACATTGTCGTATTAAATTTTTAGTTCGAATCAACATCGAATTCTGAATTGAAAAAGTATTTTTTTGAAAATCGACTTCCTTTGATTCGAAAGAACGTATCATCTGTTTTAGGGCTCCGGATTTATTTCCGTAATTTTCTATTTTTTTCGCCTTTTCAAAAGCGATTCTATTTTTAACCTGATGACTCGCTTCTCGGCTCAAAAAATACATAACTTTAGTAAGCTCCTCAGTGATCCTCGTGGTCGCCTTGCTAAAAGAAATAATTTCTTGAGCAACCACTCCAAAACCTTTCGCGGCGCTCCCGGCGTGAACCGATAAAATAATAGAGTTTAACGCCTTTACACGAATTCCAAAGGCAAGAGAGGAAATGGCCTTTACGTCTTCGTTGATGGAAGCCGTTTTTCTGAGTAATTTTTTTTCCATTCTATTTCTTAAGCGACGGCGGCAATTCTATCACGTTTCCCAAAGGATTCAATTTTTAAAATATTCTAAAATTCAATTCTTGTCATAAATCGGACGTCTCGGATCCAAAAATCTATCTTAAAAGTTTCATATAAAAGTCCGTGAGAGCGTCCGGTAAATGCGACGGATTCGGAAGAATTCGATACGAGCTATGTCCCAACATTGCCGGAAGATACTGTTTTGCCTGTTTGTCTATCGCGAGCGCGTAAAAACCTACTTTGTATTTTTCGCATTCCCGAATCGCCTGTTTAACGTCTTCGATTCCGTAACTACCTTCGTATCGATCGTAGTCGTTCGGTTTACCGTCTGATAAAAGAAGAATCCAACGTTTAGCGCTCGTCTCTTTTCTGATTCCCGTCAAAGCGTGACGAATCGCGGGACCGATTCTCGTGTAACCGCTGGCTTGAACGGCTCCGATTCTATTTTTTGCCTTCGCCCAAGGGTCTTCGAATTTTTTGATCGAGAAATAGTCGCAATGATTTCTGGTTCTGGAGGAAAAAGAATCGATCTGAAATCGATCTCCGAATTCCGAACAGAGTTGACCGAATAAAAGTAAAGAAATTTTTTCCACGTCTAAGATTCGCCGGTTTTCCACGAAGGAATCCGTGGAAAGACTCGTATCCATCAAAACTAAAATCGATATATCCCTTAACGTCTTTCTTCCGGAGATATAAATTCTCTCCGAGGGAGTTCGATCGGAAAGAATATCGGTAAAATAATCGACGATCGAATCCAAATCCAAATCTTCTCCGTCTAACTGGCGTTTGACTGCCGTTCGTTCGTTCACAAATCGGTTGAACCGGGACCGTAGAGTATTTAAGACGGAATTGTTTTCCGAAAGAGTTTTACCGCAAAAAACGGAATCCTCCTCGATCAGTTCCCGGGGAAAAACCCTACAGTATCCTTTTTTGTATTTTTTTTTGGAGGCGTCCCATTCGTCGTAAGGAATCGACTTTTCACTCGACTTAGTGTCTTGAATCTCGGGAAGAATCGATCCGAATAAGAATTCCGTTCGAAAGATGGAATGAGTCGGATCTTCGGATCGAACCGTATTCCTCAAATCCAATTCTTGAAGCGCGTCCTTTTGTTCCGAAAGTTCGTCCGAACCGTCGAAGTCTCTCCAATTGCCATTAAACTCCTCGATCGTATCCACCTTTTCAAAATGATGTTGAAGGGTGTAGTCCGCTTGCGACTTTTTATCGATTTCAATGGATTCGATCCTTTCCCTCGCAATTCCTTCGATCTCGGTTTCGATCAAATCATTTAGTATCGACCCTGGATCCGGAGGAGCCGTGTTTTTCAGGATATTCTTATCCGATGGCGCGGACATCCACATTCCGTGCAGGTAAGAAAGATCGGTTTCGATTTTAGAATTTTGAATATTCTTTTTTTGGAATTCAATTTCAGTTTCGATTACGGAAGAGATCGTGTCCCAAGAATCCGGATACACTCTACGGAGATTTTCCAGGACAAAAGAATGATTCTCCTTCGCTTTTTGTAGCGACTCTTCCTTTCCCTTGTCGAGCCCGTCCGTCCAGTTTAAGCTCAGTTTTTTCTGAATAAAAAGATATAATATTCTAAAAATATAAAATTCAATGTTTTTAATTTTATTAGGTCCGTGAAAATACTCGTTTGGAAGAAAGAATCGATTTTTCTGATAACCTCCGACTTTTTCCGCGGTCAGGATTTCTATATTTTCTCCTGTGAGAGCTTTTGCAAGAACCGAAAGACGATCTTTTATCTGCGAAAGAGTTATACGATTTTCGGTCGAATCGAATTTTACCCGGTTTCCGAACCATCCTTGTGCGAATCCATAGAGATGTTTGAATGTAAATTCTTCCCAACCCACTGCAACGTTACATCAACAAAGAAACCAAGTCTTTGAGGCCGTTCACGATATCCCGATCGTCAGACAAAGGTTGTACGATCGCAACTTCGCAGGACAAACGCGGAGGTAGTCCGCTTACTATCATCTTCGCGGCGTCCACGAGCAAACGTGTAGAGCAGGATTCCGTGAGTCCTAGCTCGGTTAGGTTGCGAATTTTCCCGCCGAGTCTGACGAGTTTTCCTGCAAACTCCGGCGAAATTCCGGTTTCACCCTTTACGATCGTTTCTTCGACATCGGACTTCGGATAATCAAATTGTAAAGAGACAAACCTTTGTCTTGTGGAAGGTTTCAATTCTTTCCAGCCCTTTTGATATCCCGGATTGTACGACGCAACGAGCATAAAAGAATCGGGAGCTTTGATCGATTCGTTTCTACGATCCAGATAAATTTCCCTTCTATAATCCGTAAGAGGATGGATCGCAACGATCGTATCGGGTCTGGCTTCGGCGATTTCATCGATATAAAGGATCGCGCCCATTCGTATACTTCTTGTTAGGGGGCCGTCCTGCCAGATCGTTTCAGTTCCTTGGATGAGATAACGACCCAACAGATCCACTGCTGACGTCTCCTCATGACAAGAAACGATCAGCAAAGGAAGTTTCATTCTTGCGGCCATGTATTCCACAAACCGAGATTTGCCGGAACCGGTAGGCCCTTTGATCAAGAGCGGGAGTTTGTTTTTATGAGCGTGTTCGAATGTGACGACCTCGTGACCGGTCTCTTTGTAAAAGGGCAATTCAACCGCTTCCCGCAGTTGAATTGTGTCTTCGTTATTCGGAGAATTCTTCATTTCAATTTAAGAACGATATCCCCCGATGTATCTTCCGCGTTCAACGCCTCGTCCGTCGGTCGACCAAAACGAATAAAATTGACTATAAAGGCTATGATCCCCGAAGTGAAAAGAGTGGCGGCTAACGTGAGTCCCAAAAAATGAACTTGAATCTCTTTCTGAACTACCAGAAAGTCCAATCCGAATTTTCTTTCCAAGTAAACCTGCGCGATCCCCGCGACGGCGAAGGCTCCGGTCATTCCCAACATACCGATATTGGACGCCCAGAACGCATACAACCCCATCGGGTTGTTCCAGAGTTTTCTTCCCGTGAGAAGAGGCATCGCATAAGTCACGATCGCAAGTACGATCATCGCATAAGCCCCCCAGAACGCGAGATGTCCGTGCATCGCGGTAATCAAAGTTCCGTGCGTGTATAAATTCACTTGTGGTAGGGTATGTGCAAATCCTAAAAACCCGGCTCCCACGCAGGACATGATCGCACTTCCGATGGTCCAATAGAGCGAGATCGCATTCGGATGATTTCTGCCGCTCTTACGATACATGGAAATCGCAAACATTGCCATCGCCAAAAACGCAAGAGGTTCGAGCATCGAAAAAAATCCTCCGATCCATTTCCAGTATTCGGGAACTCCGATAAAATAATAGTGATGCCCGGTCCCTAAGATTCCCGAAAGAAAAGTCAAACCTACGATGACATAGAGCCATTTTTCGATCACTTCACGATCCACTCCGGTCAATTTGATAAGAAGAAAAGAAAGGATACCTCCCATGATGAGTTCCCAAACACCTTCCACCCAAAGATGAACTACCCACCAGCGAAAATAAGAATCCACGGTCTGGCTGTTAAACTGAATCATACCGGGTAAATACAAAAGCGCCGCAGAAAATAAACCGAAATACAAAACGAGTCCCGTTGTGGAACTTTTTGTTCCTTTCCAAACGGTCATCCCTATGTTGAAAAGAAACGTAAGAACGTTTATCACGACAAGATAATCGAGAGGTCTCGGTATTTCCAAAAATTTTCGTCCTTCCCAGATATTAAAATGGAATCCGATGATCGAAACGACTCCCACAATGATAAGCGAAATGAGTTGTGCGTAAGCCAATTTTTCGGAATAGAGTTCCCTACCCGATTCTTCCGGAATGATATAATGCGCGGCTCCCATAAAACCAGTAAGAAGCCATACTACCAGAAGATTGGTGTGTGTCGCCCTTGCGGTGTTAAACGGAATCCATTCGTGTAATCCGTCAAAACCCATCCGAGCAAAAGCCATTAGAAATCCGTAAACTAATTGTAAAGATAAAAGTAACATACAAGTTGCAAAAAACCAGTAGGCTATTTTTTGAGATTTATATTTCATGATCGCTCCACTTTTGAATCCTTTTCGTCGTCATCTTAACTGAGATAAATATTTCGTAAGATCTTTGATTTCCAAGTCGCTCAGAGGCAACTTAGGCATAGCGGTTCCAGGTTTGATCTTCTGAGGATCCTTTAGCCAATTTTCCAGATAAGCGACGTCGTATTTGTTGCCTACTGCGTCCAAGGCGGGACCGACGTTACCGCCTACGCCTCCAACCGCGTGACAAGCGGTGCAGATCTGTTTGAATTTTTCGGGTGGTGAGATACTCGCGGACTGAAGATTGACCGTTTTTGTTTCCTGTTTAAAGTCCGGCTTTGGAGGGAAACCTTTCAGATCCAATTCTCCATTCCATTTTAAGAATGCGATTACGTCTTCGATCTCAGATTCGGTAAAATTATATTTTACCATCTTTCTTTCACCCGGATACATCGCTTCGGGATCTTTTAAAAAAACGCGAATCCATTCCGCTCCCCTTCTTTCATAAACCTTTGTGAGTTCAGGAGCGTAATAAGCCCCCTCTCCCAAAATCGTATGACAACCCATACAATTATTCTTTTCCCAGATTTCCTTACCTCGGAGTACGCTTGGAGAAAGGTTTCGATTCGATTCGTGCGAATAGACGTATCTCATGGAATCGAAAGTGAGAAATAAAAATACGGCGGAAAACAAAGCGGTTCCGAGAAGAAAAAATAATTTTGCCTGGAACTTAGTAAGCATGTTTCATTCCTTTTACCAAAGTATATAGATCCTCAAAATTCCTCGGAAGGAAATCTTCAGGCCGGTAGAATAACAGAAATTTATTTTTTGTCCTTGATCTATATCAACTTTATAGTATTTTACTATACTTACCTGAGAATCCGCAAAAGCCGATACTTAGGGAATTGTTATGCGAACCACAAAACCGATCCTCAAGGCCATTCGAAATAAACACTGGGCGGAGATTCAAAAAAAATTCAGAAACGAACTCGAATTGCTCGGGGTTCGAAAAAATTATCAAAAAACGGATCGAGTCTACAGCGCAAAGGATCCTTATTTAGGTTTTTTTGAAGTAGTCTCCGGAATTTTTAAAGTTTATTCTTTGAATTCGGAAGGACGGGAGATGATATTAAAGATCTTTTATCCAGGAGAATTTATCGCGACACAACTCGTCTTTCAAACGGAGGAACCTTGTGTTTATCCTTTGTTTTGTGAGGCCTTGAACGGAGGGGAATTGATTCACTTTCCGAAAAAAGAATTCAAATCCTTTTTATTTAAGAATATAGACGCGCTTTTCTCTTTTTCCGCACTCGCGATCGAACACGTTAGCTACTTTCGGAGCAAGGTTCTGGAAAATCAGTTATATTCAGTAAAGGAGAGGATTCTCATTTTTCTTATGGAAGCCGGCGCCGCCGAAGATTTCATCTTCCTGCCGATCACCAAACAGCAGTTAGCTTCCTTACTCGGAACGACTCCGGAGTCCGTCAGCCGAGCCTTTCGAATTCTTTTGGAAGAATCAGTTCTGCTGGAAAGTGAAAGAGGATACAAAATCGTATCAGAGGGGATTGGGCCGTTGTCCACAAATCGTCCGCCTAAAAGATTTCCCTTGATACGATAGAATTTTTCAAAAAAAGAACTCACAAAAAAAAACCGGTCTCCGGAAACGTTTCCGCTGCGATCGGACGGACTTTTGTTTGTACATTCCTATCCATACTTTCGGACCGAAAAAAAACGGAAAGGATCTGGATCTAGTCGACCGCGGATTTCCGATCTACCCGATGGATTTTTTGTATCGAAGAGGTTTTCGAAATTTTAGAGAATCCTTTGAAAAAAGACCGTACATTACTTCATTCTAAAAATCTAATAAGAACGTTCTGATTCTTACCGAACAAATACGTAGACGGCACCCGCTCTTGTTCTTGTATTGTCTCCGATCGGAGGCAACGGAGAAGGCGCGGTCGTACCGCTTTTTTCTTCAGTAGCTCCCAGGACGATCGAATTGCCTTCGATCGAAAGACTTCCGTATTCTCCGGCCGGACCTCCGATCGTATTGGAAACTCGATCGTTAGGATCCGCGTTCCAGGTTTTGATAAATGATCGATAAACCCAGGCGTTGTTCTCCTTTTGAAAAACGTAAACCGCACCCGAATTCAAAGAGCCGTTGTCCAATAAGTTCGGCAACGTTCCACGATTGAGGATCGTAGTAATGGAATTCGATTCGTTCGGAGCCGCAATCGCAACCGTATCCCCCGAGACAGCAACCGCCTTTCCGAATTGATCGCTGGCATCCGCGTTAGGCGCAATCAAAACGGCTTCCTCCGCCCACACGTTAGCGGTCCTTTTAAAAATATAGGAGGCTCCTCCTCCGGTTTGACCGGAAGCTCCGATGATGGCCGTATCTCCGGATAAACCTACTGATACGCCGAATATCGCATTTGCGAGCGGATTGGAGGCTTTCAAATAAGCCTCTCTCGACCAAACGTTTCCGTTTCGTTTGAATACGTGAGCGGCTCCCGAATTCACTGCGACGGTATCATCCTGGCTTACGCCTACGATCAAGGTATCGCCTGAGATCGCGATCTCAGATCCGAACTGATCGTTTGCCGTTGGGTTATTCGATTTTAAATAAGCTTCCTGCGCCCATGTGGTTCCGGTTCTTTTGAATACATACACCGCGCCGGTATTTGTTCCGGTGTTGTCCGCGCTTGCGTTCGTACCGAACAAAAGAGTTGGGTCCGTGCTTTTTTCCCTTGGAGATCCGATGGCGATCGTATCTCCGTTGATCGCAACAAATCTCCCGAAATTATCTCCCGCGTCCAGGTTGCTCGGTTTGAGAAAGGCCTCTAAATTCCAAGTCGCTCCGTTTCTTCGATAGACGTAGGCGGCTCCCGAGGCCATGAGAGACTCGTCGTTGATTCCGTTTGTGGAAATAAAATTTTGATTTCCGTCTTCGAGCGGCGCCCCCACGACGATCGTGTCTCCCGAGATGGAAACACTGATTCCGTAAATATCTGTGTTCGTTGGAAAAGGCGGCGTAAGATAAGCCTCTTGCGTCCAGTTGTTTCCGCTTCTTGTAAAAACATAAGCGGCGCCCGTAAAAGCTGAGTCCCCGTACGCGCCGGAGACAACCGTGTTTCCGGACAAGGAAACGCTCACACCGAGGTAATGATTGGCGAGTAGATTCGAACCTTTGAGAAAAGACTGATTCTCCCAATCGAGAGCCTTGGATTCCAAGGAGATGCTGATTTGTGAAGAGCGACCTTGCAAATCAAAGGCAGTAACATAAAAGGAAGTCGGTGGAAAATCCGAAGTCGGAGTTCCTGAAATTTCACCGGTCATCGGATCAAATGACAAGCCGCTCGGAATCGAAGGAGAGATCGAATAGTGATCCACGGGTTCGACGCTGGTGGGTTTAAAGATCGGTATGGATTCGTTTTTTACAAACTGATAGGAAGAAGAAGGATAGCTAAAGCGGAGATCGACGCTTGGATCGCCGTTGGATGAATTCCCGAGGTTTAAGTTCCCGAGCGGAATGATCCAATCGTTTCCATCCCGATTTTCGGTGAGACAACCGGTTAAAGAGAATAAAAAGAGTAGGATGGAAGAGACGGATACTATGATTTTTCTTTTTTGCATCGGTTCCTCTCCCGTTCTTTTTCTTTTTGATATTCGTTTTCTTTTCCGGACTTCTCTCAGAGGAAGAAAATTTCAAAAGGAAAGCATAGAAAGAAGATACGAGAAAGAAGTTTTATATTCTTCCTCGATTATAAGAGGCGAAAGGCTAGTTTATAATCGATTCCTTGTGATGCAATTTTCTAAAAAACAGCAAAGATCCAATCAAAGCTTTCGTCCTCATTCTATTCCCAATCCGGATTTATGGAGAATGGATCGCCATCACCGCGAATCACAAAGAAGAAGAAATCAGAGTTTTTTTTTCAAAAGATCTTCCTTTGGTATTTCGATTTTTACGAGTTTGACCCCTTCGGTTGAAAACCGGAGGAGTTCCCACAGTTTTAAGGATTTGTGAAAAATCCGAATTCTTCCGAAAAACGATTTGTATCCTGCAATTTTTTGGAGTCGGCTCTAAAACTTCGGATCCTGATCCTGGCAATCGTGGTTCTTGTGTCTAAACAAACCATTCTTAAGAATCGTTTGTTCTCAAAGACCGCTTCTGGAAAACCCGTTCCCTTTCAAAAAAGGGAACTTCCAACGAATTGGGAAGCGAAGTAAATTTTAGAATGGGAAAAAGAATTTTCCTCCGGTGAAATGGGAAGGATAGAAAGACGTGGGAACTCCTCTAAAAAAGCCCCCGACCTTTCTATCCGAAGTTTTTTATCCGATTGAAAGAAAGAAAAAACTCAATTCGGACCGGAAGGCCAGAGAAAACGATCATAAGCGTAGAATCGAACTCTTTGACGATTGTTCTTGTCCGTGCAGGCGCAATTATTTCCACCCACAAGTGCACAACCTTGACAATACCTTCTGTTTGTGTCGGGAGCCGGAGTTGTGACGATCCATTTTTTTCCGTTTGGATCCGTGTAAAAAGAAAACCCGCCCGAATGCCCCGGTTGATATGCCATCGTATATGTAGTCAGGGAATTATCGGGACCTAACTTGGACTGGTTTCCCTTCCAAACTCGAATTCGATTCGGACTGGAAGAAAACAAAATGCAGGCCTTGTACCATCCTCCATTTTTGTAATATACGTCGCAGTCCTGGACCCCGTCTTGTCCCGCGCTATTGATATTGTTTCCTGTGGTTACGTTGGAATAACTTCCGCAACTCCCGTCCGTATAATTACACTGTCTTTCGTAGTATTGATCGTAGGAATAGTATCGGGTTTTAGCGGTAAAATTCAAGTCGTTCGGATAAGGTATAGATTGTCCCACAAAACCGACGGAATGGTCAAAAAATCCCTGGTTCTGAACCGTCCCGGATCCGTTAAAACGATACAGTTGTGATTTCATGTCGATCCCGTTACTCGTAAATCCGACATAGGCCCAACCTTTGTAATAAAAAATCCCGCTCGGATGATCGTAAGAAGAACCTGCGCTGAATTTTTTTATCAACCTTCCATACTTATCATGAACGAATAAATAAGCCGTATCGTTTCCGTTAGTATCCATACAAGAGGTGTAGAAGAAATTTCCGTCAAACTTAATCCCTTGAGAATGACATCCGTTCTGGTCCGAACCTATTGTTGCAGTTCCTACATTTTGTAAAAAGTAGTCCACGTTCTCGACGGGGTAATCAGCGCCGCTGACCAAATTCTGTAAATCAAGTCCTTGCGCGCTCGGATACGAAGCGATCCAAAATAATGAGGCAATCGCCAACGTTCGAATCAGTAAATTTATTGGAAACAGTCGCATACTTTCCCATTCTCCTCTAACTTTTTCTATTCTCTTTTTTTCGATCCGATTCCATTTCCCTTTTCCTGCTTCCTTTAGGATAAGAATCGCGAAATGTCTTAGAAAAAAAACGCAGATCCGTTTTACCGTTTCTCCGTTCTTAAACCCGGTTCCTTATTGATTGGGAACGGATCCCAATTTTTCGAAGAAGTATCCATGCAAAATAATTTATTTCAATCGATTTTTCTCCGGACAATTTTCGAGAAAGAACTTACTTATAATGTAGTGTCTTAAAAAGGAAAACGCTTCGAATCCTTTTTTAAGTTCCTTTCGTCTTTGTCAAAGGAATGACAAAGAAATAGCTTTTTTAAGTTTTAGTTTTGTTTTTTCCGCGTGAGCGGTCCGTAAGGCGCGAAGCGTCCTCTTAAGAGGACGAGGGCGAACGCCCGAGCCTGGAGGGACGCGACCATTTCCCATTCGATTTTTCGAATCCTTTTTTTGAACCTTGAACGAATTCTAGAATGGGAAATGGGCACGCCCGAATTGAATTTCATATGCGATTATTTTTTTTCAGCAAAGGTTTACGGGCGCTCCTTTTTTCCTTAGTTCTTAAATCGGTTTAGGATTTCATGAGGATTGTCTTTCTTTCGAATAGAACTCCTTTCGTCGAAATATTACCTAAGAGCGTCGTTTATTGAGTTCATATTTTCCGAAATGAATCGAATACAACTTGAAGTATTTTTTTTTTCCATTTTAATAGATCGATCCGAATGTCGGCCTCGCCGCAGGAAAGATAAGGAAGAACCATGCCTCATTGTATTCTCTGGTTAGATCAGTCGGTTGCGAAGAAGTTTGTTTTGAGCAAAGACACCGTGGACACTCAGATCATTCACCATAAGGGGAAACCGGAACACCACGACCATCATCCGGATCGTTTCAACCTGATTCAAAACGAGGATCTCAAACGTTTTTTTGAAGAAGTGGCCGCAAACCTTTCACCGAACGAAGATCTCCTGATTTCAGGCCCCGGACTGGCTAAGACTCATTTTCTTACTTTTTTGGAAAAACATCATCCAGCTATTTCCAAAATGGTTCTTGCTGAAATCGTTCTGGATCAGAGCTCCGATCCCGAAATCATCGCCGCGGCCAAAAAATACTACGAAAAACGACATATTCGACTCTGATCCGTTCGGGATCCAAGGATCGTTTTTAATTTTATGGATGGCTCTTTTCCCGTTTGTGATTTTGAGAACGATCGGTTTCTATACTTCCATCCACCATGTGAATCCTTCTTTCCGCCAAGGCGGCGTATTCCGGATCGTGAGTTACGTAAAGCACCGTCGTTCCATTCTCCGTATTGGTATGTTTTAAAATTTCCATCGCCTTATCGCCGTTCGCCGTATCCAAATTTCCCGTCGGTTCGTCCGCAAAGATAAATGTGGGATTCATGATGAGAGCCCTTGCTATCGCGGCTCTTTGTTGTTCTCCTCCGGACATCTGCGAAGGATATTTATCTCTGCAGTGCTCCAGGTCGAACTGATTTAACAGATTTCTTGCATATTCTTTTTTGATTCCTTCGGTTCCGGTTTTCCTCGCGGGCATAAGAATATTTTCTATCGCCGTGAGTTCGGGAAGAAGATAATGAAACTGAAACACAAATCCGATGTGTTGATTTCGAAACGTATGGGTCTCCTTACTCTCTAACTCAAATAGATCCCTTCCGTCTAAAAACACTTTTCCGGAACTTGGACGATCCAATCCACTCAACATATACAATAGAGTCGACTTTCCGGAACCCGATCTTCCCGTAAGAGAAACGAATTCCCCTTTTTTAAGTTGAAACGAAACCCCTCTTACTACCTGCGTCGGCGGTTCTCCGAAGGATTTTACCAGGGACTCGCAGCTCAACGCGTAAGATGCTTCCGGATGTTTTGTTTCCGTGTGAACGGTCTTTGAATGTTGTTTTTGGTTCACGTACTACCTCGAATGATTTCCACCGGAGACAACTTGGAAGCGGAACGAGCCGGTATATAGGCGGCGATCCCGCTCGTTACGACGGAAAGAAGAAACGCGTTTATGTAGATCGTATAATTCCAGGATATCTTCATCACGTTGATCATCGGTCCTTTTTGATTCGCCCCTCCCAAAGGATATCCGTCCAGGGAATAACAGGCCAAGGCTCCGAGAATCAATCCGAAAATCGCACCGATCAAACCCAAAAGAAGTCCTTGAATGATAAACAATCGAATCGTATCCCCTTCGTCAAAACCAACCGAACGCAGGATCGCGATCTCCTTCTTTTTGTGATTCACCACCATGTTTAGTACGTTGTAGATACCGAAGGCGACGACCAGAATGATCGTGAACGTCGTGGTATCCCGAACTATATTCTGAGTTTTGAATACGGATAATATACTTTCATAGGCCTGGTCCCAACTCTGAACCTTGTCCCTCGTAAAAAAGGACCATTCGGTCGCGACTTCCGCGGCAAAAGAAACGTCCTTCAAACGGACCGCGATCTCGGAAACGATCCCGTTCGCCTGCGTGATTCTTTGTACGGTGCGAAGGGATGCGTATACTGAAACCTCGTCGATCATCCGATTTCCCACCCTTACGATCCCGCCGACCTTTACGTTGGATATCGTACCGTTAGGAGAAACTACTTGGACGATATCCCCCGCTTCCGCACCGAGACGTTCCAACAGCCCAGCGCCCGCAAAGATGATGTCTCCGCCGCGATCGAGGTCTTTCAGATTTCCCTTCTCCACGTATTTACCGATCGTGGTCACTTTCATCTGTCTTACAGGATCGATTCCCTGCAATTTTCCGGGTAGGGTCTGTTTTCCGAATTTGAAAATCAACTGTCGATTGAGCTGCGGCGCGTATGCTTCCACTCTTTCGTCCTGATCCAATTTTAAAAACCAACCCTTTACGTTTGTCAACTGTGTGGAATCGGTTTTGCCGGAAGGAGGTTTGATCCAACGTACAAAGTCGCCGTCGAAAAAAACACCTTTGAAACTTTCCTCTTTTAAAACCTCGTCCCTAGGTGAAATACGAATCTGAGCGTCGTTGTTGACGAGTTGATCCGTAATGTATTCCTGAAACCCGAGCATCATACCGGAAAAAACTACGTAACCCGCCGTTCCCAAAAGAATTCCTAAAAACGTAAGAAACGTCTGTTGAGGTCTACTGATCAGTTGTCTGATTGCTAAAAAGAACATACGAGTGGACTAACGTCCCCCGTTTAAAAAAACTGTATCGGTTTCCAAGACGGAATTCTCCAGGACTTCGCACCATTCTCCGTCGACCGCGCCGACCTTGGCTTCTACGTAGAGAACCTTTCCGTTTCGTCTAACGCGTATCTTTCCTTTTTCCACGGCTTTCACCGGAATCAAAAGCGCGTTTTCTTTTCTCGCGACTTCTACGGCCACGTCTGCGGTCATTTCGGGAAGCGTCCCCTCGGGCATAGAATCTACGTCCACTCTTACGTAAAATTGTCCGTCGGAAGGATAGACCCTTTCTACCTTTCCAAGGACTTTATTTCCACGAATCGTTTCAAAACTCAATTCCGCTCTTTGACCCGGGCGAATTCTAAGCACCGAATCCTGATCCAAGGACAAAAGGATATAAATCTTTTTTAAATCCATCATCGTAAGAACCGGAGCTCCCGGCATCACAACTTCTCCCTCTTGAAACGGAAGCGAAGTAACCGTACCGGAAAAGGGAGCGCGAAAACCGGTTCCGGAATCCGAAATCAAAAGTTCCTGCCCTTCCCGCACCACTTCCCCTTCCTTTACAAAGATCTTACGAATCGAAGACGTAACTCCGAGTTTGAGATGATACACCCGATCGGATTTTACAGTTCCTAAAGAATAAACAAGTTCTACGATCGGGCCGATCTTCGGAGCGATTTCAGTTCTTTTTTCCCGAAAAACGAGATAGGATCCAAAAATAAGAATGGCCGCAAAAACTCCGATCGAAGCCGTTCTTCCCCAGCGAGAAGTCAAAATCAATTTTATAAAAACCAATGTTTTGTTCATTTTGATGAATCACACACCTTTTCAAACTTGGAAACGATTCCAACTCATTGTATTCCACAAAGGATAAACCGGATACGAAAACAAATCGTTATTTCAAAAGAAAAAACTGACATTTGTCATGAAACCGATTCGGAGTTCCTTTTCCTTTCGAACCCGCGTCCTTTCCAAAACATGCAAAAAAATCTCATCCTTCTTCCGCGATCTTGTTCGCACCTTCCAAACCTTTGCGGATCGTTCCTTTGAGTATGTTTCCGTTTTTGTCGTTTTGAGAATCCACGTTAACTTTTAGATTGAGGACGTTGTTTTCGTATTCGATGATTGTTCTAAGTTTTTGAAAGGAAGCGCGAAGCGCGTTTACCGAACATTCCCCGTTTGCGAGATGAACGCCGGATTCTTTTAGATCCTTTGCGATTTCCGGTTCTTGAATTTCCTTTAGATCCTTTGCAAACTCTGCGCCGTTTTGAAAGAGTTCCCGAGAGTCATTGTAAGAATCGTTAGTAAAGACGATCTTATCATACAACTTATCGACGATGGAAGAATTCTTATCCGAAAGAAAGGATCTGCAACCCAAAAGAAATCGATGTTCCAAATACAACTTTCTCTGTACCTCGAATAGACGCGCGTCGTTGTTTAACTTTGTGTGTTCTTGGTCGGTTTGACTGACCCCCTCGTTGATCCGATAACCTCCTACGCCGATCGCAAGAAGAAGCGAAACGATTTGAAAATACTTGCTGATCTCCGTATCTCCTCCCGCGATCTTTTTGATACTGGTGTTGATCCATTCTATAAACATAAGATCCAAATCCAAGATCCCGTGTTCTCCGAAAAGAAAGGAAAAAATCAGTTTTAAAAAACCCAAAAGTAAGATGATCGACGCGAGAATACAAACCACAAAAGCTCCGATCAATGCAAAAAGAAAGATATCGTTCCAAAGAACTCTAAAAAGATTCGAAGAATTGAGAATCGCATTCCATAACTTTACGATCCAATTGTCGTAGTTGTAATAGTCGTTGAGATAAAGATATGCGACGGAGGAAGAAACCTTATATTCTCTTCCGTTTCCTTTTTGAAAAGAATGTAAATTTTCTTTCCATTCTTCGCATTTTCCCTGTTCGAGTTTGCAGAGTTCCGCAAGAAAAGACCTTCTTGTTGGTGAGAATTTCTGCTCTTCGGAGCAAAAAAATCGATCGCAGACAAAGCTGGAAAGTTTTGTTTCTGCGGAATAAACTCTCTGATCGGAACTCAAACTCATCACGTTGACGAACTGCGCTTCGAGACAGGTAAGAAACGAATCGATCGTTTTCGAATCGAGTCCTTCGACTTTTTCCAGATTTTGAAACGTAGTTTCAGGGAAGGATTTTAAAACGGAAGAATGAAACGTATATCTAGATTCGTCGGTGATCAAAAAGGAAGTTTTACAGAATTCGATCTTTCTCTGAGTTAGATCATACAATTCCACTTTCGCCCTTAGGTCTTGGATCCAATCACTCCTCCCGATCAAGTCGACAAGGATGATCAAAAAAGAGATCGCGACGATTACGATAACCGCCCGCATTCTTCTTCCAGGTGAAACCTTGGAATGAATCAATTCTCGTAAGTCCATAATTACTCTCGGTGAATAGGATTTCAGTTTGTCTCAGCGCGATTACGCTTGGACAAGAACCGTTTTGTTCAAAACCCGCTCTCATAAAAGAGCGGAGCCAAAGACTAAACGCTTACTCCGTTTCAAAATCAACAGATTTTTTGAATATAAGGATTATTTTTTATAACGGAAAGATTGGATGGATGGTATCCCGGGTTCTCGAAATCTATCCGCCTTTTCTTTCCGAAAATCCACCAATCGATCGGTTTCCGGTCCGCGCTCCAAACCTCGATCGTATCAACCCTGCTCCTCTATTGGAGTTTTGCGCTTCTTTTAAAAAAATTCGGAATCGATTTGCTCTGAATCGATTTTTGAATCTTTGAACGTTTCAAAGATGAGAATCACAATTCAAAATCTTTCAGCCGTCTCAAAACTCAATTTTACTTTATTAGAAAGATCAAACTGCAAGGTTCTGTCCCGGTTTTGGGAAAAGAACCTTATTACCTTCAAAACATCGTATCGAATCAAAAAATGTGATTGGGAAGAATCAAAATTTGCTGTAAAGAATTCGGGTTTTGTACGTTGATTGTCCTGAGCGTTCAATCCATTGCTAAAATTCAAAGTGATTCTTCTTTTTGTCCTATTGAATATTCTCGCAATCGTCTACGGAAGTATATTATATTTTATTTATATATCAGAACGTTTTTAGATCGTATTTTTAGTTCTTGTTTTCTTTTTTGAACTCGATCGTTTTTTTGGAATTGATTTTTCCTATTTCCATTCCACATCCAAGTTTCTTCCTATTCCTCAAAGGATGCCTTTATTCAAGGCTTTGTGTTAAAATTTATGGAAAACCGCAGAATTTTGCCAAACATCGGGAAGGCTTATAAGGAAGGAATTTATAGATTATAACTCAGGCTGTAATTTTGTCTCGAATTTCGTATTCTATGCAAACAACAAGAGCCAAATCTTTCCATAAGAAATGTTCTTGTTTAAAATTAAGGAAGGGAATCGGATGAAAGAAAGAGTTTGTGGTTCGTCATTCTTATCTTTTTTTTTGGTCGGTTGTGTTTTCGGAATCCTTACTTCCGCTTGTCTTCCCGATCAATCCACAAACGATACTCTTGTTTTACTGGGAAATCCGATCTCGGGTTCGCGTCCATTGCCGACGGAAGACCCGCTTCTTCCAAGTTTAAGTTTTTCAAACTCTTCTCTCACGTTTGTAAAGAATGTTTCGATCACCGCGCTTCAACCTACTTCTACTGGAAATCCTACAACATTCTCCATCAGCCCGGCGCTTCCGAACGGTTTATCTTTGAATCCAAACACCGGAGAAATTTCAGGAATTCCGACAACCGCACAAGGTTCCACTTCTTATACACTCACCGCGGCAAACGAAAACGGTTCTACGAGTACGTCCATCGATATCACGATCCAAGCCTTGAATTCTTTTTGGGGTTCGTATCTCAAATCTCCCAATGCGGAAAACTTCGGAGGGAATGGGGATGGTTTTGGATCCAGGGTGGCAATTTCCGGAGACACGATGGTGATAGGAGCGCAAAGTGAGGATAGCAATCAGACAACGGTCACCAACTTTCCAGGCCCTGTTTTGGATTCCGCAACCGACAACGACGGAACTTCGAGTTCCGGAGCGGCTTATGTTTTTCGTCGTGTTGGGACTTCTTGGGTTCTCGAGGCGTATCTCAAAGCCCCCAATCCAGAAATAAGCGACGCTTTTGGAACGAGTGTCGCCATTTCCGGAGATACGATTATCGTCGGAGCCATCGCAGAGGATAGCAATCAAACAACGGTCACGAATGCACCTTTTACAGGTCTCACTCCGGCCGGCGACAATGACAGCGCGGCAAACAGCGGAGCCGCCTATATTTTCCGTAGAACGGGAAACACTTGGGGATTGGAAGCGTATCTAAAGGCCCCAACGTCCGGTAGCACGATTCAATTTGGAATCAGCGTGGCCGTCTCAGGTGACACAGCGGTTGTCGGCGCCATCTTTGAAGATAACGATCAGACTTCCGTCACAAATGCTCCTGCGGTTCCGGTGAGTAATACCAATGCCTCGGATTCAGGAGCGGCTTATGTATTCGCGAGGACGGGAACCACCTGGGCTTTTGAGGCCTATCTCAAAGCTCCCAATGCGGAAGCCGGGGATAATTTCGGTTCGAGCGTTTCTATATCAGAAGATTCAAATACGATTGCCGTCGCTGCTAAATCAGAAAGGAGCAATCAGACTTCCGTTTCCAACGCGCCTAGTCCTGGTCTCACACCTGCAGGCGACAATGATTCTGCCACTGGAGCAGGGGCTGTTTATGTTTTCCGCAAAAACGGAGGAAACTGGGCCTGGGAGGCTTACTTAAAAGCTCCGAACACGGAAAGTAATGATCAATTTGGAGTCAGCGTTGCGATCTCGGGAAATCGTATCGTAGTCGGCGCCAGCGGAGAAGACAGCAACCAAGGAAGTGTGGTCAATGTGTTAGGTCCAAGTCTGACTCCAGCGGGTGACAACGACGGAGCAACCGGCGCCGGCGCGGCCTATGTCTTTGTCCGTTCCGGTTCGACTTGGTCTTGGGAAAGTTATTTAAAGGCGCCTAACGCGGAAAATTTCGCCGGCGTTGGGGATGGTTTTGGACTCAACGTCGCGATCTTGGGAGATATCATCGTCGTAGGAGCCGGGGGAGAAGACGGCGCGTCTTCTTCGGTTCTAAACTCGCCCTCCGCCTTTCCGACGTCTGCGACCGATGATGACACCGTTACGAATGCCGGAGCCGCGTATGTTTTTCACAGATCGGATTCCGGCTGGAATTTACGCTCCTTTCTCAAAGCGCCTAACGCGGAGAATGTGGGTGGAACCGGGGACTCATTTGGGACCGCAGTCGGAGTCTCGAACGAATGTATCGTAATCGGCGCGAGCGGGGAAGACAGTTCGCAGGTTCTCAACTTCTTCGCTCCGAATACTCCACCTAACGCCGCAACAGACGACGACGCTGCCGTGAATTCCGGAGCCGTATATACGTTCGATCGTTAAAACCGAAAGTCATCGTTTTTTCGAAAATTCCCAAGAGGCCGCGATCTTTTCTTTTAGATCCGCAAACTGATAGAAAAGGAAAGATCCTCGCCCTTTTTGCTCAAATTCACGACCTCTAACCATATCCTTACCCACAAGTTAAAAAAGCGATTTCGAATGAAGAAGGATCCCAGTATTACTTTCTGTAAGAGTTCCTACAAAAGCTCTGAGAGAGAATATTCCTTGCAACGTTATAATTCTCTGATATAGGAAAATCTCCCGGACCCCCCGCCCAAAAAACTCAAGCGCGGGGCTTTCCTTTTACGGAGGACTGTCGTTGTTACGACAGATTTTTCTTAAGATTCAAAGAACTTTGCGGGTAAGGATATGCCTCGAACGGAAGGACCGTAAAAATACGAGTCTTCCGTTCCGTAAAAATCTCGGATTCGTAACGAACAATGTTCTTTTTTTTGCAACCTACTCTGACAGTGTGGCTCTTATTTAAAGTATGAAATCAGCAAATTCCTCACCAAACGAAAAACGATCGCATAAAAAATACAAGGCCCCCGATGCGGAACCGGGTTTGCACCCGGGAAGTTCGTATCGGGTTCGAAGAATTTTAGATTGGTTCGGTAGATTCTACGGAAGTCTTTTTTACAAAGCCGAAGTCCACGGACTTCATAACGTTCCCAAAGACGGAACCGTTTTGGTCCTCGCCAAACACCAGAGAAACGACGATATTCCCTTGGGTCTTTCCAAAGCCCTCTATAAGGTCCGCTGGAGTATCTGGGCGGTTATGAAAGATTCTATGGCCGCTCCTATCTTCTTTGATTTCTTTCTAAAATGCGGAGGAATTCCGTTAAACCGACTGGAACCCCGTAAGAGCAAAAAGGATCTTCTCTTCGCTCGAAAAGTATTATATAACGGTAATATGTTAGTGATCTTTCCGGAACAGACGACCGTACCTTACAAAATGGGAAGAGGAAGAGCGGGCGCGTTTCGATTTATCGTCGGAAAACCGGAAGCCCCGCTTCCGGTTCTATGTCTGGGTTTGGACTACGAACCGAGAGGTTTTTTAAGAAGAACAAAACTTACGATTCGAATCGGAGAATTAAAACATCTCCATCCCAATCAGGATCCGGAAGAATTCTTACACGAACGTATGCACGACATCGCAACTCTTACCAATCTGACCTATCCTTTCATTTACAAAAAAGGTGCGAGCGAAAACGACGAAGAATCGGAATCCGTCGCGGTAGGTTCCGCAGTATGAGAATCCCTCTCGCAAAAGGTAACAAACGGGCCCTCCTCGTCGAAGGCGGAGGTATGAAAGGCGCTTTCGCAGGAGGAGCATTACATTCTTTGCATACGATTCTTTCCCCTAAGTATTTCGACCTCGTTGTCGCAGTTTCCTCGGGAGCGTGTTCCGCGGCCTACTACGTTACGATGCCGAAACCGGAGCCTGAAAAAAGTTTAAAAACTCTCGCGATTTGGTATTTCGAATTGGCCGGCCGTAAACTCATCTCTCCGTTTCATCCTTTTCGAGGAAAAACGTTTTTGGATCAGGAATATCTTGTGGACGATCTTTTCGGACAAAAGTATCCCCTTCCCGCCGAGAACTTTGAAAAATTCGGTCTTCCTGAATTCAGAATCGCAGTGAGCAACCTTCACACGAGAAGTATCGAATACGTGAGGGCCACGACTTCAAACATATTCGATCTTTTGAAAGCGGCTACTTCTCTTCCGATAGCCACCAGAGGAAAACACAGAGTGGACGGAACCCTCTATTCGGACGCGGCAGTTCTCAATCCTCTTCCCTTGGAAGACTTGATCGAAGCCGGTTATACAGACATTACGATTGTCTTAAATTCTCCCGTTGAAAAAGTGTCTCCTCCATTCGGATTTCTTACGAGTTTTTTGTCCTTCCCGAAGGATTGGAAGATGGCGCGTTTGATGAGCCGTTGGCATCATCACCATTTTAATATCGCCCGCGAAGTCGCACAAAAACCTCCGAAAGGAATTCAGATTCACATGATCTCTCCGGAGAATCAATTGCCCGTGACGCTCGTCACAACAAACGGATCCAAACTCAAGGAAACCGTGGACTTAGGAATGAAAAAGGGAGAAGAGATCGGCGCCTTTCTTTTGAAACGGTTTAGTAAAAAACAAACGATTCAAAAAAAATCTCCTTCGGATAAAAAACTCGTCAAACCTGCGACCCGTCAAATTACAAAAAACAAATCTTCCAAAAAGAAAAAATTCTCTCGATAACTTGGAATTCGTAGCGACCGCCTTTGTGGTCGCGTTCCTTCCTTCCCCCGATTTCTTCCATTCCCTAAAAGAGGTATTGTATTCGGTCCCTTCCTTTTGTGAGAATTCGAAGCTCGAAAAAAAAACGAGATCCCAAAACAAGACCGCCTTCTTCTGATTCCGGAAAGATGGGCTAAAAAAAATCGAATGATGGCGCACCGCTGATAAAATTGCGGTGAAACCTTTTATTTTAGAAAACCGGCTTTTCAAAATCGAACCAGGATACTTCGGGTAGAATCCTGAAATCAACTTGACAACTAATGTCTATTTTGTAAAGTTTGACAAATGGGCCCAAAGCCGACCGAATCGATCGATAGAAAAACTGAAATACTCAATTCCGCGCTACTGGTATTTTTTAAATACGGGTTTCGTAAAACCTCTATGGACGAGGTGGCGAGAGCGGCGGATGTATCCAGACAAGGTCTCTATCTCCACTTCGCGACAAAAGAAGATCTCTTTCGGGCCGTAGTTCAAAATACTCTGCAAAACTCCTTGGATGCGGCGAAAAAAATATTAAACGACAACGAGCTTTCGATAGAAGAAAGGATCGCCTCGGCCTTCGACGCTTGGATGGGACAATACGTAGGAATGCTCGCTTCGGGCGCTTCCGATCTTGTGGAAGCCGGTAAAAATCTGGTCGGCCCTACGATCTACGAATACGAAGAAAGGTTTTTAAAAGGGATCGGGAAAACAATCCAGGAATCGGACTTAAAATCTTTCTATTCAGCGGCGGGTTTGAAAGTTAAGGATCTCGTAGAAACTCTCAACCGGACTTCGATCGGATTAAAACACTCTTCCGGTTCCCGCGCCGAATTCAAAGAAGGAATCAACGTCGCCGTTCGAATTTTATGTACACCACTGGGGAATCGTTATGAAAAAAAATAAAAAAGTGATCAAAATTCTAAAAGCGATCCGGTGGATTTCCATCGTTACAATTTCCTCAACCTTTGTCTTTAGCGTTTACACTTGTATGAGTTTGACCGCCTCAAACGAGAGGGAAAAAACCTCTCCCCACTGGAGGGACGGTCAGTTTGTAAATCCTCAGCCGTTGGTAAACCATATCTCCGAAAGTCTACTTACCCTATTTCGTAAAAGTGAATTTTCAAGTCCGTTCGAAAATCTTAATATAGACAAACCGGATCCCGATCTTTATCAAATCGAACCTGCCAGCGGACTTAGGGTCACCTGGTTCGGACACTCTTCCACGTTAGTCGAAATAGACGGTTATAAAATTCTTACGGATCCGATTTGGTCGGACCGCCCTTCTCCGTTGACTTGGGCGGGTCCGAAACGCTGGTATGCTCCTCCCTTGGCTTTCGAAAATCTTCCGAAAATCGACGCCGTGGTGATTTCGCACGATCACTATGACCACCTGGATTACAAAACAATTCTTGCATTGAACGAAAAAGGTACGACGTTTATCGTCCCGCTCGGAGTCGGACAACATCTTTTACGTTGGGGAATCGAAGATTCTAAGATTATAGAACTGGACTGGTGGGAATCCGTTCAAATCCGAGACCTGAGAATCGTCGCGACCCCCGCAAGACACGCTTCCGGCAGAATTCTTTTCGACAAGGACAAACACCTTTGGGCGGGTTATGCTCTTATAGGCGCCAAACATCGATTATATTATTCGGGAGATACTGGTTTATTTCCCGCGATGAAAGAGATCGGCGATACATGCGGTCCCTTTGATCTTACGATGATCGAAGTAGGACAATACAACCGGGCGTGGCCCGACTGGCATATCGGACCGGAACAAGCCGTTATCGCTCACCGGATGGTCAAAGGAAAAAATTTGTTGCCGGTTCATTGGGCCCTTTTCGAACTCGCGGCCCACGGATGGACGGAGCCGATCGAAAGAGTTCTCGTTAAGGCAAAGGAATTGAACGTAAACGTTCTTACTCCGAAACCCGGCCAAAGTTTTGAACCCGATACAAACAAAGATCTTTCCCGTTGGTGGCCGAATCTTCCCTGGAAAACGGCGGCGCAAGATCCGATACGTTCTACTCAACTAGATTGATAAAATGGAATATTCAAAGGATTGAACATGAAAATAAAAACGATCATCACCGGCGCGACCGGAATGGTGGGAGAAGGCGTTTTGCACGAATGCCTCCAAGACGACGACGTAGAATCCATACTTTTGATCCAAAGAAAACCCGGAGGTTTTACACATCCTAAGATCCAAGAGATCGTTCTTGAAGACTTCTTTGATCTTTCTCCCATTGAACCTCGACTAAAAGGATACGATGCCTGTTTTTTTTGTCTTGGAGTAAGTTCGATCGGACTCAATGAGGAACAGTATCATAAAATTTCGCACGATCTGACTTTACACTTTGCAAAGACTCTTTTAAAACAAAGTTCCGATCTGACGTTTTGTTACGTATCCGGAGCCGGAACCGACACCACCGAAAAGGGAAAGGTTATGTGGGCGAGGGTGAAAGGAAAAACTGAAAACGACCTTTTGAAAGTCGGCTTTAAAGCGGTTTTTAATTTTAGACCGGGATATATGCACCCCACCCCTGGATTAAAAAATACTCTCCCATACTATAAATATTTTAGCTGGGCTTATCCTGCGCTTCGACTTTTTTTTCCAAAACAAGTCACAACCCTTGCGGAATTAGGACAGGCGATGTTAGGCGTAGTTAAAAAAGGATATAAGAAGAATACGATCGAGGTCTCCGATATCGTCAATTTGGCGAGACAAGAATAGAAATCCAAAACCGACCTCTTTAAAAAATCGATTTCAACCTATTTACGGAAAAAAGGATTCAACCGAGACCTTGGGTTCGATCGAATCCTTTTTAAATACTTTAGAGAGTTAGAATATACTCGACCAAGTCGTCAACTTCCGAAGCGTTTTTCGCACACCAAGGATGGGGTGCGACCGGCATTCCGATCGGCTGTTTGGTTCCTATCTCTTCCGGGCAGGATATTCTTTCCATCTGTTATTTTGTAGGTTTCAATTCAAAATCTTCCTTCAATGATTCCTTCCGAAAGATAACGGGGAACACGCTAAAGCCAGTCCAGAAAAAAAGAGATCGTATCAAACCCGTATTCCGGGTAGAATCGCTCCGCCCGGAATCGTTTTTTTAAACTTTCGCTCTCATCTAATTTTTTCGCCGATCAGAGCATCCAAGGACAACGCTCCTCCGCCTCCGATCAGAAGAACGAACGCCATCGCGGCTGCAAGAATATGATATTCAAATCCTTCTCCGGCTTGTGTATTGAACCAATTCATAAAAAATCCGTTGGCTCTAACAAAAACTGCGGCGCCTATCATCGTAAGTCCGATTCCGAAAGCCGAAAGTTTGGTCGCAAATCCGAGGATCAATCCGAGCGCGCCGAAGGATTCCGCTAAGATGACGAGTAACGCGATCGCGGAAGGAATTCCTTGCGACTGAAAAAAAGCCATCGTCGCGCCGAATCCGAATCCGCCGAACCATCCTAACAATTTTTGAAGACCGTGCGGAAGTATCACGACTCCAAGCGCAATTCTCACGAAAGTAAGGATCCAACTCGAATCCGTCTGAAAAAATTTTTCGATCATTTCCATCTCCTTTAAGATACGGAAACTATAAAAAATGAAAACGAAAATGTAAATGGACGGATTCGATATTCTATTGTGTTTTTCGTCCTGAGTCTCTAAATTTTTCCGGAGAAATCCCGGTTTGCAATTTGAAATACCGGCTGAAATATGAGTTATCCGCAAAACCCAATTCCCATGAGATTTGTGTAATATTCAAATTCGAATGTAAGAGAAGACGTTTGATCTCGAGTAAAATCCGTTCGTGGATCACAGACTTCGCGGACTTACCCAGTTCTTCGTGACAGATTCGATTCAATGTGTTAGAAGCGATTCCGATCTTTCCGGAATAATAGGAAGTATTTCTTTCCTTTAAGAAATTCTCTTCTAAAAGTTTTTGAAAAAGTATGATCGTGGAATCGGGAAGAATCTCATCGGCCTGTTGAGAATCGTATTCCTTTTTGGTTTGGAGAAGAATCACTTGCGAAAGAATCAAAAGCATTTTTTTCTCCGAACGTGAATCTTTTTCTTCGATGAGTCTTTCAAAATCCGACCTCAATCGTAATGAATCGTTAATTCTAATTTTTGGAGAACTTTGTGCAAATTGAAAAAAGGGATATTCTCGAAGTAAGGAAACATTCTCCCCTTGATCCGCGAAAAACTCGGGAGAAACCTTAAATGCAAACCCTCTTACCGGTTTCGTAAATTTCCAAGAATGCACCTGGCCCGGTTTTAAAAAGAAAAGCGAGTCGGCATCGATCGTATATTCTTGAAAGTCGATCGTATGAAATCCGCTCCCTTCCAAAAAAAAGAAAAGCGCGAAGTATGTATGTCGATGCGAGCTATCATACTCCCGAAAGCTGGGAGGTAAATCTTCCAAACGTCCCGCGTAAAAAAGCGGTTCTATCTTTTCTTCGATGACGTCGGAAAGATGGAGAACGGGCGGATCTACTTTTGGCATCCTGTTTCCAGTGGAACATGGATCCCTTAGAATTGCAATCCGGAAGGAAGTGAAAAAACCTTTTTACGATCTCAATTCTTCCGATCCGAAGTCGCACCGCTTCTTTTATAACCGAAAATTCTCCCTTCTTTTTGCCTACTTTTGAAACCGTCTTAGCTCTCTTATCCCTCAAACGTGTGGTTTTTGAGATCGGATACACTTTCCAAAATTGTAATTCGGTTTATTATGCTAAAACGAACTCGAGAGAATGAAGCCTTTCGGATTCGGAATTACGAGCGAAACCAAGAAAATGGTTTCCTGAATTCGATTCTTTCTTTAAGACATTCCGTATGTTTCCTATCAGGAATAGAATGCGCCAATTACTTCGATCTTTGATTCTATTCTTTGTATTCTTTGTATCCTGCGATAGAATTCTATTTACGAATAAACCGCCGAAAGTATCCAAAGGAGTTTTGGATCTAAAATCGGATTGGAATTTCGGCTCCAAGGGTCGTCTGAGTTTGGACGGAGAATGGGAATTTTATTGGAATCGACTCTATTCGGAAATCAAAGATTCAGAAGACTCTAAAGACGGGAAAAAAATACAACCGCCCGAATTAGTCAACGTTCCGGATTCTTGGACAAGCTACTCCAAGGATGGAAAAAATTATTCCGGCTTCGGTTATGCGACATACCGGATGTGTATCCTTTTAGAAAACCCGCAAACCGATATTGCGATTAAGATGCTCGAGGCCGCAACGGCTTACAATCTTTATGTGAACGGAGTTAAAGTGCTTTCCAGCGGAACCGTGGGAGTTACCGCAGAGAAGAGCCATCCTTTATATCGTCCCGCAGTCAGCGCTCCGATCAACTTGGGTAAAAAAAACGAAATCGTCATCGAGGTTTCCAACTTTGCGCATTCTAAAGGCGGGGTTTGGGCAAAGGTCTTGATCGGAAAACACGAAGAGTTATCCACGCTTCGAGAAAGAACGATCTGGTTGGACCTTTTTATTACGGGTGGGCTTTTTATCGGAGTCCTCTATCACTTCAGTCTTTTTTCCCTTTTACGCCGAGAACTTTCACATTTTTATTTCACTCTAATCGGACTTGTTGCGATCGTAAGGATCGTATTAACCGGAGAACGTCTTTTATTTAAACTTCTTCCAAACTTTGATTTTACTCTCAGCTATCGATTGGAATTGTTATCCGTTTATATCGGCGGCTTTATCTTAGCTCTTTTTTTACGATCCATGTTTCCAAACGAGTTTCATAAAAAAGCGGCTTACACCTTTGTCGCGGTCTTTTCCTTTTTATCGGGAATCGTCCTCGTTACGGATTTGGCGTTTTATTCCAAAACCTTACCCTTCTTTAGTTTTTTCGTGTTTATAGAATGCGTTTACATGGTCTATGTGTTGATCCGAGCGATTAGAAACAAACGTGTCGGGGCGTGGATCGGTTTTTTAATTTGTATTCTACTCTTTCTCATCATCATCAATGATCTTCTTTATGCGAATATGGTCATCAACACTTCCTATTTTATCTCTTACGGGATCTCGATCTTTTTTATCGCACAAGCATTTATCATTTCCAAACAGTTCGCGATTTCTTATTATCTTTCTCAAAAACTGAGCGCCGATCTACAAACGTCCAACGATCGATTGATATCCTTGGACAAACTCAAAGACGAATTTTTAGCGACCACATCACACGAACTTAGAACTCCCCTCCAAGGTATCATAGGAATCGCGGATTCCTTAAAAAGAGGTGCAGGCGGCGAACTTTCCGTCTTTGTGGAAAGACAACTCGGAATGATCGTCTCCAGCGGAGAAAGACTTTCCAGTTTGGTAAACGACATACAGGATTTTTCCAAACTCAAACACAGCGATCTTAATCTCAGAAAAATCCCCGTGGACGGTAAACAAGCCGCCGACTTCACTTTGGACTTAAATCGTGTCAACGTGGATGTTTCCAAGATACTTTTGTTAAACGAAATAGAACCGGATTTTCCTCCGCTTTTTGCGGATGAAAATCGACTCCAGCAAATTCTACAGAACTTGATCGGAAACGCGATCAAGTTTACGGAATCGGGAACGATCACCATAAGCGCAGTACAGCTCGACGACAATACGGCCCAAATCAGCGTAAGCGACACCGGAATCGGAATTCCGGAAAATCAACAAAAACGAATATTCGAATTTTTTGAAAGAGTTCAATCCGGGGACGTAGGTAACGCCGGAGGGACCGGTTTAGGACTTACGATCAGCCGAGCCCTTGTCGCCTTACACGGAGGGGAATTGGAGGTGGAATCCACGATCGACAAAGGTTCCCGATTTTACTTTACGATTCCGATTTGTAAGGACGCTCCCCTTTCTCAAAAAAAGGAAATAAATCAGAACCCTAATCTGCCTTTACAACCGGAGGCGGCTTTAACCGAAGAATCTCCATGGAAAAAAAAGGATCAAAACGATAAGATCAGAATTCTAGTAGTAGACGACGAACCGGTAAACTTGGAAGTGATTCAGAACTATCTATCTCTCCGAAATATGGAATGCCACGTGGTTCAGAGCGGAATAGACGCATTAGAACTTTTGAATCAAGATTCCGATTTTCAAGCGGTGATCTTGGACGTGATGATGCCGCGACTTTCGGGGTTGGAAGTCGCGAGAAAAATCCGCGCAAGATGGAGTCCGATCGAATTGCCGATCCTTATGGTTTCGGCGAAAAACAGGGACAGCGATCTCATTGCTGCCTTAAACGCCGGCGCGAACGACTATTTAGTAAAACCCTTCGACTTTGAACAGCTGATGAATCGTGTAAACAATCTTCTCCAATTGGTCCAGGCACACAAGGATCGAATCGAACAGGAAAACGAAAAACGGGAAGCAATCCAGCAGGTAAGACAAAAGATTAATATCGATCTTCACGACCACCTCGGAGCCAAGTTGATCGATTTGAAATTTCTTTCCGAAGAACTTCTAAGCGGATCGATCGAACCGGATCGGCATCTTTTTGAGAAAATTCACGGAACCGTAAATCAATCCATCGGAATGTTACGCGAACAGATGCTGAAGATAGAGGATCTCAATCTTGTTTCCGAAAATTTTATCACGGGTGTAAACCTCGTTCTTCTCAGACGTTATTCCGACGCAGGTAGAGAAATCGATTTTCAATGCGAAGACGAACTCCTGGCGGTTTTCGATTCGCATAAGGACGAAGCGAGTTTGATGGAGTTTTTTGGAATTATAAACGAAGTGACGAATAACGATCTCAAATACGGAAAAGGAATCTCTAATTGGAATTTTTCACTCAAGGATAAGGAGATCCTTATGAATATGAGTTCGGCATCAGGCTACAAACTCGCCAACAATCGATCCGGTCGCGGGACCGAAAACCTGATCGAAAGAATCGCCAAACTCGAGGGTAAAATGGAAATGGCGCTTTTACAAAACATATATTCGATCGGACTCCGAATCAGCGCGAATCGTTTTTTAACGATCTGATTTCAAACGTAGAATTAAGGAAGAACATGGAAGCTAAGAATATCAAAATCGGAATCGTAGAAAACGACGAAAATTATAAAGACCAAATTCTAAAAGTGTTAGAATCCGTCCCCCATGTGGATGAAATCCTTCACTGGGAATCGGCGGAAACCTATTGGAAGGATCCCAAAGGAAGAACGTTAGACATCATCTTCTTAGACATTCTTCTTCCTGGAATGACAGGGGTCGATCTCGCGGCAAAACTTTCCGAAAGAGATCCCGGTATCAACAAAATTATGCTGAGTAACATGAACTCCGACGAACTCATCTACAATTCCCTTCGATACGGAGCGATCGGTTACATTCTAAAATCCGAGTTAAAAGATATTATAGAAGTCATCGATACCGTGTTACGCGGCGGGGCCATCATCACTCCCACGATCGCGTTCCGCGTTCTAAACAGTTTTAAACTCAAAAAAGCGGCCGACGGAGTCAAGTTGACCAAAAAGGAAAAGGAAATTTTAGATCACATGGTGACGGGAAAAACGATCAATCGTGTCGCGGAATTTTTAAGAGTAAGCAAATATACGATCCAACACCACGTTAAGAATATATACAAAAAATTGAATGTTCACAATCGAGCCGAGTTGGTCAAAAAAGCAACCGATTTCGGCCTTCTTCCGATGACGGGTTCCACATTAGGAGAGAATCAAGACTAAGATCCAAGTATGGAATCGACTTCGGTATATTCCATTCCGAACGCTTCCGAAACCGCCCGATAGGTGATTCTACCCAAAACAATATTAAGCCCCTTTCGAATCGCTTCGGAGTCGATCGCGGCCTGCTTCCATCCTAAATTCGCAATTTCTAATACATAAGGAAGTGTCGCACTTGTAAGAGCGAGGGTCGAAGTTTTTGGAACGGCCCCCGGCATATTCGCGACGGAATAATGGATGATTCCGTCCACGAGATAAATCGGATCTTCGTGAGTGGTCGGAACCGAAGTTTCAAAACATCCTCCTTGATCGATTGCGACGTCGATCAAAACTGATCCCTTCTTCATCGTTTTAAGATGTTCTCGGGTGACAAGTCTCGGCGCTTTTGCGCCGGGATACAAAACGGAACCGATGACTACGTCCGCAATTCTTAAAAGCTCTCGGATTTTGGAAGGACTAGAAGCAAGAGGAATACAATTGCTCGGCATGATCTCGGAAAGATATCGAAGTCTATCCGCGCTCGTATCCAAAATATAAACCCGCGCCCCCAGGCCGGCCGCGATCTTGGCTGCGTTGGCGCCCACGATCCCTCCTCCGATCACAAGTACAACTCCCGGTTCTACGCCGGGAACTCCACCCAAAAGAACCCCGCTCCCTCCGTGGATCATCTCCAAATATTTAGCTCCTTCCTGTGCCGCCATTCTTCCCGCGATCTCGCTCATTGGAATCAAAAGCGGTAGAGAGCCGTCTTGTTTCTGAATCGTTTCATAAGCAACAAAGATCGAATTCGTTTTCATAAGCGCGAGAGTCAGTTCTTTGGAAGCTGCTAAATGTAAATAGGTAAATAAAATTTGATTCTCTCTTAGGAGGGAATATTCGGAAGGCTGAGGTTCTTTTACGTGAAGGAGCATATCCGATTTTTCGAATATATCGGTTCGATCGGAAAGAATCTCAGCCCCGTGTTCTACATATTCCGAATCGGGAAATCCGCTGTTCAAACCCGCGTCTTTCTCCACAAAAACCGTATGTCCATGGTGTTTTAGAATTTCAACACCCGCAGGGATCATACTCACCCGATTTTCCGCGATTTTGATTTCTTTTAGGATTCCGATCTTCATTGTATCTCCCGCTTTTTTCTTTTTTTACGTTGGCCTTAAATCGCCTAAGAATCGCCCCTTTATTCCGGTTCTGCAATTGCTTTTATTAAAAACGAGTATTTCCGAATAAAAATAATCTCAGTTTTGCAAAAAACAAAAACTGAAAAATCGACAGTTTAATTTTCTATTTCACAATTTATGAATATTCTTTTCTCAAATTTGAAACTTTCGTCCGTTTATCTCTCCGAAAACCGGCAGGCTCTTCAATCCACCGAGCCTTTTAGGGCCGTAGGAATAACAGCCCTAAAACTGACGTTTCTGATTCTATAAAAATCAGAATGCCTCATTTATAAGCATAGCATAACGTTCTTACAAACTTTAAAAAGTTAAGAATTATTAGTAAAAACGAAAATCATAAAATGATTCTTGCAAACTTTATTCGTCTGAAAGACAAAAGACGCAGATGCCTAAGACAAATTTCGACATACTTTGGATCATCCTTTCATCCGGACTTGTTTTTTTTATGCAGGCGGGTTTTCTTTGTCTTGAATCCGGACTTACGCGGACTAAAAACTCGATCAATGTCGCCATCAAAAACATCACCGATTTCGGAATCGCGACTCTCATCTTCTACTCCGTAGGATTCGGTCTTATGTTTGGAACGAGTTCCTTAGGTTTTATCGGATCCGATTCTTTCTTTCCCGAATTTTCAACGGCGCATCCTGAAATAGCGGTCTTCTTTTTGTTTCAACTCATGTTTTGCGGTACGGCGGCGACAATCGTTTCGGGAGCCGTCGCCGAACGTATGAAATTCGGCGCTTATATAGTAGTCACGATTGTTATCTCGGCAATTATTTATCCGATCTTCGGTCATTGGGTTTGGGGAAAGGATCTACTCAACTGGGAAACCGCAACGGGTTGGCTCGGTAAAATGGGTTTTGTCGATTTCGCCGGTTCGACGGTCGTTCACAGCGTCGGGGGTTGGGTGGGACTCGCGGCGATGCTCCTCCTAGGCAATCGTTCCGGAAGATACGGAGCCGACGGATCGGTTCGTTATATCACGGGACACAACCTTCCTCTTGCGATGCTTGGAACTCTGATTCTTTGGCTCGGATGGATCGGCTTTAACGGAGGAAGCACGTTAGCGTTCACTGCCTCCGTACCCAAGATCATCGTCAACACGATGTTCGCCGCCGCGAGCGGTATGGCGGCTTCCCTTATCTATGGATGGATCCGGCTTCAGTATGCGGAGGCGACTCTTCCCCTAAACGGAGCGTTAGCCGGTCTTGTCGCGATCACCGCATCCTGTCACGCGGTCAATTCCATAGATTCGGTCTTTATCGGTTTTGTCGCGGGTATCATCATGTATGAAACGAGAACTCTTTTGGATAGACTGCAAATCGACGACGCGGTCGGAGCCATCCCCGTACATCTCGCCGCAGGGGTTTGGGGAACGATCGCTGTCGGTTTGTTTGGAAATCTGGAAGTTTTGGGAACCGGCCTCACACGGTGGGAACAGATCCAAGTGCAAGGTATCGGAATTCTAACTTGTTGCGCTCTTGCCTTCGGATTGAGTTATCTCATCCTCGGTTTGACCAATCGTTTTTTTAAGTTTCGAGTTTCCGAACTGAACGAACAAAAAGGTCTGAACTATACCGAACACAGGGCCACTACCGAACTCATAGATCTTTTTCTCGAGATGGAGTATCAAAAAAGAACGGGTGATCTCAGCAAGGATCTTTCCATCGAACCTTTCACTGAAGTCGGTCAGATCGCCGAACGATACAACTCCGTTTTGGGAAGAATCCGGATGAACATCAAAGAAAAGGAGATGCTCACAAAACAACTCGAAGAGAACCTCAATCTGATTCAAAACGATCTTTCGACGGCAAAAAAAATCCAGTCGGGAATCATCTCTCAAAAAGATAGAACCATCGGGGAACTTGAGATTATCATACGTTATCTGCCACTGAGCGAAGTCGGAGGGGATTTTTTCGACATCATGGAACTACGTCCCGGACTGACCCGATTTTTCCTTGCGGACGCGACCGGTCACGGAATACAAGCCGCCCTAATCACTATGGCGATTAAAGCCATCTACGAATCCCTCAAACGGGGAATTTACAGCGTCACTGAAATTTTGTATCACCTAAACAACGAATTTCTAAATACATTCAAAAATTTGAATCAATTCTTCACTTGTATCGTGCTCGATATCGATACGAATTCCGGAAACGTTCGTTACGCGTCCGCAGGTCATATTCCTCAATATCTGATTTTCGGGGACAAAATCGTAAAACTGGAAAAAACGGGACGAATCGTCGGAGCCATCTCTAAAACGGAATACACGTCAAACGAAATCAAAATCAGACCGGATTCCAAACTTGTACTTTTTACGGACGGACTTGTTGAACAGTGGAACAGTGAGAAAGAGGAATTCGGCGAAGACAGAGTCGAAAAAATCATTCACTCTATGGATTCCAAACCGCTTCGAGAAGGAATCGACTCTTTGTTAAGCGAACAGGAAAAATTCTTATCCGGAGTCGCAAAACAGGACGATATCTCGATCATCGGAATCAATTGGAAACAAAACGGAGTTTGAATAGCGGATTCCTGTTTCCCATAACCTTACCCACAAGTTAAGAAAGCGAATTCGAATCAGGGGATCCCAATTTTAATTTTTGTAGGAGTTCCTACAATTGAGATTTTTTACTTGCAAAATAATGATTTTCTGATAGAGCAAAGTCGTCCGAGTTTTCCACCATCCCGCCCCTCCACCCGAAATTTGGGCGGGGATTTCGTTTCACGGAGGATTGTCGTAGTTACGACAAATTCATTTAAAGGTTCAGTTCACTTTGTGGGTAAGGTCATGCCCCTTTCCCGGCGGTCTAATCCGTTTTTTCCGGACTACTTCCTCCCCCAAATACTCGAACCCAATCTACTCCGAGAACTCGGCTGTAGGTCACTCCCTTCGCCGTCCTAGTTCTGCTATAAATAAATTTAAAAAAGGAAGTTTTCTCATATCCGGTCTGGGTCTCGTATTCATGATTCCAGATAAGGCCCCCGATCGCCGGAAAACCGAAGATTCCCCGATTTCTAAAACCCCGTTCCGCTTTCGTTTCGGAAAAGTAAAAAAGTCCTCCCAAAACCTTTGTCGATTCCTCTTTGTAAATTTCGGAACGGTTGTTGTAATAAACGAGTCCAAAGCCGCCTAACGTGAGAGAGCCGTCCCTATCTTTCGAATGATAGGTAAGAGCCGGCGGAAGTAAAAAGGAATAACCTTCTTCGGTTTCGCTGTATCGATAGATCGGAAGAAAGTTCTGAATTCTTTCCTGGGGAGAATTGAGATAATGAATCCAAAGAAAGTTCCAATCCGTCAGCTGAGGAGTCGACTCGTATCCCGCTAAAATCCCGCCGAGTACGGACCAGCGGGTTCTATCTTTTTTAAATTCGGAATGAAATGCGCCTAAAAACAAGGACAACTCTCTTCTTTGTTCCGACAACGAGGATTCAATGTCCACAAGATAAAGAAAATTATAACGATTGCTCGTAGTGTTTCTTCCCTGATAGTATCCCATTAAGAAAAATGAATATTCATTTCCTTCGTTAAAGGAAGTGTAAACAAGAGGAAACAAAAGAAACGTTTTTTCACCTCCGTTTCTTTCGCTGGAATAATAAAACGAGGGAAATAGATACAAACTTTTGCTTCCGACCTCGTCGTCGCGTTTGTAATTCAGAAGAATTCCGAACAGATTTGTGTGGGAACGGATTTTTCCCTGTCTTTCGTTAAAACTCCGATAACTTACGATCGGAACGATCCAACGGTAATAATCGTAGTCCTTGTGATCGGAACTTTTGTAAAAGAAAAGAGGAAACAGATACGAGCTCGTTTCGTGTTCTTCCTCCATTCCATTTTTCTCATATCCGAAAAGTGCAAGCGCCGCTTTAAAAGAAACGGATTCGGATCCGTTATGAAGATACTGTGTGTTTTTATAGTTCGCTAAAAACAACCAGTCAAAACCCCAAACGTCCTTTTTTACTTTGTCCTCGCGAATACGTTCCTCAAACGTATGGAGCAAGGGCAAAGGAAGAATCGGATAAAATCGATTCACGTAAAGATTTGAGCCATTACCTTCCTGAACGGATTTTGTCTGAAAGAAAACGGGAGTAAAAGTTGTGTAATCCACGTAACCCTTTCGAGTGACCTCTTCTTTTTGATACCAAAAAGGAAGAAACATAAAACGTTTGAGCCCGTTTTTTTGATCGGTTCTACTTCCGGCGATAAGCAAAAAATTCGTTTCGGAGGAAGTCGGAGTCACTTCGTTCGAATAAAGAATCGGAATCATACTGGAAGAATAGATTTGATTTCCGTTTTCCTGTTCCGTCTTTCGAAAAAAGAATAAGGAGACATTCCAAGAACGTTTGCTTTTGTTCGGTTCGACTTCCGAAGAATAACCTCCTAAAAGACCGAGAAACATCTTAAATTCGAAAGTTTGCTTTTTAAGAATCGGAAAATTTTTCTGTTCTACGTTCGCCAAAAACATCCAAGTCCAACCGTTTGTCTCGGTCCTGGTTCCGTTTTCCTTCACATTTTCATAGGTATAAAAAAGAGGGATCGGAAAGATCGTATAGAAGGTATTATCGTTAGAATCTATGAGTTTTGAACTTCCCTGCTTCAAACTCTTGTGAACATACAAAAGCGAATACACGGTGGAATCGATCTGCCCGAAAGGGGTTCTTTCCTTTTCGTAATAAATAAACGGAGGAAGAAGAAGCCTTTCCTCTTGAGTCAGAGAATTCTTTCTATAATGAAAGATCAACGCGAACGTCGCGTCGTAAGAATCCGGAGTCCGTTTCGCGGAATAAAAGAAAGGTACTGTATCCGACTTAAACTTCCAATCCTCGCCTTCGTTGATTCTTTTGCCGAAATAAAAAGGAAAGACATAAAAAGAGGAGACTTCTTCTTTCTCTCCTTGTTTCAGCTTCGATGCCCCCGTGAGGAGAAGAAAATTCCAGGAAGAAGCGTCTAACGAGGAAGAACTGTAATGACCCAAAACAAAACGATATCTTTCGTCATTCTCCCTCCCCCACAAAACAAAAGGAACCGGAAGCAAAAAGTTCAGTTCGGAAACATTCGGTTTATCGAATACGATTTCTTCGTTTGATCGGCTGTAATATAAAGGGCTTAAAAAAGAGGAACTTTTTCTTTTTAAGGAGACGTCTTCGCTGGAAGAATATAGAAAAAGAGGAGTATAAAGATTTCTCTCGGTCAAAACGGGATTTCCGGAGACCGAACGATCTTCGTAGTTTCTAAAATAGAACGGAAAGAACAAACTGTAACCGGAGCCGTTGTTGTTCCCGTTCGAATGGTTGTAATCTTCGGAAGCCTGATAGAAAGGAAATAAAATCCCGTGAAAGGAAGAATGTTCATAAGTTCCCGTCTTTTCCTTCGAACGGTAAAAGAAGATACTTTTTGTTTCCAAAGAGGAGGCCGATTCCTTATGAGCAAAGAACGGAAAAAAACGATAAGCGACTTCCTCTTTCGACTTTGAATAACGGATCAGAGGCCAGAGAACTGAATATTCCTTTCGATCCTTATCCTGTTCCGTAACAAAAAGAAAAATTCCGAAAGAACGGACAAAGTCCGCCCCTTTTTTTTGTTCGGCGTAAAGAGGAAACACAACCCGATAGGATTCGTCCCCGATGGTTCCCCAAAAAGTCGGCAAAGGAAGCGGAAACGCGAAAATTTTGTCTTCATTGTTTTTTCCCCAAGTAAACCAACCGAGCGGAAGAATTCGAAAGTGTTTTTTATCGTCTCCGGATTGATAGCTCGCGATTCCGAATAACGCTTCCCAACCGAAATAATTTCTTGAATTTTCTCTCGCTAATTTTTTATAAGAAACAAAGTTCGAAGTTTCTTTCGGCGAATTCGGTTCTTTCTCTTCCCCCACGACCGCGATTCGAACTTCCTTTTTTGTATCGCGACCTTTTTGATTCTTCACCTGCGGAGAAACCGGAACCGGTTCCTCTTTTTTTTCATCGCCAAAAAACGTAAGAGGATTGGAAAGTTCCTTACGCAGGGAAACGCTAAAAAGATTATAAATAAACGCGTAATCCAAATCGACGTAGAATTCTTTTCCCGATTCGCCAGATTTCAAAGAAGCGTCAAACTTACCTCCAGTTTGGGAGATCGAAACGCCGCCAAAGTAGAGTTCCAGATTTTTATTCTTCTCGTAGTATTTGAGATAGGCGGGAAGAAAAATATCTCCTCTCGAATCCGGATTCTTCCATTGCCAATAAAACGGTGCGACAAAATTCGAACTTGTTTTTTCCTCTCTGTTTTCGGAAGAATAATAGAGCAAAATCCAGTCTCGATCCACGTTCGGAGAACGAAGTCGAAAGTGAATCGGACTCAAGGAAACGTAATCCCGATCTTCCCCGCCGAATCGAGCATAAAAAGGCAACCAGAGATTATATTCATTTTTTTGATAGTAGTGTAACGGAAGAATGGTTCTTGTAGTCGTCTCACCCGTAGGATCCTTCCAGCGATAATACAAACCCGCTAGACCCAAAAAGGAATCCCCGGTTTTCGATTCCGAAGAATAATAGAACGGATAAAACCTTTGAAAGGAAGAATCTTTCGAACCGTATTCGTGGTAGCCGAGTATAAACAATTCGTCTTCGGTCGCGGAATAGTATTTATAATAAAAAGGGGCAATGGTTATTTTTTCAGTTTGGGATCCGTTCTGGAAAAAAAGAAGTAATGGCATCGCAAGATAAGAATTCTTTTTATGAAAGTAAAACGGAAAGACAAAGGACGAAAGGTATTCTCCCTTTGTATCCTTACTCCAATAAGTATTTAAAACCAATGTCTCCGATTCTTTTCCGCGAGTATGTCGATATATCGGAACGGGTAAAAGTGAGAGCTGCGTAAAATTATCTCCGTCATAGCTGTGATGATACAAAGGTAAAACGGTAAGATAAGAATTCTTTTTGTAAAAAAGAAAAGGAGCGCTGATCAACTCGGTCAAACCTTTTCCCCGTTCTCGTTTGAAATACGTATTCAAATAGTAATCGTGATAGACTTCTTCGGATCGATACTGATAAAAAAGAGGTCCGGCCCGGCTTACGGACTTGTCGCGATCCATCCAGGAAAAGTAAAACGGAAAGACCGTAAGTGCGGACAATCCCTCTTTGTCAGTCTTCCAATACGTATTGATCAAAAAATTTTCGGAATATTCCTTTGCGTCCTTGCGATAATAGAGCAGAGGAAAAATAAACTGTGTAAACTCTTCTCCGTTGTAGTTGTGGTGATACAAGGGAAATATGCTGAAATGAGAATTTTCTTTGTAAAAGACGATCGGAAAAACGGTGAAACTGGAATCGGGTTGATTTTTACTTCCGGACCAATAGACCAAGGGCAAAACCCGAAAATAACTCCAGTCCTTATCCTTTCCCCACTGAAAGATAAGAAAGTTTCTGATTTTGTAATTTTCGCCGTCTTCCTGTAAGTACAAAGCCAAAGGAAGAAATAAAAACTTCGTAGTTTCCGAACGTAGAGAAATCGACTTTGATTTGTACCAACCGATCGGACTAAAAGAATATTCAAAATATGAGTCGCTCGTTTTTTCCTCGTCTTGAAACCAAATCGGAGAATAGATCGAGAACTTCTTGGATTCGCGATTCGATCTGGATTGATGATAAAAGGGAAAAAAAGTAAACGAATAGTCCTCTCTTACTTTTTGGGTCGAATAATAAATCAAAGGTAAAAATCGGAAAAATCTTTTTTCCAAATCGTGCCCCCACTGAAACAGGGTCAGAGTCGTTTTGGATTCTTCCGAAGACTCCTTGTTGAAAAAGAGCAAGGGAAGAATCACCGTCGAAGTCGATCTGACTCCGTTGATCAATTCATTCTCCCTCGCGATCAAGGGAAAAAAACCGGGAAACATCGAAAAACTTTTTTCAAACCCCGGTCCCGATGAACTTGAGTTAAATCCTACCCAAAAAAATCTCGTGGACTCTCGATACCCGGAACCTCCTCCGGACGGTTCGACCCTATGCCGGTAGTAAAGCGGAGAAAAAAAAGTGTTCTCTTCGACCCCTTCCAGATTTACGCTCCGATAACTATAAAACGGAAAAAGATAACTTTTAGAGGCGTTACCCGCTTTCGCTTCCAGAGAATTATAAAAAGGGAATATTCTAAATTGTTTAAATTTCGGGTAATCAGTATATCGAACAAACCAGAAAAAGTGAATCGAACTGTGTCCTTCCCAGCGCTCCCAATCCACAAATCCGGCGCGCAACGGATATTTTTCTTCCTTTTCACTTCCGAAAATCTCCTTTTTCTCGCGGACCAGTTCGTCGAAAGGATCTTCCGTTTGGGACCAAAGAAAGGACGGGGCTAAAAATAGGAATAGAAGAAATACAAACCTGTACCAAAACTGGAACGGGTTCTTGCAGATTGATCTTTCTGATAGAGTATAATAGAGATTTTGGACGTGCCGTAAATAATTTCTCATTGTATTGAGTCGGATCGACGTTTTACAGATCAATTTCTACCGTCTTTCGTTTGCCTTTTTCACCCGAGAGAATTCGAATCTTTTTTTTCGGAACTTTCCATTCTTCCGAAAGCGCTTCGATGACGGCTTGATTTGCTTTTCCTTCCAAAGCCGGTTCACGAACCGCAATCGTTATGGAACCGTCCTCCTCTTTTCTAAGAAAGACTTTTTTTGAGTTCGGTTTTACGTGAATCGTAAACTTCATTCCAACTTTGTTAGGCGATCCTGTGTTTTTTACGAAACCTTCCCACCAAGAGGTATATCCCTTCCACTCTAAAAACGAGACTCGAAATAAAAAAAAGCGCCATAGCAGGAATAATTACGATACAAAGATTGATCCTGGAAGCCTGCGCGTAACTCACTCCCCCTTCTTCCAAATAGTTTAGAATGGAAGAATATAAGAATAAATTGTGAAAGATCAGATAAGTTCCCAAAAGAAAAAACGGCACGACCATCTTGGAAATTTTTTTCAAAAGTGAAAGCCAAGGAAATTCGACCCTGTGTTTTTTGAGAAGGGATCCCAATAAAATAAAGGTGATCGATGCCGATATCGCCGATGCGAGTGCGATCGCCGAGTGTTTTAAAAACCAGACAAGAGAAAGATTCAATACGATATTGATCGTAAAGGATGCGGACTGAATCTTCAAAGGGGTTTTTGTGTCTTGGAACGCATAATAGGAAGAAATTAAAATCTTATTGATGCTAAAAAAAGGAATCGCGATCGAATAAAAAATCAATGGCAACACGGCCGTGTGGGTCGCGAGATGATCCCACTTCCCGCCGAAGTAAATGGAATCCAAAATGGATCCGGATAAAAGAGACATTCCGATCGCCGCAGGAACCGTAAGAAAGATCGCAAACTCAAGCGCCGCCGACAATTCCGTTCCCACCTCGGACCACTGTTCGTTTTTCAAGGATTGAAGAAGCGCGGGAAGAATTGTCGTCGCCAAAGCGACTCCTATGATCCCAGTAGGAAGTTGAACGAGTCTCTGCGCGTAATCCAAACTCACGACCGCACCCAAACCCGGGTTGTGGTTCTGAACCCAATTGGCGAGAAAGATATCCACGAGAAGACTCAGTTGATAAAAACCTCCTCCGAGGGCCGCGGGCAGCATCAAACGAAAAATCTTTCGGATCGCGGGATGTTTCCAGTTCCAGTTGATCTTCGGCATATCCCCTTTTTTCCAGACAAACCAGGCCTGAACGAGAAACTGCAAAAGCCCACCCGTAACGATCGCCGAACAAAGAACAATCACTCGGTCGTGAAGATCGTTGATAAAAGGAAACAAACCGATAAATACAAAAAGATAACTCAGGTTCAAAATGATCGGAGAAAGGGAAGGAACAAAAAAACGGTTTTTGGAATTCGAAATCGCCATAAAGATCGCGGAAAGACTGGCTGTGACGATCAGAAAAAAGAGGATATAGGTCAGCTCTATTACTAAATTAGAATATTCTGGAGTTCCTCCCACGAGAAACGGAAGAAAAATAGGCGAGAAAAAAAACATCACTCCTACAAGAAGCGAAAGAATAAAGAATAAAAACGAAAGAACGGCGCCGCTCATAAACTTGGCTTCTTCTTCGCTGATTTTTCCGGACTCGGCGTAAAGCGGCATAAAAGATTGGGAAAGGGTTCCTTCCGCCAAAAGATTCCGAAACATGTTGGGCAAACGATAAGCGACCGAAAACGCGGAGGCGACCATACCGGTTCCGAAAGAAACGGCCATAAAATGATCTCTCACAAGACCGAGGATTCTGGATAAAAACGTATAAAACGAAAGCGCGATACTTCGCGAGGCGGCGTTGGACAACTAAAGATTTCCTAGAAGTTTTTCTAGGTATCGAACTCCGCCCATGGCATTTAGGTCAAACTGAATCTGACAGGCCGGACATTGGTATCTTCCCGGCTTGGAAACCCGAATCCTGCTGCTACAAGCTCCGCAATAGATGATCCGTTTTGGAAAACGTTTCTCGGTTTCAATGGCTTTATCCAAAGCCGATTTCGCGGAATAAGGCGAAGATAAGGACTCCGAAACAACGTTCGATTCTTCCGTCTTGGAAAGGATCGGAGAAGGTTTAGAAGAAGAATGCGCCACCGCTTGAGACGGATCTTGTTTCGTCGAACCCGAAGTCAAAACTTCTTTCGGCTCGGTCTCCGGAATCTCGGAAGAAGAAACCTCCAATTCGGGAACGGTCTGAATTTCGGGAATATAGACGGAATGAGAACCGCCAAAACCGGAACGGGAAGACCCGGGAGAGGCCGAAGAATAAAACTGAATCGTTTCGTTTCTTTTGATCCGGGAAATCGGAGAAGATTCTTTTTTTGAAGTTCTCTGATCTTGGATTTTGATCAGGGAAAGATATTCTTCCGCACGGGAAGGATCTTCGAAAAAGGAAATCGTCTTACCAAAACCCAGAAAGCTGAGTAACGTTTTGCATTCTTCGTTAAACGCGCAATAGGCGGAGGAAGCTCCCCTGTTTTTTAAAAAATTCTCGAAACGAGCAAGAACGCTGATTCCTTCGGCTTCGATATATTCGAGTTCTTCGCAGGAAAATAAAAATTTCCGGATTCCTTCTTCCCATTTCGATTTTAGATAAGAATAAAAATCCTCCGCGCTCGAAACGTCGAGTTTTCCCTTCAGTTTGAGTTTGAGAATGTTCCCGGAAAGTCTGGATCGGATTTCCACGTTTTTATCTTATCCTAGGTAGATCGCGTCCAAAACTTCCTCTTTGGAAGCGACGATGGTCGGTTGAACCGTCGTAATCGCGGGTTCCGAGTGAGAAAGCGGAGCGTTTGTAACGGGCGAAGGTTCGATCGGTTGTGCGACTGCGGAAGCAACCTGAGGTGAGGAAATCGACTCCGAGACAACGGAAGCTACCTGCGGTGCAGAGGCCGGTTCTGAGACAACGGAAGCAACCTGCGTGTTCGAAATCGGAGACGCGGTTAAAACGGGAGTTTCGGAAATCGGAACGGACGCGACTTCTTCAATTCTCGCGGTCGTATTTCCCAGACTTCCGGGAATCGGAAGAGAATCCAGAGGACTGGACTTTCTCGCAAGAACCGGAACGTTGATCTCGGAAGAATGAGAGACCTTTTCCACGAGGGGTCTCGAACTCAAATCGGGAACCGATTGTCTTGTGGAATTGCCCAAGGTCAAAAGAAGATAAACAAATTCTAAGAATAAAGCCGCGCCGAGCGCAATGAGAGAATAGTTTCGAACCAACCATTCCAAAAGTTCGGTTTGTTTGGAAACAAAGGTCCGGAAGTTTCCGCGGTCATATACCATATGAATCGCGGCGACCCGATCGAGTTTGATGGGATGATATACGGCAGCGGAAAGAAGAATTTCGGGTTCGTTGATCTCGGGAAAGTATCCACCGAGTTTGGAAAAGAATCCGCTCTTTGCGACGACTTCTTTTTTTTCACCCATAAGGACCGGAATTCCGATCTGCCATTTGCGAAGACGAAAGGCCCTTGTATAGAGCGCGTCTTGATAAAGAGTCACGGGTTTTCTCTTTTTCAGATCTTCCTGGAGATATTCCGGATTGGAATGAGCGAGGACGATTCCGGAATCGGTGGTTAAAAAAAGTTCTTTGATCGTATAACCGTCGGTGTCTTTTTCGGACAACTTCGTCATTCTATTAAAAACGAAATTCATATCTTCGTAGTTACGATCCACGCCCGAGTTTTCCGCGGCCTTTGCAAGAGTGCCTAACGTATCGCGGGCTCTGTTATCGGAGCCGATCTTTAAGAGTTCGAAAGAAGCCAGGGAAGATTCTAAAAACGACCAGGCCACGGCGCCGAGCGCGACCGCTTCGCAGACGATCAGCAATAAAAGAAAATAGAATATACTTTTGAAAATCTTCACGCTTCCGACCTCTCTTTCATCAATCGGAAGAAAAGAGGCATTCTCTTGAGGATAAAATAGGAGAACGGGCGTTTTTCAGAGAGAAACCGCGTTTTCTGAAGAAAGAAGAAAGGAATTCAGATTTTTTCGAACCTCGGAAAGAAATTGACTCCGTTTCGAAATTCCCGAGTCCAAACCCAACGTTTCGACGCTCGTCATGTCCATCCAGTTTCGACCGCAAGGATGGATACAACGAAACGCCCGAAAATCGTTGTTCAAGTTAAAGGCGACTCCGTAACTCGTAAAAAAGGACTTAAAGTTTACACCGATCGAACAGATCTTTTTCGAAGGATCGGATTGAAGATAGAGCCCGGGAGAATCCGGATCGGAGACAAGAGCCAAGTCCCAGGTTTTCAGCGCGGCGTCCTGGAGAGCGCCCAAAAAATTCTCCAGAAAGGAACGGATGGAAAGATTTCGTTTTTTCAAATCCACATGGGAATAGATCACGAGTTGACCGGGTTCGTGGGCGGTAAAATCCCCGCCCCTCTGGATAAAATGAACCGCGATCCCTTGGGATTCCAGAAATTCTTTTCCTAAGAGGAGATTCTCAAGATTATAATTGATTCCGCCGGTGATCGTGGGACCGTGTTCTAAAAACAGAACACATTCTTTCCGAAATCGGCGAAATTTTTCCTGCAATTCCACATAACGAAGGTATGGAAATTCTCCTTTCAGTTCGATCATTCTCACAAGATTCTTTATATGGAAAAACTTTTAGAAGTCATCTCTTTTATCCTCCAAAAATCCCAGAATGGAAGGGATCGTTTGTCCCTTTCCAAGCTCATCTACTACGCGGATGGGGTTTACTTTCAAAAAAACGCAAAGTTGATCACAAACCAGACTTATATCCATTTGGAGGATTCTCCCTGCGCCTTAGATTTTCAATCTGCGTTGCTTCATTTGAGAAAAAACGGTCTAATAGATATCAAACCCAGACTGACGGAAAAGGGAATCTCAGGATTTCAGATCGTTTGGACGGGAGAACCCGGAGAGGAAGCGGTAGATTTGAATCGACAGGAAAAACGAATCATTCGCAAGATTTTGGAGAATTTTAAGAATGCGGTCTACGATGAGAATCGGGTCTATCCCAATCTCTACGAAAACTACATCATTTCCCCACTTTTTGCGGAAATTCCATTTAGCATGGATACCTTGAATACCAAAATTCACTTTTTTAAGCGGAAAACGCTTTTAAATATCTCCGGTAAAATTTTTAAGGTACTATTTAGTGAATAACGGGACCCTAAGATGCAAATAACCGTAATGAAAGGTAAAATCCACCGGGCTACGGTAACAGACGCGGACCTGAACTATGAGGGAAGTCTGACCGTGGATATGGATCTTGTGGACGCGGCTGGAATGCGGGTCTATGAGAAGGTTTCCGTCGTAAACGTAAACAACGGAGCCCGCTTCGAGACTTACATCATCGAAGGAAAACGCGGTTCGGGCGATATTTGTCTGAATGGAGCGGCCGCCAGACTCGGAATGAAGGGTGACAAGGTCATCATCATCACCTACGCTCAAGTGGAAGAGAAAGAACTTCCCTCTAATTACTCCCCAAAAGTAGTTCACGTTGACGAAAATAACCGGAAACGGTAATTTTTGCAAAAAACGACTTTCCGAACCTAATTTCCGGCTCGTAGAGACCGATATAAATTAGTAAGAATTCCATCGGACCAGAATAACTATGAAATCTTTTTTGAGAATCTCTGTTTGCCTGCTACTTCTTTTCCTTGGTCAGTCATCCTATAGCCAGAACGCAGAAAAACCCGATCCGAACAAAAAGGACGGAGGAACAGACTACTATCCCCTCTCCTTCTACGACGAACGTCTCGCCGTGAAGAATATCTCTTTCTTCCGCAGACATTCCGATAACGGAAAGGGAGAATTTCTGGACGTGATGGTAGAACTGGAAAACCGGGACTTTGAACCCGCAAAGTTTTCAGCTTATATCATTGCGGTAAACGAAACCTCTTCCGTAAGCGCAGAAAAAAGAGAACTTGTTCCTTTTCCAAAATGGAGAGGATACGATTCCGAAAACAACACCTTGGTGATCAATTTCCAAAACCTAATGCCTCAGAAACTCGAACCAAAAGCGGTTTGGGGAGAAGAAAGATTCAATAAGGTTAAAAAAGAATACGATGATAAGATCGCGAAAGGAGAAACCGTAAAGATGGGAATCCCTGCTCTTACGGAAATCGTCACGTATCTTACCAATCATCCGGAAAACGCTTTGGAGTTTACGATCTTTGGAGAACAAGGTCCGAAAAAGGATCAAGTCTTACTCAGCAATTTTGTGGATCAGACCGAAGAGGAAAAAAAGAAACAATCTCACGATTCTTTGAACAAACACACATACACGATTTACAACGCGAAATACAAAACGACTCTGATGTCTCACCACTATACCGAATACAGACCCGGTTACGTAAGTTACAACAAAGTAGTGATTTTGATCTTCAATCCTTTAAAAGAGAAAAACAAGCTCGTCTATAGAAGATTTATGGACGTAAGCGGAATCAAACTCCTCAATTGAGAATTTCTTTTCGGGCGGAAGTCGCCGCCCGAAAGCTCGTTTCCCAAACCCAAATTTTCATCCTTCTTAAAAATCTTTTTTCCACCCTTCCGACAAATTAGTAAAAAGAAAAAATTCTAAACGGACTTATAGTCCCGTACAGAATTCGGAAAACTTTTGTACGGAGAGTTTGGTTCCAAAAGCTGTCGAGCGCCAATGGAAGCGTTGAATTTCAGAAGAGTGTAGGAACTCCAATCAAAATGTAGCAAAGAGGTGTCGTTAGAAAGTTTATAAACCGCTAAAATCTATGGTAACCCCGGCGTGCTCTTATTTTGTTTCCGTTGGTTCCATGAGAAGATTCAAAAAAAAATCGAAATCAAAAACAATCGATAAAGCACTACTAAAACGGCGTCCATTCTTTCGATTTATCATGCGGCTGAGAATGAAAATTGTATTATCTGAAGAAGGGCTGTCGGAGTTCCGACAATTGGGAACGGAGATTTGTTACTTGCAAAAAAAGTGATTTTGTGATAGAGAAAAGTCTCCCGAAGTTTTCCCTGCAACGCGATCCTTAGAGAGCGTTGCATTGAGTTAATCCACCCAAATTCAGCATAACCTTACCCACAAGTTTAAAAGTAATTTAGAATGAAGAAGGATCCCCGTATGACTTTTTGTATGAACTCCTACAACCGCGAGAGAGAATATTTCTTGCAAAATTATAATTCTGCGATATAGGAAAATCTCCCGATTTTTCCCGCCACCGCTCCCCTCCACCCAAGTTCAGGGCGGGGCGCGCGACTTTCACGGAAGAGTTGTAGGAGTTCCGACAATTGGGAACGGAGATTTGTTACTTGCAAAAAGCGTAATTTTCTGATAGAGCAAAATCTCCCGATTTTTCCCGCCACCGCTCCCCTCCACCCAAGTTCAGGGCGGGGCGCGAGACTTTCACGGAAGAGTTGTCGGAGCTACGACAAATAACTGTTGGTCACTCTATATAGGCATTTTTAGAAAACGGGTTCAAATAAAAAGAATGGAAATCACCTTAAAAATTTCGGCCTTCTTGGAAAAAGGACGCGGACAAACCCGATCTTAAATGACTCCGAAAACGAAAGAACCCTCTTTAGAGGGATTTTCTGGAACGTTTTGTCTGCTTCTTATAACGTTCGATGCTCTCTGGGACATATCTGGTAGACCAATCCGCTCCGCTCATATTCTTTTCAATCCAACCAGTTCCGTGATCCCAGCGCCCGTCTGAAAGAAAATCGAAGAAGTACGAAGAATTCATGTACCGGTACGAGTCCATGATATCGAGAATGTCCCTTTTTACGGGGAAACCCTGGCCGTTTTCGCTTTCTGAAAAGAAGCTATTGTCCATTGGTTCAATTCTAAGAATATGCATTTCCAATGTCCATTCTTTTTATTATGTTCGCATTGATTGGGCGACTTCCTCTTCCCAAAGCATCAATTGTCCCTTTTCCGCGTTTTCTTCGAAAGGGGACTTCCTTACAGCCAAGTCCCCCGATTTTTCTCCATGTAGGACCTCCTGACGCCGTTTTTTCACCTTTCTGGCTTCTTCTAAGATTCCTTCCAATTTCTCCTCTAAAAAATAACGCAATTGTTGCTCGATTTCGTTTTCTGTTTCTCGGATCAACACCATTTCTATCCCCCAACTTTCCTCGGATACGAAGGAAAGAATAAATCCGACCCCGGACAATGTTTTCCGGAAAGACTGGATTTATTTCGGATTCGTCAAAAAATTGCAAAGAGAAAGGCCAATCGATGCTCAATATACCGGAACTCACAGACACTCTTCTCAACGGAAAGGACATAGATATCGAATACAAATTCGTATCGGAAGAGGACCATCAACAGCTCTATAATTTATTGCTTAATATTCTCGGAAAGATCGACAGGCTTTTTTTAACCGAAGTTATTTCTACGATTCTAAAAGAAATTCTAATGAACGCGAACAAAGCGAACGCCAAAAGAATTTTTTTCCTAAAAAAAAATCTGGATATTCACAACGCGGATCAATATGCAAAGGGAATGAGAACATTTCAACAGGAGATCACACATCATTGGGACGACCAAAAGGAAAGTCTGATCAACAGTAATTTTCAGATTCATCTCCGCGCAAAAATGATCAACAACAGCCTCGCGATTCTCGTGGAGAACGACGCCGCGCTTCTTCCTCAAGAAACCGAAAGGATCAAAAAAAGAATCGAGTCCGCAAAAAAATACAACGATCTTTCCGACGCTTTTATGGATATCTCCGATTCTCAGGAAAGCGCAGGACTTGGTCTGGTTCTCATCCAACTGCTTTTAAAAAACTCAGGAATCGGATCGGATAAATTCAAAGTGGACACCGACGGAAAACTCACTAGAGCGACCCTCGTAGTTCCGCAGCAGATCGTTCCTATCGATATCACAACCAAACTCAAAGAAAGAATTTTAGCGGAAATCGAAGGGCTCCCTCCTCTTCCCAATACTCTTACCCGTATCATCTCTCTCTGCAACAATCCGGATTCGGATCTTTCCATCATTGCAAACGAGATCGAAAAAAATCCGGCCTTGAGCGTGGATCTTCTAAAACTTTCCAATTCCGCGGGATTTGCGAGTAGAAACAAGGTCAACACGATCGTACAAGCGGTCAAGGTCGTAGGACTCAAAAACGTCCGCAATCTTCTTTATGTTTCCGGAGTTCGAAAGATCATGGATGGACGTTATGCGAAACTGCAAGAGGTTTGGAATCATTCCAACATGTGCAGTTTTTTTATCCGTCATATCGCGGGCAGAGGAGGAATGACCAGAGTCGCCGATATTGCCGCGGCAGGCGCTCTTTTGCACGATCTCGGAAAGTTCATTCTTCTTTCCTTGGACCAAAAACTATTTATCAAATTATCCAATTATCAAAAAGACAGGGACTTCGGAAGTTCGACGATCTTGGAAGAAATCTCGATCGGAATTTCCCATCCGACCTTGGGAGGACTTCTCGCAAAAAAATGGGATTTCCCTCCCGATCTCGTGCAGATGATAGAATTTCATCACAGACCCTTTATGGCGATGGGAAGCGTCTATCACGACTTAGTCGAACTCGTCTATCTCGCGAACATGATGGTGGATTGTATCGATAAGAAGGCTTCCTTTTTCACGATAGACGAAACCATACTTCAGAAATACGATCTGACCGATAAAAAGATCTTCGAAGAAACTTGCGAAAAACTCCGAAAGCTCTACAACATCGCGAGAATGGAGAACTAAGGACGTTTGAAATCGGATCCTTTACTTTCAGTCGAAGAAGTCAGTTATAAACCCGCCGGAAAGACGATCTTAGACAAAGTCAGTTTTCAAATTTTTGAAAACGAACACTGTGTTCTTCTGGGAAGAAACGGAGCCGGAAAAAGTACGCTTGTAAATCTCATCTACGGAATGATCTGGGCCAGTTCCGGAAACATTCGACTTTTTCACGAAACCTACGGAGAGACGATCGTCCAGGAGTTGAGAAAAAGAATCGGGATTTTGGACGCTTCCCAACAAGAGAACGCGCTTCAAAGAAAACTTACCGTCTTTGACGTAGTATTGACCGGACTCTTTCATACCATCGGATACTACAGAGATCCGAGTCCCGAGGAAGAAACAAAAGCGCTTCGGATTCTTGAGGAATCGGACCTAATCGCAAAAAAAGATCAGCTCTACGTTACGCTCTCATCGGGTGAAAAGAAAAAGATTCTATTTTTAAGAAGTCTTGTAAGCGAGCCTGATCTTTTGATTCTGGACGAACCCTGCTCCTCTTTGGATCTGACCGCGCGAGAGGATTTTTTAAGATTTCTAAAACGTTATCATTCTCGGAGAAAATTCACTTCTCTCTACATCACACACAGACCGGAGGAAATTCCGGAATTCTATACACAAGCGGTCTTATTAAAAGAAGGAAAAGTTTTGACATTCGGAAAAATCGAAGAAACCTTCAGTGAAATACATTTGAAAGAACTCTACGACCTGTCCTTACAAGTAAGAAGAATCAACGGAACCTGGTCGGTCATACCGCAAAGGAACGGATAAAAACGATTCATTTCGATTTCAAATCTTGGAATTTGCTTTCGCGTTTTTGGGATTCGAATTCAAATTCTTATCAAAAAACAAAACGAGGAAAAACCAAGATGTCCCGGCTTTTAGAAACAAAACATATCGGCGTCTCTATCCAAGCTTCTTGGGAGAACGTTTACAAATATCTTTCCGATCCGCGAAACTTCCCGGAATGGGCCTCGGGACTCTGCAAATCCATTTCACCCGGAAACGATGGAGAATGGATCATAGAAGCTCCCCAGGGAAAACTCAAAGCTGCTTTTACGCCATCGAATGAATTCGGAATCCTGGATCACACCGTGATCTTTCCGACGGGAGAACGGATCCGCAATCCTATGAGAATTCTTCCGAACGCGGACGGAAGCGAAGTTCTATTTTCTCTTTTCAAAACTCCGGAGATGAGCTCTGAAAAATTCGAAGAGGACACAAGCTGGGTTCTAAAGGATTTAAACGAACTCAAGAATTTGATGGAAAAAAAGTTCGGACTAAAAGAATAACGAACACGGCTCTTTCAAAAGAATTTTATAAAAACTTAATGTTTTATTTAAAAAAACGATCTCAAAAAGAAGTATCCGCTGGATTTGGAAGCTCGTAACTTACATACTCACATTCCGGAAATCGATTACACTGATAGAATTCCTTTTTTTTTGAAGTTTTCCTTTTTTGAAGAACCCCTTTCTTACAGAGCGGACAAATTCCCCAGCCGGTTTCCTTTTTCTTTTCCCGAATTTCTTTCCAACCATTGCGGACTACACCGGAAGTTTTTTTACTACTTTCAATCTGAGTTTGAAGCGCCGACCAAAGTCGGTTTAATATTTCGAAAGAATCCGATTCGTTTTGTTCGATCTTATCCAGATCCGACTCGAGTTCGGCGGTGAATTTTTCGCGGAAAAGTTCTCCAAAACTCGATTGAAGAAAAAAATTCACCTTATCACCCAAAGGAAGAGGAAGGAAGAATTTTTTATCCTGATCGATATACTTTCTTTTGAGCAATGTTTCAGCGACGGTCGCATACGTGGAAGGACGTCCTATTCCCTCTTTTTCGAGTTTGGCGACTAAGGAACCTTCCGAATAACGAGGAGGAGGTTCTGTCTGTTTTATTTCCGCCTCCGCCTTCAGTACTAAAACTTTTTCCCCCTTTTCCCAAACCGGAATCGGTTTTGTTTCCGATTCGCCGAGAATTTTAAACCCCGGAAAAATCGTTTTTTTTGTTTCAAGTCGAAACGTCTCGCCCGCGGAAAGAATAGAATATTCAGTTTTTATAAACTCTTCCGGAGGAAGAAGCGATCCTACGCTTCGTTTCCAGATGAGTTCGTAAAGCGAGGATTCTTCTTTGGTAAGAATTCTTTTTGCGTTCTCCGGTGTCAGAGAGACGTTAGTGATTCGGACGGCTTCGTGAGCATCCTGAATTTTGCGCGTTGATTTGCGGATCTTAACCGTGGAATCTTGAAATTCCTTTCCTAAATTGGAAAAAATCCAACTTTGGGTTTGAGAAACAAACTCGGGCCCCAGACGCGTGGAGTCGCTTCGCATATACGTGATAAGCCCTTCTCTTTTTCCGTTTCCAAGGTCGATCCCCTCGTATAATTTCTGCGCGATACTCATCGTTTTTTTGGAGGAAAACTGAAATCTTCGAAACGCTTCCTGTTGCAGACTCGCCGTCTGAAACGGAGGGGGCGGGAAATTTTTACCCTTGGATTCTTTTTTATCGGAGATCTTTAGATTCTTCTCATTTTGAATTCGGGAAAGAATAGAATCCGCCTTTTCCTTTGAAAAAATCCGTTCTCCCGTTCTTTGAAAAGTGGCTTCCAGTCCTTTTTTATCCTCTGCATGAATCAGAATATTATAATATACTTCCGTTTTAAAGTTTCGAATTTCCTCTTCCCGATCGCAAATCCATTTTAACGCGACGGATTGAACCCTTCCGGCGGAAAGTCCGGGACCGATTTCTTTCCAGAGAACCGGACTGATAAAATATCCGATCAGACGATCTCCGATTCTTCTAGTTTTTTGAGCGTTAACGAGAGATTCTTGGACCTGAGCCGGATGTTCGATAGCGGTGAGAATCGAATTTTTAGTAATTTCGGAAAATCGAATCCGAAAGACGTTCGATTTTTTTTTGAGACGATCTCGGATATAAGAGCTGATAAACTCGCCTTCCCGATCCGGATCCGTTGCAAGAAAGATCTTGTCCGAATCTTTAGCCGCCTTGATAATTTCCGAGACTACCTTTTTTTTCCCGGGAAGAATCGTATATTCCGGTTCAAAACGATTTTTGAGATCGACTCCGAGCGTGGTCTTGGGAAGATCCGCGACGTGACCGAGCGTCGCGAGAATCTTATATTCTTTTCCCAAATAACCGGAGATAGTTTTCGCTTTTGAGGGAGATTCGACGATAAGGAGATAGGACACGGAGTTTTAGATTCTAACCCGGTCCGAGGTTTTCAATCAAATATCCGTTTTTGTAAGTCGGGTTTTTCCGCTTCGTCACAAGAAACGGTTTTTTTCTAGGAGGCCAAATCGTTCTCAAAATCAAGGCGCGCGTCTTAAATACCGCGATCGTGACGAGTTCGATCCATCGAATCGGTTTTGGAAATCCCATCGCGTCTCGAAGAGGAGCTTCCATCAGACTGAATAAACCATGAAAAAGAATCATACGAATCCCCGGAACTTTTGGAATCCTTCCCGCAAGGATCTGAAGCGTAGCCCGACCGAGACGTTCGCTTTCGGGAGTTCGTTTGAAGTGTTCGTTTTCAAATTTGCGATTCCAGATTTCGAACCGTTCGTAGTCATCCGGAAGATCCTTGATATTCATAAGTCTTCCCACGTTCTTCCACATATGGAAGTTCGCGAGTTTCTCTTTTTCAGAGCCCCTTCTCCATCCAAAACGAAAATTCCAACGGACCGGTTCATAGATAAAGGTGCTCAGTGTATAGAGAAAGTCCTGATTGGAAATCGGATACTTTTTATGGATTTGATTGAGTCTTCGAATTGCGGCTCTTCCGTTTTCAGACTCGGTTCCGTTTTCTAAAAATTCTCCCAAAAGAATCGCGGTGTCGTCGTATCTTTTTTGTCCGAATTTTTCGAATTGTTTTGTCTCATCCAAAATCTTTGCAATAGAAGGAATCGCAAACGTTTTAAAAAATGCTAATGCTAAAGAGATTTCGATGTCCCTTGGAAAATCATAACTCCCGGAAAGAAAAGAGATTTTATGAGAATCCTTTTCCGGATCTAATTTTTGAATCCGGTCGTATATCGCATATCGGTTCCACATAGCCGCAATTTGTGGAATCGAGAACATGAGGCAAGAAGAATTCTTCTTAATTCCTTTGCTATCAAACCTTTTGAATCTCTCATAAACGCTTGTTCAGAGAAGATTCTATCTTCCCTTTAAAAAATTTATTTTTAATCCGAAGTAGAAAAAAAACAGAACGGTTCAAAAGCATCTCTCAAGAGATCCTTTTGACATCCATTCGATGATGATTCCAAAACAAAAAAAGGGAAGGGATTCGAAAATACCGGCCTGGGTTCCGTTAAAAAAAAGTTTCAGACGGATTTCTGAGTCGCATCCAATCGATTGAGGGAAGGTTTTTCGAAATTCTAAAAATGGAAATTCCGATAAGAAGTTTTTTTTTGAAAACAAATTCTTTCAAAATATCGTATTCCAAAAATCGAATCCAAGAGAAATAAAAAACCCCGGGTCTTAACGACTCGGGGTTTATAAAACTAAAAAAACTGAAGCCGAAAATTCTTAGGCGTTGGATGGAACCGGGAATAATCCTTCGATCGAAAGATATCTTTCTCCCGTATCATAAGAGAAAGTCAGAACCTTAGAACCTTCCGGAATTTCAGGAAGTTTTTTTGCAACCGCAGCCAGTGATGCTCCGGAAGAAACCCCGATAAAAATCCCTTCTTCTTTGGCGGCTCTTTGCGCGTATTGGAAGGCTTCGTCTTTGCTGACTTGAATGACTCCGTCCAAAAGATCCGTGTGAAGATTTTTAGGAATGAATCCCGCTCCGATCCCTTGAATCGGGTGCGGCCCGGGCTTTCCTCCGGAGATTACGGGAGACGCTTCGGGTTCTACTGCGAATACTTTTAGTTTTGGGAATTTTTGTTTTAGAACTTGAGCAACACCTGTGATATGTCCTCCGGTTCCCACCCCGGTGATCACGAAATCCAATCCTTCCGGAAAGTCTTTTAAGATTTCTTGCGCGGTGGTTTCCACGTGCACTTGGATGTTGGCGTCGTTTTCAAACTGCTGAGGCATCCAAGCTTTTGGATTTTCCGCAACGATTTGTTTTGCTTTTTCGATCGCACCCGGCATTCCTTTTTCTCTCGGAGTAAGTTCGAACTCAGCTCCGTAAGCCGCCATGATTCTTCTTCTTTCGATGCTCATCGATTCGGGCATTACTAAAAGAAGTTTATATCCCTTAACGGCTGCGACAAGCGCCAATCCGATTCCGGTGTTTCCGGAGGTTGGTTCTACGATGATACTGTCTTTTGTGAGTTTTCCGGTTTTTTCCGCGTCTTCGATCATCGAAAGTGCGATACGATCTTTGATGGATCCGCCTGGATTCGATCTTTCTAATTTTACATAGATTTCGCTTTTTGTGTCATACAAGCGATTGATTTTTACGTGTGGTGTGTTTCCGATTGTTTCTAAAATACTCTTAGCTTTCATTTCTGTTTTCCTGCCTCTTCCAAGGGTTCTTTGAGTTTAGATGTTGTTATATTAGACATTTATTTCAATATAACAAATGTATTCAAGTAAAAAAATCCTTTTCAGAGGATTCCTTTTACAAAAGGACGGGATTTTTGACATTCTCGTTTCGGGAAAAGTATGAGTTCCTACTTTTCTCGGAAAATCTCAGATTTCTTGAAGAACAACGCTCTGGAGAAAGGATTCCGCAGTCGGTCCAAATTCTATCTCGAGGGCTTTGAATACGGCATAGATTGTCGAAATGTGGACGTTTGAATCGCCCGGTGTTGCGGCGTATCCTCGAATTTCTTTCTCCAGAATCTCCAGGGATCCGAGAGGAATCACCGCGTGAGAGAAAATTCTTCCATAAAGTCCCCGGTCCCTTCCGGAAGAAAAAATCGAATTGGTGGAAATTAGATTCGTTGTAGAAAGATAGGGATCGTTCCGCAATCTTTTTAGGACGATCTCTTTTTTCAGACTTTTTTTGAGACGAAAACGAAAACGAACCAAATGCATATAAGGAGAATTGATCGTTACGGAAGACGACGTCAGAGGAACCTTGATTCCGATTTGAGAATAGAGTTCGTTTAACAATCGGCTGTGATGAGTTCCCCATTCCGCCTCCGGTTTTACGAAGAGTGGTCCCGTAACGTGCGGATCGTCCTTTGCCATATCAGCGTCTCGACGAATGACGAGAAAGTCAGCTTCCTCCAGGATCGACTCCAATTCTTTCGGAGACTCTTCCGTTAATAAACGAAGAGAGCCAGCGAGCGTGTGTGTGTTGCAGGTCGAGACGTGAATCATCTTTGGAAGTTTTCTTTCCAGAGATTCCCTTGTATCGGGATACATAAACTGAGGGCCGAACTTGTGTTCGCTTCCCTGTGCTATAAACATTCTAATATTAGAATATTCTGATGTATTGTATTCCTGAATTCTAGAATCGGCCACTCCCGAGGGCGAGCAGTCGCAGAGAACAAGAGATCGGGAAAGCGCCTCTTCCCTTTTGATAAAATCCGGGAAATACTTTGAGACGTTGTTTTCGCTAGTTTCGACGACAAACGCTCCCTTTTCTACAAGGGAAAGAATTGCAGGTATTTCCGATTCTTTTAGCCGAAAGGGTTCGATATAAACTCGGAATCGTTTTAGTTTTTCCTGAAGAATCAAGAGAAGTGAAGAGAGAGGCCATCCGATGACCCCGGTTCCTCGGATATAAACTCCGGGAAGTTGATTTGTATTCATGGGAGGTTCCTTTCTTTTAAAGAAGGTTTTGTCGGAGTTCCGACAAGAATGGAGGTGGAGAATTCTTCTTGAAAAAAGGGAGATTTGGTGGTAGAGAGATGTCGCCCGATTTTTTCCCGCGAGCCCGCCTCCTCCACCCAATCAGGGTGGGGGCCTCGGCGTTCACAGGAGATCGTCGGTGTTCCGACAAGAATGGAGGTGGAGAATTCTTCTTGAAAAAAGGGAGATTTTGTGGTAGAAGGAAGTCGCCCGATTTTTTCCCACGAGCCCGCCTCCTCCACCCAATCAGGGTGGGGCCCCCGGCGTTCACAGGAGATCGTCGGAGTTCCGACAAATTCCTTTTTAAGAGCCTCTTCATTCTTAAACATTCTCTATCCTCTTTCTTATTCTTTTTTTTAAGCTCTTGAATAATAAGGATCTTGAAGATAGTTCTCTTTGTATTTGATATAATTTCCGGTTGTTCTCGTGATGATTTCTCTTTCTTTTTCAGTGATATCTCGGATGATCTTTCCGGGAGAACCCATCACCAAAACTCCGGGAGGAATTTTTTTTCCGGGCGTCACAAGAGCGCCGGCGCCGATAAAAGCGAATTCACCGACTTCAACATCGTCCATCAACGTTGCGCACATCCCCACAAAGGAATTGTCTTTCAGTTTGCAGCCGTGAATCGTCGCCCTATGTCCGATCGAGACGTTGTTTCCGATCTCCACCGGATAAACATCCCTCGCAACGTGAATCACGGTGAGATCTTGAATGTTCACATTCTCCCCAATCCGAATATAATTCACATCCCCTCTCACCAATGTCTGAAACCAGATCGAAGAATTCTTTCCTATCACAACGTCTCCGACTACCTGGGAACCCGGCGCCAAAAAAACAGACTCGTCGATCTGCGGTTTTTTTCCCATGTATTCTAAAATCTGATAGTTTGACTTCATCGACTTCCTCTCTTTTTTTTCTTCCCTTTTCCAGGACTTTCTTCGGAAGTCTTCAAAACAAGTCTAAAAAAAAGATTTTCTTTTGACCCCATTCTTCGAAAGAAAAGAATGCACGCATGAGCCGCAGTTCCTCGAATCAGGAAAAAGAAAGAAGAGAAAAGATAAAGTCCCTCCTCAAACAAGCGGGGATCGGTCTTTTTTTAGGAGCAACGATCGCCTTCCTCATTCGATTCTTCTTTATCTTTCCATTTGTTCTGGAGAATCGAGACATGCTCCCCGGCCATCCTCCCGGTACTCGAAAGTATTTTTCCCGTTTTGTGGATCGTTCCAATCTCTACCTCGGAGATCTGGTTCTTGTAAGACATCCTACACAAGAAGGAAAGGTTGTCTTCTCTCGGATCGCGGGAAAACCGGGAGAAACAGTTCAAATGAAAAATAAGATTCTTCTCAGAAACAACAATCCGGAGGAGAATTTAGGATCCGGTTCGGGATATACTCTTCAATTTGAGGACAAACGCGGACCTTTCCCTTCCAGTTTTTCAGGAAGAGACAACTCGGAACCTCTCATTCTCAAAGACAGAGACTACTTTCTCCTCTGCGACAACCGGGATTCTTGCTCCGATTCCAGAGACTTCGGCCCGATCCCGATCGAAAATATTCTGGGAAAAGCGTTCTAACGCCTCCTAAGACAAGAAATGTGGGAACTCCTTTTTCCCGCGATTTTTCTTCTTCAAAAATTTTTCTCTGAAAACATCCCAACTAAAGCCGGATGTATTTCCCCCCAATACCGGAACCCGAGGATCTTTCCATTTCTCTCAAACGATTCCCAGAGTGGCATAACCTTATCCACGAGTTGAAAAAAGGCTTTGGAATCGACAAGGATCCCAATCAAAATTTTTGTAAGAGCTCCTACACCCGAGACTTTTTATCTGCAAAAAAAAAATTCTCTTCGGGAAAAAACCCTCTAAAAAAGCCAGTTTTCGTTTTTCTAAAAAAATAAAAATCGTATAAAATCCCGACGGCAGGCGGACAAAGCCCGGTTATCAAGCCTTTTTTACAAGACCTTTTCCCCGAATTTACGATCTCAATTCGAACAAATCGGAAGAAACTTTAAATTCTAATGTAGAATTCTTGAATATATGGATCCTTTCTATTTTAAGATTTGACTTCGGAAATTTCTGGTATTTTATCTTTTTTTGATAAACGATTTTTTTCGTCTGTGGAATTGTACATTCTTTTCTTTTTTGTTATATGCAAAAATTCAAAAGCGAATCAAAATACTTTCTCCCTTGCACATTATAAATGATGAAACTTTCCGAGCTTACCTTTCAAATGATGGTGGAATCCACACCGAACGCGATTCTACTTGTAAACAAAGAAGGAAAGATCGTTTTTATCAACGGGCAGACGGAAAAACTTTTCGGTTATCCCAGGACCGAACTCATCGGAAGAATCGTGGAAGAACTGATTCCTTCCCGTTATCGGAGTCGACATCCCGATTTCAGAAATTCTTTCTTTCATTCGCCGCAAGTCCGACCGATGGGAGCCGGAAGAGATCTTTTCGGTTTGAAAAAGGACGGCGCCGAATTCCCGATCGAAATCGGACTCAATCCGGTCGCGACTGCGGACGGAACCTTGGTCCTTGCCTCCATCATCGACATCACGGAACGTAAAAAAGCCGAAGACCGATTTCGCCTCGTCGTAGAATCGGCTCCCAACGCGATGGTTCTTGTAAATCAGGAAGGAACGATCTCGTTGGTCAACGAACAAGCCGAAAGACTTTTCGACTACCAAAGAAAGGAATTGATCGGACAAAAACTCGAAATTCTTCTCCCAAAACGTTTTCGAATCGAACACCCGGATCATAGAAAACGATTTTTTTCGGAACCTTCGGTTCGTTCTATGGGCGTGGGAAGAGATCTTTTTGCCCTGAGAAAGGATGGAACCGAAATCCAAGTCGAAATCGGACTCAATCCGATCGACACCGACGAAGGTTTGATGGTTCTTGCATCGATCATCGATATCACCGAACGGAAGATCCAGGAAACCACACTCATCCGAAAGAACGAGCTCGAAGCAAAAAACAAGGAATTGGAACAATTTGCTTATCTGGCCTCCCACGATTTACAGGAACCTCTCCGCACCGTATCGAATTATATCCAGATTCTCCAGGAAGACTACGGAAAAACGTTAGACGCTTCAGCGCACGATCATCTCAAAACGATCGACTTCGCCACAAAAAGAATGAGCGCCCTTGTAAAAGCTCTTTTGATGTATTCCAGAATCGGAAGAGATAGAAAACTCATCGAAGTGGATTGCAACGTTTTGTTCGAAGAAGTCAGAATGGATCTGGAAAGTTTGATTCTCCAGACTAAAGCCAAGATCGTAAAAGACAATCTCCCTTCTCTCAAGGTCTACGAAGTAGAATTCAGACAACTTCTGCAGAACCTAATCGTCAATGCTATCAAATTTGCAAAAAAGGATTCTACACCCGAAATTCGAATTCGAGTCGCGCAGAAAGGTGAACTCTGGCAATTTTCATTCCAAGACAACGGAATTGGGATCGACTCCAAATACTTTGATCGTATATTCTTTATATTTCAGAGACTTCACGGCGATTCCGAATACGACGGTCATGGGATCGGTCTTGCCAATTGCAAAAAAATCGTGGAATTGCACGGGGGAACGATCTGGGTCGAATCGACTCCAAATCTCGGGAGCACTTTTTATTTTACGATTCCTAATTTAAGAATATGAACAAAAAAGTCAGTTGTATCCTTCTCATCGACGACAACAATTCGGATAATTTCTTTCACGAGCGGGTCATCCGAAAGGGAAACTTTGCCGACCAAGTGATCGCAAAACAATCGGGAGAATCCGCTCTTCAGTATCTCAAAGAAAGGGCTACGAATCACGATCCTCGACCCGATCTGGTTTTTTTAGACATCAACATGCCCGGAATGAACGGCTGGGAATTCCTCGAGGAATACGATCTTCTTCCCGAAGAACTCCAGGGAAAGATCGTCGTTGTTATGCTCACAACCTCGGACAATCCGGATGATCGGGCAAAAGCGAGGGAGTTCGGAATTCTCTCCGACTTCAAAACCAAACCGCTCACCGAAACGATGCTTCAGGAAATTCTGGACGCTTATTTTTAAAAATCCCTCCGTTTTCTCTTGAAAAAACGGATTTTCAAGAGAATGTTCCGGGAAAATACTGTAATCAAATCTTAAAAATTCTCCCATCCGACGTTTGTCGGAAGCGGGAGATCTTGAATAAATCTAAACAACAAAGGGAAGAAAATGACAAGAATAGCCATCAACGGATTTGGAAGAATCGGAAGACTTGCTTTCCGTGCAGGAATCAAAGACCCGAATCTGGAATTTGTCGCAATCAATGATTTAGTTACTCCTGATAACCTCGCCTATCTACTCAAATACGATTCCACTCACGGAAGATTTCAAGGAACCGTAGAACATACAGACAAAGAACTCATCGTCGACGGAAAAAAAATTCTCTGCGTTTCGGAAAGAGATCCCGAAAAACTTCCGTGGAAAGATTTGAAAGTGGACTTTGTGATCGAATCCACCGGCCTTTTTACCGACAGAGTCGGATCCGAAAAACACCTCAAGGCCGGAGCAAAAAAAGTGGTGATCTCCGCTCCCGCTAAGGACAAGGACATTCCTACTTTCGTAATGGGAGTAAACAACGACAAATACAACGCGGCTACGGATCACATCGTGTCTAACGCGTCCTGTACTACAAACTGTCTCGCTCCGATCACAAAGGTGGTGCTCGACAACTTCGGAATCGAAGAAGGTCTGATGACCACGATTCACGCAACGACCGCGACTCAACCGACCGTAGACGGACCTTCTAAAAAGGACTTCCGCGGAGGAAGAGGAGCGATGCAAAACATCATTCCAGCTTCCACCGGAGCCGCAAAAGCGGTAGGACTTTGTATTCCGGAAGTAAACGGAAAACTCACAGGAATGTCTTTCCGGGTTCCGACTCCGGACGTTTCCGTCGTGGACTTAACCGTAAGAACCACAAAAGAAACTTCATTGAAAGAAATTTCCGCGAAGATGAAAGCGGCTTCCGAAGGCCCTATGAAAGGAATTCTCGGTTATACCGAAGACATGGTGGTTTCCAACGACTTCGTAAGTTCCACACTTTCTTCCATCTTCGACATGGACGCTTGTATCGAATTGAATTCTAGATTTTTCAAATTGGTTTCTTGGTATGACAACGAGATGGGATATGCGAACCGAGTTCTCGATCTTATCCGCTTCATGGCGAAGAAAGGTTAATTCATGGAATTGCCAAGACTCGAAAACGTCGACCTCGCCGGAAAACGTGTTTTCTTGCGAGTGGACTTCAACGTTCCGATCGAGAACGGAAAAGTCACCGACAAAACCAGAATTGAAAAAACCCTCCCGACCATCGAGCTCCTCCTCAAAAAAGGAGCCCGTGTCATCATCGCGAGTCACTTAGGAAGACCCAAAGGCCAAGTGAATCCCGAATTCTCCATGGCTCCCGTTGTGGAAACTTTCAAAGAACTCGTAAAGACGAACGTCCTTTTTTCTAAGAACGTGATCGGAGACGACGTCGTAAAGTTATCCAAAGAATTAAAAGACGGGGAAATCCTCGTCATAGAGAACGTCCGTTTTCACAAAGAAGAGGAAGAGAACGAATCGGGTTTTTCCAAAAAACTCGCGCTCCTCGCTGACGTCTATGTAAACGACGCATTCGGCGCGGCTCACAGAGCTCACGCTTCCACGGAAGGAATTGCACATCTTCTCCCTTCTTATGCGGGACTTTTGATGCACAAAGAAATCGTAGAACTTTCGGCCCTTCTTTCGAGACCGGCTCGACCCTTTGTCGCGATCATCGGAGGATCTAAGGTTTCTTCCAAGATCAAGGTTCTTACGAATCTTTTTGATAAGGTCAATCACCTTCTGATCGGAGGAGGAATGGCTTACACATTTTTAAAATCCAGAGCGGTTCCCGTAGGAAACTCACTCGTGGAAAAAGAATTCGAAGTGCAGGCGTTTCAACTGATCGAAAAAGCTGGAGTGGCCGGAGTCGATCTTCAACTTCCGGTGGATCATATCATCGCGGATTCGTTCAGCGACAAAGCGAAGACGAAGTCCGTGGATAAGATGGGAATCTTGGACGGATGGATGGGAATGGACATCGGTTCTAAAACCGTCTCCAATTACGAAAAGATCATCAAAAACGCGGGAACCATTTTCTGGAACGGCCCTATGGGAGTTTTTGAAATGGATAAATTTGCGAACGGCACAATGGCCCTTGCCAAAGCGATCGCAAAGTCTAAAGCGAAGACCGTTGTGGGCGGAGGAGATTCCATCGCGGCGATCAACAAAGCCGGGGTTGCGGATAAGATCACTCATATCTCGACCGGCGGCGGCGCCTCTCTTGAATTTATGGAAGGAAGAAAACTTCCAGGCGTAGAAGCTCTCAAGAAAAAAGAATCCGAATAAATTTCAAAAACCTTCGCACAAAAACCGGATGCAGATCGTAAAACCTGTTCCGGTTTTTTTTTATTTTCAGCTAATATTCCACAACCGCACAAATCACCCAAAACCTCGATGAACGAAAGTCGATCTCAGTTTGAAATACTACCACCTTGGATCGAATATCCCGAAAGCACCCCGAGCTCGGGAGGATATCCCAAGTTAAACAAACTATTTAGAATCAAGGAGGGTCCCAAATCTAGGAGTTCCTACATTCGAGACTTTTTACTTGCAAAAAGTAGAATTTTCTGATAGAGAAAAGTCGCCCGGAGTTTTCCACCACCCGCCCCTCCACCCGAAAATCGGGCGGGGATTTCGTTTCACGGAAGATTGTCGTTGTTACGACAAATTCTTATAAAGATTCAGTTCACTTGTGGGTACGGATATGGCCGCCTCCGAATGAAGACTGGAAACTTTATATAACCCTTTACTGGAAGTGATGATCTTTCATTCGCTACCGTAGAAAGCGGAGGCGAAGTCTGCGGAGGCCGATCATTGACGAGAAACGGATTCGTTGGCGACAGCACCCGAGGACGTTTTCCATTCTCCTAAAAAGTCCTTGAAGCCAATCGGCTTTCGTACAAACTCTTCCCATCTTTCACGAAATCATCATCAATGAGGAAACCATGCGCAAGACAGTGATCGCCGGAAATTGGAAAATGAATCTTTCCGAAAAGGAAGCCACAACTTTAGCACAATCGATCAAGGAAAAAATTCCGACCGTCGCAAAGGATAGAATCCCGATGGTATTCCCTTCCACACTTCACTTGGCGGGAGTAGCAAGAATTCTCGAAGGAACCGGAGTCGTCGTAGGAGCTCAGAACGCCTATCCATCCGGACTCGCCGCGTTTACGGGAGAAACTTCTCCGGAACAACTTCGCGAACTGGGAATCAAGGTCGTTATGATCGGACATTCCGAAAGAAGACAGTTTTTGGGAGAATCCAGTTCCTTCTGTAACGAAAAGATTCACTTTCTCTTAAAGAACGGATTTACGGCCCTCTACTGTGTCGGGGAAACCTTGGCCGAAAGAGAATCCGGAAAAACCTTTGAGGTCATCTCTTCTCAAGTGAAAGAAGGCTTAAAAGGAATCGAAAGCAACTCCTTCTCGAATCTGATTCTTGCCTACGAACCGGTTTGGGCGATCGGAACCGGAAAAGTCGCGACTCCGGCTCAGGCTCAGGAAGTGCACGCGTTTATCCGCAAAGAAGTCGCGGGCCTTTTTGTGGGAGCTTCCGGAGTTGCAGAATCCCTTTCGATTCTCTATGGCGGATCCGTTAAGCCGGACAACGTAACCGCGCTCTTAAAGGAAAAAGATATCGACGGAGGACTCGTGGGCGGGGCCAGCCAGAAGATCGAGTCTTACGCGGGACTTTTCTAAAACCGGCTGAAACCGCATTGAGAAGCGGCCAGAGAAGAGTATTTTAATTGTCACTCCTCTGCGGCTTCATAATCTGGCAAAGGATTCAATTTTTTTTCAGGAACTGATATGTTAAACGGAGTCATTCTTACATTATTCGTTGTTGTTTCTCTCTTTCTGGTTTTACTCGTTATGATTCAAACCGGCAAGGGCGGAGGACTGTTAGGCGGAGGCTCCAGCCAATCCGTTTTCGGTTCTTCGACCGCCGACGTTCTTACAAAGGCTACCCGAGTTACGGCGATCCTCTTTATCATTCTTTCTCTTTTTCTTTCCTTTCTCTTTGCGAAAAAAGAAGATAAGCTGATGCCGGAAACCGCACCGACTCTGACCGCACCTCCAGAGGAGACCAAAAGTGAAAACAATACACCTACTACGACTCCAGCTCCGAACGCGGCTCCTTCAGCGCCTGCAACTACTCCTTAATTTTAAACAAAATTCAATCAGAGAAGAATCCGGAACGAAAGTTCATTCTTCTCTGAGCGGAAATTTTTTCTTACCCTTCCTCCTATTCCTTCTCAATTTCATTGTAACGTTCTCTCTATTCTCTGAAGCGGACGATCACAAAAAGGCGGGCACCTCCGATACCGCATCGATTCTCAATCGAAGAATCTTACGAATCTACGAAGACCTCGGAGTCGCGAGAGAACTCATCAAATTGGAAAGAATCGATTCCGTTCCCAACGGGACCTTCATCTCTTTTTTAGGAAACTTTCCAAATCGAAAGGGAATCAAGGTCACAAAACATTCCATCTCGGAAGGAAGAAGTGGAATCGAAAGAGCGGAAAGCAAATCGATTCTTCTGGAATTTACGGGGACCACTCTTTCCCGAGTCATAACGGAAGTCAGAGCGGAGAATGCGGACGGATCCGACATTACCGTCATACGCCTCGTCGACGAAACTCCTCTGGATCAGAACGTGGACGACATTCTTGTGGAATCCAATCGGAACGGCAAAGAGATGCGTTACCCGATTCAATTCCTACCCGATGAAGGAAACAACCGAGAACGATCGGCATTTAAACAGGAATTTTATTTAAAGCTCCTGGAAGATTTTCTCGTACAAGTTCTGAGGCTTCATGAAATGCAGAACCAAGAATCTGCAAAAAATAAAAAAAAGTTACTGCAAACTTTTAAAGATTCTCTACAATATTGAATCTTCATGTCCTCGTTGCAGGAAAATCTCTTAGAAAGAGCCGGTGAACTACAGTCCATTCTGGATGGGATTACCGAGCCATTGGTATTGATCGATCCGGGTTTTCGTATTCGGAGGGTCAATCGATCCACGCTCGAATTTTCCGGTCAATCGTCGTTTTCCTCCATTATAGGGAAAAAATGCTACGAGGTTCTCTACAGTCGAAACGAGGTCTGTCCTTACTGTCCGATGAAAGACATGAAGACGGGTGAAGAAAACTTCAATCCATACTTTGAATATCCGAAATCCGACGTCAATCGGGAGATCTTTCATTCGGTAAGAGGACAAAAGGAAACTCTTTATCTGGATTTTTATCCGATCGAGAAAGACGGAATCATCGGTTCCGTTTTGGAAAAGGTAAGCAATATCACGAGAATCAAAGAAAAGGAAGAGGAGAATCTTAGAATTCGAAACCTTGCTTCCTTAGGGATCTTTATCTCGGGGGTCGCACACGAACTCAACAATCCTCTTACGGGAATGAGTCTAACGTTACAAAGTCTCCTAAACAATCTCACTTCCATCGATCCTGACTTTTTCAAAAAACGTCTGGATATGATGAAAGAGGATCTAACGCGGGCCGCAATGATCGTTTCGGACATCATCAGCTTTGCAAAACCCGACAAACTCGTAACGACGACAGCGGACATTTACGAGACGATCCAAAAAGCAAAAGAAAACGTGGTCTGGGTATATCCGGTTTTGTCAAAAAACATCACTTGGGAAATTCTCTGCGAGCCGGGGACTACGTTTCAGTTCAATCCGGTCAAGATGGAACGCCTCTTTATCAATCTTTTTAAGAATTCTCTCCAAGCCTTTGATTATGGAGAAGGAAAAATCCGCGTGGAAGTAAGAAAGACCAGAAACATGGTCCACATCATCGTGGAAGACAACGCCGGTGGAATTCCGGACAATCTCATCGATAAGATCTTTTCTCCGTTTTTTACGAAGAATAAGACCGGGATCGGAACCGGACTCGGACTTTCCATCTGTCATTCGATCGTAAGAGAACACGGCGGTGAATTGTCGGTACGATCGTTCGAAAGGAAAACCCGTTTCCGGGTCTCACTACCCTTCACTCAGAACAACGGATATTCTTCCTGATGCACAATATCCTAATCGTAGAAGACATACATTCGATTCGAGAAGCGATCAAAGATCTTCTTACCGGAAAATACCGGGTTTTTGACGCGGAGAACTACGACGAAGCGGTCCGAATTCTTAAAAACGAAGAAATTCATCTCGTGATCACCGATATACGGATGCCCGGCAAAACTGGACTCGATCTGATCAAAACGATCCAACATGAATTCCCTCAGGTTCTTTATACGTTGATGACCGCATACAATATCAACGACTACATCAACTTCGCATACAAACACGGAATCTGGAACATCATTCCGAAATATTCTTTTCTGGATATCAAACTGATCTCGGTGATGGTCCACAAACTTCTCACAAAAGACATCTTCGGAGTGGAAAAATACTTCGGCCCCGATTTTATCATTCAAGAATCCGAAACGGAAGACAGGGAATTTTCGGTGCCACAACTGGAAAGTATCGTCTACAAAAGAATCTATTCGGACGAACAGAGAAATTTTCTCTGCAACCGGATCGCGAAATTTCTCGTGGAAAAGGGAGCTCCGAACGCGATCAATCAGATCTTAGAAGAGCTTACGTCTAACGCGATGATTCGCGCACCGAGAGATTCCAAGGGAAATTATAAATATCAATACGAACTCCCTTCCCGGGATCTCGTGATTCCTTTGGAGAACATTCAACTCGCGGAATCCGATTTTTTTGAAATCGGATACGGAATCGCGGACAACACGTTTATCATCGTGATCCGGGATCATTTCGGTTCTCTGGATAAAAAGGAAATTTTAAAAAGACTCGATCGTCATATTACCGTGGATGAAACCACCGGTTTTCCCCCGGGTCTCGCGGATTCGCATGGAAGAGGTCTTTATATCTGTCGTGAAATTTCTGATCAGTTGATTTTTAACATCGAAAAGGACAAAAGGACCGAGATCATCGCGCTTTTGGATAAACAAGGAAACAAAAGTTACAAGTCTTTATCGATTTACGAGGTCTGAAGTCAAAAAGTTCTTCCGGGAAGATTGCGGATCTTACTAAAAAACCTTTCGCCTCTTTTTAAACCTCAAAGGTTTTCTGAACCGATAAAAACGACAACGACCCAAAAATTAGAATTCACAGCGACGACGTTATCTCAAAACGGACCGGAAGTTCCCCGTAAATCATTTTTACAAACGGCGTTATTTCGGAAGAGATAAAAAAATTCAGAACATAAGAATATTATAAATTTCTATAAAGAAAGAGCTCTTTTCCTGTTTCCAAAACTACGGAGCCGTTTTTGCCGGAGGGAAAAAATCGTCCAGGAAGATCGGAAGATTTGATTTTTTCCTTTTTTAAAATTTTCCCTCGATCATCCAAAAAAAGAATTTCGGAATTCAATTCAGCGGCGAACCAGTTGCCGTTGTGAAAAACGGATTGATAGACGCCCGTGCCGGAAGTTCGTTTTACTTCCAATCCCTTCTCACCGCTTGCATCGTAAAAGGAAACTTTATCCGGTGCGGAAACCAAAACTTCGCCCGTATTCGAAATCGCCAAATAGATCTTATGAGGATAGATAGAATCCAATTCGTAAGAGGTTTCTTCCTCCCCTTTCGCATCCAAAACAAGAATCCAGTCCTTGTTAGCTTTTAAAAGATGAATCGCGGTCTTTTTTCCGTCAGGAGAAAGAGAAAAACTTTTCGCGAAGACAGGATTTTTTTCGGAACCCAATTCCTTTTTAAAAAGGATTCCACCCTTGGAATCCAGTACAAACAACTCACCGCCGGAAAAAAGAACGCCGCTGATCTTAGAATCCGGAGCAAAAGAATAGTCGGTCAAAAACCTACCGTCGATTTTTTTAACGCCGGTTTCGTTTCCGTTGATATCGGAAAGAATCACCTGATTGTGATCTCCCGCGACGAGTAAAACCAGATTTCCGGAAGGGGAAATTCTCGGATAACTTCTGTACTCCTTTGTCCAGAGGATCTCTCCCGAAGGGGAATAAAAATTCACTTCAGCGCCGATCTTTTTATATTCCAGATATCCTTTCGTGTTCAGAGGATACTCGATTCTCTTTGTGTCGTCTAACGCGATCCCGTTCGAACTTTGAATGGTATAATAAGAATTCTCGTATTTATAGCCGTTCAGACTTTCGTCAGGATTCCACTCAAAGCGGGAATCGGGAGCCATTCCCGCGTGAGCCGATTTTGAAAAAGCCCAGACTTTCTGAATTCCCACCGCGCCCTGATACTGATTTCCGAATCCGTAAAAGAATAATATCGTAAAGAAAACGCTAAATCCTGCAATCGGTAGAAGTTTCATCCTTTCCTCTTCAATAAGTCGTATAATAAATACAATCCGGTATGGGCTGCGTATTCGCGAAACGACGCCCTTGGAAACGGAAAGTAGTGTTCGTAAATTTCAGTCTCTCCGTTTTTTTGAGCGATTCCGAAATAAACCAGTCCTACTTTTTTTTGTGCGGTTCCGCCTCCCGGCCCGGCGATTCCGGTGACGCTGATCGTATAATCAGTGTTCAATGCTTTTAGAGCGCCTTCCGCCATTTCTTTGGCGGTTTCCCGGCTCACGGCGCCAAAGTTGTCTAACGTTCTTTGTTGCACTCCGAGAATTCCCGCTTTGACGCTGTTGTCGTAGGAGACAACTCCGCCCATAAAATAGGCCGAAGCGCCGGCTCGATCCGTAAAAGTTTTTGCGATCAAACCTCCCGTACAACTTTCCGCAGTGCCGACTGTGATTTTTTTTTCGCTGAGAATATTCGGAAGTTCCTCGAATACGTCGGGGGTCGACTTGGCTCCGTATACTTGATCGAGTTTTTCTAAAAGAGAATCCACGAAACTTCGATTCCCGGACTGAAAACTCACCCGGATATAACCGCGTTTTGCGGCAACCCCCCAAACTACCGATCCGTTTGTGATCGATTCTTCCTTAGAAATAAATTCTTTTTGAAAGAGAGATTCGCTCATCCACCAGAGAAAACGAAAACCTGAATGAAGTTTCTTCGCGGAAAAAGTTTTCGAAATCCAAGGGGACAACTCTTCCCGAAACATTTCGGTCATCTCACCCGGAACGCCGGGCATACAAGACAAGGTCGTATGCTCGCCGAGTTTTAAAATAAAACCGGGAGCAATTCCGACCTTGTTGTTTAAGACGATTGAAGTTTCAGGAACCGAGATCTGACGGATCGAAGTTTGCATCGCTTCCTCAAAATTTCTTCCTCTAAGGCGGTAGAAGGCTTCAATTCTTTGCCTCGCGACGGGACTCTCGACGGAAGTCACCCCCGCGAGTTTACAAGCAATTTCTAATGTATAATCGTCGTCGGTGGGCCCAAGTCCGCCGGTCATAATCATCAATACGGGTCTTTCTTTTGTCGCTTCTTTCGCGAGATTTCCGATCTCTTCTTGTAAGACAATCGGGTCGTCGGGAAGAACGACGAACTTAAAGACGGAAAAACCGATCCCAAAGAGTTCGTTTGCGATCCAGGAAGAATTCGTATCTTGACTCCTGCCGCTCGTCAATTCGGAACCCGTGGAAAGAACTATGATTTTCGGTTCGGACAATTAGGATTCCTTATCCATTCTCTCCGGGGCCGAAACTCCGATGAGAGAAAGTCCTTGAAAAAGAATATTTTTAGACGCTAAACAGATTCTCGCGAGTCCCAAACGCACCTCCGGAGTTGCATCCTTTAAACGATTATTCTTTCCGAGGTAAAAACTCGTAAAAGCTTTCGCAAAACTCTGGAGATAATTGGTCACACGATGAGGCTCCATTGCATTCGCAGAATCTAATATTTCTTCGGGATATCTTGCGATCCAAAAAAGAAGCCTTTTTCTTTCTTCGGACATTTCGAGTTTCATAGCCTCTTCAGCCGAGGTTTCGTTTCCTACTTCTCGAAAGATGGAACAGATTCTCGCGTGCGCATATTGAAGATAGAAAACAGGGTTCTTATCCGATTCATCTTTTGCGAGATCCAGATCAAAATCCAGAGGAGCGTCAAGAGAACGCATCACAAAAAAGTAACGTCCGACGTCTTTGCCGTGTTTACCCAGAAAGCCGATGAGATCGCTCATCGTTTGAAAGGAGCCCGCACGTTTACTCATCTTCACCTTTTGACCGGATTCAAGAAGATTGACTTGTTGCGCGATGATTACTTTGAAATTTTCCTTCGGATAGTTTAAAGATTGAATCGCACCGGAAAGTCTTGCGATATATCCGTGATGATCCGGTCCCCAGATATCGATGATACGATCGTATCCTCTTTCGATCTTATTTTTATGATAAGCGATATCTGCGAGCAGATAAGTCGGTCGACCATCATCTCGGACCACGACACGATCTTTGTCGTCTCCGTATTCCGTGGAACGAAAGACTTTTTTACCGTCTTCTTCAAAGATCTTTCCTGAATTCTCCAGATCTTTCATCACGGTTAAAACCTTGTTCGCGTCGTGGAGGGTTTTTTCGCTGAAATAGTTGTCAAACTCTACGCCAAAGGCGTCCAAATCCTTTCTTTGCCAGATAAGATTGTTTTCGACGGTCCAAACGGAACAAAGTTCCGCGAGTTCTCGGTATTTCTTTTCTTTTAAAAGAGATTCTATCCGAGGGGATTTAGTCGCGTCCTGCAAAAGAGAACTTGCAATATCCTTAATGTATTCTCCACGATATCCTTCTGCGGGAAGAATATTCTTTTCCAGAATCGTTTCGATGGGTGTCGTATCTTCCGCCTCTTGTATCGAGGAAGATTCTCCTTTGAGTTCCCGAATCCGAACGAGAGTCGAAACGCCGAGTAAAAAAACCTGATTTCCGTAGTCGTTGATATAAAATTCTTTATCTACCTTGTGACCGATCGCTTTTAAAAGGGACGCCATCGCGTCTCCCATGGCGGCGGCCCTCGCGGAAACGATGTTCAAAGGTCCGGTAGGATTGGCGGAAACAAACTCTAAGTTGATCTTGAGAGGATGATTTACCTGCGGATAATAATTTCCGGAAAGAATCGAAGATTCGACAAACCTCAAAAGAAAGGATGGAAGGATTCTAAAATTTACAAATCCGGGGGGTGTAAAGTCGACCGTTTCAAAGAGGTCCGTTCTTTTTTGAAGAGCGGAGACGAGGTCCTGTGAAACCTGAACCGGATTCTTCTTGAGTATTTTAGAATTTTCTAATGCGAATGAGGTGGAATAATCTCCGAACTTTTCGTCTCTGGAATACTCGATCTTGATTTTTAGTGAGCTCCGGTCGAGATCCGCAAACGAAGCCGTGACTTCGTTTACCCCTTCCTCCAGAACTTTTAATACGATTTGTTTTAGAGTTTCATTTTCTTTCATTTAAGAGTGATCCGTAAAGTATATGACAGAGGTAGGAAGCCGGCTCGGATAGTTCTTCCGGAACGAAACGGAAGCGTTAAGAATGATTCGAAAAGTCCATTGTAAAAGGGCGATCGTTGTCGTTCTCTTTGTAAAGAGAAGGTTTACTCTATTCGTCAGCACGCTTTCGATTTGAGAATCGATTAGTCGGAAATACGACAATCTTCTTGTAAAAATCTGCCCCACCCGCTTTTCCATATCTTTACGCAAAAGTGAACCGGATCTTTAAAAAAAACTGTCGTAACAACGACAAACCTCCGTGAAGGTCGCGCGCCCCCGCCCTCATCGGGTGGAGGAGGTGGGCTCGCGGGAAAAAATCGAAGGACTTTTCTCTATCAGAAAAACCAAATCTTTGCAAGTACAAGTCTCCCCTGAAGATTGTCGGAACTCCGACAATAATTCCTCGTTCTCATCGTATTCTTCGCATCCATTTTTTTGTTTAAAACATAATTTGAAAAGAATCGGTTACAATCATTTCCTTTCGTAAAAAACATTCTTCTTTTTAGAATTTTCCCAACTGATTTCCAGTTCCTGAAATACCATCTTTTTGACTTCCAGCATGGAAACAAGTATTGATCGTTTTCCTCCCTCCTCTCTTTCCGCCCGAACCGGAATCGAAACCGGGCTTTTTTGATCCCAGCGAATATCCAAGACCACGAGGAACAAAAGGATCGAAAAATAGAAGAACAACAAAACTGTCTTAATTAAATTTTCCAAGATTCTCTCCCAAAGCTTCGTAAAGTGTGGCGGTCGATTTGAGTTTCCTTCGAAGGATCGGTTCCAACATCCGATTGCAAATTCTGTCGAGGTCGAGGATTGTTTCAACAGCGATTTTTCTTTCCTTCAAATCTCGGAAACGAAGCATCAAAAAAGTTTGAATCCATTGCACAAGTCCTAGATCGTTTTCGTTCGAATGAAGACAATTCCCGCAGACGAGTTCCAAAGGAGAAGCCTGAAGAGTGACCGAAGTCATCTCCTTCAAAGGAGTTCCACAAGAATGACAGAGAAGTTCCTTGGAAAGAAAACCGCCCGAAACGAGAAGGCGAAGTTTTACAAACGGAAGAATCAGGATCGAAGGACCATTCTCCTCCAATTCTTCCAGAGCCCCCGAAAGAAGGCGAAACTCACCGGGATGTTCGGCGCCGTCCGGAGTAAAAGAAGAAGCGAGTTCCACAAGATAAGAAACGAGAACCATTCCGAGATAACCCGCTTTGGCTCGATCGAAACGATTTAAGAGCGCGATCTCTTTTACGTTATGTGTCTCTTGCTGATTTCTTGCGTTGTAATAATCCACACTCGTAAAAGAACCGGGTTCCACCGAAGCGATCGGTCTCGTTTTGCTTTTTCGAATTCCTCGAACGCGAAAGTTTTCCACCATCCCTTCTTCCGGTAACAAACGAATGACCGCGTCTCCCCCCGGAATCTCTCTGGATTCCAGGACGATCCCTCGCATTTTTCTTAGAGATCCTGGAGAATGTCCAGACATTCGTCTTCCTTTTCCTTCATGATTTTTTCTTCTTCCTCTCCTCTTTCGTGATCGTATCCGAGGAGATGTAAAAAACCGTGAACGAGCAGCCGATAGAATTCGTCCTTTTCAGAATGTCCGATTTCCTCGGCCTGTTTTTTAAGGGTGTCAAACGAGATCACGATTTCGCCTAACGCAATCGGAGGTAGAGAAGAATGGGGTTTTTTCTTCCTTTGTTGCAAAACCGCGCTCAGAGGAGAAAAATCGAATTCCAAAGGAAACGAAAGAACGTCCGTGGTTTTGTCCTTTCCCCTTCGAAGAAGATTGATTTCCTTCATGTCGGAATCGTTGATCATCAAAAGACTCATTTCACAGGAAGAATTTCCGAGTTCTTTTCGAAATAGAATTTTACAGTTCTGAAGGACTTCTTCTTCGTTCCACCAAGAAATCAATCCGTAGTCGTTCGATACGGAAATAAGGTCGGTGATCAGTTTCCTTTCCCCGGAACCGTGGTTTTCGAATTCTTATGACCATTTGAGGACGCACTCAGAGGATTTTTCTTTTCCAACGCTTTGGTCGCTTCCATACTCGGATACTTCGGTCTCGAATGTAGGCTCGATAAAAGCACTTCTTTGAAAGAAGCTTTGATGACCTCGAGATCTCCGAGCGTCAGTCCGCATTCGTCCAATTGATTTTCCGCGAGTTTGATACTGATGATCTTTGTGATCAAATTATCCAATGATTCCGGAGTAATCTCATCTAAGGAGCGAGACGCCGCTTCCAAAGAATCCGCAATCATCACGATCGCGGTTTCCTTTCTCTGAGGCTTTGGACCCGGATATTGAAAATCCTCTTTCCGGAGTTTTTTCTTTTGAGTCGGAGAAAGTTCCGAAAGAGCTTTGTGATAAAAGAACGCCATCGTAGAAGTCCCGTGGTGTTCCGGAATAAAGTCGATCACCTCTCTGGGAAGTCTAGCTTTTTTGGCCATCTCGATTCCGTCTAACACGTGATCGATGACGATTTTTGCGGCGAGCGCCGGATTATTCTTATCGATATTCTCCTTTTTGGGAATCAAGTGTTGATTCTCCACAAAAAAGCCCGCGTTCGGAATTTTGCCGATATCGTGGAAGTAAACCCCCACTCTTGTAAGAAGCCAATCCAGATCCAAATTCTGACAAGCCCTTTCGGAAAGCGCGGCTACCATAAACGTATGCGTGTAAGTCGAGGGGGCTTTTGTAAGAAGGTCCTGCAAAAGCGGATGTCCCGTATCCGCCAATTCCAACAATTTAAAACGGGTCGGAACGTTAAAAAGGTATTCGTAGATCGGAAGTAAAAACTGCGCCGCGGTGGAACAAGCAAACCCGTTGATCAAACATAGAACGTATAACTTAAAAATATTGGATTCAACCAAATCCTTGAGCCAAGAACCGCTCGGAATCGCAACCCAATAGTTTCTGGAATCAAAAAGATAACCGCTCGAAGCGATGATAATCTGAACGCCCGCGATGTACAAACCCGCCTTGATAAAATCGATTCGTTTTTTTAGGTTTCTCCCGTAACTCGCGGAAACGATACAAGAAACAAAACCGAGCATAAACGAAGTCGGATTGTAATGCGAAGCCATAAAAACAAAGAAGGAAAGATAAAATCCGATCGCGATCGAAAGTTGTTCGTCGTAGATAAAACTTATAATCAGGCAAACCATTCCGACCGGAACAAACAATGCGAAATAAAAGATCGTGTCGTATTTTGTCTCGAAGTTAAAGAAAATTCTCGAAGCGATCGTACAACTCAAAACCAAAAACCAGATCAGGGAGAAAACGATCACGTTACTCGAAACGTCGTTGAGTCGTTTTGGATTGTATTTTTTTAAGAAAAAATAAATGATAACTACGAACACCGTCTGTATCAGAAGAATCGAAATGATCGAGGCGATATTCGCGCGCGTCGCATACGTGTTTACAATCTGCAGTTTTTTGAATATTTCCGGTGTGATGATTTCTCCGGACTTTACGATAACGTCTCCCCCGAGAATTCTCGAATTGATCGGTTCCGCGCGATCCGAAGCGAATTTTTTAAGAGCGAGAGTTTCCTCTTCGTTGTACGAACAGGAAGGATTGGAATAGATATAACTCAGTGAAATTTTTTGAACCACAGGAAGCACCGCAGAATCCATCCGGGAGAGTTTTTCCTGAGCCATCCTCGTCAGAACGTTCACCGTATCCGGATCCCGATACAAATACGATCTCGGAATGATATAAGCTCCTTCCAAATTCGAGATTTGTTCTTTGATTCCCTGATTACGGACCCTCGCGCCCGAAGACTTCAAAGTAGCGTAGTCCGGAGGCAAGTCCCTCAATATACAAAAAGAAGAAAATACTAAATTAGAATACTGTTGAACAAGATCCTTGAGTTTTCCCTTGCCCGGAGTTTTGTACAGAAGTTCGATCTCTTCTTTGGAACGATTCTTCCATCTTGGAATTACGTTTAAGAGTTCGGGATAAGCTTTTCCTTCCACGCTCGGTTTAAAGGAACGAAAATTCTCCATATCCTCTTGGATGGCTTTGTTGATAAATTCTTGAAGCGCTCCGTAGTCGCGATCAAAAACAAAAGGTGCGGATTGATAAGCGGCGAGTTTTTTAGCCTTGGTCTTGTCTTCGTCTTCGTAGACGATGTCTTTTGCGGAAACGATTTTTTCGGGAGCGGTTTTTCCTTCCGAATAAAGACCGTCCGGAGAAAGATCCATCTTGTCCTGACCAAAAAAAGGAATCGCGAGCATCCAGGTCACCATAAATAAGGTGATAACAACCAAAACAACCTGAAGCCTTCGAACAAAAAGAATCGGACGGACCCGAGTCAAAGTGTCCGTTATCCAAGCCATAGCGGACTCGATCAGATTTCCCGGACTGGGCATACGATTACAACTCCTCGAACTTGCGAACGATTACTTCCACGAGCGGGTGTCTGGTAATATCTTCTTTCCCGAAAAACACCATTCCAATTTGATCCGTGTTTTTGAATAAAGTCACTACTTTTTCGAGTCCCGAACGACCGTGATCCAAGTCGATCTGAGTGGAATCTCCGGAGATACACATGCGGGAATTACGGCCCAGACGAGTCATAATCATCTTCAACTGTGCGAGTGTGCAGTTTTGAGCCTCGTCCAAAATGATAAACGCATTGGAAAGAGTTCTTCCGCGCATAAACGCGACGGGAGCGATTTCGATCTTTGTAAGAGAGATGTATTCCTGTGTTTTTTCGGCGCCGATACATTCGTTCAAGGCGTCGTAGACCGGACGAAGATAAGGGTCCACCTTTTGGTTCAGATCTCCGGGTAAGAATCCGAGATTCTCCCCCGCTTCGACCGCAGGTCTTGTAAGAATGATCTTATCGATCGTTCCGCTTTGTAAGAATCTACACGCGGTCGCCACGGAAAGAAACGTCTTCCCCGTTCCCGCAGGACCGAGTGCAAACGTGATCAGATTGTCTTGAAAGGAACGGAAATAATTTTCCTGATTTCTGGTTCTCGGGAAGATATGTTTTCCGCGATATGTGGTGAGAATTTTTTCGGACGGTTTCCAAGGCATCGTCCGATCGGTGTCGGTTTCCCAGACTTTTTTTTTGCGGAGTTCCTTACCTGCGTCTTTTAGAATATAAGCAAAATCGAATGAATCGGTAAAATCTCTATCCGGGCGTTCGCGGTAATTCGCCTCGAGTTTTTTAAAAAAATCGAGCGCAAAATCCACCTTTGCGGAATCACCTTCTATCTGAAAACCGTTCCCTCTGGGAATGATATCCATCTCGAGTTGTTTTTCAAGAATCCTAACCCCTTCGTCGTTGATCCCGCAGATCTTACGGTATAAGTCTTGGTTTTCGAAATTAAACTGTTCTTTGCGCGAGGAAATAAATTTATACCTTAACCAGTTTGATTTTTAGTTCCTGGAGTTGTTTTTCTTCCACAGGAGAAGGGCATTCGCTCATCAAACAAAGTCCTTTTTGGGTTTTTGGGAATGCAATCACGTCTCGGATCGATTTTCCACCGGTGAGAAGCATCATAATACGATCGATTCCGAACGCCAAACCGCCGTGAGGTGGGGCCCCGTATTCGAGCGCTTCGAGTAAAAATCCGAATTTTTCCTTCGCCTCTTCTTCTTCGATTCCGAGAACTCGAAAGACCTGATTTTGAATATCTCGGGAATGGATCCGGATCGAACCTCCACCGATTTCGACTCCGTTCATGACGAGGTCGTATGCTTTTGCCGTCGCGTTGCCCGCGTTTTTTTGGAGACTTTCCATAGATTCAAAAAACGGAATACTTTCGTCCGATGGAGAAGTAAACGGGTGATGCAATGCGTCCCAACGTTTGTGGTCTTTGTTCCATTCGAACATAGGAAAGTCCACGATCCAAGTGATGTTGATATCCCCTTCTTTCGGAGTTTCAAATCTTTCGGAAAGTTTGAGACGAAGAGCGCCTAACGAATGATTGACGATATCCGATTCGTCGGCTCCGAAAAAGAGCATATCCCCTTCTTTCGAACCGCAGGCTTTGGAAATTGCTTCCAATTCTTCTTTTTTAAAACGTTTTGTGATCGTGGATTCGAGACCTTCTGCGCCGTGTTTCATATACGCGAGGCCTTTGGCTTTGTAATCCCGGTTCAGCCACGCGGTATAGTCTTCGATTTCTTTTCTGGAAATCGTAGAGCCTCCCGGAACACAAACCACCTTAACGGTTCCTCCGCCTTTAACGGCTCCGGAGAATACGTTGAAGTCGCAGTCCTTTACGATTTCGGAAACGTTCACGAGTTTCATACCAAAACGAAGATCGGGTTTATCGGAACCGTATTCTTCCATCGCGGTTTTATAAGTCATTCTTGCAAAAGGAGTCGAAAGTGGAATATTAAAAACTTCTTTATAAACGTTCGAGATCAGGCCTTCCATCTCCGCGAGAATTTCTTCCTGACTTACAAAGGAGAATTCCATATCCAACTGCGTAAACTCGGGTTGTCTGTCCGCGCGCAAGTCTTCGTCTCGAAAACATTTCACGATCTGAAAGTAACGCTCCATTCCCCCCACCATCAAAATCTGTTTGAAGATCTGAGGAGACTGAGGAAGCGCATAAAATTGATTCGGATTGAGACGGGAAGGAACAAGAAAGTCCCTCGCACCTTCCGGAGTGGATTTGTTTAGAATCGGGGTTTCAATTTCGACAAACTTGCGTTTGTTGAGATAATTACGAATTGCGAATACGAACTCGTGACGTTTGAGCATGCGATTTTTCAATTCTTCTCTTCTAAAATCCAGATAACGATATTTGAGTCGGAGTTCTTCGGAGATATCGTCAAACTCATCCAAAGAAAACGGAGGAGTTTTGGCCGCATTCAAAATCGATAATTTATCCAGAACTACTTCAATGGTCCCGGTCGGCATTCTTGGATTGATGGATTCTGAGTCCCTTTTTTTGAGAGTTCCTTCCACGGCGATCACGTATTCAGAACGGACCCTTTCCGCCAGAGTAAAAGCGTCTCCTAAGAGTTCTTTGCGAGCAACAACCTGAATGATTCCGGTTCTATCCCGAAGATCGATAAAGATCACGCCGCCCTGATCGCGGAATCGAAACGACCAACCGTAGAGAACGATTTTTTTTCCTTCCAGAGACTCGTTCAATTCTCCCGCCCAAGAGCGTTTGTTATAATTTTCCTGAATCCAGTGTTCCAATGATTTCTATTTCCTGTTGTATTGATCGAATGAGATAAGAACTAATCTATATTATCAAATCTGCTGAGCTCGGGTCGGAAAGCAAGATGAAAAGAACCGATAGGACCGGAACGGTTTTTTGCGATGATGATCTCAGCCTTGCCTCGCATCTCGGGAGTGATCTCGTCGTCGGCCTTTACCTTTTCTTCACGATAGATAAAGGAAACGATGTCGGCATCCTGCTCGATGGCGCCCGATTCCCGTAAGTCGGAAAGCTGGGGCTTTTGATCCTTGGATCTTTGTTCCACCGCCCGCGACATCTGAGAAAGGGCTATGATCGGACATCTCGCTTCTTTCGCCATCTGTTTGAGGGAACGGGAAATCGAGGAGACCTCTTGTTGACGGCCTCCGTCCTTACTTTTCGGATCACTCATGAGCTGGAGATAATCCACGACGATCAGGCCGATTTTTTCGGTTGTCAGAAGTTTCCGCACTCGGCCTTTAAAGTCGTCGATGGTCAGACCGCCGGAATCGTCGATATAAATCGGAGCCGAAGTAACACGCACGATCGATTCCAAAAGTTTGGGAGCGTCCGCACGAGTGAGCTCGGATTTTTTGAGTTTCATGGATTCCACTTGAGAATCCGCGCAGACCATTTTGAGAAGAAGTTCGATCCGGCTCATCTCCAAAGAGAAGATGACGACGGGCTGATTGTAGACGAGCGCAACGTTAGACGCGATGTTGAGCGCGAACGTCGTTTTGCCGTTACCGGGACGAGCCGCGAGAATCATGAGCTCGTGTTCCTTAAGACCTGAGGTCGCCTCGTCTAACTTCGTGAAGTTGGTTCGAAGACCGGTGATCTGTCCCCGATTCTTCATGATCTCCATGATATAATCGGAAAGAGCTACCTTGTCCGAAGACACGGGCAATAAACCCTTCGCGTCTATACTTCTGGAAATTTCTGTGAGATTTTTCTCGACCGTGTTGAAGACGGATTCGTTGTCTCCGGGTTCTTTTCGGATGAGTTCCAAAGAATCCTGGAGAATCTTCGCATACATTCTCCGCTCTGAGAATCGTTTGATCCGAGTCGCATAGTATGGAAGCGGTTGAGTGACGACCGTATCCCGATAGAGAGAATAGATATAATTGAATTCTTTTTCTTCGTCTTTGAGAAGTGAATTTTCTTTGAGAAAGTTGAGGACTGAAACGGGATCGATCGTGATTCGTTTATCAACCAGATCCGTAATCGCCCGGTAGACTCGTCTGTGGAGATCCACATAAAAGTCTTCCGGAGCCACGGGAACATCGATGAGGTTGTCCGCTCCTTTGAGAAGAAGGAATCCTAAGAAGGCTCTTTCGGATTCCGGTTCGTATAAAGAGTCGGACTGCATCGTCCCTTTTAAAGAAGAATTACACTTCTTCTTTTTTTACGTGAAGCGTAATGACAGGCTGGATTCCTTCTGCAAGGCGAATTTTGATCTTATAAGATCCCAGACTGCGGATAGGCTCCGCGATCTCGATTTTTCTTTTATCGAGTTCGATTCCGTCTTTTTTCAAAAGGGAAGCAATGTCCATAGGAGTCACCGCTCCGAAAAGTTTGTCTCCGCCGCCGGTTTTGACTACGATATCGTATTCCTTACCGTTGATGTTGGAGGAATAACCTTCCATCGCTTTTTTGCGTTTTTCACGTTTGAGCTCTCCCAGTTTTTTCTGGTGAAGAGCCGCCTTTGTATTTCCTTCGTTCGCGCGAACCGCGAGTTTTTTCGGGAAAAGGAAATTTCTTGCGTAACCGTCAGCAACTTCTTTCAGGTCGCCTGCGTCCCCGAGATTGATAACGTCTTTTTGTAAGATCACTCTCATGTTGGTACCTCAGTTAACCTTGTAAGGAAGAAGACCGATGCTTCTTGCTTTGCGGATTTCACGCGCGAGAACTCTTTGGTAACGAGCGCTGGTTCCTGTGATTCTTCTTGGAATGATTTTACCACGGTTGGTGATAAATCTTTCTAAGAGTTCGATATTCTTATAATTGATTTGTTTTGCAAGTTCCGGGTCCGCAGTAAAACGGCAAACCTTCTTCTTGTATTTATTCTGTTTTCTCTGCGGCTTTCCTTCCATTTCTCCGGAAGATTCGCTACTCGGTTCCGATCTTTCAGATCGTTCTTCTTTTATATCATTCTCACTCATAAGTGTTCCTCATTAAAACGGTATGTCGTCGTCACCATCCGGTGCAGGGCTGTAGTATTCCGGAGAGGATGGATAAGAATTTCCTCCGGAAGAAGGGGATGATTCTCTCGGAGAGGAAGAAGAATCGTCTCTGGAACCGAGTAGTTGGAAATTCTCCACTACGATTCGAATCCGAGACGCTTTTTTTCCTTCGGGAGTTTCCCAAGTGTCCTGCTTCAGTCGTCCTTCAATCGCTATCTGTTTGCCTTTTTTGCAATACTGTTGAATGATATCTGCCGGTTTTCCCCAGACTTCACAATCGAAAAAATGAGACTCTTCTCTCTTCTCACCGTTAGACACATAGGTCCGGCCGTTGGCCAGGGAGAAGTTTACGAGAGAAGTCCCGTTGATCGATTTGAACTCAGGGTCCCGCGTTAGGCGGCCGACCAGAGTCACTCTATTGATATCATTAGCCATTGAGACGGACAACCATGGAACGAAGAATGTTCTGGTTGATTAGAAAATCCTTTTCCACTTTTGCGATCGCTTCCGGGGAAGCGCTACACTTGTAGTGATGGAAGATGCCCTGCTCTTCGTGTTTGATCGGATGCCAGAGTTTTCTTTGGCCCCAATCTTCGTCGGAAGTGATGCTCACGGAATGTTTGCCCAAGGTTTCTTGAACCTCAGTTTTTGCGGCTTCCCGAGAGCTCACACGTGTGATGGTGGTGAGTTCGTAGTTTCTCAATTGTTTCCCCTATGGTTAAAGCCCGCCTGCGGAACGCGACGAGCAGAAGAACCGATAATTTATCCTATTTTTTGCGTTTAAAGCCAGGGGTCAAGGGAGAATTGGGTCGGAGGTCCAGAAATGCTCTTTCTTCTTCCACACGGAGTTCAGTCCCGAGTTCGCCCGAAAGAACCGCGATCTCTTGGAGGAATTCTTTTGCTTCCTTCCCGGTTACGGGACGAATTTTATGATCCTCTTTTTGGAATTTCCCGAAGATCGGAACGAGTTCGACCATTTCCAGGACATTCTTCCGGATATGGAGAATCGCGATCAGATTGTGGTTAAGGTAAGAGTTCCTACTTCCAAAAATGAGATTGCCCAGAGAATAAAGAATCACCCCTCCTCTGTAAAGCTCGATTCCTTGCGGGATATGAGGATGATGTCCGATGACAATCTTTACCCCCGAATCGATGAGTGCGTGAGCGATCTTTCTTTGATCGACGGTTGGAAAGGGAGAATATTCCACTCCCCAGTGAAGAGAAACGATTCTTACGGGAGGGACAGTCGCTCCCGATCGACCTCTTCTTTCAAAAAAGGATGCTTGTAGAGAAGGAAGCGAAAACGGCGCGACCCCGACCTTTGAAACCGTTGCGTAGTGAGCCGGTTCGGCGATTGCAGTGACGGAGTGAATTCGAAGATCGGTTCCTTTTTGACTCAAACTCAAGGGTCCGAAAACTTCAGGAATTTTTTTCCCTGCGCCGATGTTTAGAATATGATTTTTCTTTAATATATCGAGTGTTTCCGTCATCCCCTGACTTCCGTGGTCAAAGGAATGATTGTTTCCTAAAAAGACCAGGTCCACACCTAAGAATTTGAGAGACTCCATATCCTTTTCATGCGCCGTAAAGACGTATGCTTTTTTTGATTCTTCGGTTTTGGAGGCAACGACAGGGGTTTCAAGATTCACCATTCTGAAATCGGCTTCACCAAAAAGAGTTTTCAAACCTTCCACCGGAGCGATCTCCCCGTGTTTGGCGATCGTATCCCGAATTCCCCAATTGAACATAACGTCGCCGCCCGCAAGAACCTTAAGAAGTTCCGGATCTCGGTTGTGTTCCGGATGCAGGACGGAATCGAGTTTGTCTTGGAGAAGCGCGAGCGCGGAAGGTGTTTCCGAAGTTTCCTCTTTGGAAATGGAATCCATCGTTTCCGGAAGAAGACAGGAAGAAAAAATCAAGAGGAGCGTGGAAATAAATAGTTTTCGAATCTGAAGAATGAAAAAGGACACTGAAGGTAAAATATTCTCCTGACTCGAGTTTGGAAAGATCTTTTTTTGAGAATCAACTCGGGATGAGATGGGATTCAAAGAGGATCCAAAGGAAAATTTATTTTTTCGTCGGATTGTGAATCGTCTCTTTCCGCTTGAACATCTCGATCCACTGCTCCATCTTCTTGATTCTTGTGTCTTCTTTTTTTGTATGATGAAGTCGAAACAAAATCGCGTATCGATTCGCCGAATCTAAACTTTCAAAAAATTTCTTTGCGTCCGGATTCTTTTTCAGAAGTTTTTCAAAATCCTTCGGAACCTCGATCTTACTCTGAGAATCATAGGCCGCTTCCCAACGACCGTCCTTTTTCGCGGATTCGACGGCCTGAAGACCGGAGGCTTTCATTCTTTTTTCTAAAATCAGAGTTTCCGCCTTTTCTCGATTGATTTTAGACCAGATGCTTTTCGGACCGCGTATGCTAAACTTTTGAAGCCAATAAGAGTCGTCGTATTTTTGTTTTTGACTGTCGATCCACCCGTAACAAAGCGCAACATCCAGCGCCTCCGCATACGTCAAAGAAGGAATTTTAGATTCTTTCTTTGCGAGTTGGATCCAGATCCCGGTTCCTCTCGTATGATTTTTCCTTAACCACCGATCCCACTCTCTCTGATTCTTGAAATGCAGAACCGGGAGATCCTTAAAGGATTCTTCCATTGATCGCTTAAGCTGCAATGACTTCGAGATGATCCTTTCCGCTTTCTACGGCGCGAAAAGGAATCTTAGAATCAAAGGTTGCGAACTTTAACTTATGATGCACGCACAGAGCCAATAGATAAACGTCGGTGAGCTGTTTGGAACTTACAAAGCCGAATTTTAAAAACAATAAAGGAGAATTGATCGAGATACTATCGGGAACAAATTTATGACCTTTTACTTTTAAGAGAGAATGAAGAATTTCCGAAACGATCTCGACTCCGCCCGGACTTCCAGGATAAGAAGTGTTGCTCAAAATTCTTACAAGCGCGTTCTGAGTGATGGGACAAGTGGCCCAACCCGTCCTCGATTTCCGGTCGAACCAATCCCAGGCCGCGCCATGGAACGTATGATTGGCGTCGCTGAGAGCGATCAAAACGTTCACATCCAAAAGATAAGCCATTCTAACCCTCCTCTTCTTTGAGCTGATTGATCAATTCGTTTGTGACCTTGATTCCTTTTTGTTTTGGGAGAACGGGCCATCCATAACGATTGGATTCGAATTTTTCGGCGGCTTTGATCTTAGCGTATTCTTCTTCCATTTTTAAGTTGTGCTCCAATGCGGTAATGATTAAGACCCTCATCGAAACTCCTCGTTCCGCGGCTTTGATTTTTGCCTGTTTATAAAGAGAGTCCGGAATTTCCAATGTCGTTTTCACATATTTACGGTGCCATAAATATGGCTTTCCGCAAGCAAAAAAATAAGATTCTTTAAAAAAAATACTTTGAAGTAAAAAGTGTTAACCGGGGACGACGAAAGTCCCTTGCTGCGGGAGAAGAATGAGGACCGAAGACTATATTAGAGAAATATAAAATATCCGATCAGAGTCAGCGCTAATCCGAAAAGACCTACGGGTAATCCCGCCTTGATCATATCCCTGATTTCAAAACCGCCTACCGCGTAAGCGATCGCATTGGGAGGAGTGCTCACGGGAAGCGACATCGCAAGGGAAGCGGATAAAGCGATCCCAAGACAGACTTCCAAAAGATAAGCCTGCGATCCGGGAAGAATTATGACCGAAAGAGGGAATGCAAACGGTACCAGAAGATTGGTCGCCGCAGTATTCGACATAAAGGTGCTGAGAAGAAGCGAAAGAATACAAAGAAGAAACAATACGCTAATCGCATATTCAGGTTTTGTAATTGGTTTCAGAATCTCCGAAAACCAAAAACTCATTCCGCTCTGTTGTAAACCGACTCCGATCGCGATTCCTCCCGCGATTAAAAGAAGGACTGACCATTCCAAAGAGTTTATATCTTTCTCGTTTAAAATCCCGAAGGTTGGAAAAAGAATTAAGGGCAAAAGCGCTACTACGCCGGCCGGGATCCCGTGTAAATTTTCGGTAAACCAAAGGATCACGGTTCCCAAAAAGATAAGCGCGGTAGTCCTAAAAGAATAGGAACCCGAGCCGCCCTCCGGTTCCGGAAACTCGACGACCAAGTCCAAGGATCCCTTTTCCGGAAAAAGTTTCAAAAGGAGAAACCATGCAAAAAGAATGAGAATGACGACTAACGGGACGGCGAACAACATCCAGACGCCGAAGGAAACCGAAATCCCTTGCTGTTTCAAAAGGCTCATCGCGATGATATTCGGAGGAGAACCGATGGGAGTTCCCACACCTCCTATGTTCGCGGCAAAAGGAATTCCCAAAAGGAGCGCTTTACGAAAGGGCTCCTTTTCCGGCAAAATTTGAAAGAGAGGAAAAGACAACGCAATCATCATCGACGTAGTCGCGGTGTTGCTCATCCACATCGAAATAAAACCGGTAGTAAACATAAAACCGAGGAGAACCTGACTACTCTTCGTCCCGAACCTTCGAATCACTCGATTGGCAAGAAAACGATCCAAACATGTTTTTACACAAGCTTTCGCGAGTACAAAGCCGCCTAAAAAAAGAATGATCGATGAATCGGCGATCGCGGACAAAAAGACGGAGGGAGCCGGATTCTTACCTTGAGTAAATTTGAAAAGCGGAAGACCGAGCGGGTTTGCAAAGAAGATGATTTCTAAAAATAAAATGAGAATAGAAGTCGCATACCCGGGAATCGGTTCCGTAACCCAAAAAAGAGCCGCAAGAGTAAAGATGCTGATCATCACGGAAACCGGAAACGGAATTCCAAGCTGCAGCTGAACAAAAAATAACGCTCCCATACTAAGGAGCATCATAAGAATCGGGAGCGGTTTCTGTTTCACAAATGATTCCTGACGATTTTAAAAAGGGAAAGTCCGAACAACTTCAGATCCACTTCCAACCGAACTTCCGAAAAAAACGAAACGCAGAAGTTGCAAAAAGCCGAATATGCAAAAAACCTTTTTTAGAAGAGTTCCCGCCTTTGTGGTATATCCTCACTTCCGGAAAATAGTCTTTTCTATTTAAACGCATAGATAAATCGAAATCTTCGAAATACAAAAAGAATGTCTCGTCAAACCCGTGAATCTTCTGAAGCGAATCCGTTTTTGCAAAGATAAAACAACCGCTCACCAACGGAACCGAACGTTGTGTCAACCGCCAATCCTTTTCTCTCAGATCATAAGAATCCAAACTTTTGTAAAAAATTCTTCTTAAAAAACGGGGAGCAAACGACCTCAAAAACAAGACAAAAACCGTCGGATAGGATTTCACTAAAAATTGTAAATCGCCGAAATCGGGTTCTTTCCCGAAACTTTCCCAATTCAAAACCGCAGGGACCACCGCGTCGCAGCTCGGATTTTCTTTCAGATAACGAACACAAAGTTCGATCGTCTCGGGAATCATCTTGATGTCCGGATTTAAAACAAGATGAAACTTTGTTTTCGATTCTAAAATAGAACGATTGTTAGCGGCTCCGTAACCTAGGTTTTCCGGAAAATGCAGATATCGAAAATGGAGTTTTGTCTTTTTTAATTCTTTTTTTGACTGAAGCTCTTCTAAAATTTTCGCCGCTCCGTCCACACGCAAAGGGGAATTATCAATGAGATCCAGATAAAATTCCAATCTTTCGGATCCTTCCAAACTCTGATAGAGAATCGATTGTATAAGAGAATCCAAAGATTCCTTTAATACGTTCAAATTCGGTTTATAAATTACGATGGAAACGGTAAGTCCGGAAATCAAAATACGATCCTCATTCATTAATTCTTTGATACGAGATTCTTATAAAAAGAAGATTTTTTGCCGGTGATTCCGTCGAAAATTCCCCAAAGAATATGACGATACGTTTGAAATATCGAATCGGACAAAAATGGAAGAATCCAAAAACGAAAACCCGTTTTGAACAAGACCTCAAATTTAAACCGAAGTGGAATATGCGACATTCTGCAGATAAGAATTCCGTTTCGAAATAAAAAATACCAGCGAAAGGGAGAATGAACGGAAACTGAGAACAAACCGAAAATTCTTTTGGATCGGTTTCCGATCGAATGACGCATATTCGCGTTACAGACTACACAATGAATATAACCCTTGTCCGCGGCCCTAAAACACCATTCGTAATCCAAGTAATCGATAAAAAAAGATTCGTCGATCGAACCCACGTCGTTTAAAACATCGAGCGGATAAAAACTTCCGGAAGTGATGATAACCGAAGTTTCTACAAGTCCTATTCTATCGTCTTCAATTCCGTATATATTACGATTTTTGATTGTATCAAAGATATTAGGTCCAAAGGATCCGACCTTTTTTCCCCGCACCGTTTGATTTTCTTCCTTTTTTACGGCTCTGAGAAAAAAGTCGATCGCCTCGCTTTTTAGAAGACTATCCTGATCGAACAACCAAACGTGAGAGTAAAAGTTTTCCTTTGCAAAATCGATCCCCTTGTTGAGGGCAAGAGCGAGTCCCAAATTCTTTTCATTCGAAAAAATAGAATTCGGCTTTTGAATTTTGGAACGAATCTCCGAGATATTTTTTGATCCGTTGTCTACTACCAAAACCGGTACGGCGTTGGAATTTAGATTTCGAATATTTTCAAAAGTGGATGGGATTTCCGGATTGAAGGTTACGATGATCGCGAGCGGCGCAAAGGATTTTGGCATATTTATTTTTTTCGAAAAGGCGCCAATAGATCCCGGCTCATCCACTGAAGAAGATCGCTCGATGGAACGTTACGATTCTTCCGAAATCGAATTCGTTTTAGAATCAAACCCGGAATCAATCGCAAAAAACCAAAAGGAACTAACAAAATTTTCGGACTCGTAAAGAAGGAATGAAAGACGATACTGACGGAAAAAAAAAGAAAGTGATGAAACGCAAAACGAAACAAAAAGGATAAAGGCATATTCTTCCAAAAGACGATCAACGCGTTGCGTAATCCGAAATACAACGAAAAGGAACTTTTTTCCTTTGTGGAACCGAAACCGTGATGAAAAACCTTTATGTTGGGAGTAAAAAGAACACGTTCTCCGAGAAGCCTCGCTCGAAAACTGAGATCGACGTCCTCCATATAACAAAAAAAGTCGGAATCAAAACCTCCGAGTTTTTCCCAGAGATCCGTTTTGATCGCCATCGCACCGCCGCAGGCCGAAAAAATTTCCTGTTCTTTTAAATACTCTTCGGAAAGTTTTTGTTTATAACCTCGTCTCCAAGCCGCGCCTGAAACGTGATAAACATCCCCCGCTCCGTCCACAAGATCCCCTTGTTTTTCTTGTAACATTAGAAAAGAAAAAATCGAGTATTCCTTTCCTTTGGTTTCTAAGGTACTTTCACACTGTTTAAAAAAATCCGAATCCAATCTTGAATCCGGATTGATCAGAAGAATCCATTCCGATCTAGGAGCAATCTTACTCGCTTCGTTATTTCCTCCCGCAAATCCGAGATTCTGATCGTGTATATGAACGTATCTTTGTTGTCTCTTTGTTATGTTGGAAAGAATTCGCGCGGTATAATCCTGAGAATCATTGTCCCAAATCACCCAGTTCCAGTTAGGCGGAAGCTGCATGGATCGATCCAGAGCTTCGATATACTTTTCAGAATTGTATGTGATTGTTAGAATCTTGTAATATGTCATAGAAAGAATAACGTAAAACGAAAAAACCGAACAAACTGAATTTTAGAAAAAATTCACGGACACATTCGAAAACTTTTTGTTTTACTCTATTTTGAGAATCGTTTAGTAAAACTTTTCGCTGAGAATTTTGATCAAATATTGTCCGTATGCGTTTTTCTTTAATGGAGAAATCAGTTCTTCCAATTGGGAAGCGTTGATAAAACCTTTCCGAAAGGCGATTTCTTCGGGACAAGCAACCTTTAGACCTTGACGTTTTTCGATCGTCTCGATAAAAACGGACGCCTCTAAAAGCGATTCGTGAGTTCCCGTGTCGAGCCACGCATATCCCCGACCCATCACTTGAACGTTTAACGTCCCTCTTTCTAGATAAACTCGATTGACATCGGTGATTTCCAATTCTCCCCTCGGAGAAGGTTTGATGGATTTTGCGATATCGACCGCTTGTTCGTCGTAAAAATATAATCCTGTGACCGCATAACTTGACTTAGGTTTTACCGGCTTTTCTTCGATGGAAATCGCGCGTCGATCGGAATCAAATTCAACCACTCCGTATCTTTCAGGATCATGAACCGGATACGCAAAAACGGTAGACCCGGATTCTTTTTTGGAAGCGTCCCCTAAGAGTTCGGAGAGTTCGTGACCGAAATAAATATTATCTCCCAGGATCAAAACTGAAGGATGACCCTTTACAAAATTCTCTCCGATGAGATAGGCTTGTGCAAGTCCGCCCGGATCCGGTTGAACTGCGTATTCGATTTCAAGACCCCAGCGTTTTCCGTCGCCCAAAAGTTCTTTATACATCGGAGTCGCTTGCGGAGTTGATATGATTAAAATTTCTCTTATACCCGCCAACATCAAAGTTGTGAGCGGATAATAGATCATCGGTTTATCATAAACCGGAAGAAGTTGTTTGGAAATGACGTGAGTCACCGGATAAAGTCTTGTGCCGGATCCGCCGGCAAGAATGATCCCTTTTCTAGATTTCATTTAACGTGTCTCGTATTGATTTTGATAATATTCTTTATACTCGCCGGAAAGAATCTCCTTCCACCAAGATTCATTGCCCAAATACCATTGAATCGTCTCCCGAAGTGCGGATTCAAAGCTAGACTTTGGTTTCCATCCGAGTTCCTTTTCGATCTTTGAAGGATCGATCGCATAACGAAAATCGTGCCCGGGTCTATCCTTTACATACTGAATCAATTGGGAATGAGGCGCCCCTGAAGGATGCAACTCGTCCATAATCGAACAAATGGACTGAACGATATCGATATTTTTTTTCTCGTTCCGCGTCCCGATGTTATAAGTTTCGCCGGGAACTCCGTTAAAAAGCGCGGCGCTCAGAGCGGAGCAGTGATCCTTAACATATAACCAATCTCGAATATTTTTTCCATCTCCATAAACCGGCAAAGGTTTGGAATGAAGGCAGTTTAGAATCATAAGAGGAATTAATTTTTCAGGAAAATGATAAGGACCGTAGTTATTGGAACAATTCGTCGTGACCACGGGCATATGATAGGTGTGGAAATAGGATCGAACTATATGATCGGAACCGGCCTTGGAAGCGGAGTAAGGAGAATTGGGAGCATACGGGGTTTCTTCCGTAAAAAAACCGGTTTCGCCTAACGTCCCAAAGACTTCGTCCGTTGAGACGTGGAGAAATTTCTTACCTTCAAATCGATCTTTCCATTGTAATCTGGCGGCGTCCAAAAGATAAAACGTTCCGAGGACGTTAGTTTTGATAAACTCCTCCGGACCTAAGATCGAACGATCCACATGACTTTCCGCCGCAAAGTGAGCAACGTAATCGAAACTGTGTTTTTCGAAGATGGAGAAGACTTCTTCCTTAACGGCGATATCCGCTTTGATAAAGGTAAATCTTGGATCGTTCTTCCAACGATCCAAACTTTTTAGATTACCCGCATAGGTCAGTTTATCCAAAACGAAAACGCGGTAATTTTTCGTTTCATCCAAAATCTGATGAACAAAATTGGAGCCGATAAAACCGGCTCCGCCCGTGACTAAAATATTTTTCATGTTTTATTTCCAGAACTCGAAACAATCTCTTTGAGACAAAGTTCCAGGTCTTCTCTCCAGTGGGGAATCGGTCCGAACAGATTTCTTGTTTCTTCTAAATCCAAAATCGAATAACGCGGTCTAGGCGCCGGAGTCGGATAGTTTTCAGTCGGAATCGGAAGGACCGGTTTGACCGTGTCGATAAGGGAAAGTGAAAGTCCCAAATCTCTCACGGAAACCGCAAAATCAAACCAGCTAGCAATTCCGGAATTGGAAAAATGCAAGGTTTGAGGAAAGGTGTTTCCTTTCAACTTTTCCTCAATTAAGAATATTATAAAGTCCGCAAGTCTTCCGGCCCAGGTCGGCCTACCAAGCTGATCCTCGATCACCTTCAATTCGGGACGATTGGAATCTCCCAAAAGCCGCAAAATGGTTTTCGGAAAATTGCTCCCGTGAGCCGAATAAACCCAACTCGTTCGAACGATATTTGCAAAAGAAGAATCCTGAAACACCCGACGAATCCAGCTCTCCCCTTCCGCCTTAGAAACTCCGTAAACTCCCTTCGGTGAAAGAGGAGAATTCGTTTTCCAAAATCGAATCGAATCATCGACGGTTTCCGAGTTTGCATCGAAAACAAAATCGGTGGAGATATGAATCAAATGAATCTTTCTTTTAAAACATTCTTCCGCAATTTTTTTAACCGCTAAAGAATTGATCCGAAACGCGGCTTCCTTCTCGGTTTCCGCCTTGTCAACGGCGGTATAAGCGCCGCAATGAACGAGTATCTTTGGATTTTGAGAAAGAATCGGATCGATCGCGTCCAAATCGGAAAGATCCCATTCTTCCCTTCCGAATCCTTTCGATGGAAACCCGTTCGTTTCGAGACGTTTCGCCAATTCCCAACCCAACTGGCCGTTCTTACCTGAGTAAAATATCATATTCTAATATACGAATGGAGTCTGAAAATCGGCGAGCAAAGGAGTTTCCTGATCCCTTTTCGAAATGATAAGATCCACGTTCGGAAGCCAATTCCTCCAAGGAACTCCGATATCCGGGTCGTCCCATCGGATTCCGATTTCCTTTTGAGGGTTGTATTCTTGAGTTACCTTATAGAGAAAATCGGAGTTGTCTTCCAACGTGATGAATCCGTGGGCGAATCCGGGCGGAACCCAAAAGATATTCTTATTTTCTTCGGATAGATCCGCTGAAATCCACTGACCGAAAGTGGGAGAACCTTTGCGAATGTCTATGATGACGTCGATGACTCTACCTCGAACCACACGTACGAGTTTTCCTTGTTCGAATGGAGGAATTTGAAAGTGCATCCCTCTCAAGACCCCGCGAGCGGATCGAGAGTGATTGTCCTGTTGGAAATCGGTAGGAATGTTTTCGTTTTCGAAGGCCGATTTTTTGAAGGACTCGAAGAAAAAACCTCTTTCGTCTCCGTAGACCTTCGGTTCGATAAGAACGGGGCCTTCGATAGAAAATCTTTTAAATTGCATATTGTTCATTGGATCCAAAATCGGAAATTCTAAAATCTGCTCTTAGGATTACCAAAGATTTTTAGATTTCGTTCATCGCGATCAAAATTTATTCGACGTCACCGCAGGAGGATCAAAAACGAAAACAAGAAAGTAACGACTCGATTAGAGATCCCATCTTCGTTTCCAAAGCCGTTTCGAGAAGTTATGAAAAACACCTTTTGGAAGGCGATCCGCCCCGACCTGATCCAGATGCGGAGAATAAAAATCGTCTTCTTCCAAGATCGTTCCCCACTTCTTCCATAGATTTTTCCGATCGTCTTTTGGATCGGAAGAATTCGGATTGAATTCCGAAAAACAATCTAACTTTGATTCATTTAAGAATTCGGAGAATGGATTGTTTATCAATCGTAATCCTCTTTCCCTCATTCGTATAGAAAGATCCACGTCCCAATAGTATTTTTGAAAAGACTCATCCAATCCCCGAAGTAGATCCCAATTCTTTCGAGATACCAGAAGAACATTTTTTGAAAGAGCGGAGACGTTTTTTTCGATCCACTCTCCGGACCAAATCTTCGCCTTTTTAGGAGAAAGACGATTGCCCGAGATTCCGATAAAGCCGTTTTTACCAAAGATCAAAGAAGAATAAAGAAGTTCCCCGTTGGCGTTGAGGATCGCCGGCGAAACCGCGCCCACTCCGTTCGATTCTCCGTGTTGCAGCAACTCATAGAGCCAACTTTCCTTTTGCGGTTTTAAGATCGGATTCCAGAAAAAAATATACTCAGTTTTTGTATCTGCGACTAAACGATTTATCTCTTTAGAATTAAAACTTCCATCCGAAGATTTCTTACATAGAATTTTAACATCCTTTGGAAGTTTCCATGTCGCAACCTGAGCGGAATCTTTTTCAGTCGCGGCTATCACAAATTCAAGACGTATATTCGAAGTAGTTTGAATCAGAGAAAGAATTTTCGAATCCAGAGTATCGATTCTTATCCCGGATCCTAAAACGAAAACCGTAACGGACGGATTCTTCTTTAATTTTCGAAGAGTATGGTAAGTAAAAGGATAATAACCAGGAATGATTTTTTCGACGATTTCGTTCTTTTCTTCATAGTGTTCCAAAATCGCCTTTTGAGAACTTCTTTCACAAACTTCAGCTTTTTTTCTGGAAAAACTTTCCCCGTGCAAACGCCAGATATACAAGAAATACGGAAGTCTTCGAATCCGATCCGTAGAACGAGAAGCCCGAAGCGCAAACTCATGGTCCTGACTTCCATCGTATCCATCCCGAATACCGCCCATCTTCTCTATTAGAATTCTTGAAACTACTACGAAGTGGCAGATATAATTGTGCGAGACCAATTTTTCCGGAGAAAAGACCGGTTTAGCCGAAACTGAAAATACTCCCGGTGTCTTGGATTGAAAGATTTCGTCGGAGTATAAAAATTCGGGACGATCTTTTTCCGCCTGAAGAGCTTCGACAACTACGGAAAGGGCTTCCTTCGACAATTGGTCGTCATGATCGAGAAAGGCTACGTATTCTCCCGAAGCATATTCAAGCGCCTTTCGTGTAGCAACACTGATCCCTCCGTTTTTTTCGGAGCAAAAGTATCGAAGTTTCGAATTGTTTTTCGCTTCTTCCGTTAAGAATAAACCGGGTCTTTTATCCGGAGAGGCGTCATCGAGTAAAATCAATTCCCAATTCGTATACGACTGAGATTCGACCGATCGTACCATCGCCTTTAGATGTTTGATCTGTGTATTGTAAACCGGCACTAAGATACTAATCAAAGGTTTATAACGAAAGGAATTCTCTTGGACTTCTTTCGCTGAATATCTGCAGAAGAAATATTGATACTGTCTGAATAAATATCGAAGTTTTTGAAGGAAAGAATCGATTTTTAAAAAAAGAGATTGGATTCGTTGTGTCATAAAAAGTAGAGGAACAATTTTAGACGATCGTTGCGGAATCGTCGAAAATTCTAAAGAGTGATCGGAGTTAAAACCGAATGCCGATCGATAGAGCCAAATATTTAAGAATTTTCGGGATTACCATAGGAATAAAGTCACGCAAGGTGATGGAGGTGATAAGGTCCTTCTTTGGTTGAATCCACTTGTCTTGGTGAAATACGGAATGAAAGTCTTCTTCTTCAAAAGACCTCCACAAGATAAAGGGAGAATGGATACTTGCAAATGCGGAATCCATCCCGAGATAAAGATGAATGCTGCGAGAATGAATGTCCGAGTTAGCGAGCGCAAATCTGAATTTATCTTTCCTAAAAATGGCAAGACCGGAATGAGGATTGAGCGCCTGTCGAAATTTCTTTCCTTGAAAGATTCTTTGATTGTATGTCCAACCCGGAATACATTTCAAATCGATACAAAACAGTTTCCCTTTTTCATTTTTTTCCAAACGGTTCGGGTGTAAGATTTCGTTTATCTGAGAATTTTGATCAAAGGAAACAATTCTTTCGAATACCGTCCTTTCCAAAAGAATATCGTCTTCGATATTGATAAAATAATCATAGTCCTCGATATACTCGCTCATTTTCAACAAACTCGCATACATGATATCCGTAGGTTTATCGATTTCCTCGTCAAAATCAAAGTCCAAATCCATTAACGATTTTCCCTGATAACCGCAAATTCTAATATCCACGGTTTCGCTTAACGTTCTTAACGATCGAATCGTTGCCTGTAAGTGCGATCGCCTCTCTTCCGTTCTTTTAAGAACCTTCGGAGAAATTTCTTCCGGATCCACCGTAGACTTCCCTTTAAAAAATGGATTTTTACCGTAGAAATGGTTGATAAAAACAAGGATTTTCAATTTTTACGATTACCTATTTAGAAATTGAAAGAGCTTCCGATTGAAAGCCCTTAAAAAGGAAAAATTTCGAAAGAAGTTAAGAATCTGCGGAAGAAAGAAGTATGAAAAAATAATATAGTCTTTTTCCATACGATGATATTCGGCGAGCAAATTTACGGTCGCCTGAGATAAATGTTCGCTTCGCATCCGCGCCCTCTCTTCCTCCAAAAGGTTTTCATTTTTAGGATTCGAACCAAACCCGAAAGTATTGAATTGGCTGATCGGCCTGGAAAGATATCTCCAAGACGCGCCCCCTACCCCGATGGCTTTCAGAAAAAAATCTACGTCGGCGGCTATTTTGTAAGAAGTATCGTATATTCCATATTCTTTAAATAACGACCTTCGAATGAAAGTCACACAATGCCACAAAACTCCGTAAGCCAAAAAATGAAGATCCAAGTCTCGCGGGCTTCTCCCGTATACGATCTTTCCGTTTCCGGAATCAATGAGCATATCTCCGTAAAGAAAATCCTCTTCGTATTCTTTCGAAAACACATCGTATAGGACGTTCGAGTCGACCAAAAAATCCCCGGAATTGAGAAAGAGGCAGTATTCACCCTTCGCCGCTTTGATCCCCTTATTCTGACCGTCGTAAATTCCTTTGTCCTTTTCGCTGACCCAATGGGAAATTTTGTCCTCATACTTTTTGATCACATCTACGCTTCCGTCTTTGGATCCCGCGTCGATAACGACGTGTTCATACGAATCGAAATTTTGATTTCTTACGGAAAGGATCGTTTTTTCGAGCCCTTCCCGATCGTTATAATTGATCGTGATAATCGATATTTTAGGTTTTTTCATCGTGTTTAGAGCGCATTTTAAAATGGTGATCCTGCAAACGGAGAATAATTATAAAAACGTTATATGCTCGCAAAAAAAGCGGAACTACAAAAGATAAAACTAAACTTTCACTGAAAAGGGACAAGTTTAACTTCAACCTTTTTACAATCCGAAATTTTCGGAGCGTCTTGTAGAGAAGCGGGAGGAAACAAAAGGACTACGCAATTTTTTCCGAGGAGAGATTTTGAATTGTATGGTAAAATCCCTTTCTCCAAAGAACCGTCCTTTGCGATCATTCTTAAATAACTCAGCAGACCGTTTTTAAAATCCGATTCGGCTTTTACATCCGTTACGATCAACATTCTTTCCTTTGAATCTCCGTAATAATTCAAAAATCGAGAAAAAGAATCCACGGGTTCGAAATCAAAGGCTTGGTGAACGTAAAAAATCAAATGCGAATTCGAATCGTTTGAGACAAATTCCTTTAGAAAGGAAGTGAACTCTTGGGTCCGTTTCATGTTAGCACGGGAATCCCGTTGAAGGTTTGTTAAACCTTGAATGGAAACCGTTGAACTCAAATAAAAAATCAAAACTAAATTCAACGAAAAAAAGCGAGTCTGAAAACCCAATTCTCCGATCCTGAACACTCTCCAAACGACGGAAGCGATCAGAATTAATATCGATCCCTGAAAAGCGATAACCCCGGGAAAATCGTATCTCGAATTCGTAGGCCATTGTCCGTTATAAAAAACGATATTGATCAGTAAGATCGATAGAAATAGAAAAGCCAGGCAGATCCATTTATCAAAGCCGATTCTTCTTCCTTTCTTAAACTCAAAGAGAAAAAGGGAAAAAAGTAAACCAAGCAGAACAAGTGGAACATAAAGAAAATCTTTTGAAAGGATTCTTACAAAAACCGAAAATCGATCGGAGGCCAAAGCGCTATTTCCGTAAATATCCACCTTGCTCATTCTGAAAAAAAGAAACAAAGACAGAACCGTTACAAAGGAGAATAAAATCGGCAAAGTTAAAAGAACTGAACCCAACCGGTTGTCCTTTTTTTTCCTTTCTAAAAACAAGATTACTATCGGAATAAAAATCAAGATGAGAAAATTTTCCTTGGATCCCGCCGCGATAATAACTCCCAAAGAAATCAAAATGTAGAAACTAATCGGCTTTTTTTCGGAAAGTCGATACTCCGCAATCGCGATTAATAAGAGAGCGACGCCGAGAACCGCGTAAACTTCCCCCGCGCCCAGTCTTGAAAAAATATCCGACCAGTATCTTACGGAAAATATCGAAAGGACAAAAAGAGTAGAAACCGATACTGAAAAAAAGCGGGAAAACAATTTTAAAATAGAAAAAACAAACACTCCCGCTGTGAAACAACGGAAAAAATACCACGCATAGACGTTTTCTTTCCAGAGGAGAGATTCAAAAATTCTTAGGACGTAATAAGAAATTCGATAACGAGGACTTTCTCCAAACTTACCGACCTCCGTTTTGTTAATTAGAATATCAAAAAACTCGCTCCAAGCTGCGGGCGAAGTTTTTGACTTCAGAAAAAAGAAGGTTTCATGATCGTCGATTAACCACAACTGAGCTTTGAGATTTGGTCCAAAAAGATAGATTACTATCAGCAAGGTTATGAGAAAAAAAAGAATTCCTTTGATTCGTCGCCCGACTCCGACTCGTCTTTCAATCAGGAATAGAAAAATAAAAATGCCAAGAAAAAGAAAATAATCGATATCCATCGAAACGTTAGAAAGAAGATTGTAGTTCATTGATTCTATTTTTATTACTCTTACTCGCCGTGATTTTAAAAGATTTCTTTTAAAGAAAAGGTTATCCTTTCTTTTTCAAGTTAGTTTCTTTGAGGATGTAATTGGGACGATTTTTGGTTTCAAGAAACATCTTTCCAATATACTCGCCTAAAATTCCGAGTACGATCAACTGCACACCGCCCATAAACAAAACACTGACCAAAACCGAAGTCCAACCGGATACTACTTTATCCGAAGTAAAGAATATCACAATTGCATAAAGCGCATAAATTCCCGAAAACAATGAAAAAACGACGCCCGCGATCGTCGCCAAGTGCAAAGGTTTGACGCTAAAGGAAGTAATTCCGTCTAACGCGAAAAGGAACATCCTTTTCAAACTATACTTGCTTTTTCCCCAGATTCTTTTTTCGGGCTGATATTCGATAAAACTTTTTTGAAAACCGATTCCAGTCACCATTCCGCGAATGAATAGATTTCTTTCCTCAAACGTTTTTAACACGTCTACGACCTTTCTGTCGAGTAATCGGAAATCCGCCGCGCCCTGATCGATGTTTAAACCGGAGAGTCCGTTCAACAGCGAATAAAAAATCCTCGCAGTTATCTTTTTAAAAAGGCCGACGTTTTCGTTATCCATTCTTTTGGTATAAACGATATCGTTTCCCTCCTCCCATTTTTGTATAAGAATGGGAATCAATTCCGGAGGATGCTGGAGATCCGCATCCAGCGAAATCACACAATCCGCGTCGGAATGATCCAGACCGGCTTTGAGGGCCACCTGATGTCCAAAATTTTTTGAAAAGGATATAAAGCGGATATTTGAACTTCTTTGCGATAACTTCCGAATTTCCGATAAAGTTTCATCGGAACTCCCATCGTCGACAAAGATGATTCTAAAATTATAAGAAACAGGAATTACGTTTTTTAAACGTTGGTATAAGACCGCAACGTTTCCCTCTTCGTTAAAGGAGGGAATAACGATATCGATCGTCTTTTTTTTCTTTGTTATGGATTTCTGATTCAAGTTGGCGGCGTCTTTCGTAAAATAGTATTGTTAGGCTAATTCATTTTACTTTTTAAAAGAATATGATCTTCAAAAGTTTTACTCTGATATAACTTTTTGACGGAAGGAAAACGTTTTTCCGCGTTACGGATGCTTCTTCTTAGTCTTTGCAAATCCAACTTTAAATCCTTTCTAATCAATACGTGAAAATCTGCGGCTAAGGAACAAACGGAGTATCCGGTAATTTCTTCCATTTTCGACAATGTTTTCGCGTTGTAAAAGGAAATATGTTGTCCTGCTTCAAACGAATAATACCACCAATTCATATCGGGAGTTTTTTCTCCGTAGAGAAGAGTTGAAAAAATCAGTAAGGCCGGTTTTTGAAACCGGAGGATTTCCAAGATATCCTCCCTTGGCTTATCAAAATGTTCAAATAACTCGAAAGCAAGGACTACGTCGTAATTTTCCTTCGGTTCAAAGCTGAATCCTTCCGAAAAATCATTCTTCGCGTATTTATCATACCAATAACAATCGAATCCGACGTCGCGCATGAGACGAACGAGAATTCCATGTCCTCCCCCGTAATCGAGAATCTTACCTTGATATGGTTTCGATTTTTTCTGAAAAAGCCGATTCCGAAACGGATGATTCTGTTCCTGCAATTGGGATTGAACTTCGGTCAAAAGTAGCGTTAACTTTTTTACATTCTCATTATTCCTTAAAAAAATACCGGTATCTAAGATCGAAATCGCTTTATTATAGGCCTCCTCCAACCAAAAGGGAACTTCGGATTGTAAAAGATCGCATTCTTCACATTTATAATAAGTTACTTCGTACTGATTTAACACCTTTACCTGAAATTCTTTACTTGCATTAGAACCGCAAAGCCTACATTCGATTTGATTCTTATTTGATTCCAAGTAGATAACTCCTCAGGCGAATTAATAAACGAAGTGGATTAAACCGCCCCCTTTTTCCTTTTTCGTCCGATCCGATGAACGTATCTTTCGAAAATCCGTCGCTTTCTATATCCCGAACGACGAACTTAGGATGCCTTAACGGAAAGGATAACGGTTCGGTTTTCATATTCGCATAAGGACTCGGATGAGTCGTATGCGCCGCCCCTTCTCCAAAACCGATATTCTTTATAAGATTCACCGAAGGCATGATATTAAGACGACCATTTTTCAAGTTATGATAAACCCATTGAAAGTCCCAGGTTTCAAAACCATTATAAGCGACCGCCTCGAAATTACTTTTCCAAAACTGAAATTCCTTCGACTCCGGAAAAAGATCCTTCAACCATCCTTCTTCAAAGAATTCCCGAAAGTCTTTCATATACACGTCATATCCTTGCCAAGCCCTTCTCCAGGAAGCCCATCCCCAAATATGGGAATATAAAGAATAATAGTAGCTATTCCGATTTCTACGATGCCCAAAACCGAAGTTATCGCCGCTGATCATACCGATGCGAAAATCATCTTTATAATATTCTAATAATTGCTCGCAATAGACGTAGAAACTTGGGTCGGGGACGATGTCATCCTCTAAGATAATTCCCATTTCCTCGTTTTCAAAAAACCAAGTAATGGCGGAACTCACTGAAACTTTTAATTGTAAATGTTCCTCTCGAAAAAGGGTTCGAATTTCACAATCCCAATCCACTTTTTTTAGAATGTTCCTTACTTCATTGCATCTCTCGGTTTCGCCTTCTTTATCGGCGCGGGGAGCGTTGACGGCGAGATAGAATCTACTCGGTTTATACTGCCGTATTGTTTCGAATACGATGGAAGTAAGGTGAGGTCGATTGAATGCTATTAAGAGAATGGGGGCTTTCATTCTTAGATTGATTTATCCTGCAAGAATACTCCGGTAAAAGTCGAACGTTTCCGAGGCGGCTTTGTCCCAAGAGAATTTTTGAATCTGCAAATTTCCATTTTGTATCTTTTTTATTCTTTCCTCGGGATTCAATATAGCTACTCTGATACAAGTCCGAATCGATTCCTCCGAATCAGGATCAAAATAAAAAGCTGCGTCACCCGCAACCTCCGGAAGACTGGAGGTATTACTACAGGCTACTGCAGTTCCGCAGCTAAATGCTTCCAAAAGAGGAATCCCGAATCCTTCGTAGCGCGAGGGAAACACAAAGAGTAATGCTTTCCGATAATATTCAGCTAACTCTTGATCGTTTTTAAAATGAAATTGTTCGACTCTTTCTCTTAGATTCAATTCTTCTATAAGAGCCATTTCATCTTTTTGAAAACTTCCCCCTCCCACACAATAAAGCCGGAGTTTCGGAAATTCTTGGAATAAGGAACTGATACTTTTTAGAAAAAAGGAAAAATTCTTATAATGGGAGCGGTTACCGATAAAAAGTAAATACTCTACTTTTGCCGGCGACAATTCTTCGCCGATAAACTCGGGCTTCATGGAAGAACCGTGATATATAACCTTTACTTTGGATTCTTGTAACTTATAGTATTTAAGGAGATCGTTTTTTGTATTCTCCGAAATAGCGATTAAGCCGGCGGCCTTATTGATCAGACTTTTCTTATTTTGGATCACTTCTTTGGAATCGAAAAAATATTCGGGGTAAATTTCATGGATTAAGTCGTGAACAGTCAGAACAAAAGGTTTTCCGGTTTTTTGAAGGCTTTCTAAAAAGTATGGGGAATAGTAAGTCGGATGAAATATATCAAAATCCGAAACCTTGATCTTTTGAATGACTTCTTTTTCCATCTTTGCTTCCGGATCGGGAAGAAGCCCTAAAAATTGTAACAACAAAAAAATCCTGTATTTTCCACGAAACTTTAATTTCGGGAACCAATCCTGAAACGTATAAGGTTTCTCGATCGAAAAAAGGGTTTTATCCGCCAAATATTCGTTAAAAGAATAGATCACTGAATGATCGATCTCTGCGTTTTTATTTTTTCGAAGTCGGATTAAAATTTCGAAAAAATAACGCGAAATACCTCCGAATTTTTGCATAGAAAATATCTGATGATCATAGAATATTTTCATAAATCTCAGATGGATCTTCGAAGTTTATCGATACTGCGAAACAACGATAAAAAATTAACGGACCCGATCTGGATAAAAAATATTTCCCTGGTCCTTTTTAAAAAAAGATTAAACAACATACTTGCAAAGAACTGTGAAATGACGGTCGCTATCGCGGCCCCTTTTACTCCATAAATCGGAATCAAGATATAATTCAAAACGATATTGGATAAACAACCGATAATACTTTTGTAAAGTTCTATCTTTTGCAAATTTTCGGTGAGATAATAACGGCTGCTTGCAACCCCAAGAAAAACAAACGTTCCCGCCCAAATATGGATCGCCAATATGAGGCCTGCCTCCGAAAAACGGGCGCCGAACAAAAATAGAATTATCGGATCGGATAAGAAGGTCATCGGAATCGCGATCAGAAGCGCGGTCAAAAGCATCAAAGAATGAAGAAGTTTTAAACGACTCAAGTATAACTCTTGGTTAAATTCTTTCGCTTTTAAGATAGAAGGAAAAAGCGATGATGCAATTGCCATCGGAATAAAATACCAAACCTCGCTGATTTTTACGGCCGCAGTATAAACTCCAACCGCTTCGTCTCCTATCATCTGACCGATCATGATTTGATCGATTCTCATATAGACGATGATAGCAAGTCCAGATAATAAAAGCATCCAGCTATCCCGCAAAAGATCAACTGCCCTTTTCCAATTGGAATGCCTGATGGAAAGAGCTCCTTCGTGAAATTTATAGATAAAATAATAACCGATCAGATTGATTATGGATTCTACTAGTCCGACCCATACAAAGGCAAAGACCGTAAATCCGTTTAAAATAAGAAAAATTCGTACAACGGAAAATATTATAAAAAGTCCGTTTTCAAGCCATACAAAGTATTTGGATAATATCTGCGCTTCGTACCAGTATTTTACGACGCCGATCGCTCGAAAACTTAGAGTAAATCCTATCAAACAGACCATCCAAAAAACGTCCATTTGACCTGGCCTAAGAAAAGAAATGAGAACAAGACTGATGACATACGCAAAAAGTCCCGCTATAAATTGCAAAAGAAACGAAGTCGAAAGAATCTCTTCCTTGTATGTCTTATCTTTGATCAACTCACGAACTACGATTCCGTCCAAACCGAGATTAGTAAAACTTCCGACCAATGCAATGTAAGCAATAACGTAATTGAGCTTACCGTAGGTGTCCGGACCCAAATAACGGGCGATCCAGACGCCAAGAAACATCCCCATTCCCATTCTAAAAATTTTGTCGAAAAAAAGCCAACCGCCATTGTGGAGAATTTTTTCAAGGTTAGGATGACGGACGTAAATTTTGTTTAAGATGGAGGACAATGTTTTATCGAATTCAAAAAGAGAAGGATCTGTTTTATCGAAACAAAAGGTGAGGTTATTTTAAACGGAATCAGTTCTTCGAATATTCTCGTTATTTTAAGTTTGGTAGATCGGTTTCACTTTATAGAAATGAAAAGACTACTATAAAGAGAATGGTCAACAAGATCGGTCCGCCAAGAACTGGCTGAAAAAGGCCGAAAACTCCGATAAACAACAGCGAGGCTAAGATCGAAAGTCGAAACGGATTCCATACGAACAAGGATTCTGAAAATTTAGAAACTATAAATCCGAACAAGACGCCTATTGCCAAAGTAAAAGGAATGCCACCGTCTTTATATAAGCTGAATAAAACGGACCCGAATGCATTGTATTCTTTCGGTCGCCCGTCGGGTGTGTATCCCAATAAACGATTCTTATGAAGATAGCCTCCGATCAGATCACTCTGTACTTGAAAATGAAAAGGAACTCTAAACAGTCCTAGGAGAAACGAAAATCCTCTTTCCAAACCGCCGAGCGAGGATCTACCGTAAGTTCTCTCGTGTAAAAACGATTCTTTGTTTTTTAACTCATGATCGAACATAGCGAAAGATTCCGTGTGATAATCGATCACAAAAACGTTTACGAACTCTTTTATACCGTCCTCTTTTCCGGAGCTACGCAAATTACCTATGAAAAAAATAAGAATAAACATTAAACTAAGGACGACTATTCGAAAAGCGCTAAAAGATTCCAAAAGGCTCTTTCTGTCTTTAAGAAATTTTATAAAAACTATTAACGAAAGAAAAATTAGAATATAATAAAATCCGAATCTTCCAAGCATCATCAAGGTATCCATCGCCACCAACGCTGATCCCATTATCAAAACCTTTTTTTTTCTCATTCTTAGATAAAAACCAATGCCTAAGAATAATGTCGCAAGAATTAAGGGATTAATCGCCAAAGAATAATAGTAGAGATATTTATTCTTTCCGAACAAAATGGAATCACCATATACCCCAAAGGCATGGGCTCGAAAATGGGAAGGTTGCATTGAACCCGGAGAAAGATTCATGTACGCAGATTTTAAAAGAAAAAATGAAACGATCGGAAAAACGAAAATTAAAATAAAGAGAAAAAAATAGAACTCCTTTTGGAGTTCCGTAATTCCGAAAAATGAAAAGGATTCCTCATCCAATATGATCCCCTTTCTCTTTCTGTACAAAAAATATACTTTATACAACCCAGCTCCAATCGTCAACGAAGACAAAAGCATAATAAAAATATAATACGTAAAATTCGAAGGAATAAAAATCCCAGTCAAAGATAAAGAGGAAATAAACATCCAAAAGAACCAGTAAGAATGAATGAAAACCAAAATCCAGCATGTCTTCTTCAGAATATAGTAAGAGAGAGCTACATTCAAAATTCCAGAGATGATAATTACTAGCGACATATATGACATGTCAATTTTCCTAATTTAAATGTTAGTATTCATAAAATTCATCGAGAGCCGAAACCGGTTACAATCGTTTTAATCGTTTTTATCGTAATCAGCATATCCAACCAGAAAGAAAAATTCTTAATATAATAAAAATCGTATTCCAGTTTAACGTTCATACCTTCGAGTTCTGCCGCGTACCCCTGTTCCACCTGCGCCCATCCGGTTATGCCTGGTCGCACTATATGACGATAACTAAAAAAGGGAACTTCGGTTTCATACCATTGAGATAATTCGTAAGATTCCGGTCTCGGGCCTATGAAACTCATAGCCCCGAAAAGCACGTTAAACAATTGTGGCAATTCGTCGATTCTGTATTTTCTGATCAATTTTCCAACTCTTGTGATTCTTGGATCCGATGGGCCTTCGGTAAATTTCTGACCGCGGATATCGGAATACATACTTCTGAATTTATACATGGTAAAAATCTTGCCTCTGTAGCCCATTCTCTTTTGTCGAAAGACCGCAGGTCCTGAGCTTTCAATTTTAATGACCAAAGCGATAATCACCAAAAAAGGCAAAATCATCGGGATCAAAATAAAACAAGCGAATAGGTCGATAATTCTTTTCAGAAACCCGTAAAATTGAGAGGGAAGAAGAGAACCGAAGTCGTTCTCAGAAAGATGATTAATCTTAACTCTTCCCGTAAGGGCTTCCTTCATCTGTTTTGTATGATAAACGGGAATTCCAGAAAGTGTACATTTCGCTAAAAATCTTTCATACTCCGGAGTAAGCTCGTCGGCAGTGAAGTCCGCGACCACCGCATCGTATTGTTGATTCTTCAGCGAAGGTTCATCCAAAGGATAAAACTCCGCTCCGTGAGTATTTTCCATTATCTTGGAGGCTCCCAATGGAATGAACGCGATCTTGAGAATTCGATACCGATGGCCGATAAAATATCCGGAAAAACACCACAGTAATGTGACAATGTAGGCTGCGGAAAGAACCTGACTGCTATAGGATTTGCGATTAAAGAAAAAATAGACTATTACCAAAGCGTAAGCAAAAGTCACGATCGGAAGTATATACGCGGAAGATTGGGCAACCGGGAATTTGAAAATTTTTCTAAGAGAGATAACCGAAAACGAAAACGAAAAAATAGTTAAAACGATCGTATTAAAGTTGTTCTCGTAAAACAGAACTTTCTGATCCCACCCTACGACAAACCCCAAAGTTAAATAGATGCCTAAAATCAAGAGCAACCATCCAATAAGTAACTGGAATGTTAGGCTTAGAAAGAATTGTTCGTAGATAGTAGAATGTCTGCGTTCGTAATTCATAAGTAGTAATTTATGTAATTAAAATATTTCAAGAGATCGATTCCTTTTTAACGAGAATTGCTCCAACTGATCAACTGCGGCTTCCACTGAAAATTTTTCATCCATCAGTTTTTTTGCATATATCCCCATTGATTCCCGAAGCTTCTTATCCAACAATTTGATGGCATTCTCCCTAAAAGCCAAATCATCTCCGGAAAAGCTGATAAAACCTGCGTTCGCGCATTCAACGACTTCTTTGAGATCGTTCCCAGGATTTACGCAACCTAGTATCGGCATGGATTGAACCATATAACCCAATACCTTACCTGGGAAATTATGTGTTTGATGATTTCGATTCAGGCAGAAAAGCCCTACATCGAACTCAGCCAAAAGATTTTTAAATTCTTCCTGCGATATTGGCTCCAAGAGAGTAAGATTCGTAAGCGATTCGTTTATCTTCGTTTCTTTGACAAGATCGACCTCGTCCCCAGCTCCGATCAAAACGAAGTGGGCAATCGGAAATTCTTTTAGATTATTCGCCAATTTTAGAATATTGCGCATGTCCTGTGCATGCCCGATGTTCCCTCCATAGATAAATACGACTTTATCCTTCAGACCAAGGCGCTCCCTATTACGAGAGTTTTTCGATCTTACTGGTGAATTCTCCGCCCAATTGAATAAAACCTGAAGATGATTGTATTTAGGAAATCGTCTTTTAAACCATTCTTTGTTTTTAGGTGATTGAACTCCGATCACGTCCGCAACGTCGTAACTGACTCTTTCAAAATGCTGAAAGAACTTCGTGATGAGAGAATTCTTTCTTAAGATACCGTTATCAATCGCCCATTGTGGAAACAGATCCCTCAGAATCAGATAACTCGGAGCCTGCCATATTTTCTTCAGCCTTTTAATTAGAGGACCCCAGAAGATACTTGGTGAATAATAGAGTATGAGATCGTTCTTATTTTCGAAAAATTCTTTACGCAAATATTTCCAAGCGCGGTAGGAGAGTAGAGTTTCGTTGATCGCTCTTTTGATTTTTGAAACGTTCTTTATCTTTCCGGACGGAAATTTTAGAATTCGAATTCCGTCCAAAGTCGTTACTGCGTAGTCTTTCTTTAGATTCGGTCCCGGAGTAATTACAGTTACTTTGTGCCCTTTCTTGCAAAACCCGAGCGCAAGCTCATGCATCATCTTCGCGGCAACTTTCGTACTTTCCGGAAGATAGTCGTCAACTACGATACAAATTGCCATTTGGATCGATTAATTTTTACCCCAGACCGTACGGTTTACATAGTCGGTGTAACTCTGAACGATACTCACGATTTTTTTTGAAATTTCACCCGCAGGATAATCCTCGACGACTCTCCTTTTACCCTTTCCCATTTTACGCTGCTCGGTAACTATTCGGACGGAGTCTAAAATTCTTTCTTTCCTAAGTCCGCTCATGATCAAAGTTCCTACATCCATTCCTTCGGGTCGTTCGTGAGCATTGCGAATCATAATGGCAGGAAGATCGAGCAAGGAAGCTTCTTCTGTTATAGTACCGCTATCGGAAAGAATACAGAACGCAGACATTTGCAAACGTATGTAGTCTAAAAATCCGAATGGTTTTAAAAAAGTGATTAAAGAATTCATTTTTAGATCTTTGAAATTTTCCAATCTTTTCCTAGTTCTCGGGTGCGTTGAAACGATAACTGGGAGTTCATATTTTTCGCAAATCGCATTCAAAGACTCTAATAGATTTTGCAAATTTTCAGCAGTGTCTACATTCTCTTCTCTGTGAGAACTTACAATAAAATACTTCTGATTCTCTAATTCCAATTTTTTTAAAATCGTAGACTTATCGATTTTTTTTCGATAGTATTCCAATACCTCGTCCATATGAGAGCCGGTTTTAATAATCGTTTCAGGCCGAATCCCTTCCGCCAACAGATAACGTCTCGCGTGCTCCGTAAGAACCAGATTGATATCGCTTAGATGATCCACCACTTTACGATTCAATTCTTCCGGAACTCTTTGATCAAAACAACGGTTTCCCGCCTCCATATGGAACACAGGTATCTTTCTTCTCTTTGCCGAAATGACGGAAAGGCATGTGTTTGTATCGCCGTATAATAAAAGAGCGTCAGGTTTTTCGACTTCAAAAACTTCGTCCGCTTTTATCAAAACCTGAGCAATCGTCGCTGTCGCTGTTTCTCCTGCGACGTTCAGAAAATAATCTGGTTTTCGAATCTCCAAGTCTTCAAAAAAAATCTGATTCAATTCGTAATCATAATTCTGACCCGAATGTACTAAGATGTGTCGAAAACTTCGATCAAGTTCTGCTATGACTCGACTCATCTTGATTAACTCAGGCCGAGTACCCACAATGGTCATCACTTTAAGCATTTAGATTCTCTTGGATAAAATCCAATTTCAAAAGCAACTCTTTGATTTCAGAGATATTTAATCTTTTAGTGTTGTGCGAAGTATAGTCGTCAAAATCGGAGACTTTCTGCTCACCTTCGATGAAATATTTATTGTAATTCAAATCGCGGTTATCAGCGGGAATTCTATAGTAACGTCCCATATCTTCAGCCTTCGCCATTTCCTCTCTCGAAACCAAGGATTCGTAGAGTTTTTCTCCGTGTCTTGTTCCAATCACGGAAATAGAATTTTCTCTATTAAATATTTCTAATAAAGCTATTGCCAATTCTTCTACTGTGGAAGCCGGAGATTTTTGAATAAAAATATCGCCTTGTTGTCCGTAGTTGAATGCGTGAAGCACTAAATCAACTGAATCATCGAGGGACATCAGAAAACGAGTCATGTTAGGATCCGTTACGGTAAGAGCGATTCCTTTCTTTATCTGTTCTACAAAAAGAGGAATTACCGATCCTCTCGACGCCATCACATTTCCGTAGCGAGTAGCACAAAGAACGGTTCCATCATCTTTCACTGACCTTGATCTTGCGACTAAGAGTTTTTCAGCCATCGCTTTCGAGATTCCCATGGCATTGATCGGATAAACCGCCTTGTCCGTACTCAACAATACCACTTTCTGAACCTTATTTGCGATCGCCGCTGTAAGGACATTTTCAGTTCCAATTACGTTAGTTTTGATAGCTTCCATTGGATAAAATTCGCAGGATGGAACCTGTTTTAGAGCTGCAGCATGAAAAATATAATCCACGCCGATCGTTGCCTGAGAAATGCTATCATAGTCTCTAACGTCGCCAATATAGAACTTCACTTTCTCGTTGGACAACGAGATCCGCATATCTTCTTGTTTTTTCTCATCTCGGCTAAAGATACGAATTTCTCGAACGTTAGTTCCTAAAAAGCGCTTTAAAACGGTGTTACCGAAAGAACCGGTCCCCCCGGTGATCATCAATACTTTATTATCAAACATTGCTAATATCCAAATATCTTTCTTTGTTTTTTTTCATCGTGAGAATTAGATCGGGCCACGGCTTCGGAGAATAGAACGTTGCATTTCTAAATTTTGCAGAATCCAAGGAACGATCGATCACGACATCATCGCTTCCATCAATTTGAATTTTCTTATCGTAAATTCTTGCAATCAAATTCAATAGATCAAATTTTGAAATTCGTTCGGAAGAGACGTGATAAAGACCGCTGAGTTTTGCGTTTGGAATTATATAATTTTGAAATATTTCAGCCATTTCACAGGTGGGAAGTCCGGAAAAAAAAGCTTTCTTAAATCCCTTAACACGGACCTCTTGGGATAAAAACCAATTCACTAACGAATAACTGGAATCGAGCTCATGACCTATTATTGAGGTTCGAATCGTCAAAACGTGATTTTCATCTAAAACCTCGCCGATCTCTTTCGACTTTCCATAAAGATCTTCGGCATCGGGAAGGTCGCCCTCCAAATAGTTTCCTTTCTTTCCGTTAAAAACGCAATCGGTACTGACTAATACGAGTCTCGCGCCGACCAATTTGCAAAGATTGGAAAGTCTATGCGGAAGTAAAGAATTGATAGGAAGAACAACTAACGGATCCTTTGCCGCTTTCTGCTGTTTAATGATCCCGACACAATTGATCACTAAATCCGGTTTTACTTTTAAGAATAATTCCAAAAGGTCGTCGTTATTTAGAACATCAAAGCCGGATTGGATTCTTTCTTGTTCACCTTTTGTAAAAAAGCGAAGATTCTCTCGACTTCGATTTGTTCCTACAACGTAAAATGAGGAATTTTCGGAGAGCCCCCTAAAGACGGCACTTCCCAACATACCCGATACGCCTAACACTAGTATTTTGAACAATGAATTCACTTTATTATTCTCTAATTCTTTCTTGATTAAACATAGACGTCTTTTCTAAAAACCTTTCTGTTTGAAATAGCCGAATGAGAACCCGACCATTAGCGTCAAAGAAAGTAATATTTTCTTTAAAGGTCATTTAAATTTCCCACTCTAAAATCATTCTGCCCTTAGCTTTCGACTCTAAACGCAATACTTGTTCAAAGCTTTTTAAAACTCGATGTTACTCTTTGAAAAAAATCGAACGTCATATCCGCATTTTTTACCCAAGAATATGACTTGGCCTTTTCAAATGCTTTTGTAGCCAGTTCCGATCTTAAGCGTTCGGAAAAGATCAACGTTTCTAATTGATCTGAAATATCCGTCACGGAAAGAGGATTTATGTAAAGCCCCGCGTCTTCCAAAACTTCCGGCATCGGACCGAAATGCGAGGATAAAATCGGAAGTCCACTTGCCATAGCTTCGATTAGAATGTTCGGTAAATTTTCGCAAGTAGAAGCGAACAAAAATAGATCCGCATCTTTATAAAATTGCGCAACTCTTTCATACGAAACATCCGGATACAACGAAACGATTCCGTCCAAGGAATCAAATTCTCTCATTTTCAAGCGCAATCTCCGAGTTGAAGATTTTTCGCTGTGAGCCCCCACTAAACTCAAGTGGATTCGAATCCCTTTTTTGTTTAATTTTGCGACCGCTTCAACGACGTTCCACTGATGTTTATAGGCGCCGATGAACGAAACATAAAGCAACTCAATGGGACTTTCATTTTTTTGATTCAGAAGCTCGGTCTGTTTTTTTGGCGCATGAAAAAATCTTTTACTAATTCCGTGCGGTATTATAACGAATTCTTTATTCCTAATACTCAATTTCTTGAATATTATATTTTTCGCGTATTCTGTGAGAAAAATAATCCCCTGAGATCTACGAAACGTCATTCCCTGAAAAAGGTAGAGAAGAATCAATCGGAACGTAAACATAGAAAAGCCGTATCTTCTTAATTCGCTCCACTCAAAAGGAAGAAGATTCTGACTCATCGTCACGAAAGGTCTAAAATTACCGGAAAAGGAACCGCCGGGAATAAAAAGCAGATCACATTTATTTTCTCTCGCCAATTTCGATAATTTAAATTTTTGCCAATACCAACGTAAAATCCGATTACCGGTAAGTTCGGAACAACTCTTCTTCGTAAGCCAAGGACGGTTTTCGATTTGAGAGAGTGTCCTTTCTACGGACCATAGAACCACTTTTGTAACTCCGTATTTTTCAGGACTTGCATTCTCTAAAAGTTCTTTTAGATGGGTAACACCGCCCCCTCCTTTTATATTGGATGCATCGATTGCTAAGATCACGTCTTCGAACTACCGGACTTTTTATCGAATAATTTCGAGAGAATCAACAGCAGAGTCGATTTAAACCAAAATTCAAAAATGTTCGGTTTCAAATTCGAAAATTCCCCTATCGCTCTCACGTAGTCTTTGTGATTATAATATATTTTTCCGCGGGTATATCGAATCCACCACGGTAACGACTTTACATTTAAATATTCGCCGTAATTTCTTACAAAGGAATTTAAGATATCCAAAGTTCGGTTTTCCGTCGAGATATTTCCGCCCCCGATCCAGTAATAACCTAACGTCCGTTCAATTTTCCTAAATACTTTTTTTCTTTTCGCGATTCTCAACCAAAAATCGTAATCTTCCCAAGCTATAAATTCTTTTTCTTCGTTTAACAATCCTATCTCTCGAATCAAAGAAGCTCGAAAGACTACGCTAGAATTCACAAGCCCGTTTCCGTTTTTTAAAAGGTCGTCAAAGACTGGGTACGTTAACTTTCTTGTTTTTGCCTTTTTTAGATGAAATTTTTGACTCTGGCTTTTTACCAGATAGAGATCGTGATAAACAATGTCGGCCCCAGCATTCAAACTTTGTATCGAGAATTCTAATTTCAGAGGTTTCCACCAATCATCCGAATCTAGGAATGCGACAAACTCGCCTTTCGCATTCTTTAACCCTAAATTTCTTGATCGAGCTATGATTCCTTCGTTGTTTACTTTTAAGAATTTAATTTTCGAATTCTGAAAGGATCCTATGACCTGTTCAGTGTTATCCGTCGAGGTGTTGTCAACGACAATGATTTCCCAATGGGGGTATGATTGATTTATAACAGAAGTTACGGCTCTCTCCAAATCGATCGCACGATTATAAGTAGGGATAATAACCGACACAAGGCGCGTATTCATGGCTGATGAAATTTTTCTTTACAAAATCTAATAAGATTATCGATCTCGATTACGTTGTTTGTCGTCGGCGAAAAGCCTAAATCCGAAAGTTTAGAAATATCGTAAATTAGACTCATTGTTTCTTCTGAAGGACCGGGTTCTACTCTTTGAAGTTCCGGTCGTTTTCCCAATAAGGCTTCACATCTATCTTGCACCAGTACGGCGACTTCCCAAACCGTCGGATTCCAAATCCCACCCAAGTTAAAAACGCCCCTTATATTGCTCATGGATTTACAAATAAATTCAACGGCACCGCACGCATCAGTAAGCGATATGAAATTTCTTCTTTGTAGGCCCGTCGTTCTTAAAACAATTTTATTATCGAGAACCGCTTGTTTACATAGATCCGGAATAAGAAGACTCCAACAATTTGCCTTTTCGTCGACAGGTGGTCCGTAAGAATTTGATAATCGAAAAACAACACTCTCAAGTTTATTTAAGGAATCATAATGCATCGCCAGATCCTCTCCAGCTTTATGACTGGACGCATAAGGATGAGTATTAGTCGCTGGCGTGGATTCCAAGATTCTATTCACTAAGTTATTTGAATATATGTGAGCGGTGGATATATAAATAAACTTTCTTACTTTTTTTTGGGTCGCAGCCTTCAATAACTTTCCGGTATTTACTGTATTTACTTCAAATGCACCGGCCGGGTCGGAGGAACAATCTTGCGCATTCATCCCTGCGGTATGGATAATTACATCGATTCCATCACAAGCTTCTTCGAGATTCTTTTCAACCGACCAATCACATTGAAAAATTTCGTTCTCTTTTACCTTATGTGGATTTTGATTTTTGGTGGTCCCCAATCGCAATCTCACTTGAGGCAAACGTTTGTTAAAATATTCTACTAATCGTCCCCCCAGATATCCGAAAGCCCCGGTAATTAAGATATTCATTGGCAGAGTATATTATTTGTGTTGAATATTCCAATCGTACGGAATACTTTTATCATTCGCCGGTTTCCGGACTATTTCATCTGGATCATGAGGGAGCGTCGCGCAATTCGCAACGATAGCGCTTTTATTGCCGAGTCCTTTAAAACCGTTCCAAATAAGCGGGGGAACGGTAACCAAACAATAATTTTCAGGGGAAAGGAAAAATTCCATAATGTTTCCTTTCGTCGTGCTATTGGGACGATCGTCATATAACACGAACTTAATTTCCCCAAATATTACCGCATAATTCAGGGTCATTCGATTGTGTAAGTGCCAGGCTTTAATCGCTCCCGGATTCGTGGACGAAAAGTAAATTTCGCCAAAAGTTGAAAAGACAGGTGAGTCGGAGCGAAGCATATGCATTACTTTCCCCCGCTCGTCGAAAAACTGTTTTAATGGTGTTACTATTACGCCTTCAATCATTGCTAAAATACTTTTCTATTTGTTCCTTAGTTTTTTCCCGTATATCCCCGCCTTCCATATAGTGTTTATACCAGGACGCGGTAGCTTCAAGCGTTTGATCGACGCTCCATCTTGGATACCAATTTAGATATTGATGCGCCTTATCGCAGTTAAGCTGCAATAAATGCGCCTCATGAACCTTATCGTGCGATTGATCTATGATAATCTCGCCCTTACCCAACGAATCGATTATGGACCGCGACACTTCATATACGGTTCTTACCTTCTGAGTCGAAGGACCGAAATTCCAAGCGGAACTGAATTTTTTAGGATCTTCCGATAGATTCTTTGCCAGCGTTAGATATCCTGAAAGAGGTTCCAATACGTGTTGCCAAGGCCTAGTCGCATTCGGATTTCTTAATATTATCTTTCCGTTAGTCGTAACCGCCCTAATACAATCCGGGATAATTCTATCGACCGACCAATCACCGCCGCCAATCACGTTACCAGCCCTTGCAGATGCTGCTCCGAAATCCTTTTTCTTTAGGAAGAAGGATCGTAGATAGGAAGAAAACACGAGCTCGGCGCTCGCTTTTGACGCGCTATAAGGATCGTGACCTCCGAGCTGGTCTATTTCCCGGTATCCCCACACCCATTCTACGTTTTCATAACATTTATCGGATGTTATATAGACCAGAGTCTTGATAGAATCCGAAAGATGCACTGCTTGGAGTAGATTTACTGAACCCATTACGTTCGTTTCAAACGTAGTTCGAGGATCCGAGTAAGATTCTCTGACTAAGGCTTGTGCCGCCAAGTGAAACACGATTTCCGGTTTAAATGATTGAAACAGATCGTTTAGTTTGCTAAAATCGCGAATATCCCCTTCCGTATGAAGAATTTCCTTTTTTAGTCCGAGTAAATCAAAGTGACTTACTTCCGTTATCGGCGGCAGTGCATAACCTGCGACGTCAGCTCCAGCCTGCTTTAGAATAAAGGTCAACCAAGATCCTTTAAATCCGGTATGACCAGTTATCAGAATTCTTTTCCCTTTAAAAAACCGAATCAACGAATCCATGGTGCTTTCCCTTGGCTATAAAGTTTATTCAGCAATTCAAATTCGCGACTTGTATCCATAGGCTGCCAAAAACCGTCGTGCTCATACATCATCAATTGGCCTTCTGAAACCAATTTTCTCATCGGTTCCTGTTCAAAGACTAGAGTGGAATCGTTATTCAAATAGTCAAATATCCGGTGATTCGCTACGAAAAAACCGCCTGAAATCCTTCCGGCTGTCGCCTGCGGTTTTTCATTAAACTCCATAACCTTACCGTCATTTAGGCTAACCATTTCACCAAATCTTCCGGGGGGTCGAACTCCGGTCACAGTCAATACTTTCCCATGTCTTTTGTGATACTCGATCGATTCATTGATGTTCACATCACTCACGCCGTCACCGTATGTTAATAAAAAATCTTCGTTTTCAACATACTTTTTCATTTTCGCAATTCTGGCACCCGTCATGGAATTCAGACCGGTATCGATCAAAGTCACTTTCCAATCAAATTCATCATGTTTACTGTGGTAACTGATTCCCCCATTTTCTCCAAACGTAATCGTAAAATCGCGGGTATACGCTTCGTAGTTAAGAAAAAAATCTTTGATTACTTGGCCTTTGTAACCTAAGCAAATTAGAAAATCCTTATGCCCAAAATTGGAATAGATTTTCATTATATGCCATAAAATGGGATAAGGTCCGATCGGAATCATTGGCTTCGGAATATCGTCCGCCACATCCCTAATTCGAGTTCCGAATCCGCCTGCAAGAATTACTACTTTCAAAAAAGCTCCTATTATTAAAAAAAGATGTCCAATGAATTTGCTAAGTATTGTTTTTAACTTTTCGATTGTCTCTTTTTAAAAATTTAATTTATTTTTAGTTTATGATGAATGTTTAATTGCTAATTTTCTTTTTCGCTATGATATACTCTTATAGTCTCCAGCATTTCCGAAAAGGAAACATCATTCTCTTCGAATAAACGTTTCCTTAGTTGTTCTAATATTCTTTTAACCCAAATTTCGGACGGATCAGACTTCTCTAAATGGAGAATTTCGGCTAACGTATAAAGGATATCGTTATCGATCGAATAAGAAGATTCGAGAAGTTTAGTTTTCAACCAACTCCTCATTGCAGCATTATAGAATACGGAAACCTGGTCTATCATCCAATTGATCCTAAGTCCCAATTCTACGCTAAGTCGGTGATCGTATTCACCACCGGCTGCCCAGCGAAGAAACGAAGCTAACATAGAAGCAACTGGTTTTTTCCCGACTTCCCATTCGGTGTCTCCCGAGATTTCATTAGTTCCTGTAGATATAATCCCAGGCTCCCTTGAAAAATCCAGCCGAATAACATTGGTTTTCGTTTTTACCTGGATACTTCGAGTACGGGATTCACCGTTTCTCTCCAAATGAATCTTACAAGGAACATCGCCAAAAAGAATTTCAAGTTCTAATGTTGCCCCGCCTCTAGAGAGATCCAAATTCTTACACTCTGTCTTTCGATCAGGAAGTATAAAATCTAGAATCGAAAACACATGGGGCAACACATCAGCATAAATGGGTAAAAATGGATCGTATTTTTTTAACTCGCCATACCGAACTTCCGATCGCGGATCGATCCAATGTAATTCCAAGGAGGATATTTCTCCGTCCTCTTTCACAAGCTTTGCAAAATTTTCAATATACCGCGCGAATAAAAAAACATGGGAAGCGGCAAAAGGAGTCCCTTGAATTTGCGCAGTGTTTATTAATTCCCGAGAAGACTCGAAAGAAAGAGTCAATGGTTTTTCAACAAGAACAGGAACTTCTGCCGACAACGCATATCGAATCGCCTCTGCATGGTCTCGAGCCGCATTCACTACGATAACGACAGTGGAAGCCCCTTTCCGCAGTCTTGGCCAATTCGATTCTACTTGGATTCTATTTCCGATATCCATTTTGGACACCCAAGAGGAAAGGCTTCTCGCGTTATGGATCGAGTGAATCGTTATTTCGACCGAGGGGGAAACCTGAGCGATAAGAACTTCCGCCAATACCCGGGCCCAACGTCCTCCCCCGATCAAAGAGACCTTTTCAGGAAAAGGTTCGAAGTTCGCAGAAGTTTTACCACGGCTACGATTTACGATTTCCATCCAAACTCACTTAGTCGAAATAAAATCCCGTTCGTCTAGGATATCAATGATCTGTCCCGTATATCCATTCTGCGTTAAGTACGCGCGTATCTCGTTCGGAATATGCCAGGCTAAATTCAATATCGGTAATGTTTTGTCTGAAAAGGCAATGAGTTCATCGTCCGAATGGATCGGTATACGTGTCCCCGGTAGAAAATGACCAATTTTTAACGAGCCCGGTTTTTCGTAGACTGCCGAAATTAGATTTTCATCAAGTCCAAGAAGCTTGACCAAAATTGCGGCCCGTCCTGGAAAAGCTTTCGCTCTTAATTTACCGTATTGCTTAAAGAGTGAATTGACTATACCTTTCTTCGATACAAGCCAGAGATTAATCTTTTCTCTAAGGGAACTGAAGTTATTCATAAATTTTTTCTCACGAGCAACCAACGCCTCCCGATCGAAAGATGGATCAACGGCAGAAGCTTTAGTGGAGAAACCGATAAAAATCCGAATATTTCCACCGTATCGGGACGGAAATTCCACACCTAAAAGGGATCCACCAAGAGATTCGGCCATATAAGTAAAGGATGTATAGCTATAAGTTCTAGGATGCTCATGATAGAATGTATCGAACTGATTTCCATCCAACACGGATCCCAAATAATGATTTTCGATTACGATCACTGTCTTCGGCGAAGCCAATTTTTTTAGTGCACGAATCACTTCATTCAGATTTTCAATATGCGCAAAGACATTCGTAAACGTAATAAAGTCTGGTTGTCCATGAAGATTCGATATTGATTCCGCCACTGCTTCGGATAAAAATTCATTGAACGTTATGTGTCCTTTCTCTTTTGCATCGCTACAAGCCTCCGTTGGTTCTATTCCGACCGTAGTCGCTCCTTTCTTACGAAAATAATCTAACAAACTACCATCATTACAACCTATGTCTAAAACGCTCTTACCGGTTAAACTTCCAAATTTATCCTCGCAAGATTCGACCAATCCTTCCATACCTTTTAGCACATCTAACGTAAAACGAGATCTGTAATGATAGGACTTCGGAAATAGATCATGTTTTGGAACCTGAAAACGCTGGTGAGCCGTCAAACAAACTTCACAGAATAAAATTTCAATCGGATATTCTTTGCACTTTCGATCGTCTCCCACTGGAACCAAATCATCACACATAGGATGAAAACCAAGGTCAAGAACGGAAACCAGTTTATCGTTAGAACAAACTTCACATGAATGGATTTCGATAACGTCATTTTTCATCTACAAACTTCCTTTTTACAACTACGGTCCTTATTAATATTCGGTTAAGCGTCTATTTAGAGCGAAAAAGACCGCTTAATTTTCTGATAAAAAAATAAAAAAAAGACAGATAAAAATTTGGATAAATACAATTACTCAGGATCACCCGAATCGGATTTATATAACTAATTCCAGATTCTCTTCTATGCAAGATCATAAATATTAAGTCGGGTATAAAGAACTTAAGTGTGTAATTTCTGCATTTTAAATACTGAAGAAACGATAGGCCATTTTTTCGGTATTCATCCAATGCTTCAACTAATCGCACACTTCGAACTAAAGGATACATCGGCACCCACTCTCTTGCGCCGCTCAAACATACGCTCAAGGGAGAAGAATAAAAAAAAGCCTTAGAATTGGAAAACGCGTTAGCGAAAATCTTAACATGAACGAAAGTATTATCAAAGAAAGAAAACCGTCTTTCGTCGAGAAGATGTGTTTGGTTTACGGCGTGTCTTTTTTCGACCCAATTTCTTCTTCTGAAAACCGACAAGAACATTCCGCCTAAAAAATCGAAAGAAAACTTAGGATCGATTAGCTCAATGAATTTCAATTCTCCGTCCGCCTTCCAGGAAGAAAAACGTTCCATTTTTTTCGGTAAGTTCACGGTATCAAAAGGCTGCGGAAAAGATTGAACGATCTCCGTTGTCAAATGAAACGAGTTGATATAAAAATAGTCGATGTTCTTACAATTGGAGATTAAATCGGAAATACTCTTAACCGCATTCGGGAGTAGAAGATCGTCATCTCCGATGAGCCATACAAAATCCCCCTCTGCCAGATCCACTACTTTTAGCACATTTCTGGCGACTCCCATATTGAACTCGTTTTTCCAGTAGCGAATGGGAAGCGTCTTTTCGAAATTCTGGACAACACTTTCAGTTTGATCATTGGAATTATTATCGGAAACACAGATTTCAAAATCGACATTTTCCCTATCTCGGTTTAGCAATATCGAATTTAAGCAATTCGATAAATGTTCAGCGCGGTTAAAAGTCGGAATACAAATCGAAATTTTCATTAAAAAAGAAAATATTATATTTTTCTCAAATAGAAAGTAATATCATCCAATGGATATAAATGACTTAAATAATTTTCGTACCGAAATGGATAACGATTGGCAATGGACACCATTGCTTTTTTAATCCAACCATCTTGAAGGGTTTCATTGAAAATGACCTTTTCAGTTTTAAACGTCACATCTGTATAGGCGTATCTTTTAAAGACTATGTGCTCTGGATCGAAATAAGTAAAGGAGTTAACCCCAAAAAAATGTTTATGAGTAGGATCGGTAAAAGCCCATAAAGATCTAAAGTAAGGAACGATTACTTTCACTGAACCTCCCGGTTTACAGATTCTATATATCTCCTCCATCACTTTCAGGACGTCGTCTAAATGTTCCAAACAATTATCTATGTAAATTTCATCGAAATGAGAATCTTCAAAAGGGTATGGAAAAGAATTCAGGTCATGAATAATGTCAGCTTGAGTCCGACTGTTAAAATCGATTCCGACTGCTCCGGCCCTTTTTTTATTTCCGCAACCGACATCCAATATGGCATATTCCCTATTCATATAACCCCTTTTTAATTTTTCTGGATAAAGCAGGCGTTAAAAATCCTCTCTGCATTTACTCCATTGCTACAATCGTAATTAAGAACAATATTTTTTTCAAGACGTCTCGTTACCATTCTTTAAATTAAAATCGGCATTGAATTGACACTTTTACTGAGCGGGGAAGGCAACAAGTTCGCGATCTAATTTCAAAAGGCAACGTCCAGTTACTTATATCAAAGCCGATTGAGCGGGTAGATTAGAACAAAGAGTCAAAATGGAGATCAATAGAGAAAGTATGCAAGCTTCATTTTCTATTCTTAAGATAAAACCGAAAGAGGTCAAGATTCAAAAATTTCTTTCAAGCGACTGATAGGTCTTTTGGTCGTCAGAGCATATTCGTAACAAAACTGATCGCGCGTTTTCTGGACTTTGTCGCTATACCACCAATCAGAAACGTTATGCCAAATCGAGTGAATATGCCTTGCACAGGATTCCGGTGAAAGATGCAAGATTCCGACTTCCTGTAACTGTCGATAGTTTGGAATTGCGTTATCTCGAAGATGTCCATATCCGTTAGCCCAGAAAGCAAGCGTCGGGAGATTCTGAGAAAGCGTTTCCAATATTCCCGTTGAATCGTAACTATGAACGGTTAGTCTAGACTTTCGAATTAATTTTTGATTATCCGTTAATCCAAGATCTATCTTCAAATCGGAATCAAAATCGCTCCATCTGGCGTCTTCTGACCAATCCCGTTGCGCAAATTCTTTGTGCAATCGGATCGTAAGATTTCTTTTGATAGAAAGATCCAATGAGGAAACAAACCGTTTTTGCTCCTCGAAGTATTCGCCATGCTCTGCGTAAATATCCCAGGTAAGAATCATGTGAGGCAAAGGATGTTCGATCAAAAGTAGCCCCCCTGAAAAGTCGCAAAAAACATCCCTCTTCCCTTTTTTTAATACAAAACCGATTTCGTGATCTCTATATTTGTTAGCCCAGTTTCCCCAGGCAATAAATCTATCGGCTGTATCTTCCTCCACCGTGGGATCATTGAATCGATAGGTTCCGTAATTGTTACCGTGTTGGCCGACATAATATTTTGAGCCGGAGTTAATTTTTTCAGTTATCCAACGTTTAAAAAGTTCGTCCGTATCGAAACAATTACTGGTAAAAACAAATTTTGGTCTCGATGGCCAAGGCAATCCATTGACCTGATCGGCAATCTCTCGAAAACCCTCCAAAAAACAAATGGGTAAGAGCTCGAAAATCAGAGATAGAAAATAAGAAGGAACACCTTCCAGTTCGCTCTGTGATACTTCAGCGGTGAGGACAGCCCGTAGAGAAGAGTCATTTTTTGATGGAATTTTTACGCTGGAAGGTCTCCAAATTTTCGGAAACTGAAAGAGGCGCATTTGAAGGATAGACTCGATAAACTGAGGAAAATAACTGCTAATAAAAAATGAATCATTTCTCCGCACAAATAAATTAGAGAGTTTCTCATAGATTGAAACAATAACCTTCTTTACTTTTGCTTTTGCCGTTCTTTTTACTTTGCTTTCCCCGTTTTTTTCTTTATTCAATTCGAAAAAACATTCAACCTTCTTAATGTTTTGATTAGGGATAAACCTTAAAAGTTTGGCAAAAAGAACGTTATTCCATACAGGATCGTTACAGCTCCATATAAAGGAAAGCGAATCTTTTGACGCGAGAGAATAATCATCATTTCGTAATATCGTCGTGGATTCGATTTCGTAATTTTCGATACATTCTTTTAAAGAATTATATCGATTGATTAGCACGTCCACATATCGATTCAGCCAATGGCCTAGAATAATCTTCCAGGAACGAATATCGTATTTCACATCGTGAATTGAATTTAGTTTAGTTAGCAAGACGACGAGTAATTGATCCCGAACTCTTTTCGAAAATTCATAGTTAGCATTTTTTCTTTCACCTAATCCATAAGGCTTTGCGACAATATAGTCCAAACTTGACCAGGAATCGGAAAGATGATACGGTTTGCACCATTCTCCTAAAAATATTACCGGCGAATCTGATCGCCAAGTTCTTTTATCGGAAGTCGTTATTAAATGGTGTGCCATTTACGTACCGTTCTAACTTAAGCGCGCTGAAGAATCACACAAAGACTGAAAGACAGCAGAATAGTTTTTTAAACTTTGTTCTGGATCTAATTTTGGAGAAAAAGGAATTTGAAAGGGGTTCGATAATAAATTTCGAATCATCTCGTCTATGTTTTCCAAAAGATTTGCCGAATCCCAGGATAATTTCGATTTCAGAAAACCTGATTCAAAATAATAATCCTGACTCAGGACTTGATCGTGATCGATACAGATTCCAATCGTCTTTTTTTGCAAAAAATAAAGCTCGTTCAAAGATTGTCCGCACCCTGAAATCACAATTTCCGCTCGCGAAATTTCAGTTAACATTCTTGTTTCATTCAAATGTCCAAGGAAGCGGACCTTTGGAAATTGCTCGGCAAGTTTAATCAAAGGATCCAACTCCGGGCATACGATAGTAATGCCTTCGAATTTTAGAAAAAGACCCGCAAGCTTGGGAAGCAGCTGTCTATAGTCTGAACCACCGATCGAAATTAAGATTCCCTTTTCCTTAGTTTTCGTTTCCTGCTTCGCTTTGTAGTCTCGAAACAACTTGCGCAGAATCACAAAATTGTTTCCCCCCAAGACTCTACATTTCTGATTTCTATAATCAATCTTAGAAAAAAAAACATTCGGGTTTATGATCAAATCGGCTGTATAGACTAACCTATTAAAATCATCGATAACTACCAATTTTCTGGAAGATTCGTCGATAAGCTTAATTAAATCTCGACTCGCCAGATATGAATCCATAACTACAAGATCATATTCTTGAAATTCGTGAAACCGAGCCGTGTGATGATTGAGCCAGTCAAAAATTTCATACTGATCAGAAAAAGGAATCGAATCTCCTTTTACCGAAAGCCAAATGTCAATCTCATCTCCTTGATTCTTAAGGTAAGAACCAAGGGCATTCGTTCTGGTTATATGCCCTAGACCGATTCCTTCTCCAGCCTCGGTTAGGATAAGAATTTTCATCAAAGGTCAAATAGATTTAACGAATTGTTATACAATATATTTTCGATTTGCCCTTGGGAAAACCTATGCTTCTCAAAAAATTCAAGATGGACTTTTACGGAAGTGTCGAACGAGCAATATGGATTATCGCTTCCAAAAACAATTCTTTCACATCCTATTTTTTTATAAGCAAACGCAAAATCCGATTCAACCGAAGAGCCGATATAAAACGGTAGCGAAAACGAAGTGTCCAACCAAACATTCGAATTTGATAATGCAAGAAGGGCTGCATCCAGAATTCGTTTTCCGCCGCTATGAACGATAACGATCGGAGTTTTACGAATTCGGTCCGCTACATAACACGCCAATTTAAGATTATCGAAATCAAACATCCTAGCGGTTCCATAACTTCCATCCACACAAATAATAAGATTACTCTTTTGGGCAATTTCACAAACTTTGAGTACGGAGATAAAATCAGATTCGGAAATTTCCTGCAGATAGGAATTAAACATAATCGCCTTGCTTCCGGAAGCGATCAGTTTTTCCATATATTCCTCAATGTCTGCTCTTCTAAAATCGACCAGTGAAGTAAGAGAATATTTCGAAAAGTAGCTTTCTATCTTTTTCCTAAATTCCGCGATATCCTCTAAGTGAAGATTCGGATTAAAAAGTAACACGTTGATCCCATTCGCTCTCCGAATCTGCTCGACGTGTTTTTCCAAACCTACGATCAATTCTTTCGAAGAAAGATTAAGATCTTGGTTGATGACTACGTTTACGTCAGGGTCTATTACGTAAGGAAGGTGGATATTAAAATCAAATAGATTCATTTATTTATAAAGAAAAAGCATGAACTCCTTCTGCGGAATCGGGGCATAGTCATGTTTGAGAACAACGTTTGGCGTAAGATTTAAAGCAAAATCGAGGACGACCGACGGATCGTGATAGAAGACCAAGTCTTCTTTCGGATATTCCAGAGTGAGCTTAGAGCTTAAAAAATCAACGACCAAAACTTCTGTTGTAATCTTAAATGCATTCTTAATAATATCAAAAGAATATTCGTAGTTTTTTTCTCCGTCTCCTAATTTGAAATTTAGCAATCCTAACATTAGCGAGATCTGATGATTTTCTTTCAAAAGATCCGGAATCTTTCGATCCGCTAAGTTTGCGATATCTTGATTTGCAAAAGAAACGGTGTCGCTTTCTAAAGATTTATTCTCGTTGAGAAACTTTTCATTTACATCCCAACCAGTGTATTTTGCAAGATCGGTTTTTCTTTCGATAGCGTACGTCAAAAAATCGGAGAAACCGCACCCTATGTCCAAGACGTTCTTATTCGAAAAATTGGTTGCGGTCAGAACCTGCTCAAAACGGTATCGTTGCTGCTCTGCGCTACCCCAACCTAACGACTTAACATCTTTTCCTAATTTATCATAGCGATTATTGTATCTTGAGATCGCGTTCTTAGTAACTTCAGACCAATTGCTCATTCTTATTCCCTTTTATAAATCAAACTCAGCGAGTTTTGCCCTCAAAACATCGGGAAGAACATTAGGTGCTTTGAGATACGCTTTTTCACAAATCGTCTTGTAAGTAGACCATTTCAAAGTATCAATACAATAGTACCATATATCCTCCTGTAGTTCAATAAATTCCAATTTTTTAAATGTGATTTCGTTTATTTCATCTTTCTCTATGATGGCCACCCCAGAATCGTCCGCAATAAGCAGACTCTGATTCAATAACTTTGATCTTGCTTCCGCCGCACTCTGAACCGCAGGACTGGCTTGCACGTCTTTGTTATCGCACCCTAAAGGAGTGCTCCCAAGGGACCAGATCGGATAGTTTTCTTTTAATAAGGTATGTGCGTCCCTTACTAATCCGTTCGCAATGATGGCTTTGGACGATTTATATAGACTGATGTATTTTGCTACAATATCTCCGAATAGAGCCTTCTCTCCGCAATCAAACGCATCTACAAAAACTACTTTTCCTTCTTCTATTGCTTCAACTTGTTTATGCAAAGGCCAGTTTGACTCGTGATATGTAAAAACGTAGGCTATCTCCCCGATAACATGTCGGCCTCTCGTTAGAGGTTTAAAACCCGGTAAAACTCCTTTTTTACCAAGAGCATCCGAAACCTCGACCGTAGAAATTTTATTTTTTTCAATCAAAGAAATGATTTTTTTTCTGACCTCGTCCAATTCCCTCTCCTTTAATCCAGATAAGTTAAATTAATTTTTTTTACGATCGCGTCAGCCTTGCTGCTTAAATCTTCTTTTGCGCTAAGAATCACAAATCCGTGACGATTGGCGTCAGAGGTAATATCCGTAATTTCTTTTTCTTGGGACACGAGAATTTTTAATTTTATGACTGAGTTGTCTTTCAGAATCGAATCTGGTATTTCCACTTTCGTAAGTTTTCCCGGTGGAAAAGAAAAAAACTTTAGAATCGTCGGATTTCTCTCGATTGTAAGACCTGAATTTTGATTCGATTTTTCTCCTAGGACGTCATTTATATATAAACCTACCAGATCGATTCCGGAAACATTCGGAACGATTAACTCAGATGTGTAAACTCCCCCTCCCCGATTAGCGGCTTCTACTAAATAGATATCTTCGTTGGAATCAACGATGTATTCTGCGTGCGTCATCCCAAAAGTATAACCTAATGCTTTTACGGTTGTTTCATTATTTCTCATCGCTTTCGAATAAAGTTGTTCGTTAATCCTTCCCGGATATTCGATTTCCATTGCTACTCGAACTTCATTGTTTAAATGGATCTTTTTGGCCAAAGCAACTGAAGTCGGTATTCCATTGATACAATAACCGTCGATAGTGATTTCAAACCCTTCGATATATTGTTCTACAATCACCACTCTTGAATGACTTTCGCTTAAACTATTGTAAAATGCCTCCTTTAGCACTGAAGTATCCGTTACTTTATTTACTCCGATTGAACCTCTATTATCTATCGGCTTGAGGATAAGCGGATAACCGATTTCTAAAACAACATTTTCTAATTCTTCGTACGTCGATACACTTGCAAATTTTGGAATTTTCACTCCGTTTAATTTCGCTAGATTGCGCTGAGCTAGTTTGTTCGAGGAAATTTGCGCCTGTTTAAGCGTTGGTCCGGGAAGCCCCAGGGCCTCCGAAACAATCGCCTGAGCAAAATGAGAATAATCGCACTGATCGGAAATCACCGCATCTGGCTTAATCGATTTAGCAAACTCAAGAATCCGATTGATATCGCGCAGATCACAAATCAACAAACCCTTTAGAAAAGAATAATTTACTTTCTCCGAATGAACCCCGTAAATTTCGAAATCCATTTTTTGAAGTTGGTTAAGAAGCGGCTCCTGTTCCCATCCAATATTAATAACAAGTATTTTTTTTCTCATTTAGAATCACCAATTTTTAACGCATTCTTTAATCGAAACAATCCATCGACCAGAACGTTTCTATCAATGCAAAACGACAATCGGACGAAAGAATCAAAACCCGAACCGTAACTAGATCCTGGAATTAAAACCAATCCGTGAGAATATAAAATATCGGAACAAAATTTCTCCGAATCTTCTACACCCCATAAACCTAAGTTCAAAAAGTAATAAAAGCCCCCATTCGGTCGGGCTTCTTCATTTAGATATAGCTCCTTCGCGACCAAGTTTCGATTTTCCAGATAATACTGAAAATAATCAAGTATTGAATCCGCACATTGATCGAAGTTCAGAAGAGCATACTGCGAAAGTGTGGAAGTACAAGTAGCTAGATTTTGCTGCGACAATTCTGCGAGCCTAAGCTTATCCGTGTCCGCGCTCACGATATAGCCGACTCGATAACCGGTTACGGCGTAACTTTTCGAGAAACCGTTCAGAATGAAAATCTTCGATTCCTTTTTCTTCGCATAGTTTGAAAAACTGAGTGATTTCATATATGAAAAATGTAAATAAATCTCATCTGCAATCAGAAAGGCATTTTTCGATTCTACAATGTGAATTAATTCCGACATTTCCTCTTTTGAAAAAATTCTTCCGTCCGGGTTATTAGGAGAACAAAGAATCAAACAGTCGAAATTCTCCCTCTTTAGATCCTCTAACCAGCCTTCTCTACGTAGGTTAATTGGAAAAAAAGGGATTTTTAAATAGTCGGCCAGTCCAGCGTAACCAAGCCAAGCTGGCTCTAAAATACAGAGCCTCCTTGGTTTTAGAATTTCTAATAAATAATATAGGCCTTGCTTAACACCCGGAGTAATTAAGATATTTTCCTTACCAAATCCTTCATAGTTCGTCGCAATCTTTGTTCTTAGTGCTTCAAGACCGAAAGAATCAGAATAATGAGAATGCTGATCGGGTAAATGATGCAAAGAATCCAAGATCAGCTTTGGTGGCGGAAAATGCGGATCTCCTATTCCTAAAGAGATAATATCTCTTCCGGATTTACGAAGTAAATTAGCTTTTTTATCAAGCTCAATCGATGCAGACGGTTTCATAAGTTTTATACTGTCGTGAAAAGAATATATTTGTTACGCGTTCGATTTCCTACTGGAAAAAGTCACCCTTTGCGAAATCTCGAGTCAATCGCTGAGGTAATGTTTCTGCAAATAATTTATTTGCATCCATCTCGCCTAAGGCCGTTCTCTTAAATTCAAAGTCTTCGACGTCGACAAAACTTCCCTTAAGCTTTGAAACCTTTAGTATTGGTTTGTAGAGTATTCTATTCTTGAATTTGAATTCATCTTTCTCTAGAGAAAGCCTTGGCGAAAACTGAAGGGATTCTTCAACTTCTCGAATTGATTTGACCAGATCTGAAAATTCGTGGGGTTCGATCGCAAGAGGAGCGTCGGGACTCGGGAGATCTCTTCTCAGAGTGATATGCTTTTCGATAACTTTCGCACCGAGAGCCACCGCAGCAACGCAAATGTGATTCCCTAAGGTATGATCGGAGAAACCTGAAATACAATCGAACATCTCCGAATAAACGTTCATAAGTCTTAAATTAACTTTATTGTAGGGGGCTGGATAAAGACTATTACAATGAAGAATTATGTATTTTTCATTTCCTGCATTCTTAAAAATTTGAACGACTTTTTGAACTTGTCCGTAATCGACTAAACCAGTAGACAAAATCACCGGTTTACCCGTTTTTGCGACCTTCTCGATAATTTGAGGGAATGTGCCGACTTGTGCGGAAGCCAGCTTATACAAAGAAACGCTAATTTCCTCCATAAGATCCACTACTGACAAATACGTTGGGGAGGAGAAAAAGAGAATTCCTTTTTCTTCGCAATACTGTTTTAAAATCAGATGCCATTCTTCAGGAAAGTCGATCTTCTTATGTAAATCGATAATTTCTTGCGAAGGATTTAAGTAAAGCTGATCTACATTTAGCGATTGAAACTTAACCGCATCCGCTCCCGCCGCAACCGCAGCATCGATGGTTTCGAATGCGAGATTAATATCCTGACAATGATTTGAACCTACTTCAGCTATAATGAAAGTTTTATCACCACCAATCTTTCGGTCTCCAATTGTAATCTCTTTCATTTTATTTCCTTATTCATTAAACAAAAATTCTACCAATTGAAAAGGCTTCAGCTGCTTTAAATCCAATAGACGCCCCCCTCCAAACCGCAAGTGCCGCTACTGCTTCGATCGATCTCGAATGCGGAAAGGTTCGCATTTCAGAGCTGTAAATTTTTAGGGCATTCATCTTTTTTTGAAGATATTCGTCTTCGATAGAGACAAAGTAATTTGGTACAAACGCCGCTTCAGCTTGATTTCCAATTTGCCACTCTGTACTGGAAGGAACCTCGAAGAAATATATCTCTTTTACGGTCTGTTCCGGAAACGGTCTACAAGCGGTAATAACGGAATCGCAGACGATCCTGTGATCAATGTTAAGATCACTTTTATTGTGAGTAAAAACAACCTGAGGTTTGATTTTCTCAATTTTCTTTTCGATCACTTTAATAATATCCAATCGATCGACAGAGTCCATTCGATTATCCGGAAAATCAAGAACTTCGATAGTTTTTGCCCCTACTTCTTTACCGGCTAAAGAAGCCGTTTGTGAGAGTTCGCTCAGTTCCTTGAGCTTTGATTTCCGATCCCGAGTATCCTGACGGCTAGTTAGCCCTTCAGCTAAAATTAGGATGTGAATCTCGCACCCTTCCGCAGCCAAACGGGCCATCGTTGCGCCACAGCCCAAAATCTCATCGTCAGGATGAGCTGCAATCGTTAGAATTGTTTTTTGAATCATATGTGAATTTAAGAAAATTCAGCTCCTTTTTTTAGATCGCCTAATACCTTAATCTTTTACAAAAACGATACATTCCGGTGATTTGGAAATTTGTCGAAAACCGGACTTTATAAAACATTGAACGGAAGCCGCATTACTTTCTTTCACCAAGGCCTTGTAATTGCTTCCGATCACATTTAGATTACGGTGAAATTCCAAACCCTGGATTACTATGGAATTTCCGTACCCTTTTCCCCGAAAATTTCGATCAATCGAGTAATCTATATAATAACTTCCGTCTTTTTCATTGAGATCGAAACGAATCTGCCCAATCGGTACATTATTTTCTTCTAATATGTACATTTTTGTATTAGGGTCTTTCAGTTTTGAATGAAACCATTCTTTATGACCCTCGGCGGAAATCATAGTTGGATCAAAAGCCATTTGCCGTACGGCTGGATCATTTGCCCATTCCAAAAGAAGATCTTCGTCTTCCGCAGTTACTGATCGCAAACCTATCATTGATCTTTACATGATATAAATGGATTTTTTTTCATGTTTATCGCCGATTTTGGATGACTTAGGAAAATAAATGATAGTCAATCCCTGATCCTGCAAATTACATATTTGACCGACTCTTTGCCGAGGGTTGCCGCATATTTATCCATGTTTCGATCAATTTCAAAAATAAATTCCGGACATTGGCTTTTTATCTTTTCTTTTAATTTATCTGACATCGATGTTGACTTGGCGATGGATTCAAAAAAATTCCAATTCGAGGGCATTCCGTGAACGTAAAGAATTTCAAAACCAACTCGGGAAAGCAGGTTTTTTAGGCCAGCTAATGTAAATAGATTAATATGATAGGGAGGCATTACCCAAAAGTAATCTTTTCCATAGAGTTCCATCATCAGGCTATCGGCAGTAGGAAATTCAAGTAATAGATAACCAGAACGAAGACGACTTTTGATAAACGAGAGTGTTTCCTCCGGATTGAGCAAATGCTCCACTACAGTCCACAACGTGATTAAGTCGTAGTTGGCTTCCGGAATGGAATCATAATCTCCATAGAAAATATCGGAGTCTACCAAGCCTAAAAGCGACTTCCCTACACTTAGGGAGACGTTAGATAAATCGCATCCTTGTGCAGAATATCCCTCGTTTTTCATCGCACGAACAAAAGCTCCAACGCCGCATCCAATATCGAATATCTTTGCATTTGGTTTTAGAAATTTTTGAAGGGGCAGTATCCGATTTTGTATAAAATAAGATTTCTTATCTTCATTCAATATTCTTTCAGCAGAATTTCTTGCAATTTCGGCTTCAACGGTTTCTTCCATCTCAGTTGATTTATAAAAAGAAACCAACGACTCTTTTGTAGGTCGTGGATTCAAAAAAACAGAATGGCACTTATTGCATCTGGAATGATTAAATCCAGAAACGCTTAAAAACCCGTCTGATGACACAAAATAATTAAATTGAATATCAGAACTCAAACATCCAGGGCAAATTTTTGATTCTTCTTCTAAATTCATATTAAGATTAGTTTCCTATTTAGTTGATTCTGGCAAAACTACTTACCGCAGGACTTCCAATTAAGTTGTCTCGGACGAGTCCTTTCTGGATTAATTCTGCGAGACCCATCAAAACTTCATCCGCCGCAGTTAAATAAGCTCGAACGTGTTCATCAGAATGAGCATACATCGAATAAAAGCCCGTGGTGGCCAGGAAACCCTTTGCAATCATTTCCTGAATATAATAAGCCTTCCAAACAAGCGCATCCGTATGATCAAAAGTTAAATATCCTATCGGGGTCAAGCCGCCAGCGCCACCGGGAATATTATGTTTTTTTAATAATTCTTTCCATCCCTTTTGAACGCTGTCCCCGATATGTTTTAGGTGCACCCCAACGTTCAGGCTCCTATGTTTTTGGATCGTAGCAATCGCGGCGGTGGATCCGATCCGTTCAGTCCAAAATGTACTGGAAATGAAAGTTGTTTGTGCCGAATCCATAATATCCCCTTTTCCAACAATGGCGGCAATAGGATAGCCGTTCCCTAATGATTTCGAAAATACGGCGATATCAGGATTGATTCCCAGGACAAGATGAGCCCCTCCGGAATTGATCCGAAATCCGGAAGAAATCTCGTCGATAATTAGGACTGCTCCTGTCCTCTTTGAAATTTCATGAACCCCATCGATGAATTCTTTCGTAGGCGAAGTACCTCTTATAGGTTCCATTACTATAGCGGCGAGATCCTTTCCTTCCCTTGCCACGATCTCCTCCAAGTCAGAAAGTTGATTGTATCGAAAAGGAAAAGAAGTTCCCTTTAAGGCTTTAGGAACTCCATTTGGCAAAAGTCCTGGTATTAAGTGTTCACCTAATGCGTTCTCTGTGCCTAAGTTTGCAGCTAAATACCAATCATGCCATCCATGATAACCGCAAAAAGCAATCTTATCCTTCTTCGTATAGGCCCTCGCGATTCGAACGGCGATCGCCATCGATTCTCCTCCGGACTTTCCGAATCTGACTTTTTCCGCCCAGGGATGAATTTCACACAACAGATCCGCTAAAAGTAATTCCTCTGCGCAGTTGAGAGAGGAACTGCTTCCGTTTTGAATGGCCTCCAGAACGGCCGCGTCTACATCGGGATCCGCATAACCTAATACATTAGCACCGATTCCGCCGATACTCATGTCTATATATCGATTGTCATCCAAGTCCCAAATTTCAACACCCTTTGCCTTTTTGTAATAGCCGGGCCAAACGCCGTACGAATATAAATCCGGTCTTTTAGAAAGAAGCTGAACCATTCCGGGGATTCTCTTACTAGCTAACTCTTGAGTATTTAAAGATTTTTTTATTCTATTTCGAAAGTTCTGCTTTTTGTCTTCCATCAAAGATTTCCTATATCCTTCATTGCGTTCATGCTTTAAATTGTGTGTTTTCCATTGAGGATTCGATTCTAAATAATCGATGATATCTTTTGTCGTAAACTCCGGATTTCTTGGATAAAGATGGTTGTAGATATTCTCAACCAATTCAAAATCTTCCGGTTCGTCTACGGTCCACCGTAAATAAGATAAATTCACTTCAGACTGATAATGTCCGATCTTAAATTTCGCAGGTTGTCTGTTGATGTAAGGAGTTACGTGCTCCCTCTGCGATGGCAAGGTCGCATTCTTCCACGCTTCCACTAAAGCGGAAAATTTAAAAACTTCCACATCCAGCCCATCCGGAAAGGTTGCCTCTATCGCGTTCGTTGCATAATCGAAATCGTTCGAAATCGCAAACTCGATGACCGCATCAAGAAGCTCGGAATCCACTAACGGACAATCACCGGTTAATCTTACGATCCATTCCGGTTCGTAATCTTTTGCCGCCTTGTAAAATCGATCCAATACATCGCTCAAACTTCCACGATAACAAGGAACATCCAGTCTTAGACAAAGCGACGCAAGTTCGTCGTCGGAATCGTTTTCACTGGTCGCAACGATAAGCTTGTCTATCTTCTTACTTCGCGCCTCTCTTTCCAACTGTAGTTCCAGCATCGGTCTGCCCAAAATTTTCTTTAAAACCTTCTGTGGAAGACGCGTTGATGAAGTTCGCGCTTGCAAAATACCTAATATTTTAATCTTATTCATGTATACTTAGAAGCAAGATAGAATAAAACGTAACGATAGTTAACTTATAATTTCCAATTGTAAGGAAGAATCAAATCCTTGTCTTCCGAGGAAATATCTTCCGGTATCTTCAAAAACCGATTACCGCGACAACTCTCCAAAATTTCAATTAAGTGCGCCTTTGAATCGACTCCGACAATTATCTTTTCAATTCCAAGGACAGAACCGACAAAACCCAAACTGGCTTCTAAGCGCGTGGTTTGATTTTGGAGAATCCAAAGATCCCATTTCGACATTAGCGACAACCAGCGATTTAGAAACGGAGGGCGTGTATCAGAATTCATCAACAAAAGCCCTTGAAGAAAAACTGACCTTACATGAATCTCGATTTTTTTCGTCATCAATTTATCGATTTGCCCGGAACGAATCAATCGCCTATCGAAAACATTCAAAGGTAACTGAACGATGTCGAGTTCGTATTTTGATAGATAAGAATCGATGTCGTCCGGATGATAGATGGAAATCCCGATTTTCTCCACAACTCCGTGATTTTTTAATCGCATTAGAGATTCGTAAAGTTCACATCCTTTCTCCTCGAGCAAGTTTGAGGAATTATGCAAAAGCAAACCAGATAAGGAATCTACCTTCAACCTTGAAAGTGAACCTTCTATTGTTCGATTGACCCATTCCTCCACACATAGTAAGTCTGTCGGTAACGGAGGAAGCTTTGAGATGATCTTCCAGCCCTCTACCCCGATTTTGCCGAGGACTCGTTCGCTTTCACCGTAGGCAGCGGCCGTGTCCAATGTTCTAACGCCGTTTACCCAAGCTTCATCTAATATATCGGAAGCTTCATTAAACTGAATTTGTCCGGCTTTGTTTGCAATACCATACTGCAAACCGAATTGAACCGTTCCCAGAGCTAAGGAGGAGATCACAACGATAATTCTTAAAATGGATTAAAATAACGTTTGGTGACCGATAGGTTTAACCAAACGTTCTACGATTTCTATCTGTTCCTCTTTTTTTAAAGCCGGAAACATTGGAATACTAATCGCCTCTTTGTAATACGCTTCGGCTTCCGGAAAATCGTTCTTATCGTATCCGAACTGTGCATAGTATGGTTGCCGATAGATCGGAATGTAATGAAGATTGACCAAAATACCTGCGCTTCTGAATCGTTCAAATATCTGAGCGTGACTTTCTTTTATTTCGTTTAATTTTAAGCGAATCACGTATAGGTGCAATCCGGAATAACTGTCAGGATGTTGCCAAGGTTTTTGTACGGGTTTATCAGCTAAAAGTTGGTCGTAAACTTTCATCAACTCGTGCCGTTTACGGACGAACTCGTCTAAACGAGAAAGCTGACTTACACCCAAAGCCGCCTGTAAATCCGTCATACGATAATTATAGCCGAGTTCTAATTGCTGATAATACCAAGGACCGTCGGGCACCTGCGTCATTTCCGCCGCGTCTCTCGTGATTCCGTGACTTCTCAATCGATACATCTTATTATAGAGTTCTATATCGTTCGTAAGGGCCATACCGCCTTCGCCAGTCGTTATTATCTTTACCGGATGAAAACTAAAAACCGTGATCGCACTGTATTTACAGTTTCCGATCGGTTCATTCAAATAACGTCCGCCGATTGCATGAGATGCGTCTTCAATGATTTTAAAACCGTATTTCAAGGACAACGCATGGATTTGTTTCATTTCACAGGATTGCCCCGCGAAATGGACGGGAATGACCACTTTCGGAAGCTTCCCTTCCTTTTCGGCCACCACTAATTTTTCTTCTAAGCTCGCCGTGCTCAGATTATAGGTTTTAGAATCTATATCAACAAAATCCACTGTCGCTCCACAGTAGAGAGCGCAGTTCGCACTCGCGACAAAGGAAATCGGACTTGTCCATACGATATCTCCTGCCCCTACTCCCAATGAGAGACAGGCGATATGCAGGGCCGAGGTGGCGCTGTTTACCGCAACGGAATATTTTACCTGACACTGTTCTGCGACCAACTTTTCAAATTTGGGGACGGTCGGCCCCTGGGTTAAAAAATCGGAACGCAAAACACTGGCGACAGCGTCAATGTCTTCTTGAGAAATATCTTGTTTTCCGTATGGGATCATGTTGTTTCTTCAGTTCCATTAGTTATATTAAGCACGGACTCGATATCCTTGCGGATAAATCGATGAGTATAAACGTTCTGAGACACATTCATTGTATATTTTTGAAAATCGGCAGCTAATTTATTAAATTCATTTTTACTCATATTCAAATTTTTAGTAACTACTGCCTTGAATACCTCGTATTTTTCTTCTGACGAAAACCAAGTTCCTGACATCGACGGATTAAATTCTGGAATCCTCGAATAATTTAAAAAGACGATCTTTTTTCCCATCCCCAATGCTTCAAAACCGACCGTCGAAAAAAACGTTATGCTAAGTCGACTTTGCCAAATGGCATGATAGGTCGAGAACTTGGTAAGAGTTCGATCGGTAAATTCCACGGACTCGCCGAAATACTTCCTATAGAATTCTTTCTCGAATGGATCGTTGGCTCTCAGAGCGATTATAGTCCTTAACCGATTTTCCTTAAGGAATTTAGAAAGATACATGGCAAGTTTGACATTTGCCCGCGCAATACCTCGCGTATCTCGATCAGTCAAATCGTGAATATAATTTGAAATGAGACAAATGTCATAGATATCTTCGACCGGGACCGACTGAACGGTTTCCAAAAATTGTCCCAGAAAAAAAGAACCGACAGCTCTAAACTCATTTACCCGGTGAGAATTTCTTAAGTATAGATCTTTTTCAAACTCTCCAAAACAATAGAATCTCTGAAGAAAGATCTTTTCATGTTTTGGATAATCCGGAAGCCAGCGAGTTACGTCCAACTCGCATCTAAAACCGTTTTGAATCGCCCAAAAATTAATTTCAGGTATTTCTTTGGAACAGAGCTGGAAGAAGAAACTATTATCGATAAACGTGATTACGACTTTAGGTTTGGTCAGAAATATTACGGATTTAAAATATTGTAAAAAAAGGCCTCTTACGAAAAGTTTAGACGAAGCAAGCAATTTTTTATTAAAAAGATTTATTAGAATGAACCGAATCGATAGTCCGATAAAAACGATCAAAACGCGCCAGTTTACATAGATTTCCTCCCTTCTACTCGGAAGCACTTCGTATTCGATATTTTCAAGCAATACGGAGGCAAGATCCGCGCTTCTTTCTTTATCGAAGATAATTACGGGAACTTTTTTGAGCTTCTTAAAATTTAGCTTCACGTAAGTCGTTGTTTCGGTTATTGTTAATTTTCACAGCTGAATATTCGTAATAAAGTTGCATCACCTAAGATAAGATAGAATCGTCAAATCTTCACAGATATAAAAAGTTTTTTAATATTTCAAGGCCGATCTTTCCACTCTTCTCCGGGTGAAACTGGCAACCATATACATTCTCTTTCCTTATAACGGAAGAAAGCCTTTTCCCGTTATAAAAACAATCCGCCAATCGATATATCTCAGCGTCGGGAAAGAACGTGAAGGAGTGAATATGATAAACTGCAGATCTTTCCGGGATAGATTTAAGAATTGTATGATCCCAACTTGTCTTTTCGTTAGGTTTTACCAAATCTTCCCAACCGATATGAGGAATCTTATGAGGTTTACCGTCGGCACTCGTATTTTCAATCGCAATCACTTTTCCCGGCACAAGATCGAGCCCTTTGTGTGATCCGAATTCTTGGCTCGTTGTTGCGAGCATTTGCATTCCCAGACAAATTCCAAGCAACGGTTTGCCCGTTTTTGCATATTCTACAATCGCTTTATCTAAACCGCGTTTTTTCAGACCGTTCATTCCGTCCGCAAAGGCGCCGACTCCAGGTAGAACTAAATGATCCGCCGCTAAAATCCGGTCAAAGTCGCTCGTCAATACGACGTTAGCTCCGCAAGATTCGAAAGAACGTTTAACGCTAAATAAATTTCCGATTCCGTAATCGATAACTACGATTTCTTTTTTCATTTAATTTGCCTTACCTCGATACCGGATTCTATTGCCGCATTTCGAAGTTCGGACAGGCTATAACGATTGTAGTGTAGTATGTCTGCTATGGCAACTGCGTCCGCGTGACCGTTTTTTACCACTTCTGTTAAGTGCACAGGATTTCCCATTCCACCGCTAGCAATGATCGGAACGGAAACCGCCTCACTAACCGCTTTCACCAAGTCACAATCAAATCCCTTTTTAGTTCCTTCACGATCGACGGAAGTAAGCAAAACCTCTCCAGCACCGAGACTAACCCCTCTCTTTGCCCATTCGACTACGTCAAGACCAGTTCTCTCGCGACCATTATCAGTAAACGCTTCCCATTTACCTTGGCTGATGGATTTAGCTTCAATGGAAAGGACCATACATTGTGAACCGAAAGTTTGAGCAATTTCACCGATCAGCTCGGGTCTTTTTACAGCTGCGGTGTTGATCGCAACCTTATCCGCACCGGCGCGAAGTATCTCTCGAACATCTTCGATGGATCGAATTCCTCCACCGACGGTCATCGGCACGAACACGTGATGTGCCGCATTTCTAATCAAATCGTGAAGGCTATTTCTTCCATATAGACTTGCGACAATATCCATATAGATCAATTCATCCACATCCTGTTCGTAGTATCTTTTCGCGAACTCTTGAGGATCTCCTACGACCCTCAAACCCTCTAAGTGGATACCTTTGATTAAGTTCGGACCTTTGATATCTAATCTTGCTATTAAGCGAACTCTTGCCATGCTGATATTTTATTGCCAGACCTGTTTTCTCAATTTCCATTCTCCGTCTTCAAATTTCCATAAGTGAGGGGATCTAAAACAGTCGGAAAGATGCATAAAATATTCGTAATCCATTATGGGTTGTTCAAACATTTCAGAGGCTTCGGGAAATTCAGTTTTTGGAATACTCAGGTATTTAAAAATCTCGTCGGCGAATCTTTCCGGAAATTCTCCGTCAAATCGTTTGACAAGAGCAATTCCTTCTTCTCTTAAAATGTCTCCGGACCTTATTTCTTGAGCAGAATCGTAAGTTGCACGACCGATACCAAACTTGATAAACGTTGTATAGTAGTGAAAATCGTCGATACGATCGTCGATACTATTGTATTTACTGTAAGTTCCGGGAGTTCTTTCCGGAGACGCCTGAAAGCCGCCGTTTTCAACCGAATAGTAGTAACAACCTTGCGGGTGCCATTTAAGATAATATCCTAAATAATGAACTTCCACTTTTAGTTTCTCTATATGTTGCGGATCCGCTGGCAAATATGGCTGTAAATCGTGATCACCCACTCCAAAGTATTTATTTAGATCGGATACGGAGGTTCCTCCTAAATGAACTTTGGACTTATCTTCGGAAGTAAAATAGGACCAATCCCGTTTTGCAGTCGTTGTATCTTCTATCGGATTTCCGTATTCAGCTTCATTTTCACCGTAGAATACGAGCGGAATTTTGTGTAGGAGCGCCATTTTTGGAGCGAGAGATTTTTGGCCGAACACGAACGGCTGAAAGGGATGAAATAAATTTTCCACGGCTAATCGAGTCAATAATCGGTGAACCCGTCCGTTCGGAGTACATAGAAAGTTGTCGAATCCAGCATGTATCCAACTCTGAAAATTCTTCCAACCCCATTCGGTATAAATATGCGGCGCCCAGGTAACGGTTAAAGGATGCATTCCATATTTGTATTTGAGCATATGCGCCGCATAAAAGCTGTCCTTTCCACCTGATCCCGGAACGATACAATCGTAGGAACCGTCTTTACTTCTGTGTCTATCGCATAACTCTCTTAATTGTTTTTCTCTCTCTTCCCAATCTATCTTTTGTTTTTGCTCCGAAACCCGACAGGCGTCGCAAATTCCTTCCTCGTCGAAATGAATCGTTATTTTTTTACTTTCTTTCGTATGAGAATATTCAGGAGTCGAGTTAGGTCGTTGATTGGAGATAACACATCTCTTACAGAAACCGATTTCCTTAGGTAGTCCGTAATAAGTCTTCAGCTCACCTTCTTTCTTAGTATAAGGTTCGATTTGAAAGGGCCTTCTTTTTGGGTAAGGATTCATATTTTTTTCTCTCTTATTAAATATTCTAAAAAGTCGAAATCCATTTCGGTGTCGATATCCACGGAACGGATACTTGGCATTATGTAGGCAAGCGTATCACTTCGAAGAAAAGATTTCTTCTCAAGTAAAGATTTTATCTTTGAAATATAGACGGCGCCGTTCAAAGAATAAATTTCAGGTAAATCCTGCCTTCTAAAGGCAGGCGGGGATTCCAGTATCGATTTTAGCCGAAAGTTTTCGATACGGTACATCCAAAATGGACTTTCTTCAACTTCCGTTACGGAAACGCAGGAATCGGACCCGAACGAAATGCAGTTTTCAATTGCTGAATCAATATCTTCGGCAATTCTAAGCGGGGACGTAGGTTGTAAAAGGACGGCCCATTCGAAACCGGGACATCTTTCGATCGCGTCGATAACGACGTCCATACTAGCGGCGGTATCGATTGCAAGCCTCGACTCTCTTACAAATGGAACCTCACATCCGTATTCTTCCGCGACCTGAATAATTTCCCGATCATCCGAAGAAAGGATCAATCGGTCGATGTATTTTGATTTCTTCGCAGTTTCGATCGTCCATGCGATCAAAGGTTTTCCATCGAGATCGCGAATATTCTTTTTAGGAACTCCTTTAGAGCCGCCCCTAGCGGTGATAATCGCTAAAATTTTTTCGTCGTTGATCAAAACGTTTGGTTCCCCCACTCGCGTTGCGCACGTTCAAACTCTTCCATTCTTCCAATGTCTAACCAATATTCCTTCAATTGATACGCAGAAGTTTTTTTGTTTAATTCTATTAAATTTTCAAATAAGGTCGTCATGTCAAAAAACGTATCTTTCGGAATCAGCTCGATCACTTCCGGAGAAAGAACATAAATACCAGCGTTTACAAAAAACTTATGGATAGGCTTTTCTTCTATACTTTTAATTTGATAATCCTCGACATTCACGACGCCGTAGGGGACTTGAAAATCATATTCTCTGACAGACATCGTAGCTAAAGAGTTCTCGCTATGGTGGAACTTTAAAAGAGTCGAAAAATTCGCCCTCGTCAACAGATCTCCATTCATAACAATCAACGGATACTTTTGTTTTTCGATTATCGTCGATAGCGCGCCGGCAGTTCCAAGACTTTTACTTTCATCCAAGTATTCGATACGAACCTTCCATTTTTCGCCGTCGCCAAAATAATCCCTGATCATCTCAGCCTTATAATTAACGGATATATAAAACTTTCTAAACCCTTGTTCCATGAACCCGAGTAGAATATTTTCAAGAATAGGCTTTCCGCTGATGGACAACATCGGTTTAGGGATTTGATCCGTGAGAGGTCTTAATCGTTTTCCCAAACCGCCTGCCATAAGGACGACCCAATTCGGTCGTTCGATCGCACCGATCAATTCGTCTAACGTGATAATTTCAACAATCTTACCTTCTTTATCAATAACGGGTAGATGATGGAGTGTATATCTCCTCATAATGGAAAGCATTTCGTCTTGCGGAGTTTCAACTTGTACCGTCATTGGTTTACGGTTCATCACGTCGCCAATTTTGATATCGAGACTACTTCCCTTTAAGATCGCTCTTCGAATATCTCCATCCGTTAGAATTCCTTCCAGAATATTGTCTTTTGACGAAACCAAAATCAATTGAATTCCTGAAGAATCCATAGCGCGAATCGCTTCTATCAAGGTTTGTTCGGAACTTAGCTTACTATTATCCCAATTCTCCATCGTTTTATCCTTTCAATTTTCGGATTGGGCTACCGGCAACCACAGTTTCACTTTCGACGTCCTTATTTACTAAGGCACCTGCGCTAACGACCGAATTTTTACCTATTCTTACGCCTGGAAGAACGATCGCACCCGCACCAATGAAAACCGATTCCTCAACCGATACACCTCCGCACAGCACTACTCCCGGAGAAATAAATGTGTGTTTTCCGATAACACAATCATGATCGATGCTGGCTCTTGTGTTGATTACTACGTTTTCACCAACCCTTACCCGATTCTGTAAAACCGCGCCGGCCATTATCTGACTGGATATTTCAATGATACATTCGCTACCGCAGAATACGGATTGGTGTTTGATTCCTACGATTTGAAATCCCGAACGTTCCCAATCTTCGTATTTATTCTTTCGTGTTGAAATCGACTTTACGAATCCGAATCCGTTGATCAACCGAGTCGAATTCGGATCGAATTGTTTTAGCAGGTCGTCACCTCCAACAACCCTGACTCCAAAAACGTACGAATCTATATCCAAATTCTTATCTATAATTCCTTCAACGGAATTTCCTACGTTAAGAAACGAATCGAGTACAACTCTACCGTGCCCGCCGCAGGCAACTAGAAATGTTTTCATTTGGCTCATATTTTATAAGGACTCAAGAATATCGTCTTGGGAATATTCGCGATTCGACTTTCTACCGATATAATCCCAGTAGTGGATCGGTGAAATACCGTTTCCGGGCCGTTTACAAACCAAATTCCGATTCGTAAATAAATCATCTCTCGCAATATTTTGCGCTGCGTGAAGACTTTTTCGTGCGATTCTCATGTTCTTAATTTCGGAGACGGAGGGTATCTTTATTCCGTCTCCGAAAGCAGATTCGACTTCACGAATCATTCGAACCATTTTTATCAGTTCGTCCGGTTCGAGAGAGGCTCTGTGATCCGGCCCGGGAAGATTCTTATCCAGAGTAAAATGTTTTTCGATCACGCTCGCGCCCATAGAGACTGCCGCGATCGGAATATGAATCCCTTCAGAGTGGTCCGAATAACCCACGGAAAGACCGAAAGAGGTTTTCAGAGTATTCATCGCTTTCAAATTAATTTCGGCAAATGGAGCAGGATATTCCGTGGTCGCATGAAGCAATACGACCCTTTTTTTTAGTTCCTGTTTGCCTTCGAGCGACGCGTAAGCTTCCGCGAACTTTGCAAGAGTCGGAGATGTATCCAAAGGAAACAAAAATCCATAGGCAATGACGCCTAACGCATTTTCTATGTCTGACAGATTACTCATACCCGTGGAAAGAATAATTCTTTCCGCTTTTTTCGAAATTTCAAAAAGAAAAGGCGCGTTTGTAATCTCCCCAGATGGGACTTTGATTTTAGAAATACCGAACGTTCCCGTTAATAATTTTAGGCTTTCGATATCGAACGGAGTAGATAAGAATTCGATAGATTTAGATTTCGCATATTCGACAAGAACCCTATGCTGATCTTCGGAAAGCTCCAACTTCTTAAGCATTTGATACTGGGAATCGAAATCTTTCGTATTCTGATTTTGGTATTCTGCCCTAGGAGCCGACTTACTGACCAAAAGTTCTGTTTTGAACGTTTGAAATTTTACCGCGTCACATCGCGCGCGAACTGCGACGTCGAGCAACTCGATCGCCATATCGATGGACCCGTTGTGGTTCACACCTGCTTCTGCTATAATATAAGACTTTTCTAACATAATACCAATTCCGAATCGTAAAATCAACGAGGGAATTCTATATCGTAAAACTTTTTGGAAGTGATATTCGAAAGTTCTAAAGATTCAAGAATGTCGATTATCTTTTTGGTTGCGCCACCGTTGCCATACGGATTCGATATGGAATTTAAACTCTTCAGAAATTCCGGCTCGTACAGCGCAAGAATCGAATTTAGGATAGAACGTTTGTCTGTAGCGGAATCGATTACGCTCGCCGCCCTTAGCCTGCCCTTTTGTCGATCGCCGATATTGACGGTTCCCTTTTTAAAAAAAGGAACTTCCAACAAGCCGCTTGAAGAATTCCCAACTACACCGTCAACAAATTGTAAACAGGAAAAATACTTCAATGAACCTAAGGAAGTAAATGCTTTAGAATTTGGATGATTCGAAACAAATTCATGAATCATCTCTATTATCTTGCGACTTCCGGTATCTGCGTTCGGTAAAGTAAAAATCAGATTAATATCCCTTAGCTGCTTCAGAGCTTCTAATAAATGATTAAATTGTTCTGTAGCAGAATTCTCGTTCAAGGTCGCAGGATGATATGTTATCAACAAATTCTTCTGGCCGAATTTGTAATCCAGCGAATTTTCAAGCTCTATCTTACCGAGTAATTTGGTCCTTTGAATAGAATCTATTCCCAGACCGCCGACGTTAAAAACATACTCCGGATTTTCACCCAGTTGGATGACCCTTTTTCGATATGTTTCGGCGGCGACAAAGTGGATATGGGACATTTTCGTAACTGCATGGCGTATTGATTCATCAAAAGCGCCTTCTGTAATTTCACCGCCATGAAGATGTACGATCGGAATCAGAGATATTAAAGCTGCAGTGGCTGCGGATAGAATTTCAAATCGATCTCCGAGTAAAAGAACAAGATCCGGTTTCAAATCCGCTATAACGTCAGCAAAGCCGATCATTCCCAGACCTATCGATTTCGTTATAGAGGAGCTCGTATCCGCGCTTAAGAGCATCTCCACTTTTTTGTGAATATCAAAACCGTCATTTTCTATTTCTTTGAATGTTAGGCCAAATTCCGGAGAAAGATGCATACCCGTTACGATCAATTGCAATTCAAGAAAATCGCTTTTTGCTATTCCATCCATTACAAAGCGCAACAGACCGTATTCGGCGCGAGTCCCTGTGATTACGCACACTTTTTTCTTTTTCATGTTTTTCTGCGGATGAAGTTTTTTATTTTTAAAGATTGAAAACTTCCCATTCGATATCTTAAAAACGCAAACTTCTATTTGGATGATTAGAACTCAAAATAATCTTATCGTTTTTTCAACAGATTCGCGCTACTCGGAATGTTTATTAAACTTTTTTCAAGCGTTTCAGCGATGGGCAATTCCATCCTTGGACATTCTTCAAACGGTTTCAATCTATGCAATAAAGTCCAAACGGGTCGAGTCATCACTCCGTTTTCATTCGTGCTTTTTAGAAGACTCTCCCTTTCCACTGATCTCTCCGGAGAAAGACGGATCGTCTGAAGCCAATAGTTGCTCTTACAACCTGCGGGTTCTTCGAAAATCCGAGCCCCCTCTAAGTTCGAAAAAGAATCTTTATATTCTTCGAACAACCTTCTCTTGGCCGTTAAGAGTTCCGGAAGCATCTCCAACTGCGCGCATCCTAAAGCCGCATTTAAGTTCGGAAGACGGTAATTATACCCGACTTCATCATGAATGTATTGCCAAGGGTGCGGTAACTTCGCTGTAGTCGTGAGATGTTTAGCTCTTTTTGCTAAAATTTCGTCTTGAGTGAGAATAGCTCCGCCGCCTCCGGTAGTAATCGTTTTGTTTCCGTTAAAACTCAAAGTTGCTAACCGGCCGAAGGTTCCGGTATGTTTCCCCTGATAATAACTTCCCAAAGATTCCGCCGCGTCCTCGACCAATTCTAAACCGAAATCGGAAGCAAGTAAAAGAATATTTTCCAGGTCAACTGGATGACCGAAGGTATGCATAGGAACGATCGCTTTGATTCTTCTTTTCGTATTTCGATTCCATAAAAACCCGCTCCGCATCTCACCTATTGACTTTAGATAAGATCGAATCGCGAGCGGGTCCATACCTAAAGTTCTTTCTTCCGATTCGACAAAATGAGGAATGGCGCCTAAATAAGTGACTGCATTCGCCGTGGCAACGAAAGTTAGAGAAGGAATCAGAACCTCGTCCTCCTTTTCCACTTTGGCTAAAAGGAGAGCTATATGAAGCGCGGCAGTTCCATTCGTAACCGCGATTGCGTATTTAGAACCCGTAAAATCGGATAAGTCTTTTTCGAATCGATCTACAAACTTACCGACCGAAGAGACAAAAGAAGAATCCAGGCATTCTTTTAGATATTTCCATTCGTTCCCGATAAAACTCGGCTCATGCAATGGAACAGTTCCGGTCCCAATAACATTACGAATACTTGATATAATATTTTGAATAAAAAAATCAGAATTCATTGGTTATCGTATCGATCTTTAGCGTTCACAAATTATAAAGATTCGCTTTGTATAAAGCAAGATTAGAAGGCTCAAGAAACCATTCAACCGTCTCCGAAAGACCTTTCTTAAAACCGTCAATCCCTCCGTAGGACGGTTTCCAACCGAGTAACAACTCGGCTTTGTGATTCGACGCCCAAAGACGTTCAACTTCGCTTTTTTCCGGTCTCAGCCTTTGGTCTTCCGTTTCAATTTCGACCTCAGCCTTCATAACTTCGGCGATAGCTTTCACGGTCTCTCCGATTGAAATTTCATAATTACTTCCAAGATTGATAACTTGACCGATCGATTTATCCGATTTTAGAGCACTGATAAAACCGTTCACCGTATCTTTCACAAAATTAAAGTCTCGAGTCGGGTGAATAGAGCCTAATTTTATCTTCTTATTTCCGCTGGCGATTTGAGTAATAATGGTGGGAATCACAGCCCTTGCAGACTGACGAGGTCCATACGTATTAAAAGGACGAATGATGGAAACTGGAGTATTAAAAGAATTAAAGAAGGAAATCGCAATCTGATCCGCGCCGATTTTACTGGCTGAGTATGGAGATTGCCCTTGCAGCGGATGATCTTCCGTGATCGGAACGAATTTCGCCGTTCCATAGACTTCGCTTGTGGACGTATGAATAACCTTTGAGATACCGATATCCCTAGCGGCTTGTACCACATTGAGAGTACCTTTGATATTCGTATCAACATACGTATCAGGTGAATGATAAGAATAAGGAATTGCGATTAACGCAGCCAAATGCAATACAGCTTCACAATCCTTCAATGCGGCTCGCACACCATTCGGATCGCGGATGTCGCCGGCAAAAACTTCGAATTTACCTTTGACATCCTTTGAACATTGGTCTAGCCAACCCCAAGAATTAAACGAATTATAAAAAACGAATGCTTTCACGTCGAAACCGCTTCGAACCAACGATTCGGTTAAATGAGAACCGATGAATCCATCGGCGCCTGTTACTAATATTTTTTTCATTTGGATAACGTTAATTCGATTTTAATTTTTTCAGAATTCGGTAAAGAATCTGCAACGGTTTAAAAAATAACTCAAGCAGAGAAATAAGGATGTATAGATGTAGAACCTTAAAATTTACCGTTGATTTTTGTTCGATCTTTACCGCAAAGGGGAATTCTTTTCTATCTTTTTGAGGCAGAACTTTTACTCTCCCGTCCGGTAGATTTTCAACTCCGTTCTTTACGGAAAGTAAATCGTAAAGTTCACTCTGTTTTATTTTGGGAAGAGCATCTTGCATCTTTGCATCCGGTTTAAAAACTCCGCCCTCCGGAAAAAAAGAACAGAGTATTATTAATTTATTATCTTCCCTATTTGGAAATCTTGCATGCCAAGTTTTATTAAAAAAGAATCCAAAATCACCCTCCTTCCCTTCGAAAGGTTTTAAAAAGAATTTTGAAATCCCGATTTGAGCCCATGAAATGTTCTTAGCCCATCGGGGAATCAGATGAGAACAAGGTAGGAATGCGGTATTCCCGTCCTTTCCTTTTTGCGGCTTTAGCAAAAAGACAAAATTAGTCTCTCCATAGCTGTCCTGGTGAAGGTAAAGACCTGGATCTCCATCGATCGATTTCCTAGCGTTGATCTGCCAAATTTTAAGATTCTCTCCTAAAATGGAGGTGAGAATTTTTTTCACCGGATTTGAACACAACATCTTATGGATCAATTCATCCAAACGGTCGTTGCGACCGATCAAACTCAATAACGTCGGCGCATCCGCAGAAAAATTACTTTCGTGATTATTTTCCTCAAAACATTTTTCAATCAATGCTTCAAGTTCATCGATCTCGGATTGCGTCAGAAGAGGATAGGAACCTTTCGCAAATCCATAAGTCTTTAAATTTTCTATTAACGCCGAGATATCCTCTAAAATTTCCGTCATACCGATCCCTTAATTTGAAATTTTTAATTAAGTTTATTCAGAAACAGCTTCCATTCTTTAGCCCACCGATTCGAAGTAAGCGCGAACTGAGAATTGAATTCGGAGCGGGCTTTCATTCTTTGTGAATCTTTTAACCAAGCGGAAGGTTCTTTCTTAAATTTGAGAATTTCTTTCACCAATGACTCAGACGTTCTATGAATTATTCCCGCATCTTCCAGTCTCTTAAAACTATCCTTTGTCCAATCTTCTTCCTCGCAATAAAGTCGATCCCACAAAATCATCGTAGGAATGGACGCGGAAAGACATTCCAAAAATCCGGTTCCGGGTTGGTCCCAGACAATCAGTTTGCATTTTTCTATCAGATCCTTAGTCAACCCTTTGTCAAAATGTTCGGAACAAGTATAATATTCTCCCCCTATTTCCTGTAGCCGAGAATAGGTTTTCGAAAGAAGAGCAACGGTGAGCGGATTGTAAGGTTTCGCATAAACTTTGATTTTGTAGCTCATCGTCTTTTGAACAAAATCGATCATGTATTCCGAAAATTCTCGAATTACGTCCCTTCGGATACTGGATCCGCCTTGAGGAGCGCCGGTAAAACGTTTCATCATCTGAGGCATCCAAAGCACGTCGTATTCCCCAGTTTTACCGGCTCTTACGTTTTTCCAATATTTCTTTCGCTCCGAAAGCCAAGGAGACGGTAAAGAAAACGTTTTTATATTTTCCAGCTGCTTTCCTTCGTGCATTCTTGTCCAGCCCCAAGTTAAAAAAATGTCCGCAGAGGGAAGTTCCGATTCGATGACCGGAGAAATATCCCGCAAATAACCGTAGTGTCCTCCGTGTTGAGCTTTGACTATCTTGTAACCTTTCGATTTTGCGACCGCGATTGCAAACGTCGAACGTGTATCGCCGTCTCCAGATGAAATGAGATATTTCCTGTTCTTCTGATTTAGTTTAGATTCCGCTTTTTTGAAATTGGTCTCCAGTCCTTCAAGCAATTGTACAGGAAAACATTCGTTGAGAAAAAAGCAGAATCGATCCCAGGAGGCTACGGTCTGCTCGGGAGAGAAGCCGAACCGAAGAAGAAAATTTTCGAATTTCTCAGAATAGACTTTGTTCCTATTAAAAAGGTTATTTCTCAACTCGGACAATCTATTTATAGGCTCAAAGTTTAATTGATCATCGATTCGATCAAAATGGGTCAAATAAAAACCTTTATATCTCAGAGCGGCTTCCGCATTAGCAAAAGTTAATACTGGAAATTTTTCAAATCGTGTCAAACGATTGAAGATTCGCTCCAATATATTGATTATTTTGTTGATTACCCTCTTTTTTTTTCCGATAAAAAAAATCTCATTCTTTACTATGGATGGCGCTGCAGTTTTTTTTTCCTTAGATGGACCGTATTCCGTTTTTATCTTGTTTAGTTTCCAAATGGGAGCTAACACATTCAGAATAAATTCGTTAAATTTCAGTCCGGAAATTTTTTCATGGATCTCTTCAGTAATTTGAAATACGTAACTGGAGACTTCCTTATCCTCTATAACAACATTAGGATTTTGCTGTATAATCTTTTGAATCCGAAAAGCCCGTTCCCAAAAACAATGGGTCAACGGAATAACTGTGTTTCGAAGTAGTATTCTAAGTGATTCATTAGGTATTCTATTCTCATACTTTAGCAAAAGTTCTTCGGCGAACGCCTCGATAATATGAGTATAAAGATTCGAAAGTTCGGACGAAAATTCATATATTTCCGATTTCGATAAACAAATACCGCTTTCTCCTTCGGATAAAAAAAGCGCGAAGTCATTTGCCCCGGACGATTCCAATCTGATCGTTTTCATGTTTGTTTATACTTAAGTTTGAAAGAAAATAAAGGAATTCGAACGTTTTCTAAATTTTACCCAATATTTGCTTTTGCATTTTAGTTCAAAAAGCCCTTCTATTGAGTGAAAAATTCTTAAATAAAAAGTGAACATCGAAAAAAGAAAATGAAGATTCAATCACCGTGTATTCAACTCTCCGCTATTGCAAGCAAGGTATCGGTCATATCCAATGAGGCCAATTTGTTCTCATAAGCATTATCCAGTTCTTTCGAACTCAAAAAACTCCATTGATGGTGCCCGCCAGGCGCTCCGTTTTTTAACCAAAACAAGTGATTTGCAAGCGGATATCGTTGAACGCCTACAATTTCGATTTTTGAAAATCCAGCCTCACACAGAAAAGCGCGAAGACTTTCGCGAGTGTGAAGGATGAGATGTTCGCTCCAAAAAGTAAATTTTTTAAAACTATCACAATCTAAAAAATCGAACAGAAAGTCCTTTGCGTGAGGAATTTCAAGTATAACTTTCCCGCCCTTCTTTAGTCTTTCTTTAATCAAACGAAGAGTCTCGATCGGATTGACCAAATGTTCAAATACGTGGAATAAGGTAATTACGTCAAAATCGATATCCGTGACTTCTTCGATCGTGGAATAGGATTTATAGCCGGCCTTTATCAATTCTTTCCGAATATTCTCCTGCAACTCGACAGCTACAACTTCCTTTGCTATCGGCTGTAGTATATCCAAAACAGCTCCAACACCGGAGCCGACATCCAACCATTTTTTATTTAGAATCAGATTCTTTAAATTCTCCGCTCTTCTAGAAGCATCCTCAAATCCCACTCGAATCGCTACTTTTCTATCGAGTTCGTGTCCGATTCTAAAACTTACTTTATTTTCATAATATGATAAATTAATATGATCGGTTCGAGACAAAAATATGACTCCAGATTTGCTACAACGAAGAACCGATATGTCATTTCGATCTCTAACGGATGGAAAATATTCTTCCAGAGTATCCTCGGATATGATTTTTAGATCGAGCAGCTGTCGTTTAATTAAATTCTTTTCCATGATATAATATCCGTAAATTTTATTTCAAATTTTCTCTGGTCAAGATCCATTCGGCGTATCTAAAATCTTCCTCGGTATCTATATTTACCGAACGTTCGCTTGGCATAATCCAAGCTCTACAATCAGCCCCTTTGAACGAATTTCTTAATATCGTTTCCTTTCTGGTTAAGTAGATTGCGCCGTTTCTTATGTACATCGGAGTCAGTTCTTGTCGCCTTTGATTCTCATATTCCTCGCAGAAAGGAGGATCGATCAACTTTCCGTTTTCAAGATATTTCATTCTCGCCGGATGATTTGCACCAACGCTAATAACGCTTATTACGCTGTCTGCCCCTGTCTTCGCCAATAGCTCGATACTTCCATCGATATCGATTTCCGATCGAAACGGAGTTGTAGGTTGCAACATTAGAAATCCGTCAAATTCGGTACCAAGACTTTCAAAGTGTTTTTTTGCGTGTAAGATCGCCAAGAGCGGACTGGCCTTATCGTCCGAAATATCGCTCGGCCTCAGAAAGGGAACCTCGGCGCCAAGTTTTAAAGAGAAATCTCTAATTTCCTCTCCGTCGGTGGAAACGATAAGTTTCGTCAACTGCTTCGACTTCTTCGCGCTTTCAATAGAGTATTGAATAAGAGGTTTATCCGCCAGCTTCTTTAAATTTTTTCCGGGTATTCCTTTCGAACCGCTTCTTGCAACTATGATTCCTAAAATTCTCAAGTTAGTATCCTTTGTTAAGGTCAATTATGTTTTTCATTTTTTTATTACTCATAAAAAGTTCCAGATTCTCGGAAAACAGAGAAAATTCCTTGTTCCAGTATGAACGAGACATAGCTCCTATGTGCGGAGTAATTATAACGTTACTCAACTTATGCAGAGGAGAAGAATTGTCCAAAGGTTCTTTTTGGAATACATCCAACCCAGCTCCGGAGATTTTTTTTTCAATGATCGCCCGTATCAGATCGTCTTCGATTACAGTTTCTCCTCTTCCAACATTTATAAAAAAGCTTTTGGCTTTCATTCGATCAAATTTAGAAGAATTGAATATTCCTTTTGTCAGATCGGTTAGAGGGAGAATATTTACGATTGCATCGTATTGACCGACAATTTCATCTAAATCTTGTAACTCATAGGTTGCCTTATAACCACCATACCGTTTTCTTTTTTTATCTGCGACTACGACGTCGTATTGAATTCCGAAACATGTCAAATAGGAACCAAAAATGCGGCCTATCTCGCCGTATCCGAGAATTAATACATTATAAAATTCTGAAAAATCAGATATATTTCCGAAATAGTCATCAAAACTTTCTCTCGAAAATTTAGATTGAGCGGATAATTCAGAGGAGACTTTCAAACCTCTGGTCAGGCCTAAAAGAAAACCTAGTGCTGTCAAGGCCACTGCTTTCTCTGAAGTGCCCTTACTGTTGGTTACAAGAATTCTTCGCTCCTTAGCTTCCGAACTTCGAATATCGCTGATTCCAATCGATCCAAAATGAATCCATTTTAAATTCGGAAATTCAGGCAACATTTCTGCTTTAAGGCGGTTCCCCCAGAAAACTTCCGCTTCCTCGATCGTTCGCGAATAACCCGGACAATTTACGGGAATCACTTCAAACTCAGGAAATTTACTTTTCAGTTCCGTCAATAATTCCGAGGGAATTCTATACAAGTTAAGATTTGTAAAGAGATCGCAAGCAATGATTCTTTTCATCTAATTCTTGCGATTGGGAAACTTAAAACCGCTTCCCGGGATATAAGGATACTTGTTTAAAATATCGTTGAAATTCGGAAAAGGTAAACCCAATTCATCGGTCGTTGTCAATCTACCATCGGTGATCGATTTAGCCGTCACAAAATCATTCGATAGATCCAAACTTACCGTCGGCTCTTCCAGCCATTGTACGTTTTCAAATCCTAATGCGATCTCTTTATTAGCCGCAAAGGCGAGAGGACTGCCCCACACATGCATCGATATCTTGATTTTATAATCGCCCGCTAATTTACAAATCCGTTTTGCGGCGGTGATCCCGCCGCAATGTGTAACATCGGGTTGAAGGTAATCGACGCTCTGGTTTGAAATATAACTTTCGAAATCAAGTTTGGAGGACAAGGCTTCGCCGCCTGCAATTGGAATAGAAATATGCTTTTTTAGCTCTTTATAGTCGAGTAAATTATCCGGGGCAAGCGGTTCTTCGATCCAAGTTAGATTGAATTCTTCTGCTTGTTTTAATTGTTTTTTTGCAATTTCGATAGTCCACGGAGGATTGATAGTTCCCATAATGGCGTCGACCATCAGTTCTCTCGAATTTCCCAAGATATTCCTTGCAGTTTCCATTCTCTTTAGATCGTTTTCCCAAGATTGAAAACCGACCCTCATCTTATAACTACTATGCCCCAATGAAATTTGGTTATTTAGATCTTCTTCTATCTCTTTCGGAGAAAACGCGGCCGACCCGCCCGAAGCATAGACCTTGATCGATTTTTTCGGTTGATCGGTTGTTATCAATTCCGCGATTGTTTTCTTTTCGTACTTGGATTTAATATCCCAAAGGGCAATGTCAATGGCGCTGTAAGCAGATCGGAAAAACCCGCTTCTCGTTACGAATGGAATATGAATTCTATCGTATAAAAACTCGGGGTTGAGAGCGTCTTCTCCCAGCAATTCATTGGAGAATATTCTGATTACTTCTAAAAAACTCTCCGGAGCGTAAATAGCGCAATATGCTTCCCCATGACCTACGATACCTTCTGAAGTTTCGATTCTGACAAAACCGAGCGTTTTCGCACCCATCGGTTGCCCCAAAACTTTTCCCGAACCGTAATTGGAGGACAGTAAGAACGGCGTAACCTTTACTATTTTCATATCTGACCTTTCAATTACTGAACTTCTTTAAATCTAAAGGACGTTTTAAAATCGTGAACGGAAAGAATACCAATTTTTCCTCCGATCATTTTACCGGAACGAATGACCCAAGAAGAAGTAAGACATCCAAGGCCGTACATCGCCTTATACTGCGGATCTCTATCCTTTCTGGATTTCAGAGACGAGTCAGTTTCTTTATATCCGTCGTCGGGAGTATGAACCCAGTAATGACCGAAATCGACTAATCCTGGAAAGATGGTGTCGCATCCTTTATACTGGGCGTCTATGACCAGCTCGTTAAAAATCTCAGTAGGTCTGTTTAAATAATCGTAATTAATATAAAGAATAGAATCAGGATAAATATCGATAGATTCCAGTTGAGTAAGGACGTTCTGAAGCAGTTCATCTAAGCTAGACTCCTTTTCCTTTTCAATCTTGCTTCTATCAATCCAATCCGTGTTTAGATCACTTGCAATTTTCGGATTATTCGATACAATGAATATATTCTTTATATAGCTACATTGTTTCGCTTGTTGAACCGCTTTTTGAACCAGTTTAAGTTCCTCGTCTTTCAGCTCCGAATCCTTTAAAATAGGAATGATTGCGGAAACGGAGATATTCTCTGGTTTGAGAAATTCCGGCAATTCAGCAAAAATATCGCTGTCCACTTTTTCGATGATCGAAACAACCCCTCTCGCTCTCGCGGGAGAATTGCCTTGATGAAGACCGTGGTAATGATAAACGGAAGCTTCGGGATCGTAAACGATTTGATATCCGGCCTCTGTTAAAGTCTTACCCCATACTCGGTCTTCGATATTCGTAACTTCTTCATCAAACGGATACTTTTCCCAAATATCCCTTCGAAACATACTGTTAGCATTGTGAAAAAAGTAATCCTTTATTTGAACCCGGCGATCTTGTCCGAAAACAATCAAAAGATCTCTCTTGTCCACTGGATCAGTGAAACTCAACGGAAGCTGTCTTCCGTAGACTGCCGCATATTTTTCGTTCTCGTCGAAATTCTTTCGAAGTGTGGAAAGCCAATTTTGATTTTTAGGAATACAGTGGGCCGATAAGCATACGATATATTTGCCGGCAGAGGCTCTGATCCCTTCGTTGATAGCAAGACCCGGTTTGAATTTCGATATATTCACCAACTTCGAAATTGGAAATCGTTTCGCGACTTGTACAGTATGATCCGTACTATCATTATCAACTAAGATTATTTCAAAATCTTTAAAGTCTTGACTGTATAGAGTTCGAAGACAGTGACCGATCCATCTTTCTTCGTTTTTAGTCCTGACTATAATCGATATTTCTGCCATCGTTTCTCAGCCTATCATTTCAGGTAGAATCAAAATATCTTCCTGAATATCAATTGTTGCAACTTTTCCGAGAAGCTTGGAAAGATCATAACTCGCATATCCAGTGCCGGGGCCTTTATAGGTCAGCATTGATTCCTCGACCTTGGTTCCTTTTTTAATGGCAACCTTCGACGCGATAGATATTCTTTGTTGGTCTCTTTTGATCTTTTCTTCTGGGAGAAGTTTTTTGACTCCGTCACCCATCATCTTGTCGATATTTCTCACGGAACCGACTAAGGATTTCAGATCAGCGGGATTAAGCGAAATTTTATGATCAAATCCCATCATATCGTTATCGAGTGTAATATGCCTTTCGACGATACAAGCTCCTCTAGCGACCGCTGCGAGAGTCGCCTGACTACTCACGGAGAATTCCTCATGTCCGGAATATCCTACCGGCACTCCGTATCTTTCCTTCAAAAAATCGATCAGTTTCAAATTTACCAATTCAAGGGGAGTCGGATACGCGGAAACACAATGAAGCAGAGCGAACGGACACTTTGCCTCCTGAACAATAGAGACAGTATGATCTAATTCCTCCAGTGTCGACATCCCAGTCGAAATGATGAGAGGCTTTTGTCTTTTCGCCAAGTATTGAATCAATGGAATGAAAGTTAGATTGTGGCTCGCACTTTTAACTACTTCTAAGTTCAATTTTTCAACGGTTTTTGCGGACTCCAAATCGAAAGGAGTAAGAAAGAAATGAATTTTTTTTTGTGCGGAATATTTTTTAAGCTCCAAGAGTTCGTCGTCCGAAAATTCGACAAACTCTCTGACTTCGCGATAGGTCCTTCCAAATTCGGGGAAACGATTATCCGGCATATCCAAAAAGGAATTGATCGCAAGATTCTTTACGTCCCTTTTCTGAAACTTTACCGCATCGCATCCGCTCTCGACTGCGACATCGATCAACTTTTTCGCGATATCTAAAGATCCGTTATGATTCAAACCGATTTCGGCGATGATAAATGTCGGCTTTCCCTCTCCGACTTCTTGATCAAATAATTTTATATACACTCGTTCATACCCATTCTTGAATTTTTAATATGGAAGAAAATCCGCTTTAGTATTGGTAAAATCTTTTATACCATGCGACAAATTTTGCGATACCTTCTTGAACCGGAGTATTCGGTTTATAGCTAAAGGCAACCTCCAAATCGGTCGTGTCGGCCCATGTTGAAACGACGTCGCCTTTCTGCATCGGAAGAAAATTGAGAACGGCTTTTTTACCGATCGCATTCTCCATTGCCCGTATAAAGTCAAGCAGCTGAACCGGCGAAGAATTTCCGATATTATAAATTTTGTAAGGAGCGATCGAAGACGCAGGATCGGGAGAATCGGAATTCCAATTAGGATTTTGCACTGCAGGAATCTCGATCACTTTAATTACACCTTCGACGACGTCGTCAATGTAGGTAAAGTCCCTTTTCATTCTTCCTTCGTTATACACATCCAAAGGTTTTCCTTCGATGATCGCTTTTGTAAAAAGAAAAATCGCCATATCGGGACGACCCCACGGCCCATAAACCGTGAAAAAACGAAGCCCTGTAGTCGGAACCTTATATAAATGGCTATAAACATGCGCCATCAGTTCATTTGACTTCTTGCTAGCCGCATACAGACTTACCGGATGATCCGTATTCTGATCGGTCTGAAACGGCATCAGAGTATTCAGACCGTAGATGGACGAACTAGATGCATACACCAGATGTAAAATTTCGTATTTTCTGCAAGATTCCAATACATTCAGAGTTCCTAATATATTGGAATTTATATACGCATGCGGGTTTGTTAAACTGTATCTCACTCCGGCCTGCGCGGCTAAGTGACATACCTTTTCGAAATTCTCGGATCGAAACAAAGAATCGATTCCAACCTTATCCGCCAAATCCAATAGTACAAATCTATACTTCGAATTCGTTTTACTTTTCAATAGTTTACCGGGAATCAGAGCAGTCGTATCGATACCGGATTCCTCAAGTCTTGCCTCTTTAAGGGAAACGTCGTAGTAATCATTTAAATTATCGAGCCCTACAATTTCATGACCTTCTTGAAGAAGTTTCAATACAGTATGAAACCCGATAAATCCTGCAGAACCAGTTACAAGAATTTTCATAGTGTATCTGCCGTCCCCCTATGATTGTCCGGAAAATAATTCATCGTATCTTCCGATTCTTTCGATTCTTCCGGAGCTCAATTCTACGATCTTGTCGCAATTCTGGACCGTCGATAATCTATGGGCGATCATAAGGATTGTTAAATCTTTACCCAACCCGGCGATCGAATCCATAACCATTTTTTCCGTCTCAGTATCAAGTGCACTTGTAGCTTCGTCAAAAACTATGACGGAGGCATCCTTGTAAAGAGCTCTAGCGATTCCAATTCTCTGTTTTTGTCCTCCGGAAAGACGAACTCCTCTCTCACCAACCTGCGTATCGTATCCGTCCTGAAGACTTTCTATATGCTCCCCTATCTTCGCCTGTTTTGCCACTCGTTTTACTTTTTCAAAATCGATCTTATCTTTAGTAACACCAAGAGCGATATTCTCCGTGATGGAACTGTCAGATAGAAAAATGGATTGAGGAACGTTAGCGATACACGTCTGCCAAGCTCGAATGTTTTCTTCGGCTAATGGAACTCCGTCAATCAGAACCACGCCAACATTCGGCGTCAAAAGGCCCATAATAATATCCAAAAGTGTACTCTTACCGCTTCCGGTTTGTCCAATAAAACCGATTCTAGAACCTTTCGGAATGATAAGGTCTAACTCCCTAAGAATCCAAGGACCGCCCTCCTGGTAGCGAAAGGAAATTTCATTCAGCGAAAGTTCCGATTTAAATTCCATCGGTGCAGGTGGAGGCAAAAGAGCATAGGAAGGTAACGGTTGATCCAGCAATTCCAAAACGTCCTCCATAGTGGCTTTAGAACCCTTAATCAGTGCCCAGCCTTGATAGGCTTGTTGAAGAATCGGAAGAAGCCTCTGCGCACTCAACGCCAAAGCGCCTAAAAGAGGAAGGGAGGATTGAAGGTCGCCCTCTCTGAGAGCGGTCGTATACGCTAAAATCGCGATCAAGACCATTCCTAATGCTTCGATTACGAACTTAGGACTCGCAGCGGTAAAAGAAGACAATGCAGACGCTTTCCTTAATTTTTGATCCGAGTCTTTGAAAATATCCGTATAAAAGTTCTGATTCCCAGTGAGAATAACGTCTCGGATTCCGCCAAGACCGTCCTGAAGAAGCCTCATGACGTGCGCGTGTTCCTTTGCTTCGACATAGCCGTTTCTCGTAAGCTGTTTGCGAACAATAAATGCGAAAACAACGTAAATCCCTCCGAATGAGAGGATGACAGTGGTCAATAATACCGGATTCAATTGAATCAAAAATCCCAAAACTGAAAAAACAATAAATATCGAACTGATAATTTGAATGATAGGAAGGACGATCGAACCGATCATTCTTTTCGCTTTTGTGAGTATTGCAGTAACGACTTCGCTACTGTTTCTTTCGATATGAATACGATACGGTTGAAACAACGTTTTCTTATAAATATCGATACTTAGATCGGTCCCGATCGCGAAAGACAATCGATTGCTTACCCAGAGAAGCAGTAACCTCATGGCCCCTGCGACGACAGAGGCAAAGACAAAAAGAGCCGTCATTGGAAATAAAAGCTGGCTCGGTTCGGAAATATTCAAAAAATCGAATACTGGATGTAAATGTTCCAGTTCGAATACCTTTTTGGGCATCGTCAACGCGCTCAAAAAAGGAAGGACAGCTCCGATACTAAAGGCCTCCGTAAACGAAGTAGCTATAATCAAGACAATAAGAAGGAAAAATTGTCTTTGCCTGCGTGGAGAAAAATGTCCCCAAAGAACTTTTAACGATTTAGATAGCGGTTTAGATGGCATTTTATTGAAACGATTTACAAAATTAAAATTAAACAGATTCAGTTCAAAATTAAGTCAGACCATTGCGTCAAGTCATTCATTTCGAACGACTAAAACGGACTTGAAATTTAAAGAAAGACCGTCATTTGATCGTAGCGGAACGAAGATTTAGCGTTATTACGAAAAAAACTGCCCAACCGTTAAGCTTCAGGACGATTTCTGAATTCCACATTCGAATACATCTTCCTAAGAAAAAGAGAATATATCGAAAAGAAGATAAAGATATTCGACGTTCTTAATACGGTAGCGTAATGCCAAAGGGAAACAAAGCCCACAAAAATAGCCGCGACATATGGAATAGAAATATCATTCTTTTTTTTCAAAAAAACAAAGTAAATGACCGGATACAACAACAACAAGACAAACAGTACGAAGTAAAACAATCCATACTCCATAAAAATATTCAACAGATCAATTTCGGAATGAGGCACCTTACATCGACCGACAATTGTACAAAAATCGAATACCAGATCCATTAAATCCATAAACGGATCTCCAGAATCTCCTATTCTTGTCATTCCCTTCCAGCCTACATAATTCAATGAAAAACGATTCATCATATTAGAAAAAAACAATATAGCGTTATTCAAAATACGATCGGAAAAAAAGAAAAAAAAACCAATAAAACCGGAAATAAAAACTAAGATATGATTTCTTTGCAAAAAGAAATCTCTAAAAAAAATAACAAGAAAGACACCGCCTACTGCGGCCGCACCGATGTTACTAGCGGATTGACTCAAAAATAATCCGACAGCGGACAGGAAAGCTACGAAGAACTCAATTGGAACCAGCTTTCTGTTCCTTATCCCTAAACCGCAAAATAATATTAAAATCATCGCAAGTAAGCTACCGGACTCATGAGGACGAATTCCCAATAAACCCCCACTCCTAAAAATCCCCTTTGTACTACCAAAGAAATCTAATGTATCAGGACGAATAATGAGCTGTCTATTATAAGCTTTTATATATCCGCCTGGATAGGGAAGTAGATTCATTTCATAACTATCCCAAGCAATAGAAAAGCTGATCAGGATCGCAATTAAACCTAATATACGAATGATGTTTTTTTCCTTTACGTCTAAAAACGCCAAAACTGAACAAGGAAATAGACCGGAATAAATAAACTTTACTGCCAAGGACCGATCTTCGGAGAAAAGTTCAGGCAAGATCCACAGAAAAGACACTGTTAAATTGACTATTAAAATTTTTGAAATAAAATAAGAGGGTTCGTTCTTTTGAGTTAAACAAGCTTTAATTAATCCCCAAAGAGACAAACAAACGCCCATAAAGAAAGTTAAATATATGGTAGGATACGCAAAACTTCCGTTATCCAAAACCAAAGGCACCAAAGCCCTTAAGCTACATATGGAAAGGGTAATACTGGCAAATAAAGTAGCGAAATTAAATTTATGAAAATATTTCATTTACACTTGGAATTTCCAAGAACGATAGAATAAAACTAATTAGGTTTTCAATCGATCTTTTGCAATTGCATTTCGCACATCGCTTATTAAATCGATCAGAAACACTCCGAAAATCGCAAAAACCAGGGATAAAGAAAAACTGATCGATAAAATTAATGACGGCTTCCATTTGTTAACAGAAACAACATTCTGTCTTTTTATAGCGATATCCAATACTTGGTCTGAGAAATAATTACTTTTTATTCCACTTCCAACAAAACTATTTGATTTAGATTTTATCGTATCGTTTGTTAAAAAGGGAGCGATAAGGGCCTTGTGGTAGGATATAATCTTATCCTTATCTTCTTCATTTGTTTTAGTTACGATTCGAATAAGATTGCCGCTCGTTTCATATTCATACTCGACTTCTATTGGATAAAGGTTTCCAGCCTTAAAAGCATAAACTTCACGAATAACTGCTGCAGTTTCAGCAAGAGGTGGAGCACCCGCAACAACTATATAAGGCATCGCAATATACGTGGTATAAGACCATTTTTTTATTTCTTCCACCTGCGGTCGGGTTTTGACAAAAAGAACAACGCTAGATAAGAGAAATAAACAAAGAAAAATACCGAAAAACGACCACTTTCTATCAACTATTTGTTTGATCAAACTTACAATGGCAACGTTTTCCATACTTTCGGAAAGATCTATTTTATTTCTAGATAAACTATTCATTCAATTTATACTTCATACTCCAATATTGAAAACAATATCCAACAACTTGTTCATACAAGCAAATATCTTTATTTTTCCTTTCGATTTTTGCTTTTGAACAATGCCTAAATAAGAGCATTGGGCAGAATAATTTGTAAGTTTACAAATGTTCATCGAGATTTTATCATTTTACGAACCTGGATTATGGTGGAATTTTTAAACCGTTTTCCCGGCGCTTCATGGGATTTCGTTCAACGCTATTTTTATTAGCAAAGCTAACGGATAACCGTTCTTTCGAACTCAGAACAAGAACCTTATGGTTAAAATCAAAAGGTCATATCTCTTATTTCAATGGTTTGAACAAACAGAATACTGATCAAAATTTGGAGATTATTCTTCGCGTAATTCAATTTGCGAGGTTTATTCTTCCTCTAAATGACTATTCAATTAAGCTTACTATAAAAATTCATTGGATATGTTCTGATATCACAATCCATGAAGAATAGCGCCCTAATTTCAATGAATTCAAACCATATTTAAAATAAAATCCGCGTATGCCAACTCAATCCCCTTCCTCAACTCCACTTGATGTTTCCATCCCATTCTATGAAGTTTGGAAACGTCCAAGAGTTTCCGAGGAGTTCCGTCGGGTTTAGAGAGATCGAAAGTAAGTAAACCTTGATAACCTACGACTTCCTTGATCGTTTCCGCCAACTCGCGGATGCTTATCTCGATTCCGCTGCCGACGTTGACGTGTTCTCCGCCTTTCGGATCTCCGGTGACGTCGTAATTCTTCATAAGAAAAACGCAGGCTCGGGCCATGTCGTCCGAATATAAAAATTCTCTCAGAGGTTTTCCGGTTCCCCAGACAACAACCTCCGGATGATTTTCGATCTTCGCTTCATAAAATCTTCGAATGAGAGCCGGCAAAACATGGGAATTTTCCGGGTGATAATTATCGCCGGGACCGTATAAATTTGTGGGCATTACCGAAATAAAATTCGTCCCGTATTGGCGATTGTAACTCTGACACATTACAATTCCTGCAATCTTCGCAACGGCATAGGGTTCATTGGTCGGTTCGAGTTTTCCGTCTAAGAGCTGACCTTCATCCATAGGTTGCCGGGCAAACTTAGGATAAATACAAGAAGAACCTAAAAAGACAAGCTTCTTTACTTGAAAACGATAACACGCATCGATGATATTATTTTGAATCTGAAGATTAGAAAATATGAATTCTGCGGGATAAGTATGATTCGCGTGAATCCCTCCCACCTTTGCCGCGGCAAGAAATACGTACTCCGGTTTCTCGGTTTTAAAAAAATCAAGCACATCGGTTTGTTCGGTTAAATCCAGCTCCGTATGGGATCGACCGATGATGTTCTCATAACCTTCTTTCCGAAGGACACGTTCGATTGCGGAACCGACAAGACCCTTGTGACCGGCGATATAAATTTTTGCCGTTTTTTCCATCACTGTTCCTCGACTTCCTTCTTCAGCTCTTCGATCTCTTTCTGAATCTGTTCGTATTCTTGCATCTTCACTTTGAGATAACGGACCGTGATCCTTGCCTTCTCCTCAATTCCCATCGGAGTGAGGAAATAAGCATAAGCCAACTTGTTCTTGCTGTTCTTAAAGTTTCGAGCCTTCACCCAACCCTTGTCCATAAGAGCCTTCAGACAATAGTTTACCTTCCCGAGACTGATCCCTAGGATTTCGGAAATTTCTCTTTGATTTACTTCCGGGTTTTCCTCTAAGATTCTTAAAAGTTTGTGTCTCAGTGCATCATCCATAGGAATTACCAAAAAAAGCGAAAGATTCGACAAAAGGAGGAATGGATGGGATCTTTTGGGCGCAGCTTCGCCGGGTCAATCCCAGGATTGGAAAATCTGGTCTCATAAAATGGCATCAAATTCCTCCTGTCAAGAAAATTTGTTCAACCCTTGAACAGACTAAATTTCAGATTATAATTCCGAATCGCCTCGGATTTTAGAAGGAGAAATGGCCAAAAATCGAAAGGATTCCTTTTTTGGATTTAGGGAGAGAAGAATTCTCATTCAAAGTAAGCCACGCTCCAGAACCTAACTCCTGCAAGTCGATTCGGTAAGAAAGAATCCTTGTATTCCGAAGAACCAAAAAAAATCCCAAAAGAAAAAACTGAATTCTCAGGGATTAAAAGGTGCAAAAAAAGAACAAAAGTTGAGAAACCGCAAAACCTAAAAAAGGACAAAGTTACAATATCAAAATATTCCATTCTTCCTTTGATTCTCTTCTCCCTTATGAGTTCAAAAGTTTTCAACTTCGCTTCCATTGTTTGTGGAAGTGAAAAATTCTCTTCATTCATTCTTTCTAAAGGAGAAGAAAATAACCTGGATTGAAATGTAAGAAGATCATTTTCATCGGCGATTCAGTTTTTTCTTGCATTAAGAATTCTTCGAACAAAGTATATCCAATTTCTGCCCCATAGATTTCAGGAGATTCTAACATTATGGCCGACTCTGCTATTGTCCGCAAACTGGACCTCAGGCTTATCGAAGATGGTATCTTAGATGGCGCTTTCGTAGACGATTATTCGCTCGTTCACCAAAAACTCAATGAAGAGTTTCATAAGACCGGAAGGTCGGCTCAACCGGAAGCCAACTTCGAACTTGGTGAAAAGATTCTCAGAGAATGGTTGCATGGACTTGCCCGCCAAGGAGCCTCTCAAGACAAACTCACGAGTTATCTCCGGAGCGGCTTAGCCCATCTTTCTTACGATTTTATCGAATCTTCGAATGAAGGAATGGAAACCGGCGACGTCGACGAACTGATCGGCCGCGCTCTTGTTTCTTTTAAAAATCGCGATTTTGAAAAGATGTTTTTCCGTGCCAATGTGGAAGACAAGGTTGTCGTCAAAAAGGCGGCTGCAAAGAAAGCGGCTACCAAAAAAGCCGCAAAGAAAAAAGTAGCTAAGAAGAAGGCTGCGAAAAAGAAAGCGGCGGCAAAGAAGAAAAAGACCGCAAAGAAAAAGGTTTCTCCCAAAAAGAAAGCCGGAGCTAAGAAGAAAGTAGCTCGCAAAACGTTACCTAAGAAAAAAGCCGCGAAAAAGAAAGCGGCAAAGAAAAAGGCTAAAAAGAGATAATCCTTCTTTTTCCCTCAAAAAACTCGGGGTCCGACCTGCTTCGACTCCGAGTTTTTCTCCTCTCCCTTTTTTTATTCTCCATTCTCGAATGCCACCCCTCTCGAACCGATTGTGAGAGTTCCCACGTATTGAAGATTGCGAGAGTTCCCAACACCCCTGGCACTCATAAAAAAAGAGTGCTAATTTTCAAAAATTTTTCTTGAACTTTTTTCAATATTTAGCACTCTAAGATTCAGATTGCTAAAACGAGGAATGCAAGATGATCAACGAATTCAGAATGATAGAAGACCTACATAAACTCCAAAATCAATTTTCGAGCCTCTGGGATCCCTTTGTGGCAGCGGGTGGAAGCGCCTATCCATCCCTCAATATTCACAAGGGAAACGAATCGGTGACAATCACCGCGCTGATTCCGGGAATCTCACCGGATTCGCTCGATATCACCGTGAGCGGAAACCAACTCCGTCTGAGCGGAGAAGCTCCGTCTCAGGCTCCAAAGACAAACTTTAGCGCCAAAAGAGTGGAGAGATTTCAAGGAAAGTTTCAGAGAACCCTGGAACTTCCGACCGAAGTGGATCCGGAAAAAACGAAGGCAGAGTTTAAGAATGGAATTTTAGTCCTTACTCTACCGATCCGTGAAAGCGTCAAACCTCGGAAGATCCAAATTCAGACAAATTAATTCAAGATAAAGGAGCACAAAAATGACAAACGCAGTTCTCAACAAGGAAACAAACGTAACGCAGGAAAATTCTACTTCTCAAGAAGTAAAAAAAGAAAAGGTAAGAATTCTCACTCCTCGAGTAGACGTTTACTCGGATGAAGAAAACATCTATCTTCTCGCAGATCTTCCGGGAGTAGAAGAAAAGGACGTTCAAGTTCAGATCGAAAAAGACCAACTGAATATCTCCGGAAGGACCGTGGAAAAAAACATTCCCGGAGAACTTCGCTATTCGGAATACAGAACCGGGGAATATAAAAGATCTTTCACTCTTACGGAAGCGGTAGAGGAAGATAAAATTTCCGCAGTTTATAAGAATGGGGTTTTAAACCTAACTCTACCTAAGAGAAAACCTCAGGTCAAAAAAATCGAAGTTCGTTCCGAGTAATTCTCTCTTCCGCCGGCTTGGATCCTTTCCCAAGGGTCCACCGGCGGAAAAACTCGGTTTCCGCAAAGGGTCCCTGCAAAAGAGAGCCGTTATACTACCTGAAGTCTAAAACTTTTACCCCGGCAACGGGGTTTCTTTTTATCCGGAAGTTGTCCAATATGTTCGATTCTCCGGCGTTTCCAAATTATATAATAATAGTTGAATATTCTTATTAGATTCAAAAAAATCAATTTTACGGAAGTATCAATTTTGAAACACGGTTGAAAAAAAAATTCTCGAAAAATCGATTCTAAAAGAATTTCCTCCGAAATGATTTGATTTCCGATTGTCAATCGACCCGATCTCCAGAAATTCTATTCTCATGAAAACATTTTTCCTTCTCGTCTGTTCCAATCTTTTTATGACCTTCGCCTGGTACGGACATTTGAAATTTTTTCACGGCTGGAGCCTTCCTCTCACCATTCTTCTGAGTTGGGGAATCGCACTTTTTGAATACATTCTTATGGTTCCAGCAAATCGGATCGGATACGGGGAGGAAGGATACAGCGCTTTTCAACTTAAGATTCTTCAGGAAGTAATCACGATCTCGATTTTTATTGTCTTTGCTTCGTTGGTCCTAAAAGAAAAAATTAAGTGGAATCATGCAGTCAGCTTTTTGTTTATTTTAGGAGCCGTCGCGTTCGCGTTTTACGACAAAACCCCTTCTCAATGATAAGCGAAGTGAGGAATTTTATTTTTTATCCGTCCTCCGGAGAATTGAAAAATAAATGTTCGACTTTGAAGCGATCGCTTTTACGGAAAATTTAAGAAAGACGCCAATCGGTGATCGGTGGAGTTCCTACGTTGATTGAAAACCCAAATCAATCTTAGAATTTTCGGAAGCTAAATGTCTTTTCGGACCTTTTAAAACGATGGAGTTCCCACGTTGATTGAAAATTCAAATCAATCATAGAATTTCCAAAAGCTAAATGTCTTTTCGGACCTTTTAAAACGATGGAGTTCCCACGTTGATTGAAAGACCAAATCAATCGTAGAATTTCCAAAAGTAAAATGTCTTTTCGGACCTTTTAAAACGATGGAGTTCCTACGTTGATTGAAAATTCAAATCAATCATAGAATTTCCAAAAGCTAAATGTCGTTTCGAACCTTTTAAAAAGATGGAGTTCCCACGTTGATTGAAAACCCAAATTACAAGCGGCATAAAACAAATTCTTCCGACAAATCGTATCCTAAAAAAAGAGATTGCAAACCGATGCAAAAGGCGTCTTGGCGTCAAAGCCATCATCCGCGTAAAAATAGAATAAAAAACGAATATTCTATTTCTTAAATTTTCCCAAAGACGACAGAGCCTACAACTTTAAAGAAAACGTTTTACTTCCTTAGCGATCGTTTTTCCATCCATTCCTCCGGGAAACGTTGCGAGGATTCTACTCTGTTCATCGACTATATACAAAAAAACGGTGTGATCCACCGTGTAACCTCCCTCGATCGAGGGGTTGCTCACTTTTTTGGAAACGGCTCCGAACGCCGACTGAAGAACACCTAACGTATTCTTATTCCCCGTGAGGGCGACCAAACGTTCGCTCGGAAACTGTTTTACATATTTTGCAAGTAGTTCGGGAGAATCTCTCTCCGGATCCACGCTGATAAAAACCGGAGTCAGGTCGTTTCCCGCAACTCCTAATTCTTGAACTGCGGCCGACATATCCAATAAGGCCCTAGGACACATATCCGGACAATGAGAGAATCCAAAATAAACTAGTTTTAGTTTCCCGGGGATGGAACCTAGAAGAACTTCCCGGTTCTTCGTGTCTCTCAAAGAAGTTTTAGACCATTCTTCGACAAAAACGGGAGTTTCTTTCGATCCGCTCTTCCATACTTTCCAACCGAAAAAACCAAGACCAATTCCGAACGCCATCACGAAGATAAAAAGAATTCTCTCTTTCAAAACATTCTCCCAAGAACGTTAGACGTCATACCGCTACGATCCATCCCATCGCTCCGTTCTCCGCCATCTTTGTCTGGTGCGGATGAAACATATATCTTCCTCTTTTCGGAAGTGTAAATTCTAAGATTACTCTTTCCGTCTGTCCGAGCGTAACCACGTCCGTATGATCGTCCGGACTCAATCTTGTTCCGGTTCTAAAAACGTCGAACGTCTGTGCGTGTAGATGAAAGGAAGCGACGGGTTCGTATTCGCACATATTAGCGATATAGAATCTTACCTTCTGGCCAACGGGAACCTTGATCGGATAACGATCGTAAAACCCGGCCATCCCGTTCCAGGAATAGATATCATTCTTCCCCTTGTCTCCCAGATCCCAACCGGAAAGGATCAACATAAATTCGTGAGCCGGAGGACGTCCGCCAGGAGGATCAACGATCAGACCTCCGTAAAGACCTTTGGCCATGTGACTCGCAAGTGGAGGGACGTGACAATGATACGGATGAAATCCGATCGGACCCGCGGTTAGTTTATAAGTTTTTTCCCCGCCTGTTACGATCGGTTCCCAACCGTCTTCATTGGGATCGTGACTTCCGTGAAAGTGAATCGAATGAGGATGTTCGGAATCATTCCGAAGAGTGATCTCCATCTTTTGTCCGAGTTTGGCTCGAACGACTGGACCCGGAACGATTCCGTTAAAAGTCCATGCCTTAACTACGGTGTTATGCGCGACTATCAGAGGCATCTCAACGATGCTCAGATGTTGTTTAAGAATCGGTCCGTTAGACGCCTCTTGATGATTCTTCAACTCCATCCGGGAAAGAAACGCAGGGTCGATCTGAAAGGGAGGATGCACCATACTCCCGTAAGAGTTGTTTCCCGGATTTCCCGGAATTGTGGCCTCTTTGTTGACCCCGACGATTCCGGGACGAACCTTACAAAGAAGCCCTCCGTTCCCGTCCGTATCTCCGATCGTACTGATCCCGGCGCCCGCCGCTAAACCGGCCCCGCCGAGACCGATCCATTTGAGAAACTGCTTCCGGTTCAAGGTATTTTAGAATTTGGCGACCGATGTGATCAAAATGATCAGCGCCAAAAACCCCACTCCCCCATACACGAGGGAATTTTTTAACCAAGCGGGAACCTTAGATCCGCCCGCAACCAAATACGCTCCGGCTCCGACGATCGGAATCAGAAGAATCGCTCCGGTCCAGATCGATCCCGTTTTTGAATCCACGTCTTGTCTCTTTACAAGATCCGCCAGCGCCAGAGGCGCGAGCAGAGTGTAGAGAATGAACGGAAAGTAGTATCCGTAAAAGTTGAAAAGCAAAGCGAAGAATCCAGGGCCGCCTATAACAGTTTGTTCCATATTTTTTCTCCTATGATAATTTCTGAATATTCTAAACTTATTAACTGATTGTTTTAGTTCCTACACCGTTCATCAGAGAAAGTCCGGTGTAAAGAAGCAACAGGAAGAATGCGATGACTCCTCCCCAAACCAAGGTTCTTTTAAACCAAGTCGGATATTTGCTCCCTCCTCCGAGAAGATAAATCGCGGGGCTTAGGATCGGAATCAATGTGATGGCTACGATCCAGGAAAGTTTTTTGTTCTCGTCCAGATCGGAACGATCTTTCAGATCGAACAATGACATCGATGTCCAACAGATATAAATCGCGAAAGGAAGTAAAAATCCCAACCAGTGATAGAAGAATGGAAAGAGGCTCACCGGTTTTACGAGAGTGATCGCGCCCGTAGTCGGAGCCGGTTTTCTCGGAACCGATTTTAGAATTTCGTCCGCTTCCTTCGGGAGTTGAATTTTATCCAAGTCGAGATTGAAGTCCTCAAACGCGGTCAACGCAGGTTTTACAGGAGCGGAACTTCCGCCCGGCATATTGAGTTGAGGTGCGGGAATCGGTTGTTCTTTGTAATTCCCGGAAGGAAATCTTCCTCCGGAAGCCTGCACCATCAAACCGAGGGCTCCGAGCATCATAGAAAGATCCCCGCCCATCGGAAGACGGATTAAAGAATCACAACCGTTCCATTTTTCCAAAAACGCTGGAAGTTCGGTTCTGTATTCATTCCCCGAAAAACAATTTCCAGTGCTCATCGGACCGACAAGGGCCAAGTCGGCTCTTCCCGAATTGTAGACGATATTGTCCGTCACAACGTTGTTATGCGAAATCCAGAATTTTTCGTCCAGGTTCGGAAGAATCACGATTCCGTTGTTCACATGATCCACGACGACGTTTTTGCGAATGATATTCGAAAGACCTCCCGCGATCAGAATCCCGTTTCCAAAAGAAGGATATTCCAGAGCGGCGATAGGAGCCTTCGGGTTGTTGTTGTTATAAACAAGATTTCCGATGATCGTAGTTTCTCTTTCCGGAGGAAGGAGTTCCCGGTCCAGGGTATTGGGCGCGAGACCGACGATGTTATTCTTCCAGACGGAACTGATCAGATAAAGTTCTCCTCCGGAGTTGGTTCCGGAATAACCAAGTGCGTTGTGTTCCGAAACCACGTCGTAAAGAATCGCCTTACAAGGATAACACTGTCCTATATAAATACCGGAATCGGGAGAACCGGAGGCATACGTATGTTCGATCACTCCGTTCATAGAATCAAAAGCGTAAACGCCGTAGTCTCCGTTGTTATGCGCAGTCAGATAAGAACCTCGAAAACCTTTGACTCCGGTCCAATAAAAGCCGTTTAACGTTGCGTTTCTTGCGGTCATGTTTTCGATCACGACACCGTCCGCCGCAACGACCATAATTCCGTTTCCTCTTTGAAACTGACCGTCGATGATAACCTTATTACGATCGGTTCCTCGGATCGTAATCGAAGGAGTCGTTACCGTAACTTCTTCAAAATAGACTCCGTCGCTGATCAGGACGAGATCTCCGGGAGCGGCGGCATCCACCGCGTTTTGAATGGTGGGATATTGAGAAGGAACCTTACGTGTCGTTCCGGAGAACTTCGCAACATTTTTCCAAGATTTTCCGGCTTTCGCGGCCGGATTATAAGGAACGTCGCCGACAACGATGTCGCCTACCATTCCGCTCTTTCCGTCGGGGGTCGCATGAAAGGAACAGAAGTAAGGAAACACACCTTCCTTCGGAAACGTAACTTTTGATTTCGTTCCTCGGGGCATGGCGATATTTCCGTAAGTTTTTTCCGTGGACCAATTTTTATCCACAGCGATTGCGTTGTGCGGATTGCTCCCTGAGTTTACAAACTCAACGACACCGCCTACGGGAATTCTCTGCATAGGAGGAGAAAATGAGTTATCGATCATCAGAACATGAGCGAAACCCTCTATCTCATCCTTTTTCTCACCGGAACAAGCCGAGACGAGAATCCCAAACAAAACTCCTACAAAGAGAAGAACGATGAGAGAGAGAACTTTTTTGATTTCGAAACCTGGTTTTTTCATTTTTGATTGAACCCCCGGGTTTTCCGGAATTTTATTGTATACTTTAACTGAAGTTTGATAGGAATTGGAATGCTCATTCGTAATCCCATACAGAGGGGTTGCAAAGTAAAAAATAGACCATTCTCGATCTATAATTGGCTCAAAAACCTTCCTTCAGAATAATGAGCATTTGCTCACATATTAATTTAAAACTCAAGACAAAAATTTGATGAGAGAGATTTTTCCAAAATTAAATTCGAACGCTCGTTATCTATGTCAAAGAAAGGATGAGCTGTTTAGGGATTGAATGGACCGATGAGCCTATCTTCTAACATTCGGGAATTGTTTCGAGTCGATTCTCCCAGTTCTACACATCCCAATGCTTGGAAGAGAAATATCATTCACATTCTTCTTTTTGTATCTTCCATTTTTGGGCTGATTATTTACATCCCGAGCGTCTATCTCGCTGCGAGAGAAGGTCTTGGAGAAGTAGTAATCGTAGACACCTTGGCCCTTCTCCTGATCTGGTTTCTTCTTTTACTTCCAAATCGATACTACAAATCCAAGTCCTATTTTTTATTAGCCCTCGTCTCGATTATGGCCGCCTTACTTTATACAAAGATCGGGCTTGCGGGCGCCGGAATTCTCTGGTTCTTTTTGATCCCGGTCTTTTGCGGAATTTTTCTAAATCCGACACTCGCATTTTGGGGTTGGGTTGTTTCCACGATCTCCGTCTTGGGAGGCGCACTTCTATCTCATTATAAAATCTGGGTCGGAAACGAAACTCCGATTCAGATTCTCGTAGTCGGCGCAAACTTTTCGTTCTTATGCGGAATTCTTACCTTTTCCGTGATCGCGATCCTGAGAGGACTCGCGCAGAGTATTCGAAAACAAAAACAACTCATTCTCCTGCATAGAAAGACAAACACAAAACTTCAGAATGAGATCGCAATTAGACTCGAAGCCGAGGTAAAACTAACGGAGTCTTTGAACGACAAGGAGACTCTTTTTAGAGAAATCCAGCATAGGGTAAAAAACAATACTCAGTTGATTCTTTCGATGATGGCGCTTGAACAGGACAATACAAAGTCGGAACCGGCAAAAAAAGCGATCTCCTCGGCGATGAATCGAATTCATTCGATGGCGATGGTTCAGGATTATTTATTTTTTAAGGATTCGTATAAGGTCATTCACGCAAAGGATTATCTCAATTCTTTGGTTCGACATCTTTTTCTTTCTTATGGACCGAGCGATGGAAGAATTCAGTCCAATTGCGACATCGAGGAAATCTATCTTCCGATGGAAAAAGCGATTCCTTGCGGTCTGATCATCAACGAACTTCTCTCCAATTCCTTCAAACACGCGTTTCCTGAAAATGGAAAAGGTACGGTATCCGTCCTCTTTCAAAAGTCGAATTCCGGTTATTTAACTTTGGAAGTCGCGGATGACGGAATCGGCAATCATTCCGAGGAAAAGGTTTCTTCGGAAAACTCCTCGCTCGGAATGAGTCTTATCGAAGCCCTCTGTCAACAACTCCGAGGAGAATTGGAAGTGGAAAAGAAAAACGGCTTCCTCGTTCGAGTTCGTTTTTTTCCATAACATTAGAACTCTTGAGTAAAAACTGAAAGTTTTGTAACGAAGGGCGGAGGTTCATTCCGGAAACGATTCAAAACAAAGAGTTCTTTCTTTTAGAAAAGAATGAAACTGTTTGTGAGAAGCGCACTCTTCTTCTGTCGCCTCGAAATAATCATAACCGCCGCCGGCCATCTTGATTCTGCAACAACCTTGGACGGGCGTTTTGTTTGCGGAATCGAGGCCTCGTTCCGTATTCTTCTTTTCCCCGTCCTTGGAATACAAAATGCCGCCCACAAACAAAAATAGTAAAATCCATTTCCATAGTTTCATCTTCGTCTTTCCTTTTTTTATCTCTTTCCTTTTTCTTTCGGAAAGAATTTAAAAATTCGATTCTTCTCTCGTTTTCTTACATAGAATTTTAGAAATCAAAACTTCGTTTTTTCTTTTTTTTAAGAAGAGAAAAAAACGGAAACCACTTTCTTTTTATTTGATTCCGGTCCTTGAGCCGGTTCATAAATTATAGATAAATTATAAATTCATTTGCTTTTTTTGGATTTAGGAATCAAATTCAAACTTAATCTTGAAAGTATAGGATCCCAAAGGTATGAATTTTTCAATATCAATTCGACGTTTTTGGAAATTAAAAAATGTTCTTCTCTTTTCCATTTTTCTCTTTTTCCCTCAGTGGGTTTTCGGAGAAACAATTCTTTTTAAAACCGGCGAAAGAATATACGCTACCGTCATCGACCAAGACTCGGACGCGGTAACGATCATTCGAGAAGGAAAAAGAGAAAAACTGGGAAAATCCAAAATTCTTAAAATCATTTTTAAAGAAATAAAAGACGAACAGGAGATCGCGAGAATTATCGAAGCTGAAAAGAGAAAACTCAATAAAGAAGGCAAAAAGAGCGATCGGGAAGAACAACTCGATACCCTCTTTCTCGAGCAGATGATCAAAGAAAATAGTTATAAGATCGTTCAAAAACGTTTGGCTTTGTTGGAAAAATATCTCGAAGAAAGGGACGGCAACTGGGAAGGTTATATATCCGCAAAAAGAAATCCCTGGGAACCGGTCTGGAAATCCGCGATTCTTCCGGGTTGGGGTCATAGTTATATGAGACAAGGAACTTGGAGTTCCACCTATTCCACTCTTTTCTTTGTTTCCTTGGTCGCCTACTTCGGATTAGACGCCGCCGAAAAGGACAGAACCAAGGCCTATGACAAAAAGATCGAAAAGATTTTTGAACAACAGTTTACGAATACTCTCATTCCGAGCGCACTCCTCCCCGCAACTGTTTTAGATCAATACAACCAATTCAACACATTCAAAAATTTGAATTCTCTCAATTCGATCCGATCGGACGAAGCAAGTTATAAGAACGCCAAACACGCCGCCGCCATCGTCGCAGTGGGAGTCTATTTTATCCAATTGGCCCACGCTTATTTTTCGGGAAAAACCTGGGCTCAGAACAACGTAATACAAACTCCGACGGGAGAAACCGTTTCGGAAGGTTTTGGAATCCGTGGAAATCCGATGGTTGCCAAGGATCTTTCGAGCGGAGTCCGAAGCATCGACGTCGGGGGACAGATCCTCTATTCCGTTTTTTATTGAGCCTTATCCAAAATTTAAAATGTGGGAACTCTTACAAAAATTGGAAGATACACATTCAAACTTGATCAAACGAAAGATACGGAGCTTTTCGTGGGAACTCTTACGTTTTGTTAGGATTTTCTAAGGAATTTTTCCTAGGATCGGAGATCCCTTCGTCGTTGAATGAAATTTCATTTTGTCCGACGATGGGTCTAAAAATACTTGCGACCGGTTTTAAAAATCCGGTTGCGATAAAATTAAGGCACCGGATCGAGAACCGGAATCTGAAGAAGGATCGTCGGGGATAGGACAGCCTCATCTTAAAAAGTCGCAAGCCACACCCAAATTTCGCATAACTTTAACGGCACGTTGGAAAAAACTATTTAGAATCAACAAGGATCCCAGTAAAAAATTTTGTCGGAGTTCCGACAGAAGAAGAGCGGACATTTTTTACTTGTAAAATATTAATTTTCTGATAGAGCAAAGTCACACGAGTTTTTTCCCGCCGCCTCTCCACCTCCACCCAATCAGGGTGGGGCGCGCGACTTTCACGGAGGATTGTCGTTGTTACGACATTCCTTCCTCTGGAAGCGATCCTTACTCAAAACGCTTTTTCAAAAAAAGACCGGTCTTGTAGGAACTCCACATATAAGAAAATTCTAATTTTCGAAATCGTTTTCCGCAAGAGCCTGCGTAAAACTCGGATTCACTTCGGAATAGAATACCCTTTGGACAAAAGCCATTCTTCGTTAAAAATTCGGGATTGGTAACGGGCACCGGAATCGCAAAGGATCGTAACGATATTGTGACCGGGTCCAAGTTCTTTCGCCAACTTCACCGCCGCACCTACGTTGATCCCGGAAGATCCCCCCAAAAACAAACCGTCTTTATGTAGAAGTTGATAAACGACTTTGAGACATTCTTCGTCCGTGACTCGAATCGCGTCGTCCATCGGAGCGCCCTTCATGTTCTCGGTGATTCTTCCGTTACCGATTCCTTCCGTAAAAGAACTTCCTTCCGCGAGGACTTCTCCCTTCTTTACAAAATTATAAATCCCGGAACCGAAAGGATCCGCGACGACCGTCTTGATCTTCGGATTTTTTTTCTTTAAGAACAACGAAACTCCCGCGAACGTTCCGCCGGTTCCGAGTGAGGTGATCCAAGCGTCGACTTCTCCGTCCGTCTGTTCCCAGATTTCCGGTCCGGTCGTTAAATAGTGAGCGTTTCGATTGGCGACGTTGTCAAACTGGTTTGCCCAAACGGCGTTTCCGAGTTCTTCCGCGATTCTTTCTGAAACCTTCACGTAGTTATTCGGATCCTTGTAAGGAACCGCAGGAACCGTTCTTACTTCCGCTCCGAGTGTTTTTAAGAGATCGATTTTTTCCTGCGATTGTGTATCCGGAATCACGATCAAGGTTTTGTATCCCTTGGAATTGCAGATATGAGTCAGACCGATTCCGGTGTTTCCGGCCGTTCCTTCCACGACGGTTCCGCCGGGTTTGAGAAGTCCTTTTTTTTCCGCGTCTTCCACGATAAAAAGTGCGGCTCGGTCCTTTACGGAACCTCCGGGATTTAAGAATTCCGCCTTTCCGTAGATATTACATCCGGTTTCTTCGCTGAAACTTCGAAGTAAAATCAGCGGCGTGTTTCCGACCGCACTGGAAAAATCTTTTTTAACGTTCATAGCGCCTTCCGTTTTTATATTAGAATGCTCTAATCTTCTCCGATTACCCTGAAACAAAAATACTCCGCAGGAACGCGGAGTATTTTTCATATTCTTCTTTTGGAATATTCTCCAAAAGAGAAATTCTATTTTTAGTCTTTGTTAAGCGATCGTTACTTCTTTTGCAAGATAAACGTCTTGAATCGCGTTTAGAAGAGCGACTCCGTCTTTCATAGGCTTTTGAAAAGCCTTTCTTCCGGAAATCATTCCCATCCCGCCCGCTCTTTTGTTGACGACTGCGGCCTTTACGGCGTCTCCGAGATCGTTTTCTCCGGAAGCTCCTCCGGAATTGATCAGACCGATTTTTCCCATGTAGCAGTTCGCAACTTGGTAACGAGCCATGTCGATCGGGTTATCGGCGGTCAAAGTCGTGTACATTCTGTCGTCTTTTTTACCGAACTTTAGATCCTTAAAACCGCCCGCGTAAACTTCGGGAAGTTTTTGTTTAACGATATCGGCCTGGATCGTAGCGGCAAGGTGGTTTGCTTGTCCGGTAAGATCGGTCGCCAAGTGATAGTCGATCTTATCGGGTTTGAACGCGTCGTTTCTCAAATAGGCCCAAAGGATCGTAACCATTCCGAGCTCGTGAGCTCTGTGGAAGGCTTCTGTGATTTCCTGGATTTGACGGGAAGATTCATCGGAACCAAAGTAGATCGTAGCTCCGACCGCAGCCGCTCCCATATCGAAAGCCTGTTCCACGTTCGCAAAAAGAATCTGGTCGAACTTGTTTGGATACGAAAGAAGTTCGTTGTGGTTGATCTTTACGATAAAAGGAATCTTATGAGCGTATTTTCTGGAAACCAGACCCAACACTCCCAAGGTGGAAGCGACCGCGTTACAACCGCCTTCGATCGCGAGTTTTACGATATTCTCCGGATCAAAGTAGGCCGGATTTTTAGCAAAGGAAGCCCCCGCGCTGTGTTCGATTCCTTGGTCAACGGGAAGAATAGAAGTATAACCGGTTCCGGACAATCTTCCTGTATTTAAGATGGCCTGATAGTTTCTAAGAACGGTATTGTTTCTATCACTTTTAGAAAAAATATCGTCTACGTAGTTGGCGCCTGGGAGGCTCAAAGATTCTTTTGGAATCGTCTTACAGGTATGGTTTAAAAGAGAATCCGCTTCTCCGCCCAGGGCGGCTTTGATTTTATCAATCATTCCTAAGTTCCTTTCTCGTTTTTGAATGTTGGATACAGGTTTTTTCACTCCTCTTGGATTTTCCATCGATTTTCTGTCTCAATTTGGAGCCCAAGCCTCCTAAGAAAACCGATCAGACCGGGACTTGGATGATAAAATCCCAACCGGCGCCGGTTTTTTTGAGGAGAAGTTGTCCTCGATTTGCTTGGAGAATTCCGTAACAAACGGAAAGCCCCATTCCGATCCGAGCGTCGTTGGAACGAAAATTCTCAAAAGGTTCAAAACGACTTTCTTCGTCCACGTTGATATTGAGTTTCCCGGAAACTAAAATTTTGAGATGCGCGGTTTCGATACCGTCTAACGTGGCTTTCATCTGAATTTTCCCTTTTTTCTGATTCTCCGTATAATAATAGAGAATGTTGTAGAGGACTTCCCGGATCTGATTGGGTCTGAGCTGGACTTCCAAGTTTTCGGGAATTTCGATTTCCAACTGGATCTCGTGCGACTTCAACATTTCGGAAATCATTCCTTCGACGGAACTCACGAGTTGTCGGACGTTTGTTTGGACCGGTTGTTCGGGATCCTGTCTGGAAAACAAAACGAGATTGCGGATGATGGAAGCGATTCTTTCCCCTTGTTCGATCACGAGTCTTGCGTAGTTTTTTGTGTCCGCGTCCCCGCCCTTGTGATTTCGAATGATATGACCGTAGTTGATGATTCCCATCAAAGGATTGTTGATTTCGTGAGCGAGACCCGCTGCGAGTTTTTGGATAGAATCGAGTCTTCTCTCGGATTGGATCACTTTTTCCATCTCCGAAATTTCTTTCTCCGAAACGCTGAGTGTAGAAAGTTCCGAAAGGGTAATGATGGAACCTGCGATATTTCCTTCCTCGTCTCGAACCGGAGAAACACGAAACGCGACTTGAATCCGAGTTCCATTCTTACGAGTGAGAAGAGAGGGAATGTATTTGAGGTGGCTCGGTTTGAGAGAACCTACGCCGGTTCGAATGTTCTCCCCTTCGTCCGTCGAAAGACTCAGAACTTTTTCACCGGGTTCTCCTTGTACATCGGAAAGGAGCCAACCGGTGAGGGATTCCGCCGTACGATTCATAAAAAGAATTTTGCCTTCCCGATCCAAGGAGATCGCCCCTTCTCCGATGTTTTGAATGACGTCGCGGGCTTCTTTTCCTTCTTCCCTCGCCTTTCCAAATCTCTGTTGTTGTTTGAGCGCAATCTCTATGGAATTTTTGAGCGCGGTCGGTTGAAAGGGTTTGGAAATATATCCAAACATAGAAGCCTTGTCCACGGCCCGGTTGAAGGTTTCTTCGTCGGCAAAAGCGGTCATAAAGATTACGGGAACGTCCATTATTTTCTGGATTCTTTCCGCCGCTTGGATCCCGTCCAATTCTCCCTCGATTCGGATATCCATAAGAATCAAATCCGGTCTTGTGCGTTCCGCGATTTCGAGTGCCTCGTCCGCAGTTCTGGCCGTTCCGGCGATATTGTATCCCAGTTTTTGGAGGGAAACCTGAAGATTGAACGCAATGAGCCATTCATCGTCCACGATTAGGATCGAAGGGGTGGAAATGGGGTCATTTGGATTCATTCTGGAACAAGAAAACCTATGGCGAAAGAAATCTAAGAGTATACGTGAATTGAAAACCTTTTTTCATTCTGAAGAGAAGAATTCTAATGGATGGAACCATTTCCTTCAAAAGTTATTCCATCCCGATCGAAAAATTCTTGAACCTGAGACCAAAAACCTCTAGCATACGGTTATCTCCCGAAAGCTCTTCGGCCACGAGGGAGAAACCCCTCCGTGAATCCCTAAAGTAACAGACGTTTTTCTTTTCGGAATTTCGAAGGAACGAGGCGAAAGATCTGGAGATGCTATGTACGTAAAACAAATCCTTGCAAAAAAAGACAGAAAGCTCCTTTCCGTAGAACCTGATACTTCGGTAATGGACGCGGTCAAGTTTATGACCAAATACGATATCGGATCTGTGATGATTTTGGGAGATGGCAAACTAAAGGGCATTTTTACGGAAAGAGACGTGCTGCATCTTTCCGCGGAACTGGGATTGGATTTTTTTAAAAAATCGGTATCCGAAGTAATGTCCACCTCCCTCACAACGATGTCTCCCGAAGGCGACGTGGATGAACTTCTTTCCATCATGCTCAATAAAAGAATCCGTCACATGCCTATCTTAGAAGACGGCGTTTTGATCGGAATTATTTCGATCGGAGACGCTGTGAAAGCGAAGATCGAAAAAACCGAGGAAGAAAATAAGAATCTAAAACAGTATATGTACAACGAAAACGGGTTTATCTGATCTTAATTCTCGCTTTTTTTCTCTTTTTTCAGATTGCAGGAAACAAACGCCGGGTCATATTAGAAATAGAAATATGAAACTCATTCTTTTCATTCTGATGACCTATTTGGTGTATCGTTTTCTTTCCCGTTTTTTCACAAACCCGAAAGAAAATCCTTCCTCCACACAATGGAAAACGTTTTATACAAACGTTCGCCCTTCTTCTCAACCTCCCCGTGAAAAAGATATTTCCGAAAAGGCAAGAGTGATCGACTCGGCTTCTCTCAACGAAAAATGAAATTCTTCTCATTGATCCTCAGAACCAATCTCTTATTCTTGATTCTTTTTTCAACAACCGCGTGTTTCAAACCCACCGGGGATTTTGGATGGGCCGTTATGGACGAGGAAAAGTTCAACATCCTCGAAAAAAAAATCATGACCGTAGGCGAGTACACGATCACGAGAGAGAATCTGATTTTTCCGGACGACAAGACCATTCACTACATCTACCGATTCTCCAGATCCGTTCCGGAAACCGCGGAAACTTATGTGAGTTTGAGCCGTTTCCAGTTGGGATACAACGAACTCGACGTTCTCCGCAAAAGACCAAATCCGATTTCAAAAACGATCGAAGGATCGTTTCAAGGACTGACTCCGGGAAAGTATCTTTTGAAAGTCGCTTACGAGGGGGACGTGATCGACGAGGTGGAGTTTTTAGTAAGGACGCCCAAAGGATCGTTTAGCGAGGAAGCTTCGTCACAAACGGACGACGATATCGAAAAAGCGATGAAGTGATCAAAGAGGTTCCCTTTTGATTCCGTCTTCCAAAATTTTATTGATTCGGTCGATGTTTTTCAGAGAAAGATTGACCTCGATCGAATTTCCGATCTTTACTATATCCTCGTAGAGTTTTCTCGCCGAAAGAAAATCCTTTTCCTCTTCCAAAAGAATCGACAACTTCTTCATAGCCAAGGTTACGGGTGTAGAATTCAGTTTTGTTTTCACCACGCCGAGACGGCTCGTGGATTCCTGAAAATCCAAATCTTTCAGGCGATACTGCGCCATCGTAGAATCGTCTGTTTTCTCCAAAAGACTCTTTTTGATCGCGAGCGTTTCCTTTTTTAAAGCCGCATTCTTGGATTCTTCATTTTTATAGATCTCTTTCAGTTTTTCGTAAGACTTCACACCATCGCGGAGAAAGGATTTTTCTTCTTTGGGTTTTCTCTGATACGCGTAGAATTTCGAAGCTCCGTATTGAGCTAGAAAATCCTGACGATACGTTTCGCAGAAGTCGGCAAAAGGAAGATTGGAATTTTCAGGATCCGGACGTTCTTTCAACCAGATTCCGTAGTAGAGAGCCGCCTTTTCCAGATCACCGGTTCGATTTTCAAAAAAAGATCCGAGCTCGTATGCGAATGCTATTTTCTTTTTGGAATCGGTTTCCGCTTTGTAGTAGAGTTCGTAGTAGGAAGACGCGAGAACATTCTGTTTGAGTTCGGTGTAGAGCGAAGCGATGGAAATATAAACGGGAGCGAGTTGGGATTCTTCCAACTTTTCCTTTCGAGCGAGTTCTAGATACTTTTGAAAAAAATCGATCGCCTTTGCTTTTTTGCCCGAGCCTTTTAGTTCTTTTGCGAGATCCAAGAAAGCGTCCTTGGCTTCCGGATCGAGTTTTGTCGCCAATTCCCAGAGGGCGGCGGTCGCATAAAAATCCGTGTTCCGTTTGTAATCGAATAAGACAAAAATTCCGGTTCCGCTTACGGAAAGATTATTCACCACCTTCAAACGTTCCTTGTTTTCGTTCTCCGCTTGTTTGATGAGATTTGCTAGATAATAAACGGTGTCCGCGTCTTCTTTTGATTTTTTCTTTCGAAAGTTTTCATAAGCGGACGACTTGGAATCGGAATATTCCTTTTCCTTAATTTTCAATTCGTTCTCGGAAGTTGCGATTTTTTCCCGCAAAACCGGAAGGTCTTTTGTATGGTAAGTCCGTTCCACACTCGATCCGTCCGCGTTCCGTTCCGTCGACTTGGTTTCCCTTCCGCGAATGACGTTGGATTCCACAAGATGAAAGAAATCCTTCGTTTCTTTGTTTTGTTTTTTTGCTTTTTCGAAATTCTCCAGAGCTTGTTTGTGGGAAGCTGCGGCCTGTTTTTCCGCAGGATCGAAAATTTCGACTAACCTGCGTTCGTCTAAGAATTCCTCTTCGGTATGACTAAAGTCTCTGTAACGAATCGCTGCGAGTGCGGCTTCGATCGCTTTGGCGGTTTGTTTTTTGTCGTTGTAGGTTTTGGAAAGAAGAAGATGCAATTCGTATAATATAGGAGAATCCCTCATCATTCCCGAGGGAGTGAGTTTGGAGAACATATTCAGAACCAAAAGCCGGATCGTATTCCGATTTGTGTTCTCGTCGAAAATTTTGCCTAAACGTTTTTCCTCTTCGATCCTTCTCGAATCGATAAACTGACTATAGTAGTTGTTGAGAACCTTTTGAATTTCGGAGACTGGATCTTTTGTGGGATCGGCGATCGCTTCCTTTACGTTTTTTAGATCCTGTTCCGTGATTTTTACCGAGGGCGGATCATAGAGATTTTTAGAATCGTATCTTCGATCCTGTTCATCCGAGTGAATGGAATTTGCCCCGAACAAAACGAGGCAGAAGATCAGTAGACTTTTTCCAAAAGGAAAGGCAAAGCGTTCTAAAGTATAACGTTGCCGGGATCGAGTTTGTTCATCCGACATTGCTTCCTAGTTCGGCCAATTCTTCCGATCCCAAGATTTTTTCCACGTCGATGATGATGATAAATCGATCGTCTTTTTTTCCGATTCCGGTGATGTATCTTCCGGAAATTCCTTTTACGGAAGGAGGCGGAGGATTGATGGATTCCGGAGGGAAAAGAACCACGTTAGACACCTTGTCTACTATGATTCCCACGGAATGACCTCCGACCTTGACCACGATGGCACGATCGTAGGATAAATCCCCTTCTCTCGGGACGGTAAGTTTTACCGCGAGGTCCACCATCTTTACGACCTTTCCCCGAATGTCCATGATCCCCGCGAAGTAAGCCCTTGCTTTGGGAATTCGGATTAAATTATCGATCTTGATGATCTCGTCTACCAAGGAAATGGGAATCGCGTATTCCTCGTCCCCCAAACTGAATAGAATGTACTGGTGGTCGATTTCGGATGACATGATTTACCTCAATACCGGGTATATCCGACGTAGTAAAAGTAAGATCCCAGACTCATGAACAAGAGGACTTTTACGAAGAGCGGATTTCTTTTTCTCAGCATCCAGTCTAAACCGCCAAAAAGCAAACCGAAAACGGCGAGTGAAAATCCCAAGAGATAGAAATCGGTATAAGCGTAATAAATACCGAGCGCCGAACAAGCCCCGAGAAGAAGGTCCTGAAATTCGCTCCAAAATCTTTTTTTGACACGAACGATCCACGGTTCTCTGTATTCGTAATTTCTGGAAAAAATTCTTTGCCAAAACGTTTTCTCACGATGAATTCCGAAGATATGATCGTATCGGGTCGAAGTTTCCCAAGGCCTGGGAAGATTGGTTTCGGTTTGTCCGAGCGGAGATTTTGAAATTCCATAAAGACCGCCGAGAGTGGAAAGGAGGTCTGCATCCGGAAGACAAGAAAAAATTTCCTGAAACGGCGCAAGTTTAGAATAGATCGGGACCATTCTCCCGCTCGAAAGATCTTTTTCTTGGAGTACGGTTCCGTCTTTGATCGTTGCAATGTAGATACGCCCGCTCTCACCCGAGAGTTCTAAGGTGATACGAACTTTCTTTTCGTGAAAATTGAGATCCGCCTGAAGAATGTCACCGGATGGGGTTGTGGCGGAATAAGATTTTGTGTAACCTCTCGCAGGGGGAGACTCTTTCTTCCACCACCTGCGAAAAATCGAATAATCCTGAAATGAGCCCATACCGATTTATCGGTCGATTCGGAAATGGGCTTAACAGTCCTATGATGTCTCTAGCTTGATTCCGGGATTCCCGGAGAAGGAAGGAGGATCTATGGATTACTTTTTCTTCTTATGTCTGTTCGCTCTTCTCTTTTTCTTTCTTTTATGAGTAGCGATCTTTCTGCGCTTTCTTTTCTTACCTGAAGGCATTCAGAACTCCTTAGATTTCCTCATGTCAGAAAACTATTCTGTGTACTTTTGTAAAGTTTTATTTTTACGGAGTTCCGCGACGAGGTTTTTGATGTCGCCTACCCCCGTTTTGGTACTGATAAAAAGAACGTCTTCCTCTTCCACCACGATCAGATCCTGAACTCCGAGAAGGGTCGTGAATTCTTTTTTTGTCTGAGTGATGTTCCCGGAAGATTTATGGAATAGAATCGTATTCCCCATGTGTCTGTTTCCGGAAGAATCACCGGGCATCACTCTTTCGAGAGAAGTCCAAGATCCAACGTCGTCCCAACCGAAACTCGCTTCCACCATACGAATGCGGGAACTCTTTTCCATGATCGCGATATCGACCGGATCGGAAGGAAGAATTTTGAACGCCGCACCGAGTTCGCCCGCTTTTTGAAACGGAAATCTTTCTTCGAGAGGTCCGAGAATTTTCGGAGAATACGCTTTAAATTCTTCTAATATTGTGGAAGTCTTCCAGAGAAAGATCCCCGGGTTCCAGTAAAAATTCTTCTTTTTGATATACTTGAGCGCGGTTTTGACGTCGGGTTTTTCGTAAAAGGATTTTACCGCAAAACAACCGTCAGTCGACTTTCCGGCTTCGATATAACCGTATCCGATTTCGGGACGGTTCGGTTTGATTCCGAGAAGAACCAGATGATTCTGGGCTTGTTCGAGCGCTTTCGAGATCGTCTTTGTAAATTCTTTTACCGGATTGATCCATGCGTCCGCAGACAACACCACCTGAATCGGATCTCCGTATTGTTCTTTAAAATAAAGAGAAGCGAGTGCGATGATGGGGGCCGTGTTTTTTCCTTCGGGTTCGATGATGAAATTTTTTTCGGGAAAATTTTTCTCCTGAGAGAGGATCGATTTTTTGAGACTCGCGTTGGTTCCGATATAAATGCGGTCGATCGTCGTGATCGTAAGGGCTCTTTCCAGAGTTTCTTTGAGAAGGGTTTTGTTGGAATAGACTTTCTGTAATTGTTTCGGTGTGGAAACTCTGGAACGCGGCCAGAAACGTTCTCCTTTGCCTCCGGCCATAATCAAAACTACGGGTTTTTCCTGTTTCATTCTACCTCTTTGGGTCTTTTTACTGCGCCGTTCTTTTTCTTTTTAGAACTCGGGATTTCTCCTAAGATCATTTCCGAAGGAAGAAGAATCACTTCCACGTTTTCGGATAAACTTTCATAGAGTACAAATTCTTTCATGTCCGGATTTTTTGTTACGAAGTCCTTCGTTTTTTCCAGACGTTTTAGGAGCGCGGATGTTTTTGCGTCCTCGTCGATCTTTAGGGCTTCCGCTTTTCCAAGGGCCGCCACGAGTTCGAGTTTTCTTTGCAAAAGAAGATTTTGATTTCGATAGATGCCGTTGATTAGGGCCGCTTCTGGAACCTGAAGATCCAAAATTCTTAAACTCAGAGTTTTGATCGTCTTTTCATCGGCGAGAAGATCGGCTCCAAGATTGACTTTGATATAATTCTCGAGATTATTTTTGAGAAGAGACGGATTGTTCAGATATTCGTCGATCTTCTTACGAAGAATAGAATACAATATTTTACTAATATAATTGCTTATCTTTTCATCCCGAATTCCGGCGGTCTCCAAAAAATCGGGGGCGTTTTGTCCGTCGAGGGAATACTTGACTTCGAGTTTGATCCTGATCTTTCCTTCGGAGGAAGATTCCGGAAAAAGTCCGGAAGAAAGATCTACGTTCAGATTTACGTTTGAAACCCGGTTTGTATTCTGAAAACGAAGGACTTGGAACTTCCAAGGAAGAAGAGCCTTCCATTCAAAGACGTAGCCCGGGCCTCCGGTATATTCTAAAATTTCCTCGGAGCCGTCGACGACGAGAAGCGCATCCCCCTCTTTGAGGGGGATCAGACAAAAATAGAGAAGAGTTGCAAATAGTCCCGGAATGAGAATCCAGAACAGTTTTATCCAAAATCGCATTATCCTTGCGCTGCGTCTTTGGTTTCCTCGGTATAAAGCTTGATGATCTTCGCGGGAATGATCGTAGAGATCGCGTGTTTATAAACAAGACTCTGCTTATTTTCCTGCTCCAGAACGATCGTAAAATTATCAAAGCTGACTACCTTACCTTTTAAGGGAACCCCGTTTAATAGATAAATGGTAAGATCCAATTTATCCTTCCGGGCAGTGTTTAAGAGTTGGTCTTGTATGTTGTTTTTAGCAGACATCTTTTTTTGTTTCCGTTACTTTATATGTTTTATTGTTTCCAGCGCCTCAGTCCGACCCATTGGTTTGAGATATGTTTCCTTTCGAAACCAGGTGATCTGTCGTTTGGCATAATTCCTATGCGATTGGCTCAAATCCGCAAGGAATGTCTCTAGATTGGAGTTTCCTTTTTTATTTTCAAGTGCAAAATTATAGCCTAAGGATTTGAGTCCGGGGCAATTCACACCGTAGAGTTCTTGGATCTTCCAAGCTTCCTCCGCCATTCCTTGATCGATCATTTCTTTGGCGCGAAGATTGATCCGATCATAAAGTTCCTTCCGATCCAAATCGAGAAAGACTCCCGAACGAATGTTCAGATCGTATTTTTGAATCGCGGAAGTCTGCGGATCAATTTTTAAGGAGGACCAACGTGCGCCCATCAGATTGACCTCGAGCGCGCGGCCCAAACGATAATCATCTCCCGGAAATATCTTTTCCAAAGAATCCGGATCCAATTCTTGCAAACGATTTCTTTTTTGTTCCGGACTCATCGCCAAAACTTTCTCTCTGACTTCTTGGGAAATTTCAGGAACTGCAAACATTCCAAACAAAAACGCTTTCAGATAGAATCCGGTTCCAGCCGTAAAAACCGGAATTTTGTTCCGGTTCAAGACGGATTGAATGGCTTCGTCCGCAAGACGGTTGTAAAGACCTGCATCCACGTTCTCGGAAGGGGAAAGAACTTCTACGAGATGATGGCGAATGATAAATTGTTGCTCTTTTGTGGGAGCAGCGGTGCCGACCGGCATCTCGCGGTAGATTTGTCTGGAATCAAAGGAAAGAATTTCGAATCTCGTAGGATCGAGTTCGGTGATGAGCGAGGTTTTGCCCGCTCCCGTGGGAGCGGCCAGGATAAGAATCGGATGAGACAAGGAAGAAGATTACTCTTCGGTTTCTTCCGGATCTTCCTCTTCTTCCAACGCCTCTTCGAGAGGTTCTTCGACGAATTCCAAATCCTCGTCTTCGGCGATTGCCTCCTCGTCGATGATTTCTTCCTCTTCTACCACTCTCGGACGAACCGTTCGAGTACGAGTTACCGGACGTTTGTTTTGATCCGCCCCGCATTTTGGACAGATTTTTTCTTCTTTATTGAGGTCGTAAAATTTCGTGGAACAGGTATGGCAGGTCCATTTTTTTCCAAGAGGATTCAGAGAAACGCCCTTGGACCCCGAGGTCTTTTTAGTACCTGCGGACTTGGAAGCCGGACTCGAAAGAGCCTTTTTGATAATTTCTTCTTTCTTCTTTGTCGAAGCAGAAGCTTTTTTGGGCGCGGCTTTTTTAGCCGGAGCCTTTTTTTTAGCCGCGGCCGAGACAGTTTTTTTGGAAGGAGTCTTCTTACTGGTTGCCATCGGAATTGACCATGCTCTGCGAGAGGTATTCACGTTCAAGCAGAAATATTATTATTCTCCGTCCCTTGAGACGCCTATCCTTTTCCCGCAATTACGGAAAAACCCCAAGGAGAATTCCCTGTCGGAACTACGACGATCCTTCGTGAAACTTCGCGCCCCGCCCTGTTTTGGGTGGAGGGGTGGGTGGTGGAAGTTTCGGAGGACTTTTCTCTATCACAAAATCATAATTTTGCAAGCGAAAAGCCCATCGTAGGAACTCCTACAAAACCCCAATCTTGGACGATTCTCGTTTGAGTCACTTCTCAACTCGCGCGTAAGGATATGCCGACTCGGACGGGGCGCAACCCTAACCGATTTTCAAAATAATTGCAAGGAAAGAATCCCCGAAGAGCGAGTTTTTTTTCAATTTCCAAAATCGATCCAAATCCACTTTTTAGCAAAAAGGAGAATCCGTTGAAAACCAAGCTGAGCGTAAATATCAACAAAGTCGCAACTCTTCGAAATTCCCGAGGCGGCGATATTCCCAATCTCATCCACTTTGCGGAATTGGTTCTGAAAGCGGGCGCGGAAGGAATTACGGTACATCCTCGAGAGGACGAAAGACATATCCGAAAGGACGACGTCTTCGCTCTCAAAGAATTTATCACGAACTACAATCAAAAAAACAAAACCTCGATCGAATACAATATCGAAGGAGAACCCTCTTCCCGTTTTATCGAACTGGTGCTCGCAACAAGGCCGGATCAGGCCACTTTGGTTCCGGTCACACCGGGAGAAATCACATCGGATCACGGGTTTGACTTCCGGAAAGATTTGGATTCAATTCAAGAATATTCTAAAATTCTAAAAAAGGAAGGAATCAGAACCGCGCTCTTTGTGGAAACCGATCTGGAAAATCTAAAACTCGCCTCTCTTTCAGGGGCCGATCGTGTGGAATTTTACACCGGTCCTTTTGCGGAAGAATTCGGTCGTTCTTTTGAGGCAGGGAAGAATTCCTTTGAAACGTTGTATGTTCCGGCGGCGCAGGAAATTCTTTCTCAAAAGATGGGAATCAACGCGGGACACGATCTGGATCAGAACAATCTTCGGATTTTCTCGAAACTCCCGGGTCTTTTGGAAGTTTCGATCGGTCATCGTTTGATCTCCTACGCACTCGAAGTCGGAATCGACAAAAGCGTTAAGGAATATCTTCAAGCTCTTTTGTGAGTTCTCGAAATCCCTCGAAGTTCGGATCTCCTTGGATCAAATAGAATGCCGCCTTTTTGAGATGAAGCGCGAGATGTCTTGAGTTTGTATTTTTCCGGGAGATCGTTTCCAGAGTCGTTTTGAATTTTTTCAGGTCTTCGATCGCCTTTGTTTTGTTTTTGGATTTCACGGACTGACGAAATTCTTTCCAAACCTTCGTGACTTCCTGGTTCGGCTTCTGATTTTTTTCCAGAGTTTGTTTTCGTACCACTCCGGTCACGTCCCAGACTTCCTTGTATGGATGGGAATTTTCCAGAAATTTATAATATTCTTTTGTATAACTCACCGTATTCGGTTTGAGATTGAGAAGGGATTCCGATTCTCCCACACATTCGGAGAAGATCCCTTTTTTGAGAGATTCTTTTCCGATCTCTTTTATCTCGGCGAGAACCATCAGATCGGCGAGAGTTTCATTCTTCTTTCCTTCTTTGCAGTTTTTGATCGCTCGGAAATATCTTTTTTCCACCTCGTCGATCGCAAGCGCCTCGCCTTGTTCCAATTCTAAATAATACGCGGCTTGAAAAACCTGGTCTCGATAGAGAGTATCTTCCTGGTCCGCCTTTCTCGCCCGCAGAGCGTATTCCAGCGCGTCCTGATAATTCTTTGTGGAAACAAAAAGTACGGAAAGATTGTAACAGGAAAGTGCCCGATCGGGTCTTAGAGAGCGGCAACTCGATTTTAAAAGTTTGATCGCGGATTCCCTTTCTTCGGGGGTTCCGTAAAATTCTAAAATCGCCTGTTCTTGTATCATTTCGAGCGCGAATCTTCCCGAGCCGGGAAAAGAAACCGTCGAACAAGAGAATACGAATTGGAAAATCAAGAGAAGGAAGAGTGAACTTCCGCCCCAAAGGGATTGACACTTTGAGATTTGAATAGAGAATGAACCGAAAATTTCCTGAAATCTGAGGGACACGAGTTTGAAAAAAGGATCCGCCGCGCTTTCGTTATTACTTTCCACTCTTTTGACCATATTTATCCTGTACTGCGAGCCTACATCCGGCAAGTCCCCGGTCAAGGCGGACTTTACCCTCAAAGACTTTGATAACGTGGTAAGCACCGTATCTCGGTATTATATCGATAAGAATATCGATAAAAACCGAGCCTATCGAGAAGCCGCGATCTACGCCCTTTTGTCGCTTCCGCATTCCATCTATCTCTATCCTGAAAGTTATTTCAAGGAAAGAGAAAAGTATGAAGAAAAGGACGAAACTTTTCCGGGGAAAACTTTCAAAATTTCCACCGACGATTCCTTTGTCCTCTTCGATCCCGACTACGCCGAAGTGGAAAAGATCAGAGATCGTAAACTCAAAGAAGACGCAAACAAAACCAAGGTCAGCGACGACGAAGTCAAAAAACTCGTAGAAAGGGAAAAGGTTCGTAAGAACGTCCTTTCCGCAAAATGGGAACAAACCGGTTTTAGCAAAAAAGACTTTGATCGAATTCTCGCCTACATCGAAACGAATATAGACAAATACAAGGATTCTCCTCTCAAAGATCCGTTTGGAGAAGCCGAAGAAAAAACCAAAGAACCGTTTACGATGAACGACGTCCTTCTCGCCGCTGCGAACGGTTATCTTTCCTCTCTCGATCCTCACAGCAACGTCTTCCTCCGTTCGGCTTGGGAAGAATCTATGGCGAAAATTCAAGACGGAAGTTTTGAAGGAATCGGCGCCATTCTTTCCGGAGGCGGCAACAGAGAAGTTGTGGTGGAGAATCCTCTCGAAGGAAGACCCGCCGTCAACGCCGGAATCCGTTCGGGAGACGTGATCCTCGCGGTTGACGGAAAGTCGATCAAAGGAATTCTTCTGGATAAGGTTGTCGAAAAGATCAAAGGAAAAAAAGGTTCCAAGGTCGCTCTTACGATCCAGAGAAAAGGGGTTCCCGGAACTCTGAACATCGAAGTTGTGAGAGATACGATCGAGATCAAAAACTTAAGCAGTAAACTCATCGAAGGCCACGAACATATCGGTTATATCAAACTCACCGGTTTCGTAAAATCGGAAGACGGTCCTTCGGTGGATCGTGAGTTGATGGAGAAATACAAAGAACTCGAGAAAGAAGCTCAGGCCAAAGGAACCAAACTCAAGGCCGTGATCTTGGATCTTCGAAGCAACGCGGGCGGTTATTTGGATCTCGCGATCGATATCGCGGATATGTTTATCGAAAAAGGTCTGATCGTCTCCACAAAAAGTCCTAACAGAAGTCCCGAAGACGCCTACGCGAAGAATAAGGACATCACCAATCTACCGTTAGCCGTTCTGATCAACGCGAAATCGGCTTCCGCCTCCGAGATCGTCGCGAGCGCGATCAAACACCACGGAAGAGGTTTGATCTTGGGAGAAAGAACTTTCGGTAAGGCAACCGTTCAAAAGCTGATGCCTCTCGGAAACGACTATCTGATCAAACTCACGCAGGCTCGTTACTATTCTCCATCCGGAAATACGATTCAGGTAGTGGGTGTAAAACCGGACATCGACATTTCTTCCGAAGAGGACGGATCCTTTCCGTTCCGATTCAGAGAGGAGAATATGTGGAATCACCTTTCCGAACTTCCTGCAGCCGCGGAAGAAAAGAGTACGTTTGACGTGAAAAAACTAGAATCCTGGGTTCAGAAAAACGGAAAAGCGACCACCTTTATCGCGGAGCACAAAAACGACCCGATCAAACCGGATTATCAACTCATTCGCTCTTTGGATTATATAGAAGCGCTGATCAACACGCAAAAAAAGAAATAGTATGCCCCGCATCAAAACGGACTTTTTAGTCTTAGGGAGCGGAATCACCGGTCTTTTCGCCGCGTTGAAACTAGCTCCCTTCGGCTCCGTCATCATTGTTACCAAAAAATCGGACTACGAATCCAACACAAACTACGCTCAGGGCGGAATCGCTTCCGTCTTCGCCGAAGGTGATAAACTTTCAGACCACGTTGCGGACACTCTCGAAGCGGGAGCCTGGCTCTGTGATCCGGCCGCCGTACAAGTATTAGTCGCAGAAGGCCCTCCTCTCGTCAAAGAACTCTTAAACTACGGAGTTCCCTTCAACCTGGGACCTTCCGGAAAATTCGATCTTTCCCGGGAAGGAGGTCACGGTAAGAACCGGATCGTACACGCTCACGACAGAACCGGAAGAGAGATCGAAAAGACCCTTCTGAAAGTCGTAAAATCAAATTCGAATATTCAGATTTTAGAATATCATACGCTTGTGGATTTGATCACTCCCCACCATTTGAAACAAAAGGGACTCGTCTGTTACGGCGCTTATGTACTTTCCAACCAAAGCGGAGAAGTATTTCCGATTCTCGCAAAAGAAACGATTCTTGCGACCGGAGGAGCCGGACAAGTCTATTCTCATACTACCAATCCAAAGATCGCCACGGGAGACGGAGTCGCTTCCGCTTACAGGGCGGGAGCGCTCGTCAAGAATATGGAATTCTATCAGTTCCATCCGACGGCACTCTATCACGAAGACGGGGATTCTTTTTTGATCTCGGAAGCGGTTCGAGGAAAAGGTGGAATTCTTCTTTCCCTCGATAAAGAACCGTTTATGAAACGGTATCATCCGATGGCGGATCTGGCGCCCAGAGACGTGGTCGCGCGGGCGATCGACTCCGAGATGAAAAAACGAGGAGAAGAACACGTCTGGTTGGACATCTCACACCTTCCTTCCACGGAAATCCGGGAATCCTTTCCTTCGATCTACGAAAAATGCAAAGAACTCGGAATCGATATTACGACGGATCTCATTCCCGTAGTTCCCGTAGCTCACTTTCTTTGCGGAGGGGTCGCTTCGGATTTGGAAGGAAGGACCACCATCGCAAATCTTTCGACGGCGGGAGAAACCGCTTGTACGGGGGTTCACGGAGGAAACCGTCTCGCGTCCAACAGTCTTTTGGAATGTCTTGTGTTCTCCAATCGGATCGCGGAAAGAATTCGTAAAGAGAAACCGGACTTTTCCTCCGCGCACGATCAAATCCCCTCTTGGAATAAAGAAGGAATGGTCAATACGGAAGAATGGGTTTTGATCTCCCACGACTTAAACGAAATCAAAAGTACGATGAGTAACTATGTGGGAATCGTCCGTTCCAATCTTCGTCTCGAAAGAGCCAAACGAAGAATGGATCTGATCTACGAAGAAGTAAAAGATTACTACAACCGAACCGTGATCACAAATCCGCTGATCGAACTCAGAAACTTAGTCATCGTCGCGGAACTCATCATCCGTTCCGCGCTTTCAAGAAAAGAAAGCAGAGGTCTTCACTTTTCCACCGATTATCCTGAAAACAGAAATCCGTCCCGAGTCGATACCGAAATTCGAAACGACAAAGTTCCTCTTTAAGAAGAATTGTTCGTGAAGAAGGTTTTCTCATTTAGAAATTTTTTTCAGTAAAAAATCGAATTCGAAAAATGATTCTTTTCTAACTTACAGCAATTTCGGTTTAACAAAATGCGAAAGCGATTGTAGCGGAAATTCCGAAGGAATTGGAGCGAAAAGCGCGGTCGGGAGCCTTTTTTTGGGCGAATTTTGCGACCGATTCGCCCGAACCTTTCTACGAGCTCGTCCAAACGTTAAAAAGAATTCTACAACACCCTGCCGAACTCGTGCGTAAACGATGGAGTTCCTACAGATTACGTCTCTTCAACGGATTTTGAATTTTCTGACTGACCGATTTACGTTCCATTCTCATGGGAGTTCCTACGTTTTTGTGAAATTCTCTCTCCCGTTGATTCGGCATCAATTTCCCTTTTTAAAATACGTGACTGAAGTTTACAAAGAGCTGCTTGTCTTCCCTCGAAACCGCGTAGTCGATCATGATGATCGTCGCCTGATTCCATGCGATCCGCAAACCCAACCCCTGAGAATATTTATAATCCTTGAACCCTGCCTTGTGTTCGTCATTCCAAACCCGACCGAAATCCCAGAAAGGAACCAGATTGAGAGCGAAGTATTCCCCGCCCACCGAAAAATCGTAGAACTTCCAACGGACTTCTACGGTTCCAAAACCCATCGCCCGTCCCACAAATCGATCCTGTTTGTATCCGCGTAAGGTTCTAAGTCCTCCCAAACCGGAAACCGTATTTTCGGTTCCCCAAAGATTTCTATATTCAAAAAACGGTACGTCCCCGTCCGATACTCCGAAACCAAAACGAGAAGCTAACACGAGTTTTTCGAACGTCTTTGGAAACGGGCTATAGAAGAATTTTGCATGACCGAAATATTTCTGAAAATCGAAGTTGGAACCGATCGTCTTCGTCGCCTTCTCATACGTCGCTTCTAAGAATACTCCGGAGTTCGGGTCCGGTTCGAAATCCCTCGTATCGTAGACAAGGCCGACCTTCGCTGTGTTCACATAACCGCCGTTATAGCCTAAAATTTTTCCCGCTTCCGCGTCTTCGGTCAATTTTGTCTTTGCGTTAGGAACTTCTCCGGAATTGCTCAAAGGAGTTCCTTCCAAAATCGGATCCACCGCTTTTACGAATTTCCCGTCATACAACTGCACGATGTTATTCGAAAAACGAAAACCGGCGACGAGCCTTACCGTTCCGTGAAAATAAGAACGTTCGGAACTGAAATTCAACTGCGGTGTCTGAATCGTATATCTGTTATACATACGATCAGTTACGTTGAACGCCGGCCCGGCCGGAACTCCGGAGTAAGTCCTTCCGCCAAGCTCGATCGGATCTCCGGGACCGCCGGGTCTTTGATACATAAAAGTGGATTCTTGCGCGCCGTATTGGGCGTTGTTTACCTGCGGGGCTCCGGGTTGATTTCTTTCCTGATAACTCAGAGGTTTGAGCGTGGATTCCCCGACTCCGAAATAGAGCGTCGTCGGGGTGATCGTAAGAAGGGCGTCCGCACGCAATCTCCACTGAGTGTTTGCGATATACGGCATATCCAAACTCAACTGGTGATACTGCGCATTCTTTGTCGTATTAAAATATTGAGCGAAAAATCGAAGTCGATAGGGAGTGTATTCGAAAAAAGGATCCGCCTTTTTGCCGTTGTTATATCCGTATACCCGAACCCCGTAGCCGATCCCTTCGTTCGGATCCGAGTTGATAAGGGGAAGACCGGTCGGATACCAACCCTCTTTTTTATTGTCCAGATCCTTCTGACACATCTGTTTGACCCTATCGATTCGAAAAGGAAGATCCTTTCTTTCCTCGGGTTTATCACAACCGGTAAAATTTTCCTGGGAAAAAGCCTCGGAAACAAAAAGGGTTAGAGTGAAAAGAATCGAAATGGAAAGAAGAGTTTTCATTTTCATCGTATAACACCAAAAAGATTACGAATTTCTAACCAACCAGTTTTGGTTGTCAAACGGAATATGAGATTTCGCTCACATTGTATGTTCCGAAGAAATGAAAACTTCTCCCGAGTTTTTGGATTCAACTCGGGAGATAAAAAAGTTTCTGAAGAATTAAGGAAGACTCCTTACACAACGAACAAAGTATCTGCTAGTTTTGGAAAAACTAGTCTCTTCTCCGAAATGTGAAGTCGTAAAATTGACGGCACGAGCCGTATCCACGGTGCTTTCGTTTGCCCAGGAACTCCAATAAAAATCCTCGACCGTGTTCGGAAATTTAACGAGAAGTGCGTTCAAACTTCCGGATAGAGTCAGCGCTTTTAATTCTATCAAGGAAGGAAGTCTCCAATTTGAGAATCCGCCCGTCCGATCCTGGCTACAGGAAGTAAAGGCTTCGCTAGTTCCCGTAAATCCGGGAGTCTGCCCCACAAGAACGGGAGGAAGCGAAATCGTATTACAGTCGCTCAGGTTGAGTGAACAGTATTGTAGTAAAGTCGCTCCGTATCTTCCGATCACAGTTGAACTGTTGTTGATTCCTTCACAATCATAAGCGCCGTTTGCCCCTGTTCTTAGAACCTGTCCTTGAGAACAGATTTTCCACATAAGTCCGGACATCGAGTTGGTTACGGTTCCGGATGCAGGATCCGCCACGTAGGGAGTAAAAAACAACATCCCCGCAAGAAGCACATTCGCATCCTCGTTGATAAAGCCCAGAGTCGTATCGTCAGGTTTTTCTTCGCAATTGGCAAAGAACGAAAGTGCAATACTGAGTATTAGAATATTCTTATATTTTTTCATGATTCCCTCAGAATATATGGTTAAAGTTCATAAATATTTGTTTGTCCTCTTTGGAAACCGCGTAGTCCAACATGAGAATCGTACTCTGGTTCCACGCGATTCTAAATCCCAAACCTCGGGAATATTTATAATCCTTTAGACCGACGTTATGCTCGTCGTCCCAAACGCGACCGAAGTCCATAAACGGCACCAAGTTTAAAGCAAAGTGCTGACCTGCAACGGTAAAGTCATAAAATTTCCAACGAACTTCTATGTTTCCCCAACCCATCGCTCTACCAGAAAAACGATCCTGTTTATAACCGCGCAACGTGCGAAGTCCGCCAAGACCGGTGATACCACCTTCCGTGGACCATAGGTTTCTATATTCGAAAAAGGGAGCGTCCCCGTCCGTCATTCCAAAAGCGCCTCGACCGGCGATGACCAGTTTATCAAAAACTTTTGGAAAAGGGCTGTAGAAAAATTTCATCTGGGTAAAATATTTGGAATATTGGAAATCGGACCCCAGCGCCTTTGCTACTTTTTCGTATGTGGCTTCCAAGAAGATTCCTCGGTTCGGATCCGGCTCTAAATCCCGAGTGTCCAAAACCAAACCGACTCTTACTGAGTTTACATTCCCACCTTGAAGACCGATAATTCTTCCCGCTTCCGCGTCTTCCGTTACCTTGGTTTTTGCGTTAGGTGCAATTCCGGAATTGCTAAAAGGAGTTCCTTCGGTAAGCGGATCCGTACTTTTAACGAATTGACCGTCAAAAGTTTTGACGATGTTTTGTGAAACTCTTACACCGGCGACCATCCGAACCAAACCGCCGAAAAAGTTACGTTCCCCGCTCATGTTAGCCTGTGGAGAACGGATGTCATATCGATTGTACATCCTGTCAGTCACACGAAATGCGTCGTTGACAGGAAGCCCCGAAAAGTTGGTTCCTTGGTAGTCAACAGGGTCTCCGGGTCCGCCGGGTCTAGTAAAGAAGATGTTTTGTTCCCGATTGTGATAGGTTGCGTTTCTCACAACCTCGCCGCCGGGTTGGTTTCTTTCCTGATAGGAAAGGGTCTGTAAGGATCTCTCACCCACGCCGTAATAGAGAGTGTTCGGATTTGTATCGTAGATTAAGTCTCCGCGCAGCCTCCACTGAGAATCAAATAAATACGGTGCGTCAAAACTGATATCCTGATATTGTCTGTTCTTTGTCGTATTAAAATATTGGGCAAACATCCGGAAACGATACGGAGTATATTCAAAAAACGGGTCGGTTTTTTTCCCGTTGTTGATCATAAAAATTCGAACCCCATAACCTACGCCTACGTTCGGATCCGAATTCAAAAGAGGAAGACCGGTCGGAAACCAACCCTCTTTCTTTTTAGAAATATCTCGAACCGAGAGACGTCTCATTTCCGAGATCGGAAAAGGAAGATCTTTTCTCGGTTCGCGTGGAGTAGCCTCCACACCGGGTTCGTCCACTTTCGGCGGAGGATCCTTCGGATCTTTTGGTTGTGCCTGCACGTTTCCTGCGAATAGGAGGAGCAAGGCGAATGCAAAACTTACGAGTTTCAGAAAATTCTTCATGGAGTTCCTGTTTCTATATTTCAGATCAAAACGGAAACTGTTCGGCCGCATACTGTCAATAGGATTTTTCCAAGAATTTGGAAATACGTTAGTAAATCTTGGGTCTTATCCGAGCTTTTTATAACAGTCGGTATAATATGCTCAACGTATAACACTGCCCTTATGACGTTTTGATTTCTTTTGAATTTCAATACGGGATCGTCCAGAATTTATCTTTGTAGGATGTCCCATTTTGTTTTTTGAAAATCGCCGATTTGTACGAATGAATTCTTTTGGATTGAGATATCCATTCTGCTCCCTTCCATAACCGCCGCCGGTGGGAAGAAAGAAATTTTCACGAAGTTCAAAATGAAGGTGTGGACCGTATCGTCGGTTCGCATCTCCGATTTTTCCGATACGCTCGCCTCTACGAACACGATCTCCTATTTTCACGGACATCTTGGAGAGGTGCGCATAGAGAGAATTGATCCATCGTCCGTCGGGAAGTCGATGCGAAAGAATGATCACATTCCCCCAACCCGGACCTTCCTCTCCCGCAAACTTGACAACTCCGTGAGAAACTGAATAGACAGGATCTCCATAGTCGTTTCTCCCGATTGCATTCCAATCCTCTCCAAGATGAAAATTCTTTCCAAAAGGTTGTTTGTCCATATAACCTTTTGCGTTTGGAGCTCCTACAGGGAAATCAAATCCATCGGAAATAGAATCGGGATGTTTTGAGAAGAATTCTTCCGCGGCGCTCAGGGTAAGTTCTTCTGGGGAGGGAGAACCCAAAAGGGAATCCTTTTTATTTTCATAACAAGCAAACGAGAATAGAAAAAGAAAAATTCCGAACCGTACCCATCCGGAACTTTTCATTTTAGAAAGAAGATAAAATCGCATGACTAAAAAGCGAGAGTAGAATGGTTTCTTTTGAAATCAAGCCTTCTTGCGAAATTGAATCCGGAAGAAAAAAAGACGGACTTCAAGTTTCAAGAATCTATTTTTAAACTAACAAAATTCTTCAAACTAAAAGAATTTGGCATGTTTATCCTTTTTGTCTCCACTTCAGGGAATTCTCCCTTTTCCAACTTCGATAACCCAATAAACGCGCCGTTGGTGCGATCATAAAAGACAAAACTTTCTGCACCGGAATCGGAGGTGAAGCCAGATACGTATCTCCAAAGTAGTCGGTTACTAACATCGCTTGTAAGAAGAATTCGAGATCTGTTCTTGGTTCTTGGTTTTCCGTCAAAAAACCGTGGAACTGAGTAATAAACAACGCCCAAAGAGCGGGTGGATTCACACGAACGATTCCGATAAACTCACGATCGCTTCGGTTGAACGGCTGATGACCCAGCCCCTTCGGCACGGTATGAGATTGACCGGGGCCTAATTTTATTTCAGCCCCGTCGATCATCAAAGTCAAAGCGCCTTGTTTCACCGTAAAGGTTTCGTCGTAATGAGGATGGATATGAGGTTCCGGAATGGCTCCTCCCGGTTCCAGATGCAACTCGACTTCGGCGTAAGCGCCGTTTGTTTCCTTGTCGGTTTTCAGTACGATATAACGTTCTTTGGCAAAATGATTTTCCATCACGTCTCCCACGATCGGATAAACATCCGGATTAGCGGCAGGTTCCGGAAACAAATAGCGGTGTAATAAATTACTCAGGAGAACATAGGCGATAAGAACTACGATCCCCTGGTAAATAAAATTCAGATACTTCTTCAAATGTAACTCCAAATTCGAAAGACGCTCGGTAAAGAACCGAGTTCTCCGATTTGGAATATCATAACGTTTTAAAATTCGAATTCAATTACCAAGAGGTAAATCCATCAAACTTTATGAACTTTCCGATTTTTCCCGATCGAAAACGTTAGAGTTTTTCAATCAAAAGAAAAAAGGATCGGACTCGGGTTATACAACTTTCTAAAGCCGTGTTTTTACTTTGCCGAAGCGGCCAATTCTGAATCGGTACAAATTAAGTCCCTCATCGTATTTTCCGTAAAGCCATCGGAAGGAACCCAGGAGTATATACGATTCGAACGGGCGTTGACTTCGAACGGATGTCCGCTCGCGGTATGGAGCACGTCAAAAATTAGAATTCCGTTATATTCTAAACGAATTGTTATCGGAGTCTGGTCGGTTTTGTTAAACAGATTCAATTCTGGATCCGGTCTGTTCGTCGATCTTTCTACCGGTCTTATTGAATTCTCCAAATGACCACAGGTAATGATTCTATCTTCTAATTCCCTATTTTCCAAAAGAAAATGTCCGAGTCCCCTGTCGCCAAACATAAACTCATACGCGGAAAGACCTTCCAGTGTGGATTCTTTTCCCTTTAAAGCGGCTATTAACCTTTCTAAAACACTGTTGACTTTTAAGACTTTGTTATCCCAGCTCACCACCATTGTGGGGGCCGTACAGAGACCGTTGATATGTTTAATTAAAAGCGGCTCTATCTTCATAGGTTCGTCCTTTTCAACGATTTCAAAATCCGAAGAAAACCCGGCGGCAAGAAATAGCGTATTTTTGTAAGGATCCGAAATCTCCAGCGCCTCCGTTAATTTTCGAACGATTTCCTTTCCTGGTAAAGCTCTTCCCGATTCTAAAAAGCTGAGATGTTTGCTCGAAATTCCCGCGTCCAAAGCAAGATCCAACTGACTTTTTTTCTTTGCGTTTCGTAAACTTCTTAGAGTATTTCCGAATGATTTTGACATAGAATGTTACCCGATAACCGCCCTTCTTGATCCAAAAAAGATAAGAACCCGCCCCAAACTCCTACGATACAAACCGTGAGAGTCTCGTCTTAAATTCCCGAACGATCGTTCCCATTATTATTAATTATAATTTGGTACAAATCCGGAAAAATTCTTATCTTCTTTGTCCGCTTTTAGACCGTTCCCCTTCCTATCCTAAAAAGAAAACTGAGGAAAATAGAATTTAAGTTTTTATCGCAATGGAACAAAGGACACTTTTCCAGGAATGAACGACTAACAAAGCGAAGGTGCCCCTTCCCTGTTTCGATGATAAAAAACATATTTCTAGGATACTTCTTTCGATCGGTTCCAAGACTTTTTATTTCGATACGCTTCCGAAAAAGACAAAAGATTAGTAGGTTCTGCCCCAAAATTAGGACAGAACCTTGCAACTTGATCTTTCTGATAAAGTAAAATCGAGTTTGGAACACGTTATAAGATAGAACACCCTCGCCGGCAAAGGTCAAAGGCCTCCTTTCGATACGCGCGGGTTTTCATGGAAGTTGACTTTTGAAATATCTGAACTACGTTCCGTTGGTATTTCAAATTTTTAGAATATTCTAAACTTACGATTTTTTAGAATCTAAATTCAATTTAAGAATCAGATCGTCCTGAGAAACCATACTTCCTTCCGATACGGCGACTTCTTCCACGGTTCCGTCTCCGGGTGCGAGGATATTATTTTCCATCTTCATCGCTTCCACGATGGCAAGAATCGCGCCCTTTTGGACGACTGAACCGGGAGAAACCAAAACACGGATCACCTTTCCGGGCATAGGACTTTTGATAAAACCGCCGCTTCCTTCTTCGAGATGGATTTCCCGATTGGAAAGAAGAATTTTAGTATTCCATCCCTTGTAGTGGATGAAGATCTGATTTCCTTTTCTTAGAATTCTCCAGTGATTACCGGGACCGGAAAATAGGCCGTTCCCCTCGCTCTGAAAGTTACGAGAGATTTGAAAGTCGTGAGCGACTCCGTCTAACAGGATCGATACGGAAGTGACTCCGGGGGAACTGGAACGAACCTTTACTGGAATTTCTTCTTCCCTATGTCTAAAACGAAAATTTTCTTCGATCACCAAAGACCTCCCGGTCCCACCGCTTCCCAAATTCCGGAAGACTTTTTCTTTTCGGAAAGAGCCGCCGCCGCAAACGAAAACGCGTCCGCTTGGACGTCTCGATCCGGCGTAAAAGCGATCGTCTGTTCTTCCAAAAAGTGAGTGTGAGTAAATCCTTTCCTAAATTCTTCGTGAGAAAGAATTCCGGAAAGATAAAACGTGTTTGTTACGGGCCCGAAGATCACCGTGGAATCGATGGATTCTTTCAAACGAGCCGCGGCTTCCTCTCTTGTTTTTCCCCAAGAGATCATCTTGGCGATCATCGGATCGTAAAACACCGTGATCGAAGATCCTGTTTCCACTCCGGTGTCCACTCTGAGAAATTCCCGATCCGGAAATTCAATGTATTCTAATATACCCGTGGAAGGAAGAAAGTTGTTCTCGGGATCTTCCGCGTAAATTCTTGCCTCGATCGCGTGTCCGTTCTGAACGATCGCCTTTCCTTGTGTGAGTTCGGAAAGTTTTTTTCCTTCGGCGACCCGAATCTGCCATTCCACAAGGTCTTGTCCGGTGATATATTCAGTTACCGGATGTTCGACCTGCAATCGAGTGTTCATCTCCAAGAAGTAAAACTTTCCGTCTTTCCCGAGGATAAATTCCACCGTTCCCGCGCCGACGTAGTTGATCGACTGAGCGGCTTTTACCGCGACCTGACAAATTTCGTCACGTAAGGAAGAAGGTAGGTTCGGAGCCGGAGACTCTTCGATTACTTTCTGATGTCTTCTTTGGATCGAACATTCTCTCTCGAAAAGGTGCATAACGTTTCCGTGTTTGTCTCCAAACACCTGTACTTCGATATGTCTCGGAGTTTCGATGTATTTTTCGATAAAGACGGTTCCGTCTCCAAAAGCCTTTTGCGCTTCTCTCTGAGCGGATTCGAGAGAAGAATGAAATTCTTCCGGTTTATAAACCCGTTTCATTCCCTTTCCTCCTCCGCCCGCAGTGGCCTTGATCATCAGAGGATAACCGATTCTTTGCGCTTCCTTTTCCAGGTTTTTCGGATCCTGATCTTGTCCGTTGTAACCGGGAACCACCGGAACTCCGGCGGCTTCCATCTTGATTCTGGAATTGATCTTATCTCCCATCAGCTCCATGGATTCGGGAGTCGGTCCTAAAAAAAGAATTCCTTCTTTTTCCAGGGCCTTTGCAAATTCCTGTTTTTCGGATAAGAATCCGTATCCCGGGTGAACGGCTTCGGCTTTGGTTTTGCGGATGGCTTCGAGTATATTCGGAATGTTTAAATAAGAAGAAGCCGGACTCGGCTCGCCGACATACACCGATTCGTCGGCGAGTTTTACGTGTGGGGAATCCCGATCGACGTCCGAATAAACCGCTACCGTTTTGATTCCGAGTTTTTTACAAGTTTGTATTACGCGAACCGCGATCTCCCCGCGATTGGCGATCAAAAGTTTAGAGATCAAGAGACTAATACCGTTTCCTTTTGAACTTCGGACGAAAGAGAGGCGTCTAAAATTTTCTTTTCCTTACTCATCGTCTCAAAGAGAAAATCTCTGAATTCTTCCCAAGTTCCAAACGTTGTCGGATCGTAACTTCCGATCTGTTTGTAAGCTACTACAAATCCTCTTTCCATTTTTTGATATCCGGTGATTCCGGATTTCAAAACTACGACTACCGGAATTTTATTTTCAAAGGCGAGTTTGATCATTCCCTTTTGCATCGGCTGAATTTCTTCGGTATAAGAATTGTGTCCTTCCGGGTAAACGATAAACGAAGTTTTATGCAGACCTTTTAGAAGACTCCGAACCGAAACGGCGATCGTAGTCGCCTTTGAAGATTCAAAAACCTGGGATCCCATCGCCTTCATCCACCAATAAGCGATCAAAGTTTTTTTGATCACTTGGTTGGCCAAAAAGGGTTTGTTTACGACGAGACAATCATAAGGAAAATCGAGTTCGTTTACGTGGTTGATAAAAACCATAAACCCTTTTTGGGGAATTTTGATTTCTCCGAGTTTTAAAAATCTGGTGCCGGTCATCCACTGCACAGTCCTTCCCCAGGTCGCGGAACCTCGAAGAAAAGCCAGATTCTTTTTCTCTTGGTTTCGGACGATCGCGAAAAATAAGCCTGCGATCAGACTCGGAAAGGCCCAACTGAATACGAGCGGGAGCGTGATCAAATACGTTTTTAAGACAATCCTGCGATAGGATTTTGGAAAGCGACCTAAGCGGCTCTCCATAAATTTCAATGGGTTCATCGAGAGCAATTTTTTGAAGGATTCCATTTTTAGAAAAGCTAGTTTTCAAGGGAATTAGAATCAATTGTTCCATGAATCGATTGATTCTTAGGAACCGTTTCCTCCCATCGTCGATCTTTTGGGAACGAAAGACCGGAAAGAGGAGAATGAAATTGCAACCAAAATCTTCTTCATTTATAGGAGTTCCTACAAAATCGCTTTCTACTTGTAGAAAATCTTACTTCCGCGATCGGGAGATTTTTCTCATTTATACCGGCAACGCGATCGTTAAAAAGCGTCGCTCGAGTTTCCGCGATCGGGCCCTTCTCTTTAACGAAAGAGAAGCGAGTTGGATTTTTTTTTGCGAGAACAACCCGGTTCGGATTTTGTAGGAATTCCGACTGAGAAAGTTTGTACTTGCCAAAAGTAGAATTTTCTGATAGAGGAAATTCCCCGAGTTTTTCCCTGCGATGCGATCCTTAGAGAGCGTCGCACTGAGTTATTCCACCTCTCCTCCTCCACCCAACGAGCATAACCTTACCCACAAAGTGGAAAAGCGATTTTGAATGAAGAAGGATCCCAGTATGACTTTTTGTAGGAGTTCCTACAAAAGCTCTGAGAGAGAATATTCCTTGCAAAATACTGATTTTCTGATAGAGCAAAATCTCCCGGAGCCTTCCACCACCCGCCCCGCCACCCAAAAACAGGGCGGGGCTTTTGTTTTACGGAGGACTGTCGTTGTTACGACAGGTTTTTCTTAAGATTCAGTCTACTTTGTGGGTAAGGTTATGACCCAACGAGGGTGGGGCGCGCGGCTTTTATGGAAAAGTCGTAGTTGTTCCGACGGTAATTCTCAAAAAGAAGACCTTCCGAAGGAATTTTTGCGCGAGAATAAAAAAGCCCGCTTTTGGAGGCGGGCTTCGTTTAACGAACAGAATTCATTTTTTCGAATTCAAGTTCTAAAGAAAACATCGGTTTAATTCTTCCGATTATTTTTTCTCACCCATCAACTGTTTTCTTTTCTCAGGATCCCATTTGAGGAAGATTCTATTTTTGACTTCGTCGTCGAAGATTTTTTCCAAAACGTCCACTGCGTCTCTGCGGTATTCTTCCGGAATTCTTCTATCAAAAACAGGACTCATTCTGTGATCGTATTCAAGAGTCGGGTTTTGCGAAAAGTCGTACGTTGCTCCTTGTAAGGTGACTGCCTCGGACGGACCCGCTTTTCCTTCGTCGTCTTTAATCGCTTCGGTCTTTGCGTCGCTCTTAAAGAGAAAGTAGTTGTCGTAAGGATATTTTAATTTGAAGATATTAATCGCATTCGCTCTTGCGTCTCTACAGAGTTGAATCGCTGCGAGATAGTGTTCGATTCTATGCTTTCTATGACTCGGTTGCAACTTCTGGTGTTTTTCGAGATGTTTTTCGATCTTGAGGGCGTTGTTCCGGGTTTCCTTAGCAAGTCCTAAAAACTTGTAACCGGTTTCCATATTCTTCTCGATCGCGTATTTGTTGGTCACATAGTGAAACTCTCTCGGGTTGTACATTCTTCTTGTAAGAGGAGATTCACGATCCGCAGTCATATCCTTTACGATATAAGAATTTTTACTCAACTCGATCGCGATGTCCACGAGGTTTCTGTCCTCGGGATTGTTCTGATTTTTCTTCTCGATCGCGGCTTTTAAAATTTCATCGCTTCTTTCCACATAGTATTGGGAAAGTTCTTCTAGGAGCATCTCGGTTCCGAGTTGAGCTTCCAAAAATCTACGGTATGCGTTTACGTGATTGTTTTCGAAGTAATACTGAAGACCTTCCTGGTAGAGTCTCTTCAGTTCCTTATATTTTTTAACTCGGTCTCCTTCGGGTTCAGGAGTTGTTCCGGTTTGATTTCCGGTCGCGGGTTGTGTTCCCGTGTTCTGCTGATTCTGCCCTCCGGCTACCTCGCCTTTGTAGTTTCTTACGATCGGCTCTATGACACGGAGATAGGTCAGTAACTCCACCCTTTTTTTGTAGGCCTTGCTCGAGACCGCCTCTCCAAAAACGGACAAAGGAAGAATGGAGATTGCTATTAGTATGAGAATCAGTCGTTTCATCGGTTAACCTTTTCCAAAGTTTCTCCGGATTCAAGGCCCGGGGCAACACAGAAATTAGTGCTTTTCTTCCTACTCTATCGGTTAGAATGGTGTCCGAATTGACAGCTTACGCTTGTTTTTTTCGGGTTTTTCAAAGATAAGAATATGACAGCCACTGCAATCGCACAAGGAAAAAAGATCTCATTCCGCGCTAAGGAAGATACGGTCTGTCCGATCTGCCACGAAGTCCACCAAAAAGAGAATATGTTTCAGGGTGGCGGTCGTTTGATCGCCGGTAAACTTACGATCGAACTCAGAAGACTCTACGAAAAAAACCGCAAGTTCGGTCGTGTAAGCCCGAATGATTATGTCATCAGCGTCTGTCCTCGTTGTCTTTATTCAGCTTTTTCCAAGGATTGGTCTACGTTAGACGCCGAGGAAAACGAAAAGATTCGTTCCCAGTCCGACACGCGCCGTTCCAATCTCGAAAAGATCCTCGGGCCTCTGGATTTTTATCAGGAAAGAAATTTAGTTCTCGGCGCGGCGTCCTATCTTCTTGCGATCGAATGTTATCAGAATCGTAAGGTCACGGTTGCCCCCACTCCGAAAAAAGCGGTCTGCGCGGTTCGAGGGGCATGGTATTTCGACGACCTCAACAACGATTTTCCGAATTTGGGTTTTGATAAGGTTCGAGACCTCCTCTATCAAAAGTCCGCGAGTTGGTATACCGAGACGATGGATATTATGCAGAGCGGATCCGAACCCGTGGATCAGGCTTCCTATCTTTTAGGACCGGATACGGATAAGAATTGGGCTTTTGACGGAGTGATCTATCTTTCCGCTTATCTCACGATGAAATTCAAGGACGAGTTAGCGCAAGACCCTGCGGCCAAACTCAATCTTTTGGTAAGGGCCAAAAGAACACTTTCCAGACTTTATGGATCGGGAAAAGGATCCAAATCGAAACCATCCGTAATCATCGACATGGCAAAAGAACTCTATGACGAATACAACAAGATCATCGAAGAAATGGGAGGAGAAAAATAAACTACGCCCTCCTCGTCGAATACGACGGTCTTTGTTTTAACGGCTTTCAAACTCAAAAGGATCAGCCAAGCGTTCAGGAGAATCTGGAAAAGGCGGCCTCCATTCTACTCAAAGAAGCGGTCGATATCTCCGGAGCGGGAAGAACGGACACGGGAGTCCACGCTCGCGGAATGACGGTCAATTTCAAAACCCAAAAAACTGTTCAGAATTTCAGCAAGTTTCTCTTGAGCTTAAACGCACTCACAAATCCGGGACTTTCCATCGTTTCCATGGCGGAAGTGGATGAGAATTTCGATTCCAGATTTTCTTGTCAGTCGAGAGAATACGAATATCTCATTCTCAATACGAAGTTTCCGAGACCGACTTGGAAAAATCGAGCTTTCTGGTATCAACATAAGATTGACGTTCCACGCTTGGAAGCTGAACTGGAATTATTAAAGGGAGAACACGACTTTCGAAGTTTAGCGAAGGCTGTCTCCATGAAAAATCGTTCCACGGTTCGGACGATTTTAGAGGCGAGACTGGAACGAAGCGCGGAATTTGACGGTCTCTACAAAGTAAGGATCCGGGCGAACGGCTTTCTTCACAATATGATTCGGATTCTTACGGGTACCCTTCTGGAAATCGCAAACGGCAAACGAAAAGATACAAACATTCTCCAGATTCTTTCTTCTAAAGATCGAACGATTGCCGGTATCACACTCCCACCTCACGGTCTTTACTTTGTAAGAGCCTATTATAATTCTTATCCTTCGATCGATTCGATGTATTCTTTTCGGGACCTGTATAAATAATCATGTTGTCTTGTTCTCGAACTTCTACCAAACGTTTCCTTCTTCTTTTTTTGACCCTCGTTCCGGGAATCCTTTCCGCGTCTCCGAAAAAACCGGGGGTTTTCGAACTGTTAGGCGGATATCAACCGGACTTTATAAAAAATAAATTGTTTACCGATTTTATTCCAAAGCCGCTCGCTCAATCCGGAAGTCTTCCTTCGAGTGGAATCGTTTCAAAAGAGGATGAAGAAACCGAGGCGCAGGAGGAGGAAGAAGCGGAAAAAAACGCGGGTTCGTTTTACGATAATCGAAAACCGGAAATCGGAGTTTGGATGGGGGCTTCAAATCCTTGGCCCGGAACCGAAACTCAGAAATATTTGGACACAACTCTCGGCGGCGGTTTCTTTTTTAGAATTCCTTGGCCTTGGATTTTTTACTTGGAGATGGGAGCTTTTTACGCAAACTATCTTTCCGCGACGGAAAGAGCTCTGACAACGATTCCCGTTTATCTTGCGTTAGGTTATAAGATTCCTCTCGATCTTCCGATCTCCTTTATCGTCAGAGCGGGTGGAGGAGAAGCTTTTGTCGTAGCAAGACCTTCCAACACATCCCGTTGGGATCCGATGATGCTCATCGGTTTGGAGACTAGTTTTGTCGCGGGGAAAAAGATTCGGATTGGAATTCGGATCGATTACAATAAGATCTACGAATCCCAATTGGACGCTCCCGCAGAATCGAAATACTATTACGCGAGTCCTTACAGCGATTCGAGACTGACGAACCCGAACTATTACAGGGTGGTCGACGCTGAATTTTTTCAATTCGGATTGATGGTGAGTATATTCTTATGAACCGATCTTCTTTTTTATTTGTTCTGCTTCTTTCGAGCTTTTTCCTCTTTTATTGCCGAATAGGAAATTGGAACGGAAAGGGTTCGAGCGACCCCGTAATCAGCACACTCTTCAATCAGAGAATGCTTCTTCTCGCAAAGGGAACCTATGCGACCGATAACCCGATCGGTTTTGAATCGTATTCCAATGGGACGGGACAAATCTATCAGGACGCAACTGGCGCCGGACTCGATCCCGTTTTTGATACGACCGGAATTCCGACCGCGTCCGGTCTCCCGATCTTTATCGATATCGGGGAAATCCGAATGTCTACTAAATTCCAAGAAGGTCTTTTTAATCTGAGTTTGATCAAGAACGTAAAGGACACGAAAAAATTCTGGGATGAGATCGCTCCGAACCGTCAGGTATTTTGTACGATTCCATATACCACAAATTCCAACTCCTGTCGTTTGAACGACGGAGAACTCAAAGCGATTCAGTTTTTCAACGGAGAGGGAGTCGCCTATCCTTCCAACGATCCAACCTCCGCTACCGATTGGGGAGCTTTTGGAAACGGTCCGGTTCAATACTATTATACGGGGATGTATCTTCGTTCTCTAGTTACCGCATGGGCGAACGAACCCGGTCTAACGTTTTCCAATCTTACCTTATTCGACAACTATAGAGTTCCCGGAGTCAATATTGTTCCTAGGATGAGTTATCAACCCACTGCGGATGCGACAACTCAAACTCTTTTTCCCCCTCTTGTCTTTCCTCTTCTTTATACTGTGGAAGACGGCGATCGGGATATGCTCGTTTATCCAGGATTTGATCCTTATATTCTGGAAGTAAGAATGAACCTAAAAGAAAATTTGATGGTACATTCCTACGTTTCCGGCTTGGGCGGGGTGAGAACGATCATCGCCGTAAGCGATTGGAAGGGAGACGCGGATCACAACGGCCAGTCCAATATGGGAGGAGGACTTCTCCTTCGTTCCAGGATCATCCGACCGGAGATCGCTTCGAATTTAGTTGTGTTAGGCGGAACCGCTTCCACAAATCACTACTACGGAATCTATCGTTTGAGCGAAATTAACATTGATACAAAGTTGCCTCTGATCGCTTCTCCCGTACAAGGCGCTCAAACTCGGATGAAATACATTCACGCGGGCGATTATAGAATTCGTTGTTTAGGAGATACCGCTCGCGTAGACGGATTTCCGGAAACGGTTGTGAGAGAGACTACCTTTACGGTTCCGGAGAACGCTCCTAGATCCGAAGTGCAAGTTTCTTTGACTTGTCCTTAAAGAAAAATCGCGCTCGATCCAAAGGACTTCTTTGGGACCGAGATTGAAGAATCCATTGATCTTTCCTCCTAAAGCCAAAACATTCCTTTTTGGAAAATAAGAGAAGTCTTCAGCAATGAATTATGCAAAAAAGAATCAGGTTTTGAATCTGAGATTCGTGTTGTTGGAGTTCCGACGACTTTTGAGCAAAAGTCGCGCGGCCCCTTACCCACAACTGAACTGAATCTTTAAAAGAATCCGTCGTAACAACGACAATTCTTCCGTAAAAAGTCGCGCGCCCCGCCCTGATTTTGGGAGCCTGTTGAAAAAGAAAATCAGAGAATCTCTCGTGATTCCGCCCTAAATTGCATTGGGTTCCTTTTTCT
>NZ_JAFFPT010000025.1:170000-311138 GCF_016918785.1 Leptospira ainazelensis | reverse complement strand
TTGAAATCGATCCGGTTTATGCGGCCTGGCTTCGGGAATATCTTCCCGAGTTCGAACTCAGAGAAGGAGACGCGCTCGGTTTTCTTCCGGAGTATTCAAATCAAAAGGTTTATCTTTTCGGAAACCTTCCCTATTATATCTCATCCGAACTTACCTTGAGCGCGGTGAAAAATCTAAAAGGGCTTGTGGGCGCGACTTTTTTAGTCCAAAAAGAATTTGCAAAAAGAATTTCAAACGAAGCTTCTTCGATACAGTTTTACTTATCCGCTTACGGAAACTGGAAACTCAAAAAAGATATCAAGGCCGGAGCGTTCTATCCAAGACCCAATGTCGATTCTTCCGTATTGGAATACAGAGCCAAACCCGCGTTTGGCGACGAGTTCGGATTTATCGCGCTGGAATGTCTTTGTAGAATGGCGTTCTGGGGAAAACGTAAAAAATTGACTTCCTCTTTTCGAGACGCGCCGATCACATCGCTTCCTCTCGAAATACAATCCTCGAAGAATTTTTCGGAAGAATCGTTTCGTTCGGAATGTTTCAAAGCTTTAGAGGAAGCAAAGATCGACTCTGATAAAAGACCGGAAGAATTAAAACCGAAAGACTTTCACGAAGCGGCGAAATCGCTTTCGAACTTTGTGAAAGAAATGATAAAAAAGAATTCTTAAGACTTCTTATTAAAATCCTGATATTCCTGTAAAATCCTCTTCGTGAATTCGGAGAATTCTTCTTCCTTCTTAAATCCGAAATGTTGCAGAACTGAAGTTTGGATCAAAGAATAATCCGCGAGACCCTGCGAAATGTCGATGATCATATCGGAAAGATAAATCGTAAAAACGGCGTCCTGAAATTCTTTTTTTACGAGAAGAGGTCTGTGATGCATCTCGGCTGAAACTCGAATCGTATCCGAAAAATTCCATTTCTCGCAGATAATTCCGCCCAAAGTCGTATGCGAAATTCCTAATGCAGCTTCTTCCAGAGTCAAAGGAGACGGAAAAGATCGATTCCCGAGTAACTCCGAAATTTTGGCGGAGATTTCAGGTTCTAAGGAAAGAAGAATGACACGGCCCACGTCGTGTAGGAGCGCGGCGCAGACCAAAACGGTGACGGTTTGTTTTTTCCATTCCATTCTTTCTCCGAGTCTTCTGCAGATAAAAGCGGATAGGCTCGATCTTTCCCAGATCGCTTCGAATTCTTTATAACGTTCTTCCAGGATTTTTTTGGTTCCTAAACTCAGAAGAATGTTGTTCAACTCGGACAAGCCGATGACCTTGATCGCATCGTCCAAATTTTCAACCCTCGCCCTTTGACTAAACGAGGCCGAGTTTGCCAACTTGAGAATGTTAGTGGAAAGAGAAACGTCCCTTCCCACAAGTTCGGTGATACTCTGAATCGAAGAATCCGGTTTGTTGATCAGACTCATGATCTGATTGATGTTATCCGGAAAAGTGGGAAGTGTATCGACTTCGGAAAGAATCTCGCTGGTTTTTTGAAGATTGATATTTCGTTTTTTAAAACCGAAAGGAATTTTGATATAAGCGGAAGTAACTCCTTCTTCGGATTTGATTCTATACGAATCTCCTTCGATCCCTTCGTTTTTCAACATCAACAAGGACATCGCAAGTCCGAGTCCGGCGCCTTCGGATTCGTCTCCGTGATTTTCAAAAACTTCGGAAAGGTCGTTGTATGTGTGAGCTTTGGAAATTCTTTCCTGAACTCTTTGATCCTCTTCCGGAAGAATACTTACGTTGTTCGCGACCTTTAATAAAAAACTATTCTGATTAAAACCGAACGTAATCAGAACGTGAAGACCCTTTTCTTCGAGAAGATCTGTGTACAGATCTTTTTTAGAAATCAGTTCCGATTTGAATTTTTCCATTCCGATCGTATATTGTTTCGGATCGTTGATATCCAAACCGGCTTCCTGAAAGATCACACGCTTTTGATTGGCCTTTACCGCGTTCATGATCGTTTCCCTTAAGATGGAAAAGATACATTCCCGAAGAGAGGTGATATCCAGATACTGAAGATAACGATCCAAAAGAAAGCTGATGATCTTATCTATGTTACGATTGAGGTGGGTGATTCTAAGATAAAGGGGATTTAGGGACTCAATCGGTACGTTGAGATTCTTAACGGAAAGGTAATAACCTTCCTTTTCGTAGTGATACCATTGAATCTTCATTTACCGATTTCCAAAATCCAATCGGGCCGACGAAACGTCAACCCAAGGTAGAATTATGACTCTTTAGAGATTTGTCAATCGGTACTTTTTGTTTAGAGTTCTTTCCTGTCCAGAACAACTTTTCCAAGACCCAATGCGATAAGAATCCAAACTCCCATCTGAGCCAGGGAATATTCCCCGTAATAGTGAACCTGAGAAAGACTCTTTGCGAGAAGGGAACTCGAAAAGAAAAAGATCGTTCCTTCTTGTGGAAGAATCCAATAGATCACTTCCAAAATTTGTTTTTTCAAATCGGTGGTCTGAACCAAACTCGCGGCCGCCTGCTCGTAGATAAAAAGATCAAGAAACGTAGAAAAAACCAACAAGGCCAATCCGGCGAAAAAAGCCGCATTCTTCCCAAAAGATAAAACGAGTAGAAATCCAAAAACGATCAGAAAGTAAAAAATCGAAAACATCGTAATCGAGGCCTTCAAAAGATCCCAGGAAAAAACTCCGCCGGATAACTGCTGTTTGACGAGATAGGTTCCGATCAAAAAAACCGCGTTGGCGAAAACAAGAAGAAAAACTCCGAACGATTTTCCCACGAGATAGGTTAACGAGGAAACCGGTCTGGAAAGAATCGGAAGATAGGTTTTATTTTCCAATTCCTCTCCCAGAAGAGAAACGGGAAGAAACAAGGCGAGGACCGTATTCCAAAAAGCAAAAAAGAGAAATACGATATAGATCTGAAAATTAGGATTCCCGGATTGATCTTCCCCGCCGACTTGAATGTCGCAGCTGAAATTAAAAAATAAAAAGAGAGCGGATATTATAAAAATGAAATATACGATTCTTTTTCGAAGAGTTTCTCTCAGAGTCAGAAAAGCGACTGAAAATACTTTCGGAATTTGATCTTGGATCCAGGAAAGATTATTCATGATTTCCTCCGGTCACTCTCAGGAAAACCTCTTCCAAGGATTCGGTGATTCTTTCATATTTTAGAATGTTGGCCCCGAGCGATACGAGTTCAGCGGGAATTTTTCTGAGATCGATTTCGTTCGTGGGAAGGAATTCGATCAGATTCTCCGTAATTTTTTGTTCGGAAGAAATTTTTCGGATATAAGAATCCAACTCCGGAGAAACGGATTCCACTTTTACAAGAATTCGATTCTTCCCTTCTTTTAAGGATTCCAGAGGACCGATCGCCGCAAGAGTTCCTAAGTTGAGAATTCCGATTTCGTGACAAACCTTTTCAACTTCCAAAAGTCTATGAGAATTGAGTAATACGGTGGTTCCCTTGTTTTTGTTTTCTTCGACGAGAGTTTCCCGGAAGTCGATATAACCTTTAGGATCGAGTCCGGAGCCGGGCTCGTCCAAAATCAAAAGTTCGGGATCACCGATCAAAGCGGAAGCTAGACCGAGTCTTTGTAACATTCCCTTGGAATAACCCGCGACCTTTTTGGATCCCGCGTCCGCGATTCCGGTTTTTTCCAGAAGCTCCTTAGACTTTTTTCGAATCTCGGAACCTCGGATTCCGGCTAACTTTCCGCTGAAAGTTAGAAATTCTTCCCCTGTCAAAAAGCCGGGAATGGAAACCTTTTCGGGAAGATAACCGATTCTTTTGCGAAGGACCGGTGAAAAAGGAAGTCCAAATAGATGAAAGCTTCCCGCGGTTTGTTTGGAAAATCCCATGAGGATTCGAACCAAACTGGTTTTTCCGGCGCCGTTCGGACCCAAGAGTCCGAAGACGGATCCCTTGGATACTCGGAACGAGATTCCTTTGAGGGCGTTTTGTTCTTTGTATTTTTTTTGTATGGAATCGATTTCAATTGCAAATTCGGACATGCACTTTTCCTTGGAATCAGAGCCTTTTCTAGCAAACCTGTCCACGGGGTCCAGAACCTTTAAGTTCTCTAAAAGAATCCCATTGGAAGCAAGAGTTAAGAATCTATAGAACGGTTGGACCTTTTTTGCAAACGAAGGTTCCAGCAGGAGAAGGCTTACTGATTTTCGGGAATTTGTTCCCGTTCAATCCTCTGAAAACATGAAGATAATTATCGCGAGACACGGAGAAGCAGAACCGAATTCTCCTGACGGCACAGACCGATCCAGACCTCTTACTCCTAAGGGAGCCAACGACGTCCAAAAGATGGCGCGATTCTTTCGGGTCGGTTTTAAGGTGACAAAAATCTATCACAGCCCTTATCAAAGAACCACCGATACCGCAAAAATTTATACGGACATTCTGCATCCGGAACAAGAAACGGAATCCTTAGAGGATTTGGAAGCGGGAAAAGACATGTCTCGGGTTTGTCCTTTGATCAAAAGTTTTTCCAACTCCGACACGATTTTGATAGTCGGTCATAGCCCGGACGTTTCCATCTTTGCCGAAAAACTTTTAGGAATCGGAGGTGTTGGTAAAAGTTTTCTTTTTTCTCCCGGTTCCGCGTTAGCGGTCAACGTACCGAGAGAGAAATTTTTAGACGGACAAATCATTTGGTTTGTTTGTCCGGATTTTCTCTGTTAAAGACTTTCTCTTTTTTCAGTTTACAGAAGATCCTTTTCCAAAATTCTTACTGTTATATTTAAGAATCGGGGTGTAGCGCAGTGGTAGCGCACTTCTCTGGGGGGGAAGGGGTCGCTGGTTCGAATCCAGTCACTCCGAGATTCTTTTCAAAACGTTTTCGACCTCGTTCCCGCAACCCGCGACTCGATAAAAAGAACGAATCGCCCCTTCTCTCGAAGACCCTTCTCCCGTTTGTAAAACCGTGATCACTGAGTATTCTTTTGGAGAATCGTTAGTCCAACGTCCCCACAAGTTTTGATTCTTTTCTAAAAAACCTAAAAACCAAAACGCTCCTCCGAGAGATCCGGTCTTTCCAAAAACCTTCGAGTTTTGAGAATCGCATTCGGACCAATAAGCGGATTCCTTCCAAAATTGAAACGTCTTTGAAGAAACGCCTCTGGAACGACCTTCGTCTTTTAAGAAGGAAACTAGAAAGTTATGTTGTGATTCCGGAGATCTTGCGATCGCGGGAGAAAGATAAAGATTCTTCCGATTTAAGAACGGTTTTTTATAAACTTCCGTAACGAATCCGATTCGTATTAGAAAATCTTGAAGTTCTTCGTAAAGGTTAGGATCCGTCTCGAAGAAGGAAAGAAAAAACGAATTGGAAGAATACAACATCGCTTCTTGAAGATTCAGCGTCCGCGGTGAACGAGGGATATGTAGTTCCGAACTTACTTTTTGAGAATTTGGATCAACCAAGTTCTTTTCGATTAGAAAAAGAGAAATCCAGTATTTAAAAGTGGAAGCCGGTGTGAAGTTTTGTTTGAGAAGAATCCTCTCCCCAGTGATGGAGGGAGAGGAATCAATGAAGTGTGAGAATAGTGTAATTTCCTTGGAATGAATCTCTCCGGCGGAAACTAAAGACCAGAGAGTAAGAAATAGAGTCTTGCTCCAGCGCAAGGGCCTTATTTCTTAATGAAATGATTCAGAATGTTGTCTCGGATCTCTTCGAACCGAACCAATCCCCAAGCAAGATTGACCTTTAGTTTGAGGGCGTTGTCGCTCATGTCTTTTTCACCCTGAGCTTTGAGCTGATCGAATCTTTCTTCGATCTTTTCCTTTCCGTCGTTTAAATCATCTACAAGTTTGTCAAAAATCTCGCGGGAGGTTTGAACAGCGCCGATCCCAGCATTGATTATGTCGTTTAATTTGTTTTTTTCCATACAGCAACCTCTCAGTTCGTATTAGAGGATCTCTTTTGCTATTTTTGTGCAGTGCATAAAAATAGCAAACATTTTTTTAAGTTTTTTCCTTGCCTGCCCCCAAAGTTTCCAAGAAGGTCAGAGACCGTAAAACGATATGAAATACCTCCAATTGCCAAAACAAACCCGAAAATGTAGGAACTCCCTCGATTTCCGCAATACAACGCTCCTCCTCTTTGTTCTTTTGCTCCTAAATTGTGGGGCGGATATCAAATCCGCCGGTCCTTCCGGGAGCGCTTGCACCCGGATCGAAGGACTTCCTGGACCGGAAGATTTGGCCTTGGACGCCGAAGAAAAGATTCTTTATGTCTCAAGTCACGAAAGAAGAATCTCCGATCAGACCGGAAAGATTTTCTTGATCGACCTCAAAAATTCTTCAGGGCCGAAAGAACTTCCCGTGAAATTTCCCCCGGAGTTCCGACCTCACGGGATGAGTATCCTCAAAACAAAGGACGTCTATCGTCTCTACGTGATCTCGCACCCGACTCTTTATAAAAAACATACAGTGGAAATTTTCGAACGCAAGGGTCAAGAATGGGCACACGTAGGAACTCTCACGGATCCTCTGATCACAAGCCCGAACGACCTCCACGTCGTCGGTGAAAACGAAATCTACGTATCAAACGACCACGGCTCCGGAGGATTTTTTCGTTATCTTTTTTGGGACGACCTTTTTGGATTCAAACGGGCGGACATCGCGTATTACGACGGAAAAACTTGGTCAAACCTGAACAATCCTCTCTCTTACGGAAACGGAATTCTTTATGCAAAAAATTCTCAGGGAAAAGAATTTTTATATCGATCCGGATTTGCGGATCGAAGCGTCTATCGTTTCCCGATCCAAAGAACCGAAGGAAAACCCGTCCTTGGTCCGGTGGAAAAGATCTTTTTAGATTCCGGAACCGACAACTTGGAACTCGATTCCAAGGGAAGAATTTTTGTCGTCGGTCACGGATCCACGTATCAATTCATAAGACACATGTTAAACGAAAATTATCACGCGCCGACTCAGGTTTTTAGAATATCGGAAGACGGAAGTTTTCAGGAGGTTTTTGCGACTCCGGGAGATTTGATTTCGGCGGGAAGTACGGCGATTCCGTTCGACGGAAGGCTTTACGTTGCTCAGGTTTTCAATCCGTTTATTCTCAATTGTGAATATAATAACAATTGAATTTTATTTGAAGTAGATTTTTCGGATCGTATCCGCATAGACGGTTCCCATCAAATCGTAACCGGCGGGATTCGGATGAATCGGATCGATCTGCGGATATAGGGGAATCGTCTTTTCGGTTTCGAGAAAGACGGTTTCCATATCCGCGATCAAATAACGAGAACCGAGGCTTCTGAGATAAGGATTGATTTGGAGAATGTTACTCCTATATCCGGGTTGAATCGTGGGGGGCAAAACGGTCACCAGAATCGCCGCGTTACTCGCCGTTTGAATCGAATTCAGAAGAATCTCGAAGTTTCCCGGAAATTGATCGATCGGATAACTGGAAACGTCGTTCGTCCCCAATTCTAAGATCAAAAGATTTTGTTGTTCAGTGAGCGCGGTTCCGATGACGTCGTTCCAACCGGGCACAGATCTTCCCGAAACCGAATAATCAGTAACCGTAAATCTTGTTCCCAACTTTTCCCTTAGACCAAAACCGTCCGATCTCTGAGAAAGAGAATCTCCGATGATTCCGATTTTCAAAAGCGGACCGATCAAAGGCAAAAGCGCGGAAAGCCCTTGCGGATCCGATTCTTTTCCCACGCAGGATTGAAGAAAAAAAACAAAAACAAACGTTCCCAAAAGGATTTTTCGAATCCGAGAAGAATTCATTTCTTTTTCCGAAGATAAATCTCCGCCTGCGCCCGCACCAACTTACGAGTGGTGGAAGGAGAAACTGAAACATTCCTCTTGTAAAAGGAGGCCGCATTCTCTTGCAGATAAGAATCGATCGTTTCGTTTCTTTTTGTTCCTTCGCTAAAAACGAAAGTATCGATGGAATCCAAGGTTCCCGAAAACATTTCAGGAGGAACGGGAAGTTCTCCCGGAATAAATTCTAAAATTTGTTGATTTGGATATTTTTCTTTCAGATAAAAATACGGGTCGGGAATGGCCTGAATGTAAACCTTTTTGGAATACTTCAATTCCGCCGCGATCTCTTCCGAAAACTTTTTTCCAAGATCGAATTCGGGATTCACGAATCCAACCTTTCGATACGCGAGAAAAAGAACGATTAAGTTGCAAAAAAGAAGTCCGGAGCCGGTATAAACCACCCTCTTACGATCGGAATCTTCCAAAAGAATTCCGCCTAACGCAGAAATCGGAATCGTAAGATACATCACATAATAAAATTCGGTGGAAAGAAAAAGAAACGCGAGCGTCCCGAGAATCCAGACAAAAAGAAATAGAAAACGTTCTTTCTTTTCCTTCAAAAGTTTTCGATTGATCCCGATTCCCGCTAAAAGAAAAATATAAAAAAGAATTCTTACTCCCGGATTTTCATATCCCCCGATTAGGATTTTGATCTTTGTGATCATGGAAAAAACCGAAAAGAGTTCTTTTTTTCTTCCAAACTGCAATCCGAATTGAAACAAGAATAGATCCCATTTCGGAAAAATCCAGACGATCCAGACGATCAAAGGAATCATTCCTCCCAACCAAAACAAAGGCTGAAACGGAGAACGTCTTCTCCAAAGAAGATAGAGGGACGGAACTCCAAAAACGGCGCCGAAAGGATGCGAAAGAAAAGAAAGTCCGAGGAGAACGCCGGCGGCTAAACCTTCGAACCAACTCACTTTTTCTGGAGATTCATCCAATGCGCTCCGAACGAGAAAGAAAAGACTTCCTAAAGCGAAGAATAGACAGAGGGCTTCCATTCTCGCCATCATTCCCACTCTCAAAAAAAGAAGATCGGTCGCGAGAAGAAGACAGGAGAAAAGCGCTGAAAAAGAGGAAAAGCCGATTCTTTTTAAAATTCCATAGAATATAAGAATGGAGAACGCGGCCGTCACGGAAGTAAAAAGGCGCAATCCTTCCAAACCGGGCACAAGATATTTCATCCAAAATCCGCCGGAAAAAAAATAAAGCGGAGGCATCCACAACGTTATCTCTTCCATTCCAGGGATAAGACCTTCCAATACGTTCGTTCTCAAAGAGCCGAAACTTGCAAAGTCCTGGGAAGGTGAGTAGAAAAGAACTTCGTCCGGCCAAACCGGAGGAAATTCCATTCTATCATTCTGAGGAACCCAAACAAAAACAAACGCTAAAAGAAACAACAGCGCCGGAGGAACTGCGTTAGGAGAAATGAGATTGGAAAGAAATTTCCGGGACATAGACCCGAGGGAATCCGGGAAAAATCCCGGATTTTAGGTTAGCGAATCGAGAGCCGCGCTTTCTGTTTCGTAGACTTCAAACAGATCCAGCAGTTCGACCACGTCGAATACTTTTCTTACGGGAGGAGTGATACAACAAAGTTTCAATTTCCTTCCTTGCTTTTCCAGCTCGCGGACCATACCTACAAAGATACGAATTCCGGAAGAGGAGATGTATGAAATATTTTCCAGGTTTATTAAAATATCACCCTGGCCGGACTGAACATCATCCAGTAATTTTGCTTCTACTTCGTCTGAATGTCCGATATCCAGCCTTCCATTGAGCGCAACTAGAGTATGTTTACCGATCTTTTTCGTCTTGATTTCCAAAGATGGCTTCCTTTTGGAGAATTAGGACTAAATTAAGCTTTCAGAACGCGTTTACAACTCATTTTTAAGCTCCAATGTCTATAATTTCTTCTATGGAAAATATTTTTACCGGGTCCGACTTTCCGTTTTTCCCAATCAATTTATAGGTCGCCCTTCGAGTCTTATATCCAAGATAGAAGGAAATGAATGCGATGGAAATGCCGTGTTTATACATTCTGACCGCTATGGTTCTTCGAATGATCGGGAAAGTGATTTCAATGCCGGTTTTGATTTCAATCTTTTGAAGAAGTTTTTGTATCGTCCTTCTATGAAGTTTTCCCTTTCTTCCGGAAAAAAGGAATTCTTCGGGCGTTTTGTTTTTGAGGGCTGTATAAAAATCTTTTAACAAACATCCGGGGATCACCAAAGGACGATCCTCTACTCCGTTTAATCCACAAATTCTTAATATTCGATTGTCGATGTCCACATCCTTAGCTCGAATTGAAATCAATTCCTCCGGTCTCAGGCCGAAAGAAAATAAAATTCTTATCCAAGTAAAGTGGGTCGGATTGCTTCTACAGGCGTTTCGAAGGCGTTCCATTTCGGAATCGCTCAGAGTTTTTCCGGATTCCACATTTTCCAAACTTTCTTTTTCTTTGGGCATTGGCAATAAACCTCCTTCTTAAATTCGGAATCATTTGCAAGAACCGTAAAGAATATGCCAAACAAAAAATAAAAATGTAAGAATAAATACACAAATCGCACCCTGGTGATATAAAATAAATTTTGAATATTCAATAATCATTAAATATCCTAATTCGGAATATTTAAAATCCGAGACGATAAAATGAAAAAGTTTTTTATAAAGTCTGAAAGATAGAAATTCTTCAGCAATCGTATCTCAGACGCGCTCCAAGTTTGTTTTCAAGCCGTTTTTACGGATCCATTTGTTTGTTGGAGAAAGCATAAGCCGCAGTATCCGAAAGAAAAATTTCCATAAAAGAGGTGAACCGATAGTCAAATTTCATTTTATAAAGGATGACAAATAAACGTTTCCATCCTCCTTTGTTTCCGACTTTAAGCGGGTAATTTATAAGCAAGGTGTGACTTGTTTTAAATATAGAATCGATCGAATTCAAACAAAAAGGGAATCTTAGAATCCGATCGGATTCTTTTGGAAACCTCGGTTCCTGATTTCAAAAACCAATCGATACATTCAATTTACTTCTACACGATTCAACTCATCCAATTCCACTTTCCAAGATTGTACGATCTGAACGATCACATCCAAAACGGCCGGGTCAGGAGAATCATACGAATCGGCCGCAAAAGAATCCACCGTCTCAAAACCTTGGATCGCACTCAGGGAAGTTTTTTCCATTCTCGCACGAAACACTTCGAATTCTTCTATGGATTCCGTCGGCGAATTCTTTACATAATACGGTTTTATGATACTGACTCGAATACTTTCGATGGGAAGATTTTTCAGAGTCTGCAATAACCGAAAGGATAAAAGCGCAATCTCCAATTTCATTCTTTCCTTATACTCTTTTTGTCCCAAAAAGGTCAGAGCGGAATTTCCGCCCACGGCTAAGGTCACCCTTACCGCACCCGAACCGGAGATTTCACTCGGAGCAATTTCGATCTCCTTCAGTCGATCCCCCAAAAGTAGGAACGAAGTCTGACGAATCTTTTCTTCCACCGGAATTTGTTTATCGGATAATATCTTTTGCACCTGGTCCTTCGGACTCGGCTTACACGCGATCAACGAAAATAGGACGCACAAAACTAACATAGGGTAAAATGCCCTATATACAGAATGAATCGTTTTGGAAACGCGATTTTGATTTCCAAAGTCATTGCGAATTTTATCCTGGGAGTACAACCGTTCATTCTTCATGGAAAAACCTCCTTCGTTTCTTTTTGTTATGTGGACTCTTTGATTTTATTAGATCCACCCGTTTTTTGCAAGCTTTTAGCCGGTTTTCAACGTTTCCCGCCGGCCAAACAATGAGTTGATTCGGTTTCTAATCGACGGAATGAAGCGGCAAAACCATACTTACCGGCCTAAGAACTAATCCTTATCATGATTTTTTTATCCAAACCGTTTCCTATTTGGAAACAAATTATTTCAATTTAATGGCCTTCATTCTATGTTTTCGATACAAAGTTGTTTCGTTTTTTTTGGATCGATTTTTAAAAAATGATCTAACGTGCATTTTTTTCTGTAATTTTAATTAGGTGATTTCGTCTCAAGTAAATGTATGAAACCAAAAAAAATCTCGAACGACGATCTTGAGTCCCTGGTAACAGGAGTAAAATCTCAATCCATTGATGCAGTGGGGAATTATCTATATAAGGGATTCAGAATACAGGTAAGTAAGTATAACCTTTCCGGAGCGGAAAGAGTACAGCTCTTGTATCAAAGAAGAAGAAACAACGGCCTTTGTATTGTTTGCGGAACGAAAGTCGGCAAGAAGAATCCCTCTTCGGGCAAACTCTACAGACTCTGCGAACACCACCGGAAGACAATCGATAAGAAAAAGTAATCAACCTTTTCGGCAATTCTGCAGATAATCTTTAATAGGGGAATTTTTCCTCGGGAGATTATCTTGCAGGCCAAAGGTTCTTACGTTTTCATACTCTTGCTCGTTTTCGCTTGGTTTTCGCTTTCAAATTCTCTTCTTTCCGAGGCGAGTTCTCTCCAAGAAAATCAAGCGCAAAATCTCCTTAGAATCGCGGAAGAAGCCTACAAGGATCGTAAGTTTCATCGATCGATCGAGGAAATTAAAAGTTTTCTGATTCTTTTTCCTTCCAGCAAATTCAAATCCAAGGCCTATCAGGTTTTAAAAAACAACTATTCCAGACTGGGACGTCCCGAAAAAATCCTCGAGATCAGCCTCCAGCAATACGCGGAAGAGCCCACCTCTAATCAAGGTTTGAACGCTTTTTTCGAAGCCGGAAAACTTTATCTTGAGATCGGCGAAGAAATTAAGGCAAAAGAGGTTTTTAAATCGATCTGCACACAGTCCTTTTCCCGGGAACTCGCGGAAAAAGCGTCTTTGGAGCTCTCGGAACGGGAGATTTTGAGCGGATCCAAGACGGAAATCTCAGAATGTGGAGAAAAGTAGTTCTTTTTTTGGAGATTGGATTCCTAAAATCCGATAATGAAAACAGTTGAACTCTGATTTTCAAAAAAAATACTAACCCAACAGCATGTCCACAGGCATCTTCCAAATCGTAAACTTTCAGAAGGGCTCCTACATTATCGTAGAGGGGAAAAAAGATTCGCCTAGCTTCTTTATCATCCGCGAGGGTAAGGTAAAAATAGGACGCGAAAACCCCGTAGTCGGAGAAGATCCGAATTCAGTTCAAGGGCCCGGAGACTTTTTCGGAGTTGTTGCGGCTATGAGTCAGCACGCTCAGATCGAATCCGCAGTGGCGCTCACCGACGTCTCCGTGATCGAAGTGAGCTACGATCAGTTCGGAACCCTTATCCAAAGAAATACTCCCGTAGCGATGAAAATCATCCGCTATTTCTCGATGAAACTCCGCCAGTTCGACCAGACGATCACCCGTCTTACCTTTCGCTCCGCAGTGGAAGAAGATCCGAACGAGCTTTATAATATCGGGGAAAACTACTTCAATCAGAAGAATAATCCGCATGCGGCGTACGCTTTTCAGAAATACCTTCAATATCTTCCAAACGGTCCGTTTGCTACTCAGGCAAAACTAAAACTCCAGACGATGAATCAGCCGATGCAATCGGCGCCGATCGATCTCACGAAGTTCAACCGGATGTATGCGGACAACGAGATGATTTTCTGCGAACACGAACCGGGAAGAGAATTGTATATCATTCAAAACGGTAAGGTGAAAATCACCAAGATCGTGGATAAAAACGAAGTATTGCTCGCGGTTCTTCAAAACGGGGACATTTTCGGCGAGATGGCCCTTTTGGACAATAAACCGAGATCCGCTTCCGCAATCGCTTGGGGTCAGGTTCAGCTTCTGGCAATTAACAAGGCAAACTTCGAAGGAATGGTGAAGGCTCAACCTCAATTGGCGACCCGTCTAATCACCCTTCTTTCGGAAAGAATTTGGACCGCTTATAAACAATTGGCGAACTTGATGATCAACGATCCTCAAGGAAGAATCGCGGACACTCTTCTCACCTTGGTCGAGAAGAATCGAATCAAGATCACTCCGAAGGTTTCGTATAACTTTGAAATCGGGACAAAAGACTTAATCAAGATGGTCGGTCTTTCTTATCCGAAAGACGAGAATTTGGTTCTCGATCTTCTGACTAAGAATAAGTGGATCAAACTGGATCAGGGAAAACTCAGTTGTACGGACCTCGTAGAATTGGAAAAACTCGTTCATATCTATAGAAAAAAATCGCAGATGGAAAACAAACTCAAGAAAAGAGCATAACGCGTCTTTCCTCGATTGGAATGCCTTCTTCCAAAAATAAATCAAAGTCTTCGAGTTCCGTAACTCCCACTTCGAAAAATGCCGAAGACCGAGATTCTCGCCTCAAAAAAGCGACAAACTGGCTCCGTAAACAAGACTCGATCACAAAAGCGCTGATCGACTCGGTCGGTCCTTGCAATTTGCAGACGATCGGTTCTCCGTATCAGGTTCTTATCAAATCGGTTTTGGGACAACAACTCTCAACGAAGGTCGCGCTTACTCTTGAGAGAAGATTGATCGCTCTTGCCGAAACGAAAAAGATCCCGGCTCCGGAAAAAATTCTTCAAATCCAAAACGGAGATTTGAGAAAGATCGGAGTTTCCCAGGCAAAAACCGAAACTATCAAAAGAATCGCGGAAGCTTATCAAAACCGGACGATCTCCGATTCTAAACTTCATAAATTAGAAGATTCGAATGTGTTGGAACTCCTCTGTTCTTTGAAAGGTGTTGGACCTTGGACTGCGGAAATGGTTTTGATCTTTGCCCTTGATCGTTGGGATCATTTTTCGATCAACGATCTGATTCTTCGGAAGTCCGTGGAAAAACGTTATGGAATTTCAAAAGACAACAAAAAGGAAATTCAAGAATTTCTAAAGTCTTTCTCTCCGTATCGAACGATCCTTTCCTGGTATCTTTGGGCTGACGTAGACGGCGGCGAAGGCTGGGGTTAGATTCGGGTCGTCGAGAACAATCCGATTCGAAAAAGCAAGTTCTAAATACAGAACTTTTTTCTAGGAGCTCCTACAAGTTCCTCGGAAAAAATGATTTGCCGAATTTAAATTTTTGTATTATAGCAAAACCCGAGCAAATTTCCAGCGAGCCCGCCTCATCCACCCGATTTGCATAACCTTACCCACAAAGTGGACTGAATCTTTAAAAGAATCTGCCGGAACTACGACAATCCTCCGTGAAACGAAATCCCCGCCCTGTTTTTGGGTGGCGGGGCGGGTGGTGGAAAACTCCGAGCGACTTTGCTCTAACATAAAATCAATATTTTGCAAGTAAAAAGTCTCGAATGTAGGAACTCCTACAAAAATTTTGATTGGATCGCCCTGATTCGAAATCGCTTTTTTAACTTGTAGGTAAGGCTCCCCGATTTGGGCGGGGGCCCGCGCGGCTTTTACAGAGGACTGTCGTTGTTCCGACTGTCTTTCCGATAAACTTCACAAACTTTCATCGTTTCGAACTTTTCTCCGGGGAATTTGGCGTTCGAATCGTTCGCTTCCTTTTTTTGGTGAACGAAAACTTTTTTTTTCGTTTAGATTTTTAGAATAGAATTTTCGCGAACGTTGGAACATTCAAATAAACGAATATTCTTATTTTGCAAAACTCAAATTGTTTTCTTCTCTTTCCCTTTGCGTCGTAATCAAGACGAAAAATTATCGCTCCTGACTAAATCCTTCCTCTGAAACCGAACTTTCCCTTATGTCTTTCAGCGTTTTCACGACTCCCCGCGATAGCGATTGTAGCGGAAATCTCGAGCGTAGTAAACGGTAAAACTTCACTCACAATTTCGGATTTTTATTTCGAATAAGAAAAAATCGGTTCCATTAGAAAATTGGAATGGGTCAAATTCCTCGCGAGAGATTGAAGCGGAAAGCGCGGTCGCGAGCCTTTTTTTGAGTCTGCCCGCGAGCGAATCGCCCGAAAAGATTATAAAGTTGGAATGTAGTTTTAGAGTTTGATTCCGACCAATTCGCAATCCGCTTTGGTCATGATCTTTACGAGTTCTTCGAATTTTACCTTCGGTTCCCAGCCGAGTTTTTTCTTCGCCTTTGCGGGATCTCCGATCAAAATATCAACTTCGGTAGGACGGTAGAATTTTGGATTCACTTCGACCAATAGTTGTCCGCTCTTTGCGTCAAACCCCTTCTCCGAATCTCCCTTCCCTTCCCAACGAACTTCCACTCCGGCAAAGCGGAAAGATTTTTCCACAAATTCTCTCACGGTATGAGTTTCGTTTGTGGCTACTACGTAGTCGTCCGGGTCCGGTTGTTGCAACATCATCCACATCATCTCTACGTAATCCGGCGCGTATCCCCAGTCCCTCTTCGCGTCCATGTTTCCGAGATGAATCGGTCCGCCTTTTTTTGCTAGAAGATTCGCCACTCCGATCGTGATCTTTCTAGTCACAAAACCTTCTCCCCTTCTCGGAGATTCGTGATTGAATAAAATTCCGTTGGATGCGTGAATCCCAAACGCTTCTCTGTAATTCACTACCGCCCAATAGGCATAAAGTTTCGCCACCGCATAAGGAGATCTTGGATAGAAGGGTGTGGTTTCCGTCTGAGGAATCGCTTGCACCTTTCCGTAGAGTTCCGATGTGGAAGCCTGATAAAAACGGCTCTTCACTCCGATCTGTTTGATTGCGTCTAAAATTCTCAGCGTTCCCACTGCGTCCGCTTCCGCAGTATATTCGGGAACTTCAAAAGAAACTCCCACGTGTGATTGCGCCGCAAGATTATAAATTTCATCGGGAGATACTTTTTCCAAGATTCGATTGAGATTACTCGAATCCGTTAAATCTCCATAGTGCAGGACCAGATTGGAGTTCCCGCGAAGATGCTCGATTCTTCCCCGGTTGAACATGCTGGCTCTTCTTACGATCCCATGCACTTGATACCCTTTTCCGAGAAGAAATTCTGTTAGATAGGATCCGTCCTGGCCGGTAATCCCAGTTATGAGCGCTTTTTTCATCTTCAGACCAGAAAAACCGAAAAACCGGATCTGGCAAGAAAGATTAAGCCTCTCTTCTCGGCCTTGGATCGAGCCTCAGTGCCTTTCCGATCCATTTTAGACTCGGTTGTGGGCCCAATCCCTTCTTCGAAAACGTATCAGAAAAACAAGCGCCAATACGAATACCCAAGCGACGATCCCGGACCACAATCCTACAGATCCGAGTTTTAAATAGATTCCGAGAAAATACGCGACCGGTAAAAAGACAAAATAAGAAGCCAGTGTATAAGCCTTGAATACAAACCCTTGTAATCCAGCCCCTCTCAGCGCGGAACCGATCACCATGTGATACGCATCCGCAACTTGTATGATTCCTAAAATCACCAGAGGTCCGTATGCTTCCTGGATCAACTCGGAATCGTTTGTATAAACGGACAACATCTTCTTTCCGAAAAGAATAAAAATCAATCCCATCGTTCCCATCCCACAAGCTGAGAAGAATGCGGAGCGAAACGCCCCGTGATACGCGAGTTTCGCCTTCCCCGCTCCTAACGACTGTCCTAAGATCGTCGTCGCCGCGACCCCGAACGCATAACCGGGTAAAAACGATAAACTCAAAGTGCTGAACAACATATTGGTCACTGCGACAGCCGCGGTTCCGACGATCGTCGCAAATTCGATAAAAATCATAAAAGAAATATTATTCAGTAATTCGGCTAACGCGGGCGCCGTACTCGCCTTGAGAATTTCCTCTAAATGGGAAAAGCTGAATTTCCAAGAAATTCCTTTGAAATACTTTCCGAGATCCTTTTTGTAAAAGTAATACGGAAACGCAAGAAGCCCCGCCCCTCCCGCAAGCGAAGATGCGATCGCCGCGCCTTTTACACCCATCGCTTCAAAACCGAAATGTCCGTAGATCAAAATCCAGTTTAAGAATATATTCGCAAAACATGTTATAATCATGGAAGCCAATCCGGCTGTTGTGATCCCGAGTCCGTCCGTAAAGGCGCGGGTCGTAAAAAGTAAAAAGAAAAAGATCGTTCCTAAAAAACGAAAATAAAGATAATCGGTGGAAAGTCCTTTTACGATTTCGTCCTTGTTGAGAAGTTCCATCAACCATCCGCTCGCAGCGGCTCCTCCGATCGATAATAATCCTCCAAAAAACAAAGCTAGATACAACGTCGTCAACCCGACCCTTCCGATTTCGGAATCGTTCTTTTCCCCGAATCTTCTGGAAACGATAACCTGAATTCCCATGGAAAAACCCATGAGAAACGCAAGAACCGTAAAATGGGCGATTCCTCCGATCCCGATGGCAGCGATCGAATTTTTACCGAGTCTTCCCACCATCATCGTGTCGGTCACCCAGACTACGGTTTGACTGAGCATCCCGAAGACGACGGGAACCGCCAACTTGAGAATCATCGTATTCAAAAGACTGGGCCGGATATTTCTATAAAACGTATGAAGTAAATGACGTAGAGTTTTCAAGGTTCATCCAGGTTTGTAAGTCTTTTACAGAAAACTACTTTTTTTCGTAAAAATTTCTTTCACACTCGCTCTCCTTTTTTTGAAGTACGTAAACAGGCGGATCCCCGCAGGTTGTTTTTTTTCGATTCGAAAGAACTCGTTCCATGGAAGCTAATATAAATTTAAAAAACCGAAATACTATGAAACATTACGCAGATCTTCACAATCATCTCTACGGTTCCATCACTTCCGAATTTCTTTTTGAGATCGGAAAATCGAATCCTTCCCCTCGTTGGGAAATTTTTACACATTCTTATCAACAGTGTTACGGTAAGAATATTTCCACTGAAACTTTTTTTGAGGATTATAAGAATCCGGATTCTTTCCGTAAACTCTACCAGTTCAATCATCACGGACCTTTTCCGGAATTTCAGGCGAAATTCAATCTTATCATCGCCCTATCCAAATTTAATCCGGAAGAAATCGCGTTAGTCGCTTCTCGCATCGTGGAGGATCAATTTTCTCAAGGTGTTACCTTCGGAGAATACAGAATCATGTATTCTCCCAAAGATACGGAAGAAGGAATCTACGAAAAGACGATCGCAGCCTGCGAAGGTCTTGCGAAAGGAGAGGAAAAAACCGGCGGCCTTGCAAAGGGTAAACTGGTAGTTTCCTTACACAGGGACGGGGACGTCTTTCTGGAATACGAGCTTCTCAAACGTTTGATGGAAAAAGATTCCCTCATCCGGGATTTCCTAGTCGGTTTAGATTTTTGTTATATTGAAGAAGGTTTTCCTCCCAAGGACAAACGTAAATTTTTAGAAGAGGTAAACAAGGACAACTTCGCGCAAAAAGATTCCGCGCTTTCGATTCTCTATCACGTGGGAGAAAGTTTTCAAGATAAGTCCATCCTTTCCGCTTGCCGTTGGGTTTTAGAATGTGCGGATTGGGGCGCTCATCGCCTTGGACACGCGATCGCCTTAGGTCTCGATCCTTTCAGTCTGAAAGGAAAAATTCTCGAATCCAAATCGGAACGTCTCGATCAACTGCAATTCTATTATGATCGAAAAGAAGAATTGGATTCTTACTTTGAAACACCTTCAAGGGAAAGAATCGGGAACGAAATCGATTCTCTCAAACACAAAGAAACCGTCGAACTGGAGATGAGTCCCTCCTTTCTTCAAGAGTGTTTCGGTTTTCAGAATTTCTGCATCGACCAAATCAAAAAAACAAACGCAGTGATTGAATCTTGTCCTAGTTCGAACGAATACATCGGCATGGTCCGCGATCCAAAAACTCATCCGATTTTAAGATTCTCAAAACACGATTTGAGATTTACGATCTCAACGGACGACCCCGGAATTTTCGGCACCACGATCGAAGAAGAATATCGGAAGGCTGAAAAAATAGGTTTAAGCGTGGAAATCTTGGAATCAGTGAGACAGAATTCTTTTCTCTTTTCTTCGGAAATTCTGAGCGGTCGGAAATCCGCCTCTTAAAGCGCCCCTAAAAATTCTTGCCTCGACCTGCCTGCGGCAGATTGTAGAGGAAAGGCCATGACCAGATTCCAGGACATCCGTAAGTTAACGGCCATTCTTCTGATTCTTTCCGTCGCAAACCTGACAGGATTGTATTCCCAGAGCCAGAGCGACTTTGCGGATCCGTACGACTTCAATCTTCGAAATTATAAAGATACTCCTAACCGGGAAGGTTATCAAGAATACACAATTCCTCCCGCGATTAAAAAACCGGTCCTTGTTTCTCCGAAAAACGCTCAAGTTCCGTTCGAACTTCCTTTCTCCACCACCACCGGCACCGGGGGTTTAAGAAGAACCACAAATCCGAACGTGGAACGCGGACAAGAAAATCTCGTAAACCCTCTCACCGGTCAGATCAATGTCGAAGCGATTCTCCAGAGACAAGCCCAACAATCCGAAAGAAAAAAAAGACAGAACCAAATCATGGAAGAAGAAAAATATACGGAAACGACCATGAGAAGATTTTCGATCATTTTTTTCATGACTCTTCCGATCACACTCGGTCTCGGTTATGCAATCGCTTCTTCTCCGAAATTCGGGGGAGTCAGTAAGTTTCAAAAAACCTTCGGAGGTTCGGTCTTTATCTTCACCTTTGGCACAAGTCTCGCGTTTGCAAACGCTTGGAAGGATATGAAGGACTTGGAAGCGACAAAAAAAGAAAACGAACCTGCTTCTCCTCCGGTGGAACCGACGTCTCCGGACTCTCTTGGTTTTGGTAACTCCGTCCCGATTCCGATCGCCGGAGCCTCGGCTTCCGTTTTTCCGGGAAGAGAATACAAAATCGATATCAGACTCTTTAATATCACTTTTTAATGAATCCGCTTCGGGAAACTTTCGAAGTATTCTTAAGATCGCGTCATAACGCCGCGGTTTTTTATCACGAATCCGTTCAACCTATATTAAGAATTTATTATTTATTCTGCGGTTTAATTTCCCTCGGTCTTTTGATTCTTATCTACGGTTTTTATTATCCGCACGAATGGACTCACTGGATTCGACTTTTCGTAAACGGAATCGTAATTTCTCTCGTTATCTACGAAGCTCTTTCCTTTCTTTTGGTTCTCGGTAGTTTTAGGGAATACATAGTTGCCCACAAAACGGAAGTGATCGTCATCTTTCTTCTAGTTTTTCAAGAACTCGTCAGCAAGGAAATTTACGTTTTGCTTACCTTCAATTCTTTAAGCGGCGAAGACGCGAGTTTGACCTTTCTTTCTTTGAGTCAGATCTTTTTGTTGTTTAGTAATTTTTCCCGTCTGATTCGCAAAACCGATCTTCTTAACTACAGACAAATCAGCCCGTCTCTCGTAATCGCGGGAAGTTTCGCCATCCTCATCCTCTTCGGAACTTTAGCTCTTTCTCTTCCCAGAGCGCAGGCAACTTCGATTCCGACGATCGACGTTTTTTTCACCGTCGTCAGCGCGGTGTGCGTAACGGGTCTGAGTACGATCAACGTCGCGAGTCAACTCACCGGAAGCGGTCAAACGATTCTTATGATTTTGATTCAGATCGGCGGCTTGGGACTGATGACGCTTACGGTTTTTTTCGCGATCTTTTTAGCGGGTCAGGTCAGCGTTACCAACAAACTTCTGATCAAAGATCTTTTTAGTCAGGAAACGGTGGGAAGGGTTTCTTTTATTTTAAAACAGGTCGCGATTCAGACGTTCCTCATCGAGGGGATCGGAGCCGTGTTGATTTTTTTCTGGTATCCGGATGTTTTGCAAACCGCTTTGAAAGATCGGATTTTTTTTTCCCTTTTTCACGCGGTGAGTTCGTTCTGTAACGCGGGTTTTTCGGTATTCCCTCAGGGTTTTGAAACGGATTGGATGTTTGATCAAAGAAAATTCTTATCGGTTGTGATGGTCTTGATCGTGTTAGGCGGTCTCGGTTTTCCCACCGTTAATCACCTGATCCGTTGGTTATTCAATACGGGCAAACGACCGAAGAGGATGGAACTCGGAGCAAAACTCATTCTTACCGTATCGACGATATTGATTCTACTCGGCTGGTTTTCCTATTTTATCTTAGAATACGAAATCACTCTCGCGGGTCTTAGCGAAACCGATAAACTCTTTCATTCCTTATTCTATTCGATCAGTACACGAACCGCGGGTTTTAACACATTGAGTATTTCTAATATGGGAATGCCCATGGTTTTTGTTTCGCTCTTTCTTATGTGGGTGGGCGCCTCTCCCAATTCTACCGGAGGTGGGATCAAAACCACAACTCTTGCGGTTTCCGGTCTTCATCTTTTCAATCATATCCGCGGAAAAGAAGAAGTGGAAATTTTCGGAAGAAGAATTTCGCCGGGTTCGGTTTCGAGAGCTTCCGCGGGAATCTTAATCTCACTCTTCCTGATCTTTTTCGGAATATTCGTTTTAACGTGTACTGAAAAATTCGAATTCTTAGATTTGTGTTATGAAGTTGTTTCCGCGTTCGGAACTGCGGGACTTTCCAGAGGAATCACTCCGAGTCTGACTTCTCCGGGAAAACTGATGATTTGTATGATGATGTTCGGAGGAAGAGTCGGCATGTTGACCATTCTTATCGCATTGGTTCCGAAGAAAAAAAAATCCGGACTTAGATTTCCGGAAGAATCGATTATCGTCGGATAAAGGCAGGATTTTATGGCCGTAAAAAGAAAAAACAAAACCCTTAAAAAACGAATCGCAGTGATCGGTTTGGGAGAATTCGGAAAATCTCTCGTGATCTACTTAAACGAGAACGGCCACGAAGTTACCGCGGTCGACAAGGACATCAAGGCGATCGAAGAGATCAAAGATCACTGCGCTCTCGCGGTTTGTGTGGACACGAGCAACAGACAATCCTTGGAAGAACTGGATCTTGATGACATGGACGATATCGTGGTCGCATTGGCCGAGAACTTCGAATCCTTAATTACGACCGCTTATCATCTCAAAGAAATGAAATTAGAATCTCTGCATATACGGTATCATTCCGAGATCAATCGGAAGATTTTACAGATGATCGGGATCGAAAATCTTTTCAATCCTGAAGAGAGGGCGGCGGCCTCGATGGCGGAACAACTCAGCTATCAAGGAGTAAAAAAGGCGACTTTGTTAAGCGAAGAGTATAGTCTTTTTGAAGTGAAAATTTCCCCCCACCTCTTCGGAAAAAAACTAAAAGACTTAGGGCTTAGAGAAAAATACGAGCTTAATCTTGTGGCGATTCGAAAAGCGGAATCGGATGAAAACGATCAACAAGAAGGAGCGATCTTTCTCCCGGAATCCGGAACGGTTTTCCAAGAGAAAGAAATCCTGATTTTATTCGGAACTTCGGAGAGTATCAAAAAGTTCACTACCGCTTATCCCATCGGGTAAGGAATCTCTTTGGAAACTTCGTCTATCTTTTTGAGAATGTCTTCGGTTAAGATCACGTTTTGAGCTTTTAGAATTTCATCCAATTGCCCCACGGTATTCGCACCTACAATCGTGGAGGCGACGTAGTCGTGTTGTTTCGACCAGGCAACTGCAAGGACCGTCAAAGACATCCCGGCGGTCTCGGCGACTTTTAACAATTTCTCGGTCGAAGCCAAGGTTCCTTCGTTCAAAAATCGATTCGCCATCTTTCTTTGTCTTTCGCCGGAATTGATATAACGGCTGAATCGGGCGTTCTGGGGAGGATTTGGAGAATTGTATTTTCCCGAAAGAACACCGCCCGCGAGCGGAGAATACGGAAGCAAACTCACACCTTCTCTGCGACAGATATCGGATAACGCGTCTTCGAATCTTCGATTGAGAATACTAAAATTATTTTGAATGGACTCATAACGTGATAAACCGAACTTTTCGGAAACTGAAAGACTTTTCATCATTCCCCAAGCGGTTTCATTGCTGTTGCCGATATACCGAACCTTTCCCTCTTGAACGAGTTCGGTTAGAACTTCGAGAGTTTCCTCGTATCCGAAATCGTGATCGGGCCAGTGAGATTGATAAAGATCCACAAAATCGGTTCCGAGACGTTTGAGACTTCCTTCGATCGCGACTCGAATATGCCTTCGATCCAGCGCGGTTTTCCCCTCGCGCACCGGAGGAGAAAACCAACCGTGTCCGGGACCACAAACCTTGGTTGCGATCAAAATGGAGTCCCTCGATTTCGTTTTAAGCCATTTTCCGAAAATTTTCTCGGTTTCATACACATAACTCGCGTCAGGCGGGACCGGGTAAATTTCCGCGGTATCGTAAAAGTCGATTCCCGCGTCGAATGCTCGATCCAAAATACGAAACGCTTCCTTTTCGTCGCAAGTGGAACCGAACGTCATCGTCCCCATGCAGATTTCGGAAACCACCATTCCTGATTTACCCAATCTTCTTTTTTTCAAGTATCGTCCCCCAGTATACAGAACCAAGAATTCGTTTTTTAAAAGCCAATGCAACTCTTATCGAGTTCCGGATATTCTTTCCTAATTTTCGATCTTTGAGAATTTTGGAATGTGTTTTAGAAAAAATTGTCGCATTAAAAAAAACTCCAAATGAAACATAAATTCATGGAACGGTTTTTTTTTGCTATTCTCGATTTATATGTAGTGTAAAATCTCTTCACTTCGATTTGAAATTCTTCCGGCGAGGTAGCAGGTTTGGATAAAGAGACTCTATACGACCATGAGAAATATGAAAACCTCATGCCTTCCTATCTGTATCTTCGGAACGAGGCGGAAGCGACCGATCAAGAGGCGATTTTTTTAAATCCGAAAGAAATCGAACTCCTCTACCAAATCCGAAACCATACGACCTTGGAAGGATTTTTCTCGGGGAAAATTTTGAAAGTATGGAAAGACGAAGGTTCCAAGCCGATCTATGTAAATACCCTCAAAAAACTTTCGGATCTAAATCTGATCTTTGCGTTTCCCGAGTTTAAGTTCCTTCCGGAAACGAGCCAGCTAACGATCTGTATCTGTTTTATTTCGGAAAAACAATTCAAACCTTCCAATCGCGAGAACTTAAAAGAAATTTATCTCAACAGTTTGAGCAAGTCCTCCTTTGCGATCCAAAATTATATCCTCGGATGCGAGCCGTTTCAGATCAGCGAATTGATTTCCATTTTTGAATACTTGATATCCGGAACCGCTTCCACCTTTGTAAGGGATTCTTTCGATATCAAAAAGTGGATATTTTCGTTTACGTTTAAGGAACTTCTAAAAGAGGAAGTCGTCAAGGATTCGATCCAGATCATTTTTGAAACCATTCACGAAAACGAATATATCGCGGTGACTCAGACAACCGGTCTTTTTCACGTCACCGACGAACTCTCGGGAAAGGCGTTCGACATTCTCAAAAGTTATTATCTCAACCAATTCTCGAAACGTCTGAAAGAAAAATACAAAACCGTCTGGGATTTGATTACCGAACATAGAAAAGAAATCGTGATCGACTTAAATTATTCCGGCTCGATTTCGAGTTTGGAAGAAAAATTCGTTTCGGAAGAGTTGAAGATCATCGGCGAAAGTTTAGGCGGTCTCATTCCGGAAACGTTTAAAGACTTCTTAATTCTCGCGAATTACATATCCCGCAAACACGATCATCTAAAAAACTTAAAGGCTTCCGCGGAAGAATTAAGATCGATCAAAATGTTAAAGACGATGATGTCGATGAAAAACGACGCACTCTCTCAGTTTGTAATCATCAATTTGGACGAGGATAAGGAATTCTCCTATTCGATCGTAGACAATCTAAAAAGGGATCCGGATTGTATCTCTTGCGATTGGTACGAAAAAGGGAAACGGGTGACTTGTATCTGCCAGAAAAAAGAGGATACGATCCTAAATCTGATCCAATCGATGACCGAAAAGTATTCCTTTAAAAAGGAACTTTTGAAAAGTTTTCTTTTTCTTTTAAAAAAGGAAAAGAACGAACTCGCGGCTTCATTCAGAAAGAGCGATTTTAGAGAAGCCCTTGCAAAACTCAAATACTTCTGTTATAAGGAAAACCTTTCTTGGTTTTCGAAAGTTCTCAGCTTCTTAGGAGCCTTCGGCTTATTGGAATCCTCTTTAGAACACGAAGAGTCGATCACTCAGTTCGAACAGCTTTCGCGTGAAATCGCGTATAAGGAAAATCGAAAAAAACAATTGGATAAAATCCGTGCGGAATGGCTCATCGAGACTGAGACGGATCCTTCCGTAACAGAAGTCAAAGAGGAGAACGTTTCAAAATCAAACGGCGAACGATCTCCGAGTACGGCAACCGCGAGAAAGGGAAAATAGAAATTATTTTTTGATTTCGAAAGTTCGAAAATGTCCTTTCGCTTCTTCCCAAGTAATCAAAGCTTCTTTTACCTCGGAGCCTTTGGGGCCTCTCTGAATCGCTTTGTAAAGATCTTCGATAAAAATCCTATCGCCTTCGACGACGGTTTCCACTTCTCCACCGGGAAGATTTTGAGTGAAACCGCTGAGTCTACATTCTTGCGCTCGCTGGAGAATATAATAGCGAAAGCCCACTCCCTGCACCTTACCTCGAACTAGAATTTTTGCCCTTACGTTATTCTTGGACGCCATTCGACTCCTCCGTTTTGTTTTCCAAATTCACCATCCATCCCGAAAAGTCTTTCAGAAAACTCCAGAGGATTTCCTTTTGCGAAGAATCCGCATCCCAACCGTCCAAGGCCTTCCGATAACAAGAAAGCCAAACCCTTCTCGCTTTTTCGTCGATGGGAAAAGGAAGATGACGCGCTCTCATACGAGGAGGACCGTAATTTTGAGAATAATAAGGAGGGCCTCCGGTCACTTGAATCAAAAAATCAGCCGATTTCGTTTTGCTCTCTTCCACATTCTCCGGAAACATAAAAGCGATCGGGCTCTGCGGAATCTGATCGTAAAAATCGGAAACCAACTTTCGAAGAGATACTTCTCCCACGACGTTAAAGACAAGCTGAAGACCGGGAACCGGACCGGGTGGTCCGCCGGGGGGAACGTAAAAAGATCTTTCTTCCGTCATAATGTCGTCTTTGCCTTCTCCAAAAAGGAACGGATCTTCGGTCCGAAGTACTTTACGATTTTATAATATACATCCTTTTTAAACGGAACTACCGTTTCCAAAGTGTTTTCTAAGGGAATAAAACGAACTGATTCGAATTCCCTTTCGTGAATATCCAAGTTACAATCGGCGGCTTCTCCGTTCCAAAAAATGAGATACCATTTCTGAAGTTGACCTCTGTATTTCTGAAGATGACGATTGAGAGGAAGATTCTCCGGGAAATCATAAGGGATCCAATCCGGATATTCGGAAACGATCTTCCCGGAATCGATCCCGACCTCTTCGTGTAACTCACGAAGCGCGGCGGCTTCCGGATTTTCATCCTCGTCGATACCACCCTGGGGAAATTGCCAGGAACCGAGGAAATTGAGCCTTTCACCAACCAAAACCTCTCCTCGGGAATTGAACACGACCATCCCGACATTTTTTCTATAAGGTTTTTCCATAAGAATAGGCTTCCGCCCTCCCATTCAAATGACAAGAAGTTTTAAAGAGGCCCAAAACTAAGTTTATCGACCCGGACTTTAAGAAGAATATTTTGAACTCTTTGTTTCTCCTAACTTATAGAAGGAAGACAAGATACCAATGACTCAAGTCCCGATAAGGATTCTCCATACTTTAAATTTTATGAATGTAATTCTGATTTACTTCGGTTCCGTTTTTGAAAACTTCGATTTCTTCTTTTATATTGAATGATCGCCAATGGACTACATTCTTGATTCGCGAGAATGGGTAACAAAAGGCCGAATCAAAGGCTGGCTCTCTCGAATGGATTCGGTTCTAAAAGGAAAAGTCTAGGATACTAAGAGAATATCCTACCTTTTCTAAATAGGATAATCGAATCCGTTCCGAATTCTTTGTGATTCAAAAGTTTTATAGGAACGGAGATGGGTTTTGAATGAGGCTTTAAGAATTCAGTTGCAAATTTTATACTCCCTTGGGAATGATACTCATAAGTATCCTTTTCTTTTTAGGAGTTTGAGTCTCAAAAATGCAATTACGTAAAAAGTCTTCGCGTTCCCGTATCTTTAAGGAAAAGGATTTTGAAATTAAGTCGTCTTCGATTCCCGGAATCGGAATGGGATTGTTCCCAAAAGAGAACGTCAATAAAGGCGATACCATCGGATACTACACCGGAAGGGTTCTGACGGATCGAACCGCCAATTCTTCCAAATACTGCGAATCGAAATATCTGCTCTGGATCTGTAAGGATCATTGGATCTACGGAGAAGGCAAAGAAAGCAATTATACACGTTTTATGAATCACAGTACAAAACCGAACGTAAAGTTAGTCGTATCGGTTCGTTGGAAAACGGCGCGTTTCGAAGCCATCCGCAAAGTGAAGGCAGGAGAAGAATTGTTCTTCGACTACGGAGACGAATATTGGATCAATACGGATATAGATCCGGTGGAAAGGAACTAACTTCTAACTTTTCGCGGCTGCGTGTTTAAAGAAAAACGCGAAGCCGTTCAAGAGCTGAAACATCGAGGGAAGGGTTTTTAAGGTGATTCCGATATCTCCATGAGAGATCAGAGGAGTTAAAACCAACTTCGATCGATTTGAGGGAAGATCCCTTTCCAACAATCTTTCTAAGATCAGAGAGGATTCGGATGCGGGAACTACGTTATCCTCCACTCCATGAATGAGAGCGACGTGAGCTCTCAAATCTTCCAACTTATTGTAAACCTGAAGGTCTTGTAAAAAGGACCGAAACGGTCCTGCATTTTGTACGATTCGATCCCAGATCTCAGCTCGAAAGTCTCGATCTTCTTTGAGTTTTCTAAAAATTTCACGATTCGCAGGTTGAATACTTTCCAACACTTTTGGAAGTTCCGGGGTTTCTCGAAGAAAACTTCCGTCCAAGATACTCGCGTGAAGCGCCTTTCTTACTTCTTCATTCTCCCCAATTCCGAAATGAACGAAATTCCAAAGAAGAATCATTCTTCCGTATTCGTCCGATCCTTCCGCGGACATAAGATATTCGAGAGTGGTTTGGACGTTTCCATAAGCTCCGATCGTGCAGATGGATTTGACTCTTTCCTCGATCGCCGGCGTCGCAGCCGCAATCAATCCCATACTCGCGGAGAAGGAAGGCGCGAACAAAGAGATTCTTCCATCCGGACAATATTCAGGATTGGAGGAAAGATTTAGAATCAGACCTTTGATTTTTTCGATACTCTCAAGACGAATTTTAAACTCGCTGATCTCCTGCATCTGCGGAGAAAAAACCAAAAATCCGCAAGACGCCATTCCGCGACAAACCGCCTTGAAACGAGGATCTTGGTTTCCAAGATGAGCCATTCCGTTGATCGCGAGTATCGTACCCTTAAACGGTTTTTTAGTTTGTGGAAAGAATTTAAGAATTCCTACTTTTTCTTTTCCGAGGGAGAGACTAAACTCTTCTTCCTGAATTCCCTTGGAAGAATTGTTTTTTGTATTGAGTGCGAAACGAAGCGCCGAGAAAAAATGATTCATAATAACTTTTTTGATCCTAAGTTGAAAATTTGACAGATCTTTGTTGGATAAGAATTACGGCTAAGTTACAATTCAACTTCGAAAGGGAGAATCGAGTCGTTCCGTATTCTTAACAATACTTCTTAGAAGGATTTTTGTGTCCATTTGATGCAAAAACGTAATTTTTTTTTGAAAATGCAGATCCTTTGAATCAAAAGAAGAACCGTTTTGGATATGAGGAAATTCATTTTTCAGAGAGAACCCAAAATTACTTCTAAGATCGGGGAATTTCAATCCGATGTCGAGACGATTTTGATTCCGGAGGTTTACCTCAAGAATTTGACAAAGGAAGAAAGAAAAATTCTTCCTAAAAAAATTAGATCTCTTGTGGGAAAATATTCCACGTATATTTCGTCTATGAGGAGATTGAATTCGAAAGCCGGGAAAAGAAAATACCAGAGGGATGTCGGAAAACTAAGAAGGGTCAACGTAAGAATGAAAACCCGGGATTGGCTTCTCTTGGGGGTATTGGCGGAAGCGCACGGTGTTTCGCGTTGTTTTCTCGTGAATTTTCTTTTGTATCTTGAATCCTCCGAAGTCGGCGATTCGCTGAGAAAGTTCTGGGTGGGACCACCCACGCCCCCCAGGGTCTACAGCTTTATCTGGCAAATAGAACCGACCCAGAGGAGGGTCTCGAGGACTCTAAGGCTCGAGCCGAACCCCCTGAAAATTCCGACATCCTAAAAAAGATCCTTAGAATACAACAGAATTTCCTAATACACTTTCTTCAGAAGCCTCCTCATGTCTTCCGCAAAATTCGTAAAAAGACCGTCCGCACCTCGATCCAAAAAACGTTTCATCTCTTCGATTTCATTCACCGTATAAACGACGCACAGAAAATTCTTCTCTCGAATTCGTTTTAGATTCACCTCGTTCGCGCCTTCTCTGGAAGGATGAATGCTCCAAGCCTTTATCTTCTCAGCAAAAACGATCGCCTCTTCCACGCCGGCGCTTTCATCGCCGACAAGAACTCCGAGTTTGATCTTAGAATTAAGATTTCGGATTCTTTCCAGACATTCCCAGGAAAAAGAAGAAATCACGATTCTTTCTTCGATTCGATTTTTCCGAACCAGATCCAAAACTATTTTTTCGATCGAATCCTCTCGCAGAGGAAAGTCCATCCCAGTCGATTTGATCTCGATGTTCAAATCCGTCTTAGACTTCCGGATCAAACGTAAGACGTCTTTTAGAAGCGGAATTTTTTCTTTCCTAAATTTTTTAGAAAACCAAGACCCCGCGTCCAATTCGTTTAATATTTCAGAATCGAAGTTTCGAACGCTTCCGACCAATTTCGTAGTTCGATCCAGATCGTCGTCGTGAATCACCACAACTTTTCTATCTTCGGAAAGAGTCACATCCAGTTCGATGAGATCCGCATCGGCATCGATCGCCTTTCGAAAGGCGATCATCGTATTTTCGGGATACTTCCCGCTCAATCCTCTATGGGCAAAAACAAGAGGTTTTTTCAGATCCCTTCGATTTTTTATTTTTTCGATCATCGATCCCCTTTCCGAATTTTTAGAAAGCGATCCCGACTGCGAAGTCAAAACCGGCGTCGTAAACTTTACCGGCGTGATCCCTTTTCAATTCTTCTTTTCGAATCCAAAAGTCTTCGATCGTAGCGGGACGATTTCCGTATTCTAAAGTATTGAGAGAAACGTTTTTATGATAACGACCGAAGGTTCGCACTACGATCTCGAATCCAAAGAAGAATCCGGACTCGAACTGATGACGAATACCGATTCCGGTTCCGGCATAATATCGAGGACCATAGTCGAAGTTGACCCTTTCGTTTCGATACGATTGAACTCCGGTAGAATCGATAAATTGGTCGTGTCTTGTGTTTCTCATAAATTCCCCTCCTACAAGGAAGGGAATATATACGGAAGAATCCCATAAGAAATAATTTAGAAAGATTCCTCCTCCGGCGGTTTTGGATTCCCGGTCGGATTGTCTCACCATTCCATAACCTAAAAAGTGAGAATATCTAGTATCGAAATCCCCATTCACGTTTTTCGAATTTTGGTAGTATTGGATTCCGATCGAGACTTTCTCCGAAACGTTCCATCCGAGAATACCGGAGCCGTAACTTGGAAAGTAAATACCTCCCACGAAAAACTTCTTCTTCATTCGAATTTCTTTTTGAGAGAGTTTTGTTTCTTTAGTTTTTGAGTTTGTCTGAGAATCTCCGATCTTTAAATCCTCTTCTTGATTTTCAGAAGAATTCGGAGAAACGGGAACGATGTTTTGTGAAAATAAATTTTGAAAGGATAAAAGAAAGCTTATAAAGAATAAAAAGGGGATCCGCCTGTAATGCTTACTCATAGGTGAGAAAGTGTATCTAAAGAGAGAGGATTGTCAAGAAAGGAAAGAAGTGAAGAAAGGGTTCAGGCGGGTTTCATCCCGCCCGAGAGGGAAATGGGAACTCGATTCTTATTTAGAAGCGGGAGCTTTTCCGGAAGTAGTGGTTTTGATCGCTTCAGCCACTTCGTTAATTTTAGCTTTTACGGCTTCAATTTGGCCTTCAGGGATTTTGTTTTTGATCTCTTCGGTGATTTTGTTGTAGTTTTCGATGATCTTAGATCTGGTTTCTTCGTAGTTTTTTCCGGCTACAGAAGACACTTCTTTGATGTCGTTGAGAACTTTATCAACAGTCTCGCGAATTTTGACAGTCGCTTCGGAATTGTCGGAAGCTCCTTTCGTAACAAGCTCCAAATAGGTTTTTTCGAGATCAGCTTTCGCTTTACCCAGACCTTCTTGACCAGCTTTGATGAGTCCAAGACCCGCATTCAGAACATCTAAAATTTGCTTTTCCATTCGATTTTTCTCCTTGAGATCGATTCTTTTGTGCATCGCACAATCCTTTTGTATTGCGCCGCACAATTTCCGTCAACCGAAAAAAGAAAAAATTTTCGTAAATTAAAGCTTTTTTGAAAACATTCTACAGCTCAGGGATTATATAAATTCAGAAAGGAATCCCAGTGATTCCGCAAAAAAGAAAGACATAGGCAAATACGATGAGTCACAAATCCATTCCATCCAGTGTGATCTTTTTAATCTTGTCGGTAGTGACGATTCATTGTTCTCAGTCGGAGAAAGCGGATCTGACGATTCTCCCGGCGCTGCTCCCGCAGATTGTCTCGATTTCTCCTTCCGCCGCGGACGGTCGATCCTTTACTACGGTTCGTGAAATTGATGAAAACGGCGTTACTCTTCCCTGCGCTCCCAATTCTACGAATCCAAAATCCCTGACTCTAAAAGGAGACGAATGGATGGCCGGAGGTGGGATTCTCGTTTATATTAGGGACAAGGAAACAAGTGAAACCGTGCCTTTGTTATTCGTTGAGGACAATCTACCTAAGTTTCAAACCGAAATCGGAAAACGTTATTTGGCTTATCTGGAATTCTTCATCGATGGATTTAACAATACTGAAATCGACGGACAGGCATTGATCGTCGAGTTTATAGCAAAGGAAAAAGATGAATTCAACTTTTATGTAACATCTCAGAATGCCGGTTTATTCGTGAACGGAAAAGCTCACGAGTCCAATATCCACTACAGTCCGGTCGGCCAAAATACGCTCTGGCATACTCCGGTAGAACGGGCCCAGGCGAGAAGAAATAACTACAATCTTTACGGAGGAGACAACTCCGTATTGGAATATCTATTCGATCTCACACCTTAACCCAAACCCATTCTCATAAAGATAGAATTTGAGAAGAATCATAAGAAACGAATTATATCCTGGGTCACGGCTGATGGCAGATTGAATTGACGATCTACAAAATCGTCCCACATTCTGCACTTCCATGAAACTAATTTTTCTCTTTCTCTGTTCATTCTTCTTGCAATGTGGTCCGGCATTTCTTCCCGAACCCACGAATGAAAAAGTAACCCGAAAGGACTTAGCGGGTTCTTGGGAATACTTCGCCGACTATCAAAAAACAAGAGTTGTTCTGGATCTCAATGTCAATGGAACTTTTATTCAGACGATCGAACGTTCTCAAAATTCAAAACCTCAAATTCAAAGAGGCCTATGGAAAATCGAGGGATCCGACCTAAAAATCAAAATTCTAAAACCCGATCCTGAGAATTTATCAGCCCCCTGGATTCTGGACTGGGCGCATTGGTGGATCATCAATAGCAATCAAAGAGGTCAAAAGTTCTCGATCTTAGGAGCCGCCGACGATAGCGACCCGGATAATTGTTTCGAATTTACTCGGATCCGTTGATTGAATTCACGAAGCAGCAACGGAATCAACCGGAAAGTCTTACGATCGTTTTTGAAATGAGTTTAGAATGTAGATTACAGGCTTCTTCCAGTCCTTGATACAAAAGAAGGCTTTTTTTTGCGATTCCGAGTCTTTCGTTTTTCTTTTCTTCCAAGGTCAAACCGCCTTCATAACCTTCCGTAATCATAAGAACCGTTCTTTGGATGCTCATTCCCAAAATTTCGGTAAGTCCTTTTCTGGAAGAAACTTCCTCGTCGATCTGATCCATTTCTTTCAAACTTTTGAGAATCTGGTCCTTAAAACGATCTTCGGATCGGATCTGAGAATACAAACGATCTGAAAGAATTCTTCCCTTTTGGACCTTTTTGGAAAACGTTTTGAGCTGACCGGAAAGATTCATCAGTTCGGAAAGAATTCTTTCCTGAAAACGTGAATCGGTTGCCGAAAACGCGTTAGTTTTTGTTCCGCTCCGTTCACAAAGTTCCTCAATCCGATCGCGAACCAATCGTACGATCTTAGAATCACATTCGTTTTTTTGAATATATTCCGAAAAATCCGTATTGGGAATTCCTTCCAGCACAACCCCGTCTTTTCCGAGATTGAACCAGGAATTCTTTTTAGGATGTTCTTCGAACCATTTTTTAAAGATCAGAAGTTTTTCGTTGGTTCGAACGGTTCCTCCTTTTAAGGAAGACGTTTGTTTGACCGGAAGCGCGGTCATCTGTTTGTGATTGTGATATTCCCTTCGGAGTTTTCTGGATTCTATATGATTGAGTCTTTCTTCTAAAACGGCGCCCTTGCAGTGGGCAAGTTTGTTCGGAAAGGAAAGATCCTGTCCGAGTAAAAGGATATTCCTCGCTTCCATCTTTTCAGCAAGACTGACCGCGTTAGTCGAAACCGATCCTCCGAAATCGACGATTCCGATTTCCTCTTCCGGTTTGGACGAAAGAATTTTGATCAGCGGAAACGGAGAAGAAGTAAAAAAACCGTGTTTAAATTCTCCGGGCAAACGAAGAGAATGATACGAAGAAGTAGGATCGAAAACGATCTTGGCCTTTCCGGAATATCCTTCCAGATATTTGGAATTGAGGGCTTGCGGATCGACGGAAAAAACCAAGTCGGGATCGATCCCTGCGTTCCAGAGAACCATCAGAGCAGTGTCAACGGCAATGATTACATAACGTTCTTTGAAACTGCGAACCTCTTCCAAGGAAAGAAGAAGCGACGGTCCCGCTCCACAAACAAGAACGTCCACTTTGCCTTCGCAGATTCCAAACAAGTGTTTGATAGGTTTCATCTTGGAAAACGCGGGAAGATTGGTGATAAAGTTGCGAGTCCAGATTCTTTCAAAACGAGTGAGTGTGGAGATGTTCACGTCCTTTTTGTGAAAAAATCCCTCCGCGATAAATCTCAATTCTTCATAAGATTCTTTTTTCCATTGATTGCTTCCTCGATGTGCGATAAAGCTGATCGGAAAGCCGGAAATTCCCCGAAACGCGGAGTAGAGATCCTGTTCGAGAATCGGAGAAAGTAAAATTCGAAGCGCACCGGACATTAAAAATTCCGAATAATCAAAAAAAGAAAGCGCATAACGCAAGACGGACGCATCCGCTTCCATCCAAACCGTAATCACGTTCTTCAACTTCAGACTTTCTTGTATGGAATAGCCGATTCCCGCTCCGAAAAAAAGAAAGACCCTTTCCTCGTCTTCTTTTTTCAATCCTTCAAGAAGACGTTTGGATTCGGTGATCGGATCGATCGCGCTGTGAAGCGAAACCCCGTCCGCCACCAAAATCGGAAGTCCCGTTTTGGAAGTTTTGATTTCCAGTTTTTGGTCGGATTGAAGAATTCGTTCTTCAATCCCCGGAGAAATCGTAGACAAGGTTTTCAGATTTTTCTGAAGAATGGAATCGTCTGCGAATAAATTCATTTGTGTAAAATAGAATATTCCATTTATTTAAAATACAAATTCAGTCTTCCGTCCCCGATTTTTTCTCCGGCGCTCGGTTCTTGCTGATAACAAAATCCGCTTCCGTGAAATTTTACGGGAACGCCCAGAGGTCTCAAAATTTCCAAAACCTCTCTTTTGCTCTTTCCTACGAGATCGGGGATTTCTCCCGGTTCTACAACTTTCGAATTCTTTCTTTGAAAACGTTTGAGAGAAACGTTAAGCGTCTTTTCCCCTTGTTCTATGATCGGGATGATGTTTTCGACGACTTCTTTGAAAACCGGAGCCGCGAGTCCTCCTCCCGAGTGAGTCCCGCCTTTCGGTTCGTCAAAAAGAATCAAACCCACGACTTTCGGACGTTCCGCCGGAAAAAATCCGAGAAAGGATGCGGACCAAAGTCCTTCTACATAACCTTTTCCTGATACTGCCTTTTGTCCGGTTCCGGTTTTTCCCGCGATGGAATATTCCTGTATGTAAGCATTCTTACCGGTTCCGGATTGAACGACTCGGGTCATCGCTCTCAAAATTCTTTCTGTCGTGTATTCTCGGATTCCGATCGGAGTTTCCTGTGTTTTGAATTCGTGAAGAATTTCTCCGTAAGAATCGCTGAAGTGTGAAACTACTCTCGGAGTCAACATTCTTCCTCCATTGACGACCGAAGCTGCGGAAGCCACCAATTGAATCGGAGTCACAGAAACTCCTTGTCCGATCGCCATAAACATCGTCGTCGCCGGAGTCCATTTTTTCAAAAGAGGAAAGTAACCGACCGATTCGTTCGGTAAGAATCCAGTCTTTTCTCCGAACTGAAACTTCTTCATATAATCGTAAAGGAGAGGCTCGGGAATTCTCTGAGACGCTTTGATGATTCCCACGTTGCAAGAGTATTGAAGAATCTCCTCCAAGTTCAGATGTCCGTGCGCGTCCGTACATTTGATTTTTGTTTTGCCGAGTTCTATATAACCGGGACAATGAAACTTTTCATCGGGACGTATTAGATTTTCATTGAATAGAATGGAAGCCAAGAAAATTTTCATCGTGGAACCGGGTTCGTAGACGTGACGGATCGCCCAGTTCGTATGCGAATCTTCTCCGGATTCGTTGTATTGGTTCGGATCGAACGCCGGAAAAGAAGCGGAGGCCAAAATTCTTCCCGTATTGATTTCCATAAGAATCCCGATCGCCTTTTTGGATCCGGTTTCTTCGAAACGTTTGCCAAGCGCTTTTTCGAGTTTGTATTGAATCAAACCGTCGATCGTAAGATGCAAATTACTTCCTCTTGAAGAATCCGATTCCGTTGGAGTCATAAGATCTTGGTTGTATTGCACTTCCAAACCGGAGAGCGCACGATCGTCGTCCATTCCCGTAAACCCTACAAGACTCGAAGCGAGATTTCCGTGCGGATAAACCCGTTTGTATTCTTTTTCTCTTCTTACGCCGGGAAGAGAAAGATCCATGATCTTGTTTCCAAGAGTTTCGTCGATTTCCCGCTTGAGAAGAAAGTAACGGCTTTTCTCCCGGATCATCGCTTCGATTTTTTCGGGAGACATTTCGAGATAAGGCGCGAGTTGAACTGCGGTAAAATTCGGATCGTAGATGTTCGCGGGATAAATTCCGATCGTTGCGGAATCTACGGTCATCGCGAGTTCTATTCCTCGGCGATCATAGATCGTTCCTCTCATAACCCGATCTCCGGTTTTGAGGACGACCTCTCTTTCGTTCAAAAATGTGAGAAAGACAACTCTCCCCACAAGAATCAAAAAAAGAAGACAGATAAAGGTAAATAGGATGGTGAGCCGGGTTTTGCGGGAATTCATTCTCTTTTAGTAAAGATCGACGGATCGGCGAATTTGGGAAAGTGTTGTTTTCCAACGGAAGGAATTCTACGGGATTCTAAGATATCATTTGGCATATAGGATTTTTTTCTGTTTTCGTGAAACAGAGGCCTGGATTCGGGAAATGTAGGAACTCCTATGTGTCTGGTTTTTGAGGGAAAAAGTCCGATGTCTTTGGTGAAAGTTGGGGATTCTGGTCGGAATTTCGTCCCAAATCGCCCCTTCGCTGGAACGGGCGCCCTTTTCAAAGAAAATCCTTCTGGAAATAATTCGAAGGAGTTCCTACAAAATTCATAGAAACCTTACGCGTTCCCTCTTTCGCACAAACGATCCCTCTCAAGGGTCGAGCTTTCCCAGGTTTGTACCTTTCAAGGTTCTATAGTTTACTCAATTTCTCGGAAAACTCGGGCCTTTTCTCCTCCTGAACTCCGCGAGTCCTCGGGAAAACGGATCCAAAACCTTTCTCGGATTGAGTCAGGCGCGCTCTCCTAAATCAAACTCTGCGTCGAACTTCCGACCGCCTCCTCCCTTTTTTCAGGAATTCTGAAAAATGCCCAGAAAGACGCGCACTCGACTCTTCGCATCCTTTCTCTCTAAAATCTTCTCAAGAACCCTTCTTTTTTCGCGCACTCTTCCCGGCAGATTGCTAAAAAAAATTCGATTTTTACGCCCAAAAGCCACTGGAAGACTTTCTTCCTTGACATTTTTATCCCAAATTCGGAAACTTATTCTATGGATTAGCACTCTAACATTCAGAGTGCTAAAGAAGAAGCATGGATCTTTCTGACCGTCATAAAAGAATTCTAAAAGCCCTTGTAGACGAGTTTATCTTGGAGAATCGTCCCGTAGGTTCGAAGACTCTTTTTGATAAACACGATATCGGACTTTCTCCGGCATCGATTCGATCCGTTCTAAAAGACTTAGAAGATTTCGGTTATCTTGCTTCTCGACATACATCCGGAGGAAGAATTCCTACGGAAAGCGGATATCGATTGTACGTCGATTCCCTCGTGACAATGTATGAACTAACACTCAAAGAAAAACAAAGAATCCAGGAAGAATACCTGAAGATGCAGTTTAAATTGGATCAGATCCTCAAAGCTACAGCCTCGGTCCTTTCTTCCTTGTCCAACGCGGCGGGAATCGTAATCGGTCCCGCGAAAAACTTGGATACGCTGAAACATTTGGAACTCATCCACGTTCATGGAGACGAAATTCTTATGATTCTCGTAATGAGATCTGGAACCGTTCTTAACAGAAACTTTTTCGTGGATCAAAATTATTCGCAGGAAGCCCTCTATCAGATCTCGAAATATCTGAACGAGAATCTGCGTGGATACGATATATTCGAAATTCAGAATACTGTGGTTCCGAAATTGATGATCCATAGAGACGGACCGGAAGATTTTACAAGAATCGCTCCGTTAATCTCGTCGGCGATGACCCCGGATAATTCCGAGGTAACTCTGTATATCGACGGATTTAAGAATCTTTATTCGAATTTCAGGGACGAGGAAGAACAACTTTCACAAGTTCTTTCTCTTTTGGACGATCAAGGATTCTTACGAGGATTCTTCTCCGGACATATCGATCAGGACGGAGTTTATACGATCATCGGAAAAGACGGAGATCAGTTTATGTCCGGCGTTTCGATTATAACTTCCAACTATAAAATGGGAGAAAAAAAGATAGGAGCGCTCGGAATCATCGGACCGCAGAGAATGGATTATAACAAAGCCCTTCCGCTTGTTGATTTCACTTCCAAGCTGGTATCGGAGATGGTAACGCGCATTAGTAAATGATAGGAGAAGATTCTATGGCCGAAAACACGAACGCTGAAAACAAATCTTCCAAAGAAGAAAAGGCCTACGAGAAAAATTCTCAAACAGTAACATTAGAGGAAACTAAAGTAGAGAACATGAATCCTGAAGAATCAACACAATCAACGGAGCAGACCGAAGCCGTAGAACCGGAAATTACGCTCCAAATTGAATTAGAAACCGCAAAAAAGGAAGTCGAATCCTTAAAGGATTCCTGGGCGAGAGAAAGAGCGGAGTTTCAAAACTTTAAAAGACGTTCCGCACAAGAATTCGGATCGATCCGGAAGGAAGCCGTAAAATCCCTTGTCGCCGGATTCTTAAACCCGATCGACAACTTGGAACGTGTGGCGACGACTCAAACGACTTCGGAAGAATTAAAACCTTTCGTAGACGGAGTTGCGATGGTCTTAAAGGAATTCTATTCCATATTAGAAAAATCGAATGTAGTTCGTTTTGATCCGAAAGGAGAATCCTTTGATCCTATGTCGATGGAAGCCCTTTCTTCGGAAGAAGGCGATCAATACTCGGAAGAAACCGTGATTGAAGTATATCAACCCGGTTACTTCTACAAAGAAAACGAAGAGAAGTTTGCGCTTCGACCTGCAAGGGTTCGAATCGGAAAACCGAAGGCATAATTAGAATCTCAGGGAAGTATAAAGGAGCACAACAATGTCCAAAGAAAAAATCATAGGAATCGACTTAGGTACCACAAACTCGGTCGTTTCCGTTATGGAAGGTGGAGATCCAGTCGTTATTCAAAACTCTGAAGGAGCGAGAACGACTCCTTCTATCGTAGCATTTACCGCAAAAGGAGAAACTCTGGTCGGGCAATTCGCCAAAAACCAAGCGATCACCAATGCGGCAAATACGGTACGCTCTGCGAAACGTTTTATCGGACGCAGACTGAGCGAGTGCGAATCCGAAATGAAACACGTTTCCTACAAAGTGGTTCGTTCCGGAAACGAAGGCGTAAAGTTTGAAACCTCCGCCGGAGAATTCACTCCTCAAGAAATTTCCGCGCGTGTTCTCATGAAGATGAAACAAACCGCGGAAGACTATCTCGGCCACAAAGTTACGAAAGCCGTAGTTACGGTTCCGGCGTATTTCAATGACGAACAACGTCAAGCGACCAAAGACGCCGGAAGAATCGCCGGGTTAGACGTGGAAAGAATCATCAACGAACCGACCGCCGCGGCCCTCGCATACGGATTTGATAAGAAGAATGTAAATTCTAAAATCGCCGTGTACGACCTTGGCGGAGGAACTTTTGATATTTCGATTCTCGAACTCGCCGACGGAGTTTTCGAAGTAAAGTCCACAAACGGAGATACTCACCTCGGCGGCGACGACTTCGACATGGCGATCATGGAATGGATGATTTCCGAATTTAAGAATCAAACCGGAATCGACATCGCTGCGGATAAAAACACCGTACAAAGATTGAAAGAAGCCGCTGAAAAAGCGAAGATCGAACTTTCCGGAACGATGTCTACACAGATCAATCTTCCGTTTATCACTGCGGATGCGTCCGGTCCAAAACATTTGGACATGACTCTTTCCAGAGCGAAGTTTGATCAACTTACTAAGTCGCTTGTGGATCGTACAAGAATTCCTTGTGAAAACGCTCTTCGCGACGCTGGACTCAAAGCTTCCGAAATCGACGAAGTAATTCTCGTGGGTGGATCGATTCGAATTCCTGCGGTTCAAGAACTGGTAAAACAGATCTTCGGAAGAGAACCGAATAAATCCGTAAACCCGGACGAAGTCGTTGCCGTAGGCGCCGCGATCCAAGGCGGGGTGTTAGCCGGAGAAGTTTCAGACGTTCTTCTTCTCGATGTAACTCCTCTTTCTCTTGGGATCGAAACTCTCGGCGGAGTGATGACCAAGCTGATCGAAAGAAACACAACGATTCCTACGAAAAAATCGCAAGTGTTCTCGACTGCTGCGGACAATCAGTCTGCGGTTTCCATTCACGTTCTCCAAGGAGAAAGAGAAATGGCTTCCGCAAACAGAACCCTCGGTCGTTTTGATCTGATCGGAATTCCACCGGCGCCGAGAGGAGTTCCTCAAATCGAAGTTACTTTCGATATCGACGCAAACGGAATCGTCCACGTATCGGCAAAAGATCTTGGAACGAGCAAGGAACAAAAGATTCGTATCGAATCCTCTTCCGGATTGTCCGAAGACGAAATTCAAAAGATGGTCAAGGACGCCGAAGCTCACGCCGCAGCGGACAAGGCTCAAAGAGAAGTGATCGAAGCGAAGAATGAGTTAGACACCCTTGCTTATTCTTTGGAAAAAACCGTTAACGAAGCCGGAGATAAAATCGCGGAGAACGAGAAGCAACTCGCGACCGACGAAATCAAACGAGCTCGTGAAGCGATCGAAAGCAATGACAAGGCGAGAATCGAATCTGCAAAAGAATCGATCTCCAAAATTGCTTCCGAGATTGCTACGAAGATTTATTCTCAAGGAGCTCCCGGCGGCGAACAACCGGGCGCTTCTGCAGGACCCGGAGCAGGCGCTGGAGACAATTCCGCCAACAACGGGGAAAAGGTCGTCGACGCAGATTATACTGTAGTGGATGATGAGAAAAAGTAAAAACTTTGAGTAATCGAGCCCGCGTTCGCCGAATGGCGAACGCGGGCATTCTTGAAGACATCGAAGGCGTTGAATTCGCAATCAAACTTACCCAATCAGAATCCGCGCTTTACTTGGAATTAAACAATGAGTGAAAGAAGTTACTATGATATTCTTGGCGTTTCCAAAACCGCTAACGACGAAGAGATCAAATCAGCGTATCGAAAGTTAGCGATCAAATATCACCCCGATAAAAACAAAGGTGATAAGGAATCCGAAGAAAAATTTAAAGAAGCCACCGAAGCATACGAAGTCCTTCGTGATGCCAAAAAACGTCAGGCCTATGATCAGTTCGGAAAGGCGGGCGTTGGAGCTGGCGCCGCAGGATACGGGCAAGGAGCTTATACCGATTTCTCCGATATCTTTGGAGACTTCGGCGATATCTTTGGAGATTTTTTCGGAGGCGGACAAGGTGGTGGACGTTTCGGAGGAAGTGGAAGAAGATCCGGTCCTCAGAGAGGATCCGATCTACGTTACAACTTGGAAGTCTCTCTCGAAGACGCGGCTTTAGGACGAGAATACAAAATCGAAATCCCAAGATTGGAATCCTGTCCCGATTGTAGCGGATCCGGAGCGGCGAAAGGAAGTTCTCCGACCACTTGCGCCGATTGCGGCGGTTCCGGCCAGATCCGAAGAACACAAGGATTCTTTTCCGTAGCGACGACCTGCCCTACTTGTAGAGGAAAAGGAACCACGATTTCCAATCCATGCAAGTCTTGTAATGGACAAGGTCTTCAGGAAAAAAGAAGAACGATCAATATAAAAATTCCTCCGGGAATCGAGACCGGATCTAGATTAAAAGTTTCCGGTGAAGGCGAGGCGGGACCCAACGGCGGACCTCACGGTGATCTTTACGTCGTAACACATATCAAAAAACACGAGTTATTCGAACGTCAAGGGAATGATCTCATTCTCACTCGTAAGATTACACTTGCTCAGGCCATCTTAGGCGCGGAGATCGACGTTCCAACGATCGACGGCAAAAAAGCCAAGATGAAAATTCCGGAAGGAACAGAATCCGGACAGGTCTTTCGATTAAAAGGGCACGGGATGCCTTATCTCGGCGCTTATGGAAAAGGCGATCAACACGTGATCGTAAGAATCGAAATTCCAAAAAAGATAACAAGACGCCAAAGAGAATTGATAGAAGAATTCGCCAGAGAATCCGGAGAGAACATCCCCGGTTCGAAGGGAAAAATTTTCACAAAATAAACGAGAACTCGACCTGAAGAATTCGAATCAAAGAAAACTTCAGGCGGTTCTCTTATTATCAAAAGAAAAATCGGGAATCCCCGAAAAACGCGGAAACAAGCGTTAGAAGAAAGGAAACAAAATGACAGAAAGAGTAAAACTCGGTGTGATCGGAACAGGACACATGGGTCAGTATCACGTGAACGTAGCAAGAACCTTAGGGGACGCTACCCTCGTCGGAATCTACGACGCGGATTTAGAAAGGGCCAAACAGATGGCCGATAAACACAAAACCTCTGCATTCGCTTCCTTCGAAGATTTAATTTCAAAAGTTGACGCAGTCATCATCGCAGTTCCGACATTCCTTCATCATGATATCGCAAAAAAAGCCCTTGAAGCCGGCAAACATGTGTTAGTTGAAAAGCCGATCGCAGAAACTACGGAACAAGCAAAAGAACTCGTAAGAATCGCGGCCTCTAAAAATTTGATTTTATTAGTCGGACACGTAGAAAGATTCAACGGCGCGGTATTAGAATTAGGTAAAATAGTAAAAGATCCGTTATTGATTGAATCCAGAAGGTTGGCGCCTTTCAATCCGAGAATCAAAGACGTAGGAGTGGTTCTCGACATGATGATTCATGACATTGACATCGTCTTGAACCTTGTGAATTCTCCGGTAAAAAAATTGTCAGCTTCGGGAACAAAAGTTCAGTCAAACCACGAAGATATCGCCAACGTTCTATTAGAGTTTGAGAATGGATGTCTTGCGAGTATTACTGCGTCTCGCGCAACTCAAGCAAAGATTAGGACGTTGAACATCACACAAAAAGACGTTTATATCATGTTGGATTTTACGGATCAAGAAATCGAACTTCACAGACAGGCTACATCCGACATTCTTCTTTTATCAGAAGAAATCAAATATCGTCAAGAATCGATCGTAGAGAAAATTTTCGTTCACAAAGACAATCCGTTAAAACAAGAACACGAACACTTTATACGTTGTATCAGAAAAGAAACCGATCCAATCGTGAATCGGGATTCCGATGTCGCTACGTTGGAGATCGCGTATAAAATTCTTTCCGAAATTCACGGAACGTCTAAAAAATAAAAATGGTCTAATATCGGATAAAACGAATGGAAGAAACCTATAACGGAAAGATTCTAATTTCCAACTCCTCGATTGTGATGGATTACTTTAACCAAACGGTTATTCTCCTGATTGAACACGACAGCCAGGGGGCTTTCGGTCTGGTGTTAAACAAAAAGCAAGAGGCCGCGATCGGCGATGTAATTCAAGGAATTCCGGATCAAGTCAGCCGGAGTCTTCCGATTTATTCGGGCGGTCCTGTCGACCCGACTTTCATTTCTGTTCTTCATGAAAATAACAGCATCTCGCAACCAGGAATCGAAGTGATTCCAGGATTGTTTCTCGCAAGAAGTTTTGACACCTTGTTGGAATTAATCGAATCCCCTTCTAAATTTCATGTATATCAAGGTTATTCGGGTTGGGGTGCGGGACAATTGGAAACGGAGATGAATAGAAAGTCTTGGGTCGTACACGAAGCAACTAAAGATTTTGTTCTAAACCAAGATCCGGAAACGACCTGGCAGGAAGCCTTGAGGAGCAAGGGAGGAATCTATCGTTATTTCGTAGAACATACGAAAGATCCGATGTTGAATTAAATTTGACGCTTATTTTAATCTTTACAGAGATCCCAGAATTTTTAGGATCAGATTCCGATAGGGGATTTTAATGAAAAAGTTTCAGAACTTAGTTTTTGTCGTCGTTGTTTTTGTTTCTTTATTTTTGTTGAAAGATCTTTCCGCCGATGGTTGTTATATTTGCACCTCCGGATCTACGGATATTTGCAGAGACTATTGCAGATATACCGGCTCCGATACGTTTGATAACCGAAAAAAATGCCAAGATAAAGGTTGTAAAGTTGGTGGAACCGCATCGTGTCCTTCCGCTTCCAACTATAAAGTTTGCTCGGCGAAAACAGAATTCCCAGATACTAAGGAATTCTTCGCTTCCAATCTAAAATAAAATCACCGTTTCTAGTAAAGGACACGATTGTCCTTTACTAGAAAATTTCCAAAATCCAACGCACCGTAAAAAGGATAAAGAAAACTTTTTTACGTCTTTAACCAAGGGAAACTATAATCAAAGTAAGTCTGAAGCGGGTTTGGTTCGAACTCGAGAAGGCGGGTCACTTTGTTTTGTGTGATTTCTAGTTGCCAGATATATCTGTAAACGTTGTGAAAGGTAGGAACTCCTCTATTCAAAACTTCCACGATAGAATCTCCGACTCCGGCATGATCCAACGACAACAAAAAATTAAAAAGGAAACAACGAGAAACACCGTGAGAATAGGCCAATGCTCCTAACAATGCCCAGTAACCGGTCCCCATTCTAACATTCAATTTCTTCAGCTTTCCTTGATTTTTCTGATAAAGCACCGTAATCCCCTTCTCATTAAACCTTGGTTGAGCGCACATAAACTTTCCATATCTCCTCAGAAGATAAGGAAGTTTCTTACCCAAAACTTTTCTTTCCTCTTTCGAAAGATTTTCAAAATACGTCTCCGGCACAAGTAGCGTAACAACTCTATCTTGACTTTCGGTCATAGCCGATTCTATACTTTCATCGGAATTGAGAAAAATTTGCTCCATACCCATACGGTTCCCTTCCGATTCAAAGCATTCTGCTTTTTTCAAAAAAAAGACGATAGGTGAAAAAAATAAAGAATTAGCGAAGAATTCTCATCATCCTTACGAAAGATGAGTCCGAAGAAAAAATCACAAAATTACTACATAGCTTTCATAAAACTGACCGGCGGTTTTTTCCATTCTCCCCTTAAGTTCAAATAGTAGACCGAAGTAGTCGCAATAATCGTAAACACATAAGCGATCAAGTATTCTAGGAAAGGATGCGAAGGCTGAATCTCCAAAACCTTCTGACTGATCAATTCGTTTGCTCCCCATGCCAAAAGCAATGCTAGGGCAAAGGAAAAGGTTCCTAGAAGAATTCCTTCCCATAGAAAGACCTTTTTTAAAAAACTCGAAGTCCCGCCGATAATTCTCAATAAAGTGGTTTCTTCTATCCTTTCCTTTCGACTCGAATTCAACGCGGTTAAAATCAACAAGAGAGAAGCCCCCAAAATCAACCAGGTCATCAATCGAATCGTAAACGATATCTTCTCTAAGATTCCCAAAAACGCACGCACCGCTTTATCCGTATCGATAATCGTAAGATTCGGATATTTAGAAACCAAGTTCTTCTGAAGCTCGTATCTCTTTTCTTCAGATTCGATTCGAAGCGAACTCAAATAATATCCGGGAGCTTTTTCCAAAATACCTTTCGAAAACAGAACTACAAAATTTGGGCGCATATCTGCCCAGTTCACGGTTCTAAAGTTACGGATAACACCCGTAACTTCGACACCGCCGATCAAAAAGGTCAGACTGTCTCCTAAATTGACCTTTAGGTAAGTGGAGAATTCTTTCTCCACCGAGATCTGATCCTCTTCCCCTTTTCTCCAAAAATCACCGTCCACAATCTTCTCGGTCGGATAGGGATCATTTCTGTACGAAAGAAAATATTCCCTTGTTCTCGCTGTCGACCTCCAATCCCTTTTTAATGCGGAAGATTCGGTCTCGTCCTTTTTCACGGTCTCGCCGTTGATCTTAGATAATCTCGCTCCGATGACTGGCGCAACGATCACCTTCTCCGCATCAAATTCTTTCACAAGTTCTTCAAAGTGCTCCTTCTGTTCGGGACGAATGTCCATTACAAAAAGGTTGGGCCGTCTTTCTTTATCTTTCGCACCGCTATATTCCAAAAGACTCTCACTTACGATCAGTGATAAAAGAAGAATAAAAAGCGAACTTGTAAGTCCTATGACGGAAAGCGAAAGTGTGGTTCCCGGACGGTCGAATTTACCGATGATAAATCTTGAAAAAGGAGTCAGATCGCTTTTCTCTTTGATCTTAGAAACCAATATTCTAATTCCTGAATATGCTAAAAAAACGATCAAGGGAAGAATAAGAAGAATCGAACAGAGGATCAATCCCTTCCAAGGGCTTTCCGTTTCCCACCAAGCCAAAAGAAAAAATAACAAAAACAGGACCGCATATCCGAAAATCTGAGTGATTCTAAACTTAGGAATCCGATTTGTTTCTTCCTGAAATTCTTCCTTTAATGCGAGGATCGGTTTGAGAGTTCGGATTTCAATGAGTGACTCGATCGAGGAAAAGAATGGAATCAAAATTCCGATCAAAAGCCCCCAAAGAAAGGAGGTCCATCCGATCGTCGGTTTAAAACCGAGAAGTTCCTCTCCGGCGAGATCGGGAATCCAACCTAACAAAACATTCCCCAAGACGATCCCTAAAGTCGAACCGATCAATGAGAAAAATAACAATTCTCCCAAAACGATAAAACTTACGGTTCTCGGGCTGGCTCCGAGACATTTTAACACGGCGAGCGCGCCTGATTTTTCTCGGATTCCCGCGCGGCTTGCAAGAAGAATCGAAATTCCACCCAAAAAGAAGGCAGATAACCCTAACAAACTGAAAAAGTCCAACGTATTCGTTAAGAATTTTCGAGATCCGGAATTTGTTTCCGTAGAATCGTAAAGAGTTAAGTCTTTTTGAATATACTCTTTAAAATGAAGTTCTTTGTATTTGCTCGCTACGCTCGGGTCTTTTAGTTTAATCGGAATCAAATAACTGATTCTAGAACCTCTTTGTTCCAATCCCGTGGAAGCAAGAGAAGAGGAAGTAATGATAGAAGTCGGAGCCATGGAAAGAAAACTTCCGGCGATTCCCGGTTCTTTGAGAACCTTTCCCTTCAGTATAAAATTTCTTTCACCGAGAGAAACGGAAGAACCAATTTTTAATTTTAGATTCTTGATTAGGCTTTCTTCGAGAAGTATCTCCCCTTCCTTGAGTTTTCGATAAGCCCCCGGAGGTTCGGTAAGAATTTCTCCATAATAAGGAAATTTTCCCTTCATCGTTTTGATCAGAGAAAGTGTGGTTTCGTCATTCTCAGGATTTCGAAGCATAGAAGCAAACTGCACGAGTTCCGAGGTTTCCGATCCCTTTGGAAGACTTTGGGACATAAATTCTTTTTGCTCCGAAGTGAACGGAGAAGGCGCTTGAATTAAAAGATCGGAACCCATTAGGTTACGAGCTTCCTTTAGGATGGACCGGCTCAATTCTTCTCTATAAGCGTGAATCGCAGTAACAGAGCCGGTCCCGATTGCTATCGCTAAAACAATCTGCAACGCGGAACTTTTTTTAGAACGAAAATCCCTAAGGATCGATTGGATTAATAATTTCAGTTTCATCTTTTTTTCTTAGAAACCTTTTTTTTCGCGGACTTCGCAGACTTCACGGAAGCTTTTTTTTGAAACCGATTCTTCTTGCCTTGAATTTCTCTTATGATTTTTCCATCGCTCATTTCCAATACACGATCCGCAAGATCGGCGACGGAATGATCGTGAGTGACAACGATCAAAGTAGAAGAGGTTTTTTGATTCAACTCCGCGAGAAGTTGCATCACAATCTCTCCATTCTTCTTATCTAAGTTTGCGGTCGGTTCGTCTGCGAATAAGATTTTCGGATTGTGAATAAATGATCTTGCGATCGCGATCCTTTGTTCTTCTCCTCCCGAAAGTTGTCCGGGAAAATTCGAAGCCCTTTCTTTCATGGAAACTTTTTCCAACCACAGAAAGGCTTGATCCCTTATTTGAGCGGTTGTCAGTTTAGAATTTAGAACAAGAGGTAAAGAGACATTTTCCAACGCATTGAGCGATTTGATCAGCTGAAAATTTTGAAAAATAAATCCGATTTTTTCTCCCCTGAGTTTTGCGAGCTCGTCTTCCTCTTTTTCTAAGAGTGGAATTCCGTCCAAAATCACTTCTCCGTCGTCCGGACGATCCAAACCTGCTGAAATAGCAAGCAATGTGGATTTTCCGGAACCGGAAGGCCCGATAATTGCGATGAATTCTCCTTCTTCGATCTGAAAAGAGATGTCTTTTAATACTTCGAGTTTTTTTCCCGAAACTGAATAGGACTTATTGAGATTTTTTACCTGTAGCAAACGCGACACCATCCTTGTCTGACTCTGAAAAGAAATAAATTTCCAATCGATCGGCTTTCATACATTGGAAACATGCATTTAAAAAAGCATTCCACATAAAACAAAAGATCTCAATTTTTTTAAAAAAAATTCTACTTATTTCTGATGAGTGTCCGCTATTTTTTTTTGACTCTAAACAACCCGGTTTTTATAACGTAATCTCCGATCAGCCGGGAAGGGATGTTGTTGGATCACGTTTCTTTCCGGATTTATTGACACTCTGTAAATAAACAAATCAGCATGGATAAGTCTGGGAGCAAAATGCAGTTACTCGAAGAAAAACAAACAGAAGCGAAAGGGAATCATCTCTTGACTTGCACAGGATGCAGATCAAAGGTCACTCAACTCTACCAATACGATCTTTGCAAATCATGTTTGAGTAAAACATTTCAGAGATTGATCAAGGTAATCGACTCCGTAAGAAAGTAAGGATCCAAATGCAATATCCGTTTCAGGAAGTAGAATCATTTTGGCAAAATTTTTGGGAAGAGAACAATAGCTTTCAGACAAATATTCGGTCTTCTAAACCAAAATTCTACTGCTTGGACATGTTTCCTTATCCGTCCGGCGCCGGACTTCACGTAGGTCACCCGGAAGGATATACAGCCACCGACATTCTTTCCCGATTCAAGAGAATGAAGGGTTTCGAAGTTTTGCATCCCATGGGTTGGGATGCTTTTGGACTCCCTGCGGAGCGTTATGCGATGCAGACCGGGGTTCATCCCGCAACTACTACAAAGAACAATATCGATAACTTTCGCAGACAGATCAAAATGATCGGTCTTTCTTATGACTGGTCTCGTGAACTTTCCACCACGGATCCGGACTACTATCAATTCACACAGTGGATCTTTCTTCAGCTCTACAAATCTTGGTTTGACCCGGAACTCAAAAAAGCCAGTTCGATCGACGTTCTGATCAAAAGATTCTCCAAACAAGGATCGGAAGGCTTAGACTATAAACGATTCAGCGCGGAAGAATGGAACCAATCCACACCCGCTCAGAAAGAGAAAATTCTTTCGGACTTCCGACTCGTTTACCAAGCTGAAATCCCCGTAAACTGGTGCGAGGCATTAGGAACCGTTCTTGCCAACGAAGAAGTGGAAGAATGGATGGAAAAGGGATACGAAGTCGTTCGTAAACCGATGCGCCAGTATATGATGAGAATCACCGCTTATGCGGATCGTCTTTTGGAAGACCTTACGCTGGTACAATGGCCTACCTCAACGCTCGAAATGCAGAAAAACTGGATCGGGAAAAGCGAAGGCCTGGAAATCACATTTCCTTTTAAAAAACCGATCGGCGATCTGGATGGAATTCGAATTTTTACCACAAGACCCGATACGATCTTCGGCGTGACTTATATGGTCGTAGCTCCGGAACATCCGATTGTTTCCTCCATCACAACTCCCGAGCAAAAACAAAAAATAGAAGAATACCAAAAAGCATCCGCCCTCAAAAGCGACTTGGATCGAACCGAGTTGAGTAAAGAAAAATCCGGAGTTTTTACCGGCGCTTATGTGCTCAACCCTGCCGATCCTTCCAAAGAAATCCCGGTTTGGATCAGCGATTACGTTCTCTACGGATACGGAACCGGCGCTATCATGGCGGTCCCGGCTCATGATCAAAGAGACTTTGAATTCGCAAAGGCATTCGATCTCAAGATCATACCTGTGATCGAAGGGGAAGTTTCCGTAGACGCCGCTTTTGATTCAAAAACTTCCGTTTGTATCAACTCTTCTTCCGCAGAAATTTCGATCGATGGAATGGACTATTCTTCCGCTTCTTCCAAGATCATTTCTTGGGCGGAATCCAAAAAAATCGGAAAGAAAAAGATTCAGTTCAAACTCAGAGACTGGCTTTTTGCAAGACAAAGATATTGGGGAGAACCCATTCCTTTGGTTCATTATCCTTCCGGCGTTACAAAAGCGATTCCGGAGTCCGAGCTTCCATTAGTACTTCCTAATTTACCCGAATTTAAACCTTCCGGAACCGGAGAATCTCCTCTGGCCCTCGCGAAAGAATGGCTGAGTTATACCGATCCTACGACCGGTGAAGTCGGAACCAGAGAAACCAACACGATGCCTCAGTGGGCAGGTTCTTGTTGGTATTACCTGAGATACATCGATCCTAAAAACGGTAAATTCTTCTGTGATCCGGAGTTGGAAAAAAAGTGGATGCCCGTAGACATGTATGTCGGCGGCTCGGAACACGCGGTGCTTCATCTTCTCTACTCCAGATTCTGGCATAAATTCTTATACGATATCGGAGTTGTCTCCACAAAGGAGCCGTTTGGAAAATTAGTTCACCAAGGATTGATTCTTGGAGAAGATAAACGCAAGATGTCGAAGTCTCTCGGAAACGTTGTTAATCCCGACGACGTAATCAAAGAATACGGTGCGGACAGCCTTCGACTTTTTGAAATGTTTATGGGCCCTTTGGAAATGGTCAAACCTTGGAGCACACGCGGTGTCGAAGGCGTTTTTAGATTCTTAAATAGAATCTGGAGACTCTTTCACAGCGGAGAGGAAGAATCCTTTCGTCTCGACGACGTAGAACCCACTCCGGAAGAATGGAAAATTCTTCACAAAACGATTCAAAAAGTTTCCGAGGACATACCGAACTTTTCTTTCAATACCGCGATTTCGCAATTGATGATCTTCGTGAACGAGTTCACTCCTCTGGAAAGAAGACCGAAAAAGATATTGGAACCGTTTATTCTTTTGGTCGCCCCTTTTGCCCCTCACATCGCGGAAGAACTCTGGAAACGGGCCGGCAAAAAAGAATCTCTTTCTCACGAAACGTTTCCAGAAGCGGACAGTCGGTATTTGGTGGAATCCGAAATTCTAATCGTGGTCCAAGTAAACGGAAAACTCAGAGACGAGTTCAAGGCGCCCAAAGAAGTCACACAAGCGGATGCGATCGCATTGGCGAAAAATCTCGAAAAGATAAAAGGCATTTTAGACGGAAAAACAATCCGCAAAGAAATCTACGTTCCGGGTAAACTCGTCAACCTTGTGATCGGTTGATCTTTTTTGAAAATGTAGGAACTCCTATGTTCTCAAAAAAATGGGATTATCGAAGCGGAAAGCGGTAGGAAAATCATAACTTACCCGGTTTTCTTGAAAAACGTTCCGAGGAGTTCTTACAAATTTGCACCGACAAACAAGTCGGCGCTTCACCACAAAAAGCAACGACCCTTAAAATGTAGGATCTCCTGCATTCTAAGGTATTAACGGCTTACTTCAGTATCAAAAAAACTAATAAACCCAAAACAATCACGACACCGGCGACGATGATCATTCCCAAAGAACCGCCTCCGGATTCCACCTTTGTAGGTGTCGGGGTCGAACTGGCGACCTTTCCTTTCACTCGAGCCAACCGAACGGGACGTTCTTCGAAAGCTTGTAACAAAACTCCGGACGGTCCTTTTGCAAAGATATGGTATTCTCCCTTACCTGCGGCGATTCCGATAAATTCTCCCACTACGTTTTTAGGATTTCCCGCGTCGTCGTAGCCGCCTAAGGTTTTTGCCATCGCCTTTTCGTCCATACTTCCCATAGGCAATTGAAAGAGGAGCTTGTCTCCTTCGCTCAAATCGTCAAAGTCGATCCCTCCGACCGGAGAAAGAACGGTCTTCGCAACAACCACTCTACCGAAAGGTCTTTTGAATTGTTCGATCTGTCTTTGAACCGGAGTTTTTTCCTGACTCTCGGGAACTTGACCGATCGCGGGTTCTTCCGCCGGGCGATTTACAGGCGGAATAACTCCGGTAAACACATTCTTAGCTCTGAACTTCAAGCTGGATATATATTCGACGTCGGCTTGGATTCGAACTATATTCACTTTTAATGATGTTTTGATTTGATTCTCTAAAATATTGACTAAACTCGACGCGTCGTTTCTCTCCCAGTTCGGATAAGAAGTTTCTAATACGGCCTTGGTTAATTTTGAATAAACGATACGACCGATACTATCGGAAAGACCGGGATCAAAAGGTTCGGACTTCGCGGCTTCCACCATATCCAACGCAAACGCCGCAGAATCTTCAAAACTTCGAATCTTACGAATCAAAGAAGAATTGGAAAACAGAGAATAAATTTCTATAACTTCATTCTTATATTTAGTGACCAATGCAACGACGGCGCCGCTTCTATTTTCAATATCGATTCTAATTTTTAAAAGAAAAGCGTCCCTGATCTTTCCCTGAATCAGTTCTACCGCTTGATCTTCCGTTACGACAGATTCAAGCGCGAGATTCATCAGATTCGCTTGTTCCTGTAATTTATTGACTTGATTACTCGGTTCCATTCATCCTCATTCTACAAAACTAGGTGCGAAATTCTGGCCTTTGCCGAACTTCAATCTCCTAGGAATATAATCCTCTCTCAGAGGGATTTCGACTCTTGCAACAGTCTGAGAAATACCTTTTCTACTGTAAATCGTAAACAAATGCCTGTCAAATCCGCTCTGTGCAACTAAAATTTCAACCATCGTGATTCCGAGCCCGGCGCCTTCCGTAGAATCTCCGAACTTCATAAAGAACTCAAAAAGATTGTCAAAGTCACGAGAGATTCTAAATTTCTCTCTTACCCTCTTTTCTTCCTGGTCGGTTAACTGAAAATTATTCAAAATTTTTAAGACGATACGGTGTTGATTGAAAAAGAATGTTACTTTTATAGTAAGATCATGTTCTTTCATCTTCTCCCTATAAAACGGGAACTTTTTGTCACTTAAGCTATTATGAAAGGATTCCATTCCTCTTTTATAGTCTTCAACGGATTCTATATCGAGTTTGGATTCTTTAAAAAGAATCCGTTTTATCGCGGCTTTTGTCGCGTTGACAATCAATTCCTTGGAAGAAGTGTAAAGAAGCTCGGTCAGATCCAGACGATCGTAACGGGTAAGAATGCCTTGAATGATATATTTGAGTTTTTTCTCACCCTTCGGTGTTAACACATAGGTGATTAAAGAAATGGGAACTTCTTTCGAAATTGCAGAATCCACTTCCATTTGAAAGTCTGCTGATACATCGTCAAAATCCCTCATGGATTAGAGATATGACGAAAAACTTCCTACTTTCGACGAAAAAAAAAATTTTGGGAAAAAAAGTCTTAAAAAATCTCCAACAACCGATCCGATCCACCCGGGGGCTTTATCCCAAATGTAGGAGGTTTCGGATCAATTCTATCACTTTCTCGACTTTGGGCTCGGTCCTATGGATGGAATTGACCATCTTAGAATCCGTTCCATGGATTTCGCCCGCGTGAAATTTAAGCTTAAATTCGGTGAATTTTAGCCCATGAGCCGTTGAGATAACCACTACATTCTCACCCTTTGCGATCGTTCCCTTTTTCAAAAGTTTGTTTAAAGCCGCAAGAGCGACTCCGGTATGTGGATCATTGTACAAACCATAAAGATCCGCTTTTGCCGCAGCGTCGGAAAGTTCGGCTTCACTCGCCTGTTCCACAACCCCGTTGAATTTTTTGAGAGTTTTGATCGCTTTCTGAATGGAAACCGGGTTTCCGATTTGAATCGCGGAAGCCAGAGTTGTCTTCGCAGAGACCGGCTCGAAACTTTCAAAATTCTTTAAATACGAAAGATACAACGGGTTTGCGTGTTCGGCTTGGGCGAGGACAATTCTCGGTAATTTATCGATAAGTCCAAGAGAAAGCATCATCTCGAATCCGGCGCCGAGAGCGGAAACGTTTCCGAGATTTCCACCCGGAATTACGATCCAGTCCGGAACCTTCCATTCCAGCTGTTGTGTGATTTCTACGGAGATCGTTTTTTGTCCTTCGATTCGAAGAGAATTCATCGAGTTTGCAAGATAGATTCCAGCTTCTCGAGTCACTTCTTTCACAATCCGCATACATCCGTCGAAGTCCGTATCCAAAGCGATCACCTTTGCGCCGTTAGATACCGGTTGAATGAGCTGAGCTTGCGAAACTTTTCCGGCGGGAAGAAAGATAATCGCGGGAATTCCTGCTTTTGCCGCATACGATGCGAGCGCCGCAGAAGTGTCTCCCGAACTCGCACAGGCAACCGCTTTGATCGGAACTCCGCTCGCGATCATATGTTTTACCTGAGATAAAAGAACGGTCATCCCGAGATCTTTAAAAGACCCGGTGTGCGAGATCCCGCACTGTTTTACGTAAAAACTCCCAAGACCTAAATCGGCCGTCAAACGTTCGGAATGAAAAAGATGCGAAAGTCCTTCCCCGGAAGTTACGATGTTTTTGTCTTCAATGTGGGGAAGAACCCATTCTCTTTTGTTCCAGATTCCGGAAGAATTCGGAAACTGGACGGATCGAAAACGAGAGTCAAAGGTTTGTTTCCATTCTTCACCCGATACGGTTTTTAAAGCTTCTAAGTCGTGAGAAACTTGGAGAAGACTTCCGCACTTTCTGCACTCATATACGATCTCGTTTAGATCGTATCGAGTTTTGCAGGAGTCGTTTATACATTCAAATTCGGCTTTGTATCGAGTGAGAGTGGAGACCATATTTTAGATAGAATTCAAAATATCCTTTTTTTTGGTATCAAATTCTTCCTGAGTGATGAGACCCCCGTCGAGAAGAGACTTCAGTTTTGCCATCCTCGCGGCGGCGTCCTCTTCGGCGGGTTTTGCTCCGGCTTGATTTTGTCCCATCATATTGGACATCATTCCGGCCATATTCATCCCCATTCCCAAACCCATTCCGGCGCTCATACCTTCACCGGCGGCTCCACCCGGGTTGTTCGCCGCGGCTTCTCCGATATCCAGCATTCTTTTCTGCTGATACATATTCCCCATCGTTTCGATTTCGAATTTATCGGTGAGAACTTTCTGAATCTTTTGAAAGTTGGGATCGTTCTGATCAAAATTGATCGACTGAATAAAAAAGTCCACAACCTCGAGTCCGTATTTCTGAAAGTCGGGTTGTGTTTTGGTTTTCCCCGCTGAGGAAGCCTCTTCGAGATGTTGTGAAATCTGAGTGATCGGAACTCCCGTTTTTAATACGACTTCGGAAATAAAATCGCTAAGCCTTGTCACGACCATCGGTTTCAGAAGTTTATCGACCCCGTCGTGATTGAATCTTTGTTGAGTTCCCACAACGGTGTTCACGAACGATTTGGAATCGATGACTTTTATATTATAATTTCCGAATGCTCTCAGGCCGAGAGTGATATGATACTTCGGATCTTCGATTTGGATCGGAGTCGGAGTTCCCCAGGTCATGTTGATTACGGATTTGTTTACATAGACGATCTCCGCCGTAAAGGGAGTCTGACCGCCGAACGGAAGATTGACGATCTTTTCCAAAAGCGGGATATTTCCCGTTTTCAGAGTATGAGTTCCCGGACCAAAAACGTCCAGAGCCTTTCCTTCCTTGAAAAAAATCGCTTCCTGACTTTCGTTTACAACGAGTTGACCGAAATGACTGATATCGTTTCTTGGAAACTTCCAAACGATCTCTCCGGGTTGTCCTTCGTATTTGATTACATCAATCAATGCCATGATTTATTCCTTTTTATTGTTTAAGATTTCTGCTCGCGTTTGTTGAAGCGCGATCGTTCCGGATTCTTTCAATCCAATAAGACCTTTGAATATCGTTCAGAGTTTCGTAAACAGATCCTTGCGAGAACGAAACGCGTTTTCCAAACCGTCCAGCGCGACTCTGATTTCGCTTACCAAACTTCGGACTTCTTCCACAGAAGACTCCGCCGTCACTTTCAAAGCCTGGATCTTGGATTCGATCCCTTCCACTTCTTTAAAAAGTGAAAAATCAAACTCGGCGAGTTTTTCCAATTCTTCTTGAGTTGCTTTGAGTCCGGTTCCAAGACCGGTAAGTCCGTATCCAGCCGATTGAATCGCGTTCGTAAGTTTATCGATAAGAACGACTGCGATTTCGCTACTTCCGATCAGATCCATTTTTCTCGCCGAAACAAACGCCTCTTCCAATCTTCGCATCGGTTCCTTTAGATGGGAAATTTTAGAAGCCAATTCCTTTCTCAAGACCGAATCCGCGTTTTGAAATTCAGTTCCTTTTAATCCGCTCGCGTAAAGAGGAAGCTTTTCCATAAAGCTCCGAACCTTACCTTTTTCTGATTTGTAACGTTCGATCAGAGCCTTTACCGGAGACTGGGAAAGAAATTGACCAAGTAGATTTGGATCGGAGGGAGTTTCCTGTTGCATAACTTCAAGTTTTGCACGATTCCGGGAATGGATCAATGAAAAAATACTTAGTTTTACAATTCCTCATTCTTAAAAAAATAGTTTCCTAAAAAGGAGAAAAAATCCCGAAACAAAGGGTTTGTTTTTAAGAACTGAAAGCAGATTGACCTCGAAACCGATTTCGATACGCTGACTTCGAAATGAAAGGAAGCTTTTGTCCGAATCTTTTCCTTTTATGTCGAATGTATTAAAATTGGTTTTTCTATTTTTGAATTTTTTATAACTCAATGATCCCAAAACTCAAAGATTTATCGGTTCGAATTCTTCAAAACAAATACGGCTCGATTGTGGCCGCTTTTCTTTTTTCGTATTTTCTTTATTTAACCATACCGCCGAAATATCTTCTTTCCGCCGATCACTACGAAAAATTCATTCTTGGGAAATCGATTTTTCTGAGCGGGTTTCGGTCCCTAGACGTATTTTATCCTGGCTTTGATTTTGATCCGGAACTCAAGTTTAGTCTACTAAAGATGTCGATAGCGAACGGTCACAAGATCATCGCCTTTCCTATCTCTTTAGGAATTCTTTATGCAATCGTTTATCCATTCGGAGGCGCCTACGGAATTTACTTTTTATCGGCGTTTTTGATCGGCTCGTCCTTGTATCTCCTCGGACGGGAATATAAAATTCCTTCGTGGCAGATTTTTCTTTTTTCGATTTTGACTCCGATCGTGATGAACGGTTATCTTTTTATGGATGTCGGAGTCGGACTTTTTTTATTTGTTACGGGGATTTTTCTCTATCAAAAATCAAAGGAGAATCCGTCTCCGATCAGAACGATCGCAAGCGGAGTAATTCTTTCTTTTTGTTATTGGTTCCGTTTGGAATATCTGATCTTTTTGGGAATTTATTGGATTTTTGAGGGATTTTTTCAATTCCCGTTTTCAAAAAAAAGAGAACATAGGATCTCTTTTTTCGCAGTGTCGATTTTTCTTTTTTTGTTTTTTCTCGTTTACTGCGGATTCAATTTTACGTTCTTTCATTCGATCCTCGGACCGAGGTTCAACGCAAATTACGATACCGCGGACGGATCCAATCTATTTAAGAATTTTATAAATCTCTTATTTTACGGAAATCTAAAATTAGGACTTTTCGGTTATTCTCCGTTTTTGTTGTTCGGGACCGGATTATTCGTATTCTCCTTTTTAAAAAACTGGAAAAAAATGGAGAATCGGGAAAAAAGTATGATCGGAGCGTCCATCCTCGGAATTCTGATCTCTGCGAGCACCGCTCCGAACGACGGAGGCGCGGAATTCGGTTCCCGTTATCTGACTCCGGGTTTACCCGGACTTTTTCTTCTTGCATCCAGGGCATTGCGGTTTTTACAAAATAAAAGTTACCTCTGGAGAATTCCATTCTACCTTCTTCTTGGAATATCCGTTATACCGACTTGGATCTATTACAAAACTACTAAAGGTTTTGCGAAGAACACAAAAGGAGTTCAGGAATTCATTTTAAAAGAACCGAAGGAAAATCTTTTGGTCTTCCAGAACGGTTTGATCGGAGGAATGGCCGGCGAGGAACTTTACTTTCAAGGAAGAGTTTACGAGGCGACCAACGTACAGGAGTTAGCCGAGTTCCTGGAAAAATTCTCCTTGTCTCAAAAAAAATCTTCGGTTTCATTTGAATACTTCGCTTATACAAAAGAATACACCGAAGGTATGAAAGATCTGAAATACGAAAAAGATACAAAAAACGGAATGTTTGCTTATCTCAATCAGTTCGATCCGGAAGCCATTTCTAAAATTCGGTCGATTCAGATTTTAAAAAAACAAAGTCTGGGAAGCATCGAAATTCTTTACGGAATTTATAGCAGAAAAGAATAGTATTTCCGGTTGTCTCTAAACCGGATGACTTTCAATCTAAACGAACATTGGTTTTTAACAACAGCTTATGAAGACCCGGATATTCGCCAAACAATTAGAAAATCCTTTCTTTAGGATTTTTATACAAGTATTCATTGCTCTGCTCACCCTTTCATTCTGTTTAATCGCTACCTGTTTTACAATACCTAAAAACTCATTCGCAGCCGATAGTCTGGTAAAAGTTCTTCAAACAAAAGGCTGGATAGAATCCGGATTTCAATCTCAAGAGGTTTTTTATCTCGGAAAATCCATCGATCCCGACTTTAAGTATTTTTTGATCGGAACTTCAACATCTCGCTCCGGTGAAAAGATAACACCCTTCCCCTTCGCGAATACGATCCTATCCGCTCCTTTTGTGGCCCTCGGATTTCAGGAAGGGATTTTATACTTTTCCGCATTTTTATTTTGGATTTATCTGATTATACTCTACAAGATCACAAGGCAATATCTGATTCCGATTGTGGTTTTGATCGGAACACCACTTCTGCACCATTTTCTTTCTTTTTCGGATGTTTCCGTTGCCGTAACTTTGGTTTTATTGGGAATTTTATTTCTGTTGAAGGAAGGATCTGAGTTCTTAACTGAAAATCGATTCCACTACTTTTTTTCCGGAATTCTAGTCGGAGTATCTTGCTGGTATAGACCGGAAGTAATCTTATTCGCCTTTTCCTTTTTATTCTCCTTTTTTCTAATCGCATTTAGTCGCTTAAGAAAAATTCAATTTGAAGATTCGCTAAAAGGATTTCTTTTCGCTTTCGGATTCTCGATTCTATTTTCTTCCTTTGTGATTTACAACTTCATTCATTACGATTCTTTCTTTGGACCTCGAGTTGCGTCGAATCATTCAATTCTAGATTTTGACTGGTCCACAAAATTCGGTAGCATCCAAAGTTTGCTGATCAGCGGCAATGGAAGAGTCGGCTTTTTTGGATATTCTCCTTGGTATATTTTTGTAATCGGATTTTGTATCTGGAATTGGAATAAAATCCTCAAAAGTTCGCAAATCTGGATTATAAGCTTCATCACAAACCTAATTCTCGTTTGCATTTTGACTCCGAACGATTCAAATATAGATTGGGGTTCCCGGTATTTTACGTGCAGCGTATTTATCCCGATTCTCCTGCTTAAAGAATTCAAACGAATTGAAAACACAAAGCCGATGTTTCAAAAATTTATTTTTATAACTCTGGGACTTTTGATTCTTATTTCTCTCAATCTAAACCAAAAAGTGATTCGATCCATGCGAAAAATTTCCCAACAATTAGCGCAGATTCAATCTGAAATTCCTTGGGACAATTCGAAAGTTTTCGTTACTCAAAAGAATAATATTGCAAATACCTTCGGCATGAACTACCTCGATCAAACGATATTATTACTATCAAAACCGGAAGATCTAAATACTATCGTTTTAGAAAATGGAAAATTACCTTTCATTCTGATTGAAGACATCTTGGACCGATCCTTATATAAATATGCAAAAGATCGTCTCAAAGATCGATATACAATTACGGAAATTAGAAAAGGAGATAGCTTGATTCAAATCACTGAGCTGGTTCCGAAATAGAGTCGGCCTATTTCAAATAAAAACAGTGAACCAAGAATTCCCTTAGATTCAAATACTCCGTTGAATTTTTGACTTTTCCTCCTGACTCTTACAACGGATTCTGTTCCAGTCTCGTATGAAAAACTCCGAAAAAGAAGGGAAGATTTCGAAAACGCTCTGGAAGATTTCTCCCGTCTTTCTTTCTCTTTTTACGATCATTTTGATGCGGGTTTTTTTGTTTCAAATCTACTTTATCTCCGGATATTCGATGGCTCCTTCTTATAAGGAAGGTGATCTAATTTTAGTGACCAAATGGGGTTTTCCCGCGCGGATCGGAAAATGGGAAATTTCTTTCTTGGAAGGACAAGTCGACAGATTCGACGTTTTGGTTTTGGATGGACTCGAAGAAGAACTGAGTTTAAAACGGGTCGTCGGTTTGCCCGGCGATTATTTCCGTTTTGAAAACGATCGAATCCTAATCAACGACGGTCCTCTTCAGGAAACGTTTTTAAAACCTGGATTTAAAACCATCGCGCCTTCCCTTTCCATGATCCCGATGACCGCGGTAAAAGGAAACGTTCCCATCGGCGACGCGGGAAGAATTCCACCCGGTTACTTTTTAGTTTTGGGGGACAATCGGGAAAATTCAACCGATTCTAGAAACTACGGTTTGGTTCCGTTTCAAAAACTCAGAGGAAAAGTCTGGCTTTTTTTATGAACATCCTCACATTTACTACAAACAAAAAGTATAACAAACGCAGAAAGAAATCTATATGAGTATTTTAAAAAAAACGAATATAAAAGAATACTGTTTATCTATTTTTTACAAAAAGGAAAACGAATACGAAAATCTAAACGGAATTCGCGCGATTTCGATTTTATTTGTAGTCGTGTTTCACGCCTGGGTTACTGCAAAAACGATCCTTCCGGGCGACCCGGATCCTTTACGTTTGTTTCTGGGTTCTCTCTCTTCCGGAGTGGATTTTTTCTTTTTGCTCAGCGGTTTTCTGATCTACGGGGGATTATTTCGAGAACACGAAAGAAACGGAAAGCTCGAAATCAAACAATTCTTTATAAAAAGGTCGTTGCGTATTTTTCCGGCGTTTTACTTCGCTCTCGCAATTCTTTACTACAGCAAATCCCAGCAATTGGCTAAATTAGAATCCATACAAATCGATAACGCGCAGATTCTTTCTTTGATCGCGGAAACTAAGATAAGAATGGAATACATCTGGGTGGATATATTCTATCTTTCCGATATTTATCCTCACTATCTTTACAACGGAGGATGGTCTCTTTCCATCGAAGAACATTTTTATCTCATTCTTCCGTTTCTCTGCGCGGTCTTTCTTTTTAGAGTGAACATTCAAGTTCGGTTTCTTTTTTATTTTGCGGGATTTTTAACCGCCTTTTTTGTAAGAATGAATCTCGCCTTTCCTCCGAATATGGATGCGGCTTACAATTTTCACGCGAGATTCGATTCGATTCTTGCGGGAATGATCGTGTATGAAATTTTTCACCACTTTCCTCTTACCGCGGAAAGAGCCGAAAAATATAAGGTGGCAATTCTTTCTATTCTCGTTTTTGGAATTGCGATCGTGATCTACGCGCATCAGATCGACCCGGGTACTTCTTGGGCGCTTGTTTTGCGGCCCGTTATGCTTTCCTTCGGTTTCGGAATTCTTATGTATTTTTCCTTTTATCCCGGATTCTTAAAAAGTTTTTTCAGTCTTGGAGTTTTTCGACCGTTTGCGCGTCTTGGTTATACGGCGTATCTTTGGCATATATTTGCGATTCCGATTGCGGCCAAAAAAATTCTTCCTTTGTTGCAAAGTACGCCGACCGTGGGGATGTTTTTGCTTACGAGCGTTTATCTGGTCCTCGTTACGTTTCTTATATCCTGGTTCTTCTTTTTGTTAATCGAAGAACCGTTCCTGATACTCAAAGACAAACTTACGGGAAGACAAAAAAAATTAAGTTAGACTTTAGGGTCGTCGGTTTCTCTCAAGAGCAAGGCGTCGTCATACTCGGAACCTCTGTGCGGAAATGCCTGCTCATAAAAAAGTGCGGCGAAAAGTTCGAAGTCCTCATCGACTTCGAGAGAATTTTGTTCCCAGTATTCGTTCCTTCTTTTGATTAGAACTGAAATGGTTTCATCTTCGAGTGAAAATTCTTCTCCCGCTTCGTTGAGTTTTCGGATCAGCCAATTGAGATTAAGAATCGTAAAGGGACCTATGAATTCCAAAGTTGCAACCGTAGGCTCCCGTTTCATCAAAGCTTCCGTATGAAAAAGGGGAATTCTCAGATCGTAAGCGTCTTGGCTTTTTAAATACTGTTTATAATTCGCGGAGATGGATTCTAAGAACGGAAAGGTGTTCAGATAACTGCTTCGAATCAGATCTTCCTTTTCGGGATGTTGAAAAAGAACTTCGATGATATCTATAAATTCTCCCTTGGCAACGGCTTCTCTCAAAATTTTATCCGCCGGTTCGGGACGAGGAATGGGATCGATTAACTTTACAAAAAGATATTTTACTTCGTAGGCGAATCTCGATTCTCGAGGAATATAATATTCGATCCAGATCGGTTCTTTGTAATATTGAATGAGTTCTTTTTTTGGAAGGTCGGGGGTTACACTCAGAGACTTGAGTTTTTTGACGTCGTCGGTGATTACCTTTTTTCCCTCGACTCTCGTTCTGGACTTTTTTATCTGCCGGAGTTCCGACTTATTCAGAAGAGGTTTTGGCTTAAAAGGCTCCATACATTACATATCGGTTGGAGGAGATTCGAATCTGAACGAACTCATTCCATAAAACTCAAGGGCCGGTTGTTACACAACGAACTCCCGCGGTGGCGCCTTTTGTCAAATTGGTAACGATATTGCCGGCTCCAAACTGAACGATCCAAGCATCGGTCGGATTCGTATAGGTAGTCGAAGTCCAATAATTCCCGTTAAAGGTTCCTGGAAAATAAGAAGATTTGATTGCCGGATTTGCGACGCTCAAGTCGGTCAAACTACTCAATTCGTTTACGGAAGGCAAACGCCAAACCCTGCCGGCCAAACTCAGATTGTTGCAGGTAAGAAGGGCGTTTGTCCAATTTGGAAAGGAAACGGCGCCCGTCGCACATCCGCTTCCGGACAAACCCGCGCTACACTGGGCCCAAATCAAACCGGTGTTTACGTCGGTCACTGTGGAATCGCCGTTGTCTTTGAAAAGTTGTGCGGGAAGCGACGACCCTGAAACACAACGAACGTTATTCGTGTTTGCCTGGATGGTCTCTCCGATCGTTCCATCCGTAAAAGAAACATACCAGTTGTCGGTCGCAATCAAAGGAACATAGGGAGTAATACTCCAATACCCTGAACCGTTCGTTACCGGAAACGGCGTCGAATACGTCGCAGGAGCGGCTCCGTTATAACTTAAGATCGTAACCAATTCCTTCGCGGAGGCAAGTCTCCAATCGGTTCGATTCGCGTAACCGATTCCCGCGTTGAGATTGGTACAGGCTGTGTTGGCCGCTGCCCAGTTCAAAGTGCTAAAGGCCCCGCTTCCGCAAGCAGGCCCCGATAACCCTTCGCTACAAGTCTTCCAGATCAAACCGGAAAAATTATCAGTCGTCGTGTAGTCGGTTCCTGTGATCAGATTTGGTCCCGAAAAACTAGGGTTGATTCCGTTTTGCAATTCTCCGTCCTGTTTTGTTCCCGTACAGGCGATGGCCACTCCTGCGGAATCGGAACATACGGTTTGCCCCGTCTTCAAAGGTGCGATTCCATAAAGAATCAATTCTAAAGAATAACTTACGCTTCCCGAAGAATTGGAAGCCTTGACCTGATAGATTCTGTCCACTCCCGAGTAACCGATATAAGAACCCGATATAAGACCGCTAAACGAATCGAGAACCACACCCGTAGGAAGCGAAGGGGAAACGGAAAAACTCAGTCCGTTTCCGACGGCGTTTGGAACCAAACTGATCGGACTTCCGTTTGCAAAAACGGCGCTCGGATAACTCAAGGACTGAGGCGCCGGAGCGCAGACTGGATATAAATTTCCGGAAGCCGAGCTGAGAATCGAGGCTTTTAAAAAAGTCTCGGAAGAAGGATCACAGGCGTTTTCCGGGGTTTTTTCCTTACATCCTAAAATCAGGAAAAAAAGAATCGGGAGAATGGCAAATCGGAAAGAGGAATCGGTTCGCATTAAAATTATTTCCCTAAAACAAAAATAGGTCTCTATAAGAAATGGATGAAAAAAAGATTCTTTTTACAATCATTATCCAAAATTAAAGAACCATTTTAGGAAAAATATTTCCGGATTGAGTCGTCCTTTTTTTCATTACAACTTCAGGAATAGCGGTTCTTGCCGATCGTCAGGATCACTTAAGAATAGGATTCAGAAAATCGAATATGAAATATCGAAGAAACGATCAGAAGAAAAGGAAGGAAATCCAAATTCTTAAAAACAAACTGAGGGGATTCATGATACCGGAATCCGCAAATCGAATCACTCCATTCCGATCCAAAATAAAAAAAGCGGGATAAGCGTTTACTTTCCATTCATTTAAGAATTTTGAATTTCCCGTTACTACGTTGAACTTCACTTCACGTTCTTGGATATACTTTGCAAGTTTCAGAGCGTCCTCCCCTTCTTCGACGGAAACAAAGGAGAATCGATCGCTGTTTTTCAGGAGATTGGAATACCATTGAACCAATGGGAGATTCGTAGAGCAAACTCCGCACCAGGTGGCCCAAAAATAAACGACTGAAACTCGATTTTGAGAATCGAATTTTTGCCCGTCGGTTTGAGTCATTCCGTTTAATGAAAGGGAAGGTTTCAAATCCGAGGCCTTAAAGATAGAAAGTCCGATCGTAATGATGAGAAAAAGAACTACCCAAAGTGCGATATTAGCCGTCTTTTTAAAAATTTCTTTCATATATTTTAGATTCGATCTACGTTAGGAATTGTTACAAGCCGTGATCACCGATTTTTGAGATTGGAATTTGCAGCGACCGTTTGCACTGAAATCGGAAATTTTACCGACAAAATAAAGTAGGAACTCCTAAGAAAAAATCCTCTCTGACAACGACTGGTCGGAATTCCGAGAACGAATTTTCTCCGTGAATTTTTCTTAGATCGTACTTAAAGTCCGTTTCAAAGTAAAACTGGGCGACGTCTCTCATTCTTTGACCGGATCACAAAGGCGATTTAGAAAAAATTATAAATCGAAACGAACGCCTTTTCCAAAACCGGAATACATGATCGCGATCACCAAGGCTACCCAGATCACACCGGCAACCAAAACCCCCCAATCGGAAAGAATCGCCTTCGTAGGGTTGTGTCCCATATTCTTAATATAGATGATGTAAAGAGATCGAAAGATCGCATACACAACGATCGGAATCGTATAAATCATTTGATCGGTTCCAAGATTCGCAATCGTAGTCGGACTCGTCACATAAAGAACGTAACTCATCAGAGTCATCGTCGCGACGATCCCCAACATCATGTCCAAAAAGCTCGTGGAATATTCGTCCAAAATTTTTCTGTGACCTTTAGCGTTGCCTTCCAAAATGATAAGCTCTCCCCTTCTTTTGGAAAAACCCCAGAAAAGCGCCAACATAAACGTACAGAGAAGCAACCAGGAAGAGAAGGTGACGTGTATAATCACCGCGCCGGCAATCGCACGAATCACAAATCCGATGCTGATGCTCATCACATCCAGGATCACCATGTGTTTTAGAAACTTGCTGTATAAAACGTTAAAGACAAGATAGAACGCGACCAATCCGAAAAAGATCGGATGTAAAAGATAAGCAAGGATCAAAGACAAAGGAAGAATGATCGCGGTGATGAATAAAGCGAACGAAGGATCCAATTTTCCGGAAGCAAGGGGTCTGTGTTTTTTCTCCGGATGAAGCGCGTCTTCCTTACGATCCAGATAATCGTTGATTACATACTGACAACTTGCAACCAGTGAAAACAAAAAGAATGCGGAAACTACACGCTGAAGAGATTCCGGATCGGTTAATTTTTTTGCAAATATAATGCCCGCAAAAATGATTACGTTTTTGATCCATTGATGGATCCGGAGCAATTTCAAATACTGTAAGAGCATACTCGGTTACATTCCTTAGAATCCCCCAATTCATCAAGGAAAATCCAAGAACGGAAAGGAAACATATCGATCGTAATGTTCAGATTTCTATTCGATTTTACGGTTCTCGGAAAGAGAACGAGTTTCCTCGTCTTTGAGATAAACTCCCGAGAGTTTTTTTTGAAGCGAAAGAGTAAGGAGATACGTTGCCTTTCTGGATGCGTCCGAAAACGACATTCCACCCAAACGAATATTCGAAATGCAGTTCCTTTTTTCATCCGTAAGGCCGCTCGAAGGATGATACGTAAGATAAAGACCCAAGCTATTTTCGGTCGATAATCCCGGTCTCTCTCCGATCAAAATGATCACCGCCTTTGATTTCCAAAACTCACCGATCTCGTCGCCGATCGCGACTCGTCCATTTTTGACGATGGTCACTGGACTCATCTTAATTTTGGAATTCTCCAAAGAGGGTAAAAATATTTCCAAAAAGGGAAGAAGGGAATCTCGGATCGCGCTTGCGGAAAGCCCGTCCGAAATCACAAGACTGAGATCAAAGTCCTCAGAAAATTTCGAATTCTTTTCCCGAAATTCTTCTAAGATTTGAAAACTTTGCGAAGAAATTTTTTTTCCCAAATCGGGTCTTGCTAAGTATTCTTCTCTTGAAGTCGCTTTCGATTTGATCATGACGGAAGAAATGTCCCTTTCCGAAAAAAAATCCACAAGCGCCGTAAAGTCAACTTCCGCCCAAACCGCGTCTCTGGCTTTCGCGTGATCGAGGCGGAATTGTAGGATTTCCTTTGTTGGGAGTGCAACTCCCGATCGCCCCAAGCCGATTCTTGCCGTCGTCCACTGTTTCCAATCCTGCCAGTCCATATTCAACCGGCCAATGTTTCCAAATCGGAGAGAAGACTTGTTTGTAGTTTTTGCTCCAGAGGAATCCAATTCGAATCCAGAATTCCTTTTTGCAGAAGCCATTCTTCAAATTCAGGCGCAGGTTTTAGGCCGAGCGCTTGACGGAGATACAACGCATCATGAAAGGAAGTACTTTGATAGGAAAGCATCACGTCGTCCGCGCCCGGAACACCCATGATATAATTACAACCCGCAACGCCCAAAAGCGTGAGTAACGTGTCCATATCGTCCCCGTCGGCCTCCGCGTGATTTGTATAACAAACGTCGACCCCCATGGGAAGACCGAGAAGTTTACCGCAAAAATGATCTTCCATTCCCGCTCTGAGAATTTGTTTTCCGTTGTAGAGATATTCCGGTCCGATAAAACCGACGACAGTATTTACAAGCAAGGGAGAAAACTTTCTGGCGACCGCATAAGCTCTTGTTTCGAGAGTTTGTTGGTCGATATCGTAGTGAGCATTTGCAGAAAGTCCGGCGCCTTGACCCGTTTCAAAATAGAAAACATTCTCTCCTACCGCGCCCCGTCCGAGAGAAAGCGCGGCATCTTTCGCTTCTTCGATCAGTTTCAAATCGATTCCAAAACTTTCGTTGAGTTTCTGACTTCCTCCGATGGATTGGAAGACAAGATCCACAGGAGCCCCGCGACGAATCAATTCGAGAGTTGTCGTGATATGACTGAGCACACAACTCTGCGTGGGAATTTCATACTTCTGAATCAGAGCGTCCAAAAGATTCAAGAGAGAATGTACGGAAGGAAGATTGTCCGTAGCAGGATTGATTCCGATCACCGCGTCCCCGCTTCCTAAAAGAAGGCCGTCTAAAATTCCCGCGGAGATTCCTTTGAGATCGTCCGTCGGATGATTGGGCTGTAGCCGAACGGAAAGTCTCCCCGGAAGTCCGATTGTGTTTCTAAATTTTGTAACGACCCTGCACTTCCTTGCAATGCTGATCAGGTCTTGAATGGAACAGATCTTAGAAACAGCCGCAGCCATTTCCGGAGTGATTCCAAATGCAAGTTTTCGAAGGACTTCGGAGTCTGTTTTCTCGTTGAGCAGAAATTCTCGGAATTCTCCCACGCTGAGAGAAGAGATCGGTGAAAAGGCAACAGGATCGTGGCTGTCCACGATCAAACGAGTGACCTCGTCTTCCTCATAAGGAATCAGAAGCTCCTCTAAAAATAAGGTTAAAGGAAGATCGGAAAGAATCATCTGAGCGGCGATTCTTTCTTCGTAACTCGCCGCTGCGATTCCGGCTAAAATATCTCCCGAGCGAAGAGGAGTTGCCTTCGCGAGAACACTTTTCAGATCCGCAAATTGATAGTGGCGGTTTTGAATTCGAATTCGATAATCCACGGCCAGACGTTCTTATTTTTTTACCGAACTGCAACCAGAATTTCAATACGTCTTGGCAAGTTCCACGTCCGTATGAAGAAAATCCTCTCCTTTGAACAAAAGAGGAGCCTTTTGATTCTTCGCAAGAGCATAAGCAAAACAATCTCCGAAGTTCAAACCCGCCGGATGTCCGCTCCCCTTCCCGAAATCTCTATAGGCTTCACGAGCCAATCGAATCTGTTCGACGCTCACCGGTTCCAAATGGATCTTCAGTTTGGAAATGGCTTCGTCCAACAAACGGGAAAGCACCGGATCCTTGAGCCGATCGGTTCGGACTGCGGCTTCCAAGTAATTCGCGACCGACATTCGAGAATTTGGATTGGAAACGATCGCAAGGACAAATTTTTCCTGCTCTTCCTCTTGCAGGAGAATCGCAAGCAACGCTGAAGTATCGACGATCAATCCGGCAATCCTTCTTGGTTGTAGAGTTCGTCCCCATGATCTAAAGAAGAAATGGGCACCTGGATCCGTTCGCGAAAGCGACGAGAGATATCGTAGATCTCATCCAAAGAAAAATGAACGTTGAGATTGTGTTCCATACGATCTAACCTTTCTCGCAGTGAATTTGTAATCGCCTCAGTCAGAGTTTCCCCGGTTAGAGCCGCCAACTTTCTGGCCAATAAATCCGTTTCGGGGTCTTTGATGCTGAGAGCCATATAGATTTATTCCTTTCTGATATATATTGGTATACCTCTTCTCTTTTTTGGTCAATCTTTTTTTCTTTTCGGTTTCTTCCGTAGACCCGGCCTGGGGTTTTAGTTTCCGAATTGATGGGCTCCAAAACATTCCATATCTCGAAAATTCGGACTATTTTCTCTTTTTCGACCTTGGAAGAGAGCCTGGAAATCGAAAGCGATGTTGTAGAATTTTTGAATTTTAAGAAAGGCGGGGTAAAGAATTCTTATCCGACCTGAATTTTCAGGCCGTCGTCTTTGCTTCCTAAATCTCCGAGACCGGAGTGACCCGTAAAGGCGATCAAAAGTGTAAAGGTTCCGACTCGTCCCATGAACATCAAGGCGATATAGAGATACTTTTCGATATCGCTCGTGTAAGGAGTCATTCCCAAACTTAAACCGACGGTTCCAAAAGCTGACATAACTTCAAAAAAGATGGTTTCGATTCCGTGTTTGTTCCCGTTCGCGAGGGTAATCAAAAACATAAAAATCACGAGGGAAATCGTCGCGAGAAAGTAGATCCGAGTCGAAATCGCAACCGAATTTTTAGAAACGTCTTCTCCCCAAGCTTGAACCCGCGCCTGAGGGCTGATCACGTTTTTCAAATATAAGATTAGAATAAAGAATGTTGTGATCTTGATACCTCCGGCCGCTCCCTGGGGTCCGCCTCCGATAAACATCAAAGAACAAAGAAGGACATAGGTCGCACTTCTGATTTCGGTGATATCAAACGTATTAAAACCCGCGGTTCGAGAGGAAACCGAAAGAAAGAAAGAATTAAACAACTTCTCGGTAAAACCCATCTTTCCGATCGTTTCCAGATTATTGTATTCTATCAAAAGAATCGAAAGTCCTCCGATATGAATCAGAATCAAAGAACCTAAAACGATGATGCTCATCTGCATTCGATTCGCGTCTCCGAACAATTCCTTTCGATACACTTCCAGACGTTCTTCCAGACGAACCGAGGTCGCGATCACAAAGATAAACCACGCCGGAGGATCCTCGCCCAGAAGCATCGTTCTGCGCATCATAAAGGTTTCCGTGACGGTTTCGATTTTGCTCATAAACTTCTGAATGATTTCCAAGATCGATTTTTCGATAAAGATGATCACCGGAAATCCGATTCCGCCCATAACGATCAGGAATTGAACGATCAAAAGGGAAATCGGATCTTTTGCTAAAAAACTCAAATCGTCCACGATGGAAAAACCCGCGTTGTTGAATGCGGAAACCGAAGTGAACAAACTCAAAAACAATCGGTTTGGAGTTCCCGGAAGGCGATCGGTTTCGGGCATATTAAAATAAAGAAGAATCGCTCCGACCGCTTCGATCGAAAGAGAAATGTTAAAAAGAGAAAGAAGCATTCTTCTTACATAAGAGGCCTCGGCTTCGGACTTCTTCTTTCCGGGAGCGACAACTCCGGATTGATTGTGCCCTTGATTCTTCTCCCGCATTTTTTTTACCCGATGAGCGTCGGTTGCTTCATAAACAAAAGAAGCCAATCGGGTGCTTCTAGAAAGACCCCTTACGACCAAAACCCCGATCAAAACCGTGAACGTTATGATTCCCAAGCCGCCGATCTGAATTAGAAACATCATAATCAACTGAGTGGGTCTTTGGAGTTCGGAAAGTAAAACCGGAGAAAGTCCCGTGACGCAGATCGAGGAAGTTGCGATATAAAGAGAATTGGTATAACTGAGACGACCGGATTCGGTAACGTAGATTGCAAACGAACCCGCGAGGATAGCCATCGCAAAACCGAGACAAAGGGTTCTTGCCACCGATAACAGAAGAAATGCTTTCGCGATTCGATTTACATTTCTTTTAAAAAGTTTCAGTGGGTGCATAAAAGCCTATTCCGATTGGAAACGGATTCCCATTCTCCAAATCCATGGAGTTAAGAATCCGGAAAGTTTCGACAAAAAGCCGACCACTCTTTCGATTCAAGCCCTTCCTTTTCAAAAAACCGATCTCGATTCTAAAAGGGCAAACATTCCGTCCGGGATGCAAAGGATCATATTTTTTCCAAATCGTAACCCGGCAAATGAAAAACGTCTCCAAAGCGTCTGATTCGATGATTTGGATTTACAAATCCGCTCTTTTTTGGAATCTGGTAAATTGAGGGACTTTCTACAAAGCTCCCTACCGGTGATTTCACCGGATGTATTTGCAATCTTTTATAAGAGGATGGCCATGAGCACTGCTGTAGCCGAATTCAAACCGAGCGAAAAACTCATCAAAACCAGAAACATTGGGATCTCTGCCCATATCGATTCCGGAAAAACGACCCTAACCGAAAGAATTTTGTTCTATACTAACAAAATTCATGCCATTCACGAAGTTCGTGGAAAGGACGGTGTTGGTGCGAAAATGGACAGTATGGACCTCGAAAGAGAAAGAGGGATCACCATTCAGTCTGCGGCTACCTATTGCCAGTGGAAAGATCATACGATCAACATCATCGATACCCCGGGCCACGTCGACTTCACGGTAGAAGTGGAACGCTCTCTCAGAGTATTGGATTCTGCGATTCTCGTTCTTTGCGGAGTTGCGGGTGTTCAATCCCAGTCCATCACGGTGGACCGTCAGATGAGACGTTACAACGTCCCTCGTGTTGCTTTTATCAACAAGCTGGATAGAACGGGAGCCAATCCATTCCGTGTAATCGACCAGCTCAAAGAAAAACTAAAACACAACGCCGTTCCGGTTCAGATTCCAATCGGTCTTGAAAACGACCTCAAAGGAATTGTGGACCTCGTCAAAATGAAAGCCTTCTACTTCGAAGGGAAAGACGGTATGGACATCCAGGAAAGAGAAATTCCGGAGGAACTGAAAGAACTCGCTCAAAAGAAACACGAAGAACTTTTGGACGCGGCTTCTATGTTCTCAGACGAATTGACCGAAGCTCTTCTCGAAGGAACTCCTACCGAAGAAATGATCAAAAAGGCGATTCGTACGGGAACCATCGAACTCAAGATGACCCCCGTTTTTATGGGTTCGGCTTTCAAAAACAAAGGGGTTCAAAAACTTCTGGACGGAGTTTTGGACTATCTCGCAAGCCCGGTCGACGTTAAGAACAAGGCTCTGGATCAGGCGAACAACGAAGAAATGATAGTTCTCGAATCCAATTTCGAGAAACCTCTGGTTTGTCTCGCATTCAAACTCGAAGACGGACGTTATGGTCAGCTCACATACGTGCGTGTCTACCAAGGAAAACTTTCCAAAGGTATGACCATCTATAACATGTCGAGCAACAAGAAACACAACGTAGGCCGACTCTGTAGAATGCACTCCGATGAGATGGAAGATATCGACTACGCGGAAGCGGGCGACATCATCGCACTCTTCGGTATCGATTGTGCCTCCGGGGATACGTTTACCGACGGAAAACTCAAAGTTTCCATGGAATCCATGTTCGTTGCGGCGCCCGTCATCTCCCTTACGATCGAAGCGAAGGAATCCAAACACCTCGCAAACTTGGCAAAAGCGTTAAACCGTTTTACCAAAGAAGACCCGACGTTCCAGACTCACGTGGATCAAGAATCCGGTCAGACCATCATCAAAGGAATGGGAGAACTTCACCTCGAGGTTTATATCGAGCGTATGAAACGCGAATACGGAGTGGAATTGATCACAGGCGCGCCTCAGGTCGCTTATCGTGAAACGATCACCACAAAAGCCGACTTCGATTATACGCACAAAAAACAAACGGGTGGTCAAGGTCAGTTCGGTCGTGTCGCGGGTTATATGGAACCGATCCCGCTCGAAGAAAGTTTGAATTACGATTTCGTAAACAAGGTTGTCGGCGGTTCGATCCCGAGAGAATACATCCAGTCCGTTGATAAGGGATTCAAGAGTTGTTTAGAACGCGGATCGATGATCGGCTTCCCGATCATCGGAGTTCGTTGTGTGATCAACGACGGCGCTTACCATGATGTGGATTCTTCCGATATGGCATTCCAGATCGCGGGTCGTTATGCGTTCCGCCAAGGATTCAACAAAGCGAATCCTCAGATTCTCGAGCCGATCATGAAAGTGGAAGTCGACGGTCCTTCCGAGTTCCAAGGCGCAATCCTCGGATCTCTAAACCAAAGACGAGGAATGATTCTAAACACGACGGAAGAAGACAGCTACTGTAAAACGGAAGCAGAAGTTCCTCTTGCGGACATGTTTGGTTATTCTACGGTATTACGTTCCTCGACTCAAGGAAAGGCCGAATTCTCCATGGAATTCTCCAGATACGCTCCGGTTCCAAGAAACGTTGCGGATGAGTTGATGAAAAAATACAAAGTCAACAATAAAGACGAAGATTGATTTTTCTCGGAAATATCTTTCTTCCCAAAGGGAGCCTGGAGGCTCCCTTTTTTTATCTCCGAAACAATTCCTGAATGCAGTTCCCCCCTCGAATTTGCCGATACTCAAAGAAATGAACGGCTTGTTTCGGAAATTCTTACCCTTACTTTTTTTTCCGGTCTCTCTTCAGATCTTTTCGGCCGGATCACAGAATCTTTCCGTTTACAACGTCCAAAGAGGAGATACTTATTATTCTTTGGGAAAAAAGTTCAACGTAGATTATCATAAAATTATGGAATGGAACGGCAAAAAAAAAGACGAACCTTTGATTCCGGGAGAACCCCTAAAAGTCAGAAAACCTTTTTCAAAAGAAAACGAAAAAATTGTCCCCAAAACGGCTCGACCGTTTTTCAAAGAAGAAACTCCGGATTCTTCCCGTCCTCTTCTTCGTTTTCCTTTGAAAAGCAGACCTCCGGTTCAATCCGTTTTTAGTAAGCTTAGTTTCGCTCCGAACAAAGGTGTTCTTTTCAAAGCTTCGAGACACAACGAAGTAAGGCCCGCTTCTCCCGGCAAAGTTTTGGTTGTGGATGAAATGGATGGATATAAGAAATTTGTAATATTGGAACACAAGAACGGATATTCGAGCGTCTATGCAAACTTAAAAAGTGTATCAGTAACCGAAGGGGAAACGGTGGATTCTTCGCGGATCATCGGATCTCTGGAATCCGGAAAGGGTCTTTACTTTCAACTCAATCGCGGAAGTTCGGCTGTAGATCCTGATCCGCAAATTCGTTAAAGAATTCAAATCGAAAAAGAATGGAATACGAACTCGTAAACGCCTGCATTGTAACCAAGGATCAATGGATTCCGAACGGAACCGTCGTTGTGAAGGACGGAATCATTCTTTCCATCAATGCCGGCGGACCTCCTTCCGGCAAAAGAATCCGTTTGAATCTAAACGGTCTTTATGTGTATCCGGGACTGATCAACGCGCACGATCACCTCTTGAGTACTTATCTTCCTAAAGTCGCACCGAGCAAACCTTACTTAAACTGGCTTCCTTGGGACAACGACCTAAAGTCTTCCATCGTATTTTCGGAAAGACAACAATTGGAACCGGAACAACTCTATCTCCTCGGCGCGTTTAAGAATCTAATCTCCGGGGTTACCGCCGTCCAAGATCATATCCCCCACTTCGTCCAAGATCCTTTTGTGGAATCCGTTCCCGTAAGAATTCTCAACCGTTATTCTCTTTCACACAGCATTTGTACGTATTCTTTGAATTGGGGAGAAGGTCCAAAAGAAGAATATGCAAAAGCTCTAAAGGACGATATTCCTTATATCACTCGAATCGCGGAAGGATTCGATTCCGAATCGAGAGATTCCTTAAAGGCCCTCGACAAAATGGGTTGTCTGAGCGGCCATACGGTTCTCGTTCACGGAGTTGTTTTATCCGAATCCGATATCGCGCTCATCGCGGAAAAAAAAGCTCATCTGGTTTGGTGCCCGGAAGCAAATTTATTTCTCTACGAAAGAACTACCGATATTCGAGATCTTCTCAAACACAAAGTGAACGTTTCTTTAGGAACCGATTCCAGTTTATGCGGTTCTTTAAATCTTTTGGAAGAAATTCGAACCGCGAGAAAATTTTATCAGAACGAATACGGAGAAGACCTTTCACCGAAAATTCTTTTTGAAATGGTGACAACAAATCCCGCCAAAGCTTTCCGAGTAGAAAAGGAAATCGGAAGCATTGAAGTCGGAAAAAAAGCGGATTTGGTGATCGTTTCTCGAAATTCCGAGGATCCGTATTCAAATCTCTGCGAATCCGACCCAAACAGCATTCGACTTGTCCTTCGAGATGGAGTCCCCGTTTACGGAGACGCTAGTTTGGAATCTTTTTTTGAAGAATCCGGCGCGAACGTTGAGAGAATTCGGATCCACGACGCCGATAAGTATTTAACAGGTTCTCCAGGAAAACTCCTGGAATCGCTTGCCGTCTCCCTTGGTTATAAAAAGGATTTGGCATTTTTCCCCGCACAGAAAGAATTTGATAACTTTGAGTAGGTAATCCATTTGGCCGGTCCGATCATCAGAAATTATAAAGGCGGATCCATCATTTATTTTGAAAAGGATAAAGCGGAGGATATTTACGTCCTAAGAAACGGGCGCGTCATCCTGACATTTCCGGCTTTAGACACCGGACAAGAAGTCAAAGAAGACGTCCGAATTGGAGAATTCTTCGGAGTCAAATCCGCTTTAGGCAAGTATCCTAGAGAAGAAACCGCTCAAGTCATAGGCAACGCCACCATTCTCGTTTTTAAACCGAACGAGTTTGAACAATTCGTGGCCGAAAAGACCCACCTCATTTTGAAAATGATGAAAGTTTTTTCCAGCCAGCTCAGACAGGTTCACAAAAAATTGAAGGAAATTCTGGGGCAATCCGACACCAGAAATCCGGCTTTTGAATTGATGAATGTAGCCGAAGTATTTTATAAAAATAACAATCTGCCGCATGCGGTTTACGCGTTTGAAAAATACATACAACACTATCCGGGAACCACGTATTCCGGTCGTGCCACTGAACTTTTAGAACTCGCGAGAAGAGGTAGCCCTTTTCCTCTCAACATGCCTCCCCTCGTCTACGAAGGCGGAAGCCGGGTTTCGCAGGAAACTCTTCAGAACATTATGAAACCGGCCGTGGAAAAATCTTCGATCACACAGGGCGTGGACAATTCCATCACATCTCTTTACAACCGCGCTCACACTCTGGTAAATGTGGGAAAACACAACGACGCGATGATCATCTACAAAGATCTTCTCAACAGGACGGATTTTAAATTCGACTCGGAGAAGAAGTTGGTGGAGAATTCTCTTTTTCAACTCGGCATTTGTCTAATGAAGACGAACGATCTGGACAATGCGAATTCTTCCTTTTCGACCTATATTAAAAAATACCCTTCGGGAGAATCGATCAAAGAATCTCTCTTTCATTTGGCGGAAATCTCCGAGCTCCAAGGAGATCGCCAAAGAGCAAGGATGCTTTATGGAAAGGTAGCTTTGCTTCCTCCGGAAAAAGACAGCATTTCTCAGAAATCAAGACTGAAAGCAAAGGAGATGAGCACCTGATATGGATATGATGCTCGAATCCATGTTTTCCAAATTCGGCCAGACCTTTGATCCGAATCAAATCATCTTTTGTGAAAATGAACCCGGTAACGACTTTTACCTGATCCAATCCGGAAAGGTAAAGATCGTTAAAACGGTCCCGAATCCCACAAAAAAAGAAGACTACTTGATCAAAACTTTGGATATCCTCGAACAAGGGGATATCTTCGGAGAGATGGCGATTCTGGAGGAACAACCCCGCTCCGCGACCGCCATTGCGATTTCGGAAGTAAAAGTTCTCAATTTCAATCGTGCAAACTTCGAACTTTTGATGACGAAGAATCCGATGCTCGCGCTCAAAATTCTTACCATTTTTTCCGTGAGAATCAACGACGCCAAAAGAAGACTTTTGATTCTTCTTATGGACGATATTCAAGGAAAGGTCGCCGACGTATTCTTAATGCTCTACGAAAAGATGCACGCACACAGCGATTTCAAAGAGATCGTTCTGAACGTTTCCCAACACGACGTCGCGGAATGGTGCGCGCAACCGGTAGGAGAAGTGCAAAAGGTTCTCAACACTCTTTCTAAGAGCGGGAAAATCGAACTCTACGAAGACAAAATTGTTATACACAATATCGCCGACTTCCAGAGAATAGTCTCACAAAAACGGAAACCGAATTCTTAAACGCTCCCGTAGCTCAGGTGGACAGAGCAGAAGTTTCCTAAACTTTTGGTCGGAGGTTCGAATCCTCTCGGGGGCACCACCCCCATTTCTTTACAAGTATCTTTGTCTACAAACCGAGATGGATATCAGAATCCGGATGAGCTTAAGAATGATTTTTGTCGGAATTCCGACCAAAGGGAGAGGAGACTTTTTTACTTGCAAAATTATGATTTTATGATAGAGCAAAGTCACCCGATTTTTCCCACCCCCCACCCCTCCACCCGAAATCGGGCGGGGCGCGCGATTTTCACTGCGGACTTGTCGGAATTCCGACAGATCCATCTTGAGATTCCAGCCAGTTTTGCGGATTAGGTTAGGACTCTAAAATGCAACATCCAGATTCTATCCTTTCCCTCCTCAAAAAATCGGAAGAGTTTTTAAAGAAGAAAGAAATTTCCAGCGCTCGCTTGGACGCTGAAATCCTTTTAGCCGACCTCTTGAATCTTCAAAGAGTAAAATTGTATGTGAACTTCGAAAGATTGTTAAACGAAACCGAAAAAAACGCGTATAGAGAAAGGATCGTGGAAAGGTCCAAAAATAAACCGACTTCGTATATTACCGGACAAAAGGCGTTTTACAATTCCCTTTTTTACGTAAACGAGAACGTTCTGATTCCGAGACCGGAAACGGAAGAACTCGTAGAAAAGATTCTTCTCGATTTTAAGGACGAAGCTAAGGAAATTAAAGTTTTGGACCTTTGTACAGGGAGCGGTTGTATAGGAATCAGCCTCAAGATCGCTCGGAACGATTGGAATCTTTCTCTTAGTGATATTTCAAAAGAAGCTCTCGAAGTCGCCGAGAAGAATACGATCCAAATTTTGGGAGACACAAATCACATTCAATTTTTTGAAAGTGATTTATTCTCTTCCATTCCTCGGGAATCCAAATTCGATTTGATAGCGACTAATCCCCCTTATATTCCGAATTCTGACAAGGAATCGATGATGAAGGACGTCGTCGACTACGAACCACATCTCGCTCTTTTTTTGGAAAATCCGAAAGAATTTCTGATGAACCTGATCGAAGCGGCGTATTCTTACTTAAATCCGGGCGGAAAATTTTATATGGAAACACTTCCTTCCTTGGCGAATATTCTCGTAACGGAATCGATCGACAAAGGTTGGACAAATGGAAAGATGGAAAAGGATCTTTCCGGAAAGGATCGATTCGTGATTCTTACTAAGTAAGAAAGAATCGAATTTTAAACTAAACATGAAATTCAAAAACTGATTTTCTACGTTTTCCCCTTTTTGAGATGGAAGACGACGAGAATTGCGTTTACAAAAAACGAAAAAAACAAAGCCGGGTTTCTAAATCCCCGGCTTCATTTTTTGATTCGAAAAAAGAAATCAGATAGCTGAACTTCCTCTTTCTCCCGTTCTGATACGGATCACATCTTCGAGCGGAGTGATAAAAATCTTTCCGTCTCCGATTTTCCCATCCCCGGTTTTAGCCGCTTTGAGAATCGCGTCTACTGTCGGTTTTACGAACTCGTCGTTTACTGCGATTTCCAAACGAACTTTTCTGAGAAGGTTCACTTGATATTCATGTCCACGGAAAACTTCCGTTTTCCCTTTTTGCTGACCGTAACCTTGAACATCGCTCACGGTAAGTCTATAGATCTCATTCTTAGTCAATTCCGCCTTAACCTCTTCAAGTTTATGTGGCTGAATGATAGCAACGATTAATTTCATATAATCTCCTTATTAAAATTCTTCAGTAACTTAAATTAAATCTCGTAACCTTTTTCGCCGTGGATTTCAGAATCCAAACCGGCAATTTCCTTATCTTCGGAGATACGGAATCCGATTGTCTTATCGATTAAGAACACAAGGATCACGGAAACGATAAAAGAATAGGCCGCAGTCGCGAGAACGCTGATCACCTGAACCAGAACTTGATCGCCTCTACTTGCAACACCCGCTCCCAAAGAAAGAGTAAACACACCGGTAAGAATTGCGCCTAACGCACCACCCACACCGTGAATACCGAAAGCATCCAAACTATCGTCGTAACCGAGTTTACCTTTCAAAAGAATAGCGCCGTAACATACCGGGCTCACGAGAAATCCCATGATGAGAGCGCCTTGAACTCCGACAAATCCGGATGCAGGAGTGATCACAACAAGACCCGCAACGATACCGGAAGCGGCTCCAAGTGCAGTAGCCTTTCTTGTGTGAGCGTATTCAATTACCAACCAAGCGACTCCAGCCGCGGCAGGTGCAATCAAAGTTACTAAGAATGCTCTCGCAGCAACGCCGTTCACAGCTAAACCGGAACCTGCGTTAAATCCGAACCAACCAAACCAGAGAAGACCGGCGCCGATCAGTGTGTAAGTGAGATTGTTAGGTGCAATCAATGCAGGACCTTCTCCCTTTCTCTTTCCGAGAACGATCGCTGCGGCAAGACCCGCGATACCGGAGATCAAGTGAACCACTGTTCCTCCCGCGAAATCCAAAGCGCTCATTTTAAACAGCCAACCGTCAGCGGCCCAAACCCAGTGCGCGACCGGATCGTAAACAAGAGTTGACCAAAGAACGATAAAAGCGATATAACCGCCGAACTTAACTCTTTCTGCAATCGCTCCGGAAATCAGGGCAGGAGTGATCAAAGCGAACATTCCTTGAAAGAGAAAGTGAACGTATTTTGGAATCGTTAATTCTAAAGAATTCTCATCGATTCCGTTGAGGAAAGCAAGGTCAAAGTTTCCGAAATAAGGGTTGGTTCCGGAAAATGCAAAACTGTACCCAAAAACGGTCCACTGGATGGTCAATACCAGGATCGCCACAAAACTGTGCATCATGGTAGAGAGTACGTTCTTAGATCTTACAAGACCGCCGTAGAAGAGCGCGAGTCCAGGTATCATAAAAAACACAAACGCAGATGCGACGAGCATCCAAGCAGTGTCTCCTTTATCCGCTACGGGTGTCGCCGCTGCGGGAGCAGTTGCTTCTTGTCCGAAAAGGACAAATGGAAGAAGCAGAGTGAGCAATAAGAGTAGTCTCTTGGTCCAATTCATAATCATTCTCATCCCAAATCAATTTGCATACAGTAATGCAAGATTGGTACCAGGAGGATAATAAATTAAGAATTCTAAAAGGCAGCCAAAATTGCGTAAAAGCGGGAGTTCCTACGTTTTTCCGAGACAAAAGGAGAGCTGAGGTCGGAACTCCGGAACTTTTCCGATCCTCGGAAATTCCCAAGAATGAAAAAGTACTCCATTCTGCCTATATCTTAGGCATTTTTGTCGATTTTGCTTTTTCTCTGAAAAAGATGCTGAGAAATTCTAAAAACTGCTTCTATTCTAAATGGAAGCGAAATCCAAATTTCCAAAAGGTTTCTATCCCTAAGGAAGCGGAATTCGAAGTGTAAGTAGAATCCAAGCGGGCCATCGGATTGTAATCCAAGATCAAGTGATTGCTTACCGATTTTCCAAAACGAGGGTGAAAAAAGTAAGCATCAAAAATATTAGCGGCATACACCAGAACCGCGAAAGTGATGGAGAGTTGAAGCTTGTGATAGTTCTGATTGACCCGATCTCTCTGGTCTTCAAATGGCTGACTATAAATATAGAGTGCAACCGGATCCGAAAATGTCGGAGGCGGAATTAAGGTTTCATAGGGATTGTTGATATGATTCAGATCCTTTACAGAATTTTTATAGATTTGGTTCTGACGATAGACCAGAAAGAGCGAACTGAAAAATAGAGCCGAATAAACGATGGCGGGCTTTTTTCTTTCATCGGTCCATTGACCCCAACCCGGAAGGACCGCCGATCTCCAAGCAACGCTCCAAGGTCCTAAACCTCTTTGTTGAATCCTTGCAAGACGTTCTTTCTCATTCTGATTCGTTTCGGCGAGTTTTGCTTCCTTTTCTATTCTTTTTTGTTTTTCGGATTCTTCCTGATTCTTCTTAGCCAGCTCTTCTTCGGCTTTCTTTTTATCTTCTTGTTCTTTTTTCTTTTGTTCTTTTTCCGCGAGTTTTGCTTCTTCCTCTTTTTGGATCTTTAAGGCTTCCGCTTGCGAAACGTCTTTATAAATAATTTTAAGAATTCGAACCTTAGAGAATTCCTGTTTCTTTCCATCCTCGGTTTGAATGACTACGGTTTGAGCATTCTGAGACGCGACTCGGCCTTTGAGGATGGTTCCATCTTTGAGAATGATGGATTCTCCCATCAAACCCCAGGGAAGAAAACACAAAGAGAGAAAGAAAAGGAAATAATTTCTTAATTGCATGAAGATTCCGGAATAAATTAGTGAAATAGATAAATCCGGATCTATAATTTGAAAGCAATTTTTTCTACATTCTGAAAATTCCATACTTAGGATGTTCTGGCTTTATAGAATGATCCGCGTAGAGAGCAATTCCTAAAATCTCCCTCGTTCTCGCCGGATCAATCACGCCGTCATCCCACAATCTTGCAGAAGAATAAATACAAGAAGAACGACTTTCATAATCATCCAAGATCGGTTTTCGAAATGAAAGTTGTTCGGATTCGGTCATTTTCTTTCCTTCTTTTACCAACTGTTCCATCTTTACGGTAAGAAGAACGTTAGCTGCTTGTTCCCCGCCCATCACTGAAATTCTAGAATTCGGCCACATCCACAAAAATCTTGGATTGAATGCACGACCGCACATACCGTAATTCCCCGCTCCGTAGGAACCTCCGATCACAACGGAATATTTCGGAACGATCGAAGTGGAAACCGCATTCACCATCTTGGCGCCGTCTTTTGCGATTCCTGAATTCTCATATTTCTTTCCTACCATAAACCCGGTGATGTTTTGAAGAAATAAAAGAGGAACTCCTCTTTGATTACAGAGTTCGATAAAGTGAGAAGCCTTAAGTGCGCTTTCGCTGAACAAAACACCGTTATTCGCGATGATCCCCACCATCTTTCCGTAAATTTTCGCAAATCCCGTGACAAGGGTAGTTCCATAATACTTTTTGAATTCTTGAAAACGAGATCCATCCACGACTCGCGCGATGATTTCTCTTACGTCATACGACTTACGAACGTCCTTTTGAATGATTCCATAAATTTCTTCCGAAGGATACAACGGTTCTTCCCAACTGATTCCACCCTTTTGAGAAGAATTACCGGCGAAGTGCAAAGTAGAAACGATGTTCCTCGTGATCTCGATTGCGTGCGCGTCGTCTTCCGCGTAGTGATCCGTAACTCCGGAAATCGTACTGTGAACCAAGGCGCCGCCCAATTCTTCCGGAGTTACGATTTCTCCCGTTGCGGCTTTTACAAGAGGTGGTCCTCCGAGAAAGATGGTTCCGTTTCCTTTAACGATTACGGATTCGTCCGACATCGCGGGAATATAAGCGCCGCCCGCCGTACAACTTCCCATCACGACGGATATCTGAGGAATTTTCTGTGCCGAAAGATTCGCTTGGTTATAAAAGATTTTTCCAAAGTGTTCTTTGTCCGGAAAAACTTCGTCTTGCATCGGAAGAAAAGCTCCACCGGAATCGACGAGATAAATACAAGGTAAAGAATTCTGCAGAGCGATCTCTTGCGCCCGGATATGTTTTTTAACCGTGAGAGGATAATAAGTTCCGCCTTTTACGGTCGCGTCGTTTGCGACGATCACACAATCCACTCCGCAGATTCTTCCGATGCCGGTAAGAATTCCGGCGGAAGGAACGCTGTCCGGATAAACACCTTCTCCGGCGAGCGGCGAAAATTCTAAGAATGTGGTTCCCGGATCGATCAGCGCGGCGATCCGTTCTCTCGCGGTGAACTTACCTCTTCCCTTGTGTCTTTGAATCGCTTTTTCACCGCCGCCTAACTCGATTTTACGAATGAGCCCGCGGACCGATTCTACCTTTTGTTTTAGATCTTCAAAATTCTCTTTATACTCCGATGAGGACGTACGTATTTTGGATTCTATAATTTCCATAGAGAACCCTCCGGATTTTTATTTTTTTACTTTTGATTCGTATAGGATACGGATGAGTTCCGTTTCGGATAACGTGAGTTCCCGATTTCTTCTCGCCATAATCTTTCGAGCGTCCCTCAAGAATAAATCGAGAATGTAAGGTTGTCCCGATTCGGCCCAAGTAAACGGAGAAACGTAGCCGCTCACACGAGACGCGACGACGTTCGATCCGAAATCCACGACGGTTCCCGTATTCAACATCACGCCGATCGCGATCTTAGAATAATCAGCGATTACGGATCCGAACTTGATCGAACCGGTGATACATTCGTCGTTCTCTTCCCGAATTTTGACAACCCCATAGTTGTTCTTCAAATCGGAAGTTGTCGCAAGAGCGCCGATGTTTACCCAACTTCCTACAATGGAATGTCCTAAGAATCCTTCGTGATGTTTATTCGTAAAATCGCCTATGAGAGAAGTTCCTACTTCGCCGCCGATTCTACAAGTGGCGCCGATGCTCGTCGCTCCGGTAATTCTCGCGTTATCGATTTGAGAAGTGGGTCCGATATAAACCGGACCTTCTATAAATGAAAAAGAAGTTATCTTTGCATCCTTATCGACGACGATCGGTCCCGAAGTCGTATCAAAAACGACTCCCGGATAAATTACGGCGGACGGGTGAACGTGCAGATGTTTGGATTTGCCGACTACGTGAAAATGATTGGCCTTAACTTTTATCTTTCGAATCCATTTCTGAATCTCTTTACTGAGTCCGAGATCGGACTCGATATTTTTTGCGGTGCCGTCGATCAGATTCCATGGAAGACAAGAATCCGGCGATAAGACCAAATCCACGTCTTTTCCGTCATAAGGAAGCAGTTTAGAATTTCTTTCCAAAAACGCCTGTTGAAAGGCAGGATTGGAATGAATGTAGTAGATCTTCGCGTCCGAATAGAGTTCTTTCGTCCTCTGAATCGTATTCAGAATTCCGTTACGAATCTCGGAAAAAGAACGAATTCGAGTAAGGGATCGTAAACCCGCGGGAACTTCTCTTTCATCGATGAGAATTCTCTGGATCTTCGGCATGATCTTACTCGACGGTTACGGACTTGGCTAAGTTTCTCGGTTGATCCGGAGGACAACCCCTTGCGATCGCGGAATAGTATGCGAGCAATTGAAGAGGAATTACGTTAAGAATCGGACTTAGGATTTCGGAACATTCCGGAATCTCAAAACAATAATCCGAAAGGGCCTTCGCTTCCACGTCTCCCTCAGTCACGATCGAAATGATGATTCCTTTTCTCGCTTTGATTTCCTGAATATTGGAAACCATCTTCGTATAAATTTCGGATTTTGTCGCGATACAAACCACGGGAACTTCGTTTGTGATCAACGCGATCGGTCCGTGTTTGAATTCTCCGCCCGCGTAACCCGATGCGTGGATGTAGGAAATTTCCTTCAGCTTCAGAGCGCCTTCCATCGCAATCGGATGATTGTAAGTTCTTCCTAAAAAGATAAAATCCTTCGCGGTTGTAAAGTGAGAAGACATCTCTTCGATCTTGTTAGCTTGCGCGAGAATCCGGTCGATCTTCGCGGGAAGAAGACGAATCTCTTCGATGAGTTTTTTCTTTTCTTCGTCGCTGATCAACCATTTCAGATTGGCCATATAAATGGAGAATAAAAGAAGATTTAAAACCTGAGCCGTAAAAGCCTTCGTACTTGCGACTCCGATCTCCGGTCCTGCGTCGGTTCGAATATAAGAATCCGATTCTCTCGCGATCGTAGAATTTACGTTGTTCACAAGAGAAATCACTTTGATAAATTTCGCTTTCGCTTCGTGAATGGAAGCTAACGTGTCCGCCGTTTCACCCGACTGGGAAATTCCCATGATAAGGGTATCCCCTTCCACAACCGGATTTCTATAACGAAATTCGGAAGAGGCTTCCGTATCGGTTTGGATCTTTGCGAAATTTTCAAGATAGTGTTTGCCGATCATTCCCGCGTAATAACTGGTTCCCGCGGCTTGGATGATGATACGATTGACTCTGGAAAGAACGTCTTTGTTGAGTTTGATTTCCGGAAAAACGATTTCACCGTTATCTAATATACGTTCTTGTATGATCTTACGAAAGATTCCCGCTTGTTCGTGAATCTCTTTGATCATATAATGAGGATAACCGCCTTTATCGAGGTCTTCCCAACGGAGTTCCTGTTTTTTAAAAACGGGAGTGAGTTCCTTTCCTGAAAAATCGAAAAGTTTGAATTCTTTTTGATTGAAGTAACCCCATTCTCCGGAATTTACGTAGTAAACTTCTTCACAGTTTCTGGTAAGCGGGGAAATGTCGGAAGCCAAGAAGAATTCATCCTTGCCCTTACCGATGAGAAGAGGAGCTCCGTCCTGTCCGAAATATACACGATCCGGTTCCGTTTCAAAAACGGTCGAAATCGCCCATTTCCCGTGGATTTTGCTAAAAAGATCTAAAAACGCGTCGCGATTGGATTTACCGCTTTTTTTGCCTTCTTCTATCAAATGAGGAAGGACTTCCGTATCAGTTAAACTTTGAAAGACGTGACCTTTCTTTTTGAGTTCGTTTTTGAGTTCGAGATAATTTTCAATGATTCCGTTATGCACAACCGCGATCGTAGAATTCGTATCCGTATGCGGGTGAGCGTTGATCTGATTCGGTTCTCCGTGAGTAGCCCAACGAGTATGACCGATTCCGACGTTTCCAGGCGCTGGAAACTCTCTGAGATGCGCTTCGAGATCCTTAATCTTTCCTTTCGCTTTTCTGACCAGGATGTCTCCCTGATCTAAGACCGCAATCCCGGCCGAGTCGTATCCTCTGTATTCTAAGCAGATCAGACCGACGACAAGTACTGATTCCGCATTCTTACTACCGGCATAACCGACAATTCCACACATATCAGGCATTCTCCATAAGTCTTGCCGCACGGTCCAGCAGAGAATTGAGGTCTTTTTTGGTTCGAGCCTCGCCTATCACTCGGATAATCGGTTCCGTGTTCGAAGGCCGGATATGAATCCAAGAATCTTCCGAAGCAAGACGCAAACCGTCCAAAGTCTCTTCGGAATAAGAGGAAAATTCTCCCCTAAATTTGGAATAGATGTCCTGAAGATTTTTTCCCGCAATCTTAAAGCTGGTTTTCTGCATGTGGATCCCAGGCATTTCTTCCAAAAGAGAATCAATCTTCTTTCCGGTTGCGGCCATCACGTTGAGAATATGTGCAATTCCCGAAAGAGAATCTCTTCCAAAAGAAGCGATTTCCGGATCGATCACTCCGCCGTTTCCTTCACCACCAAACACGGATTTGTGGCGAAGCATATCGGAAACCACGTTAGCTTCTCCGACCTTGGAACGAGTTACGGGAACACCGTAAGAGCCGGCGACAAATTCGTTGATAAAACTCGTCGAGAGATTGACGACCATATTCGCTTTTTTTGGAAACTTACCCAGAGTGAGAGAAAGAAAACTCAAAGGAAGAGTGTATTCTTCCGAGATTGCGCCTTTTTTAGGCGTGAGAACGACCAGACGATCCGCGTCCGGATCCAAAGCAAAACCGATATCTGCTCCCGAAGATTTCATCTTTCGAGAAGTTTGTTTGAGGGCTTCCGGGGTCGGTTCCGGAGGTCTTGGGAAGGTTCCGTCCGGGCTACAGTGCAGGAGAATCGGCTTACAACCGAGACGTTCCAGAAGTTCAGGAACGAGAAAACTTCCCGCACCATTGACGGCGTCCACAAGAACCTTGTATTTTTTCTTACGAATTGCGTTTACGTTTACGCGTTTGAGAACGGATTCGATATGTTTTTCACACCATTCTTTCCCAGAAACGATTTTAGAGGCAGGTTTGTACTGGATCGGTCTGTAAGAATGATTGCGAACCGTATCTAAGATCTGTTCCAAATCCGCCGCGCCGGTAAAAAAACCGCCGGGCCCGATAAATTTAAAAGCATTCCAGATAATCGGATTGTGAGAAGCGCTGATCATAATTCCGCCTCCCGCTTTTGAAAGGTTGACCACGGCTTTGACCGTCGGAGTGGGAACGATTCCCAGCTGTAGAACGTCCTTTCCCATCGCCTGCATCAATCCAAGCGCGATATTTTCGATATAAGGACCGGAGGGCCGGGAATCTCGTCCAATTACGATTTTAGATCCTTCGATCCAGGTTCCGAAAGAACGAAGGGCGTCAAAAATGACTTCGGGAGAAAGGCCGGTCGGAATAATCCCGCGAATCCCCGAAACAGAAACCATCAGGTCAGGATGATTGAATACGGGTGATTTAGTATTCATAGAGGTTGGGGTGTTTTCCGGAAGAAAACTATTTGGGCGATGACAGGATCGAACTGCCGACATCCTGCTTGTAAGGCAGGCGCTCTACCAGCTGAGCTAATCGCCCTCTATAATTCCGTTTTTTATGCTGGAGCAGAAGTTGCGTTCAGGCGTTTTGCCATTCTGCTTTTTTTTCTGTCTGCGTTTTTGAAGTGAATCAGGTTTGTTTTTGCAGCTTTGTCCAGAAGAGAGGTATACTCTACAAATAGAGCGGTAGCCGCGTTCTGGTCTTTATCTTTGATGGCTTTCAGAACTTTTTTTGCCTGAGTTCTGAGCCTGGACCGATTCTGAGAATTCGCCGCATTTCTACGTTTTGTTCTCCGAATGTCCTTTTCTGAAGACTTAATATTAGCCAAGGCTTAATACTTCCTATCGAATGAGTGATTCCAGGTTTTCTGTACCTTCCCCTCTGTCAAATGAATTCCTGCAAAATTCCGTACTCCCGACCTCTTTTCCGATCCGTAAGAAATCCCTCCGGAACCGGTTAGAGAGAGGTATAAAAATGCGACAAAATCAGTTTGGAAATATTTTTCTAACGATCTCTTTGGATCCTGGCTTTTTTTCCCGTCTTCAAAAAGAGAACATCGATCTTTCGGAACTTGCAGAACTTGGAATTCGTTTCCTGCAGGATTTTGAGGATTCTGGGAGGTGTTTTTTGACGATGGAACAAAAGAAAGTTTCCGCCTCTTTTATAATTCGAGAAACTTCTTATTTACAAATCTTTGAGTATTGTCTAAATAGATCCCGTTCGATCTATTCAGTAATGGAAGAAATTCTACAAAACACCTATTTGGAATTTTACTTACAACCGGTTCCGAATTTATTCGTTTCTGATAAATCTTTGTATGAGAAAAATTTCATAATTTCCGAGGACGGATCCTTATGATCAAAAGATCCGAATACATCGTCGTCGATTCCATCTCTTCTGTGGATCCAAACGCGCTTTCCTTAGATCAACTCAATCAGAAATTTATCGATAAACAGGGAAATCGATTCGCGCTCAGATTCAATCGAAATACGAGAAGAGCCGAGTTTGTTAGAATTACGCTCGAATCTCCCACAAAAGGCGCGACTCAGATTCACAAACCTTCTTCCGCTCCGGTTCAAAAAAAACAAGGTTCAAAACCGTTAACTCCCGGTATGGGAAAAATTACGCTTCAAGAAATCATCGCAAAGACTCAACAACAGTCTTCGGTTAAAATTCCGAAACCTAACGAATCGCAGATGATCAACGAAGGCGCCGTTCAACAGAGCATCTTCCAAGAACCGGCCTGGGATCAGACAAAGGCAAAGGATAACACAACTCTCGATCTGGGAAGAATGGATCTGAATATCATGGAACATTCTTCCCCATCCGCTTCTTCTTACAAAGAATCCAAAGATTCTTCCTTTAAGATCGAATTCGGTTCCTCTTCTCCCGGAGAAACAAACATCGTTGAAAAAAGAATTTCGGATCTGACAAAGATCAAAGAAAGAATCCATTCCGTTTTGAACAACCTTCAGAATTCTAAAATTTTCGAGATTACGGGCGATCCTTCCGAGAACAAAAACATCATCGGAAATCTAAACCGCGAATTCGATATAGAATTCTTTCAGAAACTGGACAAAATTCTAAACTACCACAAGGAACTGACAACGTATCCGAGATCCGTGAATTACTACACCGCGAAGTATGAATCTTCGAGAAAACAGCTTCTCCAATCCAAAACCTTGGACAGCGAAAAACTCAAATTGGTGACTCTCTGGGAAATGCAGGAGATGATGTTGGGCCTGATTCAAAAACTGAAAAAAATGGTCCTCAACACTCTGAATGTTCTGAACACAAAAAACGACAATCATATCAAACAACTCGCCTACAACCAGCAGCAGATGTTCCGAGATTCGAGAACCGCGCTTCTGTATTGTTCCGAAGATATTTCTTCTTTGCTTATTTCCTTGGAGAGATGGGTCGATACTGAATAGGAGAAATCTCCTATGGAACCGTTACAAAGCGCCGAAATCAAAGCCGTTCTCGAAAAACTCAGAACCGAATATTCCGAAAATTCCAAAAAGAATCCGAAAGCTTTCGACCTGAAAGCTTTCGAATCCAGATTGATGATGATTCTCCAGCAAAAAGGGAATTTGACCCAATTCTTAAAGGAAGAGATTCAATTCTTAGAAACCTTAAAGGCAAAACACAAGGAACTGGAAGACAAAAAACAAGCCGCCAAAGGGGACACGATCAACAAGATCTTGGAAGAGCAGGAAGCGAGGCTCAAAAAATATCAGAGAATCGATTTTCATCCTCTCGCTAAACCGGAAATCCGATATTTTTACGGAGCCATTCTTTCCTTTGCCGAATCCGAACTTCCGGCTTTGATTTATGTTTTTAAGGGAACTCCCGAGTTTTCCGTTTTCAAAGACGCGATCACGATCATTGAAAGAATGGGAATCAGCCGAAGAGGTTTGCCTTCCAATCGTATCAACGAACACGTAAAGGCCCTTCTGGACGCAAACGGGAATCAGAGCGCCATGGAAAAAGACGGGCAAAATATTCTAAAAGAAGTTTGTCTCGCTCTCAAAGGGATTCTCACGTCCGTAAAAGATTGTATGGAGAAAAATCGAGTTTCCGAAACACTCTCGATCAAAATCGATGAGAAAGAATTTCCGAAAGCCGCAGAATCCTATCAGAATTTGGTTTTCGGGATCGCTCTGGAAAAAATAATTGTAAGAGCTGAAACGATTATCCGGGATTTCCGGATGGCCGAGATCACCGGTCTGGGGTAAATATGAAAGTTTCCATCGTCATTCCTTGTTATAATGAAAAAAATACAATTCGCAATATTTTGGAAACCGTCAAAAAGGTTCCGATCAAAAATAAGGAAATCATTCTCGTCGACGATTGTTCCAAAGACGGAACCAGAGATCTTTTACAAACCGCTCCTTTTAAAAAGTTAGCCGATCAGATTATTTTTCACGAAGTCAATCAAGGAAAGGGCGCCGCACTTCGCACCGGTTTCAAAGCTGCGACCGGCAATATCGTGATCGTTCAAGACGCGGACCTGGAATACGATCCGTTTGAAATTCCGGAAGTGATCGATCCGATTTACAAAGGTAAGGCAGACGTCGTGTTTGGAAGTAGATTCTTAGGCGGAAGACCTCACAGAGTCGTGTATTACTGGCATCGTCTGGGAAACATGGTTCTCACCACCCTTTCCAATATGTTTACGAATATCAATCTTACAGATATGGAAACCTGTTACAAAGCCTTCCGAAGAGAAATCATTCAATCGATCGACATCAAGGAAAATCGTTTCGGTTTTGAACCCGAGATTACCGCGAAGGTCGCAAAGATTCCCGACGTTCGGATTTTTGAAGTGGGAATTTCTTACTACGGAAGAACCTACGCGGAAGGGAAGAAGATCGGTTGGAAAGACGGTTTTCGCGCGATTTACTGCATTCTTCGTTACAATCTTTTTCGCTGAAGAAGCGGGCCTTTTCCGGGGTCGGGGTTTTCTCCGGAGTTCCGACCTAAACTTTGAGTTTAAAAACAAGTCCTCCCTTGCATTTTGAAGAATTTAGATTCGTTTTCCAAACAAAGGGGACACCGTGGAATTAGTTTTGCCCGGAGTTCCGACCTTTTCCAGCTTTTAACGTCAATCTCCGGTTTTCTATCCTTTGTGTTTAGAACCTTTTAGAATCGAAAAGCAGTCCTTGAGAAAGTTTTTTCCCGGAGTTCCGACCTGATTTTGAGTCCAAGCCCCTCATCGGTATCGGTCACCGAATTTTAGAATCGAAAAGCCATCACACAAAAGTTTTTCCTCCCACATCGCTTCCACGAAATAAAGGATCCGAATACGAAAAAGCTCTCTCAATGATACCGTTTGTCGGAAAAAGAATTCATCCCGATCTTTCAGTCCAATCGAAAACTCAATTTAGAATTCGTCCAAAAACCTTTCGGAGCGCCGAAAAAGCGAGACGCCGAGTTTCACAAAATGTAGGAACTCCATCGTTTTGATTACGAGCCTACAGAGTGTTTTTTTATACGGTGAATTTTGAGATTTGGGAACAGGTTCTTAGAATTTTCCTTCATGCGATTACTTCGGTGCTCAAATAAAAAATCCTATTTTATTCTTAAAAAAGAATTCACTCTTTGAAAAAAGTTAAAAACAAACTTAGAGTTCGATCCGGAAAAAGTTAGAAGGATACGTCAAATCTCAATTTAAATGTCAGAAGTATATTATAATTTTATAAAATATTAATTCAACTTCGCAAGGACGTATTCTGAAATGCTATTTCAAAAAACCCGAAGCTGTTTCGGGATAAATCTGGGATGCCAATATAAAAATAAAAACGCTCACCGCAATACCCATCGATGCGAGCAAGACGTCTTTCCCCACCTTGCGAAAAGTTTCCAGATACGGTAAATCCCGAAACGTCATAAAGTTAAGAATGATCTCACGACCCGCGAGCATTCCTAAAAAAACCCAAGTCGTGGACATCGGCATTTTGCTCCATTCGTGAAAGACGATCAAAATTGTTCCGTAAACAAGATCGACAATCGTCGCGGCTTTAGACCATTGAATATCCGATTTCTCAGTGACAATTTCCTGTATGGTTCCGCCGTTCGTGTAAAGAATGATTCCAAGAGCGACGATGAGCATCGAGATAGCGAGAGCGAATTCTAAAATAGAAAGTTGTCTCGGAAGATAGATTACGATATTGGCCGCGTCTTGACGAAGCCAAGCGATCCAAAGATAAATCGTAGAAACCCATTGAAACAAAGCCCAACGTTTTTCACTTCTCGGATCGGGAACATGATCTTCCTTGTATTCTCTCGGGTCCAATTTTACGAGGATTCCCCAAACAAGAATCGCAACTCCGAATGCGATCCCATAACCGAAAAAGGACTTTGTCAGCATCTTTTCGATATTGCTTCCGCCGAAAAGTCCCAAGATCAAAAACGTAGTCGAGATAGGAGATTTCAGCCGAGTGATGATGACTAAGATAAGCGGAGCAAGGAGCTGAATCAGGTTGAATTCTCTGACTTCTGGAAAACTTTCCAGTCTTCCGAAATGCACCTGAGATCCGTTAAAGACCCAAGCCCCCAAGAAAATAATCGCGATGGTCCCGCCTAAAACCGCGAGTTTAGGAATCCAATGAACGGTTCTTTTACTTTCTATAAAAGTACCGACCGTTTGTACCGCATCGTTCCCGGCGACGGAAAATGCGCTGATAAAAAAAGCGAACCAACCTAAATAGTAAGACGGAGATCCGAGCTTATAAGCAGTGACCATTAAGATTCCGGCAATTCCCACCAAGGAATAGAATCGAATTTGATCCCGCGTACTTGGATGCTGAAAATCTATTTCATTTTGTTTCATCGGAAGGATATCTTCAGGCTAACGCCTAAAAAGATACTAATAAAACGCCGGAACTCCCGTCAAGGGGGTTCCGGTGCAGTCTGAGAAGGGAATTTTAATCGAGAAAACGTTTTCCGTATTTGGATTCGATGTCGCGAACGTCGAAGAGAATAAAAAAATCGATGGTTTTAAAAACCTTGTCCCAAGATGGAATCCCGCAGATAAGGGAGCCCACTCGAACGTATCCTTTGATCAACGCAGGAATCGTTTTTTGAACCGACTTCATGTCTTCCACAACGTAGTCCGGATCGAAACCGGGAATTTCAAAACCCGGAAGAGGTTTTACGTCGAATTCCTTTCCTGCAAGCGCGTTTTTTTCTTTTAAATACGCGAAAGCTTCGTTAGCAGATTGAGCGTCGGTTTGATGAATCGATCCGCAGCCAAAAAGATAACGGACATCGTGTTTCTTCATATACATTCCTAAACCCGCCCAGAGCATAGAAATAACGGAACCGTCTCTATAGTCGGGGTGAACACAGCTTCTTCCGATCTCCGCCGTTTCCGCATCCAACTCATAAATTTTGGTGATATCAAATTCGTTATCGGAATAAAAACCTATATTCTTCTTAGCTACGCCTCTTCGAAGAATTCGATAGGTCCCAACGATCTTATCGTCGCGATTTTTATCCACAACGATCAGGTGATCGCAGAAGAGATCGTATTCGTCTCTGTCCTTGCGCGTGGCCGCAGATTGAGGAAGCCCCTCCCCTAATTCGAGGTTAAAAACTTCGTAACGAAGCGCTAAGGTTCTCTCAATCTCCAATTGGTTTTCGGCAATGCGAACTTCCAATTTTCGTTCTGTTTTGATCTTGTTATCTACGAAACCTGTTCCCATAGAAGTATCCTTCGGTTTTAGATTGTCCCTATCATATTCGTTCTCGTTACGTTCAGATTACATAGGAAATAAATTCCGATGACTCAAAAGTGATAAAAAGGAGAATAAAATGAGAATTAGATTTTCGAGCATTTTTAACGAATTCTTAGGAAAACTTAAGATTCTCACCAAAAACCGGGCAGAACCTTGCATCTCGATCTTTCTGATAAAGTAAAACGGAGCTTTGGGAGGCAATGTAAGAAAATTAGAATTTCCGGAAAATCATCTCTTTAATGTTTTAAGACGATTTCAAACAAAATTTCCGAATCAATATCGATTTCATCATAGAATGGAGGTGTGATCGAATTCAACAAAGATCAAAAAGAAGAGGAATTGGAGATTCCGAAGAAAAAATCCAAAGAGGTTTTTCTAATTTCGAACGTTCATTCTCCAAGGTTGAAATGAGATTTATTAAGGAATTATAATATTCATATTTTACAATGTGCTCGTTAAATGGAAAAAAACAAAATTCTCACGCTAAAAAATTAGGAGAAGAATCGAAAACGGTTTTCTATTCTTAAATCGACATCGAAATGAAAAACATTCTTGGAAAATCAAGAAGCGAGCTGGACGCGAGACTGAATGTAAGCTTCTATCAAATATTTCGCCTTTGCATCCAAAGAGCCGAATTCAACGCCAAAAAGAGAGGCCTTGGGAGCCTCAACTTTGCGTTTGACCTTTCCCGAGAGTTTGAGGGGATTTCTCCCGGGAAGGGTAAGAATCATTTGAATGGGAGAATGCAAATCACAACCTTCGAATAGGTGAGGCACTTCCACAGCTACGCCGCCGATGCTGATATCCTTTGCATTGAGAATTTCCAGAAAGTTATGCCCCATCAATTGAACTTCAATGACTTCGTTTGCCGCCGGAAAAACTCTCGGAAATTTTCTGTGATCCATACTGACTCTCGCTTCCATTTATGAATTCGACGAAGTCAGATTTTGGATTCAACAGATTTGAATTACAAGTTTTTTTTGAAGCTTTTTATAAAACGAAATCTTTTGCAAAAAGAGGAAAGGAAAGAATCCAAAAGTCATAGCGCCGCTGTTTTCTCAGCAATTCATAACATTGTATCAATAAAAAATCAAAAATAGTCCCAAAGGACTAACCAGATTTTATAAAACCGATCAATCGTCGACTCGAAGAATAGAACTACCGTTGTTCCGACCTTTCCCGGACTTCCATCCGACGATCCATTCAGAAGGGGCTTATTTAGAGGAATGGATCAAGTGATTCAAAGTAGGAATCGGTTTCAGAAATAGCAAAGGATGGTTTCGACTTTCTTTTAGCGTCGAGTAAAAATCGTTTCCAAAGGAGAATAGGTTTTTCGGGAATTAAAATTTTAATTTTTGCAACCGGGGAAACGTGCAAATTCGAACGCCCCTCTGTCTCTAAAAAATCAGGATTCCACAATACTGAGTTTGATCGAATCCAAAATTTTACCGACCTTTTTATCAAACTTTTTGTTAAAGACAAACGGGTTTAAAGTTTTCTCCAGAAATAAAATCATCTCAACGGCTTTCCATTGTACGATCGTTTTATGGTCCTGGATCTTACCGGAATGAAGATACGTGGAAATACCCCGAATCGATTCGTTTTTAAAGTCCCTTCTCAAAGCAAGAAAAAGCGCCTGAGCATCCGGAGTGAGAAAGTGAAATTTTTTCGAAAATAGAACTGCGTCATGAAAATATTCCGGACGAATCACCGCTCCATTCAATCGAAGCGAAAGAATCAAAAAGCCTATAAAGTCGGATATTTGGTGAAAAACTCCCAATCCTGGAACGTCTTGTCCGGGATACAACCGATGTTTATCCGTTGTCGGCGATTTCGGATGACGTGTCTGTAACCAATTTATGATTAAGTATTTTTCCTTAAAAAAGTAATCGTTGATCTCTAATCTATATTCTTGAATACTCAATCGGAGGTGGAGAAGAATTTCTTTCTCCGAAATCAAAACGAGTCTTTGAAAGTCCTGGCCCATTCCCGAAATTTCAAGTTGGACCTTATCGTATCCTTTTTTATGAATTTCGGGAAGTATTCCGGTTATATCCAATAATTCTAATATATTTTCGCTGGTTAAGGAATGGAAAAGAATTCCTTCTTGAAAAGAAGAAGTGGAATCGTCTATAGCGGCGGATAAGAATTCATCGTAAACAAAATCAAAAAATCTGGGGTTATTATAACTCGATTTAGCCATGAAAAGAATAGAAGATCGTTCGGAATCGATCCCTTTTTTCCTGATTCTATCAGGATCTTTTAGAACCTCTTTTTTTCAAGGAGAATCCCTTTAGGCAAAAAGAATGATTCTCGGCCTTCCGAAGAATGTCGGTTTAATTATAAAACCGCCTTCAATACCGCGCTCGCAGCTTCCACCTGCGGATAGTGTCCAATTTCCTTCAATTCAACGATATCGGCTTTCGGCGATAATTCCTTGTAACGCTCCACCAAATGCGCTCCGCTCACCGGATCGGCCATTCCGTTAATCATTCGAATCGGAATCGGCGAGTTGAGAATCGCGCCTACCCATCTCTCTCGATAGATTTTTCTTTCCTGAATATATCGAATCAAAAGGTGAGCAATTTTAGTTCCTCCATCGGAAGAAACCAAATCCCAAAACCGATCCAACTCATCCTGAGACGGCTTGCTCTTTGCTCCAAAGACGGCGGAAAAACTTTTTTGAAATGATTTTCGGTTCATAAGTCTGGAAAGAATCCATCCGATCGGGCTGTGTAAAAGTTTTTGAATCAAACGTGGCCGATGGGATTCGGGGAAAATTCCTCCATTGAGTAAGATCATTCGTTTGATCTTGAGTCCTTTTTTTTGGGATTTTTTCCTTTCGATAAATCTCGCCAACAATTCTTGAGCTACCGTATCCCCCAAATCATGTGCAAGAATACTGACTTCAAAAATTCCTCTTTCGGCTAACAATGATTCGATGATATCGGCCTGTAAAAAAATGCTGTAGTCGATCGAAGGTTTCGAAGAAAATCCGAAGCCTAACAAATCGGAGGAGATCAATTTGTATTTTTTCGTAAGCGGTTTCCATATTTTTTCCCAGTCAAGGGAGGCCGTAGGAAAACCGTGGATCAGAAGAAGACGTTCTCCCTTCCCTTCCCTTCCTCTTTAAAAAAAATTTTCCAGTCTTGATACGAATAAAAAGAACCGGATTGTTTCCATTCTTCCAGAGTCATGAGAACTCCTATTTGATTCCGTTAACGACTGTTATAGATCGTCTGAATTTGTGAAGCCGAAAGCGCAGTTTGGTAATAAATTCTCAACTCGTCCATCGAACCTACGTAAAGTTGACTCGCGTCTCTTCTAAATCTTCCTATGTTTGCGTCCGCTGAATTTGCCGCCGCAGTCGGAGTGGATACGATATTGCCTGTTTGAACCGAGACAGAGTCGAGATACATGATCACATTTGGATTTGCGCCGGGATTGTAAACACACGCTACGTGATGCCATCCCCCCGAAATGGAACCGAGCCAGATGACCGCTTCCGAAACTGCGGTTTCTCTCCAAGACCCCACACGAAGCCCGGAGTTACTTGCGGAGAAATCAAAAATCACGTTTGGGTTTGCGTCGTTGTTTTGAGATTTATCGAAAATCGTTCCTAAGTTCGCCGTATCCGGTTGCACCCATGCGCTGATGGAAATCGCCTGAGCTCCCGAAAAGTGAAAGTTTTGCGGTAGGGAATCCGGAATCGAAATGTACTCAAAAGTGGGAAAGGCTCCGTATCCGAGTCGGATCGCATTGCCGCGCACTCCGGTTACAAATGGAGAACCGAAATTGCCGGAAACAAACCCGCGATTCCCGTTACCGGAAGAATCGTTAAAGGTTAGATTTTCGAATTGAGAAAACAAAGACATACCGGGTGGATTGTTTACTCCGGTCCCTTGTAAGTTTATACTGATGGGGGATAAACTCCCGCCGGGTTGCAACGTAAGAATCGCCGTTTTTGTGCCTAAGGAAGAACTGTTAAAATAAATTTCGGTTGTGATCGAAGATCCATTCGCAATAGTTCCGTTAGGCGAGCTGGTAAGAATAAAGTCCGAGGAATTTGTTCCGGAAATTGTTATAAAGTTCGCGGAAGGAACTTCAAACATACTTCCCGAAGAATTTGTAATTGTGATTGTTGCGTTCGGAGATTTGAATCCGCTTAAAACCGATTGAAAGTTATATGTGAATCCGTCCGAAACATTCGTCTGATTGATGGACAAACCGATCGGGCCGGAAGAACCGCTCGAACGAGCCAACCCTATCAAAGAAAACTCAGGCGTGGAAGCCGACTCCAAACCGTATTGACAGGATACAAGCGTCAATATGGAAACTAAGAAAAATACATTGAATCGAATCAACAAAGTTATTTTCCATTTCATAAGTTTCGCATAAGATCCAAAGATCATTCCACGCAGTCGAATTTTTTCAGATATTAGAATTGAATCTAATACCGAAAATAAAACGACTTGAATTGTTAAACGAATTCTATTAAAAAAGAATCAAAAAGACAATCATTATATGAGGTTATATTCCTTTTTTTAGATTCTTTTCCATGAGAATCTTCTCTTAGTAAGTAAACCAAGATTCGATTCCCGGATTTCTCGACGGGGATGGGACAAGGTTTTAGTTCCCTTCCAAGTTCGAAAGGAGATCAAAGATTGAATCGGTCCGTAATTCTTCGTAAATTTTCCGCTGAAATTTCCAAACCCTTTTTGCAAAGGTCAAATCACCTTCCGCCATATTCTTAAAAAGGGCGCTTGCGTTCTGGAGGGGATTTAACCTTTTTTTTAAAAGAATATAGAGAAGATAAGCGGATAAGGAGGCCGTCAAAAAACCTGCAAAAGTCTTTTTCTAAATTCATCTCGATCCTTTCCCTCGGGAATTTTTCCATAACCGGCTTTCATATTATCTTTCAAATGCGAGAGTTTGGAAGTCGCGGGTATCGCGCAGGTGACCGCAGTGTGGGAAAGGATAAATTTTAAAAAAGCGTGTCCGAAAGTTTCACAATCCCATTCTTTGAAATAATCCGGAAGATCTTTTCCACGAACTCTTCGGAAAAGTTCCCCTTCCTCGAAAGGACGATTGATCAAAACCGCAATACCGTTCGATTCGGCAAAGGGAAGAATTCTTTCTTCCGCTTCCCGTGTTACGATCGAATAAGGAACTTGCAAAAAATCTATAGGTTCCGATTTCGCAATTCTTTCCATTTCGGAAAACGCGGAAGACACGTAATGAGTCAAACCGATGTAACGAATCTTTCCCCTTTCCTTAAAGGAACTTAACGTTTTGAGATGAGTCTGCGTATCGAGTAAATTATGAATTTGGAATAGATCGATCGTATCGGTTTTCAATTTTTGAAACGAGGAATTGATCTGAATTTTTCCGGCGCTCTCCCCTCTGGTCCAGACCTTGGTTGCATAAAATATTTTCCTTCTATATTCTTCCTGCAATTCAGAGGTTAACACTCCAACTGTTTCTTCCGATCTTCCATACATAGGAGAAGAATCCACGACGGTTCCACCGTGGTTCAGAAATTCTTTCCAAACTTCTCGTAAGTTTTTGAGTTCGGAAGAATCACTAGAAATGTCCATCGTCTGCCAAGTTCCTAATCCGATCGCAGGAATCGTTTCTCCGGTTTTGGGGACGATTCTGTGCAACATTTGGGGACCTTCTTTCGCAAATAATTCGAAAAACTCTTTTTTAAATCCGGCGACGGCGACAAACGCCGCACCGAAACGTTTTAAGAATTGAAGCCGTGAAATTGATTTCATCGCCAAGTTCTATCTTCTTTTATTTGGATAAAGAAAAGATCGACAAACTCGATAACGCCGTCATCCTTTTTATGCGTGAAAGAGGCTACGACACATAATTATCTCTGTACACAGTAAAGATTCAATATATAATCGCATGCATAAGCCCCACCGCTATCGATATAACTCGTTGCAGCCGACGTATCCGCCACCAAAGCATAATTAGGCGCTCCAGTCCCAATCGTCCAAGACGAACACGTATTTCCCGTAAAAGGCACCCAAGGAGGGCCTTTGGAAATCCCGGTATAAACTATGACCTGAATTAGATTTATGCTATTTTCGAATGTGCCCGGGAGCTCGGAGTTTGCATTTGTGATGCCGATTCTCAGATTGGAATTTTCAAAGGAATAATACGAAGTATTCGGATAGAGTATCCAATTCGTCGTCAAGTTTCTCGTTCCGTTTTCGGCCATTATCAATGCCTTATAGGTAGAACCCGATGATACTCCCGGAGCATTCCTCGCGATGGCATCGTTAGCGCATCGCGCATCCGCTCCTCCAACCCCGCCCAAGTTTCCCGTAGTAGTGCCGGATAAAAACAAAGCACATCCGGAACTCGTCGTCGAGCAAGGCGCTACTCCCGGATTTGTTGCGTTGGAAATAGTATTTTGATTCACAGTTGCATCAACCCCCGAAAGAAGTAAAAGTAGAGAATTACTCTGATCGGAACTTTTCGATTCCGACGTAACCAACGTTGTGATTACCGGCCAAGCCGTACAAGAAAATAGAACCGAGGGACAAAACAAAAACGCGAAGTAGAACTCCCGTTTCCAAATCATAAATTTAATCTGATTAAACATATAAAATCACCAAAACAAAAACAAGTATGATTCGTCTATTTTTTGCGAATATATTCAATTTTTCTAATCTTATCCTTTGCGATTTCCTGAATCTCTCCCTTTCTTTCCATCTGAATCGTATGAGCGGTTTGATTGAGTATGTTTCCGTTCAGAATACTTCCGTTTCTAAAGATAATTCTCGTTGTATAGTTTTCCGTCGAATCCTCCTCGGATTCGATTTTCTTTTTGGAAAGGGCATCGTCGTCTTTTCCTTTTAAAACTTGAATTTCAATTCTTCGATTGAGAGAGGAGGCCCGTTCATCGAGACCTCGGATCATCGGCTTCTTGGATCCGAGACCTTTGATTTCCATTCTGGAAGAATCGATTCCTTTCGAGATCAAAAACATCTTTGTTGCGGACGCTCTTTCCAGGGAAAGGTCGTCGTTTCTTTTTTGATTTCCGTTGAGATCCGTATGACCTAAGATCAATATTCTAAGATTTGAATTTTCTTTTAAATATTTTGACAACTCGTCCAATATGATATGAGACTCGTTTAGAATCTGATCCGAGTTCGAATTAAAATGAACTCCTTTTAAAATCATAGAACCCGATTTTTGAATCGATGTGAAATCCAATCTTGGACGAAAACATTCCACTTCCACACTTCTGGTATCATAGATACCGCCCAAAAGAATATGAATCACAAAGTCGGAAATACTTCTGAAAATCCTAAAATTTTCGATTCCTTCCGAACACTCTGCCTTTGAATGACTTCCTTCAAAATATCCGAGAATGTAACTTCTGGAAGTGGACTTTACTCCCTTGATCGATTCTCCCAAACGCGGGGATTTGAGAGGAATTACGATGGTCTGATGACAATTCAAGATTAAGGAAAAGAATCCGATGCAGATTCCCCATAAGAAAAGATCGTTTCCGTTTTTTTGGTTTATTCTTAACATCGTCTCAATGACAAAAAATTTCTAATGAACGAGGGGAATAGATTCCTAACGTTATTTGTTCGAAAACCACATTAGCAAAAGAAGAATATTGATGAATCTCTTTGATTCCTCTTTCCGGACAAACGTTTGCTTCCTCGTATTCTATCTTACGAGGAAGTAACCCCATTAAGTAATAATTTTGTTTTAGAAGAATTCGTTCTTTTTTTGACTCCGTTTTCTTTTTCTGATTCACGATCGGAGAAAGTTCGACTCTCGCGTGTTGACAAAAATAAAAAGAAACGGATAAAAACATTATAAATATATAATGTATAAAAGTTTTGATTTTTATATTTTTCATCATCTTTGTACACAATATAGAAGCAAAAAGGTATCACAGGAAAAGGAGCCGCCGGCGTCGATTTCCTGATTCGGCGCATTGCTGATGCCGATCCATCCGGAAACTAAGTTTGTAGCATCGGTCGTCGCAATTTGCAAGTTTCCGTTATTCAGACTTCGATAAACCGTGTTGGGATAAAGCACCCAAGAGTTAGCCAAATTTCGGGTTCCATTTTCAGTCATAATCAGAGCCTTATAACCTGCCGGATCTCCGGGAGCTCCTTGCAAAAAGGCGTCATTCGCACAGAATGTATCCGCGCCGCTGATACCTCCTAAATTTCCTCTTGTGACCGAAGATAATAGGAGAGCGCAACCCGCCGTTTCGCAAGTCGATGTCGAAACGATTGGAGTTGTGTTATTGGCGGATTCGGATCCTCCGCCGCCGTTTGGAAGTAGAAGAAATAGTGCAAGAATCGGGAAAGGATCGGAATTCCCGGATTTGGACGAAACGGCTACTGTAAGAATCGGCCAAATCGTACAAGAAGCCAGAGGAAACAGAGCAACTAACATCGAAAATGCGGATCGATTTAGAAATTCTGAATTTCTCTGCCGGAAGAAATAGCGGGGACTATTCATAGTATCCAGCTGTAAGCCGCTCGTTCCTATATCAAGGTCGATTCTGAATAAGGGAATGAACGACTAATAAATTGGAATTTTTAAATAGGAATAATCTTAGAATAGTTCAATGTGCTTCGTCCCAGTTGACCCCGAACTTACCTTCTACGAGGATCGGAACGTCAAGCGGCATCGCGGTCTCCATGTGTTTTTTCATGGAAGCCTTGAATTCATCCTTTTCCTTTTTGTGAACCTCGAATACCAATTCGTCGTGAACTTGTAAAAGCAGTTTCGATTTTAATTTCCGGCTTTGTATCTCTTTATGAATCGCGATCATCGCGATCTTGATCATATCCGCGCTGGTTCCCTGAATCGGGCTGTTGATCGCGATTCTTTTGGCGGCTTCTTTCGCCGATTTGTGAGTGCTGTGAATGTCCGCAACCGGACGACGTCTTCCGGTCAAAGTCTGAACATAACCGTTAGTCTCCGCAAATGCCACCATCTCATCCATATAACTTTTTACGCCGGGATACTGTGTCATATAACGTTCGATGAACGACTTCGCTTCGTCTCGGGAAATTCTAAGATTACGACTCAGACCGTAAGGAGTGACTCCGTAGATCACGGAGAAGTTTACGACCTTGGCCTTATCTCTCATTTCGGGCGTGACTTCTTTTTCCGGAACTCCGTAGAGCGCGGACGCCGTCCTTTTATGAATGTCTAATCCGTGATTGTAGGCTTCTAACATCGCAGGATCCTTAGAGACGTGAGCCATAATTCTAAGTTCGATCTGAGAATAGTCCAAGCTGAGAATTTCATAATCGTTCGAACCTGCGACAAATCCCTTTCTTAACAAACGCCCTTCCCGATCCCGGATCGGAATGTTTTGCAAGTTTGGATCGGTGGAAGACAATCTTCCCGTGGCCGCGATCGTCTGATTGTAACTCGTATGAATTCTTCCGGTCTTCGGATTGACCATCTTTGGAAGAGCGTCCACGTACGTGGATTTGAGTTTCGTATATTTTCTGTATTCCAAAAGTTTTTCGATGATCGGATGTTCGCCGACCAATTCTTCCAAAACCTCGTGATCCGTGGAATAACCGGTCTGAGTTTTTTTTACGGTTCGCAGTTTGAGTTCGTCAAAAAGAATTTTCTGAAGCTCTTTCGTAGAAGCGATGTTAAACGGAGCTCCAGCTTGTTTGTGGATTTCACTTTCCAAGTGGCGAATCTCGCGATCGAAGTCCCTCGCGAGTTCTTCGAAATAAGGAACGTCCAAAGCGATTCCGTGTTTTTCCATTTCCGCCAAAACCGGAACCAGGGGAAGTTCTATGTCGCGGAGAATCGGCTCCACACCGGAATCCTTGATCGACTTTCGAAGAACTTGATACAAACGAAACGTAATATCCGCGTCTTCCGCCGCATATTCCGCGACTTGTTCCGGATCGATGTCCGTAAGCTCTTTCTTTTTTTTTCCGGTTCCGACGAGATCGTCGTAAGTGATCGTGTCGTAGTTCAAAAGGTCTTTTGCAAGAGCGTCCATATTATGACGTCTTCCTTCCGGTTGAAGGACATACGAAGCCAACATCGTATCAAACTGAATGTTGTTTAACACAAAACCATGATTTTCTAATACGATTAAATCATACTTTATGTTCTGTCCGACTTTCGGAACTTCGCTTGCAAGAACCGGGCCGAGATGTTCTTTGACTTCTTCCAAGGTCAAAGATTTTTCCTGAAACAAGGAAGCCGAATTCTTAACGGAAACGTAGAATCCGGTTTTTTCCTGATTGGAAAATGAAATTCCCAGAAGATCGGCCATTGCCGGATTGGGTGAAGTAGTTTCCGTATCGACGGCGAGAATCCGAGATTTTAAAAGTCCTCTGCAAACTTTGGAAAGCTCGTCCACGGTCGTGATGAATTTATAATTTCCTTTTTCTCCCGCAGGAATCGGCGCGTCCTCTTTTTTCTCCGCAACGTCCGCGTCTTTAGGAACTTCTTTTCCCGCCGATTTTGCGAGGTCTTTGGAAAGTGCGTTGTAACCTTGCGATTTAAAATAGAGAATCGCCTGATCGGATTTGTAATCCGGAGTTTCGATGTCTTTTTCGGTGATCTCCAAATCGAGATCCCGTTTGATCGTCGCAAGAGCCTTGGAAAGATACGCGTTTTCCTTTTGTTCGGAGAGTTTTGTCTTCATCGAAGGATTTTTGATCTTGTCGAGATTCTTATAAATCCCGTCCAGGGTTTTGTAATCTTGAAGAAGTTTGGAAGCGCCTTTGTCTCCGATCCCCTTGACTCCGGGAATGTTATCCGAAGTGTCTCCGACAATTCCCATATAATCGGGAATTTGTTTTACGTCGATCCCCAATTCTTCCTTTACCCAAGCCGCGTCGATCTCTACAAATTCGGTGACTCCTTTTTTTCCGCGAAGCATCTTTATATTCTTCTTTTCTAATAGTTGATAAAGATCCTTATCGCCCGAAAAAATCAGAATTTCTTTTGCGGTGGCCTTGTAGTTTTCGCAGAGAGTTCCGATGATATCGTCCGCTTCGTGTCCGTCTATTTTGAGGACTCGAAAGCCGATATTGGAAAGGGTTTCCATCACTTCTTTGATTTGAGGACGAAGGTCTTCGGGCATCGGCTTGCGGTTTGCCTTGTATTCCTCGAAGGTTTTGCCTCGTTCCAGAGGGCCGCCCGGATCGAAGGTCATCGCCACGTGAGTCGGCGCGTAGTCCTGGAGAAGTTTGAAAAGCATTTTAAAAAAACCGAATGTGGCCCCGCTCGGTTGCCCCGTTTTGGAATTGGTCAGGTTTGAAGCGCCAAACGCGTAATAGGCGCGAAATACAAAGGCGTGTCCGTCGATGATAAGAAGACGTTTCATTCTGCGGCTCCGAAAAGTTCTTCCCCTAAGAAGGAATAGTATGCGAGTTCCGTTTTACGGATCGTGTTTTTGATGGAGAATCTTTTTACGGATTCTTTGTTAAACGTTCCGAACGTCTTTCTAAGTTTTAAATCATCCATAAGAATTTCGTAATACTTTGCCAAAGCCTCGAAATCTCCGACGTCTGCAAGAAAGGCTCCTTTTTCGTGAGTCAGCATTTCTCCGATTCCTCCGCCTTTGGTCGCAACTACGGGAAGTCCGACCGCCATCGCGTCAAGGATCGAAGTTCCGAGTCCTTCTTCTTTGGAAGTCAGAGTAAAAATGTCGAAAAGGGAAAGAATATCCGGAACGTCCTGTCTATAACCGGTAAAAATTACTCTATCAGAAATTCCTAATGAACTTGCGAGGTCCTCCAATTCTTTCCTGAGTTCCCCTTCTCCCAAAATGAGAAGTTTGAAATTCTTAGAAGGATCGATCTTTGCTATCGCATGGAGAAGAGTTTTCTGATCTTTGTGATCTACGAGCGCGGCTACGTTTCCGATCACGATCGTATCTTTTTTGATCGAGAATTCTTTTTTATAACGCGCAGGATCCGGTAATTTTTTTGCAAAGGAAAAATCAATTCCACTGTGAACGGTGACCGTCTTTGCGGGATCGACTCCGTCTCTCAAAAGAATTTCACGAATCTTATTGGAAACTGTGAGAAAGAGATCATTCCGTTTGGATTTATATTTCCAGATAGAGAATAGATTTTTTCGGATACTAAAATCTACGCGTCTGGAAACTACGAGTTTGATTGTCGGAAGTTTTGATTTTGCAAAGAGCGCGAGCGTATGTGCCTTCGCGGTGTGCGTATGAATCAGTCGAATTTTTTTTTCCTGGACGATCGCGCGGATCGCCTTCACGGACGCAAGATCCCATTCTCCCTTCATTGCAAGCGCTTCAAAGGGAAGTCCGTGGTCGGAACAACGGCTTTCCAGAGCCGATCCCGGTTTGCCCAGGATGAGTTGAGGAATCTTTCTTTTCTTGAGGCCTTCCGCCAAGAGGAGAAGTTGTCTTTCCCCTCCTCTCCAGCCGGTTTCTGTATCTATATGCAAAATCACCCGCTCAGTTTCCAGTTGCGTGCTCATTTCTGCAAGGAATCCTTGAAAAAATCGCTGGACAGTATTATTTCGTTTTAATGAAAATTATTCTAATATATTAAACTTGTCCATAAAAAAGGAAAACATATGTGTGAACTCCTCGGTATGAGCGCCAATGTTCCGACGGACATCAGCTTCAGTCTTACCGGACTTGTTCAGAGAGGCGGAAAGACCGGTCCTCACAAGGACGGTTGGGGAATCGCCTTCTATGAAAAAAAAGGACTTCGCGTCTTCCACGACCCCGCGCCGGGGGTAGAATCCAAAATCGCCGAGTTCGTCCGAACACTTCCGATCAAGAGCGAAACCGTCATCAGCCATATCCGAAAGGCAAACCGCGGAAAGGTGGAATTGAAAAACACCCATCCCTTTGTCCGAGAATTTTGGGGTTCCTACTGGACCTTCGCCCATAACGGGCAATTCAAAGGAATCAAAGAAGAATCCCTCGGTGATTTTAAGCCGGTCGGAAGTACGGACTCCGAATACGCGTTTTGCTGGCTCCTGGGGAAGCTCAAGAAGAAGTTCCGAGATCGCCCTCGGAACGAAGCCGAACTTTTCCGTGCCATCCTAAAACTTGTGACGGAACTCCGAACAAAAGGGGTCTCCAACCTCCTCTTCAGCGATTCCAAAAACCTCTACGCCTTCTGCTCGACCAAACTTTCCTGGATCACAAGAAAGTCTCCCTTTGGAAAGGCCCGACTTCTGGACGCGGACCTCAGCGTGGACTTTCGAAAAGTCACAAGACCGGGCGACATAGTCACGGTCATCGCGACTCAACCTCTTACTTCCAACGAAGAATGGAATCATTTCTCTCCCGGAGAATTTCAGGTTTGGAGAAAGGGCCGGGTTCTATTCTCCAACTCTTGAGAATGGATTTGTCGGAATCCCGCGCCATTCTACACTGACCGTAATTCTTAAATTCTTTGTCTAAACAAGGGTAAGGTATGAAAATCCAATTTGATGCTATGGACTATCGTTCGGATGATTCTTTCGAAACCGCAAAGTATCAGTTTGAAGGAAGTCTCGAAACGGGCTGGGACATTTCCAGAAACGGAAAAGAATATCTTCATCTTGGACCGGGATACAAACTTCTAAAATCCAAACTCTGCGGAGTTTGTTCCACCGATCTCTCCCGACGTTTTCTTCCTTTTCCCTTGCCTCAAGTCATCGGACACGAGGTCATCGCAGAAGACTTAGAACCACAAAGCGGAATCAAACAAAAATACGTAGTCGAGATCAACGACACCTTCGAAGCCAGGGGCGACGATCCCGTCGATGAATTCTGCGAAGAAGGAATTCCTACACACAGCCCGGAAAGAAAGGTCCTCGGAATCGACAGACTTCCCGGAGGATTCGGTCCTTATATCTTAGCTCCGCAGAATGCGGCGATACCGTTCACCGATATTCCGGATAAGACCGCGGTTCTCATCGAACCCTTCGCGGCATCTTTGCAGGCGGTTATCGCTTCTCCACCAAAGAAGGGAGATAACGTAGCCGTTTTAGGACCGAGAAGATTGGGAAGTCTCGTCATCGCCGCGTTAGCCGCTTATCGAACTTCTTCCGGAATCGATTTTAAAATCACCGCTCTTGCAAGACACGATCATCTTTTAAAACTTTCCCTCAATCTAGGCGCGGACGAAACGATCGATCTCAGAAAGGAAAGTTTAGAATCTCTGAAAGAACGTTTTGCAATCGTCTATGATACGACGAGCACGACTTCCGGATTTGAAAGTGCGATTCGACTTTCCAAACGGGAACTCCATCTAAAAACCACGAACGGACAAGAAGTCTTCGGCGTAAAAAAACTCACCGAACTCGTAGTAGACGAACTTTCCCTTTTGCAATTCAGCGAGGAGAATCTAAACTTTCACTGGGAAAAGGAAAATCGTACCAATCAAACCGTCTATGTAGCTCCGAGCGTGGGGAAGATATCTCTTCCTTCTCATTTCAAAGTCTATTACGGAAGTTTGGAAGAAGCGGAAAAAATTCTTCTTTCTAAGGAATTCGAAGGACACGTTCCGAGATTTGATCTTGGAATCGCGGGAACCGCGGAAGAAATCGATCTTCTCATTCGACCCAACTCAAAACATGAGAATTCCTTAATACGACCTCGAAGCGCGATCCTTTTCAAAGGAGAATCCAAAGGAAATCCTCTATTAGAATTTTTGAATTTAGGAAAATCGATCCACACTTCTCGTTGCGGCGATTTCCACCTCGCGATAAAACTCCTTCAGGAAAATAAAAAAGTGACCGAAGCGTTGGAAAAGAATATGATCACACATTCTTATTCTCCGGAAAAACTTTCCGAGGCTTTTACGACCGCTCATACTCCCGAAGCGATCAAAGTAGTCATCACACATGCCTAATTCTTCCAAACTCAGAGAATCGGAAACTTCTCTCGGTTCCGTCCTCAAAGAAGGAAAGGACGGGATCTGGGATTTGGATCTTCGCAATCTTAGAATTTTTACCGGCCTTTCCATTCTTTCCCGAACCCTTGGAGAAGAAGTTTTCGAACAGGTGCAGAACGGAATCGGAGACGTTACGATCTTTTACAAGATCAATCCGAACATCAACAGCGAACTCCTGAAGATGAACATCGGTTATATTCAGATCTACGCACGCGCCGGAGTGTTGAAGGATATCCTTCTTTTTAAGGAAGAATTTCAAGATCACTTAAGAACCGTCTTCGGAACGTTTCAGAGACAGGTTTGGGCTAAAAAAATTCATCCCGAGTTTTACGGGGAAGATCCGAAATCTTCCGGAATTTTCGCGCTTGTCTTTCCGTTTCATCACGCAAGCCCGAACGAAAACATCGACTACCAATTTATCCTGGAAAGAGTTCCCAATCAAAAAGAACCGGGAGAATTTTTCTTTCGGCTCACGGTGGAGAATTACGATCGGGCCAACATCGATTTAACGGCCGTCCCGCACGTGATCGTAGACGATATCGGTTCTAGAATTTTTATCGCCGGAAGCACAAAGATCGCGGAAGCGATCAACAACGGAATTCTATCAGCCGCACAAAGGGGCGAAAAGTCTTATACGGAAGAAAACCGTTCCTTCTCAAGAGTGTTCGAACAAATCGAAAAAACCCCTCTCGGCAAACTGGATCAGATCAGCCTTTTTTGGGACAAGGTTTTTGCCGAATCGATCGTAAAAACGGACCCGAATAAAACGCTTCCTTTGTTTAAAAAGATTTTCTTAATATTAGAAGATCATGAAATTACAAAACACCTCAAAGAAGGATATACCGTAAAGGTTCGGCTTTCCGAAGATACAAACGTTTACATCGACCTTTCCCGATTGGATCGAGTGCTCAACTTCAGCTTCAACGCAAAAAGAACGACCCTGGATCTCAACCACTATCTAAAACGAATGCCGATTTTGGAAAGAATCGCAAACTGCGAAAATCATAGTTTCGATTTGAGCGGACTCAACGTTTTTCTAATTCACCACATCACTTCCGAGATCGTCGCCTTGATCGAGGCGTTTCGAAGACTCGGGGCCCAAAATCTCACGGTCTCATTTGTAAAATACGGCGGAGTTGTTCCTTCTGCGTATCTGGACGTTCTTCTGGACGTTCCCACGGATCATTTTTATATGTCGGGATTACAGCTCAAGGTCGGAGAAAAGAATAAGATCTACTATTCGATTTCACCTCTTTACAGCGATTCCTCCAAACTCAAAATTCTTTTTGATCGTTTGGAAGAAGAAAAACTCGGGTTTTTCGATGCGATGAAACTTCTTTCGGGTCATTTGTTTCTCATTCTGCTTTTGGATTCTTACAAAAAAAAAGAAAAAGTGATCTTGGTGGAGGACGGGGGTTACGTCGCACCCTTCTTCAATGACTTCGCATTAAACGGAAAGGAAGTTTCGTTTCTTTGCGGGGAATATTCGGTTTCTTTAGAGGCTCCCAAAATCACGGTCGCGGAACTCTTAACTGAAACGTTAGTCGGAACCGTAGAGCATACGAGAAACGGATACGATCGTCTCAAAAGTGTTCAGGACAAAAATAAAAAGCTCTTTTTACCCGCGTTCTCCATCGCGGTCTCCAATCAAAAAGTCAAAGAAGAATCCAAAGAAGTCGCGTATTCCATTTTGAATGCGATCGAAACGATCTTAAACGGACAAGGTTTGATTCTTTCCTCCAGAAAAATTCTGATTCTTGGAGCAAAAGGAAATATCGGAACCTTCCTCTGCAAATATCTGGAATCCAGACTTCACGAATCCAATCAAGAAGTGATCGAAGTCGATCTCAAGGTGGAAAAACCGGGAAATCGAAACTACAGAACGATAGACGAAATTCCTAAGGAAGAATTTTATTCCAGAGATTTGATTCTGGGAGTGATCGGAAATTCCATTCTCAAAAAAGAACATTTCGAAGACCTCATCCTCAACGGAACCAAATCGAAAGTTCTCATCTCTTCCGGTTCCACAAAAACCGCGGAATATACGGACTTGATCCAGTGGATCAACGACCTTTCCTTCTCCGATGAAAAAAAGATCGGTGGTTATCCGGTAAGATTGGAATTCGATCGGATTCTCGATCCTCAATCCGGAATCGATCAAGGTGGAAAAGTAACGTTCTGCATAGACAAAGACGGTCAGGAAATCGAAAAGACCTTCTTTTTGTTAAGCGACTTGAGTCCGATCAACTTTCTCTTCTACGGAGTTCCTACCGAAGGAATGGACGCGATCATCGGACAACTCGCATCGGCGGCGTTAGGGATGGCGGATCAAAGTAAAAAAGGGAAATTATTAGACCCGGGATTGTATGCGGTGGATCACCAAATCGACTCTTGGGGAAATTTAATTTAAGAATTTTCTAAAATACGGATCTTGATATCGAAAAAAAACTCGAATCGGATCGAGAATCAACGATATCTTCCTTTGCAGTCGTTTCGGATTTAGGACTTGATCTTAAAAGAAAACTTTTCATTTTATTCTCAATGTTGAGAAAAATAATTCTTTCTTTGAGTTTTCTTTTCTTTCAAACCTGCTCCACATTTATTATCGGCGATCCGCCCGTTGTGTCGAAGTTGGAAACCGACGTGGACAAGGAAGTTACCTATGAATTGATCGGATGGAAAGAGGATTCCAGCAAGAAATTTGCGTCCGAAATTCTGAGGACGTTTTATCTTTCCGGAAGATTTAAAAAACTTTCAGTCCATACAAAGACGGACTCCGAAATTAAGATTCAAATCATCTTGGAAAAGGCGCCTCGTTTTTCTTTGTTTTTCGGAGAACATTCTCAACCTCTCTCTTGGATGCTCGAAAAGGAACCGGGAAAATTTTCGCTCTATCTCCTCAATCGAATCGCGGCTTATAGAACGTTTCTGATCTTTCCGATCCTTCAGAAATCTTCGGACCGGGTTTTGTTCAAAGTCTGGAAACGAAATCAGAAAATTGCCGAATATTCTTATTCCATTGAAAACGTCCTCGCGATCGGCTGGATTCCTCTTTTGCTGATGCCTTTCGACGACAGGGAGGATATGGAATTCGTCTACGCTGGTTATGCGAAAAAATTTCTTCTCGATTCGAGATCGGTTTATTAAAAATGAAACAGAAAATTCTTATCTTACTCGGTATCGTTTTTCTTTCTTCCTGTATTGGAATCGTAAATCCGCCGGAAATCATTCGAGATTCCATTTCCATTCCGAAAGGAAAACCTTTGCGTCTTGAATTCACCGGATTTACCTATTACGCCGCGGAAATGAATCATATCAAAAAAAATCTTCAGGAAAAAGGTTATCAAGAGAATGAAAAATCGGAAGTTCTTTTAGAAATCATTCTTCAAGAAAAGGAAGCGGAATACGAATACCGAGGACTTCATTTTCTCAACCTTATCACGAGCCTTTTGACCCTCGGTATTTTCCCTTATCATATTCGAAGCGAACATATTCTTATGTATCGGGTTTCGGAATCCGGAAAACCCTCGAAAGAATCCGTGCACGAACTGCTCTTGGATCAATGGAGGGGTTGGATTTTAATTCCATTCTCCCCATTTTATTGGCCCTCCTCTTCGTTTGAAAAATCTCTGATCCATTCTTTGGAGGAATTTGAAAAACAAAAATGAAAACGCATTGGAAATTCATAATATTCTTATTCTTCATTCTACCCATCCTAACCGACTGCAGACTTTTGCGAAATCTTCGGACGGAAACAAAGGACGGCTCTCGATTGGAAAAAATCACCGTGGACGGAATGGAAAGAACTTACTGGATTCATTTACCTGAGAAAAAAAATTCCGCAACTGAAAAACTTCCCTTGGTATTCGGACTTCACGGAAGACTCGGAAGCGGAAAAAATATTATGGAAGATTCCAAACTCAACCGAATCTCCGATCGAGAAGGTTTTATAGTCGTTTATCCGGACGGGATCGACAGAAGTTGGGCCGATGGAAGAGGAGCAACTCCCGCCGACAAACAAAAGATCAACGACGTTCATTTTTTAGAAAAACTCATCGATCATATTTCCGAGTCTCATCCGATCGCAAAGGACAAGGTGTTTATCTTTGGACATTCCAACGGGGGTTTTATGACCCAGAGAATATTGATCGAAAGAACAAAACTATTTCGTGCGGGTGTAAGCGTTTCCTCTCAGATTTCTGAATTTGTCCTCAGAAACTTCGAACCTTCGTCCAATATATCCGTGGCGTTTATCAACGGGACCAAGGATTTCACGGTTCCGTATTACGGCGGTTATGTGAGAGACGGAGGAGAAATTCTGAGCGTGGAAGATTCAGTGAATCGGTGGCTCCAATGGAACTCCTGCGTCATTCAGCCCGAAATCAAAAAAAAGGACGACATGGACGACGGAACAAGCGTCGAAATCTATTCTTACAATCAATGTAAGGGAAATACTTCGGTCAGACTCTATAAGATCGTGGACGGAGGTCATAACTGGCCGGGTGTAAACCGAAAGGTTCCTTTTATCAAAATGGGAAATCCGACCTACGAGCTGGATCCGGCCGAAGAAATTTGGGCTTTTTTTAAATCAAAGTTAGAACCTGAATAGGGAAACTAACCGCACGAGGAGATTCAGTATATGCAGAAAATTGAATTCTTTTTTGAGTTCGCAAGCACCTATTCTTACCTCTCAGTCATGAGAATCGAAAAGTTGATTCAAAACTCCAAGATCGAAATCGTTTGGAAACCGTTTTTACTCGGTCCGATTTTTAAAGAACAAGGTTGGAACGATTCTCCGTTTAATCTTTTTCCGGCAAAAGGAAAATATATGTGGAAGGATATGAAAAGAAGAGCCCGCAAATACGGGATCGACTTTTTGGTTCCGAGTGTTTTTCCGAGAAACGGACTTTTGGCTTCCAGAATCACGATTGCAAACGAAAAACAACCTTGGATTTCTTCTTTTATCCGAGAAACCTTTCAAGCCAATTTTGCAAAAGACCAAGATATCTCCCGGACGGAAGTCCTGGTTCCGATCTTAAAAAAAGTCGGAGCGGATCCGGATAAAATTCTAAAAAACGCATCCGATGAAGAAGTAAAACAATCCCTTCGAAAACAGACGGACCGCGCCGTCGAACTCGGAATTTTCGGAGCGCCTAGTTTTATCACTAATGGAGAACTTTTCTGGGGAGACGATCGACTCGAAGACGCTCTGGAAGAACTGGGAAGGTGAAAGGATTCGTTTTAGACTTGAAGAGATGGAGATGATTTTTTCAAATCGTATTCATTTTGGATTCCATTTCTTTTTGAATTCACGGAAACACATTAGAATATTAAAACTATGAAGAATATCCTCGCTTCCTATCTTGCCATATCTATATTTTGCGTAAACGCTCTCTTTGGAGATTCGAAAAAACTTTTTTTCCCGCCGGAACTTTATCTTGGACCGAAGTTCTTAGTCCAGACCCCTAACGAGACTACGATTCCTCCAAATGAAATCCCCGTCATAACGCCGAACGACGATAAGACGAACGCACAACCGAGTTCCGATAAAAAAGGCCCGAAATGGTTTTCAATCAATCCGGGAGTAACGTTAGAAAGTGTAACCGTTGACATTCGTGGAAAAGGAAACGAGGCGACGATGACGCAAGAAGGCCCCGGAAAAGCGACCTGGATGTTGGATGTAAAATCAAGAGACTTTCAGCTTTCTGAATATATTGGAGTTCATCTTCTTCTGCATAATTCCAGTTTTTTCTTGGACAATCAATTTATGCCGAAACCGATCGATACTCCTTCGGGGACTTCGTCCGATTCTTCTTCCGGCGGCGGATCTCCTTCCAGTTCTTCCAGTGATCGGACGAAACAAGATCTCAACACACGCGTGGAAGGAATTTATTCTATGGCAATTCCGATTCTTTACGTCGGAAAGGAAGGAACGGATTCGTTTCGTTTTGGATTTGGGGTCGGACCGGCAAACGTAAAAATAACCGGCTCGGTGGATTTTCAAGATCCTGCATTGAGTTTAGGTTATTTTTTTTTGGATACGACCAATCGAACCACATTCTTAAATAATCTTTCGGCTCTTCAATTTTTAACGGGGAACATCAGCCCAGCGAGCGGCGACCCGCTCGTAAGTTATCTCTTGGGAAATCTTTCTTCGGGTAAGAATTTAGAAATGCTCGGATACTACTATGCTTCTAAAGGTTTACTTCGTCCGGATCCGTTGGCATTGTACGCATATTTTTCCAATCCCGGAACTTATTCTCCTTTAGAAGCGCTTACGTTAGGCAACCTTGCCAGATCTCAGATAAGTTTCAGCAAACAACAGGTCTTTTCTTTTATGTTCTATTTTGAAACTCCGAAGATCGGTTATTTCAAATTTAGACTTGCTTTCGGAGGCCCATTGTTCAAAGACAACGGTTACACTTATGAATTTAGAACCTTTCACCTCGCACTTTTTACCCCGATAGAATTTTAAAGTGTAAGAATTCGGATTAAAAAATGAACCCTATCCAAAAAAGAATAATCTAAATCGTAAGTTTTCTTTTTGGATTGAAAGAATTATAATACTTTTCTAAAAAATACATTTAGGAATTAGAATGATGAAAAAAAAATTAACTTGGTTATTTGTTTCCCTCTTATCGTTTTCAATCGGGGCCGAAGAATTTTCGGACTTTCAAAAGGATTTAAATCTTTTGATGAATTCTCTGGAATCCTGCGAATGTAAATTTATTCGAAACGGCGCCGAACACGATCCCAAAGAAGCGAGAGAACACATGGAACGAAAGTTGAAAGCAACGGATGGTAGAATTCAGACAGTACCCGGTTTTATCGAACACATCGGCTCTAAATCCAGCATTACCGGAAAACCGTATTTAGTAAAATTTGCGGACGGAAAAACTTTGGCATCCGCAGTTTGGCTCAAAGAAAAATGGGAAGAAATTTCCAAAAAGAAAAACGAATCCGTGAAAACACCCAAGACAAAGAAAAAATAAGGAGACGATTTCAATTCATCGATAAACTCCGCGTAAAGGAAACAATCCGAATCATTCTAAGAATTCATTCTGTAACCGAAATTTAATCATTCCTTAATGGAATCCCAACCTCATCCCGGTACCATACTGGGTATGAGATCCAATCCTAAACCGATCGAAGTTTCCCATTCTCTGATCGCTCCCAAAAGAAACTTTCGAATCGCCTTTGTAACGGAAACTTATTATCCGGAGATAAACGGCGTCGCAAAAACCCTCCATAAAATGGTAAACGACCTTGTAGACAGAGGGAATGACATTCTTTTATTTCGCCCTAGACAAGGCCTTAGGGATCAAAATAACTTCAGAGAAGGATATCGAGAAGTTCTTATGGCAGGCTGTAGAATTCCTTTGTATTCCGATATGCGTTTTGGATTTCCCGCCAAAAGGATATTAAAGCGACATTTTAAAAAAGAAAGGCCGGACATCGTTCATGTGGTAACCGAAGGTCCTCTCGGTTGGTCCGCCGTTAGAGCCGCAAACGATTTAGGAATTCCGGTAGTAAGCGATTTTAGAACCAACTTTCATTCCTACACTCAATACTATAGGGTAGGTTTCGCCGGAAAACTCGTCGAAAGATATCTTCGAAATTTGCACAATAAAACGAAGATAACCCTCACACCTTCCAAGGACGTCGGCGAAAAACTTTTAGAGCAACGTTATGATAACGTTCAAATCGTCTCCAGAGGAATCGACACGGATTTATTTCATCCTTCCAAAAGAGATTCTAATTTGAGAAAAGAATGGGGAGTCTCCAAGGACCAACTTGCAGTTTTGTATGTGGGTCGGATTGCCGCAGAAAAAAATATCGAACTGAGTATTCAAACCTTTCGTAAGATCCAGGAAACCAATCCAAATGCAAAGATGGTTTTAGTCGGAGAAGGACCTCTCAAAGAATCCTTGGAAAAAAAGAATTCGGATTTGATCTTTGCGGGTTTAAAAAAAGGGGAAGAATTAGCCAAACATTTTGCTTCGGGAGATCTTTTCCTTTTTCCGAGTATGACTGAAACATTCGGCAACGTGGTTTTGGAGGCGATGGCGAGTGGAATCGCCTTAGTCGCTTATCAATATGCCGCAGCCGGTTCTTATTTAGAACACGGTTCTTCCGCATTCTTACCGGGACTCGGAAAAAAACAAGAATTCATCGATATGTCTTGTTTCTTATCCAACCAAAAAGGCCTGAGAAAAAAAATGGCCTCTAAAGCCCGAAAAAAGGCCCTCAATTGCACTTGGGAAAAAGTGGCGGCCTCCCTGGAAAATATCTATTCTGAATATTCAATTTCTATAATTCGTAGCAAGGAGACGGCTCAAACCGCTTTGTCTTCTCTGAGAATCGCGGAATCAAGAGGTTGATCCTTGAGGAAGCGTCAAAGCTTCTTTTAGAATATCTTTGGATGTTACGATTCCCGCTATTTCCCCTCGATCGTCCATCACAGGAAGGCATGAAATTTTATAACGTATCATGAGCTCGATTGCGTATTTGACGGTCTGATCGATCGAAGCCGTGATTAAAAAAGAACTCATCAACTGAGAAGCGGTCTTTTTTTGAGTAAGATTGTCTTGGACCCGTTCCATTCTCGTTCCTATAAAAGGACTGATGGTTTTTAAATAGTCCCGATCCGAAATCACACCGATCAGTTTTTTTTGATCGTCGATGACGAGGAGGTGATGAAATTCCAAATTGTCGAAAATTTTCCCGATCCTAGAAACCGGATCATCCAAGTTTACGGTAATAATTCTCGTTGTCATCACCTGCTTTAGAGGTTTGTTCAAATCCATGATTTATAAACTGATTGGACGAAAATTTGAGGAAAGAAGATTTCGGACGGAGCGACTAACCTGAGTAATAAAATCGAAAAAAAAATCCAAAAGGTCATTTTTTTCTTGTACTTTATCGAATTTTTCTATGATGACCGAGTAATTCCAGGGCAGGAAAGGAGAATTTTGCCTATGAATTTAAATTCAAATCGGTTCCTCCAAAGGAAAGACTTCTATCGTAAGGAAGAATTTCGTCAAAAACAAATCAGCTCTCTTAGAGTCGGCGGTTTTCAGATGAGAATTAGAAAGCCAAAAAATAGATATCGAGGTCGAGAAAAAAAGACGATTTGATTTTTTTTAAAATCTGATTTCAATAGATTCCGCTATAATCTTTTTACACTTTAAAAGGAAAGGATTATGCCTGAATCAATCGTTTTCAGCCTTTATTCAATGGCTTTTCTCTATATCGTCGCGGGAATACTTCACTTTGTATTGCCTAAATTTTATCTGAGAATCATGCCTCCTTACATCCCCTATCCGAAATTTGCAGTTTGGATCAGCGGTCTCATTGAAATCGGACTCGGTTTGCTGCTTTTGTTTCCGGAAACAAGATCAATCGGAGCATGGGGTGTCATTCTTCTTTTGATCGCCGTATTTCCCGCCAATCTATATCACTATCAATCGAGAAGAAAATCTGATCCTCCGAGATGGACGCTTCTTCTAAGACTTCCATTACAGCTCGTTCTGATTTATTGGGCTTATACGTTCGTGTAAATTTAAAATTTTAGAATATACTAATTCGAATACTTCTTCAGTTCTTCCATTCCAGGAAGATTGGAAAGATCAGGAACGATTACGATTTCAATCCTTCGATTTGCGGATCTATTTTCGGGAGAAGTATTCGGAAGCGCGGGCCTGGACGCACCCATGGATGCGGCGCTAATTCTTATTTCGGGCATTCCGGCTTTTACCATTGTGTGGAGAACGTTGAGCGCCCTGGAAGAAGCCAATTCCCAATTCGTATATCCTTTGATTCCGGTCGGAGTATCATCGGTGTGACCTTCTATTTGAAAACGTTTTCCATCCAAGGAAGCAAGGAGCGTCGTCACTTCACGAATCGCAGAGGTTCCCGAAGGAGATAAAAACGCCGAACCCACGGGGAATAAAATATCGGATGAAAGAACCACCACCATTCTTCCGTCTATGATCTTAATCTTGAGTTTACCGGAATCGATCATGGATTGAAAGGTAGCCATGAGTCCTTTGTATTCCCGAATCCGTTTATCGGATTCTTCTTGGATTTTTTTTAATTCTACTAAAGAATTAAAAAGGCCTTCTTTCTCACTTACAATTCTCTGATTTTCGAGTTTAGAATCCTCATAAGCCTTTAAAAGAGTATCGTATTTTGCGTTCGAAACACAGTTCCCGAAAGAAATAAAAAAAACGAGAGCAAAGAGAGTCTTAAATTGCATAGAATTACATCCCAATAGTATCTTCTATCAATGTCGGTCGGATCGAAAAAAACAAAAGAGGGATATGAATGAATAAAAAAATCTTTTCATCATGTACATCCTCGACTAAACTACATAAGTAGAGAACAAAATGAACGGATCTATTTCAAAAATACTTAAAATTCTCCCCATTCTATCGGTTTTAGCCGTTTTTTACTCACCTTACTTTCTCCATTCTCAAGATAAAACTCCTGCGGGAACACCCGTATCCGGTAAAACGAATGAAGAAAAAAGAGAGTTGAGAATTTTCCTGGAAGAAGTCAGAAGAAGTCTTCGAGATTCAGGATACAACGTCGAAAAAAAACATCAGTTTAACGGCGCGGTTTTTAAAGGAAACTCGGTTATTTATAAAATTCACCTTCCTTCCATCCAAGAGGAAGGAACCCAAAAATACAAATTAGGAATCGGTTTGGCCCACGACGATGCGGCTCATTCTATTCTGATTCAAATTTATAGAAGTGATAAGAAAGATAAAAAGATCGCTCCGATTTTTTCCGCCTACGCAGATCCCGTCTTTTTTTACGAGTTTGATTACACAAGTTCCGGAAATCATTTCTTGGTGGAGATCACTTTAGAAGATTCCTCTTTAAACGTAGCAAATTTTGAACTTTTGTTTAGTACGCTCGTTAGTTATCAAGGAAACGAAAATAAGAAAGAAAACAAAGGTCAATACAATCCAAATCAAAACAATCCGGGATTTGGACCTTCTCCATCGATTTTGCCTAACGATACCAGAAATTATTTCGAGGTTTTTAAAAAAGAATTTTGACGTTTGAGTGTGCGAATATTAAGATATTTGAAAAAACGTTTTAGGATCAATATATAAAGAAAGATCTCTAAAACCGGAGATACGAAGCAAGTGTTAAGAAAAGACGGAAGTCCCCTTTATCCGTTAAATAGGGACTATAAAAATTCTCGAGAAAGAATTTTGGAGGGCGCGGCGATTGCGTTTTCTAAAAAGGGATTTCATGGGACCTCCTTACGTGAAATCAGCAAAGAGTGCGGCCTGGAACAACCCAGTATCTATCATCATTTTCATTCCAAGGAAAATCTTTTTAGAAAGGCGCTCATCGCGACTCATCTTCTGATTCTAAATGAGATTAGAAGAAGAATCGTGAGAGACCAAGGCCTTCACGCGGAAGTTATCTCCATTTTCAGGGCCATCGCCTTGACCGCAAAAGAATATCCTGATAAAGCGAGGCTTCCCTTTAGTTTAATCTACTCGGCCCCGGTTAATTTACAAAATGAATATACTGAAAGATACGGAAGTCAATATAGAAGATTACTTGAAGTCGCTTTTGAGAGAAACGAATCGATTCAGAGAAAGGAAGAAAAACTTTCTCTTTGTGTGGATCTTTTGCATAGCTTAGTTTTGGCCTGTTCGGTAGAGGCTTTGTATTTGGATCGAGTTCGAGGTCTGGAAGATCGGATTGAGTTGATTCTGGGGATTTAGGTCGGAGGTCCGGAGGAAAGCTCACGAACCGAGCTTTTTTTCTCTAGCAAAGGAGCCCTTCCTTTTTAGGAAATGAGTCGGAACTCCGCCTAAATTTCACAAAAAAATCCCCGAATTTCGCTCTCTCGAAAACTTCTCTGGAACCGTTCTCGGTATGGGCGGAAAAAAACTAAAGACAAACAAATTCTCACATGAAAGAAGGTTAAAGGAAACCAGGAGATTCGGCAATTTTACAGCCGATCTTTACGTTCCATTTCAACTCTATTCCTACGTTTTAACGAGAATCGGAAAAAATAAGAGTTTAAGTAAATATTTAGAAGTTCTTCTAAAAGAATATAAAACTCAAATACTTCAGGAACAAAGACCTCATTCTTCAGAAAGGACTTCGTATCAAGAAAAGGCACAAGACCTGAAGAGGCTCTCTTTTCGTCCAAAGGAAGGAGATTGGGCGGAACTCCGATCGATAGCAAGATATTTAGGAACGTCAATGTGTAAAACCTTCGTTCTTCTTTTAGAATTAGAAAGAAGCGAAGAAAGAGAAAATTCCCAAAAAAGACCGGAGAACGCTAAATGCAGAATTCAAAGTCTAATTCAAAAATTCTCCCCTAAAAGGGATCAAATAACATTCGAATTGATTGTAGATTGGTAAAAGAATAAAAATCCACGAGAGAAAAGGAAATATCTTGATAAAAACGGGTTTTATTGCATAAAATAGAAACTCGCATTCAAAAGATAATAAATTCATCCTTTCGCTAAAAGAGAAAAATTGATTATGCCTTTAAAAGACCCAAAACCTGAGCTCATAAAGTTGTATTCTTCCATTGGAAAAATCATTACTTCTTCTCTGGAGCAACAGGAAATCTTGGATGCCGTAATGGAAGAAGTAAGATTGTTCTTCAGTCCTGAGAACTGGAGCCTTATGCGATATGATGAGAGTTCGGAAGAATTGTTCTTTCTTATCGCAGAAGGTCTTGAACTCGACCGAATTAAAAATATTCGTTTAAAATTCGGAGAAGGAATCGCTGGCTCCGTTGTAGAAACCAAAAACCCCGTCTTTGTGGAAAATGCAAAGAACGATCCAAGATTCTCCTCGAAGGTTGATGATCGTACCGGATTTGAAACGAAAACGATCATTGCGGTTCCTATGATCTTCAGAGGCCAAGTTCATGGAGTCATTGAACTCGTAAATCGTTTCGACGGAACTTCATTTACCCAGGAAGATTTAGTGATCCTTCAGACGATCGCCGATTTTACGGCAATATCTTTGGTTCATTCAAATCAATATGAAGAAACAAAAACTCTGGCTTTCCGAGATGCACTTACCGGTGTTTTCAATAGAAACAAACTCAATCATCTCAAAGAAGAATGGTCGGGAAGGAGAATGGAAGATCAGCTTGCTCTCGTCGCTCTCCTCGACCTCAATGATTTTAAGATCATCAATGACACCTTTGGTCACAAAACAGGAGATCAGGTCCTTTGTCGTTTTGCGAATATTCTCCGTTATGTAATTCGTGGAACGGATAAAATTTTTAGAATCGGAGGCGATGAATTCTTAGTCCTTGTCCAGCACGAGAATCGAGAAAAAATTCTTCAGACTCAGGGAAGATTTCCTGAGGCGATGTCAATTCTTTCAAAAAAATGCAAAGAAAACAATCCGTCTTTTCATTTTACTTGGGGAATGTCCGTCGGCTCGCTTCAAAATTTAGAGGATCTCATTCACGAAGCCGACATTTCTATGTATGCTTCGAAGGACTGAGGTTTTACAGAAGGTTTTTGTGGTCGGAAGTCCGGAAGATTTTTCACGGAATATCGCCAAAATACTCGATCTCCCTCTTTAAAATAATCCCACTTTGCTGGAAGACTTTATCTAAGACAAGTTCAACCAGATAATTGACGTCAGAAGCGGTTGCAGTTCCGACGTTCACAATAAAATTACAATGTTCAGGAGAGATCTGTGCGCCCCCTTTAGCGACTCCTCTCAAACCCGCATGCTCAATCAGTTCCCAGGCTTTAAGTTCTCTTCCGTCCTCTTTAAGAATCTTGGGATTCTTAAAGACGGAGCCGGCGCTCTTTTTATTTTCCGGTTGAGAAGAATTTCTTCTCTCCCTTTTATCTCTTAAAGATTTTTCGATTTCTTCTAAATTCCCTTCCTTTAGAAGAATTTCGATTCCCAAAATGATGGAATCCTTTCTATTTAAGAATTCTGTGAACCGATAACCGTGTTCGATTTCACTTGGTTTTTTGATCTGAATTTCGTCATTTCTTAAGAATTCCACGGTCTGAATTAGATCGAAAAGTTCACCTCCATAACATCCTGCGTTTTGAATCACGGCCCCACCCGTCCAGCCAGGGATCGTGCTCAAAAATTCCGCGCCCGTGAAACCACTCTGAGAAATTTGTCGAAAGGTCGGCGTAGTATTTGTTGCGGATCCGATTCGAAATTTCCCTTCCCCAAAGGAATCGAATTCCTTAAATTTTCCAGAGAGTCGAAGAGTGACGAAGTTGTCAGGATGGTCTGATATCAAGAGATTCGAACCTCCGCCAAGAATTTTCCAAGGAAGTTCAGAGTTCTTAAAAATAGAAATCACTTCTAAGAGCTGTTCTGTATTTTCAGGCTCTACGAGGAGAGGAGAGATTCCTCCGATCTTAAAAGAAGATAAGACGGAAAGCCGGACTTCCGACCTAAATGGTATTTTAGAGGACTCTAAAGACTCTTTTAGACCCCGGATACGGGATTCGGAAATGGCTGGTGACATATTCTAATACTCAAAAGATCCCTCCTACTCTCTTCTGCAAGAAAAAGAACTCAAGGAATTTCCAGGTTCGATTCGATCTTAATCAATAGAGGTGACTTATGTTTTTTCTCTTACTTGAATCCATTTATTTAGATTTCGCTTCGGGAAGAACCGACTGGGAAACTTATTGCGAATCGGTTATCCTTCTTGCGCAGGATCAGGAAAAGTTAGCGGGTCTTGTCTAAAAGGAAATCGAACCCTTTTTTGCCGGTCTTCCGACCTCGAGTAGACCTACGACCTAACAACGGCCTTAGAAACATCCGTTTTTAAGAATTCAACAATTCTTTCCGAGATCGACTCTTTAGAGAGAGGGCCAATCTCCGCCACCTTTCCTACGGGAGAATAGATGACAACACTCGTCTCAACTTCTCCAAAACCTTTCTCGTTTTTCCCGACATAATTCCCTATGATATAATTGAGATTCTTCCTCTTCAATTTTCCGAGCGCATGTTCTTCCAGAAAATCCGTTTCGGCGGCAAAACCAACCAAACAACAACGAGGAATTTCCTTCTTCAAAATTTCGGAACTCACTGCTTTGAGAATGTCCGGATTTTTCACCAATTCTAAAAGAATAACTTCGCTTCCGTCTTCTTTCTTGATCTTCGATTCCTTGCTCTCCGCTGGTCGGAAGTCCGCCGGAGCCGCAGCCATAACCAGGATCGTATCCGCCTGAATCTCGGAAAGAACGGCGTCCTTCATCTCGGAGGTAGTCTCAACAGAAATCCTTCTCGAACCTTTAGGACTTCTATATTGGTCCATTACTTGCCCGTGAATATAAGTGACTTCCGGAATCCATTTACCGATGGCTTCCGCAATATGGAAGCCCATCTTTCCCGAAGAAGCATTTGAGATAAAACGCACCGGATCGATCCATTCCCTAGTAGGGCCCGAGGTGATGATGGCTTTCAAAAATCCCACTTTCTTTGATTTCTCTTCTTTTATCTAAGAATTTTTTTATACTCATCGATGATCATCTTTTGGATGACCGAGATTTCGGCTAACTTTCCATATCCTTCGTCGCCGCAAACTACGACGCCGTTCGTCGGATCGGCCAAAATCACTCCGTCCTCGGAAAGACGTTTTAAATTTCTCTGAACGGAAGGATGAGCGTACATAAAAGGATTCATCGCAGGAGCAACAATCACCGGACAATTCGCAGCCAGATATGTTGAGGTTACAAGATCGTCCGCGATTCCGTTCGCCATTTTACCGATGATGTTCGCGGTAGCAGGAACGACAGCCATAACGGAAGCCGAATTTTTCGCGTCAATATGGGCCATCCCTTCTTCATATTCATCAACTCTCACTTTTTTACCCGTCAAGGCCTCAAAGGTAATCGGACCGATAAACTCAGTCGCATGAGAAGTCATAATCACGGTTACGGGAAAACCTTCTTTAGTGAGGTTTCTCACGAGCTCACAAGTTTTGTAAGCCGCGATACTTCCTGAAACGGCGATTAAAATATCTTTTCCAGGATTAGCCATATTTTTCCGGTTCTATTTAGACTGAGCCTTGTTACTCAAACTTCCTCTTGTAAAACGTACCGAAAGAATCTTATTCCCTTCCATCTTTTCGACGGTAAGAATTCCGGACTGAAGAGAAATCGTGGAACCCTCCTGAGGCATATCCTCCAGACGTCCCAGAATAAAACCCGCGATGGTTCGGATATCGCTGATTTCTTCGTCTTGAACACCGACAAGAATCTCTTTGAGCTCGTCCAGTTCAGCTTCTCCGTCGATTACAAAATTATCGGAATGTTGCGCGGGAAACGGATCCGTCTCATGATCGTCGGTCTCGTCTCTGATTTGTCCGAAAATTTCTTCTATGATATCTTCCAAAGTCAACAAACCCGAAACACCGCCGTATTCGTCGATGACGATCGCCATGTGTTGTTTATTTTCACGAAGTTTCTGCATCACCTTTTCGATCGAAAGTCCTTCCGGAACAAAGATAGGAGGTTGCATGATCGCCGTGACTTTTTCCTTTCTTCCTTTTTTGGAATTGGAAAGCCAAGTGAGATAGGTCTGAACGTGGATGATTCCTATGATTTTATCGGTGTTTCCTTCATAGATAGGATATCTTGAAAAATGATGTTCCGCGATGATCGAGATCAAAGAATCCATCGTCGTTTCGTGAGGAATTCCGATTATACTCAGACGATGAGTCATTACATCCTTTGCCTGATGTTCGGAAAACTGAAACGTATTCTGAATGATTTGAAATTCTTCCTGATCGATCTTTCCTTGTTTGTTCTGTTCTTCAATGATGATCATCAATTCTTCGGGAGAATGCATCATTCTACTTTTATTCTCCTGAATTCCCATCCATCTAAGAAGAAGAGAAGTCAGAGCGTTTAGAAAAAACGTAATCGGATAAAATGCGTAGTAAAAAAAGAACAAAGGGATGCTGATAAAAAGGGCAATCTTTTCCGTGTTCTGAATCGCAATCGTTTTCGGAAGAAGTTCCCCCAAAAGAATATGAAGAAAGGTGATGATCGTAAACGAAACCGTGATCGCCAAACCGTGAATCGTCGCCTCGCTCGTGGAATAACCGAACATATCCAAGAGAATCGTCAGCCATCTCGAAACATAACCCTCTCCAACCCAACCTAACAGAAGACTGGCGACCGTAATTCCGACCTGACAGACGGACAACATATCGTTTAGTTTTTGAGCGGCTCTTTTTGTGATAAGCGCGAGAGGACGGTTTTCCTTGATCAATTCTTCCAAACGAGATGGGCGAATCGAAACCAAAGCAAACTCGGCGGAAACGAAAAACCCGTTTGCAAATATTAATAGAATGATGATAAAAAAGCCGATTAGTTCCATGTTTGGAGAATTGAGATTAGAGCAAGTCTAAGGTTGTTTGATTTTAGAATGAACCGTGTTTTGAGAGAAAAAGAACGGAAAGTTGAAATTGTTGGAATGTAGAACTGACTACCTTCGGGGTCCATGTGAGTTTACTGGATAGAGTCCTTAGATCGGCGAAAAATGTCGATCGTTTAAAAGAAAAAAAACAATAGATTTTTTTATAATCAACGTTTATAAAAAGCGATAAAATAAGTTCTCTCGAACTATTCGATATGTTTTCGGATTCGAATTCCGCGGAATGAGGCTTCCGGTTCGTTCGTTTCTTGCGAAAGTTTTTCCAAAAGGTTTATGTCCGATTCTGAATTCAAATCGATGGATTTAATATAATACATTCGGTTCACACCGGAATTGATCCAAAAGGAAACCCAATCCAAAAAGTCTTCGGATCTTCCCTTCCAACCGTTTCCACTCAAAGAATCTCTCGTAAAGAGCAATCTCTGAGGTGTATTCCTGAAATCGTAACGTCGATGTAATCTCGAAAAACGAATCTGATCTTCTCCACAATTCCAAGCGTATTCGTTCAAACTTCCAGGAGAATTGTTATCCACTTTCAAATTCCAAACGATCATAGAATGGCTTCCGGTTAAAAGTTTATTCCCTTCAAAGTAAGCCGAACCGATTTTTTCGAAGTTCGGTTTAACGGGAGAATCTCCGCTTTTACAATCACCGACGTATACTCTTTCGATCTTCGGATTGTCCTCCTTTTTGCTGAATTTTGTAAACAACCGAAAGTCGATGTCCGGAAATTCTTTTTTGAGATAATCGAACGATTCCATTCCCGCGACGTTGAGATAGATTTGCATACTCTCGTTCTTGGAAGAGGATTCCACCAAAGATTTCAACATCGTCTGTACGGTGAACGAAGAAGCCGACTCGGAAGGAATTTCCTTGAGCTCCAATTCCTGAGAATCTGCTGGTTTCCAAAAAATATAAGTTCTTTTATCCCTTACAAAAACGCTCAAAACTGGAATATGAGATCTTCGGATTTCTTGATTTCGAAACGGATCGAATTCTTCCAATAAACGAGTCACTTCTGTCTTGCGAATTTCGGATCGACTCGAAGTTAAGTGTTCCTTGGGTCCGGGATAAAATCCCCTAAAAGAAGAAATTCTTCTACTCGTATCGATGATGGAAACTAACGTGTTCGGATACGAATTGTTCCCCATCACTTCCTTCTGCTCCAGTCTGGATAAGAATCCGAGAAGTTCGACCGTGTGACCGTGTGTGATATAGTAATTGATGGCCGCGTCCGTAAACTCTCTCACTCCGTAAACCGCAGGAAGATAATTTTTCAACTGCAAAAGCATATCGTCCGGTCTTCTTTGAATGGTAATCGCGATCGCTTGATCCAAAGCGCCCTTCACCGTTTTCAAGGATCTCGATTCTTTATGAGAATAAAAAAGCCCGGTCAACCGAATCCATTCTTCAGTATAAACGGGATCCGCCGATTTCAAAATCCCGTATGCTTTTGTAAATTCTATGATCGCTTTTCGAAGATCGTTCTTTTTATAATGGATAAAACCGTTCAAAAGAGTGGAGGAATATTCCACTCTCTTCCATCCTTTGCTCTGTGCAAGAAACGTAATCTCGGTCGCCATCTTTCCCGCGACCTCGGGTTCGTCGTTCATGAGAATCTGAATGATTCTCAAACGAGTAAACAAATCGTCTTCGGTTAGATTTTTCGGAGTGGAAACGGACTTGAGAGCGTCGACCGCTTTGAACGAACTTTTGGTCCTCCAAATCGCCATGGAAATCAAATCTCTCGCGCTGTTGATGGAAATCGGTTCTCCCAAAAACGGATTGAGAATCGTGGAAGACCATTCTAAAAAATCCAAATTGAGATAATAATCCAAAGACTTCTTATAGTCCTGATTTAGATACGCAATGGTGCCTAACTTTAAGTAGAGATGATTTTTATATGGAGTTCTTAAATCTGGATGATATTTAAGAATATAATCCAGAACCTTTTCGGCGGAAACAAGATCCCCTCCGATCAAATAGTAGTAAGCAAGTTTTTCATAGGAATAACCGATAATTCTTCCGCTTAAATTTTCCGAGATGATAAGAATTTTCTGAAAATGGACCGCTTCTTTGGAAAGTCCCAACTCAGCGAGTTGATCCGCAATATTGAAGATAAAATTGTTTAAGAAAGGAATGTATTTCAGCTCGGGATCTTCCAAAAACGGAGCCAGAGTTCTGTTTAAATTTAGATATTCCCTTTCGTGAGACTTTGCATCCGCCTTAAAATCCGCGAGATATTTTTTTAAACGCAAGGTTTTGCAAAGAGAATAGAATACATTCTTACGCGAACACTTTAGATTTTCCGGCGATTTCCTTTCAAAAACGGAGGAATCAAACCCTTCCGCAAGTTCCTTGAGATAAGGAGTTTTTTCGTTCTTAGCGAACTGCGAAAGAAGACTCCGAGAGGATTCTTTCGAATTAAAATTCAGTTCTTTTAGGATTCTTAATAAAATTCCGCCGAGAACCAACTCCGGTTCCGCGTTGTTCGTAAGTTTTAAAAGCGACTCGTATCGTCTAACGTCTTTGTTGAGAATATAATATTCTCCGGCGTAAAAAAGAAAATCAGATTTTTCTAATAGACTTAGACTGTCAGGGAAGGATGTGATTTCCGTATTCGATTGGAAAACCGTTCGTCCGTTGAGATTAAAAGAAAAACCGTCCGAACCTTTTGCCCATCCGAATTCTTGTTTTGTTTGAGCCGCTATCGAATGGAAACCGGCAAAACTCAAAACAAAAAAAATACAGAATTTAGAAGAAAGAAGCTTCAATTTAAATCAGACTGAAACGCCTTCTCTTTTTAAATCGCGCTTCATAAGGTCTTTCACAACTTCTTTCGGATTCTTACCTTCGTAAAGCATTTTATAGACTTCGTTAGTGATCGCCATTTCTATTCCTAATTTTTGAGAAAGTTCATACGCGCTCTGCGTAGTCTTCACTCCTTCTGCGACTTCGTTCATACTGGAAAGAATTTGTTCGAGTGTTTCACCTTTGCCTAAACGAAATCCAACGGTTCGATTTCTGGATTGTTCCCCGCAGCACGTAAGAATCAAATCTCCCATCCCCGAAGGTCCGAGAAACGTCATCGGATCCGCGCCGAGTTTTAAACCGATCTTTGTGATTTCATTCAATCCGCGCGTGATTAAAGCGGCCCGAGTATTTTGCCCAAAACCGAGACCGTCGCTCACCCCCGCAGCCAATGCAATTACGTTTTTCAAAGAGCCCCCGACTTCAACGCCGACGACATCCGGAGTCCAATACGTTCTAAAATATAAGAAGCTAAAGATTTCCTGAACCTTACGCGCAGTGGCTTCGTTCTTGGAAGCGATACTAACGATCGTGGGAACCTTTTGTATGATTTCTTTTGCGAAAGAAGGCCCTGAAAGATAAGAAAGATAAGCGTGATATTTTCCCGGAAGTTCCGATTCGAAAATTTCCGAGACAAGACGTAAGGTTCCGTTTTCAATTCCCTTACTCGCGGAAACAATAGGAACTTTTTCCGGAAGATATTCTTTTATCTCTCTCAAAATTTCGGTAAGCGCGTGTGAAGGAGGAGAAGAAACGATCATATCTTTTCCTTGAACGACCATTTTAAGATCCTTGCTCGCTACTAATTTTTCCGGAAGAACAAACGTTGGAAGGTGTTTGTTATTGATATGATCACGGTTGATACTTTCAACCTGAGAATCGTTTCTGCACCAGAGCGTAACGTCGTAACCTTTATCAGCCAGTAAACTTCCTAAGGCAGTACCAAAACTTCCCGATCCGATAACTCCGATTTTCATGAAAGCTCCTCAATAACGATATCAAGTCGAAAAAAATTCTTTCCCCGATCGGTTCTAAAGAATCATTCCCGACTTGGAATCAATAATTTAGTTTACTCTTCTTTACCCGCAAACTATTTTTGATCTCCCATGCTCAATTTGAGGAAACTCATAGGCTTCAACCCTCTCGATCTTTTTACCGGATTTTCTTTGGAAAAAGAAAGTCAAAAGAGCAATTATAAAATTACTCTCAAACTCCATTCTTTGAATAAAATTTTAAAAAAGAAAATTGAAGAATCCCAAGATCCGCTGGAATCCCTCGAATTCGATTCGGGAAACGGGGTTCTCATTTTAACCGGACATTTTTCGATCCAAGGATTGTTCTGGTCGAAATTTTTAAAAACGGATTCAGTCGACTACAACGTTACTCTCACACCGGTTCGTGTGGTTCAGAATCAAGTCCGTCTTCAAATTCAATCCTTTCGTCTTTTCAGCCATACTCCTCGAAAGGTCGATCCGATTCGTATCTTTTCAAAAATCTTTCAGTTTCATAGAAGACTCATTTTAGAAACGATCGTCGAAGAGATTCCGGAAATTCTTAGACTAACAGGCGTTCGTAACGTGATCACGGTCAACATGGACACGTTTCTTTCGGAGATTCCGGATCTCGCCGGAAAAATTACGATCCAAAAGGTGATTCCAGAAAAGGGAAACGTCTTTCTCTTTGTAAAGTCAGGAACGATTCTCAAACCGCTTTTGGATTTTTTTGGTCCCGAATATATAAGAATCGAGCCGATTTCCGAAAATGAGGATTCCCTTCTCCTCTTGTGGAGAGACTAATCATTAGAAAGGTTGGACATTTCACAACCAGTTCCTAAACTGAGTGTACCGGGTTCTCTTTTTGTTAAGAGACTGTAGCGAAAAAGAGACGGTACAATCTCTGGATCGATAGAAATGAAAATCATTTACCTGACAGATATCCACGACGGTCTTCGCGGCTTGAAGGAAATTCTTCAGCAGACAACCGCCGATCTATATCTCTTTTCCGGAGACATCATCTACAAAGCCTTTTTTAGTACGGATCGAATTATAGAATTCTGTACGATTCAAGAAGAGATGTATCGTATCTCTAAAGATCAAAAAGAAGAAATCAACGCATACGATTATGCGACAAGAGCGATTCGTTTTCCCGAAAAATATCCGGTAGACATCGTAGAAAAATCCAAAGAATACAGAACTCTCTTTCATCAAGCTGCAAAAACGATGAAGGAAAAATACGAGCTCATAGAAATCATCATTCAAAAATATGCGACTGCTCCGGTGAGAGTTCTTCCCGGTAATTACGATATCGATCTTCAATACAGCGCTCTGTATGAAAGGGACATTCATAGAAAAACCTTCGAACAAGACGGTTATAAATTCGCCGGTTACGGAGGAGCTCCGATTCTTACTTCGGGAATTCCTGAAAAGTTAGCGGTCAAATTTCACGAGTACACCCGCAACGGAAAAAATTATAGCGAACCCGAAGATTTTTTCAAAGAAGAACAACCGGACATCGTTGTGATTCACAACCCGCCTTACGGCTTTTTGGATAAGATTCCGAATTACGGAAACGTAGGTTCTCAGGGAATACGAAGATATTTGGACGACTATTCTCCCTCTCTTGTTGTTTCCGGTCACGTTCACGAAGACCAAGGTATCGTAAAAAAGGGAAAGACCGTATTCTTAAATCCTTCTAATTTTGGAGCAGTGGATTCCGTATTCGGCTTTCAACCCGGCGGATTTTATTCGGAAATATTTTTAGAAAATGGGCTTGTAGAAACCGTTAAATTGAATAGACTGGTGGACCACAAAATTCGCCTGTTAATGGAAGTTGATTGCAGCGGGAATTCTCCAGAGGTTAAGTTTGTAAGTCAGGATTCGGAGGTGTCGGCGGAAGATTTTGTGAGAATCTAAAATGACAATTCCAGCTTTTAAAAACAATCCCACCATTCAAAAATTTACCGGGCTCAAACGTTATTTCCGTTCCCACGAAACTAATATCTCCAGAGAAAGAATCGAAGACTTCAAAAAATTCTCCAAATTGATCAACTATGGAGGCGACATCGTTGCCTTCGACATCTTAGGTTCTCTCAACTTCGGTCAGGCTACGGCAGAATCGGATACCGATATTGTGATGTACACTCGATGTGAAAATACGAAAATGGGCGAGTGCGGAATGGAAGATTGTTATAAGATCGCTCTTTTCAAACACTTGTTTATGAATCTTGTCACATACGAACACAGCACCGACGCTTATAAACTGGAAATCGTCGATTGTATCAATCTCAATCAATTGGAAGCCGACATTCGAGCGGGACAATCGGATTCGGAATTGGTAATACGATTTTGTTTTTATCGTTCGATCTGCAGAGGAGTAAATCGAAAACTTCTGAGAAAGTATGAAAAAGAAATCGGAGAAAACATTCCTTTGAGCGAAGCCCTTGCGGAGTCGATCGAAAACTGTTTTAACGGAATCGTCCAAACTTCCCAACACACGTATTCATTTCATAAATATTCGCATCGACTTCAGGATAAGGGAATCGGCCTTCCTCCGGGAATGGCCGCGAAAATTAAGGACTATCTAAAACAATGATCGGCTTTTTTACCGTTATGCTCTGCTTGGGAGTGGCCGCGATTTTTTTCCACCTTCTCTACTCGGTGGACACGAAACGAATCGACAAAGCCGAGAAAAAACGCGATCAAGAAAACGGAGTTTCGAAAGAATACGGAGATCCGAAAAAAGTTTACGGCAAGAATTGGGATTCGAATCTGCCGAAGCCGAGAATTTGTCCCGTCTGCGGAAAATACTTGCAAAAAACGGAATATTTATACGCAATCATTTCTGAACCTCCGTCTCCCGGAATCAAAAGACATGCGAGAATCTACGGTTGCAGATACTGTTATCTGGGTTTAGGCGAAGAATCACCCGAAGAAAAACAAAGGACGGATTCTCAAAATCAAGATCCGGAATGGACTCCGGCACAAGTAAAGGATGAAGAACTCGGTCTCTAAAACGGAAAATACAAACGGAACCTCGGCGCTTCTTTCTCCGATCACCGTGATCAAAGGAATCGGACCTTCGAAGGCGGGAGCCCTCGCGTCCATCGGCATTCATACTTTACAAGATCTCCTCAACTTTTTTCCAAGAAGATATCTGGATCGAAATCTAACAGACAACGTTCTCTTAAAAACGGGCGAAACGGTGACTTTAATTTTGGAAGTAGTGGACGCGTATCTAGCGCATGGAAAAAAATCAAGACTCGTAGTCGGCGCGAAGACCAGGAACAACGAAAGGATCTCTTTGGTTTTTTTTCGAGGTGTGAATTTTTTTCAAAGAATTTTTCAACCGGGTACGACGGTTGTGGCGACTGGAAAACTGGAATTCTTTCGAGGTTTTCAACTCATTCATCCGGATTATGAAATTCTTACGAGCGCGATCAAACCTACTTATACCGTAAGCTCTACATCTTCCCAAAAAAAAGAGGCTCCTAAAGAAACGGAGGAAGAAATCGCAGAACTTCCGGAGATGATTCACGCGGGAAGAATCATTCCTTTGTATCCTTCGGGCGAAGCGCTGAAATCGGAAGGATTGGATTCGAGAGGATTTCGAAAAATTCTTTATCTAGCATTGGAAAAATTGAAAGATAGAATTCCGGAAATTCTCCCCAAACAAATCGTTCAGAAAAGGGAACTAATTGCCAGAGAAGAATCCTATCGCGAAATTCATTTTCCGACGGATGAAGACGCGTTGGAAAAAGCGAGATACAGACTCAAATACGAGGAATTATTTTATTTCAATCTTCTTATAGAACACAAAAAGAAAGAAAGAGAAAAGATCAAACGGATTCTTTGGCCTTTGCCCGATTCTAAAACCGCTCTTTCGGTTCGCAAAAATCTTCCGTTCCAGCTCACGGAAGATCAGGAAACCGCGATTCGGAAAATCCAAGAATTAACCGCAAAAGAACAGCCGGCGGCGGTCTTATTACAAGGCGACGTCGGCTCCGGTAAAACGTTAGTCGCTCTTTTGACAGCGCTTCGTTATTTGGACAATCAAATCCAAGTTTGTATGGTGGCTCCCACGGAAATTCTCGCGAGACAACACTACCAAACGATTCTAGCCTTTTTAGGGAACATGCCTTTTTTGGGAATCGAACTTCTTGTGGGAAAGGAACCCAAGAAAAATCGTTATGAAAAACTCTATCGGATTAAAAAAGGGGACACGTTATTCGTCATCGGCACCCACAGCGTTTTTTCCGAAGACGTTGAATTCTTAGATCTCGGTCTTGTCATCATTGACGAACAACACAAGTTCGGGGTCGATCAAAGGGAAGCGCTCCGTTCGAAAGGAAAAAATCCGGATATTCTTGCGATGACCGCGACTCCGATTCCTCGAACACTTTGTCTCACCCTCTACGGCGATTTGGATTTACTTACGATCAAATCGAAACCGAAAGGAAGAATGCCGATCCAGACAAAATGGTTTCAAGAAGACAGAAGAGACGGAGTTTACAAATCCATCCGCAAATACGTTTCTTCCGGAAGACAGTGTTATATCGTTTATCCATTGGTCGAAGAATCGGAAAAGGTCGATCTCAAATCCTGTATCGAAGCCTACGAACAACTCAAACACGAAATTTTTCCTGACTTTCAAGTAGGACTCGTTCACGGCAAAATGGACACCGAAGAAAAAGATCGAGTGATGAAAGAATTCTCCAAAAACAGAATCCAAATTCTCGTATCGACGACGGTCATCGAAGTTGGAATCGACGTTCCGAATTCTACCGTAATGATGATCGAACACGCGGATCGATTCGGGATTTCACAACTTCATCAGCTCAGAGGCCGCGTCGGGCGCGGAGATCAGGAAAGTTTTTGTATTTTGATGACGGATTCTAAAGTTACCGACGACGCAAGGGTGAGATTGGATGCTATGGTAAATCTTTCGGACGGATTCGCGTTATCCGAAATCGATCTCCAACTGCGAGGCCCCGGAGAATTATTGGGAGTTCGTCAGAGTGGTCTTCCTGATTTCAGAATCGCCGATCTAAGAGAGGATTCTAAACTTATAGAACTCACAAGAGAAGATGCTGCATTGTTCGGAAATCCGGGAGACTTGGAGAAGGAAGAAATTCGAGGAAGGTTTAGCGAAGGAAGATTGTTATTTTCGAATTGATCTCATGAAAGACGATCTTAGACCGTCTTTCATGAAAAAAATCTCTTTAGTAAACATACCAGAGAACATACTCTCTTGGCTCTAAGTTACAGTTAAATCCACCGACGTTGATGGTAAGAACGTTTATCAAAAGCGCCGAACTTGCACAATTATCTACGTCCACTTTTTTGTAGTAACGATCCTCGTCGACTTTTGCCAACTGCGGAGCGATAATCGCTATGACTGCCGTAGAATCCGGAACCGCAACCGCGCCAATCAAGGCGCTCGTAAGAATTTGATTCTTCGCTTCACTTCCGGAAACCGTGTCCGGAATGGTAAGTCCGATCGTATCGAAAAGGTAACAATTCGTAAGAAACAGAAAAGGAATCAAGGACGTGATGAACCACTTTTTCATTGGAAAGAATCTCCCTGAAATTTTTTTTCCTAAAAACCATGTCCTAATTTATAAGGATAGCGTTTTCCGGAATGAACTCTCCGCAAATGGGAAGGAGGGTTGTTCGGCAGAGATCGATTTTGGACGGAACTCCGTGGAAAGACTTCGATTTTTTGAGTCCATCCGATCGTAAAAAGACTCTGACAAACTCCAAAAGAGCGTAACCCATAGGAGCTCCTACAAAAAGTTCCAAGGTTTAATTTAGATTCCAAACGACTGAGAATGAGCAGCTTCGATTTTGGACGGAACTCCGCAGAAAATCCATTTTTCAAAGGCCTTTTCGCCATCCGATCCTTCAAAAAAACCCATTGCAGAGAAGTCCGAATTTTCCATTCTGACAACCAGCCATGAAAATTCTAATTTCCATCGTTGCGATCTTAGTTATACAAAATCCTCTTTTTTCTCAAACTGGAAACCTACCCGGCGGCGTTTCTAACGAATCCTATGTCCTCGGGGACTTTAAACAGGAATCGACTCTGACCTCCTATTCCAATCCCGGAGAATCTCGAGTTCATTATCTAAGAAAAGAAGTTTTAGAAAAACTTTTAGAACTCTTTCAATCGTATCAAAGAGAGAATCCGGAAGAAAAACAAAAACCGTTTATCGTTTCCGCATTCCGTTCTTTCAAAGATCAAAAAGGAATCTGGGAAGAAAAGTATACGGGTAAAAGAAAAATGAGAGTTTCGATCCAAGGAAAAACTCCTCAAGAAATTATTTTTCTCATCTTAGAATTCTCCAGCGCACCCGGAACGTCAAGACATCATTGGGGAACCGACGTGGATCTCAACGCATTAGAAAATTCTTATTTTGAAAAAGGAGGTAAGGGAGAAAAGTTTTATATCTGGATGCAAAAGAATGCAAAACGTTTTGGTTTTTGTCAGCCATATTCACCGAAGAATTCCAGAGCGAACAAAGGTTACAACGAAGAGAAATGGCATTGGTCTTACGCGCCGATCGCAAACAAATTACAAGACGACTGGGTGCGTCTTTTCAAAGAAGGAAAAATTCAGTTTAAGGGAAAATTTTCGGGAGGAGAATTTTTGGAGACCCTCCCATTGGAATTTGTGACCTCGGTTAATCCGGAGTGCAGATCGATCCGTTAAGCCGGGTTTTGATAAACGTCCCACATTGTTTTGAGGAGAATTTTCGCCTCGCTGTATTCGGGAGACCACTTTAACAGCTCTTTGGCGACACCGGAAGAAGCCAGCAACTCCGCCGGATCCCCCGCTCTTCTTCCCGAGATCCTATGAGCGATCGGTTTTCCGACCACTTCTTCCGCCAGACGAATCATTTCCAGAACCGAATATCCGTTTTCCGATCCTAAATTGACTGTAAGGGATTTTTTTTCGGAATCCAAATATTCCAAACTCAAAACGTGAGCCTTTGCAAGATCACTCACATGAATATAATCTCGAATACAACTTCCATCCGGTGTTTCATAATCGGTTCCGAAAACTTCGAAATCTTTTCTCATTCCCGAAGCGGCTTCCATGATGATGGGAAGAAGATTTGCAGGAGTTCTTTCCAGTCCCCTCACTCTTCCTTTCGGATCATAACCAGCCGCATTAAAATAACGCAACGCGGCAAAACGAAATCCTTTCAAAGAATCAAACCACTTCAGATTCTCCTCGATGGCTAATTTCGTATAACCGTAGTAATTTTCCGGATGAAGGGGATGTTTTTCATCAATGGGAAGGTATTTCGGAGCTCCGTAAACGGCGGCCGAGGAAGAAAAGATAATTTTTTTCGTTCCTGCTTTTTCCATAAACGTGAGAAGTTTTATGGTGCCGTTGATATTATTCAAAGCGTATTTCGAAGGATCGGTCATGGACTCACCGGCCGCCTTCCAAGCCGCGAAATGAAAAACCGCATCGACCGGTTTTGAAAAAGCCTTTTCCAAAACCGTTTCGTCTTGAATATTTCCCTCAATCAGTTCGACGCCGGGAAACAAATTTGCTTTGTTTCCCTTTTCCAAATTGTCTACGATCAAAAGATCATGTTTCTTTTCAAGAAGAAGCGCAACGACGTGACTTCCTATATACCCGGCGCCTCCTGTAACTAAGATTCTCACCTGTGATCCGTAACTCCCCGGTCGCTATCTTTAAAGAATTTTATAATATACTTAACCGGTTCGATCAAATCTCCGGACGCTTCCAATTCTTCCAAAGCCTTTTTAGTCGTCAGTTTAGAATGATAAATTACCTTGTATGCGTGTTTGATAGCGTTTCTAACTTCGGGTGAGAATCCGGCACGTTTCATTCCCACACTATTTAATCCGACAACAGTACTCGGATTTCCATCGACCGTAGAATAAGGCGGAACATCCTGAACTACCTTTGCAAGACCCGCGACCATGGCGTAATCTCCGACAAAACAAAACTGATGGACGGCGGCTAAACCGGAAATAAAAGAAAAATTTCCGAGAGTCACGTGACCGGCTAACACACAACCATGGGTAAGAATGTTACTATTTCCTAAAATGCAGTCGTGACCTACGTGAGAATTCCCCATAAAATAATTTTTATTTCCGATAACGGTTGGAGAATCTTCCTTGGTTCCCTTATGGATATTTGCGTATTCTCTAAAGATGTTGTGATCGCCGATGATCGTTTTTGTAAGGAGTTGTTGATTAAAACCCAGATCTTGCGGCATAACTCCAATGACCGCGCCTTGATGAAATCGGTTGAATTTTCCGATTTCACTCCCCGCGCAAATTTTTACGTGATTTTCTATCACGGTTCCTTCTTGAATGGAAACATGTCCTTCTATGATGGAATAAGGACCGACCTCTACGGATTCGTGTAATTCCGCTCTCGAGTCGATAATCGCAGTCGGATGAATTTTCATTTAGACCTCACTTCGGTTCTAAAATACAAAAATCGACTCGGCTTTTTTGTTCAAGCTTTTAAAAGATGCCTTGAACTGACGGAAGTTTCATTGAAAAGTAGCTTGCCGAATCTTAAAAAAATCGAATAGTTGGAGAGAGGTTGCAACCATGCTTGTGGACTGGAACAGACTGGATTCTCTGAAACAGGGAGACGACGAGGAAGAAGCCGCTTGGTTGAAAGAAATGGTGGAATCCTTACTCTCCAATATGGAAGTTCGTATTAAGAACATCGTTCGGTTTACGGAAGAAAAAAAAGAATCCGATCTCCAGGCCGAACTACATCAAACCAAAGGTGTTTCCGCTAACTTTGGGTTGGAAGATCTGAGAGCTCTTGTAACGGATGCGGAACAAAAATTAAAATCCGGAGATTCCGGCGCTTCTTATGAGTTAAGTCTCAAAACTCCGGCGACTTGGGAATCCACAAGAGAGGAATTGAAGAAGAAGTTTGAAATTCAGTAATACTTTGAATAGTTCAAAATTTCGTTTCGAGAAGATAATCGACAAACATCTTCTTAGGTATTATCGGAAATAATTTTTTACGATTCTTTCGTTGAAATAAAGCTCACAAAAATTCAGTTAGAACTTGTCCCAATCATTAAAAGCGTGGGAACTCCTATATTCATTATAATTTTCTAAAGAACAATTTATCTTATTTTTAGACCGTGTATAACAAAAATTCTAAACCTTCTAATTTGTCGTACCAATTGAGATCGCTCTTTCATCCGCCAAGGGCTGTTCGCTTCTAAATGGTGTTTAGGGGATATTTTCCAAAGAATCAAATCCTCTTTAAATAAAACTCATCCGACAATAATTGATTCAAAATCAAACGAATGGGACGAAACGTTAAAAGCCATACATTTTTGAATTGAAATCGATTTCGAATGAAAAAGTTTAATTTTGGGTCGGAATTCCGAAAACTTTCTCGAACATTCTACTTTAAAAATACAGAATGCGTTTTCCGGATCAAATTGTTAGAATTCCTACATTCATTGTTTTTATAGATCCAGTCCTCGACCCAAAATTGCCGGTGTTCCGGTACTTGTTTTACAGATAAGTCAAAAAAAGGAGTTCCCACAAAACTTCGTCGTAAAAAGGAACTAAAACGCGTGAGCGGGTCGGAAGGCGCGAAGCGTCCTCGAAGAGGACGAGCGGCAATCCGCGAGCCTGTAGACACGCGGCTCGAGCGAAAGCGAAGAGACACGCCCGAAAAATAATACGTGATAAGTTTAGTTGGAAATCGCGACGTGAAGGTTTTAATCAAAAAGGCGATCCGGAAGATTCCAAGATCGCCTTGTCGTTGTTGTAAAGATCGTCAAAAGCCTTCGACTTCAAACGGTTTTTACTTTAGAAACTTTTCCACGCCTTTAGGTATAGTTTGTTCGTTACTTTTTTTTTACTTACCCGACTTTCTTTTCATAAAGTAAGAATCCACGTCATCCGTAATCGGACGAATCACTTCTTCGTATTTCAAAATAGACTGAACCGCTTTCTCATAGACGCTCATCAACAAAGCCTGAGCCGCGTCGCACATCTGTTCCTTTCTGAATTCTTCCACGTGAAGGGTTTCCGTGATGGAACCGTCCGGATTAAACGGAAGCGATGCCAGAAGATTGGCGATCACGATCTTATCGTCTCCCGCAACGTGGGAAGGATCGTAGATCACGGGAAGAATCGTCTGATTTTTCACATGAGTGATCACGTTTAAGTCCGGAGTATTTCTGCAATATCCTTCCTTGATAAAAAGAGTTTTTACTCCTCTTTCACAAAGAACTATATTCAAATTTCCTTGATTAGCAATGTATTCAGCGGCTGAAAACCATTCTACCGCTTCGTTTCCGAATCCGCGTTTGAGAATGACCGGTTTTCCCGTTCTTCCCACAGCTTCCAGAAGTTCGAAGTCCTGCGCGTTTCTCGTTCCGATCTGAATCATGTCCGCGTGTTTTGCAACTTCTTCGGCCATCGTATGATCCATCACTTCGGTTACGTAAGGAAGACCGGTCTCGGCCTTCACCTTATCCATCATCGCGATTCCTTCCCAACCAAGTCCTCTCCAATCGGTAGGACGAGTCCGAGGTTTGAAAGCTCCGCCTCGAA
>NZ_JAFFPT010000025.1:0-165000 GCF_016918785.1 Leptospira ainazelensis | reverse complement strand
AGGGGACATTATATTAATGCCTCTTAATCTTTTCGTTTATTCTTTTACGGGTGACTCCATATTCGGATCTATTCAAATTCTTAAACAAAGCAGAAAACTTTCAAGCAGGGCGGAAAAAGCTCGGTCTGTTCTATCAAAAGCAACCGTAGAAAAAGTAATTCCTGCTGAAGAAGTGGACTACTTAAACCCATCCAATCTTCTTAACGCCTATATTTCCTATATGACATTTTTCATACCGGGAATTGGAGAAAATACTGAAGATAAGTATGCAGAAGCGAAAGCTCTAAAACCTTACTTCACATCCGACAAAATCATGAATCGTTTCGATGCAGAGACGTTCGGTCAACTATTGACCGATGCGAATCTTGTCTTAGACGATCTCGATCTATCGGTGGAAGACGTTGAGGAATTGAAACAAAATGGATATTTGGATTTTGTCGAAGACGACGCTAAGTCCATTCCTACTTTTGACGCAGCTCCCGTAAAAGGTAAGAAAAAGTAAGAGAATCGAATTCTTATTTTTTCTTTTTATTAAGACCCTGTCGGAAACGGCGGGGTTTTTTTTATTTAAATCGAAAAAGTTAAGATTCTTTCTGATGAACCGCTACCCTTTCCCTCTACACAATCTCAAATTCCTGAATCTATTTTTCGATCTCCCGGTTCGTCAAAAAATGGAACCGGTGTTTATTTCAAACTTGGACTTCCTTTGATTGGGTATGCGTGAGATCGATTTCTTCGAAAGAAGTGGTTTTTCTTACCATTCGGTCGCGACTTCCGTTTAAATTTTAAGAAACAGACTCAAGGATTTAGAATCTTCTTTAAAATTTATGAATAGACTAAATCGACGTTGTTTGCTATTTTCTTTCGTTAACGAGGTGTCTCATGCTTCTTTCCGAAAAGATTCTCATCCTAGCCGGAGTTTTGAATTTAGCCTATGGCAGTCTTACCGGTTTTCCTTACGCGCTCGCAAGAAAAAAGGCCGAATTTCCTTCTCGTTATCTGCAAGCCGCACATATCGGATCTCTTATGCAGGGCGCGATGCTTTTGGGATTGCTGATCGCCTTTCGTTATGCAAACTTGTCCGAAAACTTAGGACTGATTGGAGCGGCCTTTTTCGCGATCTCTTCGCTCTTTCTTGCGCTCAAAGATACCGCAAACTGGCTCCAAGGAATTAAGGATGAATTTCAAGAAAACCCGATTTTAGGAAAATCTTTAGGAGCGATCGGAGTTACGACCAATCTTATCGGAATTCTGATCCTCCTCTACGGCGTTTTATTAGCGTAGAATTCTTGAACAAACGTAAACTTTGCAGAATGAAGCTCATCGACCGGATACCAAAAAATTCGTCCTTCTATAATTTGCCTCGTTTCTGCAAATAACTTTGCTGAGACCAACAGAATGAGAATACTTTATAATTTTTGCATACACTCGCTCTATCAATTCCTTGAATCCTGGAAGAGATAAAATTTCATCCGAATTCTAAGGGTAATATCGCATAAATTTTAGAATTGAATTCTCAAAGCGCAAAAGATCTATTTTAGTTTTCGTAAATTCAATGCCTAAAAATTTCCGAGAGATTTTTTCGGAATCAACGGATAACCTGAAAGTCAACTTTTGCTTTCGCCTCTCCGTTGATATGAATCTCCAGAGAATGTTTCCCGGGAATGTGAACTCGGGTGGTCATCTGTTTAAAGGACTGCTTTCGTTCGTATTCAACGGATTTTTTTGAATCAAAAAATCTTTCCTCGACTTGAAAAACTTTTTTCGAGGTTTTTCCGGAAGCTTTGGCGTATTCGATTTTATATTCGATTCTAAGCTTCATTTTCTTTTTCTCTTCCAAAACGGCGGTAAAACTAAACAGAAGCTCCCCTCCGATTTTGACCTTTTTTGATTTCAGTTTTAAGTTTAGAATTTTTGCATTTACCTTCGAACCGAATCCGAATATCTTCAGAGCTTTTTGATTTCCATTTTTTAAGAGCCCCCGAAGTGCGTGTTTCAGCAACGCATCCCTTTCTTTCGTAGCTCCAACCCAACTCTCTGCAATTTCTAAGACAAGATCGGGATGATCTTTAGAAATATCATTCAGGTGATTGGCAACACTTCTTCGAACAACCTCGTCCGGATCGTCCTTTAAATTTTGAAGAATGGAAATCGTTCTTTGGGGATCTTTTTTTAAACCGGGAACTCCCATCCCCCAAGGAAGCCTCGGACGACTTCCTTCCGATGATAACCTTCTTACATTCGGGTCTGAATGAAGAGACCATTCAGACATCTTAGCCCAAGTGAGTTCGGGATGACGGATCAAAAAGGGACGAATGGAAAATTCGCAGGAAATCAGTTTTGTGATTCTTTCAAAAGCGATCATCGATTCTTCCGGATGTTCGATTCCGAGAATTTCAACAACGTCTCCGAGAAAAATGGAAAGAAAAATTTCTTTCCCCGTGAATCTGGTTTCGATCGTATCCGTAATCGTAAGGAGCGTTTTGAGAGATTTTGGAAAAGGTTTCGGAAGTTCTTCGGAAATTACTTCCGCGATTCTTCGAATCCTTTGTTTGAGTTCGAGTCGATTCCAGTCTTTTTGTTTGAATCTTCTAATCCATTCTTCCTCTGAAATGGAAGGAAATTCGGAAGAAAAGGACAATGCGATTTTGTTTAAAACAGAATCGGAATATAGGTTTTTTAATAATTCTGGCATCGTATCAAAACTCAGGTTTCGGAAATACCAAATTCGGATTCTTTGTTAAAGACTGCCCAATCTTTGATTTTATTTTTCATTTTTCGAGATACGATTTTTAACAATCAAAATTCTCTCCGTGTCAAAACACGAAAAGCGATTTCCTATGGGCAAACATTAAGATGCCGGCGGAAAGAATTTTTTAAAAATACGACTCAGAGGATCTTCTATAAATCTAAAAATCAGCCAAGAAACCCCGAGCGTAAACAGAAATCCAAGAAAAAGACTAAGAACGAAAAACATAAGCCCCGTTTCAAAAAGATCCGGCACTACGATTTTTAATACTCCGAATGAAATCAATGAAAGCAGTAAGTGCCAGATATAAATCGTATAACTCAAATTGGAAATCGGAGTTAAGAATTTCAAACTCAGCCCTTTCGCAAGAAACGTGTCCGGAAAAAAAATAACGGATAAAATGATCGAGATATAAACGACATCGATTAAATTAAACCTTACAGTTCCGGAAAAGAAGGAATAGATCGGATCTCCTTTGAGATTAATTAAAGCCAGAATTAATACGGGAAAAAAGATCAGAAAATATTTTATAAAATTTCCAGATAAATACTCTTTGAGCTGGTCTTTGCGATTAACAACCCAATCCATGAGTATTACCCCTATCACAATCGAGTCCCCTCTCGTATGGGTAGGACGAAAAACTAAGGTTTCATAATCGGTTCCGAATACATCCGGCAGAAGATAAATACAAATTCGGAACAACCCGGGTATTAAATATAATCCCCAAAGGATACATTGCCTGGTAAAAAAATCCTTTTTGAATAAGATAAGGCCGCAAAAGAAAGGAAATATCAGATAAAACTGCTCGATCATGGAAAGGAACCAAGTATGGATATTAGGCCCTCGCCAATAATTTCCTAAAAGCACGAAATCGGCCCAAGCGTTTCCCAGTAAATTATCCGTATTTTCCAGCGCGCCTAAAGCCATTAATTTTTCCGGAACTGATAATTCTTTTTTAGCGACCCATTTTTGACTCATAGAATACGAGACTTTATTGATCCAATAACTAAGAGTTATAAAAATATAATATACTGGAAGTAGTCTGTAATTTCGTTTTAAGAAAAAATCCAGATATCTGATTTTCCCATTCTGAGACCATTCTTTCCAAAGAGCCATTGAAATCAAAAAACCGCTCAGGATAAAAAATAAATTCACTTCAAAATGATGGAGCATGGCTATAAACCCGTCCAGAAGGGAATTTTTATTCGCAGCTGTGTATCCGGAATAGAAATAGTAGTGATACACAAAGACTGCGGTAATTGCAAATGCCCTCAGGCCGTTGAGAGGAGGAATTTCCTCTCTTTTATTTTCTGATTTTTGGTTCATAAATTCTGCTTGAATCCATTAAGAATAATTAATATACTTCGTATAGTAGATCGGTAGATACGGCTAAATCGCCCATAGCAATAGACTTTAGTGAAAAGTCCTCTCATTTTGAGGAGTTGGTCTTCATTTATTAGAATTTTTCATTTTCAGATCTTTTGTATTTTTCGCATTTGATTTGAATGAATCAAATTTTGTCTCTTTCAATTAAACCGTAACGTCCGCCGCATTTTTCAAGTAAAAATCAAATTTATCAGCGAAAGTTATCGTAAAAAATCCCAACTTACGATCCGCTTAAACTGAATAAGTCTTCGAATTACAATTCCCAATATAGAAGAATTTCCTTATTCCCTTCCCTCCCCTTGATCGGAGACCACTCCAAACCTAAGACGGAAGCCCCGGTTTCCACCTTGAGAAATCTACAGATCGATCGGACGATCTTCCAGCGAATTTTAGGATCACGAAGAACCCCTTTGACTAAATCTTTCTGTTCAGCCTCAAATTGAGGTTTAATCAGGGTAACACATTCAATTTTTGGAATGAACTTTTCTTCCCTGAATTTTTTCAGAACCGGAAAAACGGATCGAAGAGAAATAAAACTCAAATCCATAACGATCAAGATAGAATTCGGATCCGGAACCTGCTCTTTTAGAGTATCCCAGCCGATCTCGAAAGCGGATAAATTCTTAAGATGAAAACGATCTTTTACGACGACGAAAGGATGATTTCGTAATCTCTCGGCTAACTGCCCGTAGCCGACATCACAAGCAAAAACCTTCCAAGCCCCTTTTTCAAGGAGGACTTCGGTAAATCCTCCGGTAGAAGCGCCAAGATCTATACAGAGTTTTCCTTTTGCTTCTACGGAAAAACTTTCAAATGCTTTTAAAAGTTTGTAAGCTCCTCGGCTCACGTATTGAGGGATCACGTTCAAAATCCGAATTTCGGAACTCTCGGGAAATTGGAGACCGGCCTTCGTAATCTTCTGTTCGTTTATCAAAACGGAACCGGAAAGGATCAGACTTCTAGCCTTTTCCAGCGTCTCCGCATAACCCTTCTTTAAAAGAAGCCGGTCGAGTCTAATTTTTTCTTTGGCCAATGTAGATCGGAAGTTCCTGGAAGAATATTTTCTCTTCCGGAGTAAAAACGAAATCTCCGGAAAGAGAAATTAGATTTTTTTGAAGTTCCCGAACCATCTCCTTAGAACGATCCATTCCAAATAACGCCGGATAGGTGATCTTTCCCGACTTTAAGTCTTTGCCGGGAGTTTTTCCGAGTGATTCCTGCGTTCCTTCCACGTCCAAAATATCGTCGGTGATCTGAAAAATCAAACCCAGATCTTCTCCGTATTTTGAAAGGGAATTCTCCCTTTCCTTCCAATCTTTTCTAAGACGATTCCCCATCAAAAGAGAAGCCTTGATCAAAGCGCCAGTTTTTAAACGATGGGTCAAGAGCACCTTTGCGATTCGGTCTTCCGAGTTTCCTGGTTGGACCAAATTTTCCCTTTCCATCTGCAAATCATAAATTTGTCCGGAGACCATTCCCGGAGCGCCGGAACCCGTATGCAAAATTTCTAATAGATCGCGGTAAAGTGAAACGTCACCATTCTCCGCCTCAACAAAAGATAGAAGATAAAAAGCAAAAGAATTGAGAGCATCCCCCGCTAAAATTGCGGTTGCTTCTGAAAATTTCTTGTGAAGAGTCGGCATTCCTCTTCTAAAGTCGTCGTTATCCATACTCGGAAGATCGTCGTGAATCAAAGAATAGGTATGAATACATTCCAAGGACGATCCGAGTAAAAAGGCGTTTTTAGAATCGACTTGAAATCCTCCGGAAGAGGCGAGAGCCAAAACCGGTCTCAGACGTTTTCCGCCTGCCACAAGGCTGTATTTCATAGCTTCAAAAAGTTCCGGCGCAGAACGTTCGGATAAGGCGGAGAGTGTTTGAGAATTTAAAAAATTCTCAAAGGTCGCTCGATAAGAATGAAAAATTTCGGAAAAAACAGATTGGCTCACTCTGCCTCCAAACTGAAAGAATTCCTATTCTTGTAAAGCAAAGTCTACCGCTTACCGAACTCGTTTTTTCGAAGCGTACGAACTTTTATAAAATCGTTAAAAAACACAAAGGATTAAATCCTACACGGTCACCCTGCTATTACTTTTAATACGACTTTACCCACTGAAGTTCCCGATTGAAAAAATTTGAGTGCTTCGTCGATCTTTTCAAAAGGAAATGTTTTCCCTACTAGGGGAGGAGCAAGGTTGAGTTTTACTAAACCGTTGAGATTTTTCGTAAGTTTTTCTACCCGATCGTACAACCAGATCAAGTTAAAACCCATCACCGCTTTATTGTCCGAAACCATCTCCATAGGATCCAACTTTGGACGAGTCAGATATTTATACGCAAGTCTGGGCCAGTTCACGGAACTTCCTCCGCCCATCATATCTGCGGCGCCGTATACGATCATTCTTCCCATCGGAGCCATACTATCGTAACTTTCTTGAAAAATTTTCCCTCCGATACATTCCAAAACCAAATCCAATTCTTTTCCGGAAAGAGAATCCTTGAGATCTTTTACAAATCGACTCGAACGTACGATTTGTTTATCATAACCTTCTTTTTTAAGAAGTTCGATTTTGGAAGGCGAACCGATCGTTCCGATCGTAAAGGCTCCTAATTTTTTTGCGATTCGATTCGCGAGAATTCCAACTCCACCCGCGGCGCTATGTATCAAAACCGTCTGACCTTTTTGGAGATCACCGAGAGCAACTAATGCGTAGTAGGCGGTCAAACCTTGAACTAAAAAGCCGGCGCCCTGATCAAAATTCCATTTCGAAGGGAGTTTAAAAACATACCGAGAATCGATATTCAAATGAGACGTATAACCGCCGAAACGGGTCACTCCCATAATCTTATCCTTTTTCTTTACGTTTTTAACTTTTTTACCGACTGATAAAACGACGCCGGAATATTCAAGACCTGGAATAAAAGCCCCTTCCGGAGTCGCGCTATAAAGACCTTGAATTGCGAAAAGATCCGCAAAATTCAAACCGATCGAATGAATCTCAACTTGTACTTCGTTTTCGGAAGGTTCCGGGAGAACTTCGCTTATCAATTCTACGTTTTCCAGAGATCCCTTTTTACGAACCAGAGCTATCGTTCTTTGCATGAAACGAAGTTATAAGAATCCTGAATTTCCGGGCAAGGAAATTTTACCGGCAAAAAAGAACAATCTCGGTTCGAAAACGAAACACAAAGTCAACACATTCTCTAATTAGAAATTTTTATACCTAAAGACCGATCGAGGTTTGAAAGTAGAAAAAAGGAATCCATCGTCGAAGAAGCTACCAATTCGACTTTTATAAAATTCATTAGAAAAAATGAATCCGTTTGTCGAAACAAAACGAATTCATCGCAAAAAAGATCAAAATTCGGGAGAATAGAATTCCTTTTCCTTTCCTCGTGGAGCGATCGCAAAACGATACTTCCTTTTAGAATGAAACTCCGGATTGAACCAACGGACTTCATAGATCGCCATTCCTTCCGAAGCATCACCTTGCAGACGAACGTCCAACTCGGTTCCGAAGTCGTTTATCAATTTTCCATCCTGAATTAAATTCTTCCATTCTTCTTTTTCATCCCGGTATTGAATCGAAATCAAAGGCTGATGAAATTGTATCAAGGATGGATTCACGTCCTTGTATCGAAAGATCCAATGTTTCTCTAAGTTTTCTTCGGCAAGGACCAGACGAGGAGCTTCCTTCAATTCACGATTTCCTTTTGCCTCTCGTTTTTCGGGCATATAATGTTTCGTATCGAGTTGAAATTCCCAAGAATCCGGAAAATTTTCCTTACCACCTTCCGATGGCATTTGTTTTATAAGATCCGCGAGATGGGCTTGAAGAAAGGGCTGAGTCCCGGGTCCATAGATCGTATGTCCTCCCTCGTAGTGTTGTTTGGAATATTCTTCCGGAGTCGTTGAATATCCGAAATAACCGTTGGTACATGACAAGACGGAAGTGTGAGTGACGTGTTCTTTACTTTTCGAGGTTCTTTGTTTTTCCGCATCAAGGGCGGCCTTTGAAAATCTTCTTCCGGATTCGTTTGTAACTTCAAAAGGAACCGCGAGCAGGGCCGTATCTCCGATTCTTGCGGATTGAAGAATCATTCTATGAGGAAAATTTTTCTTTGCTAAGACGAGATATTGAAAAAAGGAACCTGCGGTTCTTTTATGCCCCTGACAACCGCCGGTAAAAATATAACGGGGCCACCCTTCTCCCCAAAAAGGAAGCCAGAATAAAACCGGAGTCATTCCGTCTTCGGCGCCTCCGGTCAGAGCGGTTCCCGCCACAGGCCGACTACAGAGTTCAGCTTCTCCCATCTTAGGATTCTCGTAAACATCCACTTCTTTCGAATTGTAAGAATACGTAACGTCGGAGTTTAATTTTTTACCTAAGACTTGAAAGAGTTCATAAGATTTTTCCGATATTTCGAGACCGAGTCTTTTTGATTCTATAAACCCCTGCATGTCTTCGCGATAATCCGGAGAATTGTCTCCATGAGTCGCGTTAGACACCGCGTGCAAAGGATCCCATTCCGATTTGTATTCTTCTTTGATTTTTAATTCTAATTCTCTTTCCGGATAAGCGAAAACGTCCGCGTTAACCACCTTGTTCCAAGACGGAACCGTAGTTCCGTGAATCGAATACGTAGAATAGACAGCAAGAGGTTTGAACAAACCGTCCTTGTCTTTGGCATCCACTCGAATCATCGTCATCGTCGGATTGATCGCGTCGTAAATCTGTTCGGTTTTGATTTCTTGAATTCCCGAATTACGATTCGCCGCATAGGCTTCGATGGAGCGGTTTCTCGTCAGTCCCCAAACGTTGGATTTTCCCGTAGCTATTTTCGCGGGTTTCGCGGATTGATAGGCTTCTAAGACCGCATCGTAAATTCGATCTTCTAAAAATTCATACCATTCCTTTTCAAAACCGGGTTTGTTTCCGGCAAACTCGTTGTAGAAGTTATTCTCGTAAAAATTTCCGGGTGCGGAATGTGTATGGGTTCCGGAAAGAACAATTCCTCCTAAACTGATATCGGTTTTTTCAGCAAGTCGTTCAGCAAGCTTATGATGCAACAATAAGGAACCGGAAAGAAGATCCGTTTGGATCAAGACCAACGGAGCGTGTTGATCCTTTCTGATATAAATCACTCTCGCATAAATTTTTGTTCTGAATCCCTTCTCCGTATTAGCGAGCATCGAATATCCTGCGAGGGGAAGACCCGGCGGAGGTGTAATGTCAACCTTAGACGCTCCGGCAAAAAGACCTTTCGTGTTCGAAGTCAAAAGCGGTTTTTTATTCTTAATCACATAAGTTGTAGAATCGCTACAACCGAGAAAGTTTAGAAAAAATAAAAAGGAAAAGAGAATCCATAGGATCTCTCGAAATTTTGAAAGGTTCAAATTCAATTCCTCCGGGGAAGATGTTTTTACATTGGATGCTTTGAAAAAGCAAGAGGCTTTCAAACAAAACGAGACATTTTACGAGGTTTTCATTACAAATGACTTATTTTCTGATTTTAAAATCAGGGGCATCTTCAACAAAAGGAAAATAACGATAAGGTTTGGTATCAAACTACATGAATTTCTGGAAACGACTTCGATTTTATTTTTTCAACTTTTATCCTCCTTATTTTGCGGCGGGGATTCGTTACAAACAAATCAGCAAAGATTTTACCCATTTCCGGCTCAGTATGAAACTTCATTGGTGGAATCGAAATTTAGTGGGAACTCATTTCGGCGGCTCTCTTTATTCCATGTGCGATCCGTTTTATATGCTGATTTTAATGGAGAATCTGGGCGAAGAATATCTCGTCTGGGACAAAGCCGCTACAATTCGATTTATTAGCCCCGGAATGGGAAAAGTTTACGCAGAATTTCAGATTCCCCGCGAAGAAATTGAGAGGATACGAAAAGAAGCGGATGAAAAAAGAAAGTTAGACGCCTTCTTTCAAACAAAAGTCTACGACGAAAAAACGGGAAAGGTAGTCGCGGAATTGGACAAGGTAGTTTACGTGAGAAGAAAAGAAAAAATCAAAAACAAACGATCAGACTGAAAAATAGAGTTTTTTAATTTCTTTTTCACTTAGGCTTGGAAGAATCATTTCCACTCCCACAAAAATCGCGTAGGCAAGTTTAGCTTTCTGATCCGCTTGCCTACGATCCCCGGAAAGTTCCCAATACGCATTCTTTAAAAAAGAAATTCTTTTAGAATCCACTCGTTCCTGAATTTTTTTCACCTTTGAATTTCGAAACGCCCAGGCTCGGATTGCTCTTTCCGCATTTTTTGGAAGCGCTAAAGTAAGCGACCGTAAAACTTTCAGTCTCGCCTGCGGAGACGATTGTTCTTCGGCCTTACGAATGACTTCGTCCGTAAAATGATTTTCCCAATAATTCAACATCCTCTGCGTAAATTCTTCCCGATTCTTAAAATGATGATAGAAAGAACCCTTTGTAAGTTTCAATTTTTTGCATAAGGTTTCGATTGTGAGCGACGCTTCTCCTTTGAGATAAAGAAGATCCAAACCAGCCAATATCCAATCTTCAGCAACGAGCATGATTCTAAAAATTAAAACACAAACAAAGGAATCAAATACAAAACTCCACCCAAGAAAAATAGAACAGACAAAAAATGAACCATCGCTTGATTGACTCTTAGAAAAATAAACTGCTCCACCAACCTTCCCCACCAAAAAAGGGAAAAACCGATTAGTATCCAAGTTCCCATTCTAGAATGGACGAGGTCCGTTCTAAAGAAAAAGCTGATAACGGCCATAAAGATAAAAACATAAATCAACCTAAGATTTGCAATTTGAAGAATGGCTCGATTCGCAAAGGAGACACGTTTTAAATCCTCCTTCCAACGAAACAACTTCCAAAAATAAAGGTGAAAAACTGCAAAACCTACGCTATGAACGGCCCCTAAAATTAGAAAATCTTCCGGTTTCATAAAATTCTCCTAAATAAAAAATATCAAAAAATAAAAGTTCGTCAACCAACATACCATACCTTATGGTATGTTTTTTAATAAAATTGTATCCGGAACCCGCTAAAGTCGGCAGGAACTGAACACTGAGTTTCACAAAATGTAGGAACTCCAATAAGAATTTCCCAAGTATAAGTCCGTGGAAGGTTCATAAAGCGCTAAGGCGACGTAATCTGTGGGAACTCCAGCGTATTGATTACGAGTTTACCTAGAGCTGGAAGCGATGTCTTTTCAGGTTTTTGGGTAAGGTCGAATCGAATCTTTGGAATAGAATCAGATTCTTTAAAACTATTTTCTATTTCCCGAAATGGTTTAAATGACCTTTTGGAGTATTTTCTTCTCGATCAGATATCGAAAAAAAGATTTTTCGAAATTCTATTTCAAGAGGGACTTCAAGACCGGATCCAGAAGAATTTCAGAGAATCGTTTGTCGGGACAAGTTATAAATGATTAAAAAGAGCTTGTAAAAATGGAAGGAAGAGTTTCCGGGCAAAAGTCTCCCTTTACCCGAAAAATCATTCTATTCAGCTGAAAGTTTTTTTCGTTTTTCCCGAATCCAAATATAAGTGAGAATTAAAAATGAAGCGAAAAACATCGCAAAACCGACAAAAAGAAAAAATAACTTAATTGCGGTTACGGCTCCGGTGAATGTCGCCAACGGTTCCGGAACATCCGGCCAAGATGATAAAAAGTAAAACATCAGAGAATTTTCAAGAATATCAAAGATTAAAAATCCCAACGACAAAAGATTGAAAGAGATAGGTAAGTCTATTTTTTGCGCCGCCCTTGTGTAAATTCCCGCAAAAGACAAAAAAAGAGGAATTGGAAAAATCATATCCACGATATCGATCCAGAAGTAGAGGATTCTTCCTTGTTCTCCGTAAGCTCCGAAAACTTCTATGATATCCTTTGAAGATGAAAATGGTCGGAAGTCCATTTTTTTAGGAAGGACCTGACCGGTAATCGGAATCCACTTTTCCAAAATTTGCATCGTCTCTGCACATAACATCGCAAATACGAACAAAAGAAGAATACTTTTTATCGAAGTGACTTTCGTAAACGATCGACTGATTCTCTGCAAAATCGGAGAAGAGTCGGAACTCAATACAAAACCCGTTATAACGATCAGTAAAGGTAATAAAAATCCATGCGGTATATAAGAAAAAAATAATGTGGACCCGACCATGATCACCGGCAGAAAAAGAAATACATTTCCGTCCCATTTTTTCTCGTTTTTTAACTTAAATCCTAAATATCCGAGCACGAACAAAAGTAGGACCAGTGAAGGCCCCTCGATCCAACGAAAACCGATGTTTCTGAATCTCTCGCCGAAAAAACTTCCTCCCCAATAGGTTACGAGATCTCCAAAAGCGGCGACCATTAGAACGGCAACTACCAGCTTGAAAATTTTCAAAACGGAAGTCGGAAAAAAACCGTTTCTATACAATTCCCTCAGACCTAACAAAATTCCGATGTGAATCAAGATCGTCATTCTTCCGAAAAAATAGTAATCCGAAGTCTCCGGAGAAAGTTCGGCTCTCATTTTTAGAAAAGCGGATATCAAATCGGTCGTTTTCAAAACGTAAAAAGGAGCGGATTCTCCGTTCCAAAGGAATGACTGGATCGGAGTTAGCAAAAGTGCAACGATCCCGGTTAGTAGTATAAAAAAGGCTGCAATATTCATATTCCCTCCAAAACTCATTTATCTTGATATCAAGATTCTTTGCAGGAAGAATATTTCAACTTTATCTTGACGTCAAGATATTTTCTTTAGGATGGGAGATATGAAGTCCAAAAAAACGGAAGACCATGTCGATTTTATTTTGGAACAGTGGGCTATAGAAAGACCCGATCTTGATATGACTGCAATGGGAACGATCGGAAGAATTCATCGGTTGTCTTCCATTTTCTTTTATAACGTTCATAAGGAAGTTTTTGAAAGTCACGGTCTTTCCACCCAAGATTTCGACGTTATGGCCGCCCTTCTCCGTAGCGGAAAACCTTATAAAAAAGCTCCCGGTGATCTTCTTGCAACCTTGATGATCACATCCGGAACGATGACAAATCGAATCGACCGATTGGAATCGATGGGTTGGGTTCAGAGAGAACCGGATCCGAAGGACAGACGCGGTGTTCTTATTTGTTTAACGTCCGAGGGAAAACTTGTGATTACAAAAACTCTTTTGGACCACGTCAAAAGCGGACACGAATTGATGAGCGCTCTTTCCGAAAAGGAACACACCGAGCTATCGAAACTCCTGAGAAAATTACTTTTGAATTTGGAATCATAAAGGGATGTAAACGGAATTCAAAATCTAAGAAAATTTGAAAGACGGATTCTCCAATACTTTCTAGATTTTGAATTTTTATTCGTGTTAGTTTAAACTTGGGTAATCGGTGTATCCCTCCTCACCCGGAGTATAAAATTTGCTTTGATCCGCATCGGAGAAAGTTTTATCTCCTTTGAGCCGAATCACAAAATCCGGATTGGCGATAAACGGTTTTCCGAACGCAACGAGTTCACATTTACCGTCTTCTAAATCGGATTGGGCCCTCTTCTTATCGTAACCCCCGCTGAGTATTAACGTATTCTTATATTCTTTTCGGATCTTTTGAATCACACTTTCCGGAACTTCCGGAGCTCCCATAGAACTATGATTTACGATATGAACGTAAACAAGTCCGATCGAATTCAACTCTTTGGAAAGAATTTCGTACTGTTCTTCAATTCCTTCAAACGCTCCCATATCGTTAAAAACTCCGTACGGCGATACGCGGATTCCCACCTTATCTTTCCCGATCGCGTCGACAACGGCGCGGGCGACTTCAATCACGAAACGATTCCGATTTTCATTGGAACCTCCGTAAGAATCGGTTCTTTGATTCGAATTTGCGTTTAAAAATTGTTCTAAAAGATATCCGTTTGCCGCGTGTAGTTCAACGCCGTCAAATCCCGCCTCGACCGCATTCTTCGCCGCTTGAACGTATTCTTCGATCGCGTGTTTGATATCGTCGGAATTCATTTCCCGGGGAACCGCATACGGTTGTTGTCCTTTTGTATCCGTCCAGGTCTCGCCTTTTACCTGAATGGAAGAAGGTCCTACAACTTCCGATCCTTCCGGAAGATTGACCGGAGTTCCGACCCTGCCCGTATGCATGAGCTGAACAAAGATCTTCGCTCCCTTCTCATGAACCGCTTTTGTGGTCAGTTTCCAGCCTTCGACTTGTTCTTTGCTAAAGATTCCCGGAATTCTACTATAACCCAATCCATTCGGCGAAGGAGAAGTTCCTTCGGTTACGATCAATCCTGCGCTTCCTCTCTGGGAATAATAGTCCGCCATGATCGAGTTTGGGATATTATCGATCGCCCTGGATCGTGTCATAGGCGCCATTACGATTCGATTTTGAAGATGTAAGTTTCCGATTTGAGTGGGCCCAAAGAGATCCACTGCTTGTTTTGATTCGACATTCATTTTTATTTTTTACTCCGAAAGTAAAGATTTCCATTCTTCACTTAGACATCTTGTAACAGAAATGGTTACAACTTTTTTCGTTCTCTCTTTTTATAAAAGTGGAATCGGAAGATTTGGCAGAATTTTCGGGCCGGGAAAGGATTGAAGAGGAATTTAGATTTTATTTCGAGTTGCTCTTAGGTAAAAAAATACCCTCCTACAGAGGGCATTTCGAAATTCTTCGTAATCGTAATTTCCAATGAATTAGAAATTGAATGCGAAAATTTGATCGATCGCGACACCGTTTACCGTTCCGGAAAAGGAAACACTAAAACTTCCACTCGTCACCGGGCTCGTCGGACTGCTTATCGAAATCGAAGATTCGTAACCATACTTAACATTTTGTAAAGTAACGGTCTTGGAAGCGCCCGCCGTCGCTCCTTCGTATTCTATTATTGTCAAGCCGGAAGGAGAACTCAGCGTTGCTTCAAACTTTGAATTGGATAATAATCCGGAAACCGCTTTATGGAGAATTGCTCAGTGTGACTTCCATTTCCTTTCCGGATCGGATGAGTTTTGCTTTTAGAAGTTTACCGGACTTCGCGGGCCGAACCAAAAATTCGGACCCGCCTTTGATTACGTGGAGACATGTCAGAACATGACCTTCCGAGTCGATAAAAAAACCGGAACCGATCGGGGAGGATCCGGAGGCACTTCCTTTCGGAAATACGCTTACGGTAGCGGGCAAAGTTTTCGAGATCAGCCCATTCAGTCGATTTTGCAGATGCAGAGAAACGTTTAAACTTTCCTCGTTAAGACTTTCCGTATCGAAAGAATCCTTTGAACATTGTGCAAAGGTAAAGATCACGATTAAAAGAAGAATCGAGTGTTTCATAGTCGTTTTAGATTTTCAGAACGAATCGTCTTTTGTAACCGAATTATTTTATAGGACCTAGTTTCAGACTCGGACAGGATTCCGTGGAAGAAAAATGTTTTTCGAAATAAAAATATATTTCCATCCGAATTCTCCTCTATAGTTTGCTTTTTTTATGGAAGTGGTTCATTTATTTCCCATCTCTGCAATGTTGGCAAATCTTGCCGCCTTCTTTGCGATCATCCGCGACCGCGATCCTTTTGGAGTTTATTTCCGTATCTTCCTGCTGATTTTAGCAGGAGGTAACTTTACTATCTTCTTACTTTTAAAATCCTCGTCTTCCGATCAAGCCTCCGTTTTTTTTCATATTTTCCGGCACTTTATTTTTTTTGTTCCCTATCTTCTTCTCAGCTTAAGCAGAATTCTTTCGGGACGTCCCGTAAAATCTGCGATGACTTACTTCGTTCTGACGATCACGATCGCTCTCCTGATTCTTATCGAATTTGATTTTTTTGCAAACAAATCCATTCTTATTCGAGAATGGAAATTATACGACTGGGGCTGGTTTCCCATTTTAGAAATTCCGGCGAGAATTCTCGTCGGCGGTTTATTCGGAATCTGTTTTCTGCTTTCTCTGATTCTTTTATTAAACCCGGAGGAAACTCTTTTGAGAGGTTGGATTCCGGTATTAGTCTTTTTCTGGTGGTTAGGTCTAGGAACAAATTTTATTCCTCTTTTCGGAATCAATCTGCTCCCGCTCGGCATGGGAGTGGATTCAATCGTCAGCGTTTTTGTTTCGGTCTATCTTTCCAGAAAGGAAATGGATTCCATTTTTCATAGAATTGCTGAAGGTCTCGTATGTTTGAGCGTTGCGTTAGGATTGGGTTCTCTTTCCGTTTTGTATTTAACAAGAATCGAATCGAGTCGAACACAAACGGTTTTGCTTTCCTTAATCGGGGCGGCGGCTTCTTGGATTGTTCTCCGTTTTTTTCGACCCGCCAAAAACACTTTAGAGTTATTGGATTTTAATTCTCTCTCTCAAAGAGGTCTGACGAAGCAGGAACTAAGAATTTGCGAATTGATAAACGAAGGATATACCCGCAAACAAATCGGTTTTTTTCTTGGAATCGCCGACGGAACGTTACGAAATCATCTAGTACACCTTTATGATAAAACCGTGGATAAAGAAAAAGAATCGAATGGAGGAAAAGATAAGTTTCAAAGGCTTACGGTTTTTCTTCAGAAATTTAGAAAACCGTGACGATCGTCACGGTCCAAAAAACGTTTCGTGACAATACTTCTATGGATTCATTTTTAAAATTCGTGTAATCTCATCGATGGAGGTTACGATGGTAACAAAAACAATTCCCCTTTTTATTTCGGTTTTCAGCTTACTCTCATCCGGATCGCTGATCTTTCTCATTTTTAATTTTTTTTATGGAAGGTTAAAGACGATCTCTAACAAGAAAAGAAGAAGAATCTATATTTCTCTCTTCGCGATTTTTCTTTTTCTTTTGTTTCAGGGATTTTTATCCTTTCAGGGTTTTTTCCATAACTTCGAACTACCGCCGAAGTTATTAGTCGGTATTCTATCCACGTTTGTGATTTTTTTAAGTTTCGGATTTTCGAAGCAAATTTTTTCGTTTCTAAAAGAGTTCGGTTCTATCAATCTTTGTCTCTTTCAAGTTTGGAGATTTCTCCCGGAACTCCTGATCTTCCTTTTAGTAAGGGAAGGTTTACTTTCCGAAATTATGACCCTAAAGGGTAGAAACTTCGATCTCTGGGTTCCGATGAGCGCTCCTATTCTTTATCTCGCGATCTCTCGAAATCTACTTTCGATCCGCTGGCTCCTTCTTTGGAATGTGATAGCGATATTTGTCCTGGGACTTACGGTGTTTACCGGAGTTATGTCGGTGCCGTTTCCATTTCGGATTCTTTTTACGAATCCACCGAACGAAATCGTAACTCGTTTTCCAATCAGTTACTTACCGTTGTTGATGGTTCCACTCGCTTTCTCTTCGCATATTCTTGGAATCGCAATTGGTTGGAAAGAATGGAAGGAGGAACGAACTTTGACGAAAGGATAGATTCGGAATCGTTTTCAAATCCTTAAAACTTGGATTCTAACCGAAAGTAGGAACTAATGGATTTTATTGAGAAGTTTGAAGGCGAAAGAGCGGCACAATACGAAAATAGAATCGGAAAGATGATCCCTTTTTATTCCGAAGTTTCCGAATTGGTCGCGAGCTCGTTGATCGATTCGGTTCCTTCAGGCAAAAAAATTCTCGCTGCCGGTTGTGGAACGGGTGCCGACTTTCGTGCGCTTTTAAAAGTCGCACCCGATCGTTACGAAATTACCGGAGTCGATCCATCTCCGGAAATGATCGAACAGGCAAAAACGAAATTTCCGAATGCCGATTGGATCTGTTCTACCGTTTCCGGCTTGGATAAAAATATAAGTTTTGCAGGCGCGACTCTTTTGTTCGTCCTTCACTTTCTACCGGATGACGGAGCAAAACTTTCCCTTTTAAAAGACGTTTCTTCTCGATTGGAACCGAATGGAAAGTTTATCCTTTTTGATATATACGATTCCAGCGAGGACATGAATTCAGTCTTTCAAGAAGTCGCGGAATATTTAAGAACGTTTCAAAGTTGGGATAATAGCGCTCTCGAAACTTATTTGGATCGAGTCAAAACGCTTCACAAAGTCCCGGCACGGAGATACGATGTTCTTTTTCAAGAGGCAGGTTTTCAGAAATCGAAACAAATCTTTCAGGCGCATTACGTCGGCGGCTGGGTCGCATATCGGTAAATTATAATATTCTTATTTTTCTGGAAATCTTCTGAGAACGGGGGTTCCATAAGGATAAAATTCTTCAAGATGTTTTATAAATCCTTTGTAAGTAAACCAACCTTTTGAACCGAATTTTTTAGGAGCCTTTTCAATATGCATTTCCTGGGCTGGCATAAAGCTGAATCCGATGAGATAAAATCTTTCGCGGTTTGAATTTTCGGCCGCGTCTAAGATCATCGATACGTGCCCGATCCCGCCCGTTTCATTTTGAACGAAAAGATCGCCCGGTCTTAGATCCGCCTCTTCGATACCGAGACCGCCTTTTTTGAGAGAATACGAATTGGAAGAAACGAAGGATTTTCTCAAAAAAGAAACGTAACTCAACCCGCTTTCCCGAAACGACTTCTTCCTTCCATTGTAATCAAAAAGATAGAATCGATCTAGGTTTCCCTTCTGTTTGTGATATTCCGCCCAAATACGCATCGTAAAATCCGCACATTGTTCCAAGTCATCTTGAAATAAAAGTGGAACGTTCAAAACCGCGAGGGTGTCGTATCGATGAATGATATTTCGTTTTTGAAAAGTCCAAAGTGTAGAGTCCGGTTTTAACGGTAAATTCCTAACAAAATTGGAAAAGGAATCTTTCGGATAAGAAATACGAGAACTGCCGTCCGGAGTCTGAATTTCGCCGATCCTTTCCCATTTTGAATCCGCCACCAAACAACTCGTCAGGAATAAAAAACCTCCAGTCCAAATTGTTCCCGTAATCATACCAAAATGAAAAAGAATGGAGATGAATTTCATAGTTTTTCCTAATTTGAATTCAATTCTAAAAAGATGAGAATACTTTTACTGAGACCTGATTACAAAGCTAAATGGATTCCCGTCGTTTTCAAAAAAATCGATGAACGAGAAACTCCCTTTTAGTTAAGATTTTAGAAAGGATCGAAAAAGAAAACAGGAGAATCGAGATTCTTCGCCTTTTCTGCTTGAATTCTTCGAATCTAATTTTCATACTTTTCACAAAAGAAAAGTCAAAGAGTCAGGTTTATCGTTTTTGAATGGAAGGATTCAGAAATCTGATTTTTTGAGCGGTAAGTTTTGGAATAAAATCCTCGATCCAATCGATAAGATCCTAAGTAAATTAATTATTTTGCATATTCAGGAATCATTATGGAATCCGTAATTTCTACGATAAACTCGATTGTTCTTTCATTGTTTATCCTCTTGTTTCCTTGGTCAGCGCTTCATATCGCAAAAAAAGTAAAATTTCTCGGTCTTTTAGGTCCGGTTTCCCTTTGTTACATCGCGGGAATTTTTTTAGGAAATACAATTCCTTCCGAATGGATTTCCAAATCGGTCCCGCAGACGTTTGCTGAAATTACGATTCCCCTCGCGATTCCCCTTTTATTGAGTTCCACAGACTTCAGCAAAGGATTTGGAGAAGCAAGGCTTGCAATCTTCTCCTTTTTTCTTTCCGCAGTCTCTGTCGCAATCTCATCCTGTGCGGCTGGTTTTTATTTTTCCTTTTTACATCCGGAATCCGCAAAGATAGCGGGTATGCTCGCCGGGATGTACACGGGCGGCGCTCCGAACCTAAACGCGATCGGACTCGCAGTAGATTCGACAAAAGAAACGATCGCGTTAGTCAACACCGTTGACGTAGTGTTGGGAGGCGCTTATCTTCTTTTCCTGCTCACCGGGGGAAAAAAATTCTTCTCCCTCTTTTTAAAAAAAGAAAACACTGCGGAATCTTCTTTTGAAAACTCGGTATTGGGAGAGGAAGTCCATTCTATTCACTGGAAGAATTTGGTGTTTTCCAACGGAGTTGGACTTCTTATAGCTGCGATCGGTTTTGTAATTTCCATCACATTTACGTTTTTAGTCTTTTCCTCTTTATACGCTCCTTCGATTTTATTAGGAATTACGACTTGGGGGATCGGAACCTCTTTTCATTCCAAGATAAGACAACTCAAAACTTACGGGTTCGGAAGTTACTTGATCTTAATTTTTTCGGTGGCGGTCGGTTTTTTGGCGAATCTGGAAGACTTAAAACAGGACTTTGGATCCGTATTCTTAATCTTAACTTCCATCTTGTTCGGAGCCATTCTTCTTCATTTGATTTTAGGAATTTTATTTCGAATCCCGGTCGATACTTGGATGATCACGTCGGTCTCCAGCATTTATGGTCCTGCTTTTGTTCCGCCGATTACACAAGCAATTCGAAATAGAGGGGTTTTGGTGGTCGGAATTCTCACCGGATTGGTCGGTTACGCGATCGGAAATTATTTAGGAATCGGTATCTATTCGCTTCTATCTTCGATACGAAGTTAAGGCTGGTCTGTTCTTTCGCAGGTCGGATCAAAGGTCAAAAGTAAATTCTTAAAAAAAGAATTGAGAGTTTCTCTTCCGCGGACTTGCAGATCCCTTTTTGTCGGAGATATGTCGGCTTGAATTTGGAGACCGTCAAAAACCGCGAGGACGGTTCTCGCGAGAAGTTCGGGAGACATCGAGTTGACGAGGCTTCCCTCTTTTTGTCCTTCCCGAATCGTTTCCGCAAAAATGGATTCCAGAGAATCGTAAAAAGAAACGATTTCCTTTTCCATCCCTCCTCCGTTGGAGGTGGCTTCCGCAAACAGACGGGGCGAACAATTCCCTTCGATCGTAAGTCGATTCGCCAGTCTTTCTAAGAATTCTTTTAGACGTAAATGAGGGGGAAGCGCCAGAACCTCAGCATCGTGAAATCCAAATCGATCCAAATTTAGAAAATCCCGAATCAAAGTGTCCCGAATCTCTTCCTTACTTTCAAAATGAAAATAAATTCCCCCTTTCGTGAGACCCGCCGTATCGGCGATATCCTGGACCGAAGTTTTTTCAAAACCTTTGGAGAAAAAACAACGCATCGCAGCCGAGAGAATGGATTCTCTACGAACATCTTCCGGTAATTTTTTCCATCCAAGGGTTTTAGACATAGGTTCCGATTTCTCTTTTCATTCTCCAAGAATCTCTCGACCGGTCAAACGAATTCGATCGGAGATTCTTAAATAAATACCAACTGGTAGGAATTTAGGTTTGACAATTTCATGAGAATAAATACCGATGGGTAGGAAATGAAATTTTAAACCGGAGATTTCCATGCCAACTTCTACCACCCCTCTTGCACAACCTCTTCGTTTGCCAAACGGGCAAATTCTACCAAATCGAATTGCAAAAGCCTCCATGGAGGAAAGTTTAGCCGACGATCAGTTTTTACCCGGTGATCAGATGATCCAACTCTATCGACGTTGGGGACAGGGAGGAGCTGGACTTCTTCTGACTGGAAACGCGATGGTCGATCCCTATGCGTTGACCGGTCCGGGAAACGTAATTGTCAGAGACAATGGGAACTTAGACCGATTCAAACAATGGGCCGAGGCAGGTAAATCCGGGGGTTCCAAAATTTGGATGCAGATCAGTCACCCCGGGAGACAGGTTTTTGGTTTTATCTCCGAAACACCCGTAGCCCCTTCCGCCGTAAAAGTCCATATCCCTGGAAGAATGTTTGCAAAAGTTTTCGGAATCCCTCGTGCGCTGACCGGAGACGAAATCAAAAGAATCATCGACCGTTTTATTCAGGCCGCAGTGATCGCGGAAAAAGCCGGCTTTGACGGAGTGGAAGTTCACGGGGCTCACGGTTATCTTCTGAATCAATTTCTTTCTCCGTTGACCAATCTCAGAGAGGATCAATGGGGAGGTTCGTTGGAAAATCGAGCCAGAATTCTTCTCGAAATCGTAACCGGAATCCAAGCTCGGACCCAAAAAGAATTTTCAGTCGGAGTCAAACTCAATTCCGCCGATTTTCAGGGTGGAGGTTTTAGAGAAGAGGACGCCATCCAAGTCATCCAAATGTTAAATAAAACGAATATAGATCTTTTGGAAATCTCCGGAGGAAACTACGAGTCTCCTGCAATGCAAGGTGGAGAATCCAACGGCACGAAAAAAAGAGAAGCCTACTTTTTGGAATTCGCAAAAAAGGCAAGAGCAACCGCACAAATGCCGTTGATGTCAACGGGTGGATTTCGTTCCAAAAACGTGATGGAAGACGCAATCACAAGCGGCGCGTTAGACGTGATTGGTATTGCGGCTCCTTTTGCATTTGAACCGGATGCTGCAGGCAAATTGCTTTCGGGAAAATTGAATTCCGTAGAATTAAAAATTCCGAATCTTTCGAATCCTACCTTTAACTCTCTTTCCAAAATGTCCGCGATTCGGTTACAACTCCGTAGAATCGGTCAAGGCAATGAACCGAAACTTCCGAGTTCTTTGATCGGAAATTTACTCTTGGATCAAATTCGTTCCAGAAAAAACGCAAAACGGTATAAGAAATTCTTAAAGGTCGTTGAGTTCTAAAAGCGTTCAAAAAAAGTCAGGAAGCAAAGACCCAGTAAAAATTTAAATCGACAATTCGAATTTTTCAGTTCAAACGAGGAGCCTTCTCACAGGAAGGCCGCTTTGCGAAGATCAAAACTGAATGGTAAAAATTTAAGGAAGGGAGTGTAAAATCTTTTCAATCGCGAATACTAAACCGACCGATCCCAGAATAGCACCGAACATCCAGCGAGTTTGTACCGCGATTGCTTTGTGAATATCTCCAATGGATCTAAAAGTTTCCAAGCGGGACTGAGTCATGTCTTCGCGAAGTTCTCTAATTTCTTTTTGAATTTCCGCTTTAAAATCTGCGATTTCAGTTCGAATTTCGGATCGAAACTTGGCGTTCTCGGATTGAATTTGAATCTTGAATTCCAAAAATTCGTTTTTTATATCCGTTTTAAACGCCATAAACTCAACTTTCAATTTCGCAATTTCGATTGATAAGTGACGTTCAAAACGATCGGAAGAAGTTTCCAGAATCTGAGCCCGAGAAGCGTCAAAAGCAGAATTGAGAAAATCGACGAATTGATCAACCCCTTCCGCTCCGAGAACTTCTTCCAATTTCCTAGGTACTTTTTGAATGAAATCCATAACCATATTTGTATTCTCTATTCTTAAAATTGCAAGCGCGTTTCCGCCCCCGCTACCGGAAACGGTTCCTTGAGGTTACGAAAGAAGGTGAAATTCTTAATTTTTTTTGATTTGAACGTTAAACAAACTTTAAATTTTTATTATATTCTTATTGATTGAGTATCTGCTTCAATCGATCCGGATAATCCGTGATGATTCCATCCACACCCGCTTGGATCAATCTCCGCATCTCGGTGCGTTCATTGACGGTCCAAGGAATCACGGCGATTTTGTGAGAATGAGCCTTCTGCACAAAATCATCCGTCACATAAAGAAAATATGGAGAAATGATATCAGCTTTTATTTCGAGAGTTTTTTCCAAAACATTCTTTCTTGTAGAATTTCCAAAACCGAAGGTCATCATCGCGCCCTGGAAATACGTCAGAGAAAAAAGCGCACTCGTTTTGATCTTTGGGTTTTTTTCTTTTACGATCGGAAGGGCTTTTAGATAAAACGATTGGATCGTAGTTCGATCTACAACGTTCGCCTTTTCAACCGCTTGTACCAAAAGACCGACGTGTTCCTGTACGATCTCTAAAGGAAGTTGAGCTTTGTCGTCGTTCGGGAATTTCGTCTCGATGTTAAACTTCAGCTTTGCTCTTTCCGGAAATTGTTTTTCGGCTTTTGCTACGAGCGTAAAAAATTCTTCTATCGTGATCAACTCCGTACCGGGAACGGGAGTTTGTTCCGGATACTTGGGATTTTTTTTCGTTCCACAATCGAGTTGTTTCAATTCGATCAAGGTCAATTCGTATAAAGACCGAGAAAGAATTTCGGTTCCATCCTTCTTTTGACAGATCACGGGATTTGTCTCAGAATCGTGATGGATGATGATTTTCTTATCTTTCGTAAGCACCGTATCCAATTCCAACGTAGTCATTCCTTGTCGAATGGCTTCTTCAAATGCAGGCCAAGTGTTTTCCGGTTTGAGTCCGCGCGCACCTCGATGACCTTGCAGATCCAAATTTCCGTCCAGAGGTTTGTTTACGATCGGAACACTGGAACAAGAGCCCAAAAAGGATAAAAAGAATAGCCAGGGAAGAACGGAAAATTGAAAAAATCTAACTTTAGTTTTGAATCGTAAGAACATGGGGAGAATCCTGATTGTATTTCTCCACGGAGGAAAGCCTTTTTTTACCGGATTCTAAATTCTTAAAAATATAAAATTTCTTTGAACTTTAGTTCGAATTCATTCGCAGATAATAAATCAAATCCGTAACTCCGGGATCTACTCCGTTTTGAAATAATAAAGTCGTTATCTGCCCTCGATGGTGAGTCTGGTGATTGAACAAATGAGTCAAAACGAAAAAAATCGGAGTGGTTTGTACAATTCCTTTCGTATTCTGATACTCCAAATTTTTACCAAAATCGGATTCTGAAAATCCGTCCCTGATCCAGCTTACCAAGTCACTATCCACTTTCATCCTTTCCTTTCTGAGTCGATCGAAATCTTCTTCCAATTGGTGGCGATGGTTGGACGTCTGAGTTTCTACACCCGAGACCGTCTCTTCCGTGAGAATATCGAAAGAATACCCGCCCTTCAAAAATCGGCTTAGCCAAATTTTATCTCCCCAGAGGATATGATTGAGGGTCGCTTGTATGGATCCGAAAAAAGCTTTTTGATCTTGCGTTCTAACGGAAGAAGGTAATCTTTCAATAATAGCGAACATTCTTTCATTCATCCATTGGTTGTAACCGGCCAAGTTTTGAAAATTTTGATGCAACACGTTATGCTCCTTTTATAAATAATATTCATTCCGATCTGAAATCGATATAGAAAAGAAAATTCCGTATCCGCAATTTTCGGATACGATCTTTATAAAAAACTTGACGGAAAAAAATTCGAGCATTTAACTCAAGTTAGATTCTAAATTAATTTTTTAGAATTCGTCTTTCTGCGCTACGAAAAAACCCGCCTCGATCCGGACGAATGATTCGTTCTCGATCGACCTCAGTTTCAAATCCCAAAAGGTTAAACTAAAACCGGAATTCTATTTCCATCGGCCCGATCCGAAAAAAAGGACTCTTCGGTTAACAAAATCCCATTTTATTTCAACGGAGGAAAATCCTATGTACCCGAAAATTTTCACATTCATCGCGGTTTGTATTCTTCTTACAAACTCAGAGAGCCTTATGAGTCAAAGCCAACCCGGTTTTCCCGATTACGGAAATCCGATCCGTCTTGAAATCGCCAAAAAGATCGCTGCGAAAGCGGAGACGGAAGCCAAAAAAAACGGATGGAAGATGGTGATCTCAATCGTAGATTCCGGCGGAAATCTTGTTTATTTAGAAAGAATCGACGGAACTCAATTCGGTTCGATCGATATTTCCCAAGGAAAAGCAAAGTGTGCGATCAATTTTAGAAGACCTACAAAATCGATGGAAGACGCAGTAGTCGCCGGCGGAATGGGACTTAGACTCATCGGTTTACCCGGCGTTTATCCATTGGAAGGCGGAGAATTGATTCTTGTGGACGGAAAAATCATCGGAGCGATCGGTGTTTCCGGAGGAACCTCGGCGCAAGACGGTCAAGTCGCAAGAGCCGGTTTAGAAACTCTAAAAGAGTGATCGGATTCCCTTTTTCACCAAACACGCGTTTTATGAGAATCCGATTCGAATCAATCGTCTCCGGAAAATATTCAGCTAGGTTTGAAAAAGGTCCGGAAAATTGATTCCGGACCTTTTTTCAAAGATGACGAATCTCCGCCGGTTGTGATCTCCAATTATTATGAAGTCCGTCCGCATACCAGATTGGAGCTTCGATGAGTTCGGCCGGTTCGAGATCGTTCAGAGTGGACAAACTCACGCTGATAAAGTCTCCTCCGATCTCTTCGATAAAACCTTCGGTATAAGTACGAACTCCGCAGCTCCTACAAAACTTATGGTTTGCGCTCATGCTTCCGAACTGATAGTTTCCCAGTTCTTCTTTTCCGGAAAGAAGACGGAAGGCATTCGGTTTTATCGTAACGCTCCAATTTCTTACCTTAGTACAAAAGGAACAATTACACTTCGAGGTTCCTAAAGAAAGATCGAGATCGACTTCGTATTTTACCTTTCCGCAGTGACAGCTGCCGTTGTATTTTTTTAGACTCATACTTGATTCCTATTCCGTTGTTTTTTATTTCAGAGTATGTTTTCATTCTTTTATGGACTCAACATTTAAAGTTTTTTAAGGTAAGAATTTTTTAAATCGATTGCACATCCTTTTTTGAATATTGCCAAAAGATGTCATATATTTTTCCTTTCAATTTTTTCGAAGGAAATCTTAGAAAGATTTTTCCTTCTTCGATCCGTTTTATTCTTACTTCGATACAATTCAAAAAACTCGTTGAGCCTTGATTTGATTTCGGATTTTATAGATCCAAATATGAAATCCAAAAAAGACAAACCGAGAGGAGTTTTAAAATCGGAAAAAGAAACCGAAAATTTGATTCATGCTCGTTATTTACCGAGTTCAAGTTTAGAATTCTTTATAGAACATCATTGGACCGTAGAATGGGATTTTCGAGGAAAGGAACCTCAACTCGCCGAAACACTCCCTCATCCGAACGTTCATCTCGTGATCGATCGAGGTAATTCAAGAATTCAAGGAATTATCGAAGGAAAATTTTCTTATCTACTAAAAAATTTTGGAAAGGTCTGGGGAATCAAATTCAAGCCGGGTGCGTTTTATCAGTTTTACAAAAAACCGATTCATTCTATCCGGAACCGATCCATTCCCATCGATTCAGTTTTTTCAGTCGACGTGCCGAGTCTGGAAAACTCGATTCTTTCCGCAAAAAACGACGAGGAAAGATTGGAAACCATGGAACTGATTCTTTTACAAAATCTTCCCAAACCCGATCAAAACGTTTTATGGATCCAGGAAGTGATCGATTACATTCTTAAAAACCCGGACATCCATAAAGTGGACGATTTGGCGAACCGACTTCGTATTCACAAAAGAACGCTACAACGTCAGTTCGGCCGTTACGTTGGAGTCACTCCCAAGTGGGTGATTCAAAGATATCGACTGCACGAAGCGGCGGAAAGATTGGAGAATGGCGAAGACGTAGACGGAATCCAACTCGCTTTGGATTTAGGCTACTTTGATCAGGCTCACTTTATAAAGGATTTCAAAACGATTGTGGGAAAATCTCCCGAACAATATTCTAAATTATTGAAACTAAAAACCGAATCCTACCGATCGAAAAAATCGTGATCTAAAAAATTCCATTCCTTCCGGTTTTTTGCCACCCACTCGAAAGTACAACCTTATCCACAAGTTGGAAACCACCTATTCAGAATCAACAAGATCCAAATGGGAATTTTTGTAGGAGTTCTTACAAGAACTCTGAGTGAAAATTTTCCATGCAAAATTATGATTTCGTGATAGAGAAAAATCTCCCGGACTTTTTCCCGCGACGCGATACTTAGATAACGTTGTATTGAGTTCCTCTACCTCCCCTCCGTTCGAAATTTGGGCGGTGGGCGCTTTTCATGGAGGATCGTTGTTGTTATTACAAATCCTTTTAAAGATCAGTTCACTTGCGGGTAAGCGTCTGACTCGAAGGGTTGTGCGGTGTTGTAATTGACATTTCTCAATTAGGATCGCCATACAAATCGAATCGGATTGCCGATTTCATTCGTTTCGCTTCGTTTTAGCAGGAATTCAAAAGAATTAGAATCCGAATTCAGTGAAAAATTCTATCCAAAAACGAAACGGAAATATTCTTTCAGATTCCTTTTTTTAGAATTTGTGTTATCGTATTCTTCTTTTGTTGCATCCCGATCGGTGAATCCAATTCTCCAATCGAAATGTGAATCCGGTATCAAAATTAAATCCGGAATTAAAAGAGGGAAATCGTCTATGAATTCATTTTGTTCGGACCTAAACTTCGAATTTAAAAGTTTATCGCGTCTCTTAAAGAAAGATTCCAAATTCTTTCTTTGAACTTGGATACTTTTATGCTTCAGCATTCTATGAATCCAACTGCGCTTACAAAAAAAGAACCGGCTATGTCGATATTAGAATCATTCTATAGGTTTCTGCGGTTTCCGGTCGCTTTATTCAAAACGTTATTCGGAAATGAAAATCAATCCAAAGGTTGGCTGGCCCTCTCAGACTCGGAAGAACAAAGAAAAATCGAACTTTTATTGAATCATCTCTTCCAAGTTTTCGAAGAACTCTCTTCCGGACAATCTCTCAAAGACATCCTTTTTACGCTCGCTTCCTCAATTGAAGAATATCGTCCCGATATTCACGCGAGTATCCTTCTTCTCGATAAGGACGGAGTCACTTTAAGACACGGGGCCGCTCCAAGTTTGCCCAAAGAATACAACGAACTTATCGACGGAGTAAAAATTGGTCCCAAAGTGGGTTCTTGCGGGACTGCGGCTTACACAAAAAAACTCATCGTCGTCCAAAACATCCAAACGGATCCGCTCTGGGAAAACTACCGGGATCTCGCTGAAAAATTTCACCTAAGATCTTGTTGGTCGCATCCTATTCTTTCCCCGTCCAATCAGGTTTTGGGAACATTTGCCCTCTATTACGACGAACCGAAAAAACCTTCGGAATTGGATTTAAGACTGATCCATTCGTTGGCTCATATCGCCGGTATCGCGATTGAAAGAAAAAGAATCGAAGATCTCAAATCGGAGAGCGAAGCGCGTTATCGTTCCCTGGTCGAACAAGCATCAGATACGATCTTTCTAATAAACAAAGAAGGAAAATTTGTGGAAATCAATCCGAGCGGCTGCGCTTTGTTAGGTTACTCAAAGGAAGAATTTTCGAACCTCACGATTTGGGACGTTATCGAACCGGAGGATATTAAGAAGAATCCGCTTCGTATGAATGAACTTCGCACGGGGAAACCGATTTTGAGCGAAAGAAAATTGGTATGTAAAGACGGAGATATTGTTCCCGTTGAAATCAATGCGAAAATTTTGAAAAACGGTTTTCTACAAGGAATTGTGAGAAACGTCTCGGAAAGAAAAACGGCTGAAGAAATTCTTCGACAAGCACAAAAAATGGAAAGTATCGGACTACTCGCCGGCGGAGTCGCTCATGATTTTAACAATCTTCTTACGATGATCATGGGAAGCGCGGAAGTTATGAAGTTAAGAATCGAAAACGATTCGGATCTAAACAAACACGTCCATAGAATTATCGAAGCCGCAAAAAGGGGAGGATCGATCACAAAACAACTTCTTCTTTTTTCAAGACCTGGCTCGTCCGAACTCAAACCGATTTCTATTTCGCATATCATTCGGGAAGTTACCGATATACTTTCTTTTTCCCTTCCAAAAAACATTTCCATAGAAACAAAAATCGATCTTACCAACGGAATCATTTTAGGCGATAGCGGGCATCTCCACCAAGTCATTCTAAACTTAGCTTTGAACGCAAGAGACGCGATGTTAGACGGCGGCAAGATTACGATTTTAGAAACTACCGTAAAAGGAACCGAGGTTCGAAAAAAATTCCTTTCCGGAAACGCCAAAGAGTATGTTTGTATTCACGTGAGCGATACCGGCAAAGGGATGAACTCGGAAACAAAACAAAAAATATTCGAACCTTTTTTTACCACAAAAGAAAGAGGAAAAGGCACCGGTCTTGGGCTTTCGATCGTAGACACAATCACAAAAAACCATTTCGGTTTTATCGATGTGGAATCGGCCCTCAACCAAGGTACTACATTTAAACTCTATTTTCCCGCGATTGCGGCCGCGGAAAATAGAGTTTCGGAAATTGAAAAACAACGAACTAACATTCAAGCAAACGTTTTGATCGTCGACGACGAGATCATGGTTTTGGAAGTACTAAAAGATATCCTTGAATTATCGGGTTGTAACGTGCTTACTTCGAACTCGGGAAAACAAGCTCTGGAGGTTTTTCGGAATCCCGATCATTCGATCGATTTAGTCATCACCGATTTAGGGATGCCGGAAATGAGCGGAGACTCTCTCTTTTTCAAATTGAAAGAGATCAAACCGGAGATAAAAGTTATCATAACTTCCGGGCATATCGAAAGAGAAAAAAAAGAAAAACTTCTTCTGCAAGGCGTAAAGGCGATCTTAGACAAACCGTATAAGATCGAAGAAGTTCAAAGTATAATTCAAAAGATCCAATAACGGATCCGCCAAAACACCAAATTTTTTGAAGACTAACCCCTGTCTTGTATAATATTTGTTGCCTAAGCAATTATTTAAAATAAATTGGTTCCGAACAAGTATGTATTATTATAACGTTGAAAGTTATTTTAGAAATATAGAAGAAGATTCGATTCCCCGTTTTTCATTAGGGGATGCCGTAAGCATTGCTGTTGAAAAAAGAAAAAACGAAACGGAATTCCGTTATAGGACGTTGATCGAACAATCCGAGGACATTGTTTTTTTCGCCGACGGGGACGGAAAATTTTTAGATATTAGCTCCAAGTCGCACCAATTACTGGGTTATTACGCGGAAGAACTTCTGACACTTCGTATTATAGACATCGTCGAAGAAACGGATAAGAATAAAGTCATTCTTCTAAAAGATTCAGCCGATTCATGTTCGAACACGATTCTAAAAATCAATCTGATCCATAAATTGGGTAAGACGATCCCCGTCGAAATCAGTTTCAAATATATCTCCTACAACCGACTGCAAGGAAGTATCAAACAACCTTCGTGTTCTGAGATACCATCCGATTTCCTAATAAGGGCTCAAAAGATCGATACGATCGGGAGAATCGTAGGCGGAATCGCCCACGACTTTAACAACATTCTAACTATCATTTTGTCGTGTACACAACTCGTAGAATTGAACGTTGAAAAAAATTCTGAATCCGAAAAACATCTTCGAAGAATTATCGGTGCGGTCGGACGCGCCGGCTCCATAGCAAAACAATTACTTTCTCTTTCAAGACCGAATACAGGCATTTTTGCACCCGTCTCCGTTTCCGGAATCGTCAAGGAACTGACTCAAATCATTCCATACACGATGGGAAAAGGAATCGAAATAGAAAGTTTGGATTTAGCTCAAAACGCGCGCATATTTGGGGACGGTTGTCAAATCTACCAAACGATTCTGAACTTGTTATTGAACGCAAGAGACGCAATGAACCGAAACGGAAAAATCAAAATAACGCAGGACTTAGTTTCCGGCGAATCGATTTTCGATCGTTTTAGTCCGATTCTCTCGCAAAAATATCTCCGTATAGAAATTTGCGATTCGGGTGAAGGTATGGACGAAAGTATAAAAGAAAAAATTTTCAATCCGTTTTTCACCACGAAAGAAAATGAAAAAGGAACGGGGCTCGGACTCGCCGTTGTAAAAACGATCGTAGAAGAACACTCGGGGTTTATCGATTTTCAATCCACACTCGGGCAAGGAACGACGTTTTCCTTGTTCTTTCCGGTTTTTGAGGAATCCGATTTTCCCCAGAACGAATCGAAATTTTTCCGCAATTCATTCTGATCCAAGAATCGGGTTGTAAGAATCTTACCTTCCCGCGTTTTAATGAAAATTGCGGGAAGGTCGAATATTCGTTTTTTAGAATGTATGTTTTTTGTCACAATCCGCTTCACAGGAAGCTTTCGCCCCGATACAAGTGAGCGGACTAAAATAAAGATTCAAAAAAGAACTAGACGAACTGGAAGAAGTGCTCGAAGAGGAAGAAGAACTGCCGCTTTGTAAAAGACTGGAAATCAACAAAGAAGCCGCGACACAGTCCGAATCGGCGGATTTACAGTAGTTATCTTCATAACATTTTTGACGGGGAGAAATTTCAGAACACTGAAACGAGAACACAACGAACAGGATGACCGATATCATTGATAAGTATTTTTTCATACGCTCAACTTGAAATAAAATACGCAATCATTGCAATAAATTATTTAATTCCGGTAAAAGGATATTATAGTTTTTTTAAATTCCTCTAAATATAAAAAATTTACTTTTTTAGTCCCGATTCGTTTTTTTTATATTTTTCTGTCCGTTAAGGACTTGAAGGGGGATAAGATTCTTCTCGGATATAAAATACCGATTCAGACTTATCCTTGCATTCGAATGTTCTAATATACGGACCTCTATTTTCCCGATCCGATTTTCAAACGAAGAATCTCAAATATCCTTATTCTTTTTTACGCGGTTACGAATCGCTTTTTCAATCCAGAGCGAAAAAGAAACGGAAATCGATCCGAATTCTTGAACGTGGATCCTATTTTCGAAGAATCAAAGACGGTTCTGTAAATCCGGAACTCCGTAACTGGAAGTATTCTAAATTCGATTCCGATCGGAATTTCCGAAAGATTCGAACTTTTTTTCCCCAAAATCCATTTGTCCTAGTATGGAACTAGTAAAAACTGGTACCCGGAAACCTTATGTCCCAAGATAAAAAAACTCCTCTTTATGAATCCCATCGGGCACTCGGTGCAAAAATGATTCCATTCGGCGGCTGGGACATGCCCGTGCAGTATTCCGGAATTATCGCGGAACACAACGCAACGCGGGAATCAGCCGGACTTTTTGACGTCTCCCACATGGGGGAAATCTTTGTAACGGGAGAACCAAAGGCGATCCTCGATTTCTTGGAATCGGTCACTTGTAATTCCGTGGCTTCCCTTTCCGAATTTCAAGTCCAGTACAACGCCGTTCTGAATGAAAAGGGAGGCCTTGTAGACGACGTTACGATCTATAAATTCTCCCCCGAAAAATATATGATCTGTTCCAACGCTTCCAATTACGAAGCGGTTACAGCGCACTTACTTAAGTATCTTCCTGCAAAAGACGTTCAAGTCGAAGACCAAAGTCTCCGCTGGCACCAGATCGCACTTCAAGGACCAAAAGCTAACGAAATCTTTTCCAAATACTTAGGAAAAGAATTGGATTCGATCAAATATTATCATTTTGCAATTCTTCCCTTTCAAGACGAGGAGATCATCGTTTCTAGAACAGGATATACGGGAGAAGACGGTTTTGAAATCTATTCTTCCATTCCCCTCGGACTCAAACTCTGGAAAGAAATTTTAGAATTCGGAAAAGAATTCGGTCTTGTTCCCTGCGGACTCGGCGCCAGAGATACTCTTCGAATCGAAGCTAAATATCCACTTTACGGTCACGAACTCAACGACGCCTGGACTCCGATCGAATCCGGAATCGGATGGATCGTAAAAGAAAAACAAACCCCCTTCTTTTCTTCCGAAAAAATTCTTTCTCAAAAGAAGAATGGGGTTCCTTCTAAAATCGTCGCGTTTTCTCTTACGGAAGCGGGTGTTCCAAGAGAAAACTTTCGCGTATTGGATTCTCAGGGAAATGAAATCGGCAAAACAACTTCCGGAACGTTCTCCCCTTCTTTGAAAAAAGGAATCGGCCTCGCTCTGATCTCCGCTGAAAAAATCAAAGACGGCGAACCGATTCAGATTGAAATCAGGGAACAGCCGAAACAAGCTATCATTACTACAATGCCTTTTATCCAAGGCAGTATCAGAAAAAATTAATTAGGAAAACGGATCATGGCAGAAACACAAGCGCCCGCAGGATATCTCTTCTCGGAAAAACACGAATGGGTCAAAGTGGAAGGAGACGTAGCTCTCATCGGAATTTCGGACTTCGCCCAGTCCGCGTTAGGCGATATCGTCTTCGTGGATCTTCCGAAAGCCGGAAAAACGATCAAACAATTTGAAACCTTCGGAACGATCGAATCGGTGAAAGCCGCCGAAGATTTATACGCTCCCATCGGCGGAGAAGTGATCGAATCCAACCCTGCCCTTTCCAAAAGTCCGGGGGAAGTAAACTCAAAACCTTTCGATTCTTGGATGATCAAGGTAAAAGGATTTTCCCCTTCCGAACTCGAAAAACTTCTCGATCCCGAAAAATACAAAACGTTCGTAGCGGGACTCGAATAACATAAAAGTATAATATAGAGAATTCAAAGCAGGTGAACATGAACTCCACTCTCCAGAACCAATCCAAACAAAATTTTGCTAAGGTCGGAACCGATCCTCTGGATTCCTTTCCAAGAAGACATATCGGCCCGGATCCGGAACAAGTCGGAGTGATGCTAAAAGAACTCGGTCTTTCCTCTCTCGAGGAATTGATCGACAAAGCGGTTCCTGCTGGAATTCGACTAAAAAAACCTCTGGATCTTCCGAAGGCTTCCACCGAGCACAAAATTCTTCAAGACCTAAAAACGATCGCGTCTCAGAACCAAGTCTTCCGTTCTTATATCGGCGCAGGATACAATTCTTGTGTGATCCCCGGCGTGATCCAAAGAAACATTCTGGAGAATCCGGGCTGGTACACCGCTTATACTCCCTATCAGGCCGAAATTTCTCAAGGTCGTTTGGAAGCGCTTCTCAACTTTCAAACGATGATCATCGATCTGACCGGACTTGAAATTTCCAACGCTTCCCTTCTGGACGAAGGAACCTCGGCGGCGGAAGCAATGTTTCTCGCGTATTCGGTTCGTAAGAATGAAACCGCAAAAAAATTCTTCGTCTCCGAACTCTGTCATCCGCAGACGATCGACGTGGTCGTCACAAGAGCCAATCCTCTGGGAATAGAAGTGGAAGTTGGAAACCACGAAACCGTAGAACTCAACGAAGATTTTTTCGGAGTTCTCGTTCAGTATCCTGCGACCGACGGAAAGATCATCGATTACACGACATTCATCCAAAAAGCGCATAACGTAGGTTCGATCTCCACAGTCGCGGCGGATCTTCTTGCGCTCACGATTCTAAAATCGCCCGGAGAAATGGGAGCCGATATCGCGGTCGGTTCTTCTCAGAGATTCGGACTTCCACTCGGTTACGGCGGACCACACGCAGGATTTTTTGCGACCAAAGACGAATTTAAACGGAGTATGCCTGGACGTTTGATCGGAGTTTCCAAAGATTCACAAGGGAATCCGGGACTCAGACTTTCTCTTCAAACGAGAGAACAACATATCCGAAGGGATAAAGCGACGAGCAATATCTGCACGGCTCAGGTTTTACTCGCGGTTATTTCCTCGATGTATGCGATCTATCACGGACCCGAAGGTCTGAAAAACATAGCTACAAGAATCCATAGATTTACTTCGATCCTTTCCGGAGGTTTGAAATCGGCGGGTTTTACGATCTCGGAACACTCTTCTTTTGATACGATCACGATTCAGGCCGGAAACAAATCGAAGGAAATTCTCCAGAAAGCTCTTTCCAAAAAGATCAACCTAAGACAATACGCCGACGGAAGAATCGGAATCGCGTTAGACGAAACCGTGAACGTCGAGGATCTCCAGGATCTTTTCGAAATTTTCGGAATCAAAAACGCGGAGATCGAAAAGAATTTTGAAAACGCCGAGACCATTCCTTCTTCCTTAAAAAGAACTTCTTCTTATCTTACACATCCGGTTTTTAAAACGTATCACACCGAGACAAAGATGCTCCGTTATATCCGTAAATTGGAATCTCGGGATCTTTCTCTGACAACTTCGATGATTCCTCTCGGTTCTTGTACGATGAAACTCAATGCGACCACGGAAATGTTTCCCGTAACCTGGCCCGAGTTCGGGGCAATCCATCCGTTCGCGCCGGCGGATCAGGCAAAAGGTTATAAAGTCGTCTTTGAACAACTGGAAAAATGGCTCTGTGAAATCACCGGTTTCGCCGGTGTTTCCTTACAACCGAACGCTGGTTCTCAAGGAGAATACGCAGGACTTCTTGCAATCAGAAGATTTCACGAAAGCAGAAAAGAATCTCACAGAAACGTTTGTTTGATTCCGATCTCCGCTCACGGAACCAATCCTGCAAGTGCGGCTATGGCGGGTTTTAAAGTGGTCGTCGTTTCCTGCGATTCAAACGGAAATATCGACTTGGACGATCTCAAATCAAAAGCGGAAGAACACAAAAACGATCTCGCTGCTTTGATGATCACGTATCCTTCCACTCACGGAGTTTTTGAAGAATCCGTAAAAGAAATCTGCGCCATCGTTCACACAAACGGAGGACAGGTTTATATGGATGGAGCGAACATGAACGCTCAAGTCGGTTTAACAAGTCCGGGAGAAATCGGAGCGGACGTTTGCCACCTCAATCTACATAAGACTTTCTGCATACCTCACGGAGGCGGCGGTCCGGGTGTCGGTCCGATCGGAGTCGCAAAACATCTGGTTCCATTCTTACCAGGACATGTTTTAGTGGACAACACAACCGGTAACGAACACGGGGCCGTGTCCGCTGCGCCCTGGGGAAGCGCGAGCATCGTTCTGATCTCTTGGACTTACATCATTCTTATGGGATCGGAAGGCCTTACAGCGGCTACGAAGAATTCCATTCTCAACGCGAACTATATCGCCAAACGTTTGGAAAAAGCGTTTCCGGTCCTTTATAAAGGCAAGAACGGATTCGTAGCCCACGAATGTATTCTGGATGTAAGACCTTTCAAAAAAACCGCAGGGATCGAAGTGGAAGACGTTGCAAAACGATTGATCGACTACGGTTTTCACGCGCCTACGATGTCCTTTCCGGTTCCGGGAACTCTGATGATCGAACCGACCGAATCCGAATCGTTGGAAGAATTGGATCGTTTCTGTGAAGCGATGCTTCTCATTCATCAAGAAATATTAGACGTTCAGAACGGAGTTTTAGACAAGATGGACAACCCTCTAAAAAATTCTCCGCATACGGCCGCGATGGTGACATCCGATCGTTGGGATCATTTGTATCCGAGAGAAAGAGCGGGTTATCCAGCTCCTTGGACAAAAGAACACAAGTTCTGGCCTTATGTGGGAAGAGTGGATAACGTCTACGGAGATCGGAACTTGGTCTGTTCCTGTCTCCCGATCGAAAGTTATCAGTGATTTATTAAGCGAAGTCCTTCGTTTTCAACGGACATCGTTAAATGCAAAAAGCCGAGGTCGAACGATCTCGGCTTTTTATTTGTGTTTCAAGTCATCGTAAATTCTTTTGGATTCAATTCTTTCGATAAAGTGTTTTATCTAAAAACCCTCTCGATACTCACTTTTAGCTCATCCAAAATAAAACGCGAACTCCGACCATTTTCCCTGGCAACATCTAACAGTTGTTAGTATCAAAAGACAAGAAAACGATTTCGAGCTCGGAGAAAGAATCGTTTCTCAAAAAACGCCTTTTAGAAAAAAATCAAACAACGTAAGAACAGCAATAATCGCTGATCTTCTTTACGTTCAATTGAAATCTGGATTTCGCGGGGACTTCGAAGGATTGGCCACCTTTGATTTCTTTCCAGGAAGTTTCACCCGGAAGTCTTACGAGCAAATCGCCTTCCAAGATTTCCATAATTTCTTTTTCCTCGGTTCCAAAGTCGTATTCGCCGGGCATTAAAATACCGAGAGTTTTTTTACTTCCATCCGAAAATAGAACGGTTCTACTCGTGACCTTTCCTTCGTAATAGATATTCGCTTTTTTTACGACTGTAACGTTTTCAAACTGAGCCATACGGCCCTCCATCCAATGTCATTCGCTTTCTCAAATTGCGGTTCAAAAATGAAAAATCATGAACGAAGTTGAGGAAGTCTTATCTGCAAGACTTCCAAAGGAAAGTATCTCGGATACAACTTTAAGAATCGAAGGTCTTCAAAATTCGGGAAAAATGAGAATACCGATTTATGAATTTTCCTACTTGACCGAACTTGAAAAAGACAATAATTTATTGTTCTTATTTTTTGAAAGACGCTGAGAATAAAATTCGACCTTCAAGACCGAGGCAAAAAAAAACAGAATGAACAAAATACAAATCTTCTCTGAACAAAAAAAATTGATAAGAGGATCCAATGTCTACTTGGAGTTTTGAATCCGATTACGCGGTAAAAATTTCCAAAAATCCGTATCGATTCCAAGGATTTTTGGGATGTTTTCTTCTCGTGATTCTCTTATTCGTTTCTCTATTCGGATTGGGAATATTGATCTACGCCCTCCAACTGTTTACGGAAGGAGAAACTCTTTATCCAAGCCTAATCGTATATCTTACATTTTCCTTTTTGTTTCTTCTATTTTCTTCTCTAAGAGCTTATCGCAAAACAAAAGATGCGATACAAGAAGAGAAAATTCTCCCCGGAGAAGGAATTCTTTTGATCCAAGAAACGAATCGACCGAACCTAAATATCGATCTTTCAACGATCGTCTGTTACAAGGTAAAGAAGCGAGTTGTTTCCAGAAACGGATCATCTAGCTCTTCCGGCAGTTCCGGCTCTCGAACGGTTTGGGATCTATTCTTTCTAAAATCGGACGGCGCTTTTTATCTTCTCCATTCTTACTTAACAATCGAAACTCTAAAAGCGGAACTTCCGAAATTCAGAGCCTTACTTCCGTTTCCGGTTTCGGACGATACAAAGGAGAATTTAGACGTCGCAGAAAATTCGACCGTATTCCCTTCATTCGAAAAATCTAAAGTAGATTCCAAATACTTGAAGTTGTCCACGGCTGAAAAAGGAACAAAAGTAGAATTTACAAAAGAAAAAACGATCAAAGACAAACTTACGATTCTTTCGGTAATGGGAATTTTTTACGGCGTCTGGGGAGCTATTTTTCTATCGATAAAAGAATTCGAAACGATATTCCTATTCTTCTTTATCCCTTTTTCGATCTTATTTCTCGGTATATTTACGATCGCTCTGATTTTTATTATGACCAAAACCTTGGAACTTACCGTAGATTCCTCGGGTTTAAGAATTCGATATAGGACTACTCTTCCGATTCTTTCTCATTTTCTTTTTCTCGAACGTTTTTTCCCGAAACACGTTGTGCGTCATTGCAGAGCCAATCGTCTCCCCGAAAATCAAAGTGTTCTCACGATCGCCCTTAAAAAATCCGAAAACGTCCCTCAAGGAAAACTTTCCTTTTTATTCAATCTCCAGACCTTTTCGCTAAAAGATTATATTCTCCCCGGCGATAAGGAACTTTTAGGAATCTGGCAACTTTTGCCTTGGCTTCCGGATTCTCCCGGATTTGCGGATTTAATCGCAGCCGAATCCGCAATTGAAGAAAGACTTCATCTCGAAGAAGATAAAATTCTCTTTGAAAATCTCTGAAATAAAAAATAAAAAAACACTCTTACTTTCTAATTTTAGAATGACAAAGCGCTCTCTTGGAAAATACTGTCCTCAAGATTCCTGGTGACTATAGAGAGAGGGCCACACCCGTTCCCATCCCGAACACGGAAGTTAAGCCTCTCATCGCTGATGGTACTGTGTGGTTCGCTGCATGGGAGAGTAGGACGTTGCCGGGTTTTCTTATTTTAAGGCCCTCCTTTTAAAAAATTCTAAAATCGATCCTCCTCTTTCCATTTTTGCAACTTTAGAATCGAATCTAATTCCAATCAAATAATGAAAACCGGAAAGAAAGAGTTCCTATTCTTTTCTTTAAAGTAAAGATTTTTGGTTTAATAAAACTAAACCGATGTAGAATTGCGCTCTCGACTTGAGCGTATAAAAAAAGGAAGGCTAAGATGAGTCATCGAATTTTGCAAAGAAACGATCTATGCAAACCACTGAGCTACCAAGAAGGCCTTGCCATTTCTTACGAAACCGCTCCCGACAAAAAAAGATCTTTTGCGGACTTGATCTTCGGAAACTCAGACATAGCCTTTCACTACGGTTATTTTAAAGAAATATTCAGAAGTAGAACCTTGGCTCTTAAGGGCCTGTACGATAATCCGACTTGGTGCGAATCTTCCGCCAAAATTCTGGATCTAGTGGAAAACTGCGGCGGTAAAGTCAAGGTTCAAGGAATCGAAAAAATTCTTTCCGTCGACGGCCCCGTTGTCATCGCGGGAAATCACATGAGCACGTGCGAGACCTTTATTCTTCCCACGTTTGTGACCCAGTTCAAACCCGTAACGTTCGTGGTCAAAGAAAGCCTAACGACGGGAAAACTTTTTGGCCCGATCATGAGATCGAGAGATCCGATCTCCGTGGGTAGAAGTAATCCCAGAGAAGACTTGGTCGCAGTTTTGGAACAAGGAACGGCGTTGCTCAAAAAAGGAATGTCCATCATCGTTTTTCCACAGAGCACTCGAACTACGGATTTTACCCCTGCGGAATTCAATTCTATTGCGATCAAACTCGCGGCTCGTGCTGGAGTTCCCGTGATTCCGGTCGCTCTCAAGACGGATTTTTGGGAGAATGGAAGAGTAGTAAAAGATTTGGCGCGTATTTTTAGGAATCGAAAGATTTTTATAACGTTCGGAGATCCGCTTCTCCCGAATACCGATTCAAGAAGGAATCAGGAAGCCCTATTGAACTTTGTAGTTTCGCACCTGAAAAACTGGGGAACAAAAGTAAATGAATGAGAATAGGAATTCAAGTTTTCAAATGACAAGTTTCATATGGAATCGAAGTGCAATGAAATTACATTCCGTTCTTCTAATTTTCTTTTTTTGTGCTTTCTGCCAAACTTCTCCGAATTCAAAAGATCGGAGTTCCGACTTTTCGATCGACGAAAACCGAGCCGATCTCCTCTGGGAGCAAAAATGTGCCGCCTGTCACGGAGTGGACGGAACTCCGAAGGATTCCGTTCTTCCAAAACCGAAAAAACTTCGAGGATTTGGAATCAAAATGGGCTTCTTTTTTGGAGGGGATAAAATGAGAGAAGGAATTTTTAAAACGATTCGGGACGGGAAGAATCAAACCATGCCTTCTTTTAAAGATGAATTGTCGGAAGAAGAGATCCGCGCACTTGTAAAAAGAATCGAAAGATTCTGATTGGACTTAGATTTTTTTCTTAAACTCAAAATGATCGTCGGTCTTCCGACCATTCCGATGATCTAAAAAAAACTCCGAACGTTCAATTGTTCCGACAAACTGATTCAGACAAAAAAGTGATTGAATTCGGCTTTCCAATTCGATCGAAGGAAACTCCCGAAAAGTTATAGCGTTCTCGAGAGTTCAACCACCTCTTCCCTGCTGTACCAATCCGGTTTTTTTAGAATCTGAACCAGGGCTTTGAACTGATTTTTTTCGAGATCGATCGGCTTCTTTCTAAAATAGTAACGCGAAGCCTGGCTCAGACCATTCATTCCTCTACCCCAATAAACACTGTTGATATAATATTCTAAAATTTCATTCTTCCCAAGATCCTCTTCCAATGCCGAAGCGATCTGGATCTCTTTCCATTTTCGAGATAGGGATTTTTCCCGAGAAAGAAAAAGCGTTCTCGCCAGCTGCTGCGTAATCGTACTCGCTCCCCTAATCTTTCGAAAGAAAAACGCGGAAGAAAGGAGAGTGGAATGAATGTCCGAAAGAGAATATCCTCTATGCGAATAAAATCTCCTATCCTCGACTTGAACCACATACGACGTCCATTCCTCGGGAAGTTCTTTCAATCGAACCCACTCCAATTCCAGAGGAACCGATTCTTTTTGATCGGGCAGATAAACGAGACGATCTTGTTGAACCAAAATTTTTCTTTCAGGAAAGAATTGTTCATAAACCAAAACCGCTACAAAAAAAATCGGAAGGGCTCTTAAGAAAAAAGTATAGAAAAGTTCTTTTTGTTTCAAAGTTCGTTTCCGAAAGTTAGGACTTACTCGTTTTTTTCGTACATTAGAAAAACTTCATTTTCTATTATTTCCGAAGTGATGAGTTTCCATTTTTTCCGATCAAAGTCCGAATATTCTTTTTTCCCGCCGGTGATCGAGGGTAAATCGTTTTTTCCGATCAAAAACGGAACGAGGGTAACGTAAATTCTTGAGATTAAATCGAGACGAAAAAAGGAATCATTCAAGGACGGTCCCCCTTCCAGAAGAATTTCTCTATAACCCATTTCTGATAAAACCTTGAGCACTTCCAAAGGACTCAAGTCTGTTCCGGGAATCAAAATGATTTCAGCAACGGAACAAAGATTATCTCTCACAAGGGAATAATTCTCGTTCAGGCAAAAAATCAAAGGAGGTTCTTTAGAAAAACGGAATACTTTTTTATCTTCGGGAAGAGTTCCGGAGCGAAGAAGAATCACAGGTCTGGGGTCTTTTCCATTTTCGACGTATCGTAAATGAATGACAGGATCGTCGTTGAGAATCGAATTCTTTCCGAGAATCAGAACTTCCGCTTTGGAGCGGATTTCATCCATTCTCCTCTTATCGGTTCTGGAAGAAAGACCATACCATCTCCCGTCCGGACGGGAGACTTTTCCGTCCAGAGTCATCGCCATGTTAATCGTTACATTCGGGAGTGAAGTCATGCTCGAGGAACGTTGAGTTCCCGAGCCAGAAGTTTACGAACAGAGCTCATACAGGTTCCGCAACCGGTCGAAGCGCCCGTGTCGTCCATGAGTTTTTCCAACGTATCGTGTCCGTTTCGAATCGACGTTAGGATCTCTTCCTCCGAAACCTGATTACAAACGCAGACCTTTCGGGGGCGCATCAATTGGCAGAGATCGACTTGGCTGAAAAATGAGGAATCCATATCTTCTATATAATTGGACAGTTAGAAACCGGGTTTCCAATCAGATTAGAGACTCTGAAATTCTTCTGCAAGAGAAATTTTTTACGGTTTTCATTTGACATCCAGTTTCCGAAAAATAGCCTTTTTTGAAATTTCTGATTAAAAACAAAGGAAAACCATGCAAGATACAAAAAGAGCCCCTCTCCGAGAAATCCTCGGCTGGTGTATGTTCGATTTTGCGAACTCCTCTTATACGACTGTCATTATCAGTGTAACCTACGGAATCGTTTTTAGCCAATTAGTAGTTCCTGCCTCCTCCAATCAGGAGAATCCATACGAATACGGAAATCTACTCTGGTCTATCGCGCTAGCAATCTCGTATCTGCTTGTCGTATTAACCGGACCGATCTTCGGCGCGATCACCGACTATTCCGCGAGAAAGAAACAATTTCTGTTTTTTAGTTATGTCTTCTGTATCATTTCGACGGGGGCTTTGTGGTTCGTAATTGCACCGGGAGAATATGTCCTCGCATTTATTCTGATCATTCTTTCTAACTTCTTTTTCGCTTCGGGGGAAAACTTTGCTTCGAGCTTTCTTCCCTATCTCGGTCCAAAAGAAGACTTGGGAAAAATTTCGGGTTACGCATGGGGAATCGGTTACTTCGGCGGAATCGCCGCCGTCGCGTTAGTCAACACTTTAGGACCCAAGACGCTCGAAAACTTCGACAGTCTAAGAATGGTCGGACCCTATACCGCATTTTTCTTTTTATTCGCCGGAATTCCGACCTTTCTGCTTCTAAGAGAATACACCGCAGGAAAGGACAAACCCGAAGGACTCTCCTATCTCAAGATCGGAATGGAAAGAGTCGTTTCTACGATGAAAGAAATTCATAAATTCAGGGATATGGCGATCTATCTTGTTTCTCTTTTTTTCGCGATGGCAGCTCTTGGAATCGTAATCAGCTTTGCATTTATCTACGGAGCGCAGGAAATCAAAACGGAAGAAAAACACGAGATCGCGATGTTTCTTTTGATTCAACTTTTTGCCGCAGTCGGAGCGATCCTTTTCGGGTTTATCCAAGATAAAATCGGAGCTAAAAAAACCTTTAACATTACGCTTTTCTTATGGATTGCCTGTCTCTTGCTCATTTATTGGGTGAAGGATCTGACCGCCTTTTTGATCGGAATCGGAATTCCGACCACACAACAATGGGTTTTTGTGGGAACCACGGTTCTCGCAGGAGCCGGTTTAGGCGCAACACAATCTGCAAGTCGCGCGATTGTCGGGCTCTTTGCTCCCGAATCCAAATCCGGAGAATTTTTCGGCCTCTGGGGACTTTCAGGAAAAGTTGCAGCCGCATTCGGACTCGTCGCGGTCGGAGGACTTCAGATTTTATTCGATCTCAGAAATTCTTTCTTAGTGGTCGCGGTTTTCTTTGTGATTTCGCTTTTGATCAATGCTTTCGTCGACGAAGAACGCGGCATTCAAACCGCAGTGGATTATAAAGAAACCTAAGTTTTGGAGAATCACAAGAAAGACTTGCCCTTTCTTGTGATTCCTGTTATCCTCGAAACGGGTTAACCGTAAAATGGCGTTGGAATCAGAAGACGAGTTCGAATCACATCAAAGTCAAAGAAAACTGGCTTTGGCGACGATCGACGAATTGACTCAGACAAAGCTGGATCTTTTAGACGCCGGAAAAGAGATTCCAAGATTTATCAACTACGCCATCTCCTATCTCAATAAAAAATATCTCACCGAAGAAAAGGTCATCAGCGACTTTTTGATTAAGAAGTAGAATCGCCTTCTTTTGAAAGGATCACTCGCTCCGATTTTCAAGCCGGCCGATTCTTAACTCAAAACCCTACGCCGTTTTCGAAAAAAATCTTCGGAATCAAGAGGAATAAAATTGATTTTCGAACAAGGGAAGAATTTTTAATTTAGAATTCAATAACCGATCCATCTTTCTAATAAAAAGGCCGCGAAGTTCTCCGCGGCCTTTCAAACATTCTAAAATTAGAATATACTTTTTTCTTAACGGAATTCCAACATTTTAGAAACCATTCTTTTCTGGTCCAATTCCATCGTGTGAAGTTTTAGACTGACCATCTTATCCACTTTTCTCATATATCTTTTGTACTGAAGGATAATTTGTCTTTGTTTGCTATAAGGAAGCGGATTGGCGGGATCGTGCAGCTTGGAAGTAACGCTCGCGGGAACCGGTTGGATGGGATTGTCCGGCCAGAGAAAATCCGTATCATGGCTGGAAAAAAATTCCAAAAGGATTTCGCTGTTATTGTTCGGAGCTCTTTTTCCGTCGCCCAAAAAGGTCGGGCCTTTTGGAGAATTGTTAATAAGACGTCTCATCTCTCGGATAAAAACTTCACCCTTCGCGTTCGTTCTTTTGAACTGAAGAATGATCTTATCCAAGGATTGACCGTCCGTTCCGGGATAAATATAAATTCTGGATTGATAAAGATAAGTTTTCGGATAATCCGCAAACGACTGACCGAGGCCGAGTTCCAATTCCAAATATTGTTTGTTTTCCTTATCTTGGAAAAGAAACTTTGCAGCCTCTCTCGGTTCGTCTTCGATATAGCGGAGGGCTTTTTTATAAGTCTCATCCTTTAAAAGGTTATTGATTTTAAGAATATTTCCGGCGATCGAAGCGTGAAGGTTGTCCACTTCGATATCCGTAAAACCGCCTTTACGAACGGCTTCTATCTGTCTCTGTTCTTCTTTCTCTTCTAGGGTTAACACCTTGTTAGGCGCTGCGCCGATACCGGTAAGCGAAAGAATTGTCAGAATTGATAAAATACGGATGTTCATAGATTTACCCTTATTCAGATTATCGAAATTCTTATCCCCGTATCTTTATCTTACAAACAAAAAAAATGCAGAATATTATGACTCGTTATTCCAGGTTTAACGGCTTTTTCGAGGAGGAACTCAAGATCGGCGGAATTGCGCCTGAAAAATTGGATTCTAAAAACAGAACTCTGGAGAATCTCTTCTATCTTTTTCAATCCATTCGAGATCTCCAAACGGTTTCTCTTCTCAGCGAAGCGCCGGACCCGGAATGGATTCACTTTTGGGAATCGAGGGGAATTCAGCTCGGGCCGTTTCAAGTTTTAAAAAGAAATTCAAAGAAGAATTTAACGACTTCTCCTCCGAAAAACGGATTTCTCTGGGAAGAATGGGGATCGATTTCGGATCTACATTCTTCCGGTGAAATTATTTATTCTTCCGCAAAGGCGGATCTTTCGAAAAGACTGAATTCTAAAATTCTTTTGACTCGTTGGAAATCGGAAATGGATTTTCAGGATATCGACGCGCGGATTCTGAAGAGAATCTCCGATCTGCCGGCCCTCTTGGAAGAATGGTCGGAACTCCCGCCGGAAAGAATCGTTCTCAAACCGGAATTCAGCTTTTCCGGAAGACATAAGATTCTAAAATTCAATTCTTTCGGTTTGGAGAATTGGGAAGAAATCGAAACCGAGAAAGATCGTTTCCGGTTTCCTTGCGTCGCCGAGCCTTGGGTGCAAAGAACCTTTGATTTTTCTTGTCTCTATGATTGGAACGCCGGGGTTCCGACCTCAAAAGGTTCCACGATTCAAATCTGCGATGAAAAAGGAAAATACAACGGAGCCTTTCTTCCCTCCGAGAAAGAATCCGATCAAATCCAATCCCATCTTCAACCCATTGTGGAAAGCCTCTCGAAAAGTTTTGCCCCGGATTATGACGGCCCGGTTTCCTTGGACGGTTTTGAGTTTTATTCTCAAAATAAACAAAAAATAAGAAGACTAAGCGAAGGAAATTTTCGTTGGTCGATGGGAAGAATTCTCTCCGAACTTTCGCGGTCCGAAATTCTTCTCAAAACAAAATTGATCACCAATCCGAATCTAGCGATTCTTCCCCTCCCTTTAAAAAAACCGATTCCAAGATATCCGGAATGGATTTTTCATTGGGGAATTTCTCAAGGAATAGAAATTCTTCCTCTCACGCCGGACCGATTTTCAAACGGAAAAACCTATGGAACCGTCTGGATTTTTTTAGGATTTCCCAAGAACTCCGAACAATCCATGCTCGAAAGAATTCAAAAATTCTACTTAGAATGGAGGAAAAGGATTCTCCTTTGAAATGTACTTGAGGCTTTTTTAGACCTTGTCAGGATGTCCCATAGGTTGCGGTTTACCGCCCGGAAAACCATCCGCAAACTCTGCGGTCCAAATTCAGGATATAAAATGGAACTGTTTTTAAACTACGCTCTTTATGTAATCGTTAGCATCGGATTTCTGATCCCCTTTACCGGGTTCGTGGTCGGAGCCGGCGCCATTGTAAACGCAACTCTTGCGGGATTTACCGTTAACTTTCTTTCTCAGATTTTGGAAGAAAACAAACTCCAAGATTTTATCTCAAGAAACAAGGATAACAAACTCGGCAAAGCCCTTCAAGACGCGATTACAAAAGCACAAAACAAAATGAACGGCGTTCCTGCAGCAAAAGCGGAACACGCAGAAGAAGGTCACGGATCCCATCATATCATTTCCGTTAAAACCTATTCTCTCATCTTCGCCACTTTGATTTTCTTTACCTTTGTAACCGTTTGGGTTGCGGGAATCGACTTTGGAGCCATGAACGTGATCATCGCTATGGCGGTTGCCACTGTGAAAGCTTCTCTCGTTCTTGCTTACTTCATGCACTTAAAATACGACACTGTGATGAACAGAGTTATCTTTGGATCCGGTTTGTTCTTCCTCTTGCTCCTCTTTGGATTTTCGGCGGCTGATATCTTCACTCGATTCAAAGTTCTAATTTCTTTCGCTTTCTAATCAGAATTCTAAATCTTAGAATTCTGAAAAAGGCCGGTCTTTTGATCGGCCTTTTCTTTTTTAAATAAAGATCTTCGAAATTAGGGCGATCAACACTAAGGATTTTCCTTCCTGTATTTCTTCGCCGATCCATAATTTGATTGGCTTTTTTTAAAGAGAAGTTATCTTTTTCCTTTTTTAAGGGGCGTTTTATGAAATATAATCCGATTCGAAAATCTTTACTTTTGATTCTCATCGCCGTGTTCCTTTTTTCCTGTAAAAAAGAACACAGCCTTGATCCAAACTCGAAAGTCGTCCAACTTCCTTCTCTTGGGCTCGGCCTCAACTACGAAGGCTGGCATTTTAACGACAACCCCAACCTAATCAATCAGGCGCACGAAATCGCCGCGAGTACCGACAATTCGGGAGCGATTAAAAAAGCGTTGGAAGTCGCCGGAATCAATTTTTTTCTTTTTGAATATCCGCCGGGAAGTCCTGAAGCTCAAATGTTTAACACTAACGTGAATTATACGATCGAGGATCTTTCCAAACAGCCGAGAGAAATTACTCTCGATGATTATATTTCTGCGGTCACAGGTCTGTATCCGACCGTTTTTCAGAAATATGAAATGATCAATCCTCCGAAAAAATCCAAGATACAGGGATTAGATTCCGCACTTCTCGAAAGCAGATTCGAACAAATCATCGCCGGGAAAAATTATAAGGTTCACAACTATCAATTGGTATTTATCGTCGATAAGAAAGCCCACGTTTTTACGGGAACCTTTCTCGATAAGGATGCAAGAAGCAAAGGTCAAAAGGTATCTGAACTTTTGGGTAAGTTTATTAAGATTTAAATTCTTTCCAAAATTTCCGGAGGTCGATCGGCTTCCGGAAACAAAAAAATCATCCCTTAAAAGGAATTCCCATTCTCTCTAAAATCACTTTCGCCTGATTCTGAAACTCGAGTTCCTCTTCCTCGGAAAAAGGACCGAAAATCCCGTCTCTAAAACGTTTTGAAAGAGCGATGTATTCCAAACAACCCGCAACCGTATGGATCGGTTTTGCCTTTCCTTCGAAAATTTTTAATTCGCCGTCTTTCTGAATTACCATCGCACCCGGCGGAATTTTTTTTCCACCGCGGACCATACAACCCGCCATGATCATAGAACCGTCTCCGATCTCCGCCCCGTCTAACACAATGCTACCGATGCCGATAAGACAACCTTTCCCGATCGTACAGCCGTGAAGCATCGCATTATGACCGACTAACGTATAATCGCCGATCAAAATTCCTCTGCTCGAATCCGTATGCAATGTCGTGTTGTCTTGGATATTCACGCCTTCTCCGAGAACGATATGATTCATATCGGCTCTCGCAACGGCGCCCGGCCAAAGAGAAGCAAAAGCTCCCATCTCGACCAAACCGATCGCAGTCGCCTGCGGATGAATGAATGCGGTCTCGTGGATTTTCATCTTTATCTCAGCGCGAAGCCGTTCTTACCGGCGAGGTCCACGAGTTGATCGGAAATTTCTTTGATTCTTTCCTGCGTAAAAGTCCTTTCGTAGTTCACCAATTTGAAACGATAACTGACCGATCTTTTTCCCTCGGGAATGTTTCCTCCGGAGAATTGAGAATAGACCCAACCGTCCTTTAGTTCCGGAATACTTTCCTTTTTGACGAGATCGGTAAATCGATTCGTATTCTCCTTTTCTCCGATCAGAATCGAAAGATCGATTTCGGCTTCCGGAAATTGAGAAGGAGGAACAAACCTTGAAACTTTCCGATTTGTATTCCAGATTTCTACGATCGAAGAGAAATCGAAGGAACCGTAGATGACCCTTTTTTTGAGTTCGAAAGAATCCAAAACCGCCGGATGAACATAACCTAAAACTCCGATCTGACGCGAATCGACGACCAAGGATAAACTCGCTCCCGGATGATAAAAGGATTCCTGTTTGATTTCCCAAGAATATTCAAAAATTCGAATGGACTCAAGAAGAGATTCGATTTGTTTTCTTACGTTTAGAAAATCCTCTTCGAGAAGTTTTAAATCGGATTCCGAATTTTTTCTGTCATAAGAAACCGCATATGCAAAGAATTTCTTTTCGTTATTCGGTTCCGGCAAATTAAAATAAGCCCTTCCGAATTCGAATAATTTGATCTCGGAAAAACGATCCTGATTGGTTCTTACGTTTCTCAAAAGAGAAGGAAGCATAGAATTTCTTAAAACGGCTTGTTCTTCCGGCATCTCGTTCTTGATTTTCACCGAAAGTTTCGGATCTCCGTCGAACGTATTGTCTTTTAAAGATTGAAAAGAATAATTGTAAACTTCGTGAAACCCGAGACTTCCCGAAAAGAATGTTTTGAGTTTTCTTTCCAATTCGCGACTCAGATTTCGAACGGGGGTTTTTACTTCCGCCAAAACCGGAGCTACTTCGATCGTATCGTAACCGCGGGTTCTTCCGATTTCTTCCACAAGATCTTCCGGAATCGTAACGTCGTAGTTGTGCCGAAATTTGGGAACCAGAACTTCCAGGTGTTCTCCTTTCCAGGAAACCGTAAAGTGAAGTCGTTCCAAAATATCAGTAACGTCACCCTTCGATAAACTCACTCCCAACTTCGAATTGATAAAATGAATGTCCGTATGAATGTGAACTTCTTTATGAGGAGTATGTAAGAATCCGACCGGCTCCGAGGCTTTGAGCTCGGAACAGCCGTTTTCTTTTAAAAGATTGAGCGCTCTTCGAATCACGGGAAGGGTCGTGGTAGCTTCCAAACCTTTCTCGTATCGTACGGAAGAATCGGACCGAATCCCTGTTAGGCGGATCGATTTGCGAACACGTTCCCTTGCAAAGACCGCGGACTCCATTACGATTTCGGTCGAACCGTTCTGAACCGCAGATTCTTTTCCGCCCATTACGCCGGCGATCGCAACCGGTTTTCCCTGGTTTCTAATGAGAAGAATTTCGTCTTCCAGTGAAGGAGAACTTTCGTCCAACAACGCAAAACTTTCCCCTTTTTTCGCAAACGAGACTTCGAGGGAAATCCCACCTTGCCCTTCCAAAAACTTCTTATCGAAAAAATGAGTCGGCTGTCCCATCTCAAGCATTACGTAATTGGAAATATCGACGACATTATTAATCACTCGAATTCCGCATTTTTGTAATCTCGCCTGAAATTTTCTTTTGGAAGGAAAAATCGAAATGCCCTGAATAGAAGAAGCATAGTAAGAATGTGCATTCTGATTTTCTAATACTTTTGGAAGAGGAATGTTGAGGTCGAAATTCCAAAGCGATTCAAAAGGGTTGAATCGGATCGGAAGTTTAAGTTGGGACGCGAGTTCTCTCGCAAAACCGAAATGATTCCAAAGATCCGGTCTATGGGTTATCGATTTATTATCTACGTCGAATATGATATCATCGTAATGTAGTAAAGTTCGGATCGACTTTCCGATTTCCGCACCTTCTACTTCGTTTAGAATCCAAACCCCGGCGCTTTCTTCCGCAAGAGACAATTCTTTTTCGGAACAGAGCATCCCTGAACTTTTGACTCCTCTGAGTTCGGATTCAATAATTTCCTTATCTCCCAATTTCGCTCCGGGAATGGCAAGTGGAACCAAATCCCCGACTTTTACATTGGTGGCGCCGGTGACGATCTGCGATTTCGTGGAGCCGTTCGTAACCTGCACGATTTGGAGTTTGTCTGCGGATGGATGTTTTTCGAGAGATTCTATTCTTACGATCTTTATGAAATCCAACTCGGGACGGAAGGGATCAGCGCCGTCGATTTCACAAACCGAGATCGCGATTTTTTTCAAGATCGCGTCAAGACCGACCTCCTTCAAAGGTGCAAAGTCATTCATCCAGTCTAAGGAAAGTTTCACGTCGTCAGGCTCCGTTCCAATTGTTAAGGTCCAGAAACCTCGACCAAAATCGGATGTCGAGCAGGAAAAGGGTCGGCTTTAATTCGGTAAATATACCTGGAAGAGTTGAAAGCGGTGTTGAATCGTCTTTCCGTTTCTGACCTTGCGAAGTTCACGATCGAAATCTTCTTTTACCTTCTGAATCTCGTTTCGGGTCCGGTTCATCGCCGATTTCTTTTCGGGTTTTCCCTCCCATTTAAAAGCGGCTTCCTGACGCATCAGTTTTTCTTCGAGTTGTCGAAGCGTATTCTGATTGCTCGTCCGAATTTTAAATTCTTCTTTTTGAAAAAGATCGAGGGTTTGATCTCCCAGTTGTTTTTTACGCGATTCTACGATTTCATCCAAAGCCAAATAAGTTCGGATTAAATTTTCTTCGAAACGAGAGGGAAGCTCCGCATCCGGCTCGCGAGTTTTAGAATTAGAATCGGAATCTCTGAGTTCTTCCGGCAATTCCTGAATTTGTTTGATACTACCGCTCTGGCGATTGCATTCGAAATAAAATAACTCGGTTCGATTGAGAGTAAATTGAAAATCCACCAGAAAAACATAATATTCTTTTTTCGAAATGGAATGAAACGAAATCCCCCATCCCTTTTGATTTTGGATCAAATGAGAAACGGCCTTGTCCACGAGCGGATGTCCGAACGCCAAAAATTCCAAACTGTCGTTTTGAAGCGCAAGTTCAGAATCGAAGGTTCCGAACTTTCCTTTGTAAAGCGCCGATTCGATCTCGTAAACCTGAGGTTTCTTTTTGACGAGTTTAAAACCCGCCTCATCCGGAAACGTCCGCGTAAATCTGGATACGAATTCTTCCAAGTGCGTATTGTTGAACGAACGCTCTTCGAGCGTATGACTGTAATAATCCAAAAGGTTAAAATCGATCATCTTCGGAGTGACGAGATCGCTTAACTTTTCAAAACCTTTTTTTGCGATCTTGATTCTGTTGTCGATCTCGTCTTCCATCTCGACTTTGGATTTATTTCCTGTGACGAATTTCATAAAGGAAGAATTAAAATCCAACTCGTCCTCGATCGCGCCGAGAAGTTCATCGGAGGAACCGATCGATTCTTCGAAAAGACGAATTTTGTTCGTGAGAACTTCGAGAATTCGTTCGGCAACCGTGTCCTTACTCGCAAAGTTAAAGATGAATACGTTGTCCTTTTGACCGAATCTGTGAATCCTTCCGATTCTCTGTTCTATTTTAAGAGGGCTCCAAGGAAGATCGTAATTGAAAAGCACGTTTGCAAACTGAAGATTTCTTCCTTCGCCTCCGGCTTCGGTACAGATAAGAATTTCGGTTTTCGTCTTAAATTCTACGATCGCTCTTTCTTTTGCATCGGCGCTCAAGGAACCGTGAAACAGAGTCACTTGAAATTCCGCGAGGACGGACGCCAAAAAATCCTGAGTCGTTCGAAACTGAGTAAAGATGATAAACTTAGGATGACCTTCCTTTTGCAACTTCAGAATCGTTTCTTTGAGTTTGATCGACTTCTTATCTTCTTTGATTTTTTTCCCAAGAAGAATCAATCGATTGAGAGAAAGAAGTTCTCTTCTTAAACTCTGAAGATCGAGTTGAACCGATTCGTCCAAACCGGAAACAAATTCTTCCACGTTTTCGGTTTCGTCCAAATCCCATTCTTCCAGCTTGGATTCCATTTGTTTAATATGATGAAATCGATTTTCCAAAAGAAACTTTCTTTTTGTGAGCGCTGACAAAAGCGCAAACACGGAAGAATCCAGAAGTTTCTGAAAAACGATCATTACAAAACCGATCGCGCGGTTTTGAGTTCTCATAGCGAGATTGTATTCTCTACGGACGTAATTCGTAGTCTCTTCGTAAAATTCTCTTTCCACTGGTGAAAGTTCTATTCTTACCGTTTTCGCGAATCGTTTGGTAAAACCGCCGACTTCCACCTTTCTTCTTCTCAAAAGTACCTTGGAAATTTTCTCTTTGAGATCGGTTTTATTACCAAGTATATAATCATTTACGAATGTATGATACGGTCCTAAAATATTCGGATCGATCAGATGCATCAGATAATAGAGTTCTTCCAATTTTCCGCGAAACGGAGTCGCCGTTAAAAGAAGAAGGCATTCGCATTTTTTGGAAATTTTTTCGGCGAATAAATAAGCCCTTGTGATCTTATGATAGTCTCTTCGAAGTCGATGCGCCTCGTCAAAGATGACGATATCCCATTTCGTTTTTAGAATCTCTTCCGCGTATTTCGGATTTTTGATAAAATCCACGGAAGTGATGACGTGCTGAAAATTCTTCCAATTCTTATCGCCTTCCGTATGAAAATTCTTTCGCTTAACAATTTCAAAATCTTCGTTGAACTTGTTCTTCAACTCCTGTTGCCACTGAACCAAAAGCGGAGAAGGTGCGACGATCAGAACTTTTTTATAACCCCTTCGAAAGATCAATTCCTTCATCACAAGAGCGGCTTCGATCGTTTTCCCCAAACCGACTTCGTCAGCCAAAATGAATCGAGGACGAAGGCTGTTGACGACGATATAAGTCGATTCGATCTGATGCGGGAGAAGTCTTGTTCTCGAATTGGAAAGCGCAGAGAGTTTATCGAAGGCGTGCGTAAGTTTGAGTTCGTACGCGGTCAGAGAAAGATCCATCAGACTCGGTTGTTCCCCGACGTTTCTGAGAGGGGATGGATATCCCGGAAGAATTCTTAGATGCGGAGAATTTTCGGAGACCGTTTTTTTCGTAGAGGCGGAAACGAACTCGATCGTGACCTTTCCTTCTTCCGAAGAGACGATCTTTCCGATTCCCAACTCGGGCGAGTTTGTGAGAAAACAAAAATCTCCTCTGTACCCGGAACGTTGTTTGGATTCGAAATCGAGGCTGAGTTGTAAGGTTTCTTCCAACTAAACTCCCCTTTGATCGCCCCAAATGTATTTATGGGTTTGCAGAGAAAGACGAAGACCGGAACCAAGTGAAGACTTGATCCATTCTGAAAGAACTTCGGGAGATAACTCTCCTTGTACTGGAGAAACCAAAAGATTCCCGAATAAACGAAACTCTTGAATCACTTCGACACATCTGTCAAAATCCATTCTATCTCGAATCACAAACTTAATTTCATCCAAATCGTTTTTTCTATCTTTATATATTTCTAAATTTTTCAAAAGCATCCGATCTTCCATACCGGAACCGGGAAGTTTATAGTCCAAGGTAAATACGAATGAATCCAATCCTTCAATGGATTCGGCTCCGTTTGTTTCCACTCTTGGTCTGGGATAAGAACCCGATTGATTTCGTGTTCTAAAAATTGCGTTTCCGAATGCGACGCTGAAATCGCGGTTTCTTCCTTCTAAGGGCTCTCCGCCGGTAAGGAGAATCTGCGTATCCACCGGACTCAGTTCTCGAATTTGTTTCAGAACTTGTTCCAGATCCAACTCTTCGCCTGCATTCGGAGAAAGGGCATAAGGAGTATCACACCATAATTTTCTTCCCGCTGCCATTCCGCATCGCAAAGAACATCCCGCCATTCGAACAAAGACGGTCGGTAATCCCGTTGAAATTCCTTCTCCCGAAAGAGAAAGATAGATTTCGTGTACGGAGGTTTTCAGGTTGTCCATGGGTTCTTATGAGTACAAGATTTTTCTTTTTGTAAGCTTTGTGTTCACAAAAAAATTGGAAAGGCTAATTCCAGAATTTCCAACCTACCCTTTGCGGTCAACTCTCGGAGCTTCCATTTGGACAAAGTGGATTTTTTTCGAATTCAAAACTTCGTGTTGACAAAAAGAATATTTCAAATTGAAAAAAGAAGCAAGATTCTTATAAGAGATTTTAAAGAAAACGTTGTTTTATTTTTCTTAGTTTGAATTCTCAATGAAGTCAAAAAAAGAGCTAGTTCTTTTGCTTGTCAATCCGGGCCGAAATCGGTCCCTTTGTAATTAAAAACAATTAACGGGGCGCCCTTGATTCGTTACATTCCTTCATTCCTCTTTGTTTATCTATTCTATCTTCCCTTTCGCATTTTACCGTATCGTCTTTGTTTATTGTTCGGAAGATTTTTGGTCATTCTTCTTTATCCTTTAGCCAGAAAGCACAGAAAAATCGCCTACGAAAATATATCTTACGCATTTCCTGAGTATACCGAGGCCCAAAAGAAAGAACTCGTCTGGAAGAGTATTCTCCATATCGGAAACTTAGTCGCAGGAACTCTTTATGCACCAAGGCTCAATCAAAAATGGATGGATCGTTATCTTGTATATGATAAAGAATCTTTAGAGATCGAAAGAAAGACAAAGGAAGAAGGAATCGGAGTCGTTCTTATTTCCGGACATTTTGGAACCTGGGAAATTCTCGTTCAGTTTATGGGAATCCGGATGAAAGGAGCAGGGATTTATAAGAAAGTTAGAAATCCTTACGTGGATAGATTGATTTATAAACTTAGAACTAAGAACGGAATCAAACTCGTTTCTACGGAAGAATCCAGCCAAGTCGCAAAGATGCTCAAACAAGGTTATTGGATGGGATTCGGTTCCGATCAGAACGCGGGAAAGGTTGGGATCTTTGTAAACTTCTTCAATCGTCCTGCTTCCACGTATCAAGGTCCGGCGCTGATGGCGTATCTTACAGGCGCAAAAATGTTGCTCTATTCGGTTCTCTGCGGAGAAAAAGGAAAGGTGATCGTTCGGATCAAAGACTTGGGTTTTGTCGACAAGAAGGCCTTTGCAGATCGTGAAACCGCAATCCGGCATTACACGGAGGTTTGGACAAAGGCATTAGAAGAAGAAGTAAAACTTTTTCCGGAACAATATTTTTGGGTTCACAGAAGATGGAGAACCAAACCGGGAGATTTTCCCGGTCAAGTTTGAAAAAAGTAGAATGATCTTTAGTCCGGATTTTCTTCCAAAACGTATTTGAAAAAAATCCAAATCTTATTTTTTTGGAAATGTTTTCTTATAGAGTTCTAAAGAATCTAAAACGATTTGTCTTGCGAGTTTTGCGTTTTGGAATTCTTCGATAACAACCGTCTTCTTCTCGAGCTTTTTATAATCTTCAAAAAAGTGTTTTAATTCGAGAGTAAAATGCGGCGGAAGTTCGGAGATATCGTTGATATGATTCACTGACATATCATTGGCTGCGACCGCGATGATCTTGTCGTCTTCTTCTCCCGAATCCAACATCCTCATCACTCCGATGACTTTCGATTTTACCAAACAAAGAGGTTCGAGTTCTACTTGAGAAAGAACCAAAATATCCAGAGGGTCGTGATCCCCACAATACGATTGAGGAATAAATCCGTAATTCGCCGGATAATAAAAAGAAGAATACAAAACCCGATCTAATTTTAGAATCCCGTATTCCTTATCTACCTCGTATTTTGCTCTGCTACCGCGTTTGATTTCAATAATTCCATTCACAAATTCCGGAATGTCTTCTCCCGGAGAAATATCATGCCAAGGGTGTACCATAACAGAACGCTATTTCACGGTTTTGAGGAAGGCAAGTGTAAAATTCTCAAGACCTTGTTACGATTTTCCAAAATAGAGAATCCAAGAACTTAAAAGAGGCCATCCACTTCAAAGAGGGCGAAAAATTCTGCATTTTTCAAATCCAGAGGAAAGAGAGAAGGGATTCCGTGTGAGAGCGCAAATTCCCATAAAAATAAAATGGTAATTTTTTCTTATAAAAAAGGATTTTTTGGTAAATAAATTTTCTCTCAAGAGTTATCTTGAATGAGGCCAATTTTATGCGAAAACTTACCCTTCTTACGATCATTTTTTTGGCATTTCTGGTTCAATGCGCTGAAGCCGATAAGATGCAATTCGATGCTTCGAAGGGTTTAGGATCCGTTTTACAAGTGGCCGCGACGGAGGTAGTAAACGCCCCGGTAAGTTCACAGCAGAGTTCGGGCGCCGGCGGTTCCGCAGGAACCTCGACAAACCCAACGTTCACTTTTGGAGGAAATGTTTCCGGCCTCGTAAGCGGAAGCCTTACCTTAACGAATGGAAGCGATACTGTTACCATTCTTTCTTCCTCCCCGGGAATCTCCGGAGGAGCCGGAGCCTATCAATTCTCCTCCTCTCTAAATGGTGGAGCTTCTTATAACGTTTCCATTACAGGATTTCCGAACGATCTCTCCTGCAATCTTTACAACAATATCGGTACGGTTTCGGCGAATGTGGTTGATATCGACGTCTACTGTTATTCCGTCATTATCACCTCCACTCTTACCGTGGTCGAAGGTACGACCAACGCTTCCACTAACTTTACGCTGAAACTTTCTCATCCTCCCGCTGCAAATCCGTCGAGCACCGTAACCGTTGCTTATCCGAATTTCCCCTCGAATTTGAGTCTAAATGCCGCTTTTCCGACTTTATTGGGGACAACGACCGTAAATCGAATCGTAAGCGGGACGAATGAAACGGGAACTCCCGATTTTACCGACGAAAGCGAGGTCATAACCGCGAGGGTTTCTCAGTCGATTGGAAGCGCGACTAACGTATCAACGACGTCCAGCGTGACAATTTCGGACAATGATAAAAGAATGTATATGGTAAACGCAGGAAACGGTGGTACTGGAAATCTCGGAGGAAAATCGGGAGCCGATACCCTCTGCACCAATAATAAACCCGGAGGCCTTTCCGGAACGGTTATCGCGTTGTTGGGAACTACCACGAGAAAACCTCTTCCCACACCGACTAGCGACTGGCCTCTCAAACCTCTTCATACTTATTATAGAACCGACAATACAACAATTATTGCCTCGTCTAACAGCGCTTCGATTCTTCCAATCTCATGGACAAACAAAGTGAGTGCGAACGCCGGAGTAACTTCTTCGTTCGCTTGTCCGATGGGTAGCACCGCCTGCGGTTACGCGACCGGTTTTGATAATACTTGGGCTCTCCTCTCTTCGCAAAACTGCTCCAATTGGACGAGCTCTAGTAGTTTGGCTGAAGGAATGACGGGCTGGGCGGGAAGCGTCAATTCGGCTGCAATCGATTACTTCGCTTCAAGCTGTGATTCATTGGGATCTTCTGCGAACGTACTTTGTGTCGAACAGTGATCTTCTACCTTAAACGATCCCGTAGAAATTTCTTAAGCTTTCGGCTTCCAACTCCAGGTAATCGCCAGAAGGGCAAGTGCAATCAAAGTCGATCCGATAACCAAGTATAAGGATTGTTCCCAGTGAAATCCTTGTTGTTTACTCATCCATCCCACCCCCTTGGAAAGAAACGTCCTACCAAGATATCCGAATAATCCGATAAAACCCGCAGCAGCTCCGACCGCTTTTTTTGAAGTAAAATCGAGACCGGCAACTCCTAGGAGCATAACGGGGGGATAAATAAAAAAGCCGACAATTCCGAATAACGTTAAATCCAACCAGAGATGTCCTGGAGGAGTAAAGAGCAATCCGGTCAAAGCAAAGAGGATTGGGACCATACAAAAAAAGCTGACCATTCCTCTTTTACCTCCGAGTTTATCCGATCCCCAACCGACAAGTAAAGTGGATCCGATTCCCGCAAATTCGTAAATAAGAGTACTTACGCCCCCTTTTTCCAACGTCGCCCCCTTTGCGAATTTGAGATAGGTTGGTCCGATATCGGTGAGACTGTAACGAACAACGTAAACGAAAAAATTAGCGAAAGCAAAGGTCCATATATAATAATTTTTGAATATAGATTGAACGAAAATTTCCTTAAAAGTAAGCTCTCGTTCCTGATCTGCGACTGGGATTCTTAATTCCTTTTCGGGATCTTCTTGGAATTCTTCGATAGACGGAAGACCCACCGACTGCGGAGTGTCCACTAAACGAAAAAGAAGATAAATTGCAGTGACAATTGCCATCAAAGCCGGAATATAAAATGCGTTTCTCCATCCCCACCAAGAAGCGCTGTACGCCGCGACCACTCCGACTAAACCGCCTCCAACGTTATGTGCAATATTCCAAATCGCAAACTTGGATCCTCTTTCCGTTACGCCAAACCAATGCCCGAGCGATCTTCCGCAGGGAGGCCAGCCCATTCCTTGAACAAATCCATTCAGTGTCCAAAGATAAAAGTGAGTTTCGTAATCGCTCGACGCGCCGAAAAATAAATTGCAGACTGCGGTTAAAATCAAACCCAGAGGCATAAAAAATCGTGGATTACTGCGGTCCGATAGCGCGCCCATGATAAACTTTCCGATTCCGTAAGTAATCGCAGTCACGGCGAGAATATTAGTAATTTGTTCCTGACTATAATGAAGCGCCTCCCCCATTTCCTTGGATACAACCGGAAAATTATTCCGGACCAAATAGAAAACGGCATAACCGATAAATGTAGCTTCTAAGATTCTCCAGCGAAAAAGCGGATACTTTTTTTCAATCGTTTCGGGAGATAAAAGGGGTTTTGTTTTTGCAGGTAGAATCCAGCGAAATAGAGAAATCATTAGGCCACGATCTTAGAAAACCGAGAGCGCATTACAAGATCATTTTCGATCCGATACGAAAGCTCGGCTTAGAAGGATTAAATAATTTTTTTCCTTCGGCTCTTTTTATCCCGCATCCTCAAAAAAAAGGGAAAAGTATCCCGGTCTCGCGCTTCGACAACAAAAATCTTTACGGTTCTTTGAATCCAGGGACTACGTACAAAGGGTTATTCGACCCAGGAGCTTTTCATTTTAGAATTCGTAAAGTCGATAAAAGACTTCCCTGAAATCTCAAAAATAAAATCGTCGAAATTAAATTAAGATTCCCGTTTCCACAAGAAATCGTATCGTTTTATAACTAACCATTTATGATTAAATTTTCCTCGATATCTGCGCCTGCGAGAGTTTCTCTTTTTTATCTCATACTTGCATCTGCCTGGATTTTTTTTTCCGATCAATTCATCAGTTTGCTTTCATTCGATCCTTTTATTCTTACCACTTTACAAACATACAAAGGTTGGGGATTTGTCGGAATTACGACCTTACTCTTATTGATCATTCTCAATCGTTATTTTCTTCTTCTCAAAAAAGAATCCGATGAACAAAAACTCGCGGAGACCGCCCTAATCGAATCCGAGCGAAGATTTCGTGTAACCTTAGAAAATATCAATCTGATCGGTTTGGGTTTGGATTCGGAAGGTATGATCACTTTTTGTAACGAATATCTTCTGAATCTTACCGGTTGGAAACGAGAAGAAATTATCGGAAACAATTGGTTCGATTACTTTCTGCTTCCCGAAGAACGAGAACAAGTTCTCTCCATTTTCAAAGAAGCAATTCGAACAAACACGCTCCCGCTTCATTATGAAAATTATCTACGAACCAGAAGCGGTGAGAAAAAATTAATCCAGTGGGACAACACAATTCTTCAAGATAGTAACAATCATATCATAGGAACTATCAGCATCGGGACCGACATTACGGATCGTAAAAGAGCGGAGTCGGATCGACTCGAACTCGAAAGACGTTTGTTACACGCTCAAAAATTAGAAAGTCTCGGAGTTTTAGCCGGTGGAATCGCGCACGATTTTAATAATCTTTTAGGAGGAATTTTCGGTTACATAGATCTTGCCCGCGAAAAAGCCGCGGCCGGTGAATCGAATGTCAGATATCTGGACAAAGCGATCACCGTTTTTAATAGAGCAAAGGATTTAACCCAACAGCTACTCACGTTTGCAAAAGGAGGAAAACCGATTCGTAAAACGGGATCGTTAGCTCCGATCCTAAATGACTGTGTATTGTTTTCTTTGAGCGGTTCAAACGTGTCCTGTCACTTTGAAATCGAAGAAAACATCGGGCTTTGCGACTTTGACGAAAATCAAATCCATCAGGTTGTTGAAAACATAATCATCAACTCGATTCAATCGATGCCGCTCGGCGGTACAATTTTGGTTTCAGCGAAAAATACGTATCTCGGCAAATACAATTCGGTTCGTTTGAATGAAGGAAATTACATCCAGATTTCGGTTCAAGATAGTGGAATCGGAATTCCAAAAGATCTACTTCCCCGCATTTTCGAACCTTTCTTTACGACAAAACAAAGAGGAACCGGTTTAGGATTGGCGACTTCTTATTCCATCGTTCAGAAACACGACGGAGGAATCGAAGTTAAATCGGAGTTAGGCGTTGGAAGTACGTTCCATATTTATTTACCCGTTTCTCAGAACGAAATAAAATCGGTTTCCCCAAAGGAAACAAATCAGCATAAGGGACTTGGAAAAGTTCTCATTATGGACGATGAGGATTTTATCATCGAAATTTTTTCGGATATGTTGGAAAAGATGGGATATCAGACGACCTCCGCAAAAAACGGAACCGAAGCGATTCAACTCTTTCAAGAGGCGAAAAGTTCCGCCAAACCTTTCGATATTCTTATTTTCGATCTTACGATTCCCGGTGGAATGGGTGGTGAAAAGGCGATTTCAGAAATTCGAAAAATAGATCCTAAAGTAATCGCAATCGCGTCGAGCGGTTATTCGGAAGATCCCGTCATTTCTTCCCCGAAAGAATACGGTTTTTCAGCAAGTCTACGCAAACCCTTTCGAAAGAACGATCTCGCCGAACTCCTAGAAAAACTTCTTAGCGGCAAAACTACTTATACGTTTTAATTTATAAACGCAGAATAAATTCATAATTTAAAACCGATTCTTACCAAGGATAAAAATCCAAAACGTCTCCTTCCGAAATTTCCGATCGTTCACCCGGATGTAAAGCGATTCCGTCCGAGAACAACCCGGCGCGAATATCTCCGCTTCCGTTAAACGACTTCGCGCAGAGTCCGGTTTTTTCTTTCGTTTCCAAAAACACGGGAAAATATTCCGGTAAAACATTCTTCTTTTTTCTTTTTCCATAAAAAGAATATCTCAACGGTTTAGCGATCTGCATTCCTAAATAAGAGCGAATGTAAGGATCTAAAAATATTCTCGCACAGACCTGAACGCTAAAAGGATTTCCCGGGAGACCGAATACGGCTGTCTTTCCTTTTTTTCCAAACCAAATCGGCTTACCCGGTTTTAGTGAGACCTTGTGAAATATTTTTTTTACTCCGAGTTTTTCTAAAATGGGAGGAATCAAATCCATACTCCCCATAGAAACACCTCCGGATAACAAAAGAATATCCGACTCCAATCCCTGCTTGAGAGCTTCCTCAATTTTCGTTTCTTCATCCGGAACTAAAACGATTGATTTCGGGTGTATTTTGTAACGATTCAAAATGGCGATCAAAGAATAAGAATTAGAATCTCGGATCTGATAAGGAAGCGGCGCCGATCCCACGGGAATCACTTCGTTTCCCGTGGATATGATGGAAATAGTCGGCAACGAATATACCGAAACCGCTTCGATCCCGAGAGAAGCCAACAAGGAAATTTCGGAAATTCCGACTTTGGCTCCCGAACCGATCACGAGTTCTCCCGTTTTTAGATCCTCTCCTCGCAGAGATATATTCATAAATTGGAATATATTGTCCGAATTAAATTTTACTTGTGTGATCGAATTCTCATCGGTTAACTCTTGACTATCCTCGACTTTGATCACTGCGTCCAAACCTTCGGGTACAGAAGCGCCGGTCATAATTTTAACGATTTCCTCGTCCGGATCCAAAGCGGATTCCATACCCGCAAAAATTTCTTTTTTACAACGATAAATCTTGGAAGAGTCATAATCCTCGCTTTTGATCGCATAACCGTCCATCGTAGAACGGTGAAAAGGCGGGTAGTCCCGATCGGCGTAAACGTTATCTGCGAGAATTCTTCCCAACGTTTCTTTGAGAGGTACGGACTCCGGTTTTGTTACGGAAACTTCGGAAAGAATTTTAGAAAGCGCTTCCTCGATCGAAATCAATGACCTTCTCCTCTCATCATTTTCTTCGCGTGAAAAATCGCAGGAAAGATCGCCTTTAAACTTTCTCTCGCCCCGTTAGAACTTCCAGGTAAACAAACTACCAGAGTTTTTTTGATCCTTCCGGCTAAAGAACGGGAAAGCATTGCGTAAGGAGTTCTATCTTGTCCAAAAGAACGCATCGTCTCGGCGATCCCTGGAATTTCCTGATCGAGAAGATCTCGAACCGTGTCCGTCGTATTGTCCCTTGGACCCAAACCGGTTCCTCCGCTCGTTACGATCAAGTCGACGCCCGCAATAACCCAGTCTTCGATCTTTTTACGAATTTCTTCCGGTTCGTCGGGAACAATTGCATATTCGTGAATTAGAACATTTGAATCTTTTAATATACTTTCGATGACCTTTCCCGAACTATCCTCTCTTTTACCCGCAAACGTAGAATCCGAACAAACCAAAATGGCGGCTTTAGAACCTTCGGCAAACTTTGAGAATTGAGTTTCGCTCTTACCGCCTTTTTTTTCCAAAAGTCGAATGGAAGATATTTCCAATTGTTTGTCGATCGGTTTGAGAAGATCATAGATCGTCAGCGCCGCCAAACTGAGTCCCGTTAGAACTTCCATTTCGATTCCCGTCTTACCGATCGACTTCGCAGTCGCGGTAATCTTCACTCCTCTTTCTACGAGTTCGAATGAAAGATCAAAAAAATCGATATTCACAGGATGACAATGGGGAATAAGATCGGATGTTTTTTTAGAAGCAAGAAGGCCGCTCGCTTTTGCAACTCCGAAAAGATCCCCTTTAGGAAGAGTATTCTCTCGAATTCTTTTTAACGTTTCAGGAGTACAGTATACAAACCCCTCGGCCAACGCGGAACGGAGGCTCGTTCTTTTTTCGGTGATGTCGATCATTCTTTTGTCCTAACTGAGTGTATACGGACGGTGGATAAACGATCGAAGAGAATTCATTTCCAAATAAAAATGAACGATACTTCCTATGATCAATAGAGCCGGAGATCGCACTTCTTTTTCTTTCGCGATCGAAGAAATGTCACCCAAAGTACCGGTGATCATTCTTTGCGATTCCAAAGTTGCATTTTCGACGATCGCAACCGGGACCGTATCCGAATTTCCGCAAGAGATCAAATCATCCACAATCTCTTCTAAAGAATTCAAACCCATGTAAACTACGAGAGTTTTTCCGTCACAGGAAAGATTTTTAAAACTCTCAGAATTTTTTCCATTCTTTCCGTGTCCGGATAAATATAAAATTTCTTTCGAATATTCGCGATGAGTCAGAGGGAATCCGAGATGCGCCGCCGCCCCGGAAGCGGTCGTTATACCGGCAACAATCTCGCACTCGATCCCAAGCGACAAAAGAGATTCCACCTCTTCGCCTACTCTTCCAAAAACTGAAGGATCTCCGCCTTTCAGACGTACTACGACCTTGTACTGAAGAGCCATATCGGCGATCTTCCGATTGATTTCGGTTTGTTGACAACTGTGTTGTCCCAGTCTTTTTCCCACATAGATCAACTCTGTTTTTTTACGGCACATCCTCAAAATCCGTGAGGCCACGAGATCGTCATACAAAACTACGTCCGCTTGGCGAAGCACTTTGACCGCCTTTCTTGTCAGCAATTCCGGATCGCCCGGACCGGCGCCGACAAGATAAACTTTCCCGTATTTCGAAATCAATTTAAAATTCCCACCCCGGATAAGTCCGGAAGAGTATTATAATTTAAGAATGCTTTGAATCGTTCCTTCGGAACGTCCGATCCGATTCCTTCCGATCTTTCCAGAATATCTTTAGGAGAAGAATTAAAATCAGAATCGTTTAGTTTCCGAGCGACTTCGTTTAACAATTCGGAGGTATAAATCGCGGGAAAAGGTTCTATCATTCCATCAAGTTTCCAGAAATAACTCCTCTTTCCAGGATTCGTAGTGTATACTTTTAAAATTTCGGAGAATATCCAAGAATCGGGAGAAGGCATGTCACAGGCCAGAACCAAAAAATTTTCCGCAGGAAAACGAGCGTGAGCGGAAAGAATCCCGGACATCGGCCCGATATTTTCGTATAAATCTTCCGTAAATTCTCCATTTAAAATAACTTTTGAATACGCGGTTCGTTGTTCGGCCCGAATCGAAATCAAACAACCGTCGGTAAACGGCGACAACGTAAGAATTCTTTCATGAACCCAAAGTTTTCCCTCGGTTGAAAGCAAACCTTTGTCGCTTCCCATTCTGCTGGAATTTCCCCCGCACAAAACGAGTCCCTTTGGTTTTCGAGCCGTCATTGATTTACCTTCAATGGCGTATAACGTTCGTGTCCGATCGCCCCCGCCGCACAACCGGCGCAATTGAGAGTCCATTCGGAAGTTTGATCGGAATAGAATTCTTTTTTCCAGATCGGGACTTCGTGTTTTACACGATCGATAATATAACGGTTGGCCTCGTACGCTTCTTTTCGATGTGAGGAAGCGGTAATCACACAGACCGAAGATTCTTCCGGATAAACCGTTCCGGTCCTATGAACGCAGATCGCTTTTTTTAAATGAAAGGTTTGAGTCGCATCCTCTAAGATTTTTGCGATCATCGGTTCCGCCATAGGAGCGTAAGCCTCGTAGTATAGATGTACGACTTGTTTGTTTGAGTTTGCGGTGTCTCTCGGTTCTCCGCTGAATAATACAACCGCGCCGCAGGAAGGATCGTGCCCTTGAGAAAGTATCTTGTTTAGATCGATCGGTTCTTCTTGAAGATACATATCAGCCTCCGCTCAAAGGAGGAAGAATCAAAACGATTTCACCCTCCGTTACGATCCGATCGGCTCCGACCATTTTGTCCTGAACCGCCCAAAGGGACACCTCGAGAATTTGACTTGTCTCCGGCTTTTTCTTTCTCATCTCTTCCACCACGTCCAACACACGGACCGGCGATTCTAAATTTAATACGAAGTCGGATTGAAAGTGATCTTTTAGAATTCCGAACGTTTTTACCGCAACTTCCATCCTCAACCTCCGATCGCCATCATTGTAAGATCGCTTCCCTTAAAACGAACGTCCTGTTTTTGACGCAAAGCCAAGATAAGAATCTGTTCCATATCGATCCCCTGTTCTCTGAGCTTCGGCAAAGGGAAGCCGGTGGAAGAACTCAGACAACCGTAAAGACTTCCCTTACTGTCTAAACGAAGACGATCACAATCGCTACAAAAAGGGGCCGATTCGTTAGCGATGATACCGAAAGAATTTCCGTCTTCGGTATTCCAATAATTTGCGGTGGAAGAAACGTTTCGCGTCTGCGGAGTTAAATCGCCGTAACGTCCTTCGACACGAGCTAAGATTTCCTTTTGGGAAAAGATGGGGATCGTATCCGAATTTTGTAAATAACCCATCTTCATCAATTCCAAAAATCGCGGAAGAATTCCCTTATTCCAAGAATATTCAAGAATTGGAATGATCTGGTCCTCGTTTTTTCCCCTTACCAAAGTACAATTGATTCTTACTTTAAGTCCCGAATCGACGGCGGCATCGATGCCCTTTAACGTCTGTCTCAAAGCGGAACGTCGACTCATCGTCTGAAAAATTTCGGATGTCATCGCATCCAAAGAAACGTTGATCGAATCCAGACCCGCTTCTTTTAGATCCGATGCTTGTTTGAAAAGAATCGAACCGTTTGTAGTCAGAGAAATTTGCGGGATTCCTAAATTCTTCAATTCCCGAACGAGAACTTTCAAGTGAGGATAAAGAGTCGGCTCTCCTCCGGTAAGTCTTACCTTTTCTAAATTTAATAAACGATGAAGGTCTTGAACTATACAAACCCATTCATCGACTTCCAAGTAAGAATTCTTACGCAAAAGGCGAACGTCCTCATCCACACAATAGGTACAGGCGAAATTACAACGATCCAGAAGACTGATTCTTAGAGTTTGAAAACTCCTTCCAAAACCGTCGCGTATCATACAATACCTCTTCTAATTCATTCTTTCGCTACCAAGGAGGAATCCACTGCGAGAAAAACCATCCCACCTTCCACTTTTACAGGAAAGGTGCGAACCGAATATGAATCTCCAGAAATACATTCCCCCGTTTTTAGAGAGAAAGATCTCTTGTGCAAAGGACAAGCAACCTTAGGTTCTCCTTTCGAGTCCCCTGTGAGTCCTCTGGATAAGACCATGTCCCCCGTATGCGGACAGCGATTCTCACAAGCATACCACTCATCTCCTTGTTGGAAATGAAAAATTGCGATCTGTTCGTCGCCAACCTTGGCGCACGTTCCCCCATCTTGTGAGAATTCGGAAGCCGGGGCGATTTCGATCCAAATTTTTTCTTCAAACGCTGTTTCCATAAAAACCCTTTTCTTTCCTATCGAACTGAAACTTCTTCTTTTACCCAATCCACTGGACGGATCTGACCGCGCTCTTCGATAAACTGCACGTTCGAATCCGGTTGATCGCTGTTTACAAAGTGTCTGAATTTTTTTTGTTTTTCAGGATCGTCCACAACCGCTTTCCATTCGCAGCGGTAACTGTCGACGAGCGTTTGCATTTCCGATTCTAACTGTTCGTTGATTCCGAGACGATCGTTGATGATAACGTCTTTGAGATAATCGATTCCGCCTTCGAGTTGTTTCAGCCATGCCGCGGTTCGGGTCAACTTGTCGGCGGTGCGTATATAAAACATTAAGAATCGATCGATGTATTTGATACACGTGTCTTCGTCGATATCCGCCGCTAACAAGAGCGCGTGTTGAGGAGTGACTCCGCCGTTTCCCCCGACATAAAGATTCCATCCTTTTTCGGTCGCGATGATACCAAAGTCTTTGCTCTGAGCTTCGGCACATTCACGAATACAACCGGAAACGGCCGCCTTCAACTTATGAGGAGAACGAATCCCGCGATAACGTTCTTCGATACGAATCGCAAAAGACGTACTATCCTGAACTCCGTATCTGCACCAGGTCGAACCCACACAACTCTTTACGGTTCTCATCGCCTTTCCGTAAGCGTGTCCGCTTTCAAAACCGGCGTCCACAAGATCGCCCCATATTTCGGGAAGGTCTTCCATTCTTGCACCGAGAAGATCGATTCTTTGTCCTCCGGTGATCTTACAATAGAGGTTGAATTTTTTAGCGACTGCTCCGATTACGATGAGCTTTTCCGGAGTAATTTCACCGCCTGGAATTCTAGGAACAACGGAATAGGTTCCGCCTCTTTGAATGTTTGCTAAATATTTATCGTTTGTATCTTGGATCTCTCTGTGTTTTTTATGAACGATCGTTTCGTTCCATAAACTCGCGAGAATGGAAGCTACGGCAGGCTTACAAGTTTCACAACCCAATCCTTTTCCGCTGTTAGTCAGTACCTCTTCGAACGTTTTCAACTTTTTCACTTTGATCACTTGAAAGAGTTCTTGTCTGGAATAAGCGAAATGTTCGCAAAGATGTTCGGTTACTACTTTTCCGAGCGCCTTTAGTTCCCCTTTGAGAAGGGAGTTTACCTGCGGAGTACACCCGCCGCAACCGCTTCCTGCCTTCGTACATTCTTTCAAAGAACTCATCTCAAAACAGTCCTGATTTCGGATCGCGTTTAAGATGTCGCCTTTAGAAACGTTATTGCAAGAACAGATTTTCGCTTCGTCCGGCAAGGATCCGGCGCCAAACGACGATTCTGCGGAAACGGATCCGACGATGAGACTTTCCGGTTCTGCCGGAAGTTCGATCTTGTTGAGATAGAGCGCGAGAAGATTTCCGTAAGCGCTCGCGTCTCCAACTAGAATTCCGCCCAGCAGAGTTTTTCCGTCTTCGGAAACTACCAACTTTTTATAAATTCCAGTAAGCGGATTTTTGAATGCGATCGGTATATGCTTGGATTGCCCAAGAGCGTCTCCAAAAGAAGCGACGTCCACTCCGATCAGTTTTAACTTCGTGGAAAGATCGGAGCCTGAATATTGTTTAGAAGAATTTTCCGAATAACAAAGATTATGCGCTACGATCTCGGCCATCTCGTAACCCGGAGCAACAAGACCGTAGATCATACCGTTATGAAGCGCACATTCTCCGATGGAATAAATTCCCGGAACATTCGTTTCCAAAGAATCGTTCACAAGAATCCCGCCTCTTTCGCCCACGGAAATCCCCGAAAACTTTGCCAACTCGTCTCTCGGTCTTATACCCGCGGAAACGACAAGCATTTCAGTTTCTAAAACGGAACCGTCTTGGAATTCTAAACCCGCGATGGAAGAATCTCCGAACGCCCGTTTCGTATTTTTTTCAAGATGAATCAAAACTCCCAACTCTTCGATCTTTGATTTAAGAATCGAAGAAGCGGCCTCATCCAATTGGCGCGGCATCAAACGAGAAGAAAATTCGACGACGTCGGTTTTCAGATTCATATCGACGAGAGCCTTTGCGGCTTCCAGACCCAGCAATCCTCCGCCAAGGACCGTGGCTTTCCGAACGGATGCACCGAATTCTAAAATTTGTTCCAAATCCTCGATCGTGCGGTAAACAAAAACTCCCTTTTTATCGATGCCGTCAAAAGTGGGAACGAACGGCGCCGAACCGGTCGCTAAAACGAGTTTATCGAAATCATAAAAATCTCCAAAAGAAGTTTCTACTTTTTTGGAAGCGGTATCGATCGCTATTACCTTCTCTTTTAGATGTAAGTCGATTTTATTTTCCGAATACCAATTTTCTTTGGAAAGATAAAGCGGATCCACCGATCTATTAGTAAAATATTCGGAAAGATGAACTCGATCATAGGCGCGCCGAGGTTCCTCTCCGAATATTAGAATTTCATACTTTTCACTTCCACCAAACTCGATCAATTTTTCAGCGAGACGATGTCCCACCATCCCATTCCCAATAATAACTAATTTTTGTTTCGACATTTTTATTTTCTCCGAAGAATTTTTCGACTAAGCGGATTCCATTCCTAAGTCCGCTTCTTCGGGCGCCTTGCTCCAGACGTAGAAGTTCGTTGCATATAAGACTAACGCGGCAATGAGCACAAGAAAAGCTAATACGGTAAATCCCGTGGAATAAGTCCCCCAGGCCGACTTTAAGGAACCCAATAGATTCGGGACGACAAATCCTCCAAACCCGCCGAAAGCGCCCACAAAACCGGTAATAATACCGATATCCTTTTTAAAACGGGAAGGAACCAATTGAAAGACCGAGCCGTTCCCCAATCCCAAACAGAGCATAAGAAGAACAAACAAAGGTAAGATGATAATCAAAGGAGGAAGCGTTGAAATTCCAAAAAGAATCAGGGAAGCAACGATCAAAACGACTATCAAAACCGAAGCTCCTCCGAATCGATCGGAAAGATAACCTCCGAACGGACGAACCATACTCGCGCCTAGAATACAATAAGTCGTATAAAGTCCCGTTGTAACTTTGTCGGCTCCGTATTGATCGTAATAAAACATAGGAAGAAAACTCGCAAGTCCGACAAAACCGCCGAAGGTGATGCTGTAGAGGAAACTAAAAATCAAGGCATCGCCCGACTTGATAGGCGCAAGATATTCCAGTACGGTCTTACCGGAAGGTTTGATACTTTCTTCTTTGGCAAAAAAGAAAAAGAAAATAAATACAAGACCCATTGGAATCAGAGCCAATCCGAAAGCAGAATGCCAACCGTAACTGCGAGCGATATCGGGAGCGAATAAAGTTGCAAGAACGGAACCGCTGTTTCCGGCGCCCGCGATTCCCATTACCAAACCTTGATATTTTGCGGGATAACTTCTACTAGCCAGAGGAAGTGCGACTGCAAAACTGGAACCGGCAACACCGAGCAACAAACCGATCGCGTAAACTTCAGACATTGAATTTCCAAATTGCCAGCCTAAAACCAAAGGAACCATCGTAATCAGCATTCCGATTAGAGCGACCTTACGTGAACCGTAACGGTCGGACAATAAACCCATCGGAATTCGAAGTAAGGTTCCGCCTAACAACGGTATGGAGACCATAAGTCCCTTTTGAGCCGGGTTCAATTTGAACTCCTCGGCAAGAAAAACACCCAGGGCCGCCAAAAGCATCCAAACCATAAAACTGAAATCAAAGTAGAGAAAAGAGCTAAGTAAGGTTGGAAAGTGACCGGCGGACAAAAATTCTTTAAACTTTTTCATTTATAATTTTCCCTCTGTAAATCGAACTCCAATTGGGAGCGCTCAGCCTTTATAGAGCAAAAACCGTACCAGATTCTAGTTTTATTCAGAATTACCGTTTCTAAGCAATATACAAAGGCCAAACCGGGGTTTGAAAGAATCCTATCGTGCTCCTTTGCGGATAAAAACTGGGCATTGGAAAAATAAAACCTGCGTTATTCGCTGTTTATAAAATGAACATTCGGTACATTGTCTTATATATTTTTCAGTTTTACCATCGTTTGAGTAACGGGAATTCATTGTTTCAGTCATATTACAAAAGTTTGAAATCAGAGAATGAAGTGTTTTGTACAAAGATTTCCTCGTCTCCAGCACTGATTCTCCATTTACTTTTTTTATAAAAGAACACGTTCTCTGAATTGGTATCATTCTTGCATAATGGTAGGAAGTGAATCATTCAGAGACGTATTCTACCACCTGTTCTTATTGCGGCGTGGGATGTGGAGTGCTTGTACATAAACATTCGGATTTTGAATTAAAAGTCGAAGGAGATCCAAGTCATCCCGCAAATCGTGGTATGCTTTGTTCCAAAGGAATGAATTTAAATTATTCCGTAATGGATCGCTCCGATCGGTTAACCTATCCGATGATGCGAAACGATCGCTTTTCGCCGCAAATCAGAACCGATTGGGATTCGGCGCTCAACCGAGTTTCGGAAGAATTCAAAAGAATCATCCAGGAACACGGACCGGATTCGGTCGGCTTTTACGTTTCCGGTCAATTGTTAACCGAAGAATACTACGTAGTTAATAAATTAGCAAAAGGTTTTTTAGGAACCAATAATATAGATACGAATTCAAGACTTTGTATGAGTTCCGCCGTAGTCGGTTATAAGATGGCCCTTGGCGAAGATAGCGTTCCTATCAGTTATGAAGACATTGAATTGGCGGATTGTTTTTTAGTAGCAGGGGCAAACCCCGCATGGTGTCATCCGATTCTGTTTCGTAGAATCGAAGCTAGAAAACAATCCGATCCAAACGTAAAATTGATAGTAGTCGATCCGAGGAGAACCGAGAGTTGCGAAGAAGCCGATCTTCATCTTCAAATTCTTCCCGGAAGCGATATTCACCTCTTTCACGCGATTGCAAGAATTCTCATTGAACAAAATCGAATCAATTCCGAATTCTTAAAAAATCATACCGAAGGTTTTGAGGAATTAAAACAAAAAGTTTTTTCCGTAAGCGTGGAAGAATGTGCAAGAAGTTGTGACATTCCTTCCGAACAAATTTATAAAGCGGCGGACATTATCGGAAATTCGAAAGGTTTTCTATCCCTTTGGGCAATGGGACTCAATCAAAGCGTTATCGGAGTCAATAAAAATCTAGCTCTTCTCAATTTATCGCTTCTCACTGGTCAGATCGGCAAACCGGGAGCGGGACCGTTTTCGCTTACCGGACAACCGAATGCAATGGGCGGCCGTGAGGTCGGAGGCCTTTGTAATCTTCTTCCTGCTCATAGAAACCTAGCCGATCCGCAACACAGAGCTGACGTCGCTCAATTTTGGGGTGTAGATTCCATCCAAGAAAAACCCGGCTACAGCGCGACTGAAATGTTCGAACACCTTCGAAGCGGAAAGATGAAAGCGATTTGGATCATCTGCACCAATCCAACCGTAAGTCTTCCGGATGCTCGTCTTGTCGAGTCCGGACTTCGTTTAGCCGAGTTAGTCGTCGTTCAAGATATATCCAAAGATTCTTCAGCGATTCCTTTTGCGGATGTGATTCTTCCTGCGGCCGGTTGGGCTGAGAAACAAGGAACTATGACGAATTCGGATCGAAGAATCACGTATCTTCCAAAAATCATAGATCCTCCTGGAGAAGCAATGGCGGATACGTGGATCCTCAATCAATTTGCGATCAGAATGGGATTTCGCTCTTCCTTTGCCTTTCAAGACGAAAGTGAAGTTTTTGACGAACATTGTCGCTTAACAAAAGGAACTAACATCGATATCGCGGGACTCGACTATTCCATCTTAAAGGAAAGACGGTCGGTTCAATGGCCGTTTCCGACAAAAGATCACGGTGGCACCGCGCGTTTGTTTACGGATCATAAATTTTTCAGACCCAACGGTAAGGCAAAAATTCACGCAGTGGATCCGGAGGATTCTTCCGAAAAAGTAAATTCCGAATTTCCGCTGATCTTAACAACCGGAAGAATCAGAGATCAATGGCATACGATGACTCGAACGGGGAAGGTGCGTAAACTCAGCGAACATAGACGCGAACCCTATTTGGAAATTCATCCTAAAGATGCAAAGGTGAGAAAAATCATAGAAGGTTCGATCGTAGAAGTCGCAAACGTTAGAGGAAAAGTTCGTGTAAGAGCCAACATTACCGAAGACATCAAAGAAGGTGTTGTCTTTCTTCCGATGCACTGGGGAAAAAAACTCGGAAGAGACGATTCCCGTGCAAACAATCTCACAAGCGGAGCTTTTGATCCATTTTCAAAACAGCCCGGATTTAAGATTTCTGCGGTCAACGTTCATCTTTATCAAAAAGAAAAAGATAAAATTCTTATCATAGGCGGCGGTAACGGAACGCTCGCATTTTTAAAACACTTTCGCTCCTTGGACAGCAAAAGCGAAATCACGGTTCTTTGTAAGGAAAAAAATCCGTTTTACAATCGTATCCTTCTTCCTGATTTGATCAGCGGCGATAAAGAATTCGAAGATCTTATGGGAATCACCGAGGAAGAAATTCAATCTTGGAATTTTAAAATTCTTCCCGACACCGAAGTAGTTCAAATTCATCCCGAAGGAAAAATAGTCAGGGATTCCCAGGGAAACGTCCATTCTTACAATAAGCTGATTTTTGCCACCGGAAGTTCACCTAACGTTCCAAATACGATCAAAAAGGAAATGGAAGGGATTTTTTGTCTCCGCGCGAAAGAGGACGCGGAAAGAATCAAAGGTTTTTTTGTAAGAGATTCCCACGTTTTGATAGTCGGGGGCGGATTACTCGGTTTAGAAGTCGCGGCTGCATTAAAATCTCTGCATGTAAATGTTACGATTTTAGTCCGTACTGATAGGCTCATGTCCAAACAATTGGACACGATTGCTTCTGAAATTCTTAAAGAAGAAATCGAATCCAGAGGAATCGAAATCATCTTCGAAGCGGAAATTTCAAAGATCAAAGGAACCTCTAAGGTTCAAAACGTAAAACTCAGCAACGGCAAGATCATCGAACCGGATGGAATCGTCTTTGCAACGGGAACTTCTCCGAATCTTCAACTGGGATTATCGGCCGGTCTCGACTGCAAACAAGGAATTCTTGTAGATCCGTATCTTAGAACTTCCGATCCGGATATTTATGCGATTGGCGAAGTCGCGGAACATTCTTCCGGACTTTACGGTACGGTAGCTGCGACGGAGGATCAATCGAAAATCGCGGCTCATCACATCTACGGATATGCTTTCGATTTTTACAAAGGTTCGGTTCATTCCAACCTCCTCAAAATTCCGGAATTGGATTTGGTATCTCTTCGTCTGGCTGAAACTCCAATGAATCTTTCCGATGATGGCTCCGGCGAATACGAAGAGATCGTATTCTTAGATCGTAAAAAAAGAAAATATAAGAAATGTATTATAAACTCGGACAAGTTGGTCGGGGCGATCTTGATCGGCGACAAATCGAATCTGCAAGAATTTAGGGAATTGATAACAAGCGGAATCGAGCTCGGAGATAGAAGGGAACAACTTCTATCGGGAAACACAACTCCTAGAAAACCCGTTTTAGGCAAGTTAGTCTGCGCTTGTAACGGAGTTGGAGAAGGAAACCTTCTCGAAGAAATTCAAAATGGAATCAAAACAATCGACGAACTTGGAAAGATAACGGGGGCCGGAACCGGTTGCGGAAGTTGTCGTCCGGAAGTTTCCAAAATTCTAAAATCAAATTTAGTGAAAAGTGAAAGCGAAAAATGAATTTAAAAAAAATAAATCTAAAAAGGTCCGAAATTGAAACCTCACAAAACGAGAGCTGGAGCTCTTTTACTTTTATCGTTTACTTTACTTTTTTCAACGATCCAAGCGCAGGAAAAAATAGACACGATTCCGTCTAACGTTCAAAACAGCCCGACTCAAATTACGACTCAGCCGACTACCTCCGAAAAGTCCGAACCGATTCTTCCTAAGGAACCTAAAAAAGAATTACCTTGGTTTGAAACGATCAAATTCGGCGGTATGATTCGAATTCGCCCCGAAGCGAAGTATAATTATGATTTTGATAGATTCAAAAACGATAATGCTTCTTTTGTCGGCGCGAAAGCTCAGATCTGGCTGGAAAAAGATATTTCCGAAAAAACCAAAGTTCGGATCACCTTACAAGACACCGTCCTTTGGGGAGGTGAAAAGGCTTCGATCACCGGATTGGATACAGCAAACGACAATACGAGGCAGTCGGTCGGAATACGCGAGGCTTGGATAGAATCGAAGGAATTGATAGGCCCGATCACTCTCCAAGCGGGAAGGCAAATTCTAAAATACGGCGACGAAAGACTCGTCGGCTCCTTGGACTGGACGAACGTAGGACGTAGTTTTAACGGATTTCGTTTTAAACTAGATCAAGAATTTTTTTCCTCTCATGCATGGATCATGATCGTGGGTGAACAGGATTCCGATATCGCCGGAAACACAACTTCTTTGGGCAAAAAAAATTCATTCCCGGCTCAATACAACTGTCCCGCAAATACAAACACTCCTTGTAAACTTTCGGCCGACATTCCGAAACAACAACAAGGAGATTCTACTTTCACCGGATTTTACAATACGATCAAATTCTCCAAACACTTACATTTGGATGCGTATTACATCGGACTCTATAAAAAATGGCTTCCTCAAAATAACTCTGCGATTCTTTTGCTCGCAAATCCGGAAACGATTCCCCGAGATTCCAGATACGATCAACTTCACACGTTCGGATTCAGAGTTTCCAACAAAACTACAAAGGATAAAAAATCCGAAACTCCTCTTGATTTTTCATTCGAGTATTCGGTTCAAACGGGAAGGACCGGTTGGAACGTGACTCCTGGCTGGGATTCGCTAAACACGAACGCTGCCACAGTCGATCCCCTCACAGGACAGACTATTACAAAAAGCTTATACAGGGAAAGACAGGCTTACGACGCTTACGCTTTTGCACTGGATACCGGTTATACGATCGGATCTTTTCGGCTTGGTGCGGAATACAACGTCGCCAGCGGCGATCCGAATCGCAAAGACGGGAAAGCGGCGACATTTTCCAACTTATTTCATTCCAACCATATTTTTTACGGAGAAGCGGATCAAGTCAGTTGGGTCAACATGATCGGTAAGTCAGTCAATCTTACCTGGGACGGAGCTGAAAAAGGAAAATTAAGACTCGCCTATTGGATCGTGGACAAACAAAAACTTCAAGACGGTTGGTACGATATCGCAGGAACTCTCAAAGAAGGAGCAAGTACCGAATCCTTCGCAAACGATCGTTTTAAGAATCCATATCTGCAAAGTGAAAAAGGCGCCGAGTCACAAAGAGGCGTGGGCACGTTGGGGAAAAATTTATTCAGAGAAATCGATATGGTCTATACGCTCAAATACAAGGATATCATTTGGGCTTTGGGTTATAGTTGGATTTTTGCGGGCGACGCGGTTCGAGGAAAAGTGAACGATGATTCGATTTCTCCCGAATTTAGAAAAACAAGTTTCCTGCCTCAGGCGCAATTCGCATATCTTTCGATGACCGCTCAATTCTAAGTCGTTTTCGAAAATTCTTTCCTAAGAAATCCTTTCAATCATCTCTCGTTTCAAACAAATGAGCGATGATTCTTTCACCTTCGATTCTTTATATAAGAATTTTTGAAGCTTCTTAAAGGACATATTGCTCGATCCCGACTACAATCATCGTAAATTCGATATCGTTCTATTGAATGAATTCGAAAAATGAAATTCCATCCCTTGTTTTCTCCTTGTTAAAATAGGCCGTTTTAAAACTGTAGTTAATACAGCGTGTCTTATCTACGCAGAGACACAAAATATCTCCTGATTCCAGCCTTCCTCTCGTTTTAATTGGCTTTTTGATCTTCCGGATAGTTCATCTTGAAAATTCAAAGTATTAGAGGTTCCCGGAATATGGGATGATCCAATACTTTAAAAGGAACATCTATGAAGAAACTCAAGTTTAGCGAACTAAACTTATCCACCGAAATCCAAAATGCAATCGCAGAAATGGGCTTTGAGGAAGCCTCTCCGATCCAGTCGGACGCAATCCCAGTCATCTTAAAGGGAAAGGACATCATCGGACACGCACAAACAGGTACCGGTAAAACGGCGGCATTCGCAATTCCGACCATCGAAATGTTGGAAGTAAATTCTAAAAGTCTACAAGCTTTAATCCTTTGTCCGACGAGAGAACTCGTAATTCAAGTCAGCGAACAGTTTAGAAAACTGATGAAATACAAAGGTAACTTTGAAGTTGTTCCGATTTACGGCGGACAGGAAATCGACAGACAATTAAGAGCTTTGAGAAAAAATCCTCAGATCGTAATCGCAACTCCCGGAAGAATGATGGACCACATGAGACGCGGTTCTCTTCGTTTGGACGAAATCAAGATCGTAGTGTTGGACGAAGCGGACGAAATGTTGGATATGGGATTTAGAGATGATATGGAAATCATTTTAAAAGACACTCCAGCCGAACGCCAGACCATCATGTTCTCCGCAACTATGACCGACGACATTTTGAATATGATGAAACGTTTTCAAAAAAGTCCTCAGATCATAGACGTAACTCATCAAAAACTGAGCGCCCCGAAAATCGAACAAATCTATTTTGAAATTCAAGAAAGCGCAAAAGGCGAGGCGCTCGCGAGATTGATCGAACACAGAAACATCAAACTCGCTCTCGTTTTTTGTAACACAAAGGCCCAAGTCGATACGTTAGTCGAATTATTAAAATCACGCGGTTACTTTGCCGAAGGTCTTCACGGAGATCTAAACCAAAAACAAAGAGATAAGGTGATGAACGGCTTTCGCAACGGAACCATCGAGATCCTCGTCGCAACGGACGTTGCAGGAAGAGGAATCGACGTAAACAACGTGGAAGCGGTTTTCAATTATGATCTGCCGAGAGACGGCGAAGACTATGTTCACAGGATCGGAAGAACGGGAAGAGCCGGTAAAAAGGGAATCGCATTTTCCTTTATCGTTGGAAAACAAATCTACAATCTCAAAAAAATAGAACGCGCAAACGGCGTAAAAATAGAACCCGGAAAAATCCCTACGTTAGACGATCTTGAAGAAACCAAAATTCACTCCTATACTGCGAAGATCCGAGGTCTTGTCGACGCGGGACATTTGAGCGAATACGTAAACCAGGTAGAAAGATTGATGGGAACGGAATATACTGCTCTTGATATCGCTGCCGCTCTTTTTAAACTAACGATTCACAAAGAAAGCGGTACCTTTGACGCGAGCGTCAAGTTCGAGGCGGAGCAGCGTTTCGACGATAGAAAACCTTCTCGTAAATCCGGAGGTTACAATCGTGACAGAGGAGGTTATTCCGGAAGACCGAGCGGAGGTGGCGGCGCCGGCGGAGGCTCACGTTCCAAGTTCGGAGGAAGCAGTGGCAACGGAAGAAGCGGCGGCGGAGACCGAAGCAAAAAATCCGGTCCACCTCCCTATAAAGCGAAGAAAAAATAAGAATTTCTTAACTAGAAAAGACACTTTAAAAAACCTCGTCCTGCAAAGACGGGGTTTTTAATTTAGGAGTTCCTACAAAAGAAATCTTCTCTGATTTCAGATCGTAAAAAAACCACAATTCTCGGCGACCCCGAACTTCAAATCCGTAAATCAAACGTTTTCAGACGCATTTAGGATCTGTTCAAAACCTCGAAAAAAGAAAGAATCGAGTTGTATAAAATTCCAATCTAACTGTGAGAGTTCCCACAAATTACGTCTCATCGTTTTTTTCGGCAGTTCTAATGGTTCTTTTTTCATCCAAAATAGGTAAGAGTTCCCACATTTTAAGGATTTGGAACAAGCTCTTAGTTTGTCGGAACAAATAGATGAAACGAAAATTATCTTGAAATCCGAAATCGCATTTCCAAGACCGAAATTCTCAAAATCCGTTTTCCCCTCAAAATTCTCCTTTGAAGCGTCCGATTGTTGCCGAAGATTTAAGAAGAATCCCAATCTTTCACCAACGATTCAAGAATATGATCCGGCAACGCATTCTCACATTTTCAAAATTTCTCATTCTCTCCATCATTCTTTGGATAGGAACTGAATCGAACGGACTCTTCTCCCAAGACCAAGAAGATCCGTCCCTCAACCTGAGGATGGTCCCTTTCTGGAAAGGAGAAGTCGAAGCCGTTTATCGAGGAAAGGGGAAAGTAAAAATTCGAATTCGAAGAGGATCGGTTTTTTACGGAAAGGAAGAAGAAGAAATCAAAGCCATTCTCGCGCGCCGACCGGATTATCCGGTTTTACAAACCAATCCTGAAAGGGAAATCGGTTCGTTCTCAATTCGACAAATCTCAATCGCTTATCAATCCACTTCTCGAGGAAAAAAAGCAAACGAAATAGAACTTTTCGGATCCTTTGTAGCAAACACGGGCGTTCCTGAAAGTCTTCTTACTGCGGGAACCTTTATCCAAGATTACAAACAAGAAGTTGCTTACGTGGAACCGGGAGCTTTTTTTACGGATGAACGGAGAAGAACGAGACCTACGAAACAACTCAGACATCCGAAAGATGGAAAAGAGATGATTCTGATTTCCGGAGGATACGAACAGAACGGAGAAATATTCTACGAATCCATGGGTTTTTTTCTACACGGACAAGGAAGCTACGCGTCCGAAGACAGCTATAATCCGTTCTATTTTAAACCGGATCGCGGAAATCTACAAGACGTCTCTTCATTTTACATCGATAAATATGAAGTTACAAATCAAGAATATTCAAAATTCTTAAAGGAAACCAATAGCCCTTCTCCTCCACACTGGCCAAACGGAACTTATCCATCCGGAAAGGAACATCATCCAGTCAACGGCCTTACCTATAGGGAAGCGGAAGATTACGCACGCTGGTCCGGAAAACGATTGCCCACCGAAATGGAGTGGGAAAAGGCCGCAAGAGGAACGGGAATTACTTGGATGATAAATCGCGACGAATCTTATTTTTTTAATCTCAATCCGCTCGAATATCCGTTTGGAAACGATTTTGATCCGGTTCTCTGTAATACGATCGAAAGTAAACGTATGGATACGATCGGAGTTTATGAACTCGCAAAAAAATCGGCAAGTCCTTATGGAGCTATCGGAATGTGCGGAAACGTGGCGGAATGGACGAGTTCGGATTATCTTCCGTACAAAGGACACTCTCTCAAAAGAAACGCGTTCGGGAAAATGCACAAGGTGATTCGCGGCGGTTCTTTTGCTTCCACAAAAGAAGAATCGACCGTCTATCACAGATCTTTCGGAGGAATCCCAAATTTGAAAACGGATCGCCGGGCAGGAATTCGTCTTGTCTGGGATCTTCCCGGAAGATAAAATTAAGTCACTCTCGCCCTTCTCAAAAGTTTATCCAACAAGGAAGGCGAGAATCTACTCACCCAAAAGGCAAATAACTCTCGAAGTTGCGAAGGATAACAATCTCTTTTTCGAGACTCGATCGCTTTCAAAATTCGATTGGCCACAACTTCCGTGGGAAGTCCTTTCCTAATTCCTTCATCCATAATTCCATAGGCGGATCCGTCCGAAGCCAACGCCTTTACGGAAATATCGGTTTTCACATAACCGGGAGAAACAGTCATAACGTGCATTCCACTCTCGAAAGTTTCCAGTCGAATACTGTCCATAAACGCCTGCACCGCGTGTTTGCTCGCGGCGTAACCGGAACGATACTGAGTGGCAAATCTTCCTTGAAGCGACGAGACCGCAACAAAATGGCCCTGATTTTGCCTGAGTTCGGCTTCACAAAGTTTAAAAAGATGAACAAGCGGATAAAAGTTTACGTCCATTAGACTTTCATAAACTTTAATTTCAGTTTCTCTTGCAAGGGCCCGCATACTGATACCTGCGCTATGAATGATTCCGTCGATCCGCCGGACTTTCTTTCTAAAATCTTCAGTAGTTTTTTTGAGTTGAGAAGAATCCGATACGTCGCCGGGAAGAGGAAGAATTTTATCCGGATAAGCGGCTTCGTTTTTTAATTCCTTTAAAAGCTCTTTTCTTCTAGCGAGTGCGCCGACGATCGCGCCTTTTTTGTTGAGTTCCAAGACGATCGCCTTTCCGATTCCGGAACTGGCTCCAGTCACCATAAATGATTTTTCTAAAAAGAAGGATGTCATATCTAAGCCGGACTGAAGATAACAGAAAAGAGAAAAAAAGCAATTGAAAATAAGTCTAAAAAATTCTTTAGGAAATCGAGTGTTTTAAAAAGATGAACTTATAAGAATTAGAAGAATATATTTTTAAAAAGTTTTTTTAAATAGGGTTAGGTTTGGATGAACATGTTACAGGAAATCAAGGATAGAATTCGTTTTAGAAACACGGATTTTCAGAGAAACTATGAAAGTCGTTACTATTGGTTTCCGGAAGAATCGCCTCCTTTCTGCGTGATAGAAGTAAATCAGTATGATCCGTATCACGATATGACTCTCTATCTCGAAGTGGATTTGACTACGATGAAAATCAAAAAATCCGGAGTCGAAGAAAAAAGGGTTCCGTACGAGACATGTCCCGTTGCGATTCGAAATTACGATTATCTCGTCGGCGAAGAAATGTCTTATTCCAAACTCATGAATCGTTTTCCAGCCGATAAAACTTTGGGTTGTCTTCATATCAACGAATTGATACAGAACGCCGCGATGAATTTCCATTCCGCATACGCTTTTTATTTAAAGGAAAGAAACTTTCCGGCGCAATTCGACGAATACAAAATGTATGAAGGGGAACTTCCGGCTCGAGAAAGAAGGGAAATCGGACGCCACTGGTGGATGAAAGACAGAGGCGTTAAGAATTCCTGTTATTCTTTTTCCTCCCGTCATGAAAAACCGGAACTCAAAGACCAAGTGAAACATCTTGACAGCATCACCGCAATGATGGTAAAAGAATTCAAGAAATCGAGAAAAGATGGATCTTAAGAAAGTATGTCCCGTCTGTCGTCTACTCTCCGAAGTAGTCTATGTCCACGGACACGGTCAGTGCAGTCTTTGTAAAACGAACATCGAACCCTGCTGTTCGGGAGATTGTAGTGAAGATTTTTCTCTTCCCGAATGGAATCTTTCCGCCCGCTTAGCTCAGGGGTAGAGCATTTCCCTCGTAATGAAAAGGTCGCCGGTTCAATTCCGGCAGCGGGCTATTTCTAAAACTCTTGCTCAATCCTTTCCGATCCACACTGTGTCCAACGGATGGAGCATTTAATTCTAATTCCAGTTTGTCTTTTTGCAGGTTGGCTACTCAGACGAGGAAAAATTCTTCCTGAAAACTCAGCACAGGTTTTAGGAAGTTTTATAATCTATGTTTCGCTTCCCGCCCTCGTCTTAGCGAACGTTCCATCCATGTTTTTAGAATTTTCTTTTGTTTATTTGGCCTTGATGCCTTGGTTAGTATTTGGAATTTCCGTAGTTTTCTTTTATTTCGCGGGCAAATTCTTCCATTGGACTTTGCAAACCAGAATCGCCGTTACTCTCTGTTGTGGACTCGGAAACACTTCCTTTGTCGGACTTCCCATCCTAAGGATGTTCTACGGAGAAGAAGTCACGAGTGCGGTTTTGATCGCGGATCAATTCGGGACCTTTCTTTGTCTCTCAATACCGGGATTCATTCTTGCGGTAAGATATCTTCCCGAAAACGAAAAGAAAAACGATCAAGGACTCTTCAAGTCGATTTTAAAGAAGCTCTTCACTTTCCCTCCGTTTCTTGCTTTACTTTTTTCGTTTTTCCTAAGACTTTTCACAATCCCGGAAGAGATCCATTCCGTGTTTAAAACTTTGGGAGAAACATTGGTTCCAATTGCCTTATTTACGGTCGGGTTTCAGCTACGGTTTCCGGATTCAAATTCCCAAGAAATGGAATCGGAATCGTCCTTCGGAACCGCACTCATAACAGGCCTGATTTATAAATTGCTTTTTGCGCCGATTTTAATATTCCTTTGCTATTTCTTTCTGAAAGTAGATCCGAAACATATAAGGATTGCCGTTCTGGAAGCGGGAATGGCGCCAATGATAACGGCGTCGATTGTTGCCCTGCAGATGGGGTATAGGCCGGCTCTTTCGGCGGCTTTTCCGGGAATTGGACTCTTGTTTTCCATTCCTACGTTATTTCTATTCTATACTCTTTTGGAGAATGTTTTCTGACTGATTTTTCTGAATCTCTGATCGACCTTTTTTCCGCAGTCAAAACCGGGAAGAACGAAGAAATCAAAAGGCTTCTTTCGGAAATGGAAGGGGAGCAAATACTTATCGATTGGTTGAAAGACTATAGGGACAACTACGGCTCCGGAGTTCTTTCTTGGGCGGTTAAGAATTTGGACTTGGAAGCGATCGAACTTCTTTTGGAGGCTGGCGCCGATCCGGACGAGTCAAACTCCAGAGGGGAAACACCTTTGCTCACTTCTTTGGATCTTGGCAACGAAGACTTGATAAAAACGTTTTTAGAAGCAGGTGCAGATTGTGGTAAGAAAGATTTTGCCGGAAACACGCCTCTTACAAAGGCAGTCAGCACTGGAAACGTAGAAATTGTGGAATTGGTTTATGCAAACGAAGAGCCTAGTCCCGATCCTGAGGAAAGAAACGGAGAAGGATATACTCCGCTTCTGCTCGCCGTTGATCTCGGACATCTTTCCATTGTAGAATATCTCTTGGATCAAAACGCGGATTTTTTAAAGAAGAATTCGGAAGGAAGAACCGTTCTTCACCTAACTGCCCTTCACAACGATTTCGAAATTTTGGATTTATTTTTGGAAAAGGAAGAAAGTAAATCTATATTAGAAAATCGCGATGCGGATGGGAACACGGCGCTTTTGCTCGCGGCCTCGCACGATAGCGTAGAATGTCTCGAAAGACTTCTAACTATCGGAGCGGATCCTTTGAAAGTAAATACCTCCGGAAAAACCGGCTTGGAAGAAGCGGAAAGACAAAAATATCATCACGCCGCAAAAATTCTTAAAAGGATTCTTGTTGAAAAACTTTTTGAGGCCGCAAAGACCGGAGACGAAGATCTTTGTAAAACGATTCTCGGCCTTGAAATTTCCCCGAACTCGATCGATCTAGATGGAAATACTCCGCTTCATATCGCGGTGATTCAAGAACAGATCGGAATCATCAAATATCTGTTCCGCGAAAACGCTTCTCCATTCTTAAAAAATTTGGATGGAAAGTCGGCTTTGGATCTTGCCAAAGAATCGGAGAACCAAGAGCTGATTCAAATCTTGGAACCTGAACCCGAAAAAGATTAGGTTTTCTCTCGGGAAAAAATCCGATTCTTCTAAGAATGCAAAGAGGTCGTTTCGAAAAAACGAACGGAAATACTTTTTGAAAACGAGCTTAAAATCCGGTCCAAATCGGATTTCAAAATGAATTCATTCTTCCTAACTCGGAAATTTAGAAAAACGAAAGTCATGCCTTCTAATGATTGTTCGTCCAAAACCTTAAAAGAAACCACCTACAAGATTCATACAAGTTCGTAATAAAAAAGATGGAGTTCCCACAGATTACGTCCCTTTCTCACGGTTTATGACCTTCCTAAAAGACTTTTGCCGCCTCATTTCGATTGGAGTTCCTACATTCTGAGGTTTTAGGGTCAGCTCCTATTTTTCAAAAATTGTAAATTTCAAAACTTCTTTATCAATAAATCCAAAAGTTCGGAAGGATCGTCCGAAACGATCAAAGCTTCTTTTGTAGTCGAATCCATAAAACCGTCGTTCACCATTCGATCCAGTTGTTTGAGAAGGTAATCGAAATAACCTTCCGTATTCAATAAACCCAGAGGTTTTCTGATGAGTTTGAGTTGATTCCAGGTTGTGATTTCCACGAGCTCGTCCAAAGTTCCGATTCCTCCGGGGAGCGCGATAAAACCTGCGGACTTCTCATACATTCTAAACTTTCTTTCATGCATGGAGGAAACGATCATAATATCTTTCACTCGATCGTGTTTGATTTCCTTTAACGTTAAAAAGTCGGGAATAATTCCGGAAACCGATCCGCCACTGTCCATCACTGCATCCGCGATCGTTCCCATGAGTCCGCAAGAGGCTCCTCCGTAGACGAGATCGAGATTTTTCCTTACAAGCAAGACTCCTAAGTCTTGTGCGACTTTTGTATAAATAGGATTGTTCCCGTTTCGGGAACCGCAAAAAACACAAACTGCTGACTTGGTAAAATTCATACTCTCTCTTTTTAGTTCTATTCCATAAGACTTTTAAGAATTGGAATTCCTTTTTTTATTTTTATTTCCGTTCTCGGTAAAAGAAACCGCATCTATACAAACTTCAATCGAAGGACATTGGAACTTCAAGCTTCCTTACACGGCATCGGCAATTTCTTTGATTTTATGAAGTTTCAAATTCCGGGCATCCAGAGATAAAATTCGAAAATATCTAAATCCCGAACCGGGCAAGGAGTTCCGAGCTTTTCAAACAAGGGGATTCAGATTTCGAATCGTATCAGCGGTTGAAGGATTGGGGCGCCACTCCGGATCGCAGTGCATAACCTTACCCACAAGTTGGAAGGAACCGCCACGAGAATTGTCTTACAAAGAAGGTTTTTTTAGGAGCTCCTACGGGGGATTTTTTTTCTTGCAAAATTAGAATTTTGTGATATAGCAAAGTTTCCGGAGTCTTCCGCCACCCGCCCCGCCACCCGAAAATCGGGCGGGGCGCGCGATTTTTACAGAGGATTGTCGGAGTTCCGACAGATTCCTCTACCGATTCAATCGACTTGTGGGTTAGGTTATGATCGCAGAGAGTGGGTTCAGAAACCTAAAATTGAATCGATCTGTTTCTAAGGTGATTCTATTTCTTTTTTTCTGACGAGAGGATCCTCTAATGTTTTTCTTTTTCATCTTTTAGGAAAAAAACGTTTGAATTTCGAATTCTCTCGTCTTATCTAATTCACACTCTAAAAATTATATGAAGAACCAAACTCAAAGCTTAGTAACTCTCATTTTATTCATTCTGATCGTCTCCCTTTCGTCGGAAATGTTTGCCCAAGGCAAAACTCTTCAAACGACCCCGGATCAATTGGAAAGGGAAGCGGATGAACTCGAAGCAAAAGCCGGAAGAGTTCAGGATCCTGTGACAAGACAGAGGCTCATTTTTGAAATCCAAAGAAAAAGAACGGAAGCCGCCGAGCTCAGAAACACTCTTCACGAACAAGAGCTCAACAAAGCTCCCAAGGGAGCCACGTTCGAAATCGCCGTTCTTTTTAATCAGGCGACTTGGGTTCCGGAGTCCTTAGCGAGAAGACAAAACGTTTCCACAAACGAAACCAATTCTTATCTTTATACTTCCGGCGCCTATCAGAGCATCAATTCCGCCGCCGCAGTCGGCGGTTTTGACGCCCATCTCGTCAACAATACCGGAAGTTTCTACTCGAGCCCTCAAGGAAATACGAAAACCGCTTACCCCATCCGTTTTCTATTCTTAACCGAATCCAAAAAGTTCGGAGTGGAAGCGACTTTTTTAGATTTGAGAATCAATCCTTCTTATTCATCCATCAATATCAATCCGACAACCGGAAACTTAAATCAGTCTTATAGCATTTACGGACCACAATTGAGAAGAACGGATATCCAACTCAATCTTCTCTATTTTTTTGAAACCGGATCCGGAACCAGAATCGGTCCCTCTTTAGGAATTCGAAATTTGGACACTTACTCAAAAGAATACGGAAACCTCCCTGGAGGTTTGGGTTTTGGAAACATGGAAGAAAAAGCGGGAGGCCTTGGACCGCAGATCGGATTTCGAATCGTAAAAAAACTGAATTCCTATTTTCAATTTCATGCGAGCGCGGACTATTTTAAAACATTGGGCAAATATCGTCTTCAGACCAATGGAACTACAAACTATAACGGAGTTCAGAATTTTCTGGTTATGGAAACTGCGGGTTCAGCGGGGGAAAATCTTGTAAAAAGAACGGGTTACCAATTGGACACGGGACTTTCTTTTTCTAGAACGAGTTGGTTAAAGTTTACACTCGGTTTTCAATACACCGAGATGAGATCCTCCGTTTCGGGCTACAACTACAACGCCTCTCTTTTGATTCCCGATGCAATCAGCGCTACCGCTTTGAATACGATCACCAAACCGGTGGATTTGACGTCGACCAGACCGGCTCTGGAAAAAGAGGTCGTAGATTCTTATTATGGATTTTATTTGGGAGTTTCTCTGATCTTGTAAAAAAGAATATAGAGATTCTGAGTTGAAAAAAGGAAAGGCCTTTCAGTGCAGATCGAGGTCGGAACTCCGAACTGCACTGGATTCAAATTCTAAGAAGAATCCGAATTTACTTCACAGGAACGGGAGAAAGTTTCAACCAACCGGCTTTCTCAACGAGTGCGAATGCACCAAAGAGAACCGTGTTATAAAAAAGATCTCCCAACAAACCGTTTGGAAAGAACGGAATTGCCATAATGTAACACTGGGCAAACCCGCTTAGATCCAAGGTGTACATTCCCGAAGTCAGCCAAACAAAAAAGTTTGTTACCGCAAAAAAAGCTACGGATCCGATTCCGGAGAAAAGAGCAATTCTTCCGACGGAAGAGGAAACTCTCAGCTGCCAGCCCATCACTACGAGTAACAAAGACATTCCGTAAACGATCGGCATCAAATCGTGAAATCCGATGATCAGATCGCTGATCAAAAGTGCTACGATAGGAAGAATCAGAGAAAGTTTTTTGGAAGCAAAATGAGCTCCCGCAAAAAGAGAAATCGCGAGAATCGGCGTAAAATTAGCCGGGTGCGGAAAGTAACGACTAACAACCGCGACCAGGATGAGTGAGAGGACAATGAGACTTTTTGAACGTATCATAGAGCGCCTAGAAAGTATTTTTTATTACTATACTCGTTTTTTGCGGTTCCCGTCAATCCAATCCCGAACCAAAACCTCCCGAAAAGACGTGCGATTTGTGCTCCTTCGAAAAAAATGGGACCATTCGTCGTCTTCATTTTAGAGGGATATCATGCCAACCAGATCGCTTAACGAAGAAATCAGCAAACTTAGGGACGTAACTGCCACATTACGAGGCGAAAACGGATGCCCTTGGGATAAGGAACAAGACCACCAGACCTTGGTTCCTTATTTGATAGAGGAATCGCAGGAAGTAATCGAAGCCATTCTCAAAAAAAACGACGAACTGTTAAAAGAAGAATTGGGTGATCTCTTATTTCAGGTGGTTTTCCACGCAAGACTCGCGGAAGAAAGAAATGCCTTTGATTTAGCGGACGTTGCGGAACGTGTTGCGGATAAGTTGATTTTCAGACATCCTCATGTCTTTCGTCCGGAAGAGCTCACACTTTCTTCTTCCCTGGAAGTGATTGAAAATTGGGAAAAAATCAAAGATAAAGAAAAGAAGCAATCAACTTACTCGTCTATTTTTTCTAACATACCGGAAAATTTCTCCTCTCTCTTAAAAGCAGAGAAGTATCAAAAGAAGGCAGCGAAGGTTGGATTTGATTGGAAGGATCTTTCAGATGTGGAAGGAAAGGTCAGAGAGGAAATGGAAGAATTTTTAGTTGAGTATGGTAAGATCAAAGCTGATGGTTCCAATCAGGTTCGTATGGAAGAAGAATTTGGAGATCTCCTATTCAGTCTTGTAAACTTAGGAAGACATCTTGGAATCTCAGCGGAATCCGCTCTCACAAGAACCAACGCAAAATTCAAAACAAGATTTCAATACATCGAAGAATCTCTTCAAAGTCAAGGAAAGACGCCTGCCGAATCCGACCTACAGGAAATGGATCGGCTCTGGGACAAGGCCAAAGAATTAGAATCATGAGCGAAACCGGTTCATTCGAAAATAAGATAAAAAAAACGGAAGAGCTTATTTCCTTTTTGAACGAGTCCTTTCCCTTAGAATCGAAATCGGATTCTCAGGAGTGGCCTCGCGCCTACGAAACGGCGTATCGTGGAAAACAATACAAAGCCATATTCTCCATATTCGGTTCGTTTACTCTGATTCCTTCCGGGATAAAATCGTCCCAAAACGTCTCACCGATCTTTTATCTCAGCTTAGATACAAATTCTTCGAACTCGCTTTCTTGGACAAAACCGAGCGGAGAATTTTTGGAGAACTTCGAACAAATCCAAGAAGAATTGATTCGTTATATTCAAATTTACGAATCCGGAATTGCTGAAATCAATTCAAGCGAGAATCGTATTTGAAAGTTTTGGTTTTAGATTCCGGAGCCACCGTCAGAAGAATCATTTCTTCTTTTTTCCCTTCCGAGGATTTTCAAATCGTCGAGGCGGCGACTGCAAAAGAGGGGTTGGACCTTGCATTTCAGGAATCTTTCGATCTGATCACGATCGGAATGGTTCTTCCGGATGCGGACGGTTTTACGGTTTGCAAAATCATACGAACAAATCTTAGAGATAAAAAATCAAGCGCCTGTAAAAATTCTAAAATTTATCTCATTACTTCCGGCGACATCGATTCCAATCGAAACAAAGCAAAAGAATTCGGTTTCGACGGGATTTATCCAAAACCTTCCGGTATCGAAGAATTCAAGGCTGTGATTGAAGAAATCATAGAATTGGCCTACGGTAAAGAAGATATAAATCAGGTAGCTTCCAACAATAATAAAAAGATCGTCATCGTGGACGACTCCGAACTCAATCTTCTTTTACTCGGAAAGATGTTAAAAAAGAACGGCTTTCAAGTTCAGGCTTTTACGGAAGGAAAAAAAGCTCTTGAGTATCTTTTGTCCGACAATTCTGAAATTTCACATATCTTTACGGATTGGATCATGCCCGATTTTTCGGGGGAAGAATTTGTCGAAGCGATAAGAAAACAAAATCGTTTTGATTCGGTTCCGATCGCGGTCATCACGGGGTTGGAAGAGAATGAAGGAATCAGCATTTCAAAACTTCCGGAGAACGTTCGAATTCTCCACAAACCCTATTCAGAAAGAAACATATTAGAATATATTCAAAAAATCTAATTCACAGCGGAAAACTGGATCTCGCGGACCACGTCCGGATGACAGTCCGATCTAAATTCTCCCGAAAAAGATTTTAAACCGGAAAACCATTGTCCATTTTCGTATTGAAGATCGTTCCAATAAAGAAACAAAGTGGCCTCTCCGAATTGATTGTTAAACGAAATCTGTTGTATCTCTCCGGTTTCCAGCGGTTCTTTCAAAAACGATTCTCCCGAAAAGGAAAACATTTGAATCTGATACGGTTCGGCTCGATACGGAGTTCCTTCTTTTCTCCGATTGGAAGCCTTTAGCTTCCAGGTAACAATTTTGATCTTTGAAACTTCTTCCAGCTTGAGCGCTTTGGAATAAGTGATATTGCTTTTTTTGTGTTTAAACTTGAATTCGATCGGTATATTTTTCCAAAAACCTTCCACTTCTCGACCGTCGCAAAAAATCACTTTGATTTTTTTTTCGCCTTTCTCATCGACTCCGCTACCGGTCTGTTTTCCGGTTTCTCCTCTTGGATTACGCGATTCTCCGTTGATCGTCGGCTCAGAAGGTAAGGTTGGTTCTTTGGGATTTTTTTGGGGAAGAATTTCGAAAGAAAAGAAAAGGAAAATCAAAACTAGAAACCGAAAGATTCTTCGAAATTCATTCGATTTTCGGAGAACATTTTCAAGTTTCATGGTATTGATAAGAATCCCCGACCGGGTTTCGGTCGGGAACTCGAATTCAAATCAAATTAAAGTTTTTTCTGGATCGCTTCCATAAACTGAAAGGTATCCAAAGATTTTGCATTTGGATCGGTGCAAAGAAGAGTAAGATCTTTTGTCATTTCTCCTCCTTGAATCGTATCGATCACAGCTTTTTCCAACTTCTGTCCGAAAGCTACTACGTCCGGAGTTCCGTCCAATTCCCCTCTTTTAATAAGAGCTCCGGTCCATGCGAAGATAGACGCAACGGAATTCGTGGAAGTGGTTTCCCCTTGTTGGTATTTACGATAGTGTCTTGTCACCGTTCCGTGCGCCGCCTCGTATTCGAATTTTCCGTCCGGAGAAACCAATACGGAAGTCATAAGACCCAAAGATCCGAATCCGGATGCGACCATATCGCTCATCACGTCTCCGTCGTAATTCATCAGCGCCCAGAGCATTCCACCTTCGTTTTTCATGATCTGTGCAACCGCATCGTCGATGAGATAATAAGAATATTCGATACCGGCTTTTTTAAGATCTCCCTCTTTTGCTTTTGCAAGTTCGTCGAAGATAGCGCGAAATCTTGCGTGATACTTTTTAGAAATGGTATCTTTTGTCGCAAACCAAAGGTCGATCTTTTCGGAGATAGCGTAGTTAAAACAAGCCTGAGCAAAACTTACGATCGATTTATCTAAGTTAAACTGACCCATGATGACGCCGGCTCCGTCGAAGTCGTGGATCACGGCTCTTTGTTTTTCTTTTCCGTCTTTTCCAGTATAAACCAATTCTACTTTTCCGGCCTCCGGAATGTAGAGTTCGGTATCCTTATAAAGATCTCCGAACGCGTGACGACCGACGGTGATCGGTTTTTTCCAAGAGCGGACGGCAGGAGGAATGTTATTTACGATGATCGGCTTGCGGAAAACGGTTCCATCCAAAATAGAACGAATCGTTCCGTTCGGTGATTTCCATTCTTGTTTGAGATTGTATTCTTTGACTCGGTCTTGGTTCGGAGTGATGGTAGCACATTTTACGCCGACTCCGTATTTTTGAATCGCGTGAGCGGAATCCACGGTCACTTTGTCTTCCGTCTTGTCCCGGTATTCCACGCCTAAATCATAATAGTCCAGTTCGATATCGAGATAAGGATGAATGAATCTATCCTTGATTTCTTTCCAGATGATCCGAGTCATCTCATCCCCGTCCAGTTCTACGAGCGGGGTTTTTACCTTGATCTTTGCCATTGAATTCTCCTTTAAAATTTTGCGATGATACGATGTAGAATATGATTTTGTTTCAAAGTTCTACTGAGAAGGAAATTTTGAATTTTCAGTGATTTTCATGATCCCATTTCTGAGCCAAGCAAGGTTCTGCATTTCAAAGTAATTGATCGCGACGGGAAGGGAGACGATTCCGATTACGGAAATGTAACGATACTTAAGACTATCTTTGCTGCTTAAACCTTGTATGGTTTTTTCCAGACGAACCAAAATTCTTTTCCAGCGTAAAAAAAGAGGTTTTAGTTCGGGATTGCAGTCTTCAAAAAAAAGTTCTTCCGCGCTCTGAGTGATAACGTCCTTGAGATGAATCGGAAGCGCCGGAGATCCGAACTGATCCCGAAAACGCACCAAGTCCTTTTCGATGTCTTCTTCGGATTGTCTTGAGATGGGAAAAATCGAACTGATACCGATGGAAATCGGAAGTGAGACTCTCAAAAAAAAGTCCCCCGCTACCATGGCCTGAAGGAAGGAACGGATGGACTCCCTCGGAGTCACTGAAAAATCAAGCTGGTTGGAACTGTAATGTTTCGTGGTCTGAATAATATATTGAGTCAGCTTGATTTTTTCTGTCCAAAATATTCCCAGTAGATCTGATTCCATAGGTCTGAATGATACTATTTTGATTTTCCCTTTTTTAGCAAGATTTATTAAAAGCTCACGTTCCCAAAGCCGTTAACCAAAACTTCCCGGGAGATTCCATTCTATTCTCTTTTTGAATCCTCTTTTCACTTTTTTACGCGGTTTTAAAAAAAAATCGGATTGGAAACTCCGTTCTGAAAGTTTGCGGAACCGCTTCTTTCGAAGAGGTAAAAAAAATGAAAGAAACAGTCGATTTAGATCAGGGAGAATGGAAGAAGTTGATCAGTCGAAAAGACGAGTTTGTAAACATCGTCTCGGTCTTAAATCAATTCTACGTTGCAAAGGCCCCCTACTCCAAACTCAGCAATTCTCAAAAACTGAGGATTCAATTGGAAAAGGACGGTTTTAAGAATTTCGAAGCATTCTTAAAACGATTGGGAGAACACGACTTTCTCATCTATATAAAGGCGAATGAAAAATATGAATCCTGGATTCACATCGACGGGATTCAAGAAGAAAGAGATCGTTTTTTAAACGAAGGAACCAAAATACATCCTGTTTTTGACATCGTCTGTATTTCCGATCTTTTCGAAAAGGATTGTGTTTTTGCGGAAGAGGAAGAAACGAAATCCTTCAGTAAATAAGTTTCTGCTTGATCATTTTTTTCCCGGGTTTAAGGATCTTCCGCATGCCGGAACAACCTAACCTGGGAAAAATAAATTTAAGAATTCTGTCTCTTCGTAAGTCCGTTGCAATTTTACTTTTTGCAAGCTGCGTTTTTTGGATCGATTCTCCGAAAGCGGAGGAACATATTCTTCTCAAGAAGGCAAGTCTCAAAGACTATTCTTTTCAACCTTATGCACAAGAAGGCTATTTTGAAGCTTGGAATTATTCTTTTACCGACGACAAAACCTTTATCTACGCCACCTTTTTGGTAAGCAATCTCGGACCGGGAACAAAAAATTGCGGAATCAGTTTGGTTATCCATACTCTCGGAGAAGAAACTCAATTTATCACGAAAGAATTTTCCGGAAAAGAACTCACTGCTGAAAAGGGGAAGTTCGATCTTCGAATCGAAGATAGTCGGATGGTTTTGAATTCCGAAGGAATCGAAATTCAGCAGGAAACGGAAAACATTAAATTATACTTATCCTTTAAGTCCGGTCTCAAACACGGAGTTTCCCTTTCCGGAGGCAAATATCCGGTAAAAGATCAGAACCGTTTTGTCCAAGCCGACATCGCTTATTCCTTTCAATCCGCTTGGGGATATTTGATCCAAGACGGAAAAAAAAAGGAACTCTCCGGAACCGGCGGCTTAGAACATCTCCTTACAAACTATGAAGTTTATAAATACAGTCGAAGATGGGAACTGCTCCGTTCGATCAATACAAAAGGCTTTCGTTTTTATACGGGCGGTTTTTTAGGAAACGATTCTTTTCCGGGTGGTTATTTTAGAACCGTGGCCCTTTTGGATCCCCATGGAAAAAATATTCTTTCGGGTAAGATCACTAAGTTCGAGGTTCTCGAAACGGAGAAAGAACCCTTTTCGGGATATGATCTTCCGAAGCGCGAGAAGATTTATTTTGAAGAAGGTTGTTCCGCCGAAATCGTCAGAAGGGAATCCGTGGGAAGTATCAATGTGCTTTCCAATATTTCTTCGGTTCTCCGGTTTTTTATCCGCTTGTTTTTTGCGAAACCCTATCAGATCTACTCCTTAGCGGATTTGAACCTATCTTGTCCGGGTAAGGAACTTTCGCCGGGATCCGGTGAAACCTTTCACGGGATCTTATCCTATTATCTGATCAATCCGTGACGCGGGTCGGAGTTTGTTGTTTTAAGAATTTGAGAAGAATCCGCGTATCGATGAAAAAAATTAAAAACACACCGATCAGATATGCGAATAAATCCAGCGGATCAAAGACGGATCCGAAAATGATTTTGGTGAGATAATTTTCCTGAAATCCTAAAAGCCGAACGATCTTAAAATATTGAAGCGTTTCCAAAACAAATGAAATTAGAATTATAAAAATCGATAGTTTTACGGAATCGATGTCAGCGATGGATTTAAAAAAACTATAAAGAACCATCACGATGATCAAATCGCCCAGAAAACCTCGAATCAAACGATTGGAATCGAAGAATTGAACTATGATAAAACAGAGACTGATCTACGTAGGATTTTTATTCTTCTTTTTAAGTCTCTGTTTCATCAGGCCCTTTTCATAAGTATAAAAAATTAAGAAGAATTTTCGAACGAGTCGTTTATAACTTCTTCGCTTTCCGAATTCCGATCAAAAGATTCAGATAGTAAATTCCGCTCAAAAAGAGCATCAACCAAGGAATCAAATTTCCATACTGAGTATAAAACGTAGGCGGAGAATCGATTACGTCGATCGTTTCCGAAATCGATTCCGCGGTCATCAGACCGGTTTTTTTACCGCCGACCAATCGACCGAGATGGTCTATGTTCGCCGAAATACCGGAATTGGTGGATCTCACCATCCATCTCCGTAACTCGATCGAACGAAGTCTTCCAAGTTCCATATGTTGATCGCTTTCGGTCGTGGTTCCATACCATTTGTCATTGGTTAGATTAACAATAAACTCCGGATTTCCTGCGGTTCTAAATTCTCTCACAAACTCAGGAAGGATGACTTCATAACAAATCAAAGGAAGAAATTTTCCCGCTTCTTGCACTTCCGTCTTTGCCGACTCATAATACGAACGTACGGCCTCGTGATTTAGATTCTCCGTATCCAACCATCCCAGATGAAGACCCTTCGGAGATTTTTCCTTTTCAGCCGGAGTGTAGTAGCGAATCAAATTATGATTCAATCCCGGCTCGAACCTTCCCGTCTGTTGACTCAGGTCGTAGAGAAAATCGAACGGCATATATTCCCCGAACATCAAAAGAAATTTTTTCTGATAAGAATCTCTTCTATCGCCGTTCGGATCATAGAGAACGTTGTTATTGTAATATCTTAGATTTCTCGCACCCGGTGTTCCTTTGTAACCCGCGTCGATTTCGTTAAAAAATACGTTGGCCTTGTATTTGTTCGCAAGAAGAAACATCAAAGAATCAAAACGATGCCAATACAATCTTCTGGCAACCGTCGTAACTGGAGTATTGTGTGCAGAAAAAAACGGCACACCCGCTTCCGGAAGGACGATCAGATCCGGTTTACTCCCCATTCTTGCAACACCTTCGTCGGTGAGTTTTTCGATTCGAGCCATAAGCGCTTCGATGGATTCTTTCACTTCTCTTCCGTCGCGAAAACTGAGAGGTGCGTCCGGTTGAATCACGAGCACCTTTAAGGATTTAGAAGGTTTTACGTTTTCCCATTTTTTATACAAGACCCCGCCTGAAATTACGAAACTCAGAAGTAGAAGCGCGGGTAACGCGACAAAACGGAAATACTGATTTCTTTTCTCTTTCGAGTTAAGAATTTCTTTCCAATGCCAGGGATTGGATTGAAAGAGCGTATAAGAAACCACAAAGACGAGAAAGCTCAGCCCGTAAACGCCCGTGATCTCCACGTTTTGAGCGAGGAGAATATTCCCCGCGGCGAGATTTCCCCAATACCAAGGAAATAATTGAGGACCGACCAATTCGGAAAGAAGCCCGCAAAATCCCGCCACCCATACGGAATGACGGCCGATCTTTCCGGAAAGAAAGGAAAAACTCATCATAAAAAGCGGAAACTTTAAACTAAACAAAAGTCCCGCGAACAAAAGAATGAGCACTGCGACCACGTAAGGAAAGTTCCCAAACGTGATGGCCATGTGTACGATCCAGTGAAACGAAATCGCATAAAAAATTACGCCGATGATCAATCCCTGATAAAATAACTTTTTATACTTTCCTTGATATTTGAGACTCAACCAGAAGAGGCCAAAGGGAGCAATCCAAACAAAATGACTCAAAGAAACGGGAGCAAATGCTAAGAATGAAAAAAGACCTGTCCAGAAATAACAGAAAAGGTTGAACCAGACTGTCTTCTGAAATTGCTGAAAACGATGGTGTAAATTATCCATGGATAAAACGTTCATCTCCTTTTTAGAACGGGAAGTCAACAGAATTCATCGAGAATTGCCGATCTGAAAATATAGAATGCAGTCGTTTCAAACGAATTCATCCTAAGTCTCAATCTATTTCATTGGTGATTCAAAAATAACAAGAGGTTACAATTCGATTGCCAGAAAGACCGGATTCTACAGTTTATCATTATGAGTTCTTCGTATTTTAAGATCATTGGAAAGACCCCTCTTCATGGAACTGTGGTTCCACAGGGAAATAAAAATGAGGCTCTCCCCTTATTGGGAGCGGTTTGTATGGTTCCTGGGACTCTCCGAATCACCAATATCCCCATGATCTCCGACGTTCTTATGCTCATGGAAGTGCTCCGTCATCTTGGAATGGAAATCACGGAAGAAGAACCCGGCACCTTTTTATTCAAACACGACGGAAATCTAAAAAACCAACTTCCGGAAGAACTCTGTTCTCGGATCCGAGGCGCGGTTACGTTAGCCGGTCCGATTCTCGCGATGACCGGCCGTGTCTTTCTTCCCAAACCCGGAGGAGATAAGATCGGTAGAAGAAGACTCGACACTCATCTCCTCGCGTTACAGGCGTTAGGCGCAAGTATCGAAGTTTTTCCGGACGGATACGAAATCAAAGCGGATCGGCTTCGGGGGACGGATATCCTCATGGATGAAGCTTCCGTAACGGGAACGGAGAATGCGGTGATGGCGGCGGTTTTTGCGGAAGGAACAACAATTCTGAGACACGCCGCGAGCGAACCTCACGTACAAAGACTCTGTGAATTTCTAAATTCCGCGGGAGCAAAGATAACAGGAATCGGTTCGAACATTCTTACGATCGAAGGTGTTGCTTCTTTAAAAGCTCCTCAAAAAGATCACAAAATTGGTTCGGATTATTTGGAAGTCGGCTCCTTTATCAGTTTAGCCGCTGTGACCGGCGGAGAACTTATGATCCGCGACGTGGAGCTCGAAGACATTCGTATGATTCGAATGGTTTATTCCCGTCTTGGAATCGAAGTGCGTCCCCATGAAAACGGAATCTTAGTTCCCGCAGATCAAAAGATGGAAATCATTCCCGACTATCACGGAGCTACGCCAAAGATAGACGATTCCCCATGGCCGGGTTTTCCCGCGGATATGACTTCGGTTGCACTCGTGACGGCAACACAGTGTAAAGGAACCGTTTTGATCCACGAGAAAATGTTCGAGTCAAGACTCTTTTTCGTGGATAACATCATTGCGATGGGAGCCCAGATCATCCTCTGCGACCCGCACAGGGCCATCGTAATCGGACATTCTCGACTTTATGGACAAAAGGTAGCAAGTCCCGATATTCGCGCCGGAATGGCAATGATCATCGCGGCGTTGTGCGCCGAAGGAACGAGTTATATTCACAACATAGGACAAATCGATCGCGGATTTGAAAACATCGACACGCGTCTCAGAGCGCTCGGCGCAAGAATCGAACGAGTAAGAGAAGATTGAACCGAAAGGATTTTTTTAAAAAGGGTCTGGCAAGAATGTTGGACCTCGCACAAGAAAGCGCCGCGGACATTGCGTCCGGTTTTAAAGAAATCACGTCCGATCCGATCCCCAAACCCGCACCCAAGAAAAAGACAAAGAAGAATTCCAAAAAGGAAACTTCGTTTCAACTTCCTCACCATATCAAATCGACTCGAAAGAAAAAGATTCGAAACATACAGGCGCCTCCTGGTGCGTTAGGCGAAATTGAATTCTTAAAAAAGTGTACCGGCTGTGGAGATTGTATTTACGCCTGTCCTTATAGCGTATTGTTTCCCGTCTTTGACGAAACCTCTGAAAAACACATCCCAAGGATGGATTTAAATTTAAACGCTTGTATGCTTTGTAAGGATTGGCCTTGTATCAAAGCCTGCAAAGACGAGGCTCTTCTCCCGTTAAAAGAAGCCCCTAAGTTCGGTCAAGCAAAAGGAATTTTCGAGTTTTGTCTCAATCACAAAACGGGAGAGGCTACTTGTTCCAATTGTAAGGATAGTTGTCCGGTGGAAGGTGTTGTCAATTTTAAAGGAATCAAACCTTCCTTTTCCAAAGCTTGCACGGGTTGCGGTCAGTGTGTTTCTTCCTGTCCTACCTTTCCAAGAGCGATCCGAATTCAATAATTTTATGACTTCAAGAATCCGGTTTTTTTGTATTCTTTTCGGGTTCTTGCTTTCGACGGAACCGATTTTTACGGAGTCGATTCCCTCAAAAATTCGAGTCGGAATTCTATCCAAGTATTCTCCGAAAGAAATTAAGATCCGCTATTCCAACGCTAAGGTATTTGCCGGAGAACATACCGTTTCGAAACAAATATCAACTCTAAGTTTGAAATCGAAGTCGAATCAAATCGACGTTCGCTATGAATCTAAAAAATTTTCGGAAGATTTGATCGGTTTTTTAGGAGGGAATTACGAGATTTCGTTTCCGGACCGGAAAGAATTTTTTCATTATTCCGGCGATTTAGAAATCACGTCGGTCGGCGGAAAACTGAGACTCATTTTATCCATTCCAAAAAAAGAATATACTCGAACCGCTACGGAATCCGAATTCGGGATGTTGTTTAACGCAAGTTATCCGAAAGGGACTGCCGCAGATTGGAAAAAGGAATTCAAACTCGTAGCCGAAACCGTGGTTCTTTCCTATGCCCTAGCCAACATAAACCGTCACAAATCGGAAGGTTACGACCTTTGTGATCTGACTCACTGTCTTCAGTATTCCGGTCGCTTGGGACCGGCTACGAAAGATCAAAAAAATTCTTCCGAGATTTTCGCATTGAAGGACGTAAACGGTAAGATCCTCGAGGCATTTTTTCATTCCACCTGCGGCGGAAATCTTTCTCAACCTTCCGTTATGTGGAAAAAATTTATTAACGAAGAGGAGATATTTCGTTCCGGAAAGGATATCTGGAAAAAGGATAAAATCCTATGCGAATCCTCCCCTCATTCCAATTGGGAAAGTATTCTACGTCGAACAGAACTCGAGGAAACTCTCGAATTGAGAAGAATTATTCATTTACAACCGATTCTTAAAGAATCCAGAGTGACTGAAATTTTGGCGACTACCGAAAACGGAAAGTCCACAATTCCGATTTCTTTGTTTCTTTCCAAAATCGGAAAACGATTTGGTTGGAATCAAATCAAAAGCAACGATTTTACAATTCAAAATTCGCAGAACGGATTTTTGATCCAAGGAAAAGGATTCGGTCACGGAATCGGACTTTGCCAATACGGGGCAAGGGAAATGGCGTTTCAAGGCGCGCAGTCTTCGGAGATTCTAAAATTCTATTTTCCGAAAGCGAAGTTGGAAAAACTTTGAAACGATTCTTATACCTTTTATTTTATATATGCGGTTTTTTACCGATTTTTTCGGAACCGATCCGTTACAAAATCGACGGTTATGAATTTTACTTTCTTAACGATAGAAAAACTTTCCCGTCGACAAAAACCGAAAAGATCGTTCGGGAATTTGCGGATCAATTTATATTAGAATTATCGAAAGAATCGGAACGACTTAATCTCAAAAAGCCCTCCGAAACTACCGTTTTTATTTCCGAAACCGCAAAAATTTTCTCCGAAACGAGCGGACAACCTTCGTTTGTCGCCGCCAGTTTTTTTCCGGACTCGAATCGGTTCCATTTCCAAAACCCAAATACATTAAACAAAAGGAATATTCTAAATTCATCGATACGTCATGAGATCTGTCACTTTTTTTCCCCGCATTTGAATAACGAAGACTTGAGATGGATCGAAGAATCCTATTGTGAAGCCCTATATCCTATCAATTCCATCGTTCCTAAAAAGTTTCTCGATTTCCCGAAATCTTGGGAGAAATTCAAAAGGATTCACTTGGACAAATCTTTGAAAAAAAAGGATGAACTGAGAAAATACAAACTCCTCGCGGCCTGGGGACAATGGATTTTACAAGACCAAGGGGAAATTCGTTTTCGGAGTTTTCTGGAAAATCGAATCCCTGAAAACGAATGGAAAATTCTCTATTCAAAATTCTTAAAATCTCGATAACTCTTATTCGGCTTTAACGTTTACCTTTCCCCAAACTTCCCCGGCGTTGCCGTTTCCAAAGGACATAGAAAAATGAGAATATAATTTCATCTTATCAAAAATCGGTTGAATGTCCCTCTCAATCGTTTTCGAAGTGTATTCCGAAGAATCACTCGCGCCGTACAAATAAAATTTTTTCAAATCACTTAATAAATTTGGAATATATATGCTGATATGATGAGGATAAGAACGCTGATTTTCGAACGTTGCCGAAGCGAATAAATCGGTCTGGTTCGGTTTATTCCCGTTCTTTGTAGATATCGTTTCTTCCGCGCTTTTTCTATCGGAACCGAAAAAAGACCAATCGTTCCATTGTATCGAGGATGGGGAATAGTAACCTTCTTGTTTTAGGGTGTAAGCCGAGAATTCCACGTTTTGAAAGTTTTGTTTTGTTTTTGACCCGACTTTAAAAACGGCTTTTAAAATTCGATCGTCCTTTACCGAGGATGCAAAGGAGATTCCGAATCTTGGATAAATCATACCGTTCTTCAAATCCAATCCGTGAAAGGAAAAAGCGACACCCTGTGATTCTTGAAAATAATTCTTCGGATTGATTCCAGAGCTTTCACTGAATCGTTCGAAACCTTTGGAAAAATTCTCCCATTCCCCGTCCATTTCGCTTAACGTTTTCCAGACTTCAATCGGTTTGAGCGTCTCGGAATAAAACGTCGCGGTCAGATCTTTTGGGAGAATTTTGGAAAGGCTCGGAGTTATCGAATTCGAATTGATTTCAGTCTGTTCCCCTCCAAGTCTGTAAACTTCACCTTCCAACAATCCGTGTTCCTTCCAACCGAGTAAAAGTCCCATTCCTGAATTTCCAAAACTCGGTTTCAAAAGCGGTGTTAACAAAGAATTCTTACCCGCATAAAATAGAAGTTTGTTTTCCTTTTTTTGCGCGGACTCGCGCAAACTATTAAATCCTTTTAGATTTCCCAGCGAAGAATTGTTTTTTGAAGATGCCAGTCCGAGTGAAAGACCCAAAGTTTCCTTTGAATTGGTGATCAATATAAAATTTCCGATTACGGTAATATATACGATCTCTTGTCCAAAGTCATACTGATACATCTCCAAGTTTCCAAAACTTTCCGATCCTACGGTGAATTGATCCGTAAAATCGTCGGCGCTATGAGTCTGCCCGGGTGTTTCGGAATTAGATTCTCCTTCGGTCTGCGGTTCGGTTTTTATATCCGTTTTTGCTTTTGCAATTTTTTCCCCTTGAAACAAGGTTAAAAGGCTCACCCCAAATTTGGATTTGATACTCGCTTTACCTACTACGATCCAATCCTTTTTTTGCAAGAGCGCGGTTGCCACGGGGCCGTCAAAAAGATTGGCCAATCGACTCGGCTCCGTCAATACTCCCGCCTTTGTTTCCAAAAGATAAAGAATGGAACTTACCTTTCTCAATTCGGGAAGTGTTAATGTTTTTTGAAACGTTCCGTCTTCGGAGAGTTTTTTACCGATTTCGGTTTTGGAAATGTCTTCTATAAATTCTTCCGGACGAAAAACCTCGATCGCCAAACTTGCGTTATCCGGAATTAAGAGCGCCGGATCATCGATGGAAGAATCGAAAGAATACTTGTCTCTCAAAAAAGCGTAGGAAAAAACCGAAACGGTAAATACAAGAGCGAAAAGAAAGGAATAACGTCTTTTCGGATCCTTCCAAATTTTTTCTTGGAAGATCGGAACAAAACGATCCCAGCTCTCTTTTATTTTTATCTTCGTCTGATTCAAAAACGATTTGGATTTTTCGATCCAGATTTTTATTCTTTCCTTCATTCTTTTCTCCAAGAGAGGTTGTCATGTTTTCCGATCTCGTTTAGGATTTTTAAAACCAAACGTTGAGCTTGTTTGCTTCCCGAGCCTTTTTCCACAAAGGCGGTGAGCAGATAATTTTTTCTTTTTATCTTAAAATTCAGAGTAATCCAACCGTGAGTCTCATATTTTTTTGTATAGATCGTCCCGGTCCCGGTTTTTGCTCCTACGATTTCTATCGCAGGGTTTTTAAAAGTTTCGAGTTCTTTGAGAGTTCCGGTTTTCGGAACGGAAGCCAAAGCGGACAAAACAAAATGAACGTCTCGGTTTGAAAAAGGATTATCGCTTACTTTGATTCTTTTTTCTGAAGTTTCCCAAGAAGGGGAAAGCCTCGGTCCCGAAGTCCATATGGAAGCATACAATTGGGAAACTTTAAGAGGACTCAGTAAAAAGCCGCCTTCCCCGATCGACGAGCTGACTTTTCTCAAGTTGCTTGGAGATTCTTCAAAGTTTCCAGGAGTTTCTTTGTACGGTTTCAATCTGGATTGGGCCGAGTTCGTTAATTCGAAATCGGATCTCAATTTTGAATAGAAGAACTCCGGATTCTTACTCGCGCTCTTTAAGAAATAAACATTGCAGGATTGAACCAATGCTTGTTCCAAATCGACCCGTCCGTGTCCTTCTCTCAAAGAACATCGTAAGTATTTCTTTCCGTTCTGATCCTGCGGCAGATGAAATCGAGACAGATCACTCTTTACGATCTCCATCGTATCTTCCGGATAAAATCGACCTTGGCAATTGATTTTATCCGAAGGTGAAAAACCGAGCTCGTTCTTATATTTTAAAAAGATCAAGGCGGAGAACGGTTTTAAAAGAGAGCCGGGACCGAATTTTTTTTCAATCGCCATCTCCGGATGAAATACGTAACGAACGATACCGGACTCGGTTTCAAGAATCAAAACCGCAGACTTCGAATTGGAGTTCTCGCTTTCAAAATTTCGAATCGTAGAATCCAAGTATTGAAAACGAAGTCCGTTTGTAGTTTCAGAATACAATGAAAATTGAATACAGATCAGAACAAAAAATATACCCGGATTAAAAAAGAACGAATTCAATGGATAAAAAAGAAACCGAAACAAAGTTCAATTCTCCGGTTCGATTTCAAAATTGGCGAGATGATATACTTGTTGCGATTTGGTCATCACAAACTGGAACCGCATCCGCTTTTCGTTCGACTTTCCCTCGTAAAGAACAACGTATGCGTTCACACGAGTGATGGGTTTATCGTAGGAGCCGTAGTATTGGACCTGAACCGAATAATTTCCGGGCAATGCCTTTGCCATCGTAAATGTTTCCGGACCGAATCCGTCGATCACGTCGACGTCCAAATTTCCGCCCGATTGGGTGGAAGGATGGGAATAATAACACTTCTCACCTTTCGGATCGACTACCCAAAGATCCACGTCAGTTTGTGTGTCCCAGATCAAAACCACCTTGATATCCCTTGGAGGAACCTTTGCAAAAAAGGAAATTTTCTCCGAAGTTTTTCCCGCTTTGATTTCGATCAGATTGTTTCCGGGTGCGACGACTGCGTTCATCGCGAACCTTCCTCCGCTAACGGGGACCGTCTGCGGAATACCGTTGAGTACGATCGTAATTCTATCTCCGACTAATCCGGAAACCGATCCCGAAATTTTTTGAATCCTTTCCGTAGTAAATCCGCCGTTTGGAGATTCGATTACCAAGGATTGAGAATATACATTTGAAACCGCAAAGAACATAAGAAAAAAGAAAAACGGCATTCTGATATAGTTTGAAATTTTTCGTTTCATTAAAATCTCCGATTGAATAGTAAGTTTTGATAAACGAAATCGAAAGAGAATCGTTCTAATCCACTTTGATTTCATCATCGGAGCTCCCTCCAGTTACTTCGGGATAATACATAAGATAAGCCCTCGCAGGAATGGCCTTGTATTTACCTCCGACTTCGGCTCGAAGAAAATAACGAACCGTAAAATCCTTTTTAGGCCCCGAGCTGAAAAAAACGACGCGATCGGCAAAAATCTGACGAGAATCGTATTCTACCTTTCTATCTCCCGAAAGATATTCCGCATCTCTTTGAAGAAAGGAAAAACCCGGCAATAGAACGTCTTCTATCATAAAGTAAGAATCCGGATTCCCCTCTTTGACTACATTCAATTCCACTAATACAATGTCTCCGGTGGAAAAGGATTTGGATTCTGAAACATCGATTCCCGAGCCATCCGAACCCGGTTTCACCTTATAATATTTTCTCTGTACTTGAATTCCGTTCGTAAACGAGGATATTTTTTTAGATCGATCCTTGTAGAACAACGACGCCGTCGCGTAAAATACGGGGCCGTCCTTCTTGATCACTTCTATCCGATTCTCACCCGAATGAATGAGATCGTTCGCGACTACGATCTTAAAAAGTTCTCCGTCTTCGGATTTCGGAGAAACCGTCGCGGTTTTGAGCGTGGTTCCGTTCAGTTTAATCTCTACATCGGCGGATGAATCCGTTTCGCGAAGAACGGTCAAATATTCCGATAAACTCAGCACCGCCAAAGAAGTATCCCTGGAATTGTTCCAGGCATAACCGTTTCGATTTGTGAGAATGGTCGAGGCAAAGTTTTCCAAAACGGTTTCGTTCTCGTTTAAACGAACGCCGAGACTCAACAAACTGGACAAACCCTCTATTCTATCTTCTTCCCAATTCGGATTTTTACCGTAAGAAGCCAATTTTAAAAACGGAGTTTTTCCAAGTCCGCTTTCTTCCATCGCCTTTTTAAATAACCGAGACGCTTCCGCTTTTTTACCTTGATTATAAAGGGTCAATCCTAACAAGGCTTTGCTGTAGAAGTTCAGTTTGGATTCCGATTTGGAAAGACTTTCCACCAAAGAATTTTCCAAGGATCCGCTTTCGCTCAGCGCATTCAGAACATGAGATTTTACGTTATCCGAAACATCTCCTCTTTCGAGGGAGGAATAAAGAAAATTTCGAGCCCGATAAATCGTATTCGCGGTAACCCTTGCGCCGTTTTTCTGACTGATCGCCAATCCTTTCAAAACATAGGCGGACATCAGAATATCGCTCTCCGAATTTCCCTCGAACCAACCGAAACCTCCGTCCGTTCTCTGCAAAGCTTGAACACTTTTTAAACCGACTTCGATCATTTTAGGTAATTCTTTTTGAATTCGAGAATTTACAAAACCCGCCTTCTGAGCCGAAAGAAGTGGATAAAAACGACTCATCGTTTGTTCCACACAACCGTAAGGATAATCCGCCAAATATTCCAAAGATTGATTTAACGCCGGCAAGGTCGCCGGGCTCAATCTGATTTCCAAATAAGGATCCGCCAACTCTTTAGTTACGTTCAACTTTAATACCCCGGAACCGGTTCCCTTATTCAGTCCTAGGCTATCCGAGCTCACCCGAGGCGATCCCCAAACCTTCAGCGGAATTTCGGATCGGATGGAATCGGAAACACCGCCTCCCGAAGCAACAATATTCAATTTTGCTAATTTAATTTTCGGATCTTGAAGCGCCTGAACCGTAAATTGAACCGATTGATTCTGGCCCGGTTCCAAATGGATCGTCGCGGTTTCAGGGCCGACCGTTTTCAGACCTTCAACTTTTAGAGAAACGTTTACGGGAAATTTGCGATTTGTCTGATTGGAAATCGTAGCGGTGACCTTTTGGGATTCTCCTTTGAGAATGTATCGAGGCAGACCGCCCAAAATCATAAGATCTTTTTTTGTTACGAAGTTTGTTTGTCCTCGACCGACTTTCGTATCGGAAGTAATTGCGATCGCCGTAACTCTCCAAGAAGTGAGATTGTCCGGCAGAACAAAACTTACGACCGCGGTTCCGTCCGCAGAGGTTTTGACCTTCGCGTTCCAAAAACTAGTATCCTTAAATCGATCTCGATTCTGTTCTTCGTTTTTGATTGCGGAATAACCGGATTCTCCCTTTTTACCCAAGGCAAGCTTGAGACGTTTCTCCTCCGAATAACCGAAAAACTTATAAGAAGAAGCTAATGTTGTTTGAACGTTATTTCTTCTCGGATGATAGAAAAATGTGCCGATGTTCGGAATTTTTTCCTCTTTGATTTGGTAAATCGCTTCGTCGACGACCGCGACCGAGATTTCAGCTGAAACGGCCTTGCCTCCGAGACCTGTCGTTTTCAATTTGATTTCCGCCTTATCTCCGGGGCGATAGACTTTATTAACGGACGTCAAATCGACTTTGATGAATTTTTCCTCCGGAGGAGCCACGATCCGAACCTGACTCTTGTAAACCTCGCTTCCCGAGAATTGAACGGCGGATAACGTAAAGTTGGGACTCATCTCCGGAGCGATCTTTACCGAATACTTCAAAGCGTTTCCTTTCATCTTGACAACTTGACTTTTAAAAATCCGATTCCCTTCCACGGTAAGAACTACGTGGCCGTTGGAAATAGGACTAAGGATCAGAATCTCCGCATTCTCTCCGACGGAATATAAATCCTTGCTCGGTTTCAGATTGATATCCTTAAAAGGGATATCGATCGAGTCCGAAACGGAAGAAGCCCAAAAGAAAGTTTCACTTTTGGTTTCATTTCCTTCTTCGTCTTCCGTTTCAGCGGTAACTATGTATTGCCCTCGTTTTGGAATTTGAAACGAAACTTGCGCGCTCCCGGAAACATCGGTAGTCGCGGAGATTTTGGAAATTTTAGAACGTCCGCCTTCGGAGGAATGTTGGATTTCTCGATTGTAAAGTACGAGTTCCACCTTACGTCCTTGGATCTCCTTCTTTCGGGCTTCTTCGCTTAACGTTTTGTCGTACGGAACCAGTTTGATCGTAAGTTTACTTTCCTTTCCAGGTTCGTAAACTGACTGATCTTTTTCCATCTTCAAAAAGAATGCGCTTCTGTTTACTGAAAACGAAGTCGCTCCATCCAGCGTAAGATCTTCGGATTGTACGGAAGCGATGACCGTATAAATGGAATCGGCGTCCACTTTGTTCGGTTTAAATTTTATAGAGTAAGTTCCTTTTTTGTCCAAAGAACCCGTTCCGCTATGAACCAACTCTTGTTTGTCGCTCTGACCCGCTTGTTCCAGATAATCGGCGCTCGCGTCGAAATTCATTTTACCGACCGGAGAAAAATCGAACTTTGGTCTTCTAAAAACGCGGAACTGAACATCCTTTCCGTTCAAAGGTTGACCGTAATAGTATCTCGCTTTTACGGTAGCGTTCACTTCTTCCTTCTGAAGAAAATTGGATTTTGGCACGTTAACCGTAACAAGGAAGGTAGGTTTGACATAGGCTTCCACAGAGAATTCGGTCTGAAAGGTTTGATCTTTAAAATTCAAAACCAAAGTGAAGTTTCCGAGTTTGATCGATTCATCGCTCGGAATTTGAAATTCTCCCGAAAACGTTCCTTGATCGCCGGAGATGGAAACAGGAATCGCAGGCAACGGACTTTCTCCCTCTTCGGAGTGAATGGAAACCGTGGCCGCCCCCGAAGCCACTCTATAATCGTCTCGATTGAAATTACGAACTACACCTTTAAAGTAAACCGTATCGCCGGGTCTATAAACGGGTCTTTCCGTATAAATGTAAGCTCTCGCCCCACCTTCTCCGTAAAAGGAACTGGAATAGAATTCAGGATCGGAGACGGCGTATTCTCCCCCCTTCTTAGCTAAGATGAGAGTTTTAACGGGAGAATTTCCTTTATAAAGAAAGGTTCCGTCCGAGCCGGTTTTAGAAGAATGGAATATACCTCCCGTCTCAAGACTAAACAAACTCAGATCGACGTCGGAAACCGGTTCTCCCGTATCTTTTCTCGCGACGTAAACAAACGTTTCGGAACTGGCTTGTTTTACTAAAAAATTTAAACCCGATCTTACAAGAACCGTATAAGCGATGTTGGAGCCGGAAACTCCTTCCACAAGATAGACGCCGTTATCCGAAACCGGAACGGGAATTCTTCGATAGGCCCAGGAAGAGGCGACGCTGGGAACGAAGAAGGTTGAAATCAATTCGTGTTCGGGAAGAATGGAAGCAACCGCCAGAGTTCGTTCCTTTGAAGCGGCTTCGTAATTGATTCCTAACGTATCCTTCAATGCGGAACGAGTCGCAGAATTGAATTCCTTTCTTGCTACGGATCTGAAATTCCTTTCAAACTTATCCATCGTTCGGGAAAAAAGCGAGATCGGATTTCCGAACGCGCCTTCGTTATTTTCTTGGATCAACCTTTCTTTAACTTTTTTAGAAAGAAATGCCTGTGGATCCGCGATTTTATAAATTCTAAATTCGTAATCCGCTCGGCCGTTTCCTTCCAAGTTGATATAAGGTTTTTCTCCGGGACCGAAACTTCGATCCGTTCCCAAATAAAAATTAGGGCTCCCCGAGATTGGAAATCGATACGCTATCCCCAAAACCAACACGGCCCCGAACGACAAACCAAGAATCCAATTTTGAACGCGTTTCATTCCATAACCTCAATCTAAAATACGAAATCGATAAATTCCCAAAAAAGAAGGATTGTTCAGCTCCGGTGAAAATCGATAACTCTTCCGCAATTCTTTCGCCCGAATCAATTGAATTCCCCTCTGAGAACCTGTATGATACAATAAAAGTGGATTCGTTTTATTTTCTTCCACTAAAATCATCGAGTGAAAATTAGTACCATTTCCTCGGTCCTCGCGAAAAAATAAAATATCACCCTGAAGTCCGGATTCCAAGTGTTTCGAAACAAAGAACGTATTGAATTTTTCAAGACTTTCAGCGTCCGCAAAGGCGCCGAAGGTTTTTAATCCGGTTCTAAATAAATTGATACCGATAGAAGGTATATCCGGATATTGGAATTCACGGACATCGGGAATGTTCTTATCGAGAAGAATTCCTATTTTTTTCTGCCAAGATAAATCATGCTTTTTTAAAGCTTCTTTGTATGAGAATCGAATCAGTCCGCTACAATCTCTTTCCTGAACGTTCCAAGAACCGGTTTCTTTTAGATATTGGGAAAGAGCGATTTGAATAAACCACTGACGAAATGCCTGGCGATCCTCTTCGGATCTGAGTTCGGACATATCGGGAAATCCGTCCTCGTCCCAATCTCCTTCTCTCGAAAACAACTCGATCTCAACAACCTTTCCCGACTGAGTGTGAAGAATCTGTTTTCCCGGTTTATAACCTGCAATCAAACGAATGATTTGCTTAGAACCGGAATTCTCCAAGGAAAGAAGTTTCAATAAACTTTCGCTTTCATTCCATCGAAAAGAATCGGGAGTTCCTAAATACGGATTTGTGATCGTAATCACGGCGACTGATTTTCCATCCGCTGGAATTCTAACTTTTGTGGAATCGATATTAGGCGAAAAAAAAGGACCGCAAGAAAAGGATAAGAGAAAACTCAAACTTAGAATAAAAGGCAAACGATTCACAGAACGGAAGATTCGTATAGGAATGGAAAAAGAAAAGCGATTTTAGAATTCAGTATAAAAATTTCAGTTTGGACCTTCGGTTGATCCTTCCGATCAGAATCGCGTTTTGTTGAAATTTTTTTCCAAGAAGAATCGCCTCCTTTTCCGAAATTCCTAACACTAGAAAACTGGATTCAGGAACCCATTCCGAATCCTCACCTTTTCCTTCCCCTTCCAAAACGAGATAAGAATTCAATTCGAGCTTGAGTTCACGATTTCTACTTTGGTTTTCTTCAGTGGAAAGAATTTTCGAACGAGGATTGAACGCGGTCAAATAAGCCCATTCTTCCTCTCCCTGTTCTTTTAAGAACGCGTCCAAGGTTGGATTGAAGGATTCAGCGCCGATCGACAGCCTTGGATCAAATACCAGATAACGTGTTTTTAAATAAGAATCGATTAACGAAATTGTGAAACGATTTCCGCTCCTTAACCTGCGATAAAAAAATAGAATTTGATTCTTTAAAGAGAACACTTTCTAAAACGAATTCGTTTAATAACCGAGATTTTTTCGGATCTTTTCCGGAATTTCTTCGAAGTGTTTGTATTTTTGTTTTTTCCCGTCCGGAAAGATCACGTAATAAACTCCGTTGAGAATTTCCATATAATACTTACCCGCTTTTTTCTCTCCGGTCGCACGATGATCCATCTCTTTGACCATTCGTTGATAACGCGAAGGAAGTGTTTGCCAGGAACCGTAGACTTCGATTTCTCCGCCTGTGTTAACGGTATAAATTCCGTTCTCGTGCATGATTTTGATTCCGTTGTAATCAAAAACTTCCAAGATATTCGTTTTTGGATTTGAAGAATCCCTTGAATCGGAGCGACTCGACGCGGAAGCGCCGTCTTCTTTCTCTTTAGGAAGACCGTATTTAACCATAGAATTGGATCCGCTTTTTTCCTTCTTTCTAACCAAAAGAAGAAAAAGGTAGATAAAACCCGCAAACAAGAGGCTGATTCCAAAAAACCATTCCGCAGGTTTCATTCAATTTCCTTAATATCGAAACTCGATCCCTTTGCAGGTAGCCGGTGTCGCATCCGTCGAAGTGGAGGACCATGACTCACAACTCACCGCAAAGACCGCGCTGACACAAAGTTCAATATCCTTTTTTCTGGATCTTCCTGGAACAAACGCGGTCACTCTTCGATTCGTATTACAAAGAACATCCTTGGCTTGATACGCAACGATCAGCTTCGTGTTAGCGTCTTCAAACTCGTAAAAGTCGGCGTCCGTATTTTTCTGATAACATCCGTTAAAATAAAATAAAAGTAAGGATCCGATGGTAAAAAACTTCAGGAGTCTTTGCAAAAGATTCTTTAAAAATAAAAAATACATCGTATTCACCATTTCCATCGAAGAAGCTTTGGATTCAAATACGAAAGATCCGTCAAAAACCGAACGAACTTTTCTTCGAAGGTTTTAAAGGAATTTTTTCGTTCACCGGGATCTGAACCGCTCCGAGGATCGTTTCGTATTCGAAATTCCCGCGAATCGTAAAAAGAAGTTCCTTTCCGGAAAGACCCGCCTGTAAGATTCCGAGCGCGATTTGAAGAAGATTTCGATCCATCTTCTTTTCGAATAAGGTTTCAACCTGAAGGTCCACTAACTTCTTCTGGAGCGCGGGAATCACGATCTGTTCGTTTGATATCACTCGAGCGAGCTCCGATTCTTTTTCGGAAGAATCCGGAACAAAAAAGGAAAGATCGAATTTGTGAATCGTCACATCCGTTTCATTCGGATTTTCAATTTCCACTTTCGCCAAAAAGATAATCTTGGGGACCGGCGGAAATGAAATGAGCTCGGCCTTTTGAGCTTCCAAAGAAAGAACCTGGAACTTACACTTCTGAAGAGCCTTGTAATTATCTTTCAGGGCGGAACAGGAAGAAAGGAAAAACAAAAAAACGAAAAGCAGAACATTCCCGATTCGGATTTTAGAATCGATAGTTTTCAAATTTTATTTTCCTTCGGCGAAAGGAGTTTGAATCAGAACTTTTCCCTTCGTCATGTTTGCGGCATAATTATCGATCGCTTCCACGGCTTTGTCCAAGGGAAACCTCGCGGCTATATCGGTTTTTAATTCTTTCTTAGCCAAGGATCTCAACTCTTTGGAAAGTTTCCAGATTTTGTACGGACTTTGTTGTGGAACCCAGGTGGAAAGCCAAAAACCTTCCAATTTTTTATCTTGGAATATCATCATTCCTGCATGGAGCGGGATTTCCTTTTCGGATAACGCTCCATAGATGATCGCCCGGCTTCCGTAAGGCATCGCGAGCAGGACTTTTGTGGTCAATTCTCCCGCCACGGCATCCAGACAAACGGTCGCTTTGAGTTCATTGGAAAGAACTCTGAGTTGTCTTTCGAAATTGGAAACCTCCGAATTGAGGATGTGTTTTGCACCGACCGCTTTTAGGGCTTCTTCCTGTTCCGGTTTCCGGACTACGTTGATCACTTGTATTCCCTTTCGAGCGGCGATTCCGACGACCATCTTTCCCAAGGCGCTCGCGGCGGCCGTTTGAACGATCGCCTTCGCTCCGTATTTTTCAGCGAGATCCACCATCGCGATCGCAGTGATCGGATTTACATAAAGACAAGCGCCTTGTTCCAAAGAAAGATCCCTTCCGATCGGAAGACAACTAAATGCGTCGGTGATCATATACTCCGCATAAACGCCGTCGCCTCTTCCCGGCGCGGTGCAGGCCACATTCTTACCCTTAAGATAAGATCCGTAAAAACCTCCGCCCGAAGCGACTACCTGTCCGCTTCCTTCGAAACCCGGGACTACCGGAAGTTTCTTTTTGATACCGTAGAGTCCGCGTAAGAACATCAAGTCGGAAGGATTGATGGATGCGGAGTGCATCCGAATCAGAACTTCGCCCTTTTTTAAGGGACGAATCGTCTTTTCGACGATCTGAGCTCTGTTTTTATTTTCACTGTATTCTCTGAGTTCTAAGGCCTTGTATGTTTTTGGGATATTCATGAGTTTTCCTTGATGATTAAATGTTCTATTTTTTCGATTTGTTCCGATTCTACATAATATTTTAAGAATATATCGATGTCTTCCTCCGTTCTCAGAGAAAACCATCTTCCCTCCGGATAACTCACTTGGACCGGACCGAGCTCGCATCGATCCAAACAACCGGCCCTTTGAATTCGGATTTTTCCCGGAATCGACAAGTCCTTTATTTTCTTTTTTAAAGAAGCCAATAACTGAATCGAACCGGAACGGCCGCAGGAAACCCTTTCCCCTTCGCCCCTTACGTTTTCGCAAACAAATATGTGTTTGTTGTAAAAGTCAGCCATGGAAAAAGAACTCCGTTTTCATTTTCAGTAGAATCCGAGACCTGGTAGAATGTGCAACCCGTTTCCAGAAACCAAAACTCGTGAGAAGATCGCCTTTGAACAAAACCGCGGACATAAAACAGGCGGGATCTATTGAGGTTAAACAGTTATCGATTTGAAGGTTTTTCAAACATCTTGCGCTTTTCGAGATCAAAGACCGATGCGAAAGAGGTCTTTCGCATTTTTTGTATTTTATTCGTTTCCTTACTTTACACCAAGGTTTTTTCTAGAATCTTAGACTTAACCTTATGATCGTCTTGGAGACCTTGAGAATGTTCCGTCCATTTGTAATTTCCGCTGGGATTCTTGTACTCCTTACATTTTGCGCAAAACAAAAAGCGCCTATCACCGAACCTGAAAAAGACGCTCTCCAGTCTATTTTACTAGAAAACGAATCCATTCATAGCTTCTTGATGAAGGAAGAAGAAAAAATTCCCGACCTCTCCAAATTAGAAGCCGACGTTCGGGCTCTGATCCTATTGAACGGGGGTCTAAAAACCGAGGCGGAGAAGATGTTACATTCCCTTCACAAGAAGGACGCGAAAGACTTAGAAAAATTCTTCGAAGCGTATTCTTCGTTTTCCGAAACCCTCGCCGAAAGTGTAAAACTCGCGGGCGGAAACGGAGTCTTTAATAAATTCTATTGTCCCATGGTCAAAAAAACCTGGGTGAAACAAGGCACTAAAATACAAAATCCATACGCTCCTGAAATGAGAGACTGTGGAGATCTTGTCCCCTGACGTAAGGAAACCTTCTGGAAAGAATTTTAAAAACTCTCTGTAAAATTGGAATTTCTTTGGGGGAACCGTGTCCTGCCAATTGCAGACAAAATCTCATTCCAAACGAATGGAGTAGCGCAATTAGGGAATCCTGCATCGCCGAAGAAAAGATGAACGCCTTTGCCGAAGGAAAGGTGGGAATCAACGTAGGCGCGTCCGCCTTTTTACAAGCGCATCCGCTCGTTCTAGAAGGTTTTATCGCAAAGGGGGAAGTGTACTTCGAAGTTCTCAGATATTTTCTTGCGATCATCGAACCCGAAAAAATAAAAGAAGTGATCGATGCATTCAGCGACAAACTACTTTATAAAATCGTAATACATGAATACAACATTTTCATGCAATCCGAAGACGAACGCCGAAGGGAAAGAAAGAATATCACCTTTTTGGATTTAAAATCGAACGATTACTGGAAATCGCTCTCTTCAAAAAGAATTTGTAGTTTTGTAGCCTATTGTGTAAGAGAAGCAAAAGATCCTGAATTTGCATCTCAATTTCTTACGGTTCTCCCTCCGGATACGGTCTCGGATTTAAAATCCCTCGCAGGTCTCTCGATCGACGAGGAAAAAGAATTATACCTTTCACTCAAAGACGGAATCTACGAACTTCCCATCCGAAGTCCGGGAATTTATCAGCACATTCTAAAACTTTTTGAGGACGATCCTGAAATTTTTATGATCCTTTCCACGATGGAAGAATTGGTCCTTCGTAAACAACAGATCATCGAATCTTCGCACACGATTCTGGAAAAATACAAATCCGGAAAACTCAATCATCAATCGCTTTTTGCCGATCTTTCAGTTTTAGAACCGGAAATTACGATGGAGATTTTGGGGATTTTCGAAGAGAAAGGCATTTTAGGAAGATCCGAAAAAAATCTGATCAAAGAACTTTTATACAAACAAAAAGCAGTTAAAAACTGAGTTTGAGTTTTCCTTGTTGCTAAAATTTTCTCGATATATTTTTTCACCCTTTCTCAAAAACGAGAAAGAAATCCAGTCTTTAAACGGAATTCGTGCGATTGCCATCTTACTCGTAATTATCTATCACGTATGGCTTTCCTTTTCGGTTACGAGTATTCCGAAAATTTTTCAAAACATACTTTCCAATTTTAATTCCGGAGTTGACCTTTTTTTCGTATTGAGCGGGTTTCTCATATATTCAGGAATTCTAAAATATCAAGATCGGCCCGAACTCTTCAGTAAAAGGAGATTTTTTACCGCGAGAACGCTCCGAATTTTCCCGGCTTACTACTTTTGTCTGCTCGTTCTCTTTTTGTATTATCAAGGACAATTTCAGAAAATTTCACAACTCCGAAATCCGAACGAGTTACAATCGGCGGAATTGAATTCTATTTCCTTGATGTTACAAAACAGCTACGCGGATTTTTTTTATATTTCAAATTATACGTCTCATCGTCTTTCTTTGGTAGGTTGGTCCTTATCCGTAGAAGAACAATTTTATCTGATTCTTCCTTTTGTTTCCGCGTTTCTGCTTTTAAAACTAAAACCCCAAAGAAGAATTCTCCTGTTGGCGATTTTCTATTGGATCCCTTTGTTTTTTAGAATTTTCTATTTTCTCGAACAAGCAGACATCTCGGTTTTAATCTATTCCCATACTCGAATGGACAGTTTAATCGCGGGTATGTTTCTTGCTGAAATTCGAATCATCTTTTCGCAATCGAGATCGGAACGGTCGAAATCGCTGGAAAATTCGATTCCTGCGATTGGAATTATCTTTCTATTGATCGGGCATACATTCCCTTTGGAACATTGGTTTCGTAGAATATTCGGTTTCAATTTTTTTAATATAGGTTTCGCGTTTTTGATTTTTTCGGCGATCCAAACAAAAGGTTGGGTTTCTTTTTTTTTGGAATCGCCATTCCTGAGACCGATTGCAAGACTAAGTTATACGATGTATTTGTGGAATATTCTGATCGCGGGAATCGCAGTTTCGAAAGTGGTTTCGGGGTCTCAGGCTCCGAGCGTCGGAGTGCTCTTGCTTGCGGTTATAGTCGCCGTTCTCTACTGTTTTCTTTTTTCTTGGCTTTTATATCTTTTGATCGAAAGACCGTTTTTGATTTTAAAAGAAAAGATTTTGAGTGAATCAAAAACCGATCCATAAGAAAAATCTAAAGCGTTCCATTTAAGAATTCAATTACATCCAGGCGAGATCCGTAATTCCGACGTCAAAACCGAATTGAGAGATCAAGGTCGTGATCTGTCCTCTGTGATGTGTTTGGTGATTGAAAATATGATCCACCAAAACCCAAAGTGGCTTTTCCAACTCCTTTTGATAAACGACGCTGAAAAAACGATAATTGGAATCCAACCAACTCGAATCGATTCCGAGGGACCATTCCAGGATCTTCTTATCACATTCTTTTCTCGCGGAAGAAAGTTCGTCAAAGTCGGAATAGAGATCCGAACTTGCAGATCCTTTGGGAAGAACTTTTCCCTCAAACCCGCCGTCCACGACAGGTCCACCCAGAGAATATGATTTAAAGTAGAATGAATCGACTTAAAGAAAGCGCCCCGGTCTTTCTTCCCCTGAGAAATCCGTCAACAGGAGACAAGTGGAATCAGTCTTCTCCTTTATCCATCGATCGTAATCCGGCAAAAGTTTGAGTGTCTGGAGTAAATCATACTTTTCTACTAAACTGAAATCGTCGAAAGTTTCCGAGTCGATTCCCCAATTCTTCGAATTCCTTCCTCAATCGTTTCGATCGAAGAATGTGAGAAGTTGATTCTCATCGTATTTAATTCCGGCTCGCCCGTATAAAACGGATTTCCCGGAACAAAGGCAACGTTATTTGCAATGGAGCTTTCGAAAAGTTTCATCGAGTTCAAATCGTTTTTTAATCTCAACCAGAAAAACATTCCCCCTTTAGGAGCCACCCAATCCGCAAATTCGACCATATACCGATTCAAAGCGATTTCCATACTTTCTTTTTTCAGTCTATAAGAATTTCGAATTCTATCGATTTGCAAATCCAGATCGTGATGAATAAGATATTCGTCCAATATAATCTGCGAAAGAATATTAGAGTGAAGATCGCTCGCCTGTTTTGCGATCAGGAGTTTGTCTATAATTTCTTTCGGAGCGCAGACCCAACCGACTCGAAATCCGGGAGACAGAGTTTTGGAAAAAGTACCGAGACTGATCGTTAGTTCGGGATAAAACGATTGGAGACTTGGAAGCGTCTCATTTTCGAAACGGATTTCTCCGTAAGGATTGTCCTCTATGAGAATACAATTTTCCCTTCTCAAAATTTCGGATATCGTCCTTCTTTTTTCAATCGAAAGAGTTTTTCCGGTCGGGTTCTGAAACGTAGGATTGGAATAAAGAAATTTCGGATTCGTATTAGAAAGAGTTTTTTCTAATACGACAGTGTCCAAACCGTCGTCTTCCAAAGGAATTCCAATCACAAAAGGTTCATAGAGAGAAAACGCCTGAATCGCGCCCAAATATCCTGGGCGTTCTATCAAAATCGGATCTCCCGGGTTGATAAAAATTTTTCCGATCAGATCAAGCGCTTGCTGAGATCCTGTCGTGATCAGAATATTCTCCGGACTCAACCCCGAATACTTAATATTTTTATAATATCTTTCATATATTTTTTCTCGGAGAGGGATATAACCTTCCGAAATTCCGTATTGAAGCAATCGAGAGCCGTGTTTTTGAAACGCCAACTCGGAAGCGTGTTTTAATTCTTCTAAAGGAAACAGCGCCGGATCGGGTTGTCCTCCGGCAAAAGAAATAATTTCAGGATGCGAAGTTACTTTTAGAATCTCACGAATAAACGATCGATTTGATTTTAAAATTCTATCCGAAAAGAAAAATTCGTTTCCGTTCATATATCGATCCAACCTTCCAAATACGGAACACAGGTTCCTCCGATCCGAACTCGATCTCCTAAATCTTCGCAGAATAACTTGCCGCCTCTTCGCGAAGCTTGATAGGCGTTTAGATTTTTTTTGTTCAATCTTTCGGACCAAAAAGGAATCAGGGAACAATGGGAAGAACCTGTGACGGGATCTTCGTACAATCCGGCGGCGGGCGCAAAGAATCGAGATAAAAAATCAAAATCTTTACCGGGACAGGTCGCGATAATACCCAGAGTCTCCAAATTTTTCGCGACCTCCGCTTTATAAGAAAGTTCGCGCAGATCATTTTCATTCTCATAAACTAAAAGATAATCTCTGGCCTTCCAAACCTCCAAAGGAAGAATCGAAAATGAATTTAGAATTTCTTTCGGAGTTTCATTTATGCGGATCGGTTTACGCGAAGGAAAGTCCAAATAAAGTATATTCTTTTTTTTGAATACTGATAATTCGCCCGAAAGAGATTGAAAGCGAACGAAGTCCTCCTTTACGATTCCCTTGTCGAAAAGATAAAAGGCTGTCGCCAGAGTGGCGTGACCGCAAAGATCCACTTCTTGTTCCGGAGTAAACCAACGAATCCTAAATGAATCTCCTTCGGGAACAAAGAACACGGTCTCGCTTAGGTTGTTTTCAAATGCGATGTTTTGCATTTGATCTTCGGAGATCCAATTTTCCAAAGGACAAAGGGCAGCCGGGTTCCCTTGGAATACTTTTTCGGCAAAGGCGTCGATTTGAAGAATTTTTAATCTCATAAAAAATGATTTCCTTCGATGATACTCTATGTTATAACAAATTTAAACCAATCATAACAGATACAGAAATGAACATTTCAACCAGTACAGATCAAAATTCTAAATATGAGTCCATCGCCCTTTCTCTCAAATCGATGCTTGAAGCAGGAGTTCTAAAAGCGGGCGATAAATTACCTTCTTTGCGGAAAGTTTCAGTAGAAAGCAAAGTCAGCATCTCGACCGTTTTAATGGCCTATGAACTTTTGGAAAACGAAGGTTATATCGAATCCAGGCCGAAATCAGGTTACGTCGTTCTTTCTAGAAAAATGGGAACCAAGGTTCCTACGATGCCCAAAAAGCCCAAACTCGTTTCTTCCTTCGGGATCGACGAAAGAATTTCTTCTCTTTTAGATTCATTACAAAATCCTAATATTCTCCAGTTGGGAACCGCAATTCCTGAAAGGGATTTTTTGCCGATCCCGTCGCTACATAAAAACTTAAAAAAGGCAATTCTGATAGCCGATAGCCATAACTATCAGAATTCTCAAGGTTATCCGGGACTTCGAAAACAATTGTCTATACGGTCCTCTCTTCAAGGAATTGCGAGCCACGAATCCGAGATCATCGTAACAAACGGCTGTCAAGATGCATTGAATCTTTGTATCCAAGTTTTGACGAAGCCGGGTGATTTGATCGCGGTCGAATCTCCGGTTTATTTCGGAATTCTTCAAAGCGTTCAAAGATTAGGAAGAAAGGTTTTGGAAATCCCCGCGGATCCGATCCATGGAATGAGTCTTCCACATTTAGATGATGCTTTGAACAAATATTCGATTCAATGTATCGTCTTAAATCCGAACTTTCAAAATCCGACCGGCAGTCTTTTATCCAATGAGAATAAAAAGATCATCGTCGAACTTTGTTCGAATAAAAACATACCAATCATCGAAGACGATATTTACGGCGATCTTTTCTTTACTTCTTCCCGCCCGTTGTCTTTAAAGTCCTTTGACAAAAAGGAGATTGTGTATAAGATTTCCTCTTATTCTAAAATTATTTCTCCCGATTTGAGAATCGGTTGGATTCTTCCCGGAAAAAAGGGCGCGGAACTTCAAAAAGAATTAAAACTTTCCAGACTGGCGCTCCCAAGCATTCCGCAAATTGCGCTCTGCGAATATCTCAAAACTTCCTTTGAAAGAAATATAAAAATTCTTCGAAGAGATCTTTCTTCCAATCTTGCAAAAATTAGGGAATCCGTACTGAAATTTTTTCCGGAACCCACATCCATTTCCAATCCGCAAGGTGGTCTGGTATTTTGGATCGAACTTCCGGATAAAGTGGATAGTCTTCTTTTACAAAACGAAGCGTGGAAACACAACATCTCGATCGCACCGGGCCCTATTTTTTCGGGTACGGGAAATTTTAGAAACTTCCTAAGGTTGAGCGGTGGAATTCGTTTAACGCCGAAGGTGGAAGAAAAAATAAAAACGTTAGGCAAGTTGGTCGCGCAATTGAAGAAATCCTAATAAACGGCAAATTCTAAAACGACATTCGACCTTAGAACACACGCTTAGCTACCATATCGTCTTTATTCTTCTTACGATCTCGGCGATGATTCCTGCGAGCCCCGTTTATAAGTTTTTCTCTTCTTTTTTATTCAGACCGGTTTCCGGATTGAGTTACACGATTTATCTTTGGCACGGAATCTTAGCGATTCGATTTGTGAGAAAGGGAATGGATAATCTCAGTTGGTCCGGATTCTTTTCGATCTATGAGGTAGTTTGTCTAAAGATTTTTATCTCTTGTTGGATTCTTTATCTTATTATCGAGAGGCCGTTTCACTATCTCAAAGTGAAAATAGACAAAGAACACCCTACCGCGGATAAAGTTTAATGAAAGTTGGGCTTTGGAAAAAGAAAAAGCCGTTTAGTAAACGGCTCTTTCCTCCACTTGATATTCTTTAAAAAGACTTTTCTGATTTCCCAACTCGCTCTGGAATTCTACCGGATACTGTGACGTAAAACAAGCATTGCAGAAACCGCCGCCCTTGTGATCGATCACCGCGCGATTCATAGATTCGACGGAAAGATAAGCGATACTGTCCACTCTGAGATACTTACGAATTTCTTCGATCGTATGCGTCGCGGCGATCAGTTCGTTGTGAGTCGGAATATCGATTCCATAATAACAAGGAGAAACCGTAGGAGGCGCGGAAACACGAAGATGAATTTCCTTCGCACCGGCATTGCGAATCATCTTGATGATTTTTCTGCTCGTGGTTCCTCTCATGATAGAATCGTCGACAACGATGACTCTTTTTCCTTCCACGACGTTTCGCACAACGTTGTATTTGATCTTGGCTCCAAAGTCTCGGATCTTTTGATCCGGTTCGATAAAGGTTCGACCGATGTAATGAGAGCGAATCAATCCCGATTGATAAGAAATACCCGATTCTTCCGCATAACCCAAAGCCGCTATACTCGCAGAATCCGGAACTGGAATGACCACATCGGCTTCCACCGGCAATTCTCTGGCTAAGAATCTTCCTAAATTCTTACGTACCTTATAGACGGATTCTCCAAAAATATTGGAATCCGGTCTTGCAAAGTAGATATATTCGAAAATACAAAGACTCGGGGTAGCTTTTGGAAACGGATAATAAGAACTTACCCCGTTCTTATCCACTACGATCATTTCCCCGGGTTCGACATCCCTTTCATATTTCGTATCGGTGATATCAAAAGCGCAGGTTTCGGACGCGAAAACGATAGCCCCGTCTTCCCTGCGCCCCATCACCAGCGGACGAAAACCGTTCGGATCCCGAACCGCAATCAGTTGGGATTTGGTAAGAATTACGAGCGAATACGCACCACGCACCTTTTTGAGGGCCGTCGAAAGAGCGGAAAGAAAATCAGTCTCTCCGGAACGGGCCATCAGGTGAACGATGACTTCGGAGTCGATCGTGGTTTGAAAGATGCTTCCTTCCTTTTCGAGCTGGCTTCGAAGCTCCCAGGAATTTACTAGATTTCCATTGTGGGCGAGGGAAACCGGGCCGAGATGCGATTCGACCCGAAGAGGCTGGGCGTTTCGTAAAAAGCTGGCCCCCGTTGTTGAATAACGATTGTGACCGATGGCGGAATTGCCCTGAAGTTCCTTCAGTTTTGTCTCGGTAAATATATTGGCAACCAAACCCATCCCCGCATATCTGTAAAGATGCTCCCCGTCCGAGGAAACAATCCCGCTGGATTCCTGCCCTCGGTGTTGCATCGAGTAGAGACCTAAATATGTAAAATTAGAAGCTTCCGGTGCGTTGAAAATACCAAATATCGCGCATTCATCTTTTGGTTTGTCATCCTGGGCTTGTCTTCTTACTCTGGATTTATCGGGAATTGAGCTCATTCTCTGCCTTCTTAAGCTTAAAATCTCAGGTCGCGTTTTTCATGCAAATAAATTCCGATTACATCGTCGTAGATACACTTCGAAGCCTACAACTAGTCCTCATCAATTTGGGTCAGGCTGACTCGATCTCCATAGATACGGAGTCCTCTGGTTATTATACTTATTTTTCCAGAGTCTGTCTGATTCAAATTTCCGCAAAAGGAAAAAATTACATCATCGATCCGTTAAAGTTACAAAACTTAGAGGGTCTGGGCGCGCTGTTTGAAGAAGAAAAAATTCTAAAAATTTTCCATTCTGCAATCGATGATATCAAAGCTCTCAAAAAAGACTTCGGTTTTAAATTTAAGAATATCGCGGATACCGGATTCAGTTCTCGGCTTTTGGATCACGAGCAGTATTCCTTAACTCATCTTGTCGATTATTATCATAAAATAAAGCTATCGAAGAAGGAACAGAAGTCTAACTGGGAAAAACGGCCTCTCGAAAAAAGCCAGCTTCAGTATGCCGCTTTGGATACGGTCTATCTGGAGACGATTTGGGAAAAAATGAGAGAGGAACTTGTCAAAAGAAATCTTTTCGAAGAAGCTCTTTCCGAATTTGAAAAGATCGCGACGGAAGAAGCCGGTTCGGAAGGAAATTCCATTTCCTTGGATAAGTTTCCGGAAATCTTAGAATTCAGCGCAGACGAGAGAAGATTTATCTACGACACTTTGGTTTTTCGAGACGATAAGTCTCGAAAATTGAATAAAGCTCCGTTTCGAGTTTTTAACAACGAGAAAGTCGTTCTTCTTATGAAGAACAGAAGAGATATGGCGAAGTTAACGGAAGTCCTCGGAAAAAAGGACGCGGAAACTCTCTTTCATATCTACGCGAATCCGAGCGGGCCGCCGATTCAAAAATCGGAACTTTTTAAAAAACCCGGTGAAAATCTCACAAACGAAGAAGGGGAAAGATTCAAACGTTTGAGAATCTGGAGAGAAACGATCATGTCCATTCGAAGAATGAGTCACCAGATGATGCCTTCCAATAAAATGATCGCCGAACTAGCGCAGAGAAATCCAAAAAACTTGGACGAACTGAGAGAAATGAATTTATTCTCCGAATGGAAAGTCATTCACTACGGCCCATCCATTTTGGCCGCGCTGGAGAATGTTCCTTACGAATCGAATCTCAAAGGATTGATTCCGATCAATAAAAAGTTCGTCTAAGGAATATTCAATTTTTTGAATGCAGGTTCGAAATGAAATTCGATTTTCAAACGCTGAAAGACAAACTTGCAATTCCTCAAGAAAGTTTTAACGGAATTCCGGCGCCTCCCTTGGTCGGAGAAGAAAAAACAAGGGCTTCTTCGGTTATACTTCCCATATACGAAAAAACGAACCTGCTTCAAGGGATCATTCTTCAAAAAAGAAATTCGAATCTAAAAGCCCATCCCGGACAGATTTCTTTTCCGGGAGGAGCTCATTCTTCCGATGATAAAAATCTTTTGGAAACCGCACTTAGAGAATGGGAAGAAGAAATGGGAGAGTCCAGTTCCGTCCTCGAGGTTCTGGGAGAATATCCGGGACTTTATACTCATACTGGATTTCACATTTCTCCATTCATAGCGCGTTATAACGGATCGTTTCAGTTCCGTCCTAATCCGGAAGAAGTAGAACGATCTATTTTATTGGATCTCGATCGATTGGAAACGGCCCCGTTTTATTCGATCCGAATTCGAAGATCCGGTGCTAAAGAGTTGGAAATCTATTATTTCGACCTGGAAGAAGGATTACTCTGGGGGGCTACGGGAAGAATTATCGTAAATTTTCTCAGAGAACACGCAGAATTCGATCGTGAACCCATCCAAGTCGAACCAAACTTAGGATTTCCTCCTTTTTTTGATCCGATTCGTAAATTCTCTAAAAAAAGTTAAAAAGACTTTTTTTTCTTCATCTAGATCTCCGTCTGAAAATTGTGGATAAGAACTTGTCCCTTACACGGGACAAAATTTTCGTCGTCACTTGAAGTGTATCGAATTGAGTTCTCAGCGGGACCAAAATAAAATTCACTTTCGAATTACGCTGTAGAATTCCGTAGAAAAACGACGGAGCTTTCCCTTCTTCCATGGAAAGTAAATCGGACCCGGGAAGAAGTTGTAAATTATTCGATGGAATTTTTGAATCTGCCGATAATTTAATCGGACATAATCTAAAAGGAGGTAAAAACGATGAAAATACTCAAAAACTTATTTCAAACTGAAATTCGGAACTCTTTCCTAAAAGAAAGTTTTCAAGAAGAAGAATGGTATCAATCTCTGATCAATCGCCCGGGCATTGAAGAAAGGTTTCCTTATTTCAAGACCAAAGCGGAAAATAGAAAAACTACTACTGCCATTGTAAGATGAACCCAGAAGAAAAAGCAAAATTACTACAAACGCTGGACTTGATTCTGAAACACCTTCAGGATCAAAATGCCAGTTCCGGATCGGAATAAAAAGTTGTACTTTATTCTGTACCCATCTTTGGAATCGTATTTGGATGCGCTTTGTTGTTTTTTGTTTTTTATTGGTGGTATAGACAACGGATCGAGATCATCAAAGCGGGGCTTTACAAAAAAGAGTCCTTCGATCTTAGAACCTATTCTTTTTTCTTAGGATTGATTCTCACTTTTGTAGGAATCGCCCTTTCTATCGGATTTATTTCCGTATTAGGACAATCACTCGCAATGCTCGGCGGACTCGTTCCCCTCGGAACCGGGTTGGGATTACTCTGCTATTATAAATATTCTCGATGAGGGAAAATCTTCCCATTGTATGCAAACCGGAAGACTGGGATTGCATTCAAAAAGTCCTGCAAGGGGATTTTAATTCTTTCGAACAATTGATGAACCGGTATCAAGGACTGGTTTACTCTCAAGCGATCAAAGCCTTTCGAAACGAAACCGAGGCCGAAGATTTCACGCAGGATATTTTTCTAAAAGCCTTTGAGAGTTTGTCCACTTTCCAAGGGCGTTCGCAATTCTCCACTTGGTTGTTTACCATAGCTCGAAATGAAATCATCAGAAGATACCGGAAGGAACACCCTGAAATTTCAGGCTTGGACGCTCTGATTCTGGCGGAAAATGAAAAGGAGAAAAAAAAAGAAATCTCTTCCGAACAAGAGAACAAACTTTTAAACCAAGAGAGCTCCGAAAAGATCAGAACCCTTGTGGAAAACCTTCCGGATGTTTATCGAAAACCGATAGCGCTCCACTATTTCGAGAATATGTCCTATAAAGAAATTTCGAAAAAATTAAACTTGAAAATGAATACTCTAAAGAGTTATATTTTCAGGGGAAAAGAAATCATGAGGGATTGGTTGAATAAGGAAGAGAATGAAAAACAAGAATAATTCACCTTCCCAGTTTTTACCTCCCGAGCCCGTTCCTCCCGACCTCGAGGAAAGACTGCATTTTTTTGAGGGAGAACCTGCTAACACTTCCGAGAACACGATCGTACCTCCCGATTTAAAAAGAAGGGTGATGCTTCATATCATTCCCGTACGTCATATTAAGATTATCTTATCCGGTCTCTTTCTTTTGGGATTTTCTCCCCTTACGGTTCTCTTCTTTATCGATAAAGAATTTCTGATTGAAACAGGATTATTGCCTTTGATTTTAGTAACGAGCAGCATTCTCTTTTGTGTTTTCGCGATACTGGCGGGAATCTATCTTGTCCATTATAGAAATCCATACACTAAAGAATGGAAAAACAAATTAGGATTTTTTGAATGAACCCAACTACGTTAAAAACTTCGATCTTGACACTTCTTATTTTTCTGATATTCAATCCGATTCAGACCGCTTTTGCGGATAAAGTTTCCTCCGATTCCAAACCCGTAATGGGAGCAAGGGAATACCTAAATGCGGAATTAGACCAAGTATTTCCGTTGATTCAAAAGATGAAAAAAGAAGAGGCCGCCGTGCTCATCACTCAAATTCGGGAAGAATCCAAAAAAGAGTGGGCGAACGCGGATAAGTTTTACTTTCTAATTTCTCATCTGGAAGCGATCAAAGCGATCGAAGAAGAACAGGAAAGACTCAAAAGTCTCAACCAAGTCTATCTTATCGGCTCACTCCTACTCGGAGGTTTTTTGGTTTTTTCAATTTTCCGTCAAAGAGCTTTGATTCGTAAGATAAATTCACAATTGGGTGAGAAAGATTAATTTTTGTTTTCTCTCTGTCATCCAATTGTTTGATGAGAATCGATTTTCTGTAGTTTGTAATTTTTTCGTATTCTAATTGTAACGAATTTCTGGAATATTAGAACTATAAACTTTGCGCGGTGAAATAGACAATCTGTCCACATCGTTCAGAATCTTACAATTTTAGAATTTTTCGAAAAACGAAAGTCAAGTTGTAAGACAACTGTAAAGCCGGCAAAAAAGAATAGGACTCATGAAAAACCAATCAGGGAACCCGGGACAAAAAGTCCTCGTTGTAGACGATGAGGAAGACATAGCCGAATTGATCCGATTACATCTTGAGGAAAACGGCTACCAAGTAGACACGTGCCAAAACGGACTGGAAGTTCTTCCCAAACTCGAAAAAAATACTCCCGACTTAGTCATTCTTGATTTGATGTTACCCGGCATCGGCGGAATGGATCTTTGTAAAAGAATCAAAGAAAAATATTCCATGCCGATCATCATGGTCACCGCGAAGTCCGGAGAAACGGAAGCGGTTCTCGGATTAGAACTCGGCGCCGACGATTACGTTCGTAAACCCTTCAGCACAAGAGAATTGATCGCGAGAGTCCGTTCCGTTTTAAGAAGAACAAAAGACTCCGAGGAAGAAGAACAGTTCGAAGGAAATATCACGATCGGAAATATTTTCCTCAATCTGAAAGCGCACAAAGCCTTTATCAACAATGCCGAAGTCGACTTAACTTTGATCGAATATAAAATTCTAAATCTTTTTATGACCAATCCCGGCGTGGCGTTTACAAGAGACAAATTACTGGATCGGGTTTGGGGAAAAGATATTTACGTTACCGACAGAGCGGTCGACGTAAATATTAAGAGATTACGCGATAAACTCGGGGATGAAAAAGAAAGACTCGAGACTATTCGCGGAATCGGCTATAGATTCAATGAGGCGTAGTTTATTTTCAAAACTCCTCCTTAGCAACTGGTTGCTTCTCCTCGTGCTTCTTGTTGCGGCGGGGGCGGTTCTTTTTATCGAAAAATTCGTTCCTCCCGATTTTAAAATTCTCCTTTTTTCCTTTTACGTTTTGTTTGCGATGTTCGGAACGTTTTATATGTCCTACTCGATCGCAAAAAGCGTTTCGGAACCTCTGGACAGAATCGAAAAAAAGACCGGAGACATCAACGCAGGCGACTTCGGCTCCGAACTGGCGCTTCCAGACATTCGCGAACTTGCCGATTTAGCTTCTTCCATAAATTTGATGTCGACAAGACTCAAAAATCAATTCGTGGACCTTACGATCGAAAAAGAAAAATTCGATTCGGTTCTACAGAATTTAAAGGAAGGCGTTTTCGCTATCGATCCCGAAAACGCATCCATTCTTTTTCAAAACAAAAGTGTTCCCGGTTCTCTGATAGAACCGAACTCCAGATCCAGAAAGGTCGCCGACGCGACGAGGGATCATAGACTTTTAGAATTCGTAAACTCCCATCTGAAAGGTTCCGGCGATTCTAAAATGGAAATCGACCTAGGGCAAAACTTCTACGCGATCAAGATGTATCCCTTGAGAACCAACGGTAAAATTTTGATGTTTATCGGCGTTATCCGAAACATCACGGAAGAAAAACAATCTCATATCATCCGCGAACAATTTGTTCAGAATGCGTCCCACGAACTCAAAACACCGATCACGTCCATCAAGGGTTATACGGAAACGTTACTCGATCGTCTCAAATTATCACCGGAAAGCCACGAAAAAAGATTCTTAGACGCGATTTCGAGAAACACCGATCGAATGGTTCGTATCGTGGAAGACATGCTGACGATTACAAGAATCGAAAATCAAACTAAGATTTCGGGTGATGAGGAATTCTCCCTTAAGTCTCTAGTGGAAAATTTAAGTTATACCGTCGAAGGTGTCATCTCTTCCAAAGGCCAAAAATTCGCAGTCGATATGAACGAATCTCTGATGATTTTTGCGGACTGGGTTCTTTTGGAACATATGCTTTTGAATCTGATTTCAAACGCTTCTTCCTATTCTCCCGATGGAAAAACGATCACTCTCAAAATTATTCCGATCAAACCGGATCAGGTTCAGTTCCAAGTCATCGACCAAGGAATCGGAATTCAAGACGAAGACAAAAGCCGCATTTTCGAAAGATTCTTTCGCGTGGATAAGAATCGCTCCAGAAAGGAAGGCGGGACCGGCCTCGGTCTTTCCATCGTAAAACACATAGTTCGCCTTCATCACGGTTCCGTGAAAGTTTTCGACAATCCCGAAGGTGGAACCATTTTTTCAGTTACCATCCCGATCCGTTATCAGCCGGAAGTTTCCTGAATTCTTCTTTCCCGTAGGAAGAATTTTCCAAATATAGATCCCAATAGACACGTTGAGGGATCTTATAATGACCATGCCAAAAGGTTTTTCATCCTTTGGAATTAATATCGGAATCAAAGATGCTACGAAGGACTTCGGAGTCGTTTATTCGGAAGTTCCTTGTAAGGCGACCGCCGTTTTTACTAAGAATAACTTTCCGGGCGCCCCCGTCATAGTCGGAAAGGAACACATTCAATCCGGTTTTCTTCAGGCCATCGTGATCAACTCTAAAAACTCCAATGTTGCAACGGGCGAGAAAGGTATTGAGAATTCTAGGGAAATTTGTAAATCCATCGGAGAATCGCTCGGCATTTCTGAAAAACTCGTCCTTCCTTCCTCCACCGGAGTTATAGGAGTCCCTCTAAAAATGGAAGTCATCCTTCCCGCTTGTAAAAAAACAAAAGAACTTTTGAAACCCGGAAATTTGGAAGAAGTAGCGGAAGCCATCATGACGACTGATACTCGGAAAAAAATTTCTTTCCGAAAAATTAAAACGAAATCGGGAGAAGGTGTTATTTACGGATTTGCGAAAGGCGCCGGAATGATCGAGCCGAATATGGCGACAATGCTTTGTTATATTCTTTCCGACGTTTCTCTTCCGGAAAATACGGATCTTTATTCGTTGTTAAAAACTTCGGTCGATCAGAGTTTCAATTGTCTAACGATCGATTCCGATACTTCGACTTCGGATACGGTCGCTCTACTTTGTAACGGACTCGCCGGAGAAACCTCCGTGGAAGATTTTTCAAACGCCCTCTTAGAAATCTGCACCGATCTTACAAAACTCATCGCAATCGACGGAGAAGGCGCGACCAAGCTGATCGAACTTTCGGTCATCGGCGCTAAGAATGAAAACCAAGCGAGAAAGATCGGAAAATCCATTCTCAATTCTCCACTCGTAAAAACCGCTATTTACGGCGGAGATCCGAACTGGGGACGTTTGGTCATGGCAGTAGGCAAGGTTTTTGACGAACCGATTCCTTTTGAAAGTTTGGAAATTTATTTCGGGTCCTTACCGGTCAAAGGAGCCGGCCCTGAAACTTTGAAAAAGCTTTCCGAATATTTAAAAAATAATACTGAAATTTCCTTAAATGTAGTATTGAATGTTGGAGCAACTTCCATGAAATTCTGGGGTTGCGATCTTACCGAAAAATATATCGAAGAGAATGCTTACTATACTACCTGATAGCGAAAATAACCAACCCGGATTTAAAGAAACATTTCGTTCCCTCGTGACGGACTACTATCTTATCTCCGGGATCATCAATCTATTCTCAAAGGGAATCTCCATTCTTATAGCACTAGGGCTTTATTTTTTTATTCTTTCTACGATTCCCACCGCGATCGAATATTACATGGAAGTAAGTCTTTTATCAACGCTTGTGTTTGCGGTTTTTGTAATATTCCCTCTTCAGGAAAAACTTAGCGGCAAACTAAAATCCATTTTAATCTCGGAATATCTAAGCGACGATCCCCGTTCCTCCAGAATGGCATACAGAAGATTCGATCACGACGGATTGATCAAAAACGTTTTTCCCGATTTGGTTCGTTTAACCGAAAGTAACTACGGTAAACTTGCGTTACTCAATAACGATCTCAGAACCTTCGAACTTTATACGTATGCGAAAAAAAAACAAAGAAAAGTCATTACTCACGATGGAATCAATCCGGAGGCTAAACTTCTAAAATATATTTTAAATAAGAAGAACGGCGCAATGATCGGAGAACCGGATCAGAATCACGAAATCAACGAAGACTTCGTCAGCCTAAGAGCAAATTTCATTCTCCCGTTTGTTTACAGAGAAACTCTTTTCGGTTTTCTTGCGGTTTCCAATATTCCGAAGGATTCCGTTCGCCAAGATTTAAGTTTCCTTTCCGGAAAATGCGGAATCGCGGTACACAATCACATTCTTTCATCCCAAGTCGCTGAAAACAAAAAGTATAGAAAGGAATTGGAAACCGCCGGTAAGATCAGAAAATTCTTAGAAGCCGGGGAACCGCCGATGATCGGAAATATTCGGACCGAAATTCTTTCCAGAGAACCCGGAGAACTCGTCGAATTCTTAAATGCGGATGGTGAAGAAACGTATTTCGTAATCTTAAAATTAGGAGTAACGAATCAGGTTTCCGTTTTGGTTCTCTGCTATATATTAGGAATTCTTTATTCTGCAAGAACATCCAAATCCCTTCAAAGTTTGAATTATATAAAAAACCTCGTGGAATCCTATCTCAAAGAAATCACCTGGAACGAAGAATACGATCTTTTAGTAGGAGTCGTTCGAAGAACCGAAAGTACGATCTCTCTCAGGAGTTCTGGAAAAAATTTCAAAGTACATAGAAATTCCAATTTTGGTAAGAATCTTTTATCAATCGGCTGGGAAATCGAAGAAGAAATCGGAAACGATCCTTTGATTCTAACGTGGAAAACTCGACCTATGATTTCTTTTTATGATCTGAGGTTTCCTACGTGAGAAATATTCTTTTACTCTTTATTTCTCTAATACTACTCAGTTTTGCGTTGCTCGTCGGAGTGTTACAGACCTCGTCCGAAAGTCTACGGCCGCCTTTCTATTATTATCCGAACGGCACCATCATTCAAACCAACGAAGAGTTTCCGGGTATCCTCGGTAAAAAAGTGGATCTTCTCGAATTGGAGATCGCCGTGAAGATGGCAGAGTCCGGGCAATCGTATGAAAACGGAATTCACGTCTATGATAAGGGGGTGAGTGAAACAATTCCGGTAATTCTCGCGCCGAAGTCGGATTATTCCGTACTGAAGGATTTTACCCGAGACATTTTGATTTCGTTGATCTATCTTTCCGTTGCGATTTGGTTTTTCATTTACACAAGGGATCTTTATATGCTGCTACTCTTCGGATCCTTGTCTTGTTTGAGTCTATTTAATTTTTTCCTAGTCGGGTTTCACGAATTTCATTTCTTATTTTTCTTCTTTTTATATTTTACCGCCTTCGTAATTTTCAATATTTCCTTTCGATTGAGGGGAAAGGAATTGCCGACGCGCTGGTTTGCGCCCGAACTCATATTTTCTCTCATCGCCGGCTTTGTAGGAAGGTCTCAAAAGGCGGATCCTCATATTTTCGGGATTCTCGCAACCAACGGAGTCTATTTTATTCTTCTTTGTTCGGTGATTTGTATTTTCTTTTTGATTTTGGATTCGATTCGAAACTTGTTTCCTCTTCAGAGTCTATTTAAGAAACTCAGTTTGATCCTCGCCTTCAGCGCGATCTCCATTCTTCCCTTTGTCTCCGTAGAATTTTCGGACTTAATTTCGCCTTATTTATCCAAAGCGCTGATTCTTTTTGCTTTTTTAGTTTTTCCGGTTCTTATTATCTATGGAACGTTTACATATTCAATCGTTCCCGTCCAAATCGCATTTAGCTCCTCGCTCACGTCGATGTATCTGATTTTAATACTTGCAGGAGGATATCTTTTCCTTTCGGGTGCGTTTTTTAAATTTAATCCGATCGCCGCGGATAAATATCTGGAAGAATTCAATATTCTTTTTCTTTCGATAAGCATTTATACTCTGAGTTCTTTGAATCGAAGACTTTCAAATCTCGTCGATACTTGGAGTTTTAAGAGGAATCAAAAACTACACTCGGCTCTTGAAAAAGTTTCAGCGATGATCAGCGCTCCGATTTCGATGAGAGCGACGATCAACAGTCTTATGAGAAAGGTTTCCGAAGCATTGGACATCGGCAAAGTCCTTGTTTTGATTCCCGCCGATAAATTCCCGAGGACGGATCTTAGGAATATCAATTTTATAAGAATCTCTTCCAATTCCGAGATTTGGCAGTATTTCGCCGCAAATACGGAAGTTACTGTGACCACTCACCTCGCGTACGGACTCGGTATCAGGGAATCGGTCTATAAATTTCTGCAAAACTCTGGAATACAACTAACGTATCCGATTTTCAACTATTCAAAGGGAAAAGAAGTCCTCGGAGTCTTTCTTGTGGGAGAAAAGAACAATCGGAGGAATTTTAATCTTGGAGAACTTCATTTTCTAAAAGAATGTACGAGAATGGCCTCTATGTTGTTGCAAAACTACGCGTTACTAGCGGAAGAAGTCGAAAAAAAAAGAATCGTTCGTGATCTCAATATGGCCGCGATCATCGATAAGACCCTTCACGTAGCGGAAGGCGGATCGATCAAGGGAACAAAGATCGGATTCTTCTCGATTCCCGCGGTTGGAATCTCCGGAGACTACTTAGACATTCAAAAATTGAATACAAATCGAATGTTGTTGGCTTTAGGAGACGTTTCCGGTCATGGATTGGGAACGGGATACCTTGTAAGTGCGATCAGAGGCATCATTCAGAATCAAATCCGTAAAAAATCGGACTTATCCACCATTTTCAAAGTGATCAACTCGTTTCTAATCGAACGATATCGAGGAAGCGAGTTTATGACTTTTATCTGCGGAGAATACAATTCTCAAGAGGAAACCTTTAAATATATCAACGCGGGTCACTCTTCTCCGATTTGTATTCGGAAAAACGGAAAAATAGAATTGAGAACCGAGACACAAAGAGTTCTCGGAGTTTTACCTACCGAATATAAACACTTAACGATACCGATTTATCCAGGTGATAAATTAATTTTATTCACCGATGGCATCACTGAAACGTTCAATGAGAATGAAGAAATCTTCGGAGATGAGAATTTTTTAAATCTTTTGAAGAGTAATCATCATCTGAATCCGCAAGATCTTGCTGATCTTGTATTAAAAACGATTCAAGACTTTCGCGGAGTAAAAGATCCAAGCGATGATATATCTTTTATCTGCGTTGAAGTGAATGATAAACCGTCTTCATGAATCAAAAATGATGATGAGAAATAAATTTTAAAAAAAATTGTAAAATTTTATTAAAACACTTTACATTTTTATCTTGATCCATTAATTATGTCCCTAATCACGGCATTTAGAACTGAACAAAATTCAGAACTGATGTTAGTAACACGGAGGAAGAGTCAATGGTTGCAAAAAAGAAAGCAGCAAAGAAGGCAGCTAAGAAAAAAGTTGCTAAGAAAAAAGCAGCTAAAAAGAAAGTTGCGAAGAAGAAATAAGTAATCTCGCAACACACTTTCATTCTAAGAAGGGATGAAACTTTAAAACCCGCTTTTCGAAGCGGGTTTTTTCTTTTATACACATCAAATTGATCGTTCTAGATCGCTCTTTCGAGCTAAAATCCTAAAAATCCGGTAAGAAATATCATTTCGTCCTTCATCTCAGGCAGAATATCGCCATAAACTTTGATTTGTTTCGATTCGCCGTCCGCATTGATCTCGTAAAGACGATATTCTTGATTGGTTGCGGGTGATCTTTCTAGTTTGAAGAATCGAGTCGGCTTTTTTGAAAAGCGATTGTATAAGGTAAACTTATGATAATAGAAGCCGTCTTTTCCCGCATTGATCGGATATGGAATAAAATATTCGGCTCCCAACAACAGTGAATCCGACTTTACTACGATCATTCTTGTCCAAGTCGCAAGATTGATCGGATAATTTTCATCCAAGAAAGACTTCTTATATTTTTTTTCCCAGATCGAAAGGATTCTTTTGCGGGTTTCATCCGCTTGTTTGTGCCTCTGAAGTCCGTTTAAAGAAATTTCCAAGAGCGATAAGAGAGGAATTGTCTCATTTTTACCACTCTTGGATAGTTCTAGTTGAACTAACTTCTTCGAAGAATGAAAATCTTGATTATAAATCTCTTGCCAGATCTTTTCCTGCACTTCCGCGCTCAGTGGATCCGTACTTTCGGATAAAAGGGATAACGGAAGAGTCACCCATAACAATCCGAAACAAATCAACGTTAAAAGAAACGCCGACTGATTCGAATAACGTCTGATAGAAAGGATGATATCTTCCATGAGAAACATCTTAGATAAGCGATTGCCTTTCCGAGTCGTGAAACCAAGGAAATTTTTTTTCATCCCAGATCTGATGGAAAGATTGAATTCCGTCCTTCTGTGCGTATTCTTTTTCTTCTTCCGCAACCGGTAATAAGGATAAGAATCGAACTTGTCTTCCGTTTTCGGAAATCAAACCGGTCAAATCAGGAACATCCGTATTGGAAGGGAACGTTTGCAGATCTCGAAATAAAATCGAAGTGAAATTGAGATACAACGCTTCCGGATCTTTACGAGACATCGAAATCGTATGTCCGTTTCCGAACCATTTCGCCATATTCCATGGAAAACGAATCAACTCGCCGATGAGGTGAGGAACCCACGATTCCGATCTTTCTAAACCTTCAGAACCGATTTTAACAGCCAAGACGAGCTCGATGCGCGCGTAATCCTCGTAATCCTTATGAAAAAGTTCGACAGAGGGCATATTCTGCGCGCTCATACCGATTGTCGAATAAATCCAGAGATCGGGATTGATTGGCGAACGAAAACGAACGATTCCGAGTTGAGGATACTTTCCTCCGTCCGCAGACCAATATTTATCGTGTTTACCAAGTTTTGATTCTAAAAAATGAAGACGTTTCTCCTGGATTTCTTTCCAAGCGCCTTGTTTGGAACGAGCTTCCCAAAAATCACGAGAAGCTTGTACACGATCGGGAATCACACCGAACTCCGAATTCCCCAGAGGATAAGCGGTTAAAGAATCCACTTTTGCATGAATGGAATAACCGTGGAACCCTTTGATTCCGGACCAGGGAGGAAGAAACGCATACAACGTTTCCTTGTAAAAAAGGGCGACCCCGTCGCCTTCCTCCGTCCAAATAAAATAAATGTCCTTCTCTTCCAAGCCCGCATGAGGTTTAGAATCCAATACTTCCGCTTTCAGAAGAATAGGCGCTAAACCGTCGGAAAGATCTTCCCGATTTCTTTGCTCGGGCGCTTCCACACGATTACAGACCCAAACGGATTTGATTCCGAACTCGGGATTCTGTTCACCTTGAAGATAAAGATAAACCGTCCTTCCATCGTCTTCTAAAAACGCGGTGAAGGTTCCATAAGGATTGGCCTCTTGATAAATAACTTTTGGTTCCATCGTCCGATTCATTGAATAGGGATATCCACGATTCTTTTTTTAAACTTTTCGAGGAGAATTTGGATCGCAGCTTCGGATCTGTATTCGTTTAAAACTTCCGGCTGGTAAAACGAAGCATTGAGAAGTCCGGTTAGTTCGATTTCATTCCAGGTTTTAAAAGAATCTAAAACCATAACGACTTCTTCGGAGATCGGTTCCTGGTTTTTTTTGGAGCGGATAAAAGTTTCTACGGCTCGGGTCGGAGTCATCGGTTTCTTATACATGCTTTCCTCGGTCTTTAGACAAGGTTCTAGCGGAATAAGAATGTTTCAACTCTCTAAAGAAGCGATCCTATATGGAGAATCGGAAAAAGGGCGGGTTAAAAAAACGAAAAACCGGGTGCACAATCGCATTCCCGGTTCGAAATCACTCAAAAATTAACGATGGACGTATTGTTTAAGAGCGCGAATCGGAATTCGTTCCCGGGAAACCCTGGTTTTATACTGCTCAAAGAGAATTAAGAAGAGTAAGGTAATCAGAAATAAGTTTTCCATACTTACAGTTGACTACAAATCCTAAAAAAAATCGAATCTTTTTGGAAATTTTTTTCCAAAAGTTTTTTCCGGTGTTTTCTTTTTTTGGAAATAAATTGACTGTTTTTAAAAAAAAGGAAATATATTTTGGCACGCTTTTTTTCTTGGGAATGGAAGCAAATGAGCGAAAACATACGAATCGATTTATACGTTTCTGAATAGCGATTCGATTTTAAGAAATAAACGAACTCGAATGTAAAATTCTTCGAGAGAAATTCGAAACGTTTCGATCGTTTCTATTTCCCCTGAAGGATCTGCTTCGCCGCCGATTTGATCGAGTTTTTTAATTTCGTTCGACTGCCGGTTGAAAGCTTCGCCATAATTTCAATCGTCTTCACGAATTCCTCTGCGGCTAAATCTACCATATCCGAAAGACGGATGTCGTTTTTTTTTACGGAGGAAGATACGTGAGCTCGTTTTTTTTTCGGAGCCGCTTTTTGGACTTTGGTCTTTTTCTTTTGGACCATGATGAATTCCCCTCGGAAAAGAATGGTGGATACGGATTCTATGAATACAACGGATCGAATCCAGCAGAAAGTGAACTTACTCCAAAAATATTCCCATCACACGATAACAGTCCATTTTGCTCTCTGAAATTTCGATCACGGATCCGTCCGGACCGAATTCTTGCAATTTGATCTTTTCCGGAAATCCGGTTTTGGAGACAGAATCTGAAACAACAAAGAACGTGGAGTATTTTCGGAGATTCAGACAATTTTCGACCCTTCTTCCGTGAAGAAACATGGTTCCTTCTTGTTCATTGGAAGAATCAGGAATTAAAATCAAGTCCGATCCGTTAAAGATCCGAATCTGGCCCGTTTGTATATTCTCAGCCTTAATATGCATAGTTAGTTCGATCCGTTTCCTAAGCGAGCTGTCTCTCATCCATCCTTGGTTCGAATTAGCGAGTTTGTATTTGAAGAATGCTAAAAAATAACCAATACTGAAATCCGATGAATAACTTTCCACAATTGCATTTGAATTTAGAATCAGCTTTTCGATTTAGATCTCCTCAAAGAACAACACTCTTTTGACTGGTTTTTCTTTGCGGATTCTCGGAAAATGTACTGACTTATCATCTTGAAAATTTCTTTCAATTCAAGATAAAATTCCTTTCAAAAAACCGTTTTCACTTACGATTTTTAATTTCGAACGATCGATTTCCAGCAATTGGTCCGTTTTTAAGAGTTCTCCATTCTTATTATATGCATTTACCATTACATATCTTCCGGATTTCATTTTTACGAGCGCCAAAGAATAAGGAGCTTTTGTAAAAGAACCGGGGTTCATGTTGACCGTTGTAGAAGAAAAGACCGTACCGACCTCGTTTTCCTTTGCGCCGTTTTGATTCAAAAAGAGTTTAGGTCGTTTCGCCGATTTAGCTTTTAGTTTCGAAGGTTTGGAAGAGAAAATCGCAACCGAGTTGATGCTGTCCACACCTCCGTTTCCTCCCAATAGCGATTTTTCGGGCCGCGTAACTTTGATATTGGGCACTTCACGAGAATACAATCCATAGTGTGCGGCAAGATCAATGAGTCCGGTAGCCGCAGACATAGACATAGCGGCTTGGTAATTTAAAATTCCTCCCATTTCATTGATCTTAATTTTTTTCCCGTTTTTAAATTGCAGCTCTCCGTTTTTGAGAGTTTCTGCAACTTCTTTCTTCGATAATCCGAAATACTCGGAGGATTGAAGAATCACCATTCCCGTAAAACAATCATAGATCCAAGCGTAGTCGATGTCTTCTCTTTGAATTCCAGAGGAAGCGAATGCGATTTCACCGGCCAATCCTGCCGGTGTTGCAAAGTCGCCTTTCAGCATAAAGTATTCGGAATGGGCCGCGTGTCCCGCTCCGATGAGATACATCGGATCCAAGTCCTTTTTTAGTTTTCCTTGTGACTGTAGTTTTTTCGCTTTTTTTTCGGACATGAGCAAGGTTGCAAAACCGTGATCGGTAACGATCGCGATCATAGGAGTGGAATACGGATCTGCGATCGTTCGAGAAATTTGTTTTTCGGTAATCTCTTGCTGATAAACGCTCGCCCTTGGGTTGGAAATCGCATTGGATCGGAATTTTTTTGTGATCTCTTCCAGATCTTTTTGAGCGATGCCGTGTTCGAACATCATTCTTTTCATAAGAAGTCCGTACATAGCGATCAATGTCGCCCCGTAGTTGAGTTCAAAGATCGGATGACAAACCGTTTCGTTCAATCGTTTCAGATCGGAAACCTGTTTGAATGCGGATTTGGGTATGTCCGCAGCCGCTATCAAAATCACCGCCTCCGGATCGGATTGAAAAATGGTCCTAGCTTGTCCGATGGCGCCGGTCACGCTCGCACCGCCCAAATCTATCAAATGAGAACGAAAACCCGTATATCCTAGTTCATTGGCTATCCGTACACTATGTCCGTAACCGGACTTTCCCAAGGAAGCCGGTTCGATGCTGACAAAATCAGTAAGAATACTCTGAAGAAGTTCCGGCTTCATTTCTAAAAATTGTAAAAGATCGGATATTGACTTTTTATAATGTTCTAATACTTTTTTTTCGCCGGACCATTCCTTATATTCTTCCGGAAAATCGTTTGCGACCGAATCGCTAATGCCTAGTAAAACAGGATTCATGAATTTGCCTTTTGGGTTCTTTTTGATGCTTTTAAAAATTAAGAATTCGACTCGGGTGGAAGAACTTTACATTCTCCTTTTCCGATCGTATCGCCCTTTTGGTTGGTCCAGAGTATTTTCATCTCTACCATTTTTAATCTTTCGACTTTCGATTTTACTTCCACTGTACATGTAATCGTATCGCCGGGATAAACCGGTTTACGAAACTTAGTTACGGTTTCCAGGGCGACGGTTCCCAAACCCGGAAGTTTCATTCCTAAAACCGGAGCAAGCAAGGAAGCGGCGAGACCTCCGTGTGCGATTCTGGTTCCGAACATCGTAGTTTTTGCATATTCTTCATCAACATGAAGCGGATTAAAATCCCCGCTGATTCCTGCGAAAAGATAAATGTCGGTTTCCGTAATCGTCTTTGAAAAACTCGCCTTATCGCCGATTTGGATTTCTTTGTAGGATTTCCCTTTTTGATACATTCAAAATTCTCCGTTTATTTAGGCAGAAACCGCAGCGGCGCCGAGAATCCCTTCTTTTAAAAAATCGATACAATTTTCGATTTCTTTTTCCGGGACCGTCAAGCTCCCGAAAGCTTTTAGAAGATCAGCCACGCCGTTTTGATCCAATTCTTTAAGATAACCGATTCCTCGAATATAACGCGCGGTCAAATAATATGCAAGAATCTGAATGTCTCTTTCCTTATCCGAAACCTTATAGTGATTGTTGTCTTCCATCAAGTCCCAAACGCTCAATTTAAGAATGGTAGTCAGCGTCAAAAGATCCGCGAAGCCGAATTCTAAAGGTTGTCTTTTTTTTCTTTCAGGATTTTCCCCAACGGTTTGAATGAGTTTGTCCAGTTTGGAAATCAGATCTGCAACGGGAGTATTTTTCGTTTTTTTCTCGGATTCGATTCTAGTTTTTTCGGAAACGGCGCTTTCGATGATATTCTTAAATTTATCATAACCGCCATAACTTGCCGAAATAATACTTCTTTGTACTTCCGAGGTTCCGCCGCCGATAGTTCCAAGTTTAACGTCTCTGTAAAGTCGACTTACCGGAACCTCCCTCATATATCCCATTCCGCCGAAAATCTGAACCGCATCCGAAGCGACTTCTTCGGAAACTTCGGAAGCGTAAACTTTTACGATCGAGCTTTCCATAGGAAGACTTACATCGGGTTCGGAATCTTTTTTGCGAGCTACAAAATAAATCACTCTTCTTGCCGCGCAAAGATAAGCCCAAGTCCTTGCTATTTTTTCCTTCATCGCAAAAAAAGAAAGAATCGGTTTCCCGAACTGATGCCGATTCCAAGCGTATTGTAAACAACTCTCGATCGAGTATTCCATTCCACCCATCAAAGCCGCGAGAAGAACGGTTCGCTCCCATTCTAAGGTGGCCTTTCCGATTCTTAAAAAACCGGAGTTGAGAGGACCGAGCAAATTTTCTTCGGGAACAAACATATCTTCAAAGGAAAGTTCCGCAGTCGTCGATGTATTATGGCCTAACTTTTTTAAAACTTTGGAAACTCGAAATCCTTTCATATTCGATTCTACGATAAAGGCGGAAACTCCCATCGGACCGCGAGACTTTGTAGTACGTGCCATTATAATAAACACTTGGCCGATCGGACCGTTCGTGATATACATCTTGCTTCCATTGATAATAAAACCGCCCTGCGTTTTTTCGGCAAACGTTCTCATACCAGCGGCATCGGATCCGGAATCCGGCTCGGTCAAACCAAGACCGGCGATCCACTCGCCGGAAGCGAGTTTCGGTAAATATTTTTTTTTCTGCGCGTCGGTTCCTTGAAAAAGAATCGGAAGGGTTCCGATGATCATATGAGCGCCCCAAGAAAGACCAAAACCGGAATCCAGCGAACCGGCGTTAAACGCTTCTTGCGCCAAACAACACTGAAAACAGGTTCCACCTTGTCCTCCGTATTGCTCCGGAAGAGGAATTCCGAGCAAGCCCATGCTCCCCATTTCTTTCCAGAGTTCGTTATCCCAAGTGCAATCCTCGTCTCTTTGTTCCACGGTAGGAAGCGCTCTTTCTTTCGCGAATTCCTTTACCGTAATATAAAAATCTCTGTCTTCACTTTCTAAATATGGGTTTAAAAACAGCATGTTACTTGGTTAACTCCGTTACTTCTTTTTTAAAATTCTCTAATATTTCGTTTCGTTTCATTTTTAAGGTCCGAGTCATTTCCTTATCGGGATCAAACGGCCGAGGAACCACATAAAAAGCGTTTTGTGGAATCAATTCGAAAGCTTTAAATCCGCCTTTTCGAGAAATTCTCGTTGAAATTTCTTTCTTAAAAACTTCACGGATCTTTGGATTTTGATTCCACTCCGCCGGATCCTCTGGAATTCCTTCCACCTCAGTTTTCATTCTATCAAAATCCGGCACAATTAACACAACAAGATGTTTGCTTTCATGTCCCGTAACCATAACCTGATTGATAAATGGAGAATTGAGAAGTTGATCTTCGATCGGAACCGGTTCTATATTCTCACCTCCCGCCAAAACGATCGTATCCTTCGCTCTTCCCGCAAAGGAAAGTTCCCCTCTGTAATTCACGCGCATGATATCGCCCGTATCAAAAAAACCGTCTTTGTCAAAAACGACTTCGTTGAGTTCGGGACGTTTATAGTATCCCATAAGAATTTGTTTGGATTTGAGCCAGAGCGTCCCTTTTTTAGAACTTCCCTTCGGAATCGGATTACCGGACTCGTCTTTCAAACGATACTCATATCCTTCCACCGGAACTCCGACCGTACCAGGCGAAGGTTTTTTTGGATTCCGAACCGAGGTCACGGCAGAAGTCTCAGTCATACCATATCCTTCGAGTACGATAAGGCCGATTGCGGATAAGAATTTGTCTACGATGCTCGGAAGCGCGCTGCCCGCCGATACGGAGACCCGCAATCTTCCCCCCAGAGCCTTATGAACGGAGGAAAAGATTAGAATCGCAAAAAGTTTGAGCGGAGATAGAAACGCGAGCTTAGAAAGGGCAAAGAGTCTTCTCGTAATATCTCTGAAAAACTTAGGTCTTTCGATTTGAAAGTCGTATCCAAAGAGGATCGATTTGTTAAGCGACCAGATCATTCCTACTTTCAAAAAGAAATGAAACAAAACTCTTTTAAACGCAGATTCCTTGGAAACCTTGGTCATGATTCCGTTGTAAAGAGATTCCCAAATTCTAGGAACCGACGGGAATAAAGTCGGACGAAAATCGCGAAGGTCGTCCTTTAAAGACGTAATATTAGAAATTAAGAATGTAGCTCCCAGTGCGACGGTGCAATATTCGATCGCTCGCTCGAACGCGTGCCAAGGCGGAAGCAAACTGACTCCTGAATCCTCCGAGGTCAGACCCGTGAAACGAACGACTTTTTCAATCGCCGAAATCCAACCGGTTTGATTGAGCATCACTCCTTTTGGAGCTCCTGTTGTTCCGGATGTATAGATAAGAGTCGCAAGATCATCCGAAGACTTTTCTTTCAAACGATCGCGGACCGCGTTCGGACGACTTTTCAGATATTCCCTTCCGGATTGAATTAAACTCAGAACACTATCGGATCCTGACTTCAGTTCTCCATTCTCATCTTCTAAAACTAATACTTTTTTGATTCCTGGAATTTGAGGAGCGAGCTGGATGAGTCGAGCCTTGTCTTTCTCCTTCTGAACCAAAGCGTATCTGCTTTCGGAATGGTTGACGATATAGAGAATATCTTCGTCAACGACGTCGGTTCCTCTCGGAACACAAACCGCGCCGGAGCTGATGATCGCCAAATCCGCCAAAAACCAGTTTACGCTCGAATCACAAAGATAAACAATCTTATCCTCCTTTGTAATTCCTTCGGCGATAAGACCCGCAGTCAAAGCGTCGACTTGGTCCTTAAGAGCGGAAAAGGTTTTTCCTTGAATCCCATTCGCAGTTCTCTTACAAAACGTTTCTTTATTAGGAAAACGCCGCGCCGAACGTTCCAGCAGATCATATAAATATTTCAATTCAGTCTCCAAAACCGTTCCCCTTAAAGAAAGAATATTCTCTTCCGGCAGAAAGAATAGAAATCGAAGTCAGCCTATCAAGTTCTTTTTGTGAAACTCGTTTAAATTGAAACAGAATAAACGAATGTTCATTTTTTTAAAATGAACATTAAATCAAAAAAGAATAAAACCGACAAAAGTCGGTTTTACAACATGGAAAGGAGATTTTTGCGAAAACTAAAGATCGATTCGAGAAGCGGTATTGAAACAAATCGAGAAAACCCTTCCCGAAACCAGCCGATCGTCCCGATTCAGAAATTAAAACGGACTTCGATTTTAAAAAGAATGAGGAAACGATTTTTAGAACAAAACCCGATTCTTCATTTTGAAACAATAGTAAGTAAAAATTTTAAAACTGAAAAGGTGGAACGGTAATTTAATCGGAAGATCAGTATCTATTTCTAGAAAGAGAGAAACGATATCGAACGAGAAAATAAACCAGGCTTTTTCCAAAGAAGGGGAAACTCAAATCGTATTTTTAAAATCAATTCCTTCCGATTTTAATAGATCAAGAAACTGATTTTCATCATAGACGGCAATTCCAAGTTCATTCGCTTTTTCTAATTTAGATCCGGCCCCCGGACCTGCCAAAAGGTGAGTCGTTTTAGAACTCACGGCGCTTACCTTTCTTCCTCCGTAATAGACGATCAAATCCATGGCCTTATCTCTCGGCTGAAAGTTTTCAAATGAACCCGTCACACACCAAGACTGACCGGCGAAAGGTTGGCGATCTGCGACCCGAATCGGATCCGCTTTCATTTTGAGTCCGGATTTTTTCAGTCTTTCAATCAACTTTAGAATTTTCTTATCTACAAAATTCTCCCCAAACGCTTGAACCGTGGAAGGGCCAATACCGGGTATTTCCAGCAACGATTCGATTTTCTTTGAATCCTTAGCGATTGTTAGAATTTGATCCATAGAATCGATTCCGTGTTCGATCAAAAGTTCGGTCACTTTATGGCCGATTTCGGGAAGACCGATGGAAGGAAGAACAAAACGAAAGTCTTTTTGTTTGGATTCTTCGATTCCCTTCAGGATAATCGATACGCTCTTTTCTCCAAAACCTTCTTCTTCCATCAGTTTTTCTTTTTTATCTTTCAGTTCGTATAGATCCGCAATGGATCGAATGTAATCATGATCGTATAAAAATTCGATTTGTTTGTCACCAAGTCCTTCGATGTCCATTTGTTTTCTTTGACAGAAAAAGATGATTCCATTCTTAACCCGATCCGGACAATCCGAGTTCGGACAAAACAAATCAACTAAACCGTCTTTTTTGATCGTCTTCGTATTGCAGGAAGGACAACGATCGGGAATTTTGAAAACGTCCTCGCCCGGAGTTACGACCTCTTCCACAGCGGGAATTATCTCTCCTCTTTTGGCGACTCTTACGAGTGCACCGATTCCGACTCCGAGTTCGTCGATATAGTCTTGATTGTGTAAGGTGGCGAACGTAACCGTAGTCCCGGCTAGGTTGACCGGTTCGATTTCAGCCCTCGGAGTGATCTTCCCCGTACGACCGACCGCGTAAGTGATATCTACGATTTTACTTTCCTTCATCACGGCGTCGAATTTATAAGCGCGAGCCCAACGCGGAGAATGGGAAGTATAACCCAAAGCTTCTCTCTTTGAAATGTCATTCAGTTTGATGACAAGTCCGTCCGTTGGAAAACCAAGAGTTTCCTTTCTCTTTTTAAAATCCTTGATCGTCTTTGCGATCTTAGAACCGGTCACATAAACTGTATCCGGCGCCAGAGGAAACTTCAGCCTTTCCAACTGAGAAAGAATTTCCTGGTGGGTTTTCAGTTTCTTAGTTTGGTTCGGGAACGTTGCGTCATAAGTAAAAATTCGCAGCGGTCGTTTTGCGGTATCCGAAGAATTTTTCTGTTTGATCGATCCTGCGGCCAGATTTCGCGGATTTGCGTATTTACCGGAAGAAAGCTCGTTAAACTCTTCGAAGTCTTTATAGGTCATAAAAACTTCGCCTCGCAAATACACACTCGTCGTATCCGGCAAACGAAGCGGGATATTTCGGATCGTTCTTATATTATCGGTTACGTCGTCTCCGATTCCTCCGGAACCCCTTGTTACGCCGTTTTGCAACATTCCATTTTCATAATATAATACGATCGAGGCTCCGTCGATCTTCCATTCCACTGAGTAGATTCCTTCCGGATCGGTTTTGTTTACCCAATCCAAAAGTTCCTCGTCGTTATATGTATTGATCAAAGAAAGAACTGGAAGTTTGTGTTGGAACTTTTCAAAGTCCTTATCCAAGTCCGATCCGACAACCAAGGTCGGACTCGCCGGATCTTTGAGTTGAGGAAATTGTTCTTCGAGATCCTGTAATCGACGAAAAAGTTTATCGAATTCAAAATCGGAAATCGTAGCGTGATTCTTTACGTAATAAGAATGCTGATGAAGGCGAACTTCCTCCATCAAACCGGCTATTTCTTTCTTAGCCTCTTTCTCGGAAAGAGATTTGTCCACAGTCTCTTTTTTCTTTGCCATATCGAATTTGAATCGGGTTTAATAAACGGGAACTTTTAGGAATTCCATCGGATCGGTACGATTGGATTCTCCAAGCCATACTTCATAGTGTAAGTGCGGACCCGTGACGTTTCCGGTGGATCCGACCGTTGCAATCAAATTTCCTTTTCGAATCTGTTGTCCGTCTTTTACGAAAATTCTAGTACAATGACCGAAAAGGGAAAAATAACCGTTTGCGTGTTGAATGACGATATGATTTCCGTACCCACGATTCGAGTAGATCACGCGGTGAATTTTACCGTTCCCAGTCGCGTAGATAGGAGTTCCCGGAACATTCGCAAGATCGATTCCATCGTGATATTCCATATAACCCGTTGTAGGCGAACGTCTTGTTCCGAAGTAAGAAGTCAGGTTATAAGAATAAAGAGGCTCTCCAAAAGGAAGCGCGTCCATGATATCGTATCTTGAATTGAGAAAGTCGTAAACGCTGTCCATCAAAGGTCGCTGTTTATCCATATAAACTCTTGCGGTGCGATAGCCGTAGATTTCGGAGAGATAACTTCTTCCCAACATCAAGTCCTTATCGGCGGCTTCTTCAGTTTTTAATTCTGCGAGAGCGATCGTTTCGATATCGGACTCATCGGGAAGTTTTAACATCTCGTCTCTCTCTCCGTCGACAAGAGAATAGATTTCTTCCAAACTTTCCGTAAGAGCCAGAAAGTCGTCCTGAACGCCTTCCAACTGTTCGGAGTATTCGATGTATTCGTCGAAGTATTTACCATAAACCTGCGCAAGAGCGTTGATTTGTTTTCTGGTATTGTTGTATTTTACGATTCCGAAGACCGCAATTCCTAAGATCGAAACCAAAAGGCTGAATAAGAAGAAGATCGTAAAAACCGATATTTGAAAATGAAATGATTTATCGAATCCATGAGGGATCAAAAGTACCGTGAGCCGTTGATGACCCTTTTCCTTTACTTGATCCAGTCGTTTGCGGATTTCCTTTTCCATGGGAATAGACTCCAGATAAAGAGTCTATTCCGGGGAAGTATAGGTCAAGTGGAAACCAGATCCATCAACATTCCATGTTTCGGTCTTAATGTGACTAAAGGTTCCAATTCGACTTTATGTCCTGGAACGGGCTTTAGATCGTATTTTCTCGCGATCATGCTTAGGATGAGAATCCCTTCGGTCATCGCAAATACGTTTCCGATACACATTCTCGGACCGCCGCCAAACGGGATGTAGGCATATTTGGGCCTTTCTTTCGAGTTTTCTTCGGAGAATCTTTCAGGCCAAAACTTTTCGGGTTCCGTCCAAAAACGCGGATCTCTGTGAATCGAATAGATACAAATCGAAACGTTAGTTCCCGGAGGAACCTTGTAACCCCCGACCTCGTCCCAACCTAGGGACGATCGTTCGACGGTCCAAGCCGGCGGAAAAAGACGCATCGATTCTTCCAAAACCATTCTCGAATAGGTCAAGGCTCCGACGTCTTCCAAAGATGGAATTTTATCTCCCAGAACATTCTTCGCTTCGGCTTTGAGTTTGGAAAATACATCCGGATGATTTGATAAAAGATAAAAAGCCCAAGTGAGCGCGTTTGCAGTTGTTTCATGTCCCGCGAGAAGAAGTGTGATCGCTTCGTCTCGAACCTGTTCAACGCTCATCTTTTCACCGGTCTCTTCGTCTTGAATTTCCAAAAGCATGCTGATCAAATCGTTGGAAGGATTTTTTCTTCTCTGATCTATCAATTCATAGATGACTTCGTTCATAGATTCGATCGAATTCCTCAGTCTTCGATTTCCCGGAAGCGGCCAGTGAATCGGAGGTGGAAAAACCATCGTCAATCGTTTTGTGACTTCCTGCATCGCGATCTCTACGTTCTTCGCGATGATTTCGGAATATTCTTTTACGTCGGAGCGGAACAAGGTTTTTCCTACGATCGCAAACGTGAGTCTCATCATCTCTTCGGAAAGATCGACTCGGAGAGTTCCGTTTTTTTGTCTGGATTCCCATTCTTGAAAGATGTTCTGTGTTTCTTCCGCCATAATATGAGTAAATTCTGATATTCTCTGACGATGAAACGCCGGTTGAATCAGCCTTCTCTGCTTTTTCCAAAAATCTCCTTCGGAGGTGAGAAGTCCTTTTCCGAGGATTCTTTTCAATTCATCATAGAATACGCTTTTATGATAGTTACCGCTGTTTTCCTGAAGAACGTGACGAATGTCTTCCGGACTCTGAATCATAAAAATTCTCGTTTTACGGATTCCGAACAAAACGACGTCTCCGTGTTTTTTCTTCATGTCTTGGAAGAATCCGATGATGTCTCTTCGCATTCGATATAAGTGACGAAGCGCAAAGAAGCCGTAAGAACCGGGAGGAGATTTGATTTTTTGTGAGTCTTTTTCCGGGGAAAGACTGGAGTTTAACGAAAACATTGGATTCTCCAAGTTTGATTTTTTTCCGGATCGAACCGGACTCCAGCCGAGACACTTCAATAGAAGAATTTGATAATTCTAATATTACTTTCGATTTTTATTTGAAACGCGCCCCAAAACTTGATTATACTTTATCAGAAAAATCAAACTACAGGGTTCTGTCCCGGTTTTGGGACAGGTTATTATAACAAGGGATTTGAATTCCTATTTTTTTCGAAACCCAAATCGCATTTAACACAAAGGAATAAACCGATACAATCGAAAAACCGGAATCTTTCCGAACTTCTTTTGATTTCCTTTTGTGAACCAAGAATTACCTTCGATCTAAGGAAGCCTCGATCAAAGTGTCCACATCCAAGGAAACGGGCATCGTAGTCGATTCTTCCTCTTTGAAGAATATGTTCTTCGCCTTTGATTCCGCTTCCGCAGTCGTTCCGTAAATTTGTTCCTGAACCCAGGAATGCAGTTCGTTGCGGGCAACGCTGTTTTGATCCGTTTCAAAAAAAGCGAGCCACACGATGGAACTCGAAAAGAACGCGGATAAAAATGTGACCAACGCCAATTGAATCATCTTCCATTTGCGTTTTTTATAAACTCCGTCACAGATTTTAGAACTCCAAACCTTACTACAAAGCCTGTCTGAAATTTCTTTTTCGAATCCGTTCGATTTCATGTTTTCTTTATCCTATCTCTCACTTCTCAACGAATATTTTTTTCAACATCTGTTTTCCACGGAACGCTCGGGACTTAACCGTTCCTTCCGGAATACTGAGTTTTTCCGCAATCTGTTGTTCTTTGTAACCTTCTCCGACCAGACTCAATACGGATTTATACTTCCATGGTAACATCGCCAAAAGATCTTTCAATTCAAAATCGGTGAAGCTCGCGGAAGCTGCCTCTTTTTCCTGGATAGAATGGTCTTGAATGACTTTTTCTTTCAGCTTGCTCGCGAGCGCCGTTTGTCTGGAACGTTTTTGATTCATTCTCAGGGATTCGTTTCTTGCGATCGTATAAAGCCAAGTGCTCACTGCGGAATCACCGCGAAACTTATTCGCGGAAAGACTTTTGTAAGCTCGGAAATAAGTTTCTTGTACGACGTCGTCGATCGAGTCGTGAAATTCTTCGAATAAGTTTTTCTTAATCGCGGACAAGACGATATGTTTTGTCGAATCGATTAGCTCGGTAAATTCTTTCTGGTCCATGAATACCTCAGTGTAGGATTCCCTGTATTGGTAGTATAATTCTTTCCGGAGAAAAAAGATTCACCGGAAATCCGTTTTCTTGCCGTGTAGAAGGCTCTTTGATTTTAGACTTTTGGTCCCGGGTTAATATTTTTTCAATAGCAAGACGGTGAGAGATCTGATTGATTCTGATTTCGGTAGTATATCTTCCGATTTCGATCAAAAGTTTTCTGATCTTCGTTAAGTCGACGTTAGGCTCCATCAAAAGCCCTTCAAGTTCGATTTCGATGGGGGAAATTTTTTGAAGCCAGCGAAAATGGGCCTGTTTGTGTTTCTCGTTGATTTTCGAAATCTCGTCCAATTGTTGTTCCGAAAGAGCAAACCTTTCCCGAACCGTGTCCACGTTTCCGAAGACCAATCCAAAACTTCTTAACTGGCGAATCGGCGCCAATTGCCGAACCGGAGCCGGAGTATTGGAATCCGTTCCGGAGCGAAGCCCCATCAGTTCTTGGGAAAAAATAACCGCCGGCGCAAGAAAGCAACCGGCGACGGTCATTCTGACAATTGAATTCAGGAGATTCATGAGGTATTTGCTCAAATTATAAGACCCGTAACCCGAAGGTTTGTTTCCTGTTTCGAAATTTTTTACCGGTTCGCGTCCGTTGGAAAGAAAAAAAGGAGGTTCGTCGTTGAATTTGGCTTGTAAGGGACTAAAAAAACAATCCTGATTTTGACGGATTATTACTTTGTGTTTCGCCTAAAATTCTTTAAAAAACCTAAATTTTACGTCTGGTCCGGATTTGTTCTGTTTCTTCTCGTAGCCGCCCCGATCGCCATCGATTTCAGTTTTGAAGAATCGTATCTTCACACCGAAAAATTCCAAAACCACAGATCCGCAAAACCTGCGACCGTCGCCGTCGTACCGGGCGCTTCGGTTTACAAAAACGAACCTTCTCCCGTTTTGAAAGATCGATTGGATTGTGCTCTGGAATTGTATCATCAAGGAAAGGTTCGCAAAATTCTTCTCTCCGGCGATAACGGCTCGATTTATTATAACGAAGTAAAACCGATGCTTCTCTACATTCTTAAAAACAAAGTGAATGAAAAGGACATATTCGTGGATCACGCCGGCTTTCGAACGTTAGACACGTTGGTCCGCGCGAAGGAAATTTTTCAAGTCAAGGATCTGATCTTCGTAAGTCAGAGAGTTTATCAACCGAGGGCCGCTTTTCTCGCAAACAAAATCGGGCTCAAATTCCAAGCTTTCGAAGCGGATAGAAGAATTTATACAAGCGGACCTTTTAGTCGATTTCGCGAATTTTTTGCGCGCACTTTGGCCTGGGTCGATATGAATCTATTCAAAACAAATCCTAAATATTTGGGGGATCCGTTTCCGATCGAAGGAAGCGGAATCAAAACCTGGAAAGGTTCAGTCCTTTAATTTCCGATGTTAAGAAAATCTTTAGAAAAAGTTCATTCTATAGAATTATAATATTACCTTTTTCGAAAATAGAATCTATAAAGTTAGTGTATCAAATACCACCGAAGGAAACGATATGGACTTTGATTCGATTGCAAAGGAAGAATCATGAAAGAGATCGACACACAAAACGGAAAGATTGCGTTTTTCGACGAGGAGGATCTGAGAATTGCGGATGCGAATTCTTTTTTGGAACTAGTCTATTCCGCGGAAGCCGACACGTTCGCTTTCAATCGTGTGAGTTTCCCCGATTCGTTTTTTGATTTAAAAACCGGATTTGCCGGCGAAATTTTGCAAAAAACTTCCAATTACAAAATCCGTCTTATCATAGTCGGAGACTTTTCGGAATACGATTCGAAAAGTTTTCAAGACTTCGTTTACGAAAGCAATCGGAACGGAAAAATTATCTTTTGTGATCGTTTGGAAACGGGGATCGCTTTGTTAAAGTGAAAAGGGAAAGTATAAAAAATTCTTAATTCTCAGATCTGAGTTCCGACCCAATGATAGACGTCGCGAATCGTATCTTCCAATCCGAACCGGGGAGTCCAACCTAACTGTTGCAGTTTGAGATTGTTTCCTGACAGACGTCTCATCTCGGCCGCGCGAAACCGGGAAGGATCCACTTCCACCGAAATTGGTTTGTCAGAGGCAGCGATGATCCGGTCGAGAACGTCCCGAATCACGACTTCTTTTCCGGAACAGATATTGTAAATTTCCCCTGGCTTTCCTTTTTCGGAAAGAACACGATACGCGTGTACGACGTCTCTCACGTCGAGAAAATCCCGAGTGGAAGTCAAATCGCCGACCAAAATTTTTCTTTCACCTTCCGATTGTTTGGCGGATTTCCAGACTTGGGCACAAAAATTCGGAATCACAAAGTTTAAACTCTGTCTCGGACCGGTATGATTGAAAGGTCTCGCAATCACAACTTCGATCTCCGGAATCCAACGATGGTATTGAAGGCAATAAATTTCCGCACAAGATTTGGAAGAAGAATACGGATTGAGCGGAGCCGGATTTACGGATTCCGAAACGGGAAGAACCGTTTCGGGAACGTTACCGTAAATATCCGAGGAGGAAATATAAACAAAACGAACTTTCTTTTTTAAACCGCGGAGGGCTTCTAAGATATTCAACGTACCGTGTACGTTGATCTCCAAGGTTTCGCCGGGATCTTCAATCGACCTCGGAACAAAGGGTTGTGCGGCGAGATGGAAGACGGCGTCCGGAGAAAATTCTTGGATGATTTCTCGAACCTGATTTCCGTTTCGAATATCGCAAATTGTAGAACGATATGTTCTTGGAAGCTCGGGATCGTCCTCCAGATTTGGTCCGGGAAGAATTCCGATTCCCAAAAATTCCGAATAAGAATCCTTAAGCTCTTTCAGCAGGTAAACACCTACAAACCCGGCGGCTCCAGTAATAAGGCATTTCATAGAATTCTTGGTTTTCCGTAAAAATACTGTTGTTTTAGAAAATGAATAAAAAACAATCGAATAAAATTCTCTCTCCCTTTGCCGCATGGAAGATAAATTTCAGGAACTATTCGAAATCAGAGATTCCCGGATCAACGTCCGGGAAATTATGGAAGAAATAGAATCCAAACTCAAAAAGAATCCTTCCACAAAAGAAGAAATCGATAAACTCACACATTGGAAATTCTCTCCTCCGAGTCCGGAAGGTTATGGAGATTTTGATCCTGCGGAAATCGCTCACCTTTTTGAAAAAGGAATCGCAGCTCCTAAATTCTCCAATCCAAAACTTTGGTTTGTACGCGGGCCTTTGAAATGGCTTTTGATACGCTTCGCGGAATTCTACTCGTTCCTAGACAAAAAACTTTCCGAAAACAGGACGCGCGCGTTTTACAGCGTTCTTCACGAATTGATTCTGATCCGTTCCGAAAATCAAAACCTCAAACGTAAGATGGAATCCTTTTATTCCGAATTTTTAGAATGGAATCAGGCCATCGGAAAAGAAGTACGTCCGGAATTTCTTTGGGCGAACGAAAATCTTTATTCCGAAGACACGATCGAAGAAAGCGAAACTTTTCTTTTGGAATCGATCGATCCTTCCGAAAACGTTTTGATCCTTTCTCCGGGTTGGGGAAAAATTCTAAAACAACTTTTGAAGTTGGGGGCTCGGTTCGATTCCGTGACTTGGAACCGCTCCTGCGAGGAATATATCCGCGCTTCGATTACCGCCAAAGTCGTCTTGGAAGAACCCGGTTCCATTCCTGTGAACTGTTCAGAATATTCTAAAATTATAATATCTGAAAATCTTTCGATTCATCCTCACTGGCTGATAGAAAAAGCGCTCCGTTCTTTGAGCCGTAACGTTTCCTCCGGTACTGAGATTCGTTTTCGATTCTCCAATGAAAACTCGAACTACCCTTCCCCGTTTTTACCGCTGAGACTCACAAGAATCCAGGAACCGTTGATTCGAGACTATCTAAAACAATTAGGTTTTAGAAATATAATTGAAAAAAAATCGGAAGACGGATTCACAATTCTATCGTTTAGAAAATGAAAGTCTATCAGCACGTTACAGAGTTCCGGGACGGAGACGGAATCGGAAACGATATCAAAGGTATTTCCAACGTATTAAAAACATTAGAAATTCCGAATTCGATTTTTTGTCTTAAAAATCTATCGAAAGAGAACTTCGAGGTTCAGGTTCACCCGATCGCTCAGGAATTCAAAAAGGAAGACTTTCACATCCTGAACTACGGCGGATGCGGTTATCCTCTCGATTGGTTTCGCGATCTTCCCGGTAAAAAAATCATTCGTTACCAAAGTTTTACACCTGCGGCCTACTTTAAGAATTTTGTAAGTCCTGAAATTTACAATACGCTCCAATTGGAGGAAAAACGTTCCCTATTAGAGCTTTATTCTCTCAAAAACGAAACCGATCTCTTTTTACCTTCCTCGGAATTCAACGCGGAGTTTTTACACTCCTTGGGAATTGAAAATAAACTCGTTCTTCCGATCGTAAGAAAATACAAAATCCGGGAAGGAGTTCCGAAAGACAAAAGGGAAGTTACGATCGGTTTTATCGGAAGAATTTCTCCGAATAAAAAGATGGAAGACCTTTTGGAGCTCCTTTCATCCATTCTCAAATTCAGACAAAACGTCCAGCTTCTGATCTGTGGAAACGTATCTCCCGTTTTCGAAGAATATTATATTTTTCTTAAGAAACTCGTTTTACAGAAACGATTGATGGGCCGCGTTCAAATTCGTTTGAATGCGAATGACGCGGAGATGGAATCGTTTTTAAACTCGATGGATTTTTACGTTTGTATGAGCGAACACGAAGGATTCAATATTCCGGTTTTGGAGGCTTTCGGCGCCGGAATTCCGGTGATTTCCTTTTTTGCAGGTGCAACTCCCGAAACTATGAAAAACGGCGGAATTCTTTTTAAGAATAAATCCTCCGAATCCTTGACCTTACTCGCGGCTTTGATCGATAACCTCGTCGAAAAAAGAAAACTAAGAGAACAAATATCCCAGACGGAAAAATCAGTCATCGAAGAATACAATCGTTTTCCTTTTGAAAATATTTTCAAAGAGCGGATATTAGTATGAGATCCGTTCAACAATTTTCCGCGGGTTTCAATCCCGGAGATGCGATCAGCAACGAGATGCTGGAGATCCGCAACTATTTAAGAGAATTGGAATATAAAGGAGACATCTATTCCGAAAACATAGGCGCTTCCAAACTTCCCTTCGTAAAAAAATACAAAACTTACAACAAATCTTCGAAAGATATTCTCTTCTATCATCATTCGATTCACTCCGGCGTTTTTGATTTTCTGAGGAGTTTTCGGTCTCCGAGAATACTTATCTATCATAACGTTACTCCTCATCACTTTTTTGAATCCTACGATCTTAAGATGAGTTATCTTTTAAAAAAAGGAAGAGAAGAACTCAAAGAGATGAAGGATCGATTCGATCTTGTTTTCGCGGTTTCCAAATTCAATCAAGCGGAACTGGAAGAATTAGGATTTCAGAATGTCGGGATTCTTCCGATCACGTATCAATTATCCCAGTCAGTTTCAAAAACCGAAAAGGTCGCGACTCCGATCAAAAAAATTCTTTTTGTAGGAAGGATCACTCCTAACAAAAGACAAGACGATCTCATCCGTCTCGCGCACGCATACAAAACTTTATATTCGGATCAATTTCAATTCTATCTCGCCGGATTCAGTTCTAGGGAACTTTTTCTTTATAGGGAAGAATTGGAAAGAATGTTGGACTTTTACGATCTCAGGAAGAACGTTTTGATTACGGGATTTCTTTCGGATAACGAATTGAACCATCTCTACCGGGAAGCTGACGTTTTTGTTTCCATGAGCGAGCACGAAGGATTTTGTGTTCCCTTGATCGAAGCGATGGTTCATAAAATTCCGATTCTCGCGTATGCCGGCGGCGCGGTTCCGGAAACATTAAACGGAGCGGGTGTTCTTTTTAAGGAAAAGAAGTTTCCGGATTTGGCGGTCTTACTCAATAAAATTTTGACAGATTTAGAATTTAAGAATCGGATTTTAAACGGACAAGATTTGCGTTTGGAAGAATTTAAGAATATGGAATCGAAATCCGTTCTAAGGAAAACGATTGAAAACCTCTCTTAAAAAAATCGCGGTTGTTTCCCCCATCTTTTCGGACCAAGTTTCGGGGGGTTCGGAAAAACTGATCTTTCAGTTCGTTGAATTATTAGCGAAAGATTTCGAAATCACAGTTCTTACGACTCGAAGCCTCGATTATGTTTCTTGGAAAAATTCCATTCCGGTTCGAGAAAATTACACGATTCAAGAAGCTAACAATCTTTCAAAACCGGTTTGTGTCGAAGAACGAACTTCCTCCCTCGGAGGAACGTATAAGGTTCTCCATTTTACCGTGGAAAAGAGAAGAAACATCGATAAGTTCAACCGCCTTTCTAAGAAGATCTTAGAAGAGCCGTCTTTTCAAAATCGGGAAAACGTAAATCACTGGATCGAAGAACAAGGCCCCTTTGTTCCGGAGCTGATTCAGTTTATCGAATCCAGAAAAAGTGAATTCGAAGTTTTTTTCTTCGTAAGTTATCTCTACTATCCTCTCGTTTTCGGTTCTCCACTCGTGGCGGAGAAGTCGATCATCATTCCGACGTTTCACGACGAAGCTCCGGCACATCTTCCGATTTATAAGGAGGTTCTCACGGATTTGAGCTCTTACTCGTTTAACACTCCCGAAGAATTGGAAGTTTTTCGAAACATCCTCGGATTCGCTCCGAGTACATATTCGATCACCGGGATGAATCTGAATCTGGATAAGAATACGTTAGCCTCCGTTTCGGAGAACCGTTCGAATCCTAAGAATTCGTCTACCGATAAACAAGATCCATTCTTATTGTATGTCGGTCGCGTGGATTTGGGAAAGGGCTTTTTAGAAATGGCCGAATGGTTTTTGGACTGGAAAAAGAATTCGGAACTTCCTCATAAACTCAGGATCGTCGGCAAAATCGCCTCTAAAATTCCCGCTCGAATATTAGAAAATCAGAATGTAGAATTTTTAGGTTTTGTAGAGGAAAAAAGAAAAATCAAACTCCTTCAAAATTGCGCTTGTCTGATCAATTCTTCGCCTCTGGAAAGTTTTTCCATCGTTTTGATGGAGGCCTGGTTGGCTGAAAAGCCGGTTCTTGTAAACGGAAAATCGGACGTTCTCAAAGGCCATTGTTTGAGAAGCAACGGAGGTCTGTTTTATTCCGATAAAAAAAGTTTCTCAGCGACCATAAATTACATCCTCGAACATCCGAACGATTCTATGGAGATGGGGAAGAATGGAAAACGATACGTCGAACAAAACTTCAACCCGGACATCGTTCGTGAAAAACTTCTTCGTCTGATCGATAAGACCATTCAAAAAAAATACGCCGGTCTTTGATAAACGAAGTTAGCCGGCTTTTTAGAATCGAAAACTTTCCTGTCAAAAAGAACGTTTTCGAACGATTCTATGCAGATGGGGAAGAATGGAAAACCATACGTCGAAAAAAACTTCAGTCCGGAGTTCCTACAAAAATCCTTCCGCAAAAATTGCTTGAAATCCGACTTCAAGTCCGATCGAAAGAAAAATTCGATAAGTCGACTTTTAGAAATCTTAAGAATCCAATCAATCATAGAACATTAGAAATTTAGAATGTATTTTTATTCGACTCCGTAAAAAACATCTTTCGACTTTTAAGTTAAATCGTGAAGATATTCGCTCATACCCGCTAACATTTTTTCGTGGAGGATTCCGTTGCTCGCTACCAGATTCGGAATATAAGGCGTAAAAATATTTCCGTCGTAAGTGGAGAGTTTGCCACCCGCTTCGCTCAGGATCACGGAGGGCGCGGACATATCCCAAGGTTTGAGACCTTCTTCCCAGAAAGCGTCGAATCGGCCTTCCGCAGTCCAACAAAGATCCACACCCGCAGATCCCGTTCTTCTAACACCTCGAGTTTTGAGTAAAAAATTTCTATAATAGAACATCAGTCGGTCGATCTTTTTTTCCCGATCATAGGGAAAACCAGTACAAAGAAGCGATTGTTTTAGGTCTTTTGTTTTAGAAACGTGGATTTGTTTTTTATTCTTAAAAGCTCCGAAACCTTTTCTCGCGTGATAAACGTCTCCGGTTCCCGGAAAAGGAACTATGCCCATCACAACCTCTCCCGTTTCCTGATTTTCCAATCCGATACAAAGACAATACAAAGGAAGACGATGCGAATAATTTACGGTTCCGTCTAACGGATCGATGATCCACTTGAAGATCGAAGTCCCTTTTTTATCGGTTCCTTCCTCGCCAAGAATACCATCAGAAGGAAACATTCTTTCAATTTCGGATATGATTCTTTCCTCCGAACCTTTGTCCGCCTTCGTTACTAAATCGATTTCTCCTTTATAAGCGATTCCAAGATCGTTTTCTTCCTGAGTCTCGGCTAAAAATTCCATGATCTTGGGGACAAAGTTAAGGAAGTGATCGTATCTGATTTTAATTTCGTTTTCTAAACTCATTCTATCTCCAGCTTCTTTCTCGCTTTTTCGCGATGTTCCGCACGAATTGCGGATTGAACACTTGCCAGTACGGCCGCAATCACTCCCGCGTCATCCAGAAATCCGGCGCCGGGAATAAAATCGGGAACTGCGTCCAAAGGGGAAATAAAATAAGCGAGAGCTCCCGCGATGATAAGTTTTGTCCTGAGAGGAGTTTCAGGATCCATCATGGAATAATAAAGCGCGAGTAAATCTTCCGTAAACGGAATCTTGGAAACCACGGACTTTAATTTCGGCCAAAATTCTCTTTTTACTTTTTCGATCAGATCCATAAAGTCTCCTTTTCCAATTGGAAAGTGATTTCTCTCTTGTCCCAAATTCTGCTTCCAGGTATCAAGAAAGAAAGATGATTTTTATTTCCACAGCGCTTTTCCCGGAAGCAAAACCTTTGATAGAATCTCTTGGGCTCAAAAGTCTCAAGGGAAAATCCGCGTTTCCGGTCTATCAAAATGAAAATTATACGTTGGTAGTTTCCGGAATCGGAAAAATTTCCTCGGCCATCGCTACTTCTTTTCTTTTAAGCGGATTTGAAGACGCAATTCAAGAATCTTCTTGGATCCTTAATTTTGGAATCTGCGGCTCTTCAAAGGAATACGCAGCCATCGGAGAATCTTTTTTGATCCACAAAGTCGCGGACTGGGGTTCCGGAAAAAATGTTTATCCGGATCTTCTTTTCAAATCCCCTCTAAAAGAGGCGTCCCTTGTAACGGTGGACAAACCCGTTTTTGAAAACGAATCGTCCGAGCACAAAAACACGTTAGTCGACATGGAAGCTTTCGGATTTTTTCAAGCCTCAAAAAAATTCTTCACTTCCGATAAAATCCGAATCGTAAAAACGGTTTCCGATCATTTTACAAAATTGGAATCTTCTTCGGAGTCGAATTTCTCTAACGTAATCTCGGATAGAATCCAATCGGCTCTTCCTGATATTCATGCGATTTTAAGAATCCCGATCGTAGCCGAGAGAAGAATATTACTCGACGAGGAAGAATTGAAAACACTCGATTCTTTAATAGAATTCCTTCGTTTATCGGAAACGGAAACGATCCAACTCAAAGATTGGATGCTCGGTTATAAAATTAGGACCGGAAATTCTTCCGAAGACGGACTAAAATTCTTAAATCAAAACTTCGGTTCGGAAGTTAACAAGGTAAAAACGAGAGAAGAAGGTAAAAAAGGATTGTATGAGCTCAGACAATTTTATCAGTCCTAAACGTTTTTCTCATATATACTTGGAGGAATCCGCAAAGGATCATCCGAAGACAAAGGAGATTCTTTCCAAGTTTCCGGATTCTATCGTGATCCCCATAGATTCTTACAAGGAAGTTTTTAATCCTTCTTCCCAAAGTTTTCAAATACAGAAGAGAAGTCCTAAACTCATTTTGGCAAAAAGAAAGGAGCAGTTTTTGTATTCAGGCTCCGGAGTAGCTCCCGATTTCGGTTATCAATTTTTCTATTACAACGCGTTGGTTCTCAATTGTCTTTACAATTGTTCGTATTGTTATCTGCAAGGAATGTATTCTTCCGCAAACTTGGTGGTCTTCGTAAATAACGAGGATTATATCCAAAAAACCGAAGAACAGCTAAAACTATCCAAACCACTTTACCTCTGCATCTCCTATGATACGGATCTCTTAGCCTTGGAAAACACATTAGGATATTGTAAAGAATGGATTTTGTTCGCAAATTCAAATCCGGATCTGATCGTAGAATTGAGAACCAAAAGCGCCAATTTTAAATCGATTGCCCGTTTAAAGCCGACCCCGAATATCATTCTTGCGTGGACTCTTTCTCCCGAATCCGTAATTAAAAAACACGAACCCTTGACTCCAAGGCTTTCTTCGAGATTGAAAAATATAAAGGAGGCCTTGGATTCCGGTTGGCAGGTGCGTCTTTGTTTGGATCCGATTTTGGCGATTCCGGATTGGAAAAAAGTTTATTCCGAATTCGTTCAACAAATCTTTGAGGAGATCGACGGAAACCGATTGAGAGAAATCAGCCTTGGAGTTTTTAGAATGAACTCCGATTATTTTAAAAATTCCAAAAAGAGAAGACCGGATTCTTATTTGTATTATTTACCTATGGAAACTCACGATTCTATCAAATCTTATCCGGAAGAATTGGAAAAAGAAATGTTTGTCGAAGTTGAAAAGGAACTGATTCGTTTTGTTTCCAAGGAAAAAATTCATAGATTGGTTGCGAGTGAGATGGAATCAAAATGACTGAAACTTCAAAAGCGAACGGCTTTTCCGCAATCGTAACCGGATCTTCCAAAGGAATCGGACAAACGATTTCTGAATTCTTAATTTCCAAAGGATATCGTGTGATCGGAATTGCAAGATCACTACCGAACTCGCTTCTTTTAAAGGATTCTTCTTTATATCGTCATATCCAAATGGATCTTTCCCAAACAATGGATGTCGCACTACTTCCGGGTTTTCTCAAAGAAGAACCTCCTTTGAAAGTGCTCGTAAACAACGCGGGTTTTGGAAATTTTTCTCCACACGAGGAGATTCCGATCGAAGAATTGGAAAGAATGCTTCTTGTGAACTTCGTTTCTCCGATTCTTATCACCAAATTGCTGTTAAGAGATCTTAAGAAGAATGAAGGCTGGATCTTTCAAATTCATTCCGTCGCCGCAGTCAAAGAATCCGTGAGAGGCGCGGCTTACGCCGGAACAAAGGCAGGACTCCGACATTTCGGATTAAATTTGTTTGAAGAGATTCGGAAATCGGGAGTCAAATTAGTAAGCATCAATCCCGATATCGTGGATACCGAATTCTACGATCGCCTCGATTTTGGGAAAGATGAAGATTCCGGTTCTTTTCTTTATGTCGAAGAAGTTTTAAACGCGTTCGAGTTTGCATTCAGTGGAAGGGAGAATCTCGGTTTTACGGAAATTACGATCAGGCCTAGATTCCATAGAATTTCTAAAAAACCGATTCTTCGAAAACACGAGAGAGATTTTGAATCGTGACAAATGAGGTAAAAAAATGAATCCGGGAGAATTGAACGTAGCGCTGGTCCAGTGCGACCTTTCATGGGAAAATCAGGAAGCGAACTATGATCACGTTCGAAATTTGATTCTTTCCACTCTTGATAAAAAAAAAGAGGAAAGACCCGATTTGATTCTTCTTCCGGAAACCTTTGCTACCGGATTTACGATGCGGTCGGAAAGAATCGCCGAACCCAACGATGGTCCGACCGAAACTTTTTTAAAAAAAATCGCTAAGGAAACCGAAGCTTATATCTGCGCCGGTTGGATTCGAAAAAATCCGGAAGGAAAACCGTTCAATACGGTAAGCGTCGTAAAGCCGGACGGCGGTATCGTATTAAGATATTCTAAAATACATCCGTTTACTTTTGGAGGAGAGGATCGACACTATTCCTCCGGATCGGAAATTCTAAGCTACGATCTCAACGGTTTTCGAATCACTCCGTTTATCTGTTATGATATCCGATTTCCTGAAATTTTTCGAAGGGTCGCAGGAGAAACTGATATTTTTACGATCCATGCAAACTGGCCGATCCCGAGAATTCATCACTGGGAACTGATTCTCAAAACGAGGGCCATTGAAAATCAGGCTTACGTTTTTGGAGTGAATCGTATAGGAATCGCCGGTTATAACAAGAGCGTTCATCACAACGGTCATTCTCTTGCGGTGGCGCCTAACGGTGATTTTACGGATGCGGGCGATGAGGTGGAAACGATTCTTTTTTACAAGGCAGAAAAAAAATCGATTATAGAATACCGTGAGACGTTTCCCGTTCTGAGAGATCGAAAAGATCCGGAAACGATAAAAGTCAGATCATCGGAGCGTTCTTCTCAAATCTAAGAAATCTTTCAGTCAAAGGAAGATCGGCTTCGATCCATTCTCCCGTAAACGGATCTTTAAATTTTAAGAAGAAGGACAATAATAGAAGTCCGTAAGATTCGAACTGAGCGCCCGCTCTCGAATACAATAAATCCCCGACGACGGGACATCTCTGACTCTGAAAATGAACTCGGATTTGATGGGTTCTTCCCGTTTCCAATCCGACTTCCACAAAACTGAACTTTCGCCCCGTCCTCGAATTGATGTATTTTAGAACTTTATAATGAGTTACGGACCTTCTTCCCTTTGGAGAAATCGTCATCTTGAGTCTTTCCACCGGATGACGGGAAATCGGAAGATCGATCGTTCCAGATTCTTCCGGTGGATGACCTTGCACCCAAGCGTAGTATTTTTTTTCGATTTCCCTTTTGCGAAAGAGTTCGGATAACTTTCCATGAGCTCGATCGTTTTTCGCGATGAGAATCAATCCTTCCGTCGGTTTGTCCAAACGATGGACGATCCCCGGCCTTGCCTCACCTCCGGCTTTGGAGAGGTCCTTGAAGTGATAGAGAAGTCCGTTTACGAGACTCGGAGAACGATCCCCTGGTCCACTGTGACTGGCAATTCCCGCAGGTTTGTGAATGATGAGAAAGTCCTCTCTTTCTAAAATTACCGGTAAGGACATCGAAACCGGTTCTAAATTCAAAGGCGGCCTTGGAGGAACTGAAATGGAGAATTGTTCCCCTTCTTTCACTTTAAAAGAACTCTTATCTTGAATTCTATCGTCTTGATTCCGAACATAACCGGATTCTATCCATTTTTGAATGGATGCACGGGAGACTTCGTCTCCAAAAGAGAGTTTCAGAAATCGATCGAGACGATTTCCTGAAAATTCTTCCGTAACCTCTGCTTTCAGTTCTAAGTTCATTGAATTGGGGAAAGGATCCAGATTTTTACTGCACGCGTTTTTAGCACTCTAAAAAAACAGTTTCCATTTTCCTTCCTAAGCCTTAATATGACACACTGAAACCCAAAACCCCTTAGATCTAAGGAAGGATAGAAACATGGTCAAAAAGATTTTGAATCTGATTCTGCTCGGTGCAATTGCATTTTCTTTCACTCTTTGCTCCTCCGCTGAAAAAAAAGAAGAAGCTCCTGCTCCGGAACCAGCTCCGCAAGAGCAAAATGCCGCTGCAAATAGAAGTGTTGATGTAGATTCTCCGGAAGCGATTGCTGATTCTTTGAACGAAAAGTTGAAAGAATTCAGATATCCAGACGGACTTTCTCGTCCAGGATTCAGCTATAAGAAAGCCGACGTAAACGCTGGAGATTTCAGCGAGTGGTCAAAAGTAAACGCTCCAGTGATCAAAGAAGGTCTTGGAAAACTTCCTGATAGCTACGCTCTTGAAATTACAGGACATACCGACGCGGTAGGACCTGAACAAGCAGAAGGTGACAAAAAAGGTAACATTTTTTATTCAGAACTTCGTGCAAACGCCGTAAAACAAGCTCTGATCAAACAAGGAATTCCTGCGAATCGTATCACTACGAAAGGCGCCGGTTCTTCTGAGCCTGTTTCCGGTTTGGATGCAAAAGATGCAAAAAACAGAAGAGTAACCTTCCGTTTTGCGACGTCTGCTCCACAACAATAAACAAATCAATCAGAATTCTGATTCAATAAAGGCGATGAGAAATCATCGCCTTTTTTATCGTCTCAGAAGAATTCAATTTTTCTAAAATTCTTTTTTTCACCTTCGTTTCAATTCATCGAAGTATTGATTTACAAAACCCTCTTTGCAAAAACATAAGGAAAAGCGGATAAACCGCGAGGATCCGTAGTTTTGCCTGTGCGAGGATTTCCGTTGGATCCGTCCGGTTTGGCTTCTTTTACGACATGTTGTCCCATTGGGCTGGCGGAATAATCTCCTCCCTGAATATAGCTCCTTGAAGAAGTGATGTCTTGGCTCATAATATCCCCACCGATTGTAGTATGGAAATGTCCCTGAAATCGATCTCTTCTCCGCAAACCGCCGATCCACTCACTATCAGCGTCCATAACACCAACGAACCCTCGTCCTTGCATTGCAAAGTGCCGAACCTGTGTAGTCACCGTAGTCCCTGGGACCACATCCGGAATACGATGTTTATAAAATCTTAACTTCACACCAGATAACGATCCGCTCGAGTTGGATGCTGAACAAGAAAAACTTATCATACGACTGACGGTGGATAATCCGGTAATTGCTAAAGTTGCATTTAACGGAATCCCGCCGATGGCCTGCATAAGAGTTCCCGTCATCCAATGAGTGAAAGAGCTGTGGACCAGATTGTCCTCCGCTAAAGCATCAATCATCTTTTGACACGCTGTAGTATTTGCAAATGTAACGGTCAGAACGTTACTCGCAATTGAATAACTGATCGCGTCAAAGTCGGTCACGTTTGTTCCGAGGGGATCGTAGCGAAAGGGCTTGTTCAACCAATAATTCACCAAGTCGGGCATTCCACCAACTCCACTCGCCTGGATCAACTGATCCGGGGAAGCCAAACAAAACGCAGGAAAATCTGTCGAAGGAACTCTTAAATCGTCCAACCAAAACATCTCCCCTAAGAATTTTCTTTCTTCCTTAAAGATTGACTCAACGAAATTCTTAAAGAAGAGATACACTTGATTGATCGCCTTTACCAGCTTCAGCGGATTGTTTGTATCCGGATTGATCGCAGCGACAATATCCGTATGAAGATCGGTTACAAGTCCGGTCTTAACCGCGCTTGCTTGTTTTTCCTCCGTAATTTCATTGTCTCGGATTCGATGACCTTTGAGGCCACGATAGGACCTTAAATCGGCGCCGAGAGTAACAACGCCGGAAATATTTGTCGAGATCGATCGAAGCGGAATGTCTCCTTCGATGAGCGCGCCTTGTCTAGCAATGATTTCAAAGGAATTGTCCCTCCATACAATCGGTCCGTCGTTCGGAACATTGGAAGGATTGTTCGTTTCAGTTTCTTGGAACTTATGACGAATTACAATTGTACAAACGGCATTGGCGGGTACCAAAATCCCAACGGTCAGTGGAACTTCGATTCGTTTTCCATTCTCATCATAGGCGATCAAAGTGTCGGTCAAATCCACTCGATTCGGATTCGATCCGACCGCAATTGTTCCACCGACATCTACACCTGCCCCAAACGCATCCAGATCTCGATCTATAATCTCTTGTGATTTAGATTCTTGTTCCTTCCTCCAGTCTTCCGGAAAAACTCTTTTACC